>JBJXGE010000017.1:0-19163 GCA_046154185.1 Planctomycetota bacterium
CCCTGCCGGTCAACCCCGGGCTATAACCCGACGGGCCTTGCAGGCCCTCAGATCGGATCGGCTCTTTTCGATCACGGCATCGCATCGCGAGGTCCGCGCGATGCGACAGCATTCAATCGGCGACGACTTCGGACGACTGGATTTCCCATCGCACATCGGTAGGCCGTTCGCCTCGCCGTCGACATCGCGCCTGCGGCGCATTTCCGGCGCGAGGCGAGGGTTCTCCTCCGGCTTTGCAGGCCCTCAGAGTTTAAAAGAGCCATGCGTGATGTCGGCGGCCGTCTTCGAAGGCAGGCGCACCGACTCCATTGCGAAGATGCATTCGCGACGTCCGAATCTGAGAGGGCCTGAAGGGCCCGACGGGAAATAAGTTCGCCCGAATCGCGCACTCTCCAGTGACTACTGTCTGTGTCAGGCGTGATGTCCTCGGCCGTCTTAGAAGGCAGACGCGCTGACTCCATTGCGAAAATGGATTCGCGACCTCCGAATCTGAGAGGGCCTGAAAGGCCCGACGGGATATAGCCCGGGGTTGGCCGGTCAGCCGGACTACCCCGGGAGATGTCGGGTTGGCCGGTCAGCCGGACTACCCCGGGAGATGTCGGGTTGGCCGGCCCTGCGGCCTACCCCGGGTTCCGATCAAGAAAAGAGATCCGGCCTGAAGGGCCGGCGGAGTTACCATGAGTTTCGAGGGGCGATAGCCCTCGCGGATCCGCTCGAGGGCGCGAAGATCGGCGAGCCGTACTGGTGGAAGGCAAAGCCTCCCCTCACGCGATGGATGCCACGGGCGGAAAAATTTCGCGGCGCGGATATCGATGTGCGTACGCGCCGAGGTCCCAATCCAGAAAGGAAGGGAAACATGAAGTACCTCTTGTTGATTTACGGCAATGAGGCCGCGGAAGCGAAGAAGTCCGAAGCGGAGATGGGGCAAGTCCTCGCCGACTACAAGGCATACACCGAAGAAGTCGCGCGCTCCGGAAAACTCGTCGGCGGCGAGGCACTGCAGCCGACTGCAACTGCGACCACCGTGCGCGTGCGCGGCGGAAAAATGGTCACGACTGACGGTCCGTTTGCCGACACCAAGGAGCAACTCGGCGGCTACTACATGGTCGACTGCGCGAACCTCGACGAGGCCATCGGTTGGGCGCGCAAGATCCCGGGCGCCAAAGATGGTTGCGTCGAAGTGCGCCCGATTTGGGAGATACCTGGCGCTTAGTGAACTCGAGCTTCGCCGCGAGCACGGCATCGTCATGTCCGCGCTCGGGCGCACGATCGATCGACTGCGGCGATAATCCGTGTTCGATGGCAGCGCGCGCGTTTCTCGTGCCGGAACCCATCATGACCTTGGCGATGGAGTGTCACGCATTCAGTACATCAAGGAAACCAGAATCAACGCCACGCCGGAGGCGGTCTTTCGCTTCCACGAAAGCCCCAGCGCGCTGAAGAGTCTGATCCCTCCCTGGGAGAAGATGGCGGTCGTCGAATCCACCGGCTCCTTGTTGCCCGGCAGCAAGGTCGTGCTGCGCGGTCGGCTTCTCGGGGTGATTCCAATCCAGTGGGTAGCCATCCACACTGAATACGCCCCGCCCCATTTGTTCGCGGACCGCCAGGAGTCAGGCCCTTTCGCCTCGTGGTACCATCGCCACCGGTTCTTGAGTGACGGTGATGGCGGGACCATCTTGCGTGATGAAGTGGAGTACAAGGCTCCGCTGGGGTTGATAGGAAGCTGGCTCGGCGGCTGGCTGATCCGCCGAAAGTTGGAGAACATGTTCGCCTATCGTCACCAGACGGACGCGCCGACTCTTAGAGTCTGGTGAATAGACGGCAGTGCCGCCCCCGACGAACGACTGACCGGACAGACCAAATGACACACGACGTATTGATTGTCGGTGCCGGCCTGGCGGGGTTGTGCTGCGGGCGACTGTTGCACCAGCGGGGCGCTCGCTTCCTTGTGCTGGAGGCGTCCGACGGAGTCGGAGGCCGAGTTCGCACCGACGAAGTCGCGGGCTTCCGCCTGGACCGCGGCTTTCAGGTTTTTCTGACCAGCTACCCCGCGGCGAAGCACGTCCTTGACTACGAGGCTCTCGACCTCAAGCCATTCTTGCCCGGTGCTCTGATCCGACACGCCGGCCGTTTTCATGAACTGACCGACCCATGGCGAAGGCCGTTCGCCGCGCTTCGCTCTTCTCGCCGATCGGGTCTTTCGCCGACAAGTTGCGTGTGGCTCGGCTCAGGGCCCGGTCATTGAGCGGCACCATCGAGGACCGTTTCCGCGACCCCGAAACCACGACTCTAAAGGCGCTGCAAGTCGCCGGCTTCTCGGCGTCGATGATCGAGCGGTTTTTTCGGCCGTTTCTGGGCGGCATTTTTCTGGATCATGAACTCCAGACGTCCAGCCGAATGTTCCACTTTGTATTCCGTATGTTTTCGCTGGGCAGCGCCTGCTTGCCGGCGCGGGGGATGGGAGAGATCCCGCAGCAACTCGCCTCGATGTTGCCGTCGGGCGCTGTCCGTTTGGGAGCAACGGTTGTGCGCGTTCAGCCCGGTTCGGTAACGCTCGAGACGGGGGAGGAAATCAAAGCAAGGTCCATCGTAGTGGCGGTGGGAGGCGCCGGCGGCAGCCGGACTCTTGGGTGACGCCATCCCTTCCGCGGGACAGGGCGTCAGTTGCCTCTACTTCGCGGCGCGAAACTCGCCTGTCGAACGGACCATGCTCGTGCTCAACGGAGAGGGCCACGGTCCAGTCAACAGCGTGTGCGTGCCGACCATCGTCGCCCCCTCTTATGGGCCGGACAATGAGAGCCTCGTGTCGGTGACGGCACTCGACATATCGGTCGACGACGAGCTCCTCCAGGCAGAGGCGCGTGAGCAACTCAGCGACTGGTTCGGCCCTGCGGTGCAGAACTGGCGTCACCTGCGGACCTACCGCATCCCCTACGCCCTTCCGCGCCAAACGCCGCCGGCGCTCGCGGAGCCGGAGCGCCCGGTCCGCTGGCAACCGGGCGTTTACGTCTGCGGCGATCATCGAGACAACGCGTCCATCCAGGGCGCGATGGTCTCGGGCAGGCGTGCCGCGCAGGCTGTCCTGGAAGACCTCACATGAGTGAATCACTCCCGAGACTGTTGTTGCTGGCGCACCTGGCGGCGACGCTGTTCATGACCGGGCTGATCTGGTTCGTGCAGGTTGTCCACTATCCGCTATTCCCTGGGAACGGCGAGACGGAGTTCGCGAACTATCATCGCCGGCACGCCGGCCTCACCACGTGGGTCGTGGGGCCGCCGATGCTCATCGAGGGGGCAACAGCGTTACTGCTTTTCTGGTATCGCCCCGCGCAGGTCGCTGCCTGGCAACTGTGGACAGGAATGACTCTCCTGGCCGTCATTTGGCTCTCGACGGCTCTGTTGCAAGTGCCGTGTCACGAAGCGTTGTCGCGGGGTTTCGATTCGCTCGTGCATGAGCGGCTCGTTCAGACGAACTGGCTGCGGACCGCCGCATGGACTCTGCGCGGGCTGCTGGCCCTTTGGATGCTTGGGCGTCCCTGCGCTGACAGTTAGTCTCCTACCGTGCAATCGCCGACGTCATTTCGAGCTGCGCGACGAAGTGAGCCATCGAATTTCTTTGCGATCGCAGCGCAAGTGATTTGGATCTCGAACGGCGAGCGTTGCTAACGGAAGGCAAAGCCTCCCCCGCGCGATGGATGCCACAAGCAGAAAAATTTCGCAGCGCGGATGTCGATGTGAGCGATTCCCATTCGTCGTATGGGCAGAGGTCCCAATCCAGAAAGGAAGGGAAACATGAAATACCTCTTGTTGATTTACGGCAATGAGGCCGCGGAAGCGAAGAAGTCCGAAGCGGAGATGGGTAAAGTCCTCGCCGAGTACAAGGCCTACACCGAAGAAGTCGCGCGCTCCGGCAAACTCGTCGGCGGCGAGGCGCTGCAGCCGACTGGAACTGCGACCACGGTGCGCGTGCGCGGCGGAAAAATGGTCACGACCGACGGGCCATTCGCCGACACCAAAGAGCAACTCGGCGGCTACTACATGGTCGACTGCGCGAATCTCGACGAGGCCATCGGTTGGGCGTGCAAAATCCCGGGTGCGAAAGAAGGCTGCGTCGAGGTGCGCCCGATTTGGGAAATACCTGGCGCCTAGACCGAACTCTCGCGGCGATTCCCTCCTCACACACAAAGGACTGAAAGCACGGCACACATGCCTCCATCAAAAGTGAAAGCAATCCCCGACGGCTACGCTACGGCCACGCCTTACTTGGTCGTGCGCGATGCAGCAAAGGCCCTCAATTTCTACGCGCAGGCGTTCGGGGCCGAAGAGCTCATGCGACTCGAAGGTCCCGACGGCAAAATAGCGCATGCGGAGATGCGCATCGGCAATTCGATCGTGATGCTTTCGGAAGAGAACCCGGGCTTTGGCGCGCGCTCGCCATTGAGCTTGGGCGGCGCGAGCACGTCGATCATGCTCTACCTGGACAAGGTCGACGCCGCGTTTGCGCGCGCCGTGAAAGCGGGCGCGCAGGTGAAGCAGCCGGTCGCCGACATGTTCTGGGGCGATCGCACCGGGCGCGTCACCGATCCCTTCGGACACGAGTGGTCCGTCGCCACACACATGGAAGATCTGACGCCCGAGCAGATCTCGCAACGCGCAGAGGATTTCTTCGCCGCCCAAAGCGGGTAGCGAACGCGACTGAGGAACGATGGATGTCACCGGCGCGATCGAAGGCGTCTTTCGCCGCGAGCACGGCATTGTCATGGCCGCACTCGTGCGCACGCTCGGCGATTTCGACATCGCAGAGGATGCGCTGCAAGACGCCTTCGCCGCCGGGCTCGAGCATTGGCCGCGCGATGGAATCCCGGCGCGGCCGGCAGCGTGGTTGACGACTACGGCGCGACGGCGCGCGATCGATCGACTGCGCCGGCAGTCCGTCCTTGATGACAAACTGCGGGAGCGACTGCGCGTGACGCCGGAGTCGTCGTCGATCGACGATTTCGCGCCCACTCACTTCGCCGACGATCGCTTGCGACTCATCTTCACGTGTTGCCACCCAGCGCTCGCCGAGGACGCGCGCGTGGCGCTGACGCTCCGCACGCTCGGCGGACTCTCGACGGCGGAAGTCGCGCGCGCGTTTCTCGTGCCGGAACCCATCATGGCGCAGCGGCTCGTTCGCGTGAAAAACAAGATCCGAGTCGCGGCGATTCCCTATCGCGTCCCACCACCCGAGCTGCTGCCGGAGCGTGTCGAAGGCGTGCTCGCCGTCATCTATCTCATCTTCAACGAAGGATACTCGGCGACGAGCGGCGATCAGCTCGTGCGACGCGAGCTTTGCGCGGAAGCAATCCGGCTCGGGCGCTTGTTGAACACGTTGCTCCCGAATGAGCCCGAGGCGATGGGACTCCTCGCGCTCATGCAGCTCCACGATGCGCGGCGCGCAACGCGCGTGGATCTCGAAGGCGGGATCGTGCTGCTCGAAGACCAGGATCGCAGTCTTTGGGATCGCGCGGAGATCGCGGCCGGCGCCGAATTGGTCGAGGCCGCGCTGCGCCTGCGACGACCCGGCGTTTATCAGATTCAAGCGGCGATCGCCGCGCTCCATGCATCGGCGCCGCGTTACACCGAGACGGACCACGCGCAGATCGCGGCTTTGTACGGAGAACTCTTCCGCTGGCTCCCGACGCCCGTCGTCGCGCTCAATCACGCCGTCGCCATCGCGATGGTCGAAGGCCCGGCGCGCGGCCTCGAACGCCTCGACGCGCTCGCCCGCGATGGCACGCTCGCGCGTTATCACCACTTTCATTCCGCGCGCGCCGAACTCTTGCGCCGTGCGGGCCGCCGCGCCGAGGCGGCGGAGGCGTATCGAGTGGCACTCGAACTCGCGGAGAATGTTGCCGAGCGCCGGTTTCTCGAACGCCGACTGCAAGAAGTCGACCCTAAGTGATCCTATGCGGTCGAGCTTGACGGCTTGTATTTTCGTGCATGAGTTGAACAATCAGCATCTCCGTTGCACCCAGGAGCAAACTCAATGAAATGTTTTCCGCGGAATTTACGAAAAGGTCCGGCCGTTCGGCTCTGCTCTGCTGGTGTTCTGATCGCGTGGCTGCTTTCGACGCTTCACGGCACCGCGCCTCCGGCGGGCGCGCCCGCCGACCCGGCGCGGGAGTTATTCAGCGGCAAAGTGCTGCGCGTCACGATTGAAACTACGTCGGAGGGGCGCGAGAGTCTGGGCAAAGAGCCGCGCACTTACGTGCCCGCGACCGTTAGAGTCGGCGATCTTGGAGCGTGGCCAAAAATCGGCATAAAACTCAAAGGTGCGGCCGGGAGTTTTCGCGAACTCGGTGACCGCCCAGGCCTGACACTCAAACTCGACAAGTTTGGTGATCCGCCGGACTTCTACGGCCTCACCAAATTCCACCTCAACAACGCCGTGCAAGACGGCTCGTGGCTCAGCGAGTGGTTGGGCGCGCAGATTTTTGCTGCTGCCGGCTATCCGGCGCCGCGCGTCGCGCATGCACACCTAGTAGTAGACGGTCGTGATTTGGGCCTCTACGTGTTGCGCGAAGCTTTCGACCAAGACTTGCTGTTGCGCTGTTATGGGGATGCCAGCGGTAATCTCTACGACGGCGGGTTCTGCCAGGATATCTATGCCGAACTCGAGAAAGATTCGGGCAAAGGTACGGACGATCGTTCGGACCTGCGCGCTCTGCGAGAAGCGTGCACGGCCGCGCTTGTCAGCAAAGACTGGTCGGCGATTGAAAAGCAGGTCGACATTGGGGCGCTCATAGATTTTTTCGCGCTCGAAGCGATGCTTGCCCACTGGGACGGCTATGCCTTCAATCGCAATAACTACCGTTTGTATTTCGACCCGCGCGATGGACTGGCGCGCTTCCTACCGCACGGAATGGACCAGTTGTTCGGTGACGCGGAGGCGGCGATTTTGCGTTTTCCACCGAGTCTGGTCGTCGGCGCAGTGCTCGCCAATCCCGAATGGCGGAAGCGATACCGCAAGCGCGTTGTCGCGCTTGTTCCACATTTCAATCCCCAGAAGTGGTTCCCACGCATCGATGCAATGGCTGAGCTGTTGGCGCCGACCTTGGCATTGGTGAGCAAGGAGGCCCGCCTGGGGCATGTCGATGCGATTCGCGATCTCAAGGCGCGAGTGGCGGCCCGCTACGGGCAGCTTCAGACGCAATCTCGCGCACCCGAGCCCACGCCCGTACATTTTCGCGGCGACAAACCTCAGCTGGTAAAGGGTTGGAATCCGGCCGGCGAGACGGAAGGCGTTGTGCTGCGCAAGAAAAACATCGACGGCGCAATGGCGCTGCAAGTCTCTTGCGCGAAATCAGGCGAACAGGTCGGTGGCTGGCGTACCTCGCTGTTATTGGCTCGTGGTCGCTATCGCTTGATCGCGATGGCGCGCGCCGACGCAGTCGAAGCCCCCGCGGCCGACGAGGACGGCGAAGTGCGAGGCGGCGTATTTCTTGCTGTCGACGACGCGCGCAGCGAGCAGCTATTTGCGAACACGCGCTGGAAGCTACTCAGCTGTGAATTCGAGGTCAGCGAATTTCAACGAGAAGTCGAGCTGGCGCTTCGCCTGCGAGCGATCGCAGGATCGGCATCGTTTGGAATCGAGACTCTGAAAATCGCGCGAGTCTCGGAATGACTACGGATGCTCGCTTGCTCTGACTTCGATTGTCATATCCTCACGACGCGAGCGCGTCGGTCGCGACTTCCGGCACTTGGCTCATGACTTCGTCGAGCAGCTCGTCGGCGCGTTTGCCCTCGGCTTCGCCTTCGAAGTTGAGGAGGATTCGGTGCCGTAATGCCGGCGGCGCCGTCGCGCGCACGTCTTGGAAGCTGACGTTGAAGCGACCAGCGAGCGCGGCGCGGATCTTCGCGCCGAGCAGCAGCGCTTGTCCGCCGCGCGGGCTCGCGCCGTAGCGCACGAAGCGCCGAATCGCATCGGGCGCACCGGCTTGTTGCGGATGTGTCGCGAGCACGACGCGGATCGCGTAGTCGCGCACGTGCGGCGCCACGAGAATTTCGCGCACGAGCCGTTGGAACGCGATGATCTGCGGCCCGTCGATCGCGCGCACGGGCGTCGCTTGGTAGACGTCGGTCGTGCGACCCAAGACTTCGCCGAGCTCAGCGCGCGACGGGAAATTCACCAGCACTTTGAACAAGAACCGATCGAGCTGCGCTTCCGGTAGCGGATACGTGCCATCCATCTCGAGCGGATTCTGGGTCGCCAGCACAAGGAACGGCTCCTCGAGCGTGTAGTGCTCGCGCCCCACCGTCACCGTATGTTCTTGCATCGCCTCGAGCAACGCCGATTGCGTCTTCGGGGTCGCGCGATTCACTTCGTCCGCCAAAATGATCTGCCCAAAGATCGGACCACGCTGGAACTGAAACTCGCGGCCACCCTTGTCGCTCTCCATGACAATGCGCGTGCCGATGATGTCGGCGGGCATGAGATCCGGCGTGAACTGAATGCGCGAGTACTTGAGATCGAGCACGCTCCCGAGCGTGCGCACGAGCAGCGTCTTGCCAAGCCCCGGCACACCCTCGAGCAAGCAATGGCCACCCGCGAAAAGCGCGGTCAGCGTGTTCGCCACCACCTCATCTTGGCCGACCACGACCTTCGCGACCTCTTGGCGAATGCGTTGGAACGCGTCGCGAAACTCGCTGAGCCGTTGTTCAAGTGCATTCATATCGAGATTCCGTAACTCTCACGCACAGGTGCCGACTTCGCATCCTCCCCGGCAAACGCGGGCGGATTCTAACGGGCACCGTCTACGGCGGTGAGGAATTTCCGCGCAAAACGGGCGACGCGCCCTATAGCAGCCGAGCCGTCGCTGCTTATACTGCGCGGTCGACTCCGGCCGACAACTCAACCCGGCATATGGCCGAAAGGAATAGCATCGATGTCGCGTCGTGCCAGCCTCCCTCAAGGATCTCGTTACGCGGTGCTCACCAGCGTGTGGACTTGCTTGTCGTTGTCGCTCGCGTCCTGCGTGATCCCGAATGACCCGCCGACCTCGACCGCGCCGCCTTCGCTCGCCGAGTACCACACAAACCGAGACGTTGAGCTGAGCGGCATAAACGTGCGCACTCTGATCATTCAAAGCGGCAGTGGCACACTCAACATCGTCGGCGATCCGACGGAACGTCGCATCACGGCGAGCGCCGCGATTCACACCCGCGCGCGCGCGACCGACCTCAATGAACCCAAACGCATCGCCGAAGAAATCCAACTCGAGTTTCGCGCGCGCGACACCGAGAATCCCGAACTCGTCGTGACGAGTCCGCGCCTCGTCGGTGACCAGAGTTATGTCGCGCATCTCACCGTGCGCATGCCCGCCGGCGTCCGACTCACGGTCGTCGATGGCGCCGGCGACATCGAAATCAGCAATCTCAGTGAAGGTGTAAACGTCACGAGCGAGAACGGCGTCGTTCACATTCACGATGTGCAGGGCGGAGTTCAGCTCTCGACGGGCGGCACGAAAACGACGGTCACTGAGTGTACGGGGTTGATCCGCGTCGCCGACGGTCACGGCGCGCTCGACGTCACGTTGGTCACGGGTGACGTCGAGGTCACTGACACCAGCGGCGAGTTATTGGTCGCGGGCATCACGGGAAACGTGTTGGCGCGCAACAACCCGGGCTCGCCGAAATTCCGCGCGATCGAGGGCGACCTCGTGCTCCAGAACATCTCGCCGAACGACGCCAAGGTCGATGGCGTGTCGGGTTCGATTACCTATCCCACTGCCGCGAAGCCGTAGATGCGGCTCACGCGCGGGCGGGGCGCGCCATTCCATCTGTCGTATGAAATGAACGCGCACCCGGCCGAAAGTCGGCGCGACTTCGCCGCGGCGCTCGAGACCTACGTCGAACCGATTCGCGCGCGCCTCGCGCCGAACCACGCGTTCGGACTGTGCCCGCACATCGGACGCCGACTCGTGCACGCGCTCGCATCGGCGCGTGCGCGGGCGCAGCTCAAGAGCCGACTCGCCGAGCGCAACCTCTATATCTTCAGCATCAACGCATTCCCGCTCGCGCCCTTTCACGCGCGCCGTGTGAAGGAGCGCGTTTACGCGCCGTCCTGGGCCGACCGCGAGCGCGCTGATCTCACGTGCGCGATCGCCGACGTGCTTGCGGATGTCTTGCCAACGGGCGTCGCCGGCAGTGTGTCGACGCTTGGCGGCAGCTATCGCTTCTGGCGCGACGACGTGGCGGAGCGCCACCGCATGGCGCAGCACTATCTGCAAGTCGTCGCGCATCTCGCGCGCCTCGAGCGCGAACGCGGAATCACGATCGTGCTCGCCGCCGAGCCCGAGCCGGATACGACTTTCGAAGACGCGGCTGACGTCGTGCAGTTTCGCGATGACTACTTACTTCCAGCCCTGCGGGCCGGACTCGAGCGACCACTCAAAGTCGCGCGCGCGGAGGCGGAGGCGCTGCTCGCGCGCTTCTTCTGCGTCAACCTCGACGTCTGCCATCAATCGGTGTTGTTCCGCGATCCGGTTGCAGAGTGGCGGGCGCTCACGCGCTCGGGGCTTCGCGTCGCGAAGCTCCATCTCACAAGCGCGCTCGCGCTTCGTCGACCGGGTCGCGCGCCCGCGGCACTCCGCGAGCTCATGAGATTCGACGAGCCGCGTTACCTGCATCAGTTCGCGGGCACGTCGGCGACGCGCGCATCCGACGCGCTCGATCGCGGCCGCGATCTCGGCGAACTCAACTCGGCGCGCGCGCGCGCCCTCGAAGAAGTCCGGGTCCACTTCCACGTCCCGTTGTCCGCTGCCCGCGTCGGCCGTTTGCAGACGACGCGCGCCGACACCGCGCGTGCGCTCAACTACGCCTTGTCACTGCGCGAACCGCCGCACCTCGTCATCGAAACTTACACATGGCCGCTCTTGGCGCGTAATGGCGGCGCCCAAGCGCTCGTCCACGGAATCACTCGTGAATACCGTTGGGTGTTGGCGGCGGCGCGCGCGCGGGGATTCGAGCCCAGCGACTGAGGCTTTGCTCGACACGAGAATCTTCCGTGCCGCGCTGCGCATTCGCGCGACGAGCGTTATCCTCAGCGCGTCGCTGAACTACCCGTTGGAGGATTCTTCCTTGCGATCACTGCCACGAAAACTGATTTACACGACGGCGACGCTCGCGGCGCTTTGCGCCGCGTCAGCGACGACGCGATGCGGCGCGGCCGAGTTACCGTTCGGCGCGGGTCAGCATCGAACGTACCTTGGCACGCTCTCGATCATCCCCGCGCTAACTGCATCGAGCGGCGAGGAGCGCCTCGACTACGATGTGTTGCTTTACGCGCTCGTGTTTCATGAGCACGACAACGGCGAGCCGCAGGCCGTGTTGTTGCGGGTCGCGCTCACCCCACGCGCGAAAGCGCCGACGAGTGAATCTTCGCAGCCGCCGCCGCGCGTCGCCGAAGATCGCTACGTGTTTCTAGAACTCGGCGCGGATCGGCGCGTGACAGAAGGCTTTGGTCATTGGCATCTGCCGGCCATCGAGCAGCTCGTTGTTTCGCCGGTGCCGCCGAAGTCGGAGACTCGCACGGTGATGAACTTCGTGTCGCCGTGCGGTTCCTTCCCGGTAACGCAAGAGTGGACACGCACGCCCAGCGCGGAAGAAACGAAACCGCTGCAGATCGAGGGACGCGGGCCACGGCGCGCGCCGGCAACCGAGGCGTCGCCGCCGAGCAAGGTCGGCACTGAAATCGTCGACCTGGTCGAGCGTTATTCGATCGTGGGGCGACCGGAGGGCGCGCTGGTCCAGTCGTACAACCTCAGTTATTGCTGTGCCCGCTCGCGCGAAGCCGGCGGTGAGGTTCGCGTTGAACTCAGCCTCGAACTCTCGGGCGCGGGCGAGATCGAAGAAAACCTGCGTTTCCAGCATCGAGCGGAGCTTGGCACGTTGCGCCATTTCTTGAAACAGGTCGGCCCGTCGGCGAATCTCGACGAACTCGCCGAGATCTGCGTCATGCTGCGCGAGCGGTTGTTGGGATCGCCCTACCGCGAACTCGGAGTTGATACTTTAGAAGAACTCATCGAAGAAACTCGAGCCGCGCGCGCCGACCTCATAGCTGAGCAAGTGCGACTCGAAGAACTGCTTGGCAAACCGCTCGCGGGATTCACAGCGCAAGATCTACCCGTGGCCAAGCAGTCGGACCAAGTCACGGTGCTCGTGCTGATCGACGAAAAAAGCGTCGCGAGCGCCGCGCTCCTTGCTGCACTCAAAGCGCCGCTCGAGGGCGCGCGCGAACGGGTCTGCGCCATCGGCCTCAGTCGGGCGCCCGCGAACGACGTCGCGCTCGCGACCTGGGCCAAGCAGAATGCGGGGACGGTAACGATCGCTTCCGGCTACGCGTCGCTCTTTGAATCGCACCGCTTGAGCCGATTGCCGGTCGTTCTCATCCTCGATGCGGAACGCGTCGTGCGCGCGATCCATGTCGGCTTCGACGCCGAGGCCGGCCCGCGCGAGATCGCCGACAAACTGCAAGGTGTGCTCGACGTCACGCGGGGAAAGAAGTGAGCGAACCGAAACCGCGACCCCGCTTCGCTCACACGCGCGCTTGCAGTTGTGGCGGCGAGCGGGCATAACACCCAACATTCCGCGACCGGACTACGCCGCGTCCAGGGAGCAGAACAACGGGGAAGTGAGCGCCTGCGATGCAAGGCCCGTCGCGCTATCGTGTCTGCGGCGATAAATCGATCGTAGTTTTGGTGGTTGCGATGGCCGCGTTGTTGACGATCGCCGTCGGCGGTTGCTGTGCACCGAAGAAAGGCACCGGCAAAGAATACGATCGGGCGTTACCGTCCGGCACCGCGGCGCTCGTGCCGGTGCCAGAGTCTGAGTATCCTGACTTCACCCAGATCTACAGCACGGATCCGGCGACCATTGACGCGCTCGATCAAAGCTTGAGTTATTTCTCGAAACCATCTTCCCACAAGTATTTTCCTTACCAGACGCTCGATCGCGCCATCGAACACGAGACACAAGTCGCAAGCCTGGAGCGACTGCGCGCCATTTATTTAGAAGCCGGCGATGCCGAGGAGTTCGCGACGCGAATCAAACAAGACTTCAACGTCTATCGCTCCGTCGGTTGGGATGCGGCGAGCGGCGAGGTGCTCTTCACGGGCTACTACACGCCGATCTTCGAAGGCCGAGTCAAACCCGATGCGAAGTTTCGCTATCCGCTCTATCGCCGACCGGCGGACCTCGTCACGGATGAAGAAGGTCAGCCGCTTGGTCGTCGCACGGCCGAGGGCCGAGTGGTGTCGTACTATTCGCGCAGCGAAATAGAAACACGCGGATTGCTGCGCGGCAGCGAATTGGTCTACCTGGCCGATCCATTTCAGGTCTACATCGTGCACGTACAAGGTTCGGCGCGCATTCAACTCCCCGATCGCATGATGTATGTCGGTTACGCCGGTAAGACCGATCGCGCCTACAAGAGCATCGGCACGGAACTCGTCAACCGCGGCAAGTTCGCGAAAAGTGATTTGTCACTCAAGCGGCTGATCGAATACTTCCGTGCGCACCCCGAGGAAGTCGACGAAGTCTTGGCGCTGAACGAGTCCTACGTCTTCTTCACCGACACCGCCGAAGCGGGACCATTCGGCAGCATCGGCGTGGCTGTCACGCCCGAGCACAGCATCGCGACCGATAAACAGGTCTTCCCGCGCGGCGGTCCGGTGATCGCGGTCACGAGCCTGCCGACGCCGACACGCGGCGGCGATCTCCTCACGTCACAGCCGCACACTGGGCTCTACTTCGATCAAGATACCGGTGGCGCAATCAAGTCCGCGGGGCGAGCAGACCTCTATCTCGGAGTCGGGCCGGAAGCCGAGAACATCGCGGGTCACGTGAAAAATGAGGGGCGGCTCTTCTACATCTTCCTGAAGGAAGAGCAGGTCGCCGCCGCTGCTCTCAGACCTGACGGGAGCTGAGAAGTCCCGGGGCGCCGGGCAGCCAGCTCGTTGCGGCGGAAGAACTTAAGTTTCGCGTCGCGAGTTTCGGCCGTTCCGCAACGACTCTCGGCTTGGTGCGCATTCCTGACGGTCGGTTCGCCCCGAGGGACGGAGCCGCGGCAAAGAGCCCCATAGCCGCCGTCACCGCGTACGGCTAATATTCCGCGTCCGTTTTGTGTCTGGTTTTGAGGTGTTGGAAGTTCCTCGTCGGTCGTGGGCTACCTCATTCTTGACCATTTTGGTCGCGGTGCGCGCTCCGGGTCGAGCGACGCGCTAGCACGGTTGCAGTTCGTTTCCGAGCAACCGTTTGAGTCCACGCATTGAGACGCAGGCCATTGGCTACGCATCGCACGAGCACCGGGAAGTCCCCGGCCGCGTGGCCCGCGCGTATCAACCGATCGACCCGCACGACGAACTTCTAGAACTTCGCGAGCAAGTGCTTTTTCGGAGTGAGAGTGAGGATCTGGGAGATGGTCAGAAATCTGGCATCGATTTGCGTGTTCGTCGGACTCTGCTCAGCCGCTGGACTACTCAGCGCACAACCGGCTGGTACCACCACCGGCCGCGACATCATCGTCGGCGACTTGCAAAGTGTCGCCAACTGGGGCGCCTCAGGAAGTATCACCGCTTTCTCGGTCGGCACGACAAGCTGCAACATTGGGACGGTCGCGGTGCCCTGGGTCTCCAGCACGAACCAACACCCGGTGATCGGTCAGAACATGTACCGTCACAAGGACGGCGTCATGGAGCAAATCGGTCAGAGCTGGCTGAAGCATGGCTTTTTCGCGCTCGCGCAAACGCTTTGTTCGGGTGCCGGCGGCTGCACCGGTCCAAGTGGATCCGACCTCGATCCGGGTTGTTCCGATCCGTACACCGCGAGCCGTAACGGCGAGCAGTCGAATCTCGGGCCGCGCTCGCAAGTCAACGCCGCCACCGGCGTGTTCCCTTATCCGTGGAGCGCGCCGCCCTACACGGGCGTGATCGCGCGTCGCCTGCAGGTGAATAACGACGATCTCAATCCGACTCTGAACCCGGGTGCGCTGTACTACGTCACGGGCCACTACATCAGCTCCGCGGATGCGGCGGACAACAATAACGACAACAACACGTCGTATCGCCGTATCAACGTGAATGGCACGACGAGTTACACCATCGCGCTCACGGGCGGACAGACGACGCAGCGGCGCAAGAATCCGATCGAAGCCTGGCAAGCGGTCAACGCCGACGTCGAGATCGACAACATCGACGTCCCGGGCGACGGCCGCCTCGTGGTTGGCACGCGTGTGATCTCCCTCGGCGGCGGTCAATATCAATACGAATACGCGATCTTCAACTTCAACTCGGATCGCAGCGTCGGCGCATTTACCGTCGATGTCCCCGCCGGCACGAGTTTCTTGAGCAGCGCATTTCATGATGTGTTCTCGCATAGCGGAGAGCCGTACGCGACCACCGATTGGACGATCACGCCCGGCGCCGCCAACATCGTCTGGGCGACCCAAACCCACGCCGCGAACCCCAACGCGAACGCGGTGCGCTGGGACACGATGTACAACTTCCGGTTCACGACGAACCAGCCGCCGATGGATGGCAATGCGACGATTGGTTTGTTCAAACCGGGCACGCCGTCCACCGTCAACTTCACGACGCGTGTACCGCAGCCGGGCGGACCGATCTCGCTGCCGGTGACGAATCTCGCCTGCAGCTTTGATGGCGTCAACGACGAGGTCGACTTGAGCTGGAACAACCCCAGCGCGTCGTACACCAGCATTACGATCAACCGCGATGGCGCACTCCTCGCGACGCTCGGCGGTAGCGCTACGAGCTACAGCGACGTCACCGCCGCGCCGGGCAATCGCACGTACGATGTGTTCACGCATACCGGCGCGCTGACGTCGATCGCGACCAGCTGCACGGTCAACGTGCCAGTGCCGCCGATCGAGTTCGAGTTCGAGGTTCCGAACACCACGATTACGTTCACGCAGTCGACCGGCATTGGCTCGGGCAACGTCATGCTGCGCATCGGCGAGCTGGCGGGTAGTCCTGGCTTCCCGCACGCGGCCGCGGGATTCTCGACCAGCTTCTCATTCGATCCCAATTACTTGGTTGCGGTCACCGCGGTACCAGCGAGTGGCATGCCAGCGCTCGACTTCTTTGCGCCCGCCATGTTCACGAATGGAATGACGATCGGCGCGATCGTCGACTTCCTGCAAGTCGAGACCATCAACTTCGTGCCGCAACGCGATGTCGCGCTCTGCGGTTTCGCCACGGTGCCGACGCTACTCGCCGGCGATGCGCTCCCGACGAACACGACTATTTACTTCGAAGACGGAGTTCATGGCGGTTTACCGATCGACAACCTCGTGGTCGTCGGGACTACCAGCTACTCGCCGAATTTCAATGACGGGGTCATCCAGTTGCTGCCCGGTTCTGGCGTCGGCCTCTTCATTCGCGGCGACGTCAACGCCGACGGCTCGATCAACATTGCCGACCCGATCGCGAATCTCGACATGCTGTTCAGCGGCGTGCCGGTGAATTGCGAAAAGGCCAACGACGCCAACGACGATGGCGCCATCGACATCGCCGACCCGGTGTACAGCCTCAGCTACCAGTTTTCATCTGGTCCGGCGATGCCGAGCCCGTTCCCGGGTTGCGGCAACGACCCGACCGCCGACTCTCTCGACTGCACCGGCGCGACGGACTGTCCGTAGTCGCCGAAGCATGCTCGAGTCGGAGTGCGACCGCGGTCGCTTGCGCACGAAACCGTGCCAGGCGGCCGCGGTTTTTTTGCTCCCGCGTCACAACCGTGGCGATGCGCCGGGTCGGTAGCTAGAATCCACAACGTCCCCACGCCCAATGCAGAGAGTCGCCGAGCCCAAACACGGAGGCTGACGGTGACGTAGATGCGCGAGGGCGTGGACCAGCGGTTTTTCGGGGCTCGTTCGTTTCAGCGCACTGAGTAGTCGCGAGAAGGAGGATGATCGAGATGTCGAGAGTCAGTCGATTTCTGTTCGTGAGCAGCGTTTTGTGCGCACTTTGTGTCGGGACGAAAGCGCTGCACGCGCAAGGCGCAGGCACGACAGATGGTCGAGACATCATCGTCGGGGACCTCTACGATCTCGCGACGTGGGGCGTGTCGAGCGGAATCGTCGCGTACTCGGTCGGCACGATCTCGTGCAACATCGGCGACGTCGCGGTGCCCTGGGTTGCGTCGACGAATCAGCATCCGGTCATCGGGCAAAATATGTTTCGCCTCAAGGGCGGGGTCCTCGAGCAAATCGGTCAGAGCTGGCTCAAGCACGGCTTCGCGGCGCTGACCGGTAGCACGTGCGGAACCTGCATGGGACCGGGCGGCGCGCAGCTCAGTCCGGGTTGCTCGGATCCCTACTCGGCCGGGCTCAACGGCTCGCAGAGCAATCTCGGTCCCCGCTCGCAGATCAATGCGGCGACGGGCGTGTTCCCGTATCCATTCAGCGCGCCACCTGCCGTGGGCGTGATCGGCCGCCGGCTGCAAGTCGCTGTCGACGACATGAACCCGGCACTCAACCCCGGAGCGCTCTACTATGTGACTGGGCGCTACGTGTCGTCCGCCGATTCAGCGGACGAGAACGATAACAACAACGTCGCCTACCGGCGCATCAACGTCTCGGGCTCGTCGCCCTACACGATCTCGCTCACGGCGACCACGCAACGCCAGAAGAATCCGATCGACGCGTGGAAAGACGCGCTTGCAGATGTCGAGATCGACAACATCGACGTTGCGGGCGATGGCCGAATTGTCGTCGGCACGCGCGTGATCACGCTCGCCGGCGGCCTCTACCAGTACGAGTATGCGATCTACAACATGACGTCCGACCGTTCGATCGGCTCGCTGACAGTGGTCGTTCCGGCTGGCACCGTTTTCGACAGCACCGGATTCCATTCGACGCTTTCGCATAGCGGCGAGCCGTACTCGAATGCGGATTGGACCATCACCGAGGGCTCGACAAACATCGTTTGGGCGACGCAGACTTTTGCGACCAATCCAAACGCCAACGCGCTGCGTTGGGACACGATGTACAACTTCCGTTTCGTGACCAATCAGCCGCCCGTGGATGGCCAGGCGACGTTGGGTCTCTTCAAACCGGGGACGCCGAATTCGATCGACTTCACAACCAAAGTCCCGGAAGCGGGCACGCCGCCAATAGATTTCGTCTACCGCGCAGAAGACTCGACGATCAACTTCGATGAGGTATCGGGGATCGGAACCGGCCAGGTGTCAGTACGCATCGGCGAAATCGCGGGCAGCCCGGGATACCCACACGCCGCAGCCGGTTTTTCGCTCAGCATGAGTATCGACCCGGCGTACCTGACGCCGACGAGTGTCGGACTCGCGATGAGCATGCCGGCGCTCGACTTCTTTTCACCAGCGCTCTTCAGCACGGGACTCACGGCCGGTGCGATTGTCGACTTCCTCCAAGTCGACACGATTAGCTTCGGGCCAGAGCGCGAGACGCTCGTCTGCACGTTCGACACCGTGCCGGCGCTGCTCGCGGGAGATGTCGCGCCGACGCTGACGAACGTGTTTTTCCTAGACGGGCTCGGCGGAGCGTTGCCGATCGACAACATCGTCGTCGTCGGGACCGACGCGTACGCGCCGAATTTCGACGACGGCGTTGTGACGTTGGTGCCGGTTGCTTCGACGGGAATCTTCATCCGCGGCGACGCGAACGGTGACGGACTGCTAAACATCGCCGACCCTGTGGCGGAACTCGGCATGCTCTTCTCCGGCGAGCCGGTCAATTGCGCTGAGGCCAATGACGCCAATGACGACGGCCTGACGGATATCGCGGACCCGGTCTTCAGCCTGAGCTATCAGTTTTCCGCCGGCCCGAGCTTCCCGCCGCCGTTCCCGTCGTGCGGCCTCGACCTGACGCCCGACGCGCTCGATTGCACGGGTCTCACAGCCTGTCCGTAGTGGTTGTTCCGCGAGACAGCGCTAAGTAAACGAGCACGACTCGAAGCATGAGCTTCGAGTCGTGCTCGTTTTTGGTCGGCGTGATCGGCCATCTCTACAACGGCGCGAGGATCATCTTGTCGCCTGCTGGTTCGTAGTCGAGCGGCCGAAAACTCGCGCGGGTCTTCTCGATGTAAGACTTCGGTCGCGGATCGTACATGCGCGGCAAATTGACGCCGGCG
>JBJXGE010000020.1:0-118943 GCA_046154185.1 Planctomycetota bacterium
CTCCGGGCCTCCCGGCAGCTCGACGTTCTCCCGCTTCCCTTGGATCTCTCCCATCGCTGAATCCCTCCCCGCCCCCTACACTAATCCCGAGTCGGGGAGATGTCTCACTCATGTTGGCAGAGAGGGCACAGAGCAAAGCTCAGTGCAGCCGGCTGGTCCAGTCTGCCGGAGCAGCCGGCTGCACTGGGTCATGATGAAAAAGTCGTCCCGCCCTGAATGGGCGGCAGAGGAGTTGTGGTTTTTTGCTTGGATAGAATGCGCTCGCACGCTGTCGCGAGTGACCGTGCCGGATAGCTCCACCGTGAGTGGTGCCCTTTTAGGGCACGTTTTTCATTCATGCGGACCCAGGGCAGCCGCAGGGCCGGCTGCCTTGGGCTTTGCTCTATTCAACCTTTCAGATTGAAGGAGCGGACACGAGAACTGCGCACTCTCCAGTTTTTTTACTTGCCGGTGGGATGGCACTAGGCGCAAGATCTGCGCGGATCGAAGTGGAAACGCTTGTGTTCACCGTCGTTTTCGGATCCTGAAAGGTAAACACGCTTGCAACACACAAGACTCATGCTCGCATTGCTGATGAGTGCTCTCGTTGGCGGTTTCACCGGCTGTAGTTGTCCTCGCAAAACTTGGCAGCACTCAAGACCGAACGACGCAGGTTCCGATTCCCACATCAAGCAAATCGATGTTGGAACGACTGATGTGTTTTCAATGATCGACCAAACCAAAGTACCGATCGCTTGCGTCTGGGTAACTAAGCACCCGTTGCTTGGGATTTACGACGAGCTGTGGGTCATCAAAGACACGGTTTATTTCCCGCTCAAAAGAGGCGGCTATCGCCTGGAAGTGCACGGCGTCGTGTACCAACCGCCAATGGGCGAAGATCCGCAGGAGTGGCTCGAGACTCGTCTCAAGCTCCTACCAGGCTGGAATGCCACCGATCGAACGAAAACTTATCTTCTGCAGGCGATCGCATGGGAACAGGTAGCCAAATGAGGCGACGGTGCGACGGTGCGTCACCGCTAAGTATCGCGCGAGCCGCCGCAGATAAAGTGCGTTCGATTCTGCTCGGATCGCGGCAGCGCGGTCGGGCCGCACGGTCGACTCGTAGAGTGCGACGCGATTCGGCGCAACACGGCGCGCTCCAAAGCTCGCCGATCGTCGTGCGCGGCGCCGCGCAAGAGGTCGCGACTGCGGAGCAGATTCGTCACCGTGCCAGCGCGATCACCGCCAGCGCCGTGCACAGGATCGGATCGTCTTCCTTCATGAGGATGCACTTGCGATTTTGAAAGCTGCCGTCGGCGCGCTGTTCGGCGGCGAGGAGGGCGGCGATTTCCGCGCGCCATGCGCCGGGCCAGTTGAGCGCCGAGTAGACTTCGGCGCGGACGGCGAGGTGATAGAAGTAGAGCGCGTCGCTCCACGGCTCGGTTGGGCTCGGGGCGATGCCTTCAGTGATGTCGAGGCGCGGGTGGAGTTCGAGCCAGCGGTGCGCGGCAACGACCGGTTCGGCGTCGGGACCGAACCCAGCCGCGAGGAGCGCGAGTAGGCCATCGCAGGTCGCGGTCGCGTAGCTCCGGAAGTAACACGAGGCGTGATCACTCGCGGGTTCGAGTCCGCCTTTATTGGCGGGAAAAACGATCGGCGATAGATAGAAGCCGCCGTCGTAAGGCGCCGCTTGCGCAGCGCACGCCGCATGACGGTCCGGACACGGCTGCGGTCGTTCGCTCGCGGGGTGGCGCTGCACCAACGCCAAGAAACTCCGCGCACGTGCAAGAACCTGCGCGTCACTCGCGCCCACGTCTTTGATTGCCTCGAGCACGCGCCGCGTGTGCGACAGATCCATGTGACCAGTCGCGCCGCGCGGGCGCGCACCGCCAAAACCCCAACCACCATAGGCGGGCGAATCGCGATCAAATCCAAGCGCCTCACAATATTGTTCGGCGAGCAAGTACTTCCGCATGCGCTCGATGAGCGGCCGATCCTGCGCTCGACCGACTTTGACAAAACAGCGAAGCGCATGCGCGGTGGCATAGTTCGGATACTCGATCACGTCCGGATCGGCGAGCCCGAGCGCGCCGCTCGCGTTCACGTGCCGACTCATGAAGTCGAGCGCGCGCGCGATGCCGTCCGAAGGCGGCGCGCACAACTCCGGCGGCACCTCGAGGAGCGCGTGGAGGACAAACGCCGTGTACGCCTGTCCTCCCCTTGCAAGTCCATAGGTCGCGCTATGCCAGCCGCCGTCCGACGATTGCTGGCGCCACAACCAGGCCGCCGCGCGCGCGAGCGGTGCGACGGGCTCGTCGCTCGCGATCGATGCGGCGGCGACATCCCCGAGCGGCGCGCGCGAGCAACTCGCGAGTAACACACCGACCGTGAACGCCGCTGCCGCCCGCGCGCACAACACGTGGAACGCCGTTTTCACTTGGCGACCGTCGCCGCCGCCGCCGGCGTCGCTGCCGCCAATGCGACTTGCGCGAGCAGCCGCGCTTCGCGATCCGCCGTCAGACACTGGACCGCGGCCGCGGTGCAGAACACGGGACTCGTGATGCAGTGGTGCCCCGTCCAACTGCCGTCCGGGCTCTGCACTTTCGCGAGGCGTTCGTGCATCTTGTCGTTCCACAGTTGCCACGGCTCGCCGCCGGTGATGACGAGCGACTCGCTCGTCATCATGTGGCTCAGGTATTCTTCGCCGCCGTTGTTGCCGAACCCGCTCAGCAGTTGCTCGTTGTTCATGCCGGCGATCTGCGCGCCGTTCATTTCGAACGCGCGATTGAGCGTGCTCGCTTGCGGCGCGGACATGCCCGCCTTGACGAGGTTATCCTCGGTCACGGTCGCACTCGCGTCGAGCGTTCCGGCGCTCTTTGCGGCCGCGATCACTTCGTCGGCGGCGCGCGCTTCACCTGCGGTCGCGCGCTGCGAGGCGGCAAATGCGTAGAGGTCGACACCCGCGGCTGTGTCCGCCTTGACGGCGCCGGTCGCGCGATCGAAGTTGCCTTTTTGAAAGTCACGGGCCTTGGTGAGCGCTTCCGCGTCGACCTGCTTTCCGGCCACTTGCGCGAATTCGAGCGCCGAACACGACATCGATGATTGCAACACGGTCGCCCAGCCCGACGTGGTCCAACTGCCATCGGTTTTCTGCGAGCCCTGCAACTTTGCGAGACACTTATCGAGCGCCGCGCTGACGCGCGGACGCAACGCGTCGGCATCAGGATAGAGCGGCAGCACTTTCGCGAGGAAGTTCGCGGCCATCGAAGTATCGACGATCTGCCCGAGCTTCGATTGCGGTTGCGTGCCCTCGAGGTCGGTGATCTTTGGACCCACCTCGGGCGCGCGCTCGATCGCACTCACGAGATACTCGGTGGCGCGGCGCACGGCACCGCGATAGTCGCCTGCGGTCGGTGTGTGTCCGGCGCGGAGCAGAGCCATCGCCGTGAACGCGGTAGTCGCGGGATCGGTAGCGACTTGGCTCGGATTTCGTTCTTGTTGATTGGCATGCGAGCCCGCGCCCCAACCGCCATCCGGATGCTGCGCTTCCACCAACCACGTGAGCGCCTTCTCGACAAACGGCGCAATCGGTCGCGGCTGCGTCACGTCCGGCTCGGTGACGAAAGTCGGCGCTGGTTCGGTCTTCGCAACTGGGTCGACAACCGGACCAGCACCGCCCGGTTCAGAAACCTGACTCGGAACATCGACGGCCGCGCGCGGCCCCTTCCCCGTACATCCAAACGCGGCGCCAATACTGAGCGCCACGGCAAACAAGAAACTCCAGCGCGTAAAAGACATGACCGACCCCTTTCACGTTCGCGGATCCCCCGCCAACTCCTGACGGGGATGACGTGAAAGTGTTCCAGTCGGACCAAGAATTCTCGTAACCAGTGTGTAACGGGGGAACGCGCGCGGTCAGTTGTACCGGCGCCATGGATCGCGCGAGATTTGTTGAAGCTCGAGGTAGCTGCCGTAGGCGAGCACGCCGAAGAAAAGCCCACAAAACGTCACCCGCAAGTCGCTCAACGAGTAAATCGCGATCACGCCCGCCGTAACCATAGAGATGGCCAACGCCACTCGCTCGCCGCGACGTGACACGGCGCGCCCGAGTCGCCGACTCACTTGCCCGCCATCGAGTGGATAAACCGGCAGCAAGTTGAAGAGGCCGAGCCAGATGTTGGCGAAAATCAAATAGAACAAGAAATTAGTCAGGTTCATGGCGCTGAAGGGAGTGAACGTAATCCACAACGGAAATCCCACGTACGCGACACGCTGCCCCGCGCCCCAAATAATCAGCGCGAGCAGGCCGGCAAACGCGAAGTTCATGAATGGTCCGGCGAGCGAAACCCCGATGCTCTGCAAAGTCGAGATGCGCATGGTCGGAATATACGAAGCGAGTCCACCCATGCCGTAGATAGAAATCCATGGCCGCGCTCCGAACAATCCCCGTGCAGTCCACGCGTGCCCCAACTCATGCACGAGTATCGCGACAAAGAAGGCGATGATCCACAGCACGAGCAGCGTCGGCTCATGGAGCAGCTCCAGTTGGAGCAACACGGAAACCAGCCAAAAACTCCAATGCACCCGCACCGGAATCTTGGTGATCGAAAAATTGAGGTCGCCGCGAGAATGCTCAGGCTCGGACAGCAGCATGGAAATCTTTCACCAGGGGCGCGCGGATCGTCCACGAGGCAGCGGATGCTCGCATTGGCCTAGCGCTGATGCAAGCTCAGTCGCCCGATGCTCACGTGCTTGTTCGGCTTTCGTCTTTTCATCGCTCCACGCATCGGCGATGTTCCCGGCATGCACGACATGGCATTTCTCGTCGATCTCATCCTGGTGTTCGGCACTGCGCTCCTCGCGCTCGTCGGACTCCGGCTGCTCAAGCTGCCCCCGGTCGTCGGACTCATCCTCGCCGGCATGACGATCGGTCCACACGGACTCGCGCTCGTCAAATCGAGCGACGCGGTCGAGGGCCTCGCGGAGATCGGCGTCGCGCTGCTGTTGTTCTCGATCGGCCTCGAGTTCTCGCTGCGGCGACTCTGGCGCATGCGTTGGCTCGCGATCGGCGGCGGCGGTTTGCAAGTGCTCGCTTGCACGCTCGTCGGCGCACTGAGCGCCGCCGCGTTCGGGGCGTCCTTTCCCGTCGCGATGGTCGCGGGTTTTGCCGGCGCGCTCTCGAGCACCGCCATCATCCTCAAGTCGCTCGGCGATCAGGACGAACTCGACACGCCGCACGGCCGGCTCATCGTCACCGTTGCGCTCTTTCAAGATCTCGCGGTCGTGCCGATGACTCTAGCGCTGCCGCTTCTCGCGGGAATCGGCGGCGAAACGGGTCGCCCAATTTGGAGACTTCTTGCGTCCGCGGGCATCCTCGTCGTGGGTTTCTTTGTCGCTCGCCGCGTCGTCCCGAAACTCCTCGACATGGTCGCGGAGTTGCGAAGTCGCGAGGCGTACCTGCTCGCGGTTGCGTTCCTCCTCTTTGGCGTGAGTTACGGGACGCTCGCGGCCGGACTTTCGCTCGCGCTCGGCGCGTTTCTCGCCGGCATCGTCATTAGCGATTCGCGACACCGGCTCGCGATCATGAGCGAAGCCATTCCGTTCCGTGATTTGTTCACGAGCCTCTTCTTCATTTCCGTCGGCATGCTGGTCGACGTCAGCCAGTTCATCACGCAACCTGTCGCAGTCGCGAGCGCCGCGGCTCTGGTGCTCATCGTCAAGTCGGGCGTGATCGCCGGTGTCGTGTTTTTGATGCGGTTTCCGCAGCGCACGGCGCTCACGGTCGGGCTTGGGCTCGGGCACGTCGGCGAGTTTTCCTTCTTGCTGCTCCTTCAGGCGCTCAGCTATCGCATTTTGACCGAGACCGAGTACCAACTGCTCCTCGGCACTTCGGTGTTGACGATGGTGTGCGCGCCGTTCGTGTTGCGCTTTGCGCCGCGACTCGCCGAACGCGCCGAACGCCTGCGTCAGCGACGCGCGCAGAAAACCGCTGAAACGCCGCGCGCGGAGACGCGAATGCGCGATCACGTCGTCGTGCTCGGTTACGGCCTGAGCGGACGCAACCTCGCGCGCGTCCTGCGCGCCACGGGAATCCCGTACGCCGTGCTCGAACTCAACGCGCGTACCGTGCGCGAGGAGGAAGCGCGCGGCGAACACATCCACTTTGGCGACGCTAGTCGAGCCGAGGCGCTCGAGCATCTCGATATTCGCCTCGCGCGCGTGGTCGTACTCGCAATCAACGATTTACAGGCGGTGCATCGCACGATCGAGGCGATTCGCCGAGTGGGTTCACCGGCGCAAATCATCGCGCGCACGCGCTATGTCGCGGAGATCGAGGAAGTCCTTGCGCTCGGCGCTCATCAAGTCGTCGCGCAGGAGTTCGAGTCGTCGATCGAGATTTTCAGCCGCGTGCTGCGCAGTTACGGCGTCGCCGAGTCGCAAATTCGCACGCAGATCGCGGAAGTGCGCGGCGATCACTACCGCGCGCTGCGCGACGAAGTCGAGTTGCCGGCGTTGAGCGCGCTCGCGCGCAGCCTTGATATCGCGAGCGTCACCTTGAACTCCGAAGCCGCGGCCATCGGCCGCACGCTCGTCGATCTCGACGTCCAGCGCCAAACCGGCGCGCTGGTCGTCGCCGTCCTCCGCGCGAGCGAGCCGCTCACAAACTTCGCTCGCACGCCGCTCGCGGCCGGCGATGCGCTTGTGCTCGCCGGCAAGGGTCCGGCGTGCGCGGCGGGCGAGGCGCTGCTGCGGACCGGCGTCGTCGCGGCCTCGAATGTCCCGTGAGTCCTCAATGATTGCGTAGTTGTCGACGGCCTTCGACACATCCACGGTCTCCGACGCCATCACCAGCATCATCGACGTTTCCATTTTGTCGGCGTGCGTTCCGCCTGGCTGTTCGGCGATTGCTTTTTCGACCGGACTGAGGGCCGCGAGGACGTCCGTGTACGCGTGTGACGTGACGCCGTCACCACCGACCGCGACGCACCCGATAGTAACCCGCATGGTCGGTGCCGGGTCGCCGCGTCTCGACGGCCGGGCGCAGGTGATGGCCACGACCCAATAAGACGACGACGACGAAACCGGCGACGAATCCGCCGATGTGCGCCCACCACGCGACGCCCGGCGAGCTTTGTAGGAACTGCAGGAGAAACCACACGCCGAGAAAGAGCGGCGCCGGGACGACGAGCATCAGGATCAAAACGACCGGGACCAGTGTCTGCACCTTCGCGTGCGGGTAGAGATAGAAATACGCGCCCAGCACGCCGGCGATCGCGCCGCTCGCGCCGATCGTCGGAATCGGCGAATCGGATGCGACGGCCAACTGCGTCGCGCTCGCGGCGATCCCGCACGCGAGATAGAAGAGCAGATAGCCGAAGTGACCGAGTCGATCCTCGACGTTGTCGCCAAAGATAAACAAGAACCACAGATTGCCGAGAATGTGCGCAAGTCCACCGTGGAGAAAAATGCACGTGAGCAGCGTAAGCCAGTCCGGCACGGCGGCCGGTGCGATGTCGTGTCGCACAGTTCTTTTTTCGATGCCGAAAAACGTCGCGATCTCGACGTCGTACGAATAGCTATGCGACTTCGCGGGCTCGAAAACGCGCACCGGGACGAGCCCATAGCGCTCGGCAAAAATCTGGCCTTCGTTTTCCCCGCGCGGCTGCATGACAAACACGACGACGCAGGCTGCGATCAGCAAGTAGTTGACGATCGGAAATGTGCGCGAAGGAATATTGTCGCGAATCGGAATCATGGCGGCTCATTAGCAAAGACAAAAGCGACACGAGGCCCGGCGATGCGCCGAGACCTCGTGTCCCTGCCGAGACGAAAACGGTGAACTACCGCGCCCCGATCCAAAGTTCGTGGATCGCGAAGTGCCCGCGGCCGTCGATGACGACCAGACTCAGCGGCCCCGCTTCGCGCGGCACGTAACCGAAGTCCCCTTTACGGACGACGTCGCGCACAAGATCGCCGTGTGGCGCGATCCAATCCGCCTTGCAACCGTTCGCAACTTCGAGCGTGACGAGCGTCACTTCGTTGGGTGCCGCGGCGGCATTCGCGACCGCGAAGCGCGGGACCGGCGGCGGCGCGAGCGCTTCGAAGCGCGGCGCCCGCTCGCCCGCCTCGATCGAGCGATCGAGCTGGCGCGCGTACTCGAGCGCGATCGTCGCGCCGTCGCCGAGCGCATCGATCCGCACGAAAAGATTGCCGCGCACGAAACACACGCGATGCGTG
This sequence comes from Planctomycetota bacterium, assembly GCA_046154185.1. GTDB lineage: Bacteria > Planctomycetota > UBA8108 > UBA1146 > JAJFFE01 > JBJXGE01. Next base: position 8,218 of record JBJXGE010000020.1, read on the forward strand.
AGCCCGTTCTTCTGGTTGACGAACGCCACGTCACCAAGTTCGCTGAGGCGCACCTCACCCCACGGCAAGTGCGGCTCCGCGATCGGCGGCAAGCTGTGATGCGCGAGAAACTGATTGAGGAGCAACAGACGCGCGTCGGCGCGCGAGCGCGTCACGTTGATTTCGACCCGCAAGTGGTCGCGTTTCTCGTCGGCTTTCGGCTGGGCGACCATGAAGTCGAGGCGCACCGCGAAGTCCTCGAGCCGCGTCTCGCGATACGGATTGTTCTCGCGCACTTCGACGACTTGCACGTGCGGCGTGCGCCGCGGCGCCCAGCGCGCCGCTTCCTCGACCTCGGTCGCGTCGTCCGTCTTTTTGAGCGCAAACTCGAGCGCTTGCGGCGGAACGCCGGCCCACACGGGTCCGGTCGCGCCGGGCCATGCAGCGAAGTCGTAGCGCGTCTTGATCTCGGTGTCGGTCGGGTACGGCGCTTCTTGCGCAGACGCGCGCGATGACGCGATTCCCAACGGAAGCGCGAGCGCCGCGAACCACACCAAGGAAGCGCGCCGCGCCGACGCCGCGCGCGATGACGAGTGTCTATTCGGGATCACAGTCGCCTCCTAGTTATTGATCGAGAAGCCGTAGGTGATGGGGTTCGGCGTGCCGGTGGCCGGCACGTTGTCGACGCAATTGGTTCGGTACGTGGGCCAAGCCCAACCGGTCGCGTACTCGGTGGTCACTTGCGGCGCGGTCAAATTCAACACTTCGTAGAGGTCGCCAGCGGTCGCGAACTGCGTGAGCGTTCCGCCGCTCGTCGAGATCGTGTCGGCGCTGTTGGCGGTGATGGTGTAGTTGATGTAAGGGTTCGGCGACAGCGAGTGCACGTCCGCCCGCAGAACGGCGCCGACGAACTGATTGGTGCTCCAGGCTTCGCCTGCATCCGTGAGGAGCGTCGCGGCGAGCGCCGTCGACGCAGTCGTGCCGGCCGGCCACATCGCGGTCGTATCGGGATTCGCATCGAGGTCGAAAGTGCAAGTGAGGTCGTAAATCACCGCGGTGCCGCCCGTGCCGAGACCGCCGAACGTGTGATTGCCGAAGCCCGAACGGTTGCTACTCGCGGACGAGCTGTCCTGCCCGCAAATCGGATCGTCGCGGGTGAAAGCCGACAGCGTGAAAGGGTTATTCGAGTACGGCGTGGTGAGGCCGATCGGGTCGAGACAGTTGAGATATCCGAAGAAGCCCCCGACGAAACCGCTGCCGCTGGCGAGCCAATTGAGCGCGTCGCCGTTCAGGTTCGAAAAGCAGACCATGATCGAGCAGGCGTCGTAGCAACAACCGACGACCGTGCCGGTGCCGCCGTAGCCTTGGGCGATGTACATGTCGAGATTGAAATTGAACGTACTGCCCGAAAACGTGCCGTAGCCCGACGAACCAGAGACGGTGTCGTAGCGGAAACTCGGCAGATCGAAACCGGCGTGCACGATTTGCGAGCGCGCTTCTTGGAGTGTCGTCGCATCCGCGGCGAAATCGGCGAGCACGACGAGCGCGTCGACGCGCGGTTGGCGATTGCCGCCCGCGGTGGTCGGGTTCCAAGGCGACGTCGGCACGCCGAGCACGGTGTACACGGTGTGCGTCGTAGCGCTGAACGAGTAGGGCGCGCTGCCGGCGAGTCCGGCGCGCCAATTCCATGTGAGATCATGCCGCGCGACGATCATGGGCGTCGGTTGCGAGAGCGTGATGAAAACGTCGCCGCTCGTGCCGCCGGTGAATGGCACCGTGATCGGCGCGATCGTTCCGAGGTCGCCGCCGTCGAGCGCATCGATGGTGAAAGTCAGCGCGAGATCCGCGGGCGCGAGTTGGAAGATCGCCTTGAAGTCAGGGAGCTGTCCGCCGACGTAGAGTACTTCGTGACTCCGCACGCCCGCGAGGTATTCGGGAATCAAGATATCCACGAGGCGTGAGCGACGCGCTTCGACGGCGTCGCCGAGATTGTCGGTCGAGTGGTTGAAGGCGATGCTCGCGACCTTGAGGTCGTAGATCACGAATTCTTCGGCGAGTTGACCTTCGACCGCGACGCCAACATCGCTCGCACCGTTCAAGCTCGCGAGCGCGCCCGTGACGATCGAAGTGTTGAGAGTGGCGCCCGCGCTGACGACGATGGCGGGAACGCCGCCGGCAAAAGTTGTCGCCGTTTGTCCGCCGCCGGTGGCAAGGGCTTGCACGATCGAGACGGTCACTGCGCTGGCGCTCGAGTTAGTAATCGTGAAGGGCACCGACGCGCCGGTCGGCAAGTAGGGGTCGAGACTGCTGACGGTCACGCCGACGACGGTGCAGTAGATGCCGTCGGGCGTCGGGTCACCGCCCGCGCTCGGGAAGGGCGCGGCGGGCGCGGGACCTGAGACGAACAAGTAGGTCAACAGCCAGACCGGGTCTAGGAGACCGATCGCGCCGTCATCGTTGATGTCGCCCGCGTCCCAACAAACGGGCTCGGGGCCGTCGATGTAGATGGCATTTAACAAGAACACGGCATCGGCTTGGTTCACGACGCCGTCCGAGTTGACGTCGCCGCGCACGAACGCGGCGCGCGCCGGACCGGCGAATGCGCCGACGCATGCGGCGGCGAGGATCGCGACCGCGATGCGCGCGCGAATTTTCGTGCGCGCCCGCTGCGAAGGCGATCGTGCGATTGTGTCGTTCAAGATCGTGGCCTCCAAGACCCCACCTCTCCCGTTGATGTTGCGCTCGCTCGCTGAGCGCTGCCCGCGAAAGTCAAATGGTCGGCGGATTGTACGGGCGCGACGCGGGCGGTGCTAAGGTGAATCCGCCGGGCCTGGCTCTCTACACCAAGGGCACGACGACGCGGGCACGTTGGACGCGCCGCCTCGGCTGCGCCCCGCGCCGCAAAGTGTGGATTCATCGGAATCTGGCTGGTGCCTGGCCTGGCAGCTAGACACGCCCCGAGTTACAAGCTCGTTACGGTCACCCGCGAGGCCGAGGGTACTATGGGAGCTGAACCCAGCCCAACGCATGACCCCAACAGGAAAGAGATGGATCGACCCATGAGAATTTTTCCGCTGTGTGCCGCGGCTCTCGTCGCTGCGCTTTCCGGCTGTGCAACGGAGTCGTACATTCTGCGGACCCCCGCGTTGCGCGTGGCGGATTCCCAAAAACTCGTCGACGGCTTAAAGAAATTCGACGGCGTCGCCGAGGTCCGCCTGACGAGCACCCGTGACATCGCTTTCGTCAGTACGCGGGCCCGCACGCCGCTTTCAGAGTCGGCCGTCGTGTCGTCGATGAAAAGTCTCGGCATCGAGGTGAGTTCGTTCGAGCACCCCGAGTGGGCGAAACTCCCCGTCTACGTCATCAACGCGTCGGGCGGCGGGTGAGGAGGAGCGGCGAAGGCCCGTGAGGCCTTGACCGAACTAAACTGCGCCGAGCGCCTTTACATGAGCGGCACACGCGCCACATTCACATTGAAACCCGGTATCACGCTCTCGAAGGCGACCGTCGCGGAAACGCTGAAGAAGAAGGGGCTCCAGCTCGAGGAGTTCCGCCAAGAGCGGCGTCCGCCACCCGCTGCGATCCACGTCGCCGAAGTAGAAGGGCTTGGCTGAGCGGGATTGGCCGCGAGGGTCCGTGGGGCCCTCTTACAAAATGCTGGAGTTCTCGACGTCTTCATCGACACTGGCATCGTGATCCACATGACGGCGGTGAGTGCCTTCCCCGACGAGCCGTTCCGAAGAATCTTGGCGAAAGAAAAGCTCAACCTGAAAGGCGTCAAGACTGAACCCAAGGCCATGTTCTGAGCGGCCAGGAGCGGCCGTCCTGAACCGAATGGTTGGACAGAATGCGCTCGCACGCTATCGCGAGTGACGGTTCGGGATAACCCCACAGGAACCGTGAGTGGTGCCCTTTCAGGGCACATGCTTCAATCATACAGACCTAGGGCAGCCGCCGGGCCGGCTGCCCTAGGCTTTGCTCTATTCAACCTTTCAGGTTGAAAAAGCAGACACGAGAACTGCGCACTCTCCAGCTCTTAACTTTGAGTTTCAAAGTCGGCGTCTCGCCCGGATCAGCTTTCCAGCGACCGCACTAAGTGCGCGTTTCGCTTCAGAACGGACTTCACCGTAATCTTGATCAACCCGGCTCGTTCAACGTTCGTGCGGATTCGCTCCGGGCGCCAGATCCGATTGGCCCATAGTCGCGCCATCATCCGTGATTCCAAGCAGCGCTTTCGCTCGAGTAGCAATCTCGTCGAAACTCGAACTCTCAAGAGTCTGGAGCAGTTTGGTAGTGCGCTCGCTGGAGTAAGTTGAACAACACCTGAGCACAAGCCTTGAAATCCCAAGCGTTCCCGAGCACGCCTCCTCCGCTGCATCGCACCAGAGTTGCATGGATGCTGGCTGGCCCAGGCGCTCCAGGGTCATCGCCACACCGAATCCATCCGGGAACGCGAACGTCGATGCCGCCTCCTGGAGCCAGTCGATATCTTCGTTACTGCCGTGCGCTTCGAAAAAATTCGCGGCCGCCACGTCACGACCGTTCATGGCGCTGTCGATGAGCTGCTGCTTGGCGTTCTCGATGCCGACTTCGACGGGAAAAGCACCTAGCATCAACCCGTAGATCAGCTCCTGCTCTTTGTAGTTTCTAGAATTCATTGCTCGTGTGAATACTCGGTCCACGGGCTCACCAGGGTATTTGCTGAGAAAACTGACGATCGAGCGCTCGTGTTGATTCCTGATAACTCGAACCGGAGCCGCGCGCTCCTCCTTGCCCACCTGGTTGGTCGGTTGCGGGAGTTCGGCCTCTGCCGGGACGAAAGCGACGATCGCTGATTCCGCGATTGATAGCGGAGCAGTCTCGACCGTAGGCCTCGAGGCTTCGATCTCACCCAATAGAGTTGGTGGCGCGTCGACTCCATCTGAGTCGCTTGTCGCGAGCAACCAACCGACGGTTATGCCGAATAGGAAGAACACCGAATGGAAGAACACGTTTCTCATTTTCTTGTTCGCTTCGACTGTTGTTTACGAGCTGCTCGAGCATTGTTAAGTCTGACGGAGAAACACTAGCCACTCATCCGATCGCGTCAAGGATTCGCACGTCAACCGTCCTCGCACGCGGGACACCAGAACTCAGCGTGCGAGCGAAGCGTACCGGCTGTCGACCGCCCCATCTGTCCACTTCACGCACACCGACCGTTCCAAGTTCGACCGCCGCTCGACGGTTGGCGCGAATCGTCGAGCCCACGAGCGCGGAGTCGCCGCTCGAACTGCGGGCGATCGCGGGCACGCGCGTTGCCATTATGTCTCCCGGTGGATGTGAATCGGGAGAAAGGGCGAGGGCGTGGTCACTCAGAACAAGTCTGCCACGACTCGGGCTATTGCTATGCGCCAAACGCAATCTCGAAGCTCGGTCGCGGCACAGCTCAGCGCGAGTAACGCGACGCGCGCCAAGCACCAAGTCTTGCTCGTGGGTCTCAACAAGCGCGCGGCGCGCTATCTCGACGGCGTGCGAAAGCACGGCCGGAAAAGCGTCGAAGTCGTCGGCGCGCTCGACGCGGTGCCGCGCACGAAGCGTGGTCGCGAGCGCAACACCGGCCGCTTCGACGCGCTTCACCTGCTGAGCGAACTACAAGTCGCGCAGCTCGGCGCGGTCGCCGACTTGCGGAGCGCGCTCGCGAGTTTCTGCATCGACGAAGTCCTCATCACGCTGCCGATCAAGTCACACTACGACGAGATCGCCGAAGTGCTCGCCGTGTGCGCGGAGGCCGGCGTCCCGGCCAGTCTCGAACTCGAATTCTTCGAGCGCGACGCCGTGAGCGCGGCGGTGCGCGTCAGCAACGTCGCCGGCCGCTGCCTCACCTACTCGTGCGCGCAGCGCACGCTCTGCGAACGCGCGCTCAAACGCGGCATCGACATCGCCGGCGCGCTCTTTGGGCTCGCGCTTTTCGCGGCTCCGATGCTCGTGATCGCGCTCTTGATCAAGCTGACGTCACGCGGGCCGGTGCTTTTCAAACAAGAGCGTTCGGGTCGTCATAACCGCCGCTTCAAAATGCTGAAGTTTCGCACCATGGTGAAGAACGCCGAGCAACTCAAGCAAGAACTCGAGCGCGAGAACGAGATGACGGGCCCCGTCTTCAAAATGAAACGCGACCCGCGCGTGACTAAGCTCGGCCGCGTGCTCCGCAAGTTCAGCCTCGACGAGCTGCCGCAATTGATCAATGTGTTGGTCGGTGACATGAGTCTCGTCGGCCCGCGTCCGCCGCTCCCAAGCGAAGTCGCGGTCTACGAGTGGTGGCAGCGTCGCCGCCTCAGCACGCGCCCGGGGCTCACCTGCCACTGGCAAGTGTCCGGTCGCAACCAAGTGTCCTTCGAAGACTGGATGCGGCTCGACCTCGAGTACATCGATCGCTGGTCCTTGTGGCTCGACGTGAAACTAATACTCAAGACCATCCCGGCGGTGCTGCGCGCGCGCGGCGCGTGCTGAGACGAAGAAAACACTCCTTCAGCTCCTGCTCCCATCTCTCCCTCTCCCGACCCGCGTTCTGTAGCCAGCAGAACGCGGGTTTTTTTTCATCAGGCGCGTCGATCGTTGGCGTGGGATTATCGACCGACTTCCTTTAGATTCTGGTCGCATGAGCGACGGAGCACCGAACCGTACCAACGACTTTTTCAGCGGCGCGCTGACCTTCGCCGAAGGCGCGCGCTTTCTCGCCGACCGACCGGTGCTGTTGCCTTTCGTGCTCGTGCCCTTTTGCTTGACGGTGATCGCGTTCGTCGTGGTGCTCGTGTTGAGCTGGCACTTCTATAGCGGCTGGGAGGCGGACTTCTTTGCCGACAAAGACGCGTGGTACTGGGTCTGGACCGGCGCGAAATATTGGGCGCGATTGGTCTTCGCGGCACTCTACCTGGGCGTGACGATGCTGACGTTTGTCGCGGTCGGCAGCATGATCACGGCGCCTTTCAACGACTACTTGTCGCAGCGGGTCGAGGCCGCGCTGCTGCCGGCGAAAGATGCGGTGCTCAGTGGGCTCGGGCAGCTCGCGTCGGACGTCGTGCGCTCGCTCGTGCAAGAATCACTGCGTCTCGCGATTTCAATCGGGCTGCTCGTCGCGACGCTGGTGTTGCTCGCGATTCCGCTCCTCGGCCCCTTCGCGTACGCGGCCGTGTCGACCTATATCAGCATCCGCTATCTCGCTTGGGATGGACTCGACTACAGCATGAGCCGACGACGCTGGGGGTTTCGCGCAAAGATGGATTTTCTCAAAGCCAATCGGGCGAGCACGGTCGGCTACGGCGCGATCTCGTTCTTGTTGCTGATGATTCCATTCACCATGCTCTTCGTCTTGCCGCTCAATGCCATCGGCGGGACGGTGCTCTTCTGTCGCATCCTCAAGGAATCACCGGGGCCAATACGACTCGCGACTCAGTGAGTCGGCTCGCGCCGCAATCGACGACCGCGACCGACGGTGCCGACAAACTTGCCGTCGCGCACGGCGACTTCGCCGCGCACTGTCACGACCTGTGGTCGGCCGTGCACAGAGAAACCTTCGAACGCGTTGTAGTCGATGTTCATCGCGTGACGCTTGGCCGAGATCGTGCCTTCAAACTTCGGATCGTAGACCACGAGATCGGCGTCGGCGCCGATCTGAATCGTGCCCTTCCGCGGATAAAGACCGAAGATCTTCGCCGCCTGCGTGCTCGCACAGTCAACAAAAGTGTGGAGGTCGATGCGGCCCTCTTTGACGCCGGCGGTATAGAGCAAGTTCACGCGATCCTCGAGCGCCGGAATACCGTTCGGGATCTTCGTGAAGTCGCCCTTCCCCATCACCTTTTGGCCGCCGAAATCGAAGGGTGCGTGGTCGGTGGCGAGCGTGCTGATGAATCGTTGCCGCAGCGCGTTCCACAGAATCTCTTGATTCCCGCGCTCGCGCAGCGGCGGTGACATCACGTACTTCGCGCCTTCGAAGCCCGGCCGTTCCGCGTAACTCTTATCGATGAGCAGATACTGGATCAGCGTCTCGATCCACGCGTTGACGCCGTTCGCTTTCGCGCGCAACGCTTCGTCGAGCGCTTCCTTGCAGCTCAAGTGCACGACGTAGACGTGCGCGCCCGTGAGCGACGCAAACGTCATCAGGTGGCCGGTGCCTTCCGCCTCAACGATCGGCGGCCGCGAATGGTAGTGCCACTCGGGTCCCGTCTTCCCTTGCGCGAGCAATTGGCGCTGAAGCTCCAGCACGGCGTCGGCGTTTTCACAGTGCGCCGTCGTGATGACGCCGAGCTGCTTCGCAAGCGTAAGCGTGCCAAACAGCTCTTCGTCGCTGACGCCGAGCGCGCCTTTGTAGGCGAGGAATACTTTGAAAGAAGTCAGCCCTTCACTCGCGACGAGATGGCGCAGTTGCTCGGCGACCGCGCGGTCGTAGTGCGTCACTGCCATGTGATACGTGAAGTCGCACGCCGAACGCCCCGCGCTCTGCGCCTCCCAAGTTTCGAACGCGGCGCGAGGCGCTTCGCTTTGCCCCGGAATACAAAAATCGATGAAGCACGTCGTGCCGCCGATGAGCGCCGCGCGACTCGCGGTCTCGTAATTATCTTTCGAGAACGTGCCCATGAACGGCAAGTAGATATGTGTGTGCGGATCGATGAAGCCCGGGAATACGTACTTCCCGCGCGCGTCGATGACTTCGGCGCCCGGCACCGGCTGGATGTCGCGCTCAATGCGGCGAATGGTCTCGCCATCGCACCAGATGTCGGCGACGTAGCGCTCCGACGCCGTGACGATTTCGCCATTCTTGATGAGGAGGCTCATGGCTACCCTTCGGGACTACGGCGGTTACCCATCGCGATGCCAAATGTCGCCGTCGTCAACGCCGTGCCATCGCGAGGTCACGACTTTCTGGCGCGTGTAGAACTGAACACCTTCGCGACCTTGCATGTGCAGATCGCCGTAAAAGGACTGATCCCAGCCGCTGAACGGGAAGTACGCGAGCGGCGCCGGCACGCCGACGTTGATCCCGACCATGCCCGCCTTCACGCGATGCGCGAACTCGCGCGCCGCGCGGCCCGACGAAGTGTAGATGCAGGCGCCATTGCCAAAAGCTTGACGTCCCGCCGATTCGATCGCCGCATCGAGGTCGTCGAAACGCATGACATTGAGAACCGGGCCAAACGTCTCTTCGCGACAAATTTTCATCCGATCTTCGACGTGATCGACAATGGTCGGTCCCAAGTAAAACCCGCCGGGCGCCGCGGCGACCTTGAGTCCGCGGCCATCGAGCAGCAACTTGGCGCCCTCGCGCACGCCCTCGTGCACGATGCCGCTGACTCGTTCCAGATGCTGCTGAGAAATCACTGCGCCCATTTGCGCGGCGGCATCGCGATCGGTTGGCCCGACGCGGAGACTGCGCGCGGCCGTCGCGAGCGGTGGCAAAAATTCCTGCGCCGCGCGACCGACAACGACCGCTGTCGAGCCGGCCATGCAACGTTGCCCCGCGCAACCGAACGCGCCATCGATCAGGCCCTCGACCGCCTTCGACACATCCGCGTCGGGCATCACGAACACGAAGTTCTTCGCGCCGCCGGCCGCTTGGACGCGCTTGCCGTGGCGCGTGCCCGTGTCGAATACGTATTTGGCGACGGGTGACGAGCCGACGAAGGATATCGCCCGCACGTCGGGATGCGCGAGGAGGGCGTCGACGCAGTCTTGTCCGCCATGCACGAGATTGAGCACGCCCTTCGGCAAGCCGGCTTCGATGAGAAGCTCGATGAGCCGCACGCTCGTGAGCGGCACCTTTTCACTCGGCTTGAGGATAAACGTGTTTCCGCATGCGATGGCGAGCGGATACATCCACATGGGCACGAGCGCGGGAAAGTTGTAGGGACAAATACCGACGCAGACTCCGACCGGTTGTCGAATCGTGTGGCAATCGATGCCGCGCGCGATGCCCGCGAGGCTCTCGCCTTTTAAAAGCTCGGGCGCGCCGCACGCGTACTCGACAACTTCAATGCCACGGCGCAAGTCGCCGCGCGCCTCGGTCAACGTCTTGCCGTGTTCGCGCGTGATCCCGCGCGCGAGATCCTCGAAGCGATCCTCGAGGAGCGCCTTGTAGCGAAACAACACCCGCGCGCGCTCGATCGGCGGCGTTTCCATCCACGCCGGAAACGCGGTGAGCGCCGCCTTCACGGCGGCGTCGACGACGTCGGGCCCGCACCAAGGCGTGTGCGCGATGACTTCGCCCGTCGACGGATTGAAGACCGGCGACGTGCGCGCCACGCGCGGCGTGGTCCATTCGTTGTCGATGAGAATCGGACAAAAGCTCGGTGCAATCTGACTCGACATGATCTCACTCCGTCAGGTTTCGGATGGGCGACGCGTCAGTCGCTTTGCAAGTTTCTTGCGCGCCGCTACCGCCTTCACACGTGCGCGCGCCTGCGCGGCTTTCGCTTCCCGACTCTCGTGCCACCAATCGTAAAGTAGCGCTGCGACGCCACCAATTCCGTAGTAGCTGTGTAGTTGCTCGTTAGCCTTCATGAGTCTCCCGACCTGCTTTCGCCAAACTCGATGCGACTTGCGTCGGGTAGCGCGCACAATTTCCTCGAGCTCGCCGCTATCGAGCCACATGCCGTGATCCAGGCAGATATCCACTGTGAAGTCGAACTTCGTCTCCTCGCTCATGGCCTGCTGGCATTCGGGACAAAGTCGTCGCGCCATCGCTGGAACTCACTCTCTCCTCACCAGGGCTGACAAGCGCACGATGACTTGAGCTCGAAAGTCGCCTTCTGCCAGGCGCGCGTGAAGCGATCGCGCGCAAGTTTGGCATCGGCGCCGGCGCCGCGCGCTTCCAAGCAGTGAACGAGACCGTAGAGCGCCCAGCCGTTTTCGGGGTTGCGTGTCAGGTCGTCGCGAAACACGGCTTCGGCCTCGAGATGTCGTATCGCCTGGACTAAGAGCGCGCCGAGCGCGTGGCGCACGGGTTGGATCCAATCCGGCGGCTCGTCGTAAATGATCTGGTCCTCGAGTTCGGCGGCGTGGCGCAGAAGCGCAAACGACTCATCGTGGCGCCGTTCACGAAACGCGAGTTCGCCGCGGAGCATGTGATGGGCGATCTCGAAGATCGTGCTCGCTGGATTGAGTCCAATATGGATGCTCTCGTTTACAACGCCACGCGCGCGCTCAAACTCTGCGAGTTCCCGCTGCGCCCGCGCGATGTCGCCGAGCGCCGACGCGGCGAGCCCGCGCGCATAATGCCAAAACGCAATCGACACCGGGTAATGACTCGCCGGACGCGGCTCGGCGAGAAGCTCTTCCCATTTGCCGAATCGCACGAGCACGTGCGTGCGCATGGCGAGGAATCCATCCGTGAGCGCGGCTTCGCGCTCGAGGTAGTCCGAGGGAATACGCGTGAAGAGGGCGTCCGCCGCGCGCAACGCATCCTCAAAACGCCCCGCCATCATGTGCGAGTACGACAAGAAGTGATAATTGTGCAGACGATAGAAGTGGTAGATGTTGTGCGTTGCCGAGCGCGCGAGATAGGCATCGTCGGCGGCTATGGCTTGCTCGTTTGAAAGCGCGGCATCCGTGTAGCGACCGACCCGCGTGTAGATATGCGATGGCATGTGGACGAGATGCGACGCGCCCGGCACTAACGAGCGCAGACGATCGGCGGCGGCGACGGCGCGCTCCGGCGACTTCGAAGCCTCGACCGCGTGGATGTAGAGATGGCAGGCGCCCGGGTGATCGGGAGCTTGTCGCAAGACACCTTCTAGCACTTGCACGATGCTATCGGTCGAGCCCTTCGATTTGCCGTCTCGCGTGTACAAATCCCAAGGCTGGAGATCCATCAGTGATTCGGCGTAGAGGGTCGCGACGTCGAAGTCGTTCGGGAATCGTTCATAGACTTCCGCCATCGCGCGCGCGTAGTCTTCGTCGAGCGCGCGGCGATCCGCGCTGTAGGTCGGCGCGTAGCGCCGCGCCATCGCATCGATGAGCGCCCGCTCCACGTCGCTGGCGCCGGACTTCAGCTTTTGCGTTTCTTCGACCGCGGCCCAGGCGGCGCGCGAGTGCGCTTCGTCGAGCATTGGACTATTGATGTGGGGACCGTTCACGAGCGCGACGCCCCACCACGCGAGCGCCATGGTCGGATCGAGACGCGCCGCTTCGCGGAACGAACGATCGGCCTCGTCGTAATTAAACGCGTACGCGAGCAAAAGCCCTTCGGAGAAAAACTCGCGCGCCGGTTTCGACACGGTCGTGACGGCGCGAGTGTACGAGCCGAGATCTCCAAAGAGTTGCGGGCGGACGCCAGACGTCGTGTGACAGCCGACACAAGCCAGTACCGCAAGGAGAATCAGAAGTCGCGGACGCACCGAAGCATCCTCACTTTCGTAAGACTAGAAGGAACGGAGCCAGTAGTTTGCCTGCCCGCCGCGAAACTTCCACGTTTTGTACGCGCTCTTCCTATGGGTGCGGCGGAATGGGATCCATCGCGCCGCGCGCAAGACGCTCTTGGTATTGCTGCCAACTCATCGGAGGCTTGCCAGTATCGATCGGCGCCATTTCTATGCAGCCGTCCACCGGGCAGACCAGCGTGCAGAGATTGCAACCGACGCAGTCGGCCTCGCGAACTTGCGGGATCGGCTTTCCCGGCACGCGGCCGGGACCGAGCCCATAGCCGTCGGGTGCAATCAAGTCGATGGCCTGGTGCGCGCCATCCTCGCACGCGACGTAACAAAGATTGCAGCCAATGCAGGTCGCGTGGTCGATGCGCGCGACGCGTTTGTAATTGAGATTGAGCTGCTCCCAATTTCCCAGTTTGTCGACCGCGCGACCGACGACCGCGCGAGTCGACGCCAGCCCCTTTTGATCGAGGTAGTCGCTGAGCCCTTCGATGAGCTCGGCGACGATGCGAAAACCGTAGTGCATGATCGCCGTGCAGACTTGCACGTTGGTCGCTCCGAGGGCGATGAACTCGGCGGCATCGCGCCACGTCGCGATGCCGCCGATTCCGGAGATCGGCAACGCGACCTGCGGATCGGCCGCGCACGCGTGCACCATGTTGAGCGCGATCGGCTTCACGGCCGGCCCACAGTAACCGCCGTGCGTGCTGCGACCATCGACGAGCGGCTCGGCGACAAACGTATCGAGGTTCACCTGCGTGATCGAATTGATGGTATTGATCAGCGAGATCGCGTCGGCGCCGGCGCGGCGCGCGGCGCGCGCCGCGTGTGTCACGTTGGTGATATTCGGTGTCAGTTTGACAATCACCGGGATGCGCGCGGCCTCCTTCACCCAGCCGACGATCGTCTCGATGACGTCGGGATTCTGGCCGACCGCCGATCCCATGCCGCGCTCGCACATGCCATGCGGACAACCAAAATTGAGTTCGACACCGTCGGCGCCGCTCGCGGCCGCGCGCGCCAGATATTCGTGCCAGTTTTCGCGCGTGTCGGTCATGAGCGACGCGATCACTGCGCGGTCCGGCCAACGCTTCTTCACCTCGGAGATCTCGCGAAAGTTCGTCTCCGGCGCGCGGTCCGTGATGAGTTCGATATTGTTGAACCCCACCATGCGCGCGCTACCGAGATGCATCGCGGAGTAACGCGACGCCGTGTTGACGATCGGCTCGCCGATCGTCTTCCAGACAATGCCGCCCCAACCCGCTTCGAACGCGCGATGCGCCTGATACGCCGTGTTCGACGGCGGACCGGACGCGACCCAAAATGGATTCGGCGAGTGAATGCCGCAAAACTCGTTGTGGAGGTCAGCCATGGCGCGCCTTGTCGTGATACTGGCGTTCGAGTTCGCCAACGCGCGTCGAGCTCGCGAGCCCGGCGTCGCGCGGGCTCCCGGCGACGCCGTGGCGCGTCGTCTGTACGGGCCCGGCAATCGCCGCGCCCGTGAGAGACGCGTGGATGCCGCGCGCGGCGCGCTTGCCATCGGCGACGGCGTCGACGACTTCTGAGCCGCCGTTCGCGACATCGCCGCCCGCAAAAACACGCGCGCGACTCGTGCGCCCGGTCGCAAAATCACGCACGACCGCGCCGTTCGAGTCGAGCTCGACACCGGGAAGATGGCGTGCGAGCCAAGCGCGTTGTTTCTCCTGTCCCAGCGCCTTGATCACCAGATCGCATTCGAGCGTGAATTCCGAATTGGGCACGACACGCAACCCGCCATCGTCGCTCGCCGCGGTGCGCGCGAGTTTGAGTCCGACGACGTGCCCGTCGCGCGCCAGAATCTCAACGGGCGTCGCATGAAAGACAAACTCGCACGCCTCGCGCTTGGCGAGCTCGTACTCGAATGCGTACGCCGACATCTCGGCGGGCCCGCGGCGATAGACGATGGTCGCGGTCGTCGCGCCGAGTCGGCGCGCCTGCGTCACCGCATCGATCGCGGTATTGCCGCAGCCGATCACCGCGACGCGCGCGCCGATCGGGATCTCATGAAGCGGTCGAATGTGAAGCTCGCGGATGAACGCGAGCGCTTCGACGACTTCCGGCAACCCCTCGCCGGGGATTCCGAGTCGTTGTGTGCTGCCGAGCCCGACGCCGACGAACAGCGCGTCGAACTCGCGTTCAAGAGTTTCGATCGTCACGTCGTTGCCGACATCGACGCCCGTGCGAATCTCGACGCCGAGGCTCGCGACGAGCGCGACCTCGGCGAGACTCACGGCGGGCGTCATCTTGTAGTAGGCGATGCCGTAGGTGTTGAGTCCCCCCGCGCGCGGGCTCCGTTCGAAGATCACGGCGCTATGACCGAGCCGCGCGAGTTCCGCGGCGCAACTCAGGCTCGCCGGTCCCGCGCCGATCAGCGCGACGCGCTTCCCGGTTTTCTGCGCCGACGCCGACAACACGCGAATCCCGCGGTCGTAAACATGATCGGTCGCGAAGCGCTGGAGTCGACCGATCTTGATCGGCTTCTGATCGCGATCGAGCAACACGCACGCGCCTTCGCACAACACTTCGGTCGGGCACACGCGTGCGCAACTCGCGCCGAGCACGTTGGCCGTCAAAATCGTGCGCGCCGCACCGACTGTGTTGCCAAGCGCAATGCGTTTGATGAACGCCGGCACGTCGATGCCGGTCGGACAAGCGTGGATGCAGGGTGCGTCAAAACAATAGAGACAACGCTCGGCTTCGACACGCGCTTCCTGCGGGCCGTAACACGGCTCGATCTCGGCCATATTCGCGAGCGCGGTGTGCGCATCGAGTTTCGGTCGGAGCTGCATGACGTGGCACTCCTCACAGAAAGGGGCAGCGTAGCGCCGGGCAAGCGAACCATCCAGATCGTCGACCGAGGCCGAAGCGGTACGCGGCTTGTTCAATCCCGCGCGAGCGCGCATCCGAACGCCGCCACGAGGAAATCCGCGTCGGCGCGCGTGATGCAAAGCGGCGGCTTGATGCGGATCACGTTGCCCGCGAGGCCGCCCTTTCCAAGGAGAAGGCCGAGCGTGCGAGCGCGCTCGAGGACCTGCGCAGCTTCGGTGTTAGCGGGTTCGCGCGTTTGGCGGTCCCGCACCAGTTCGACGCCGATCATGAGGCCGCGGCCGCGGACGTCGCCGATGAGGGTGTGCTCCTCCTTGAGCTCGCGCAAGCGCGCGAGCAAATAGCCGCCGACATCGTGCGCATTTTCTTGGAGGCGCTCTTCCTCGATGATTTCGATCACGGTCTTGCCGATGGCGCTCGACACGGGGTTGCCGGCATACGTGTTGAAATGAATGCGCCGCGCGAGCGTTTCGGCGATCTCGCGACGCGTGACGACGGCGGCGAGCGGCGCGCCGTTACCGATGCCCTTCGCCATGGTGACGATGTCGGGCACGACTCCCTGCGCCATGAAACCCCAAAAATTTTCGCCGGTGCGGCCGAATCCGGTTTGCACTTCATCGCTGATCGCTAATCCGCCGGCGGCCCGGACGATCTCGAACGCGCGCGCGAGATAACCGTCGGGATAGACCACGACGCCGCCGACGCCTTGAATCGATTCCGCGATGAAGCCGGCGACGCGGCCGGACGTCGCCGTGTCGATGAGATCCTGGAGGTCGTTGGCGTATTTTGCCGCGGCGTGCGGCTCGTCAGCGCGCCACGCGCCGCGATAGACATCGGGACAAAGCGCGTGGTGAACGCCGAAGGAATGCGCGACGCCGAACTTCCACTTGCTGTTCGCGGTCAACGCCATCGCCGAGGCCACGCCGCCGTGATAGCCGTTTCGTAACGCGAGCATGTCGTAGCTGCCGGTGTATAGGCGCGACATGAGCATCGCGAGATCGTTGGCTTCCGAGCCCGAGTTGACGAAATAACAAACGTTCAACTCGCCGGGCAACTTTGCCGCGAGCCGCTGACCGTACTCGCCGACCGTCGGATGCAAGTAGATCGTGGTGGAATGTTGCAGGGTCGCGAGCTGGCGGCTCGCGACCTCGACAATTTTCGGATGGCAATGTCCGACGCTGACCGTCGCGATTCCGGCGAAGCCATCGAGATAGCGCCGCCCTTGTTCGTCATAGACATACTGACGATGCCCTTCGACGATCATGAGAGGCTGCTGATAGTAGGTGATCAATCCGGGCGTGAGATAACGGCGTCGTAGTTCCAGCGCTTCCGCGGCTGAAATCCCGGTGTATCGCTTCGGTTGATGCGCGACCGCGGGTAGCTCGGGCGGTTTTCGTTTCATGGCGTCAGACTTTCCGGATGAGACTCACGACTCGCAGCCCGCGACTAGTAGAACGAAAATGCGCGGGCAAATCCAACATCCGCATCGCGCGCGCGTGTCGCGCGTGCGCGATGACCAGTCGCGCTAGTGCTTTGACGAATCGCACACGAATGGTGTATCTTTCCGACCAACCTCAAAGAAAGGGGCGGAAGTCATGGCAAAGGGACAAGAGAAGAAGAAAGAAGTGAAGAAGAAACCGACGAAGACCTTGAAGGAAAAGCGCGCCGAGAAGCAGGCCAAGAAGGCCGCGAAGTAGTTTCCGCGCTGCGCATCTCAGCGATCACGATTCTAGCCGCCCGCGCGGTCAGTATCGTGATCGCTTGCGTTTCAGCGCTTACAGTCGCGTCAACTCGCCGTAGGTCTCCGGCCGCCGGTCGCGATAAAACTGCCACACGTTTCTCACCTCGGCGATGCGATCGAGATCGAGTTCCGCGGTCACCAGCTCGTCGCGATCACGACTCCCGACCGCGAGCATCTGCCCGCGCGGATCACAAAAGTACGACTGCCCGTAAAACTCGCCGATATTCCACGGCGCCTCGCGCCCGACCCGATTCACGGCGCCGACGAAGTAAGCGTTTGCCACCGCGTGCGCCGGTTGCTCGAGCTTCCACAGATATTCGCTGAGGCCCGCCACCGTTGCCGATGGATTGAACACGATCTCCGCGCCGCCGAGACCGAGCGCGCGCGCGCCCTCCGGAAAGTGACGGTCGTAACAGATGTAGACGCCGACCTTGCCGATCGCCGTTTCGAAGACCGGGTACCCGAGATTGCCGGGCCTGAAGTAGAACTTCTCCCAAAAACCGGGCGCACAGTGCGGAATGTGGCTCTTCCGGTACTTACCGAGATACTTGCCGTCGGCATCGATGATCGCCGCGGAGTTGTAATAGACGCCCGGCAAATCGACTTCGTAGATCGGGACGACGAGGACGATTCCGAGCCGTCGCGCCGTCTCGCACATGAGCGCAATCGTCGGCCCGTTTGGAATCTTCTCTGTGAGTTCATACCACCGCGCCTCTTGCTCCGCGCAAAAGTACGGCCCGTAGAAGAGCTCTTGGAGACAGAGCACCTGCACGCCTTGCGCCGCCGCACGCTCGATGAGCGGCAGGTGCTTGTCCAGCATCGCGCGTTTGATCGCGGCAATGCTCGCGCCGCTCCCGGCTGGGGCGCTCGCTTGAATCAATCCGCCGCGCACTGTTCTCGCCATGTTCGCTCCGTTACTCCGATGCGCTCTGCGCCGCTTCCCATTCTTCCAAGGATTGATAGACGTCGCGGGCTTTCGAGCCGCGGTAGGGACCCACGAGACCCTGCGTCTGCATGAGGTCCATGAGGCGCGAGGCGCGTGTGTAGCCGACGCCGAGACGGCGCTGAAGCAGGGAGGCGGAACCGCGCTGCGTTTCGAGAATGACGCGCACCGCATCTTCGTAAAGGTCGTCGTCCTCGCCCGGCTCCATTTCTTGACGCGGCTCGCCGCCGCCGTCGAGGAATCCTTCGATCTCTTTCGAGAACTCGGGCTTGGTCTCCTTCTGGAGGAACCGCACGATTTTGCGAATCTCTTTGTCCGACACGAAGGTCGATTGCGCGCGAATTACATCGCTCGAACCGGGCGCCATGTAAAGCATGTCGCCTTGCCCGAGCAGGCGCTCGGCGCCGTTGCGATCGAGAATTGTGCGCGAGTCGATGCGGCTCGCGACCATGAACGAGATGCGGCACGGCATGTTGCTCTTAATGAGACCGGTGATCACGTCGACCGACGGACGCTGAGTCGCGAGGATCACGTGAATACCGACGGCGCGCGACTTTTGCGCGAGCCGAATGATCGACGACTCCACTTCCTTCGACGACGACATCATCATGTCGGCGAGCTCGTCGATGATGACCACGAGGTACGGCAGCTTCTCGGGCGCCTTCTCGGCTTCCTCGTGGCCGATGCGCGGCGCGAGCCGTTCGAAAATCGTTTTCTTATCGAGCTGGTTGTAACCCTGAATGTTTCGCACTTCGGCGTTCGCGAGGAGCGCATAGCGCTGCTCCATTTTGCGCACGAGCCACTCGAGCGCCGCCGGGGCTTTCTTCATGTCCGTGATGACCGGCGTCAGCAAGTGTGGAATGTCTTCGAAACTCGAAAGCTCGACCATCTTCGGGTCGATCAGCACGAGCTTCAGCTCCTCGGGCGTCCGCGTCATCAACATGGAGATGATGATGGTGTTAATGCACACCGATTTGCCGGAGCCGGTCGAGCCGGCGATGAGCAAGTGCGGCATGCGCGTGAGATCAGCGATAATCGGCTCGCCGGCGACATCCTTGCCGAGGACGAGCGGCAGCTGCGCTTGGCTATCGGCGAACGCCTTCGATTGCATGAGTTCTTTGAGGCCGACGAGTTCCCGCTTGCGATTCGGCACTTCGATGCCCACCGCCGACTTGCCGGGGATCGGCGCGACGACGCGAATACTGCGCGCCGAGAGCGCCATCGCCATGTCGTCGGCGAGACTGACGATCTTGTGCACTTTGATGCCGGCCGCAATCGACACTTCGTACTGCGTGATGACCGGACCGCGTTGGATCTCTTCGACGCGCGCCTCAATCTTGAAAGAGAGCAGCGTCTTCTCGATCTTGGCCGCCACCTCCTCGAGTTCGTCGCGCCCTTCTTCGTGATTGACGGCGGGCGGATCCTCGAGAAATGTGATCGGCGGCAAACTGTAAACGCCGGCGAGTCGAAGCTGGGTTTCTTCGAATCGCATCGCGCCGCCGTCGGGCTCGGCGGGTTTGCTCGAAAGCCGAATCTTGCGTTCGACCGGCGCGCGCGGCGCCGCGGGAGCGATGACGGCGGCGGCGGCGGTCTCGTCCACATCCGCCTCGCCGTCGCGCTCGGCGCCTTCTTCGTCGTCGGCTTCGTCGACATCCTCGTTGACATCCTCGCTGTCGTCGGCTTCGTCGCGGTCGAAGTCCTCGTTTACAGCGCCCGCAGTCGTGCCGCGGGCTTTCCCCCGCGACCGACCTTTCGCTCGCGGCCGGCTCGCGACTTCGTCGATGTCGTCCATGTCGGTATCGGCGTCGATGTCGATGTCACGCGACGCGCTTGCACTCGCTCTGACCGGTTCGGCTTTTTTCTCGGCGCGTTCCGCCGACTCACGAGGAGCGTTGCGCTCCTTGAAGCGTGCCCGCGCGCGCCGCTCCGCGGCACGCCGACGCCAAGCACCGCGCAAACTCCCCCAAAACCCGGGCACTCGGCGTTGCACATCGACCGCGGCGTCGCGCCCGGCGAGCACCATCAAACGCACGAGCGGCGTCATGCGCACGTCAGCAACCAAACAAATTCCGCTCAGAATGCAAAGCCCCGCGACCAGATAGGTACCGGTCGAGCCGAAATACTGGCTCATGGCAAAACCGATGAGTTGACCCCAATAGCCGCCGCTGCGAAACGGATCCTCGAAAGCAGTGCGGTACGTGGCCGGCAACAACGGCGACTCGCCGTAGAAGCAAAATTCGAGCGCCGCGACATTCGCGACGAGCAGCAGCGCGCCGATGATTCGCCACGGCCAACCGACGATGCCGATGCGGAAGAACGCGCACATCGCCCACGACGCAAAAACGCACACGAGCACGTACGAGCCAATGAGCCCGAGATACGCGATCAAGATGCCGGCGAGCGCCTGTCCCGCCCATCCGCACGCGTTACTCAGCGGCGGCGCGCCGGCGCCAGCGACCGTAACAGCGACGCGATGCTCGCTGTAAATACTGACGAAGAAAAACGCGGTCAGCGTGAGCAACAGGAGCGCCGCCAACTCGGCCCATAACCCGCGACCGACCTGGACTTCGCCGCCGCCGCCGAGATCGTTTTTTTTACTACGTACCTTCAATGCGTGGGACTCCCACTCGAGTTCGCTCGTCGCGCGCGGCGTAGCGCGCGAACGGCGTCCACGGCGGTGCGGTTCAGCGCCGCGCCACCGCGATACGACTCAAGATATAAGCGACGATCTTTTCAGCAAGCGCGCTCTTGGTGATATTTTCGAACTCTTCGCTGCGACCACCTGCCTCGATCCACTCGAAGCGACCGGCGCGCGAACCGAGGTTCTGCGTGGAGTTCAGGATAATTACGTCGAGCCGCTTCGCGCGCAGTTTGCGTTCGGCCTCGTCGCGACGCGGATCGGCCTCGAGCGCGAAACCGACCAAGACGCGCGCGCCCTTCTCTTCCGATCGAAGTGCGAGCACGTCGGGATTCGGTGTGAGTGTCTCGATCCACTCGTCGCCGGTCTTCTTGCGTTTCCCCGCCAGCCGCGTGCTAGGGCGATAGTCGCAAACCGCTGCCGTTGCAACGAAAGCGTCGACTTCGGGCCACAAGCGTTTCGTGATCGCATCGAGCTCGAGCGCCGACACGAACGAATGAACTTCGACGCCCGCGGGCGGCGCGAGCGCGACCGGACCGAGCGCCAGCACGGCGCGGGCGCCGCGCGACACCGCGGCGCGCGCCACTTCGATGCCCATCGCGCCGCTCGACGCGTTCGACAAGAAACGCACGTCGTCGAAATATTCGCGACTCGGACCGGCGCTGATGAGGATGGTGGGCGGCCTTGGGCTCATGACTCACGTTTTCAGAATTCGGAAATCGGTGTGGGCAAGCGCCTCAGACTTGCGCGTGCCGCGCGCGGCTCGCCGGCAAGTTCTCGAGCACGTGCGTCACCGCGCGGTCGATCGTGTCGAGCGCAGCCAGCCGGCCCGCGCCGAAGGATCCGCACGCGAGGTGGCCGACCGCGGGTTCGATGATCGTGACGTTTCGGCTTCGCAGCTTGGCGACGTTTTCTTGCACTGCGGCGTGCGCCCACATCTTGTCGTTCATCGCCGGCGCCACCAAAACTGGGCCGGCAAACGCCAGCAGCGACAACGTGACAATATCGTCCGCAAAGCCATGCGCATAGCGGGCGAGAAAGTCCGCGGTCGCCGGGGCGACGACGAACACATCTCCCAAGTCACCGAGATCGATGTGTTCGGGGCGATGCTGCGTCTCTTCCTCAGCGCGCCAGATATCGGCGGCCACGGGTTGACGCGTAATCGATTGAAAACTCAGCGGCGTGATGAAACGAGTTGCGGCCGAGGTCATCAAGACGCGCACGCGCGCACCGCGCTGGGTCCACGCCGAGGCGAGGCTGGCGGCCTTGTAGGCGGCGATCCCACCCGTGACGCCCAGCAACACCATCCGCTCACGATAAGCGGTGGCTGCTTCCGCGGCACTCGAGAGATCGCCGTCGATGGCCATGCCGGTTACTTCTTGCCGGGACCGAGCAGCGCCGACAGTTCCTTGATGCGCTGTTCTTTGATGCGCTTGAGGTCGGAGCCGTAGATCTCCGAGCCGGTTGGGGCAGCGCTGCCATCGTCATCGACGCGGCGCACGCGGCGCACGTTGTCGAGGAATGTCGTATCGCACTCGGAGCGCGGCGCGAGGTGGATCTTGTCTTGGAGAATCTCCTCGACGATCAACTCGATCAGCGTCGACTTGCGATCACGAGGCACGAGCGATCGCGCGCCGCGCTTGAGCTCAATCATGCGTTTCTGGATCAAAGACGTGAGCTTGAGCTTGCCCCCGACTTTCAGGACCAGCTTGTCTTCGACATCAATATCGAGCATGCCGGCTAACTCCTTCCGCGTTACTGCTGTTCACGTTTCGAAAGCGGAAGCATGCGCGCAAGTAGCGCCACAGCTTCCGCCAAATTTTCGTTCACCACACAATGCTGGTAGCGACTTTTCTGCGCCAGCTCCGCATGCGCGGTCTCGAGACGGCGCGCGAGGGCGGCCGGATCTTCGCTCGCGCGACCGCGCAGACGGCGTTCGAGCTCGGAAAAATTCGGCGGCTCGACAAACACGTAAGCCGCTTCGATCGCGCGATCCATGAGCTGCCGCGCGCCCTGCACGTCGATGATCAAGAGCGCGTCATCGCCGCGCTCCAAGACTGCCACGACCGAATGCACCGGCGTCCCGTAGAGATTGCCGTAAACATCGGCATGCTCCAGAAACTGCCCGGCCGCGACGTCGGCGACAAACTGCTCGCGACTACAGAAATGGTAGTGCACGCCGTTTCGCTCGCCGCCGCGCGCTGCTCGCGTCGTGGCGGTGATGGCGCGCGCGCACCGGTACTCCTTCTCGAGTCGTTCGCCGATCGAACTCTTGCCGACGCCCGAAGGCCCTGACAACACGATCAGACGGCGGCCACGCCGCGCGTACTCACTCAGCCGATCTCGTGCTGTATCGGCAACACTCATCCCTCGCGTCCCCCGCGCGGGTTCCTATTCGATGTTCTGCGACTGCTCGCGCAAACGGTCGATGTCGGCGCGCAGATCGACCACTTGGCGCGCCACGTCGAGATCGTTGATCTTTGCCGCCATGGTGTTCGCTTCACGCAGCATCTCTTGCGTCAAGAAATCGAGCTTCCGGCCCACTCGACCGGCGGCCCGTAATGTCTCACGGTACTGTTGCAGGTGTCCGCGCAGGCGGCCGACCTCTTCCGTGATATCGGCCTTTTCGGCGAGGATCGCGATCTCCCGCAACACATCGCCTTCGCCGAGCTGAACGGTCGAGCCTTCGAGGAACTCGCGTAACCGCGCTCGGTAGCGCTCCCGATTCTTTAAGTTGAGTTCCGGCAACGCGCGCTCAACTGCGCTCAACACGGTTGCCGCGCTTTCAATGATCCCGCCCAATTCCGCCGCGAGGTGCTCGCCTTCGCGGGTTTGCATGGCTTCGAGTTGCGCGAGCGCATCGTCGACCGCGGTCTCGACAATGGGACCGAGGACCTCGACGTCGACCTTCGCATCGGCATCGCGAGCGAGGGTCACGACGCCATCGATTCGCAACAAATCGCCGAGCGAAAAACCGTTCTTGTTCATCGACCGCAGGTCCGCGGCCAACAGTTGCTTTTGCACCGAGTCAAGCTCCGTGCAAAGTTGTTGAATCAACGGCCCATTCACCAGGCCACACGTCGTCGCGCCCTGACGTTCGACGTTGACCGTCAAGGCAATCGAGCCCCGACCGAGCTTGCGTCGCACGCGCTCTTCGAGGCCGTGTTGCATGCGACTCAACGCATCCGGAACGTGCGAGATCACTTTCAAGTAGCGGTTGTTGACCGAGCGAATCTCGGCTTCTACTTGGTAGCCGAGCGAGCGAGCACCAGCGCTGCCGAAACCGGTCATGCTGCGAATGGAGTTGTGACTCGCGACCACGCTCGTCTTAGCCCCCGCCGCCCTGCACCGGCGGTGTCGCCGGCGTCCCTGCGCCGCCCGCCGGTGTTTCGGTTCCGGTTGCGGGTGCCGGGTTCGGCGGCGTCACGTAGCTGGCTTTTGGTGGCTCAGTTCCGGCGCCGGTCCCGGGCGTCACGGGAACGAGTGGCGCTTGCGTGCCGGGCGTCGGCGTTGTGGTCGGTGTAATGCTCACTGGCAACGATGAACCGGTCGTAGCGGGCCCGGGCGTGAGTGAACCGACAGCTTCGTTGCCTTCACTCGTGATCGAGGAATTTAATTCCCACTTCGTGGCGATGCCGACTGCGATACAGAGCACGAAAAACACCACGGCCAAGATCGAAGTGAACTTCGTGACGCCCTTTTGGCCAGACGCGCCAAACACCGTCTCGCCGCCCATGCCGGATAGCGCCGACGTGAGTCCGCCCGCCTTTGAATCCTGCAACAGCACGATTCCAATCAGGATGAAGCTCACCGCGGCGAGCACTAATCCAAGAAAAATGTCCATCGGGTTTCCCTCACTCGAAGAGACGGCCGCAGATGTCTGCGCCAGTCGCCCAATCCGCCCAGTTATTCAGTCGACTCAGTTATCCATCCGCCAGTAACTCAGCACGCGTTCAACGGCCGGCGGCCAGCGCACTATCTACAATGGCCAAAAACGCGGCCGCGTTGAGACTCGCGCCGCCGACGAGCGCGCCATCTATTTGTCGTTCGCTCAGCAAGGCTGAGGCGTTTTCCGGCGTCACGCTGCCGCCGTACAAAATCGGCGTGCGCGCACCGAGTTCGGGTCCAAAGCGGCGCACCAAGTAATCTCGCACATGCTCATGGACCGCTACCACCGTCTTCGGCGCGGCGACCCGGCCCGTGCCGATGGCCCACACCGGTTCGTATGCGATCAGAAACGACGCGCTCGCGTGCGCGATCTCCGCGAGTCCAACCGCAAGTTGTCGCTCCACGACAGCGAGCGTCTCCGACGCATCGCGCTCGGCCGCGGTTTCACCGATACACAAGATCGGTGTCAACTGGGCGGCGGCCGCGGCGGCCACCCGTCGCCCGCATGCCGTGTCGGTCAAACCAAAGTAAAGCCGCTGCTCGGAATGTCCGACGAGCGCGTAACGCGCGCCGAAATCGTGCACGAGCTGCGGACTGACGGCGCCGGTAAACGCGCCCCAATCGAACGCATCGATCGACTGTACGCCGAGCGACACTTCAAGCGCGCCGACTTCGCCGAAGCGCTCGAGGTAAGGCAGCGGCGGAAACAACACGACGCGCACCGGCGAGCCGTGACCAAGTCCACGCGCGCGCGCGCCTTCGCGCACCGCGGCAAACAGCGCGTGACCGACGTGGCGCGGCGGATTGAGCTTCCAGTTGCCGGCGATGATCTTCGATCGGCTCACGGCGCGCCCTGGTTAGTGTCCCGTACTCGATGCCGGGTCGCTTCTATGCAGCAGCGCTCGCGTTGGCGCGTCCGGCTTGCGTCCTGCCCCTCCAGAACTCGGCGAGGCTAGTGACCTAGCTCCTTGCCGTCAAGACAGCCGCGCCGAGGCGCCGATACCGGGCACACTTCGCGGCGGCGCCACGTGCCGCCGGAAAGAGGCATAAATTGAGCGCTGGGCGGGTGTTGACCTACCGCAGTCACCGGTGACGAACTGCGGAACGGCGAAAAAGTGGGTTCCAGCTCGGAGTGGGAGCCAAACTGGAACCCTGGTAAAGAAGATCTGCCGGGCGGCACTCCTAGGCGGTACTGAGCGTCGCAAGAAGATGACGCCGGAGGCCGAAGAAAGTTCGCCGCTGGTTGAAAGATTAACCCGCCATCGGCCGACCTCAAAAATTCTTTCCGCGAGTCGTGCTCAGCCGGCGGATTTGCGGGACGAAGCGCGAGCGGGTGCGGATAACGTCGGCGCGATCGTCGCGGTCAGCGCGCGGCGAATTTCTCGAGTTGATTCAGAATCATCACTTCGAGCACGAGGCAACCGGTGGCCAAACCGAACGTGAGCAAGCTGAGGAAGGCGTTTTCATTACGCGGTTGGATCGTCATGCCGAGGACCATCACGGCAAAAAAAATCGTCGCGCCGGCAGCGGGCACCGATGTGTGTCGCAAGTAAAACGAATAGAGCGCCGACAGATGCGCCAAGAATAGGACCACGACGATCGCGAAATAGAAGCCCGGCTCATCGAGCGGCTCCGTGATGCGACCATAGACTGAATCCCAACAAAATGCGACGCCGCAGATGGACGCGAACAACATCGCGGTCGCCGGCGCGAGCGTGAGAACGAGCGCGAGCAGTTTCTGGAGCGCGATCGTGCTCAGCGATTTCGGGAGCGCCACGAGTCCCGGCAGTGTTTGCTCGTTGAGTTCCATGCGAAACATGCGAGCCGATTGAAACACGAGTTCGATGGCGCCGATGACCGCGAAACAAAACGTGAGCACGAGCGGGATCGCATGTCGCGGCGTGTTACTGGAAGAGAACTCGTCGTAGAACACCACACTCAACAGCACCGCGAGCAGCAGATACAAGATCGTCTTGAGCCAGAGCGCCATCGAGCCGCCATAGAGATAACGATAGTCCTTCCACACAATCGCGCGCGTCCACGCACGCCGGCTGACCCGACGACGCCGAAAGCCACGCCAAACGGAGCCCGTCGCCGGCCCGCTATCGAGCTGCGGCAAACACTCGAACGCGATCCACGATGCCAACAAGAGTACGACGCTCGCGATGAGACTCACGCCGACTTGCGTGCCGACGATCGGCGCGATCACTCCGGTCGCTTGATAGGACTGCAGGTAAATTGCGCCCACGTTGTGAAACGGCGATGTCGCCATCATGAGCTTGGTAATTCCTGGTTGCAGGGTCGCAGCAAGCTGCGCCGCGCTGCGATTTCCCACGCCTGCGATCAAACGCGTCGCTGGGTCTAAGAGGAAGTAGCAGAGCAGCACGGTCCCGGCCAGGAATCCGGCGCGGCGCGAGTTCTTGCACACGACCGACCAAAGAAGCCCATAGCTGCAGGCGAAACACAAGTATGCGCCACAGACGACGTACACGCTCATCACTTGTCGAAAGTCGATGCCACCGAGTCCGACCGCAATCACGGTGATCGGCAATTGCGTCAGAATCAGCAACGATGCGCTCACGAATCGACCCAGGGATTTGCCGAGCAAGATATTGAGCGAATTCACACCCGTCATGCGCAAGAGACCGAGGGTCATGTCTTCCTTCTCCTCGGTGATCGCCGAAGAAAAAGAAGTGAAGGTCGCAACTGTTATGAAGACGCAGACCGTGAAGGCGCTCGACATCAAGAGTTGCAGTCCGCGGCCGCCGAATCGCTCCTGTGTCTGTATGTAAAGCCACAAGCAACCAAAGCCGAGGAGCCCAACACGCAGGAAGTAGGTCGACTTGCTGCGTGTGTCGACGCGCAACGAACGATTGAGCAGGGTGAGAATCTTCCATCCCGTCACGCTAACCCACCCCCGGCGTCGTCAGCTCCATGAAGACCTGATTCAAGTGCCGTTGGTCGGGTCGAAACGTTTCGACCGGGGCGCCAGCGGAGATGATTGCCAGTAGCAAAGTGCGCGTGTCGATCCGCGCGGGATCGATGCGGATCGCGTAGCGCAGTTCGGACCCTTCCACCGCGTCGATCTCGATCACGCCCGGTAACGCCCGCACCGCGGAAACGCAGGCCGGACTCGCAGCCGCAAGCTCCAGCAGATAGGAATGCGTATCCCCGCGTTGGCTGAGAAGGCTCTTCATCGAGCCGGTGTACTTGATCCGGCCGCCATCGATGATCGTCACGCTATCGCACAAATCGGCGAGCTCCCCAAGAATATGGGAGCTGATGAAAACGGTTTTCCCCATGCGACTCAGTTCGCGCAGGATCTCCATGAGTTCAATGCGCGCCCGCGGGTCGAGCCCCGAGGCCGGCTCGTCAAGGAGCAGCAATTGCGGATCGTTGATGAGTGCGCGCGCGAGGCTGACGCGCTGCTGCATGCCGCGACTCAAACTGCTGATCAACTCGTCGCGACGACCTTCCATGTCGGTGAGAGCCAGCACTCCTTGAATGGTGGTATCGCGCTTCGCGACGCTGAGCCCGTACGCCGCGCCGAAAAAGTCGAGGTACTCGGCGACCGTCATTTGCCGGTACATGCTGAAGTGATCCGGCATGAAACCGATGCGCCGCCGCACTTCGCGCGTTTCGCGTTGGACGTCGAAGCCGCACACGCGCGCGTAGCCGCGCTGCGGCCGCAAGAGCGTGGCCGCGACTTTCAAGGTCGTCGTCTTACCGGCCCCATTCGGCCCAACGAAGCCGTGGATTGCGGCGCGGTGCACGGCGAAGCTGACATCCGCAAGCGCCGTGCGGCCCTTGAATTCGTGCGTAAGGCCGCGGATCTCGAGGTCGATCGGCGGCGGTGGGGCCGGCGCGTCATTCGCCATGTCGTATTTACTCGCTCTCCAACGAAAATTGATAAATCAGGTAGTGCGTGCGCAAGGTGAGGTCGCCGCGGAACGGGGATTCATCGAGCTGGACCGCGACGAAGAGCTGCGGTGCAACCTCGGTCCGTCGCGCATCGTGGGCGATCGCGGCGGTCCACTCGGCCAGTAATTCCGCGACCGGATGTTCCAGTCCGCGGTAGTTTTGGTATCGGTACGCGATGAACGTGTTGTTAGGGTTGCTCAGCCTTTCCTTCACCAGATTGCCGTACTGTTTGCGTGGTTGGTAAACGAGCACTTCCCGTTGCGAAACCCGCACTGCGCCGAGAATCTCACCCACTCCAACCACGCCCGTGTGAATCGCCGCGGAAAGCCCGGCGTCGCTATCCGCTGCTCGGATTTGCGCGAGCACTTCCGGCTTGACGAGCGGCGCCTTCGTGACCCCACTGGCGACAAACGACGCCCCAACGTTGAAGGGCAGCTCCATAACCATCGCTCCCGGGACCGCGGCGAACCGCATCGCGCTCGCGAAGAAATCGGCGTTCCCGAATAAAGCGTGTGGATCGGTATGGCGCATGTTGAATGCGCCGCCGTAGGCGACCTGCGCGATGGCTTGATGCTCGACGAGGCAGACTTCGCCGCCAACCCGAGCATGCGACGCGACCAAGAGCCCAGACACCTTGATGAAATCGTCGCGCAAGAGCCAATAGAAGCCCGCCGAGAACAGTGCGATGACCACCAACAACAGCAGCAACACTTGGCCGTACTTGCGTGTGCGATGTACCAGCACGGCGTTGACCGGTCCGACGAGTACGACATAAATGATGAGGAGCGTGAAGATTCGCCCCCACGAGGTCTTCGGCGCATTCTGCCGTTGCAAAACGTCGACGAGACCTTCCGCCGTCATGAATCCGCTCGACTCTTGCTCCGACAGTGAAAGGTCGCCGATGCGCGCTTTCACCGGCAACCGCTCGAACTCACCGCGCGCATCGCGCAGGGTTTTGGACGACAGGGAAACTAGGCCGCGACCCACTCGCGCCGAGGTGGCGACCGACGTCGCGCCGGACAAGCGCGCCGACCCGATGAATTGTGCCAGTTGTCCCGAAAACTCCGGCAACTCGCCATCGACCTTGCTTAGCACATGCAACTCGCCGCCGAGCGAAACCCAATCGCAGAGCGCCGCGCGCTGCGCGGCGCCCCAGTCGGGATCGTGATCGAGAATGATCCGCTCGACGGCGCCGAGCGCGGCCGCGCTCGGCGGAAACAAGCGCTCGGGAAAATCTCGAATCGCCCCAACGATCGCCGACGGCAAGTCGGCGTCCACGAGTCGCACCGCAACCGCGGGGTCGGCGGCGAGCGACTCGATGCGATGCACGCGTTGCAGCAGACCCTCACTGAGCCGCCAGGACTGCGAAGACGAGGTCGTATACGGAAAGAACTGCACCCAACGCAGCGCCCCGGGCGCAATGACGAGTTCGTCCGTGTGATAAACAAAGTTGGAAGAGCCGAGTTCGGACGCGAGGGTCAACTGACCCTCGTACGGCGCTGCGTCGTCGTTGCGCAGCAAGACCGACAACATTTGAAAGCCGTTGGTGCACGGCGCACCATCGATACCCCATCGCACATCTTGGATTTCGAGCGCCGACGAGGAAACGCTGCAGACCCCGACGCCGAGCACACCGAGCACCAGCACGATGGCCGCGCGTCGGCGGCTCGTTGCTCGATAATCCGTCAGCGGTCCCGAACTCGACGTTGACACGATTAGACCGCGATCTGTTGTTAGAGCACGCGTACGGACACAACTGCGCTCCGGGGGCTGACGCGCCGCAAGTAATATCCCGCAATGTCGGGAGCGTCAATCATTGGATGTCGCGCGGAGTCCAGTGCGCAAGCGATCGCATCGAGTCGGGTCCGGCGCCGACGCCGCATAGCGTGCGAGGTAATCCTTGAGCCTGAACTTCCTTTGCGAGTTCGCGGTGCTCATGTAGCGGACGCAACCGAAGACAGCGCGCGTCGGCGCCCACGGCCGATCGAAGCGTCCTAGGACCCAGAGAATTCCGTTGTAGGAGTTCGGATCGCGTCCATCGAGCGCGTACTTGTTGTTGAGTTCAATCATGATCGCGAGCGCGCGCGCCGGCGTCGCGCTCCATTCGAGAATTTTCTTGCCCCAAACCATGCGCAGATAATTTTGGATGCGACCTTCGCGCACGAGCTGGCGCTGCGTCGCGTTCCACAACTCGTCGTGCGTCTCGGCACGTTCGAACGCAGCGAGTTCGTACTGCTCTGGTCGCGGATCGGCCGCGTGTTCGG
Source organism: Planctomycetota bacterium (assembly GCA_046154185.1). Taxonomy (GTDB): domain Bacteria; phylum Planctomycetota; class UBA8108; order UBA1146; family JAJFFE01; genus JBJXGE01. The sequence continues at coordinate 38,852 of JBJXGE010000020.1, forward strand.
CCAGCGTCGTTTGCGCCCAACGCGGCAAGGCGCTGAGGGATTCATGATCGGAACGCTCCGCGCACGCGTTGAAGCCGAGCTCGCGCCACACAATGAGTTGGTCGAGCAGCGCCTCGGCGTCGGCGCTCATGCCCCAGAAACCTTCGCGCTTGCCGAGTTGCGCCCGCACCAAATGCTCCGGTCGCCAACGCTCTCGTTCGAAAACGCGCGCGATAATTTCGTGCGTCGCGACGTGACCAAAGTGGATATGCGGTGACAGCTCGCTCGCGTGTTGCTCGGAAGGGTCGCTGCGCTCGGTCGCGTAGCCGGCAAAGCGGTGCTGAAAGAACGTATCGTGCAACGCGTGCGCGGCGACGGCGCCACCTTCGACAATGGTCGGCGCGACGCTTTGATCGATCGCCAACGCGCGCAGCGCGGCAGGGTCGCCGGCGAGTAGCCGGTCGGCGGCGCGCGGCCAACGCGTTTGAACATCGTCCGCTACTTCGCACCCGACCTGCTTCGGCAATTCGTCGAGCGGCGTTGCGAGCGGCAACACTTCCATGCGCTCGAGCAACCGCTTCTGCACGTACCGCCGGAAATGCACGGCCGCCGTGAACTCGCGCGCGGCCGCGCGCATAGGCACGAACCCATTCGAGTCGACGGCTTCGAGCAACACATCGAGCCGCCGGCTCGCCGATTCGAGCATGCGTGGCAGAAAGAAACACGGATAGTCATCGGTGACGACGACGCAGGCATCACGCGCCAGCGCTGCCAATAACCCCGCGCCTGCACCGGCACGTGGCTCGACGTAGGGATAGTAGCCGACGCCCGCCGCCGCGAAGGACGCGCAATGATCGCGCATGCCGTCGATGACAAATTGGTGATGGCGTGCACTCGCCCAGCGATAGCCGATACGCAGCGGCTCGAAGACGAGGAGCGGCCGTTTGAGCGAGCGGCACCATTCGACTGCGCGCTCGAGCGCGAAATTCCAAGTCGCGCGGCGATGCGCGGTCATCCAATAGAGCACGGTGCGCCGCCGCGGCGCGACCGGCGCGGAGTTCCGCGCGACGATGCGTTCGGCCGGTACACGCGGCTCGAGCCTCACGACGCTTTGCGCCATTCTTCGAGTTCGCTTTCATAGCGACCGGGCGCGATCGACACGGCGGCCGCGAGCCATTGAATCGCTTCGGCGCGGCGCCCGGCGGCTGCGAGCGAACGCGCGACGGCCGCGACGCGCTCCGTTTCGAAGGTGCCGGTAGCCATCGCGGCGCTCAAAGCAGCACGCGCGGCTTGTACGGCGGGCGACGGGTCCTGTCGATTCGCCAGACATGTATTGAGACGCCCGGCCGCGCGCGCCACATCGCTGCGGCGCGCCATAGCATCGAGATACGCGAGCTCAGCCTCGTCGAAGCGGCTCTGTTGTTCGAGACAGAAACCGAGATTGTAGATGGCCTCGGCGCGATTTGGGTCGTCGTCGGTCGACGCGTCGATGGCGACGCGCAGCGTGTCTTCGGCGAATTTAAGCTGCCCATCCATCCCAGCCGTCACCGCTGTGAAGAGGCGAAACTGGAGCACGTCGCTCGCCGGCGCGCCGCGTCGCTCGGCGGCCGCCACGCTCTGAAGACTCTCGACGAGCAGCTTGAGTTCGCGTTCGAGCATCGCCAGCGCAAACACTGGCTTCCAGCGATCGGGCGCGTGCTCGATCGCTGAGGCGCGTGCAAGAAACTCCCGGCGCGTCGCCAATTCCCTGAAGGACTGGAGCCCACCGAGCAGCTCGCGATCCGCCGCGTCGAGCGTCCAAGGATCTTCCACGCGAAGCAATCCGGCGTACTCGCTGAGCGCTTCCTCCGCGTGCGCGCGATCCATGTGGTACTTGAGGCGTTGGAGCGCCCGACCACTCGCGCGGCGAGCTTCGACACGCGTGAGCTGGTCGATCGAGAAATTGCGAAATGACGCGGTTGGCAGCGCGCTCGTCGCCGCCGCGCTGAGCTTGATTCCTATATCTCGATCACTCGCAAAGAAACCGAACGGGCTCGAGTATTCGAGGATCGGATGAAAGTCCGTGTTCGTCGCTCCGGCGCCGAGCCAGTTGGCCAGCGTCTCGCCGCGACACTGAAAGTAACGAAAGAGATCTTCTGGCGTCGCGATTCCGATGCCTTCGAGTTGCGCGCGCGCCGCCGGCTGCGCGAGACCCGTGGCGATCCGGTCGCGGTCGAACACGATCGGCTGGCGTGAACCCAAGAGGAGCGTGTCGCCGAGCGCGCTCGACCAAACGGACACGTGCGGAAACACTTTGTTGAAAGTGCGCAGCGCAATTTGGTAATCGGCGAGTCTAATGCTGTACACATAGACCCACTGACACATGATGCCGTCGTCGTTGAGGCGCTCGAGCGCCTCGCGATAAAAATCCTCGGTGAACAAATTGCCGAGTCCGGCGATCCAAAAGTTCGACGGCTCGGAACTGATGATGTCGTAGCGCGCCGACGTATGCGTGATGTGATTGCGGCCGTCGCCGATGATTTTGCGCACTCTGGAATCGAGGAGCGCGTTGTTATTCGCGGTCGCAAAAAAGCGCCGCGCCGCCTCCTCGACTTCCGGCAAGAGCTCGAGCAGGTCGATATGTTCGACTTCGCGATGCGCAACCATCGCGCCGAGCGTCATGCCGCCGCCGAGTCCGAGCGTGAGCACGCGCCGCGGATTTGGATGCGCGAGCACCGGCAAGTGGCCGAGCAACAACTGCGTCGGTTGATCAACCGAGTTTTCGCCTTCCGACGCGTCGGTCTTGCCGGAGATCGTCAGACTCTTGTGTCCCGAGGTGCGGTCGCGCACCACCGCGACGGACGCAATGCCGCCGTCTTTGTAGTAGAGCGACTCGAATTGCTTGATCCGCGCGCGCGCGAAATCCTCTGACGTCTCGATCCCGCGCCCACTACTTGGATCCATGTAGACGCCGACCGCGAATACGGACGGATGCCAATAGCTGCGCTCATCCTTGCCATTGTCGAAGACACCATGCGGCCGCGTCTGAAAACCGACGAGCGCAAGAAGCGCGAGCGTGGCGCCGAGCAGGCCGAAGCGCGTCGAACGGCGAGCACTCGGAGCGACGCAGAGAACGATGACGCCGCCGGCGAGCGTCAGCGCGGTCGCGAAATACAGGACGCCCCACACGCGATCAAAAAGTGGAATGAGAACGAAGCCCGCGAGCGCCGTGCCGAGAATCGCGCCAAGCGTGTTCGCCGCGTAAGCCGAACCCACGGCGCGACCAACTCCGCGACCACTCCACGCGGCGACGCGACCCGCCAGCGGCAATGCCATCCCCATGAGCAGCGTGGCGGGTAAGATCGCGAGCACCTGCGATCGAGCGCCGGTCAGTAGGAAACTCGCGAGATCGAGCCCTTGATTTGCCGTCGCTGTCGCGGCGATGTCGATCGCGAAGCGGCCGGGTGCGAGGCCGAGCCACGGGATCGTGAAGCCCGCGGCGGCGGCGGTCGCGACGAGCAGCCAGCCGAAAACGGTCACGGGGTCCTTCAAACGATCGGCGAACAAGCCCGCCAGCCAACCGCCGGCGGCGAGGCCGAAGATGAACATACCGAGAATCAAAGAGAAGGCGTACGTGCTGTTGCCGATCGCGATGACGAGCGCACGCGTCCAACCGAGTTGCAGGCACATGTTCGCGAAGCCGGCGATGCCAAAAGCGATGATCGCGGCGCGCGCGGCGCGCGGCGCGGTGATGGCAGTCGTCGCGAGCGGCGCCGACGCGTGCGGCGCGGAATGAGTCGCGGTGCGGCGTGCCGCGAAATGGAGCGACTCGCCGCGCGTGCGGCGCAAAACGTAGAGGCCGACCATTACATCGAGCCCCGCGCCGATCACGATGGTCCAGCCCAAACCGAAACGGCCGATCAGATACAACCCGGCGGCGGCGGTACCCGCCACGGCGCCGAACGTGTTGATACCGTAAAGCGTGCCGAGGCGCGCGCCGACTTCGCCGTCATTGCGCGCGAGATGTCGCACAAGCGCCGGCAAGCTGGCGCCCATCATCAAGGTCGGTGCGAGCAGCGTCGCCGTGCAGGCTAACGCCGTCGCGATGCTGAAGAGCGGATGATTCGGCGCACCATCATTCCAGCGATAAACGACGCCGAGGATCGGCTCCATCAGCCAGAGGAGCGGCGCGACCGCGGCACTGAGCACGCCGGCGAGCAGCACGAGCCAGCCGTAGAGACGAAGCGGCGCGGCGGTTCGATCGGCGAGCGATCCGCCGACGTAGCTGCCGAGCGCGAGCCCCGACATGAATACCGACACGACCAGCGCGATCGAAAGCTGCGAACTGCCCATCGTGTAGGCGATGAGACGGCTCCACACGACTTCGCTGACGAGGCCCGAGAAACCGGAGATGAAGAAACAAAGGTAGACCGCGCCCCGCGACATGACACCTCGACTCGACAGCGACTTGACGGCGACTTTGCGTGGTGAGTGACCGCCGCGCCGCGCCGAAGACCGGCACTATACGGTTTCGGCGAGCAGACGCGGAAGAGCACGCGCGACGCCGCGGCGGCGGCGTATCATGTCGGCGAACGAGGCGAACCAGAGTAGACTCTTCCGCGGAGCGAACCCACATGCCAGCGCTGGATCACAATAGTGAGTTTTGCCGGACCGAGGCGTGGTACCACGCGGCGAACGCCGTGCTCGTCGGCGACATCGAGATCGGCGCCGAGAGCAGCATTTGGTACCACACCGTTGTGCGCGGCGACGACGCGCCGATTCGGATCGGCCGCCGCGTCAATTTGCAGGACCTCTGCCTGCTGCATCCCGATCCTGGGATTCCACTCGTGATCGAAGACGATGTAACGGTCGGCCATCGGGCGATCCTGCACTGCCGACGGATAGGCCGCGGCTCGCTGATCGGGATGGGCGCCGTGTTGATGAAGGATGTCGAAATCGGCGCCGGCTCGCTCGTCGCCGGCGGCGCCGTCATTTCGCCTGGCACGATCGTGCCGCCGAATTCGCTCGTGCGCGGTGTCCCTGGCAAGGTCGCGCGCCCCACGACGGACGCCGAACGCGCCGACATTCAACGGTCGGTCGAAAAATACGCGGCAACCGCGCGCGAGTTTCTTCAACGCTACGGTCGAAGTTGACGAGCGGCGTTGCGCTGAGCTGGAGCTCCCGGCGCAAAATCCTGCGGTTATCGATCCGTCTATTTTCTCTGCGGCGCGACTTCGGCTTCCGAATCACTCGACGTCGACGAGTCCGCATTGCCGGTTTTGATTTCCATCGCGTCGTCGTAGATGAAGATCGCGCCACGAACAAAAATCGGGGGATCGTCGAGGCCGATCCAGATCCGAAACGCTGACACTTTCGCACCGACATATCGCACCAGACGTGAAGAAGAGCCATCGCTGTCCGCGCCAATGCGCGCGAGCCGCGGGACCGCGAACACCGTTGCCAAGCCGGCAAACACGAGCCCGGTAGCGGCCGCCAACCAGCGACGCATGCGACGCGACGCGTTCCGTAGACCGACCGGACAATCCGCCGTCAAAATAGTTCCGTCGGCGCGACGATGGAGTCGCGCGCATAAATTCCCTTCGTGTGCCCGGAGCAACGCCTCGATCTCCTGCTCTCGCATGCCGGCGAAATTGTAGACGTGCTTTTGGCAGGACGCACAAAAGCGGCGCCGCTCGTCGCCCGACATTTGCGCCCAGGATTGGTGGCACGGCGACGCGATGCGAACGCGCTGGAGCAGACTATGAGAAGTCATGAGAGATTCCTTTCCGCTCGGGCTGGTTCAGGCGTTGCTTGAATCGCAGGCGTTTACCTTGACTGAGAAGCTGAGCTACCGGCTTTCTGCTCGTCGGGAGTCGTCGACTCGTTCTGCGCCGCGGCTCGGCCCAGTGCGCTCACCTCCTCCTCGTCATGCTACGGCCGCGATCTCGTAGCGTTGGAATCACGCCGGCTCTTGGTCCCGCGGCAACCCACCACCCATAGTCTCGAAGCTCGTGTCATCACCCGGTCATGGCGCGGCCCATGACGCTCGCAGCAAGAATTCCAAACTTAACTTCGGCACTTGAAGAGCCGGGCGTGTATCTAATGGGGACTCCCAGCGCTAGCCGCGACGATCGGAACAGGCGATCCGACCGACATCGCGGCGATGAGAAAGACGCCTACGATCGTGATCGACCGGGAACAGCTCGCACAGATCGTCCAAACTTGGCAACGTCCGATCTACAACTTCGCGGTCCGCTGGTTCGGCCGCTGCGAGGACGCGGACGATGTGACGCAAGAGATCTTCGCCGCGCTCGCGCGCAAGTATGACCAATACGATGCGCGCGAGGCGTTTCGACCATGGCTCTTCAAATTGGCGCTTCACACGATTTACAACCACGCGCGCGCGCGCGCCACGCGTCGACGTCACGAGGAGAAAGCGATGCCGCCGGAACCGGCCCCGCTTGTGGATCCGCTCGAGGAGCGAGAACTCCGAGTCGCGCTCGAGCAGGCGCTACTCGAAATACCCGATGACGAGCGCGCGCTCGTTTTGATGCACTACTACTCCGGTCTTTCGCAGCTCGAGCTTGCCGCGGCGCTGGCATTGCCGCGCACCACGGTGCAGTCGCAACTCAAAGGCGCGGTCGAAGAACTGCGCCGGCGGCTGAAGAGCTCGGGACATGTCGCTACTTTTCCCGCGCTCGAATTTGTCATGCGCGCGACGCCGGCGCTCGAGGTGCCAGGCCATCTCGCGCAGTCGCTCGCAAGTTTCGTCACCGCATCGACTGTGGCTGGACCGGCCCTCGCGACCGGCGTCGCAGTGACAGGAGCATTCGTCGTGAACAAGGTTTTCATCGCTTCCGCTGTGTTGCTCGGACTCCTCTGTCTCGGCGGCGGTTTCGTGGTTAGTGCGCGGAAACGCGCCGAAGAGGCGGCGCTGCGTTCGCAGGACGCAAGCGCGGCCAGCGCTGTTCTCGCGCGCGACCTCGACAAACTCGCGGCGGCGCTTGCCGCGGCGGAGGACGAGTCGAAACGGCTCAAACTGGAGAACGCAGGTCTCGCGGCGCGACTCGCGGCGGCCGACGCGGTGTTGGCGGCGAAATCATCGGAGCCTGAGCTCGCGAGCGCGCAAATCACGCCGGCCGCGAGCCAGAGTCCGCAGCAAGTCGATTGGCGACGCGTCGCGGAATTGATGACGGCGAATCTCGATGTCATCGAGCGCTCGATCAATGAGTCGGACGACGAACTGACTGCCGCCGATCGGGCTCGCATGTCGGAGCTACAAGCAGAGTTCATGAAGCTCGAACGCTATGCCCTCACCGTTACGGACTTGCCCTTCTTTGACCCGGAGTTGCTCCAGCCGTTCTTATTGGCTATCACCGCGCAGCCGCTCGGACTCGATGCGAAACAGACGACGCAGCTTCATGAGCTGATCGCAGGGCTGAGCGCCGAGCATCTCGAGAACTTTGATGCCGCGAACAGCGTACCGGCGGAACGTTTCGCGACGCGCGACGCGGTGCTGAACGCCTTCCAACAGGGGCTTGAACAGATCAGCGGTGAATCCCAGCTTGCGGCGCTGAAAACGGTCAGCAGCTTTGCGAATTCTCTGCTCCGCGGTAGTCGTGATGAACTGCGCTTCGGGGCGGAGGTCGATAAGCCCGAACCACTGATCGACGCGACCATGAAGGAATGGAGCCGGTCGTTCAAGTTCGACGGCGAGCAAGATCACACACTGCGCTCGCACGCCGAGAACTTTGCGCGAGCAGCGCTCGGGCTCCTCAAGAAATACCGCGACAAAGCAGGCGGCGTCGATTTGCCGGCGGCCGATCAACTAGCACTCGATCAAGAGCTGCTCGCGCTGCAAATTGAGGAAGAGCGCCGGCTCGCAAACCAGCTCTCACCTGCGCATCGAGAACGCCTGCGCACGGCAGTGCCCGCGATCTTCCGCCTCTCGGCGCCCGGCGAAAACACAACCATGCGCAATCGCGGCATGTCGTTCTGAAGTTTTTCTCTTAGGGGCACTCCTAGGGGCACTCCTAGGGGCACTCCTAGGGGCACAGCGGGTGGGACGAGCAGCTGAGTAGATCGGGCAGCGAGTCGAAGCCGCAGGTGAAGGGGCCGGGGGACGGCGGCAGTGGGCCACCGAGATAGAGTGCGTTGAGAGTGTGAATCACATCGGCGAGATCAAGCGCGCCATCGTCATTGGCGTCCGCGGCGTCTCCGCACGTGGGCGTCGCGCCGCTCGAGAAGAGTGCGCTCAACGCGAACACGGCATCCGCCAAGTTGAACGCGCTATCGCCGTTTGCGTCACCGCGCCGAAACCGCGGGATCGCGCCATAGATTTCCGGCAACAGCGCGGCGAGATAGCCCAACGCTATTTGCGTGTGATCGCCGTCAATGCCGCCGAACTCGAACGACTGAGAGAGCACTTTGCCGAAACCCGGCGCGGTGTCGTAGTAGATTCCGGTCGCGTACGCGGAAGGATCGCCACCCGCGCCATCGTCGGTCCAAACAACACCGGCGCTGCCGCCGGCCGCCTCGGCCGGCGCCGCGATCAGTCGATCCGTGGACTCGTCGTTGACGGACTCCTGCGAATAGCTCGCGCTGATCCCGGCAAAACGCGCGCTCGCAAAATCGTGTCCCTCCATGCCGAGAAAACTGTCGTCGCCATCGACGACACCCGTCGACGCAACGCCGTCGAATTCGGCGAACGGCGTGGGCGCGTCAAAACCCCACGCGTCGTTCGACTCGAAGTAGATTGGCACGCCCGCACTCACCAGCGCGGCGAGCTGCGCACCTTCGGCAAATGACATCGCGCGGTTCTCGGGATACGTGCCGGCGACGTACCAAAGCGCGCGCGGAGTGCCGATGACGTCGGCGTCCAGCTCGTCAATAATCGCCGGCGCCTCGCCAAGCGCCGTCAACGCGTCGGCGAGAGCGCTCGCGCTATCGATGGCCCCGCTGATCAACTCGCCACGAACGATGATGCAGCGACTCGAACTATCGGCGCTCAGTGTTATCGTGCACTCCTCGCCATCGACCGCCAAGCCGCCGAACGCCGCCTCGACGCGCACGCGATACGTCCGCAACGTCTCGAGCTCGATAAAATGTTGCGTCGTCGCACCGGGAAGCACCGCTTGAATATCGCCATCGAGCCACAAAAAGATCGATGCGGGCGAGTAAGCGCTCGACCACGTCAACAACGCGCCCGGGGTCGAGCCGAGTTGCGGCTGGCACGCGAGCCCGAAGATGACGTCGGGCTGCAAGTACATCGAACATCGGCGCGGCTCCAGCGCTACACCCGCGACCGTCGGCTCGATGCTAAGTTCGACCGGACGCGGCACGAATTGCACCGCACTCATGAAGTTCGTCGCACTCCCGGGCAGCACCGCGACGACGACATTGTTGAGGCGAACCGAGATCGAGTCGTAAACGCTCGGGTTGGTCCACGCGGCGGCGAGCGCGCCGTACACGGCGGGCGCGGCAACGCAGCTCAGATTGGCGACCGGCCGCGCCGGACCCGCGGCGTAAAAGTAGAGACTCCAACTCACAAGTTGGCCGGTATCGAGTTCTGGATGGCGATCAACCACACGCAGCGTCCAGTTTCCGGCAGTCTGAAGACCGTAGAGATCGTAAAGCTCGAGCGTATTCACGGGCCGCAACAAACTCACTGACGTGGCCGTCGGCCACTCGTCGCCAGCGACCCCGAAGATCACATCGAACGCGCCACTTCCCGACCGACCGCGCGGCCACAATTCGACGCGCTGATCATTCGGCGCGATCAGCTCGAAACTCACATCCGCCACAAACTCGTGCTCAAACACGACGCGCACTTGGAGATCGCCGCTGGTCAGCCCGCTCGTGACCGCGATGACACTCTCCGTCGTCGTCGCGCCGGCCGCGCCGATCGGAAGCGCAGGACTCGTCGACCAAACTTCGTCGTAGACAAGCGCATGACAGCAGGCCGGCGCTAGCGGCCCGCGCGCGCTGGCGACCGGTTGCACACAAATTTCCAACGCGCGATGCGCAACGCCCGTCAACAAGTGGGACGTCGCGGCGCCGCCGAGCGTCGCCGCAAGCGCGCCGTCGATGTGAATCTCGATCTCATCCAGCGCTCCGACGGGCGACCATTCGAGTGCGATCGTGCTCGCTGCCGCGTCGGTTTCGCACGACAAGCCTGCCACGCCAAACTGCGCGCGGAGCGGTGCCGCCGCCGACAGCACCGCGAACACGACCAATCCCATCACCGTCCCGCGCGTCTTCCGCGCGCGTCGGTTCGCGATGTTCGCTCGTTGTGTGCCCAGCACGTGCCCGCGTTTCAATCGTCCTCAATCACGGTCAGCAAACGATCGGCAGCCACGGCTCGCAGAATCTGCAGCCGTCCGTTCGGCCAGTGAATGCGCAGCTCGTCGACTTGCGCCGCTGCGCCGAGTCCGAAATGCGCTTCGAGCGGCACGCCGGTGAAGAAACTCCCGCCCGCCACAATCTCGCGCATCTGCGTGAGTCCGCCGGTCACCGCCTCAATGCGCGCCCCGACACCGTTCGAATTCGACTCGCGACCAATCAGTCGCACCGACAGCGCATGGCGCCCAGCACGCGGCGTGTCATTGCGATAGAGCTGCGCTTTGCCGTGAACATCTTGCACGAGCACATCGAGATCCTGATCACGATCCGCATCGAACACCAATAAGCCGCGGGTGTTGCCAGTGTGAGCTATGTTCGCGGCGGCGGCGCCTTCGGTGTAGTGGCCCGTGCCATCATTGACGAAGAAGCGCGCGGGCGTTTGCCACTCGGGTTGCTGCCATCCGCTCACCGCAAGCAGATCGAGATCGCCATCGAGGTCGGCGTCGAAAAAACTCGTGCCCCAGCCCCAACCCGTGTCCACGATGCCGCGCGCGCCCGCCTGGTTCGTGAACTGCCCGGCGCCGTCATTGACGTAGAGCCAGTTACAGCAACCCGCCGGATCCGTCGGCGCCGTAATGTTGGTGGTGTAGAGATCGGTGTCGCCATCGTTGTCGAAGTCACCGGCGGCAAGACCCATGTCATTGCCGATGCTATAAGCCATGTCGACGTACCCGAACGTGCCGTTCTGTTGATTGAGAAACAAATAATCCTCGGCGAAGTCGACGCCGCAAAACAGGTCGGGCCAGCCGTCGCCATTGGCGTCGAAGAACAGCGGGCTCCAGTGCTCGACCAATGTCTCGACTCGAAGCAACTGCGCCGCACCCGTCACGTCGCGAAAGCGGCAGTGGCCTTCGTTGCGATACAAGTAGTTGCGGCTATCGAACCAACTCACGATGTAGAGATCGAGCTTGCCGTCGCGGTCGTAGTCGCCGGCCGTCGCGCCGCCAAGTGTGCGCGCGGTTGGAAAAAGCCCGGAGTCGACGACGCGTTCAAAGCGCACGCCACCGATATTGCGGTAGACCGTGCTGAACGGCGCTGCACCGCCACTCACCGAGTCGTTGAAAACGCACAAATCGTCGAACCGATCGTTGTCGAGATCGAGAAACATCGCCATATGGCCAAAACCGAGTGCGCCGAGTTCCGCCGCCTGCGTCACGTCCGTAAAAGTGCCATCGCCATTGTTGCGATACAAACAGCCCGCCGCCCCGCCATGCGCGACCAAGTAAAGGTCGAGGTCGCCATCATTGTCGTAGTCACCGGCCGCGCTTCCCGCACCGTAACGCGTTTGCTCCGTCGGTAACAATCCAACGAGCGGCGGCGCCGGCCGCAAGCCGAACCGTATGCCGCTCGCCGTCGTCGCGCGCGTGAACGCGATCTCCGCCGTTGGCCCTTGCGCGCCGGCCGGCGCCGATATCGCGCCGACGCACAACGCCGCCGTGAACAACGCGACCGTCGCCCGCCGATTCGCCCGCTGGCATCGATGCGCCAAGGGCGACAAGTAGCTCGTCAATTCGGAGATTTTCATGATGGCGAAATACTAGCGCTCGCCGGCACGACTCGTCTACCCGCAGGCTCCGTGGCGCCGCCTAAGCGGCGTTGAATCGTGATCGCTTCGGACTCGAAATCGATGCAGAAGTCGCTCGCACCGCTCGCTGCATCCACGCGGTTGACATCCGCACTCGCACGGCGGAGACTCAGCGGCGCTGGCGACAGAAACGCCGCCGCCAGCCGACCGGGGGAACGTGTCGCAGGGGAAGTTCGCGTGCCTCACATCATCACTGAGCAATCCGAGAGCATCGAGCAACGCGAGTCGGTGGCGCGGCCATCGGCCGCGCTGCGCGGCATCGTGCTCGCAATCGAAGCGAGCCACGGTCAAGGTTCGGTCGCACTTGCGATTTCCGAGACCGGCGCGACGCACCTTGAACTCTTGAGTCCGGGGCTCGTTCACGGCCGCGAACTGCTGCCGCGCATCGATCGTCTCTGCGAGCGCGTTGGCCTCGAGCCCGGCGACTTGGAGCTGATCGCCGTTGGCGTCGGGCCCGGCTCCTTCACTGGTGTGCGCATCGGCGTATCGGCGGCGAAGGCGCTCGCCTGGGGGCTCAGGATTCCGGTACTCGGCATCTCCAGTCTCGCGGCCATCGCGCAGGGCGTGGTGGCGGCGCATGTTCTTGCCGACGAGACCGAGTTTGCGGTGGTGTGCGACGCGCGGCGCGGCTCCATCTATGGCGCCCGATTCCGTCAGCGCACGGCCACCGCCGAGCGCGTGACGCCCGACGCGCTCTGGCCCATCGACACGTTCCTCGCCTCGCTCCCCCGCGATCTCCCACTCGTCGGCGCGGGCGCCCGCGGACTCCCCGGTGTCGAACGATTTCCGCGACTCGAGCCGCCGCAGCTCGATCAGCCGACCGCGGTGCAGATTCTGTCGCTCGCCATCCGGGCTCACGAACACATCCGCGCCGGCCGAGAGCCCGCTCCGCCCGAATATCAGAACCCGCACCGCCTCGTTCCGAATTACCTTCGCGAACTCGAAGCCGTCGAAAAACGCGGTCGCGCGACGCCACCCGAAACGGGAGGTTGCTGATGCAATTGCCGCGCGTGTGGGCCGAAGTCGATCTCGATGCGATCGCGAACAACCTCGCGGTCGCGCGGGCGCTCCTCAAACCGGGAGTGAAAGTGCTCGGCGTCGTCAAGGCGGACGCCTACGGCCACGGCGCCGCGCAAGTCGCGGCTACCCTCGAGCGCTGCGGAATCGACATGCTCGGCGTCGGCGATTCGAACGAAGCGATTCAACTGCGGCAACTCGGCATCAAGACGCCGATCTTGGTACTCGGTGGCGTCGTCGAGGGCGAAATCCCGGACCTCATCCAGCATCAGATCATGCCGAGCGTGCACTCGCCCGAACGCATCGCGATGTTCGAATCGCACGCGCGCCGACTCGGCGTCCGCCTGCCCGTGCATTTGTTGGTCGACACCGGCATGAGCCTGCTCGGCGTCACGCCCGCGAACGCGCCCGAGTACCTGCGCCGCATCCATGAAGCGCCGCATCTCGACTTGCGCGGCATGGGATCGCACCTCGCTTCGGCGACGACGAGTGTCGATTTTTCGCAGTTGCAAATCGATCGCTTCCGCGCCGTGGTCGACGAAGTCAAACTCTCGGGCCTGCCGCTACCGCCGCTCCATATGGCGAGTTCGGCCGGCGTCGTGCTCTATCCCGAGATTCACTACGACATGGTGCGACTCGGCGGCATGTTGTACGGAATTCCGCGCGTCTCCCATTCGCCGTCCGCGCTCAAACCGGCGCTTTCGCTCCACACACAAATTGTGCACATCCGCGATATCGCGCCGGGCACACCCGTGAGCTATGACGGCACTTTCGTCGCGACTCGGCCGATGCGAATCGCGACGCTGCCGGTCGGCTACCACGACGGCTATTTGCATCACCTTTCGAATCGCGCGCAGGTGCTGATCCACGGCATGCGAGCGCCCGTGATCGGTCGCGTGACGATGGACTACGTCATCGTCGACCTCACCGACATCGCCGGCACGACCGTTGGCGACCGCGTGACTCTCCTCGGTGAACAAGGCGACGACAGCATCACGGCCGTCGAACTGGGGCGCTGGGCCAACACGATCCCCTACGAGATTCCGAGCCACCTAGGTCAGCGCGTGCGCCGCATTTTCCTCCGCAGCGACGACGAAAATTTGCCGGGAACCGCGCGCCCCGCCATTCGTAGATATCTCGAGCGCATCGAACTCGTGCTCGCGAGCGGTGCCGCCGGTTAGCGGTGAGCCGGTCGAATCGCCTTGCCGACGCAAAACCTGCATCGATCGCGGCCAAACGGGATAAAGTGCGCGCATGATTCTGCCATTTCGTCAACTTCGACGGCGGCGCGGCTTGCGCGTCGCGAGCTTCGTCTTGTTGCTCGGGCTCATCGCCGGCGCCGTCGCGGCCGCGAATATTTGGTGGCTCTTGCGACCGGAGCGCGTGCGAGCGCTCGTCGCCGCGGAACTCACGCGCGTCCTCAACGTCCCCTATCGGCTCGGCGCTATCCACTTGGGAATCTTCGACGGATTGATCGTCGAAGGGCTGACGATCGAGGCGCCGGCGGGTTGCGAGGAACGGATCGCGCTCGAAATCCCGCGATTAGCCGCCCGCATCGATGTTTGGCAATACTTGCGCGGCGGCCCCGTGATTTCCGAGGTCGTCATTTCGAATCCAAAAGTGCGTCTCGAACTCTTGGGCGACGGCACGGTCAACTTGCAGAGCCTGCTCGCGCCCGCGAACCTCACGACTCCGAGTTCGGCGACGCCTACCGCGGCGCGCCGCGCGCCGCGCATTCCGAAGCTGCGCGTCGACGACCTCGAGGTCGTCACTTGCTCGAAGACCATTTTTCAAATGTCAGCGCCGCTGCGCATCGAACAATTCACGCTCGAGAGCGCGACAGGGTTGCTGAAGCCGTTGGAGAGCGGCGACTATCGTTTCGCCGGCACCGGCGCTTATCCGGAAGTCGGCGGCATTACACTCAGCGGCACGCTCACTGCCGATTTCGCGCGCGCGGAAGCGACGATCGAAATCTTGCGCGTGCGATTGGAAGAGCGGCTCGCGCAGCGATTGCCGCCGGCCATCGCGCCGTTCTGGGCCGCCTACCGCCCCGAAGGCGTCGCTGACTTGACCGTGAAGTCGCGCCTCGAAAACGCCAAATTCGAGATCCTCAACGCGACGCTCGACATCGTCGAGGCGAGTCTCACGATCGCTGAGCCGCCCGTGGCGATCACTTCCGTGAGCGGTCGCGTCGAACTCGCGCGCGATGAGCTGCGCATCGTCGAGCCGTTGCGCGGGCTCGCGGTGGGTGGTGCAGCGCGCCTCGAAGGCGGCCTCACGTTCGGGGATTGGCAAGTGCAAAGCAGCCAGTTCACGTTGTGGCTCGAGCAATTGCCGGTCAGCGGCGATACGCGGACGCTGCTCAGTGGCGATCTCGTCGGACTCTTCGATGCGCTGCGGCCGCGCGGTCGGCTCGGACTCAAACTCTCGCTCGGCGGCGCGGATCTCGGTCGCCTCGCGCTCGAGGAAGTCACGCTCGACCGCATGGACTTATTGCCGCGCGCGTTTCCGTACCCATTGCGCGAGATCAGCGGCGCCGTGACCAACATGGGCGACGGCTATCGGATCGACTTGAATGGTGGTGAGCCAGGCCGACCGTTGTCGGTGAATGGCGTATGGCGCACGGACCCGGATGCGGCCTCCGCGATACTGCTGCGCGTGCAAAATCTCGCGTGCGAAGAGCGGCTGGAAAAAGCGATCCCGGGCCTCAGTCGCCACATTTACCAACAGTTTGGCGCCCAAGGCGATGTGAACCTCGAATTCCGGCTCGTGCGGACCGCGAAGACGGCAACCGCCTCGCCCGAGGCTGCCGCCGACTCTGGTTTCGCGCGTATGCGGCTCACGGTCGACCTCGAGCCGGTCGCGGCCTCGATGAGTCACGTGGCATTTCCGTATCGCATCTCTGACTTGCAAGGCCGCGCGCGTTTCGAAGGCCATTTCGCGGCGGGCGCGGCTGGGCTCGAGTTTCGCGCCGACACTTTGGTACTGAGCGATGTCCGTGGTCGGCACGGAAGATCGTTAATGGCGCTCGATCACGGCGGCGCGCGCTTCGCGCGATTTCCTGGCGACCATTTCGAACTCGACCTCGAGATTTCCTCGCCCAATCTGCTGATCGAGAAAGACCTGATCGCCGCTTTCACGCCCGAAGCCGCCGCCGCAATTCGTGACTTCGGCATCGACGGCAACTTCGATACGAGAGTGCGCATCGCGACCGGCGCGAATGGCAAGATCGACACGAGCGTCGAAGCGCACGTCAACGCCCCAGTGACCGTGCGGTTCGCGCCGTTTCCGTTTCCACTCCATTTCTTGACCGGGACGGTGCGGCACGACACCAAAAGCGGCACCACTCAACTCAGCGACCTGGGTACCGACCCCGCGTTCGGGCCGCGCATTGAAGTTTCCGGGGATCACGGGCCCTATAGCCTCGGAGATGGCAAACCCGCGTCGTCCGGAGACCTCGATCCGGCGCTCGCGCGACCGCTGAAGGACGAATTGTTCTTGTCGCTGCGCGTCGACCTGGCGCCGCAACTCGGCGATCCGAAGCTTGACTTGGCCGACGCCGTGTTCGTCGAGAGCTTGCCGGACGATCTGCGACATTTGTTTCGCAGTCTCGAACTCAAAGGCGCCGCGAGCGGCAATCTGCGCGTCAACTATCGCTATCGTCCGCAGGGCGATGGTCCGCCAGCGACTGAGCAGACGACCTATAGCGGCGAGGTGACGGTCGCAAGCGGTGCCGCAAATCTCGGTGTCGAAGTGAGCGAAGTGGCGGCGGCGATGACGGTGTTCGGTGACGCGGGTCGGCGCGGGGCCGGCGACCGCGAGCCCTACCACGAGTTATCCGTGCACGTGCCGGCCGGCGCGTTTCGGTTCAGCCGCTTTCAAGTCACGAATGCGGACGCGACCTTTTACTACGGCGCGCAACATCCGGCGGTTTCTCTGAGCCGCACCGGGACCGTCGATGCGCGCCAGAGTTTCAGACTCGACGAGACTTTCATCGAGCGGTTGCGGCCGGGTCGCGTCGCCCAGGACCTCCAAGTGCTCATTCGCAAGGCGGAAGTTTATGGTGGTTACTTGCGCGGATTTTTCTACGTGAACGTTGGGTCGACGAGGGATCTGCGCGGCCATTTCTTGTGTGACGAGATCGATTTGGCGAAGGGCGGTGATTTGTTTCCGCGCAAGACCGTGAGCGGACGCGCGGCGGGTGAAGTCGTGTTCTCGGGTTCGTCGCGCGCAGCGCAGGACATGACCGGACGCGGCTGGTTCGGTGTGCGCGATGGGAAGCTCAATGACTTGCCGCTCACGTCGCTGATCATCAACCCGATCGTGCTCGTGCGCATGTTCGAGGCTGACGCACTGACGATCCGCGACATGGACACACGTTTCACGATTCAAAACGGACGCTTTCACGTGAAGGAGTACGAAGATCTCGAGCTCAAGAGCCGCGCGATGCGAATCCTCGGCAAAGGCGAGATGGACTTCGATCTCAATCTCGATTTTTGGTGCGTTCCGCAAACGTTCGGCGGCCTGCCGCTGGTCTCGGACTTCTTCAACACCATCGGCCGGCGTCGCATCACGGGCACGCTCGACGATCCGAAAGTTTCTGTGCTCCCGTTCTAGTCGCAGAACAATCGCCGTGCGCGTGTTCTGCGACGAGATTTTCTCTAAGGGCGCTGCTCCGAACGCCGGCCAAGTCGTTACCAGCTCTTGAATTAACCTGGGTCGGTCGCGTGCCGGGTCCGACCGAAAAGAAATTGAACGAGCGCCGGTCGCCGATATAGTGAGCAAGCCTCGACCCTCACGTATGTACGTTCGGGGCTAGTTTCTGGGCGGAGTTCGCCGCGACACTGATTTGCCGCGTGGCGCATTCGCCAAAGAACTTTGGGGTGGAAACAGGAAAGGGCGTCGATGAGCAAAGCTCGTTGGATAGTCGCGCTCTTGGCTCTGTGTTTGACGGTACCGTTGGTCTTCGCCAACGACACCGACTCAACCGCAGCCAAGTTGGAAAGCGCGAAAAAAGTACTGGCGCAGAGTGTCGCGAAGCTCGCGAAGACGAAGAGTCTCGCGGTCAAGTTGGATGTCCAAGGTGGAATCTCGCAGAGCAAAGATCACGCGCTCAGCGAGACGACCGTGCGCGAGTCGTACGAGGCCAGCATCTACAAGGGCATCATGCACCTGCCAAAGCAAAGCGCCTATCGCACGGCCAAGGCCGGCGCGATCAGCGCGGGTGGCGGCAACTATCAGCAGATCTTGGCGTCGAAAGAGGGCGCGAAAATCGATCGCTTGTTCGGCTTCCCGCTTGAGATCTTGAGCGAGGCTGCGAACACCGGCCTTCAATTCGAGTGGATGGATGGCGGCGAGCGCATCGTCGAAGAAGGCGGCGAGGGTAAGACGGGGGTCCTCAAGAAGGAACGCCTCGCGCCGACTCGCATGCGCGTCGAAGTCCCCGAGAAAGTCGGGCTCGATCGCTTCACGAAAATCCAGAACTCCGGCGCCATTTCGGACTGCTGAGGGGTCTCGCAATTTTTGTCCAGTGTGGACAAAACCGAGATCCGCTGCTTCTACGAAATCGAAGTTGACAGCGCCAACAGCTTGCCGAAGTCGATCAAGATGTACGTGCTCACGGGAGTTCGCGGCGCGGCCAAAGACAAGAGCCTCGAAACCGCCCGCCACGTGTCCTTCATCTTCGATTACAAACTCGACGCGTTTAACCAAGTCGCGCAGATCGAGGTTCCTTCGGCCGTGCAAAAGCTGCTGAAGTAATCCGCGCGCGGCCTAGCGCCGCACGTCGATGTGGTTTGCAGTCATGTCTAGCCCGAGATCGAGTGCTCTGCGCTTGATCTCGGGCTAGATTCTTTCTATGGCCGAGTTACCCCAAACAGCCTTTCGGGGACACCGTCGCGTTCGTTCTCCGGTTTATTGTGTCTCGCGCACACCTCACGGATCTGCGAGGCGCTCAGGCCTCGTAGGCCGCGGCTGCGGCGCGCACCAAGGGTAGCTTCGATCTGCGGCTGGTCGGCGTCGTTGTCGGCGAGTCCTGTTCGATCGGCGGGCGGTAGTCTCGCGGGCGTTCGGCAACATACCAAGGCAAACGGCTCTGCGGCAGCCTGGGGCTTCGCTCTGTGGGCCCTTCGGGTCCTGTGCAGTTGGTTGGCTGAGCGACCCGTCCTCGCGAGAGTCGATAGTTGTCGGCATCTGCTAGAAACTCACCGTAAACGCGCGCCGACGGTTTTATTTGCGGAGCGAGAGCAGATAAGCGATCACGTCCGCTAGCGCGTCGGGGCTCATTGACACGGCGTTCATCTTCCCTTTGGGGCGGTCGAAATCGGGCTTCGGAATATACGCAGTGAGCCAGAGTCCGAGTTTCTGCTCCATATCGGTCGCGGCCACTATCGCCTCGAATCGCGCGGCGCTCGCTTGGTAAAGGTCGGGCTTCGTCAACTTCATCGTCTCGATGTGTTTCGGATACTCGGTGAGGAGCAGCTCGACTTTCTTGAGCAAGCGAGCATCGATCGGCTCACCCATCTTGCCGCCGCTGCCGTCGATTTGATGGCAAAGCCTACATTTGCCGACTGCCTGCGTCTTGCCACGGACGATGTCGCCGGAATTCACGAACGTCGGAACTGTCGCGCTTGCTCCACCACCTGCGGCGGGCGTCTCCGTCGACGTCGACTTATCGCAACCCATGAGCGCGAGCGCCACGCAGAGCGTCCAACGCAAACAACTGTTGGTCATCGCAAAGTCCACTTCGCATCCGAGATTCTTGGAGACCGCCGCGAAGTCGAGAGATTTAGGGGAACGGCATAGGCAAGTCAAGGGCGCGGCGCACGAGCCGAGTCGCAAGAAACAAAGCGCCGGAAGCGATGCGGGCGCGCGGCCTGCATCGCTTCCGGCACAAGACTCACTCGAACGAGCCGCCGGTTTAGCCGCGGCGCTGCATGAAGATTCGCAGTATGTAGTAGAACATCATCGCGACCGACGCAAAGAGTTCGAGCGCGGCGCCGACATGGCGGTCAGCCGGGTGGTGGTGCAACACGTTCGACGTGTCGTAGAGCACGTAACCGCCGGCGAGCGCCACCATCAACACAGAGAACCCGACGCCGGGCACGTTGCCCATGATGAACGACATCACGATGAAGATAAGCGCGCAGATGCCGGCCCAACCGAGAATCCCGCGCAAGAACGAAAAGTCTTTCCGCGTGACGAACACCAGCGCCGTGAGTCCCGCAAATGCGAGCACGGTCACTTGCGCGGCGCTTTCGATCATGTTGCCGCCCATGCTGTTGGCGACGTAGAGAATCGGCACGAAGAAAAGCGCCTCGAGCAACACGAAGCCGATGAGGCTCAAGTACTGGACGCCGAGACTGCGCGCGGTGTGCGCGGTACGAGTCGCCAACACGCCACCCACCACGAACGCGCCGAACATGAGCAGCCCGCTGAGCCTACCTGCGCCAGCGAACATCCGCATGATGTCGTTGACGAGCCCCGACTTGAAGATCGCGACTTCGACGGCTGTGAATAACAAGATCGCGCCAAACAAGTGCGAGTAAGTGCGATGCAAGAATCGCACACGGACGTCGACGGCGGCATTGGCGACCACCGCCTGATCAAAATGCGTCGCTTCGTACATGAATGTCCTTTCGGGGAGAAAACGCTGCTGAACCTTGAAGAAGTCTAGCCTTATTCTGCTGGAAGCGTCAATTCGAGGGTTTGATCGCCAGCGCCGAGCGTGTATTCCTTGCTCGTTGCGCGCGCGCCGCGTTGCGCGTGCACGCGCATGGCGCCCGGCGGTAGCCCGCCGAAAACCGCCTCGCCCTTGGCGTCGGTCGTCAACCGCCGCGAGCGCGGCGGCGCGGACTCTCCCGGCGGCTCCGAGACCCGCACTTCGGCCATCGGAATCGTGGCGCCATCGGCACCGCGCACGCGCACGCGCAATAGACTCGCCGCGCGCAACGACACGCGCTGGGTAGAGCGCTCACCGTCTGTGAGCGCGACTGCCAACGTCTCTTCCACGCAGTAGGGAGCGACCACGTAAACTTCGAACGCGCCGATCGGCAAATGTTCAATTTCGAGCCGGCCCTGCGAATCGAAGAAATAGCGCACACCCCCGTCGAGATGGCCGTCGACGCGACGGGTCACTTCTTCGCCGCCCGGCAAACGCGCGATGAGAGACGCCGGCCCCGGTTCGACGCCGCTCGGCCATTCGAGCTCGATCACGAGCGAGCCGCCGCTGGTAACGCGAAGCTCCAAAGCTTGCGTCGCGTTGGGATCACACGGAAAACTCTGGGTCGCGCAATCGGCATGTTCGACCGTCAACTCGAGCGGCGCGATCGGCAGCACGTCCGACAATTCGAACTTGCCGTCCGCGTCAGTCCACGTCTCTTGCGTTGCGCGCAGCCAGCGCGCGGCACGCGCGTCATCGCCACGCGCCGATTGCGCGTGCCCGACCCAAGCGTTTGCTAACGGTCGACCGCCGGCGTCCATCACGCGACCGGTGATGGAGATCGTCGGCGCCAACGTCCAGACGTTTTCGACCTGCTCGACAAGCTGGCCATCCGCGGGCGCGGACCAGCTGCCATTTTCAAACGGCAGCCACCAGCCGGGAAGCTTGGCCAGGAGCCGCACCGCCGCGTCGTCCGCCGCCCCCGCGAAAGAAAATCTACCGTCGCCAGCCGTGACGCTCGTGAGAATCTGTCCGCGCGCCGCTCGACCTTGAAAGAGTCCGACCGTCGCACCGGCGGCCGGTTTTCCATCCGGGAACTGTAGGCGCCCGTCAAGCGTGACACCCGGACGCAATTCAAACGTGACTTCCGCACCGGGGCCGGCGGCGCCAATTGAGACGCGTTGTGTGTGCGGCACGTACCCATCGTGGACGAGCAGCACATCCGCATCGGCGCCCGCGAGCTGCAGCTCGAAACGACCGGCGCCATCGCTCGTCGCTTGCGCATAGCACAGCGGATTCAGCGCCGTGACGTCGACGCCCGCGAGTGGCGCACGAGTCACGGTATCAACGATGCGCCCCTTCACCACGACGCCACTGGCGAGCCGTACTTCCAAGTCCTCGACCGGCGCCACCACGACCGGCACGACGTTGCCGGGACCATGGGTTCCTTCTGCGACGACAAGTATGTAGCGACCGCTCGAGACGCCATCGAATCGAAAAGTGCCGTCGGTCGCTGATGTCGCGTCGAGTTGCTGATAACCGAAACCGGCGCCCGGCGATTTCTCGAGCAGATGCAGCGCTACGCCAGCGGCGGGACGACCGTTCGAATCGACAACGCGTCCCGCGACGCCAAGTCCATCGGCGAGCACGAAGCTCAGTGAGATGCGCCGCTGCCGTTCGCGCAAGCGCACGGGACCCTCGAGCTGCGTCGCGTAGCCGGCCGCGCCGGCCCGCACTAAATACTCGCCGGGCTCCGCCAGCACGGCGCGAAACGCGCCGCGGCGATCGGTGCGTGCCATCGCGATCGCCTGCGGTGGACTTGCCAGTTGTCCCAGCATCGCCGCCGCGTCGCGCGCGGTCTGGCTCTCGGTCGCGGCAAAAACTTCGACGACCGCGGAGCGCACTGGCTCGTGATTCGCCCCGAGCACGACGCCTTCGATCACGAAAGTCGGCTCCGCGAGCGCCACCGCGTCAGCGCCCGCCGGCGCAGCGCCTGGCAGGAGCGGAGTTGCCGCCGTCGCCGGGAGCGAATCGGGCACCGCCACGATCGGCGCCGAATCGTCGTCACTTTGCTGCGCGACGCTGTCGGTATCGGACGATGCGCCGGGCGACGCGAACGGACGATCTCCTGGAGAGGAGTGCGCAGAGTCGTCGCGCCCGAACCACGTCACGAGACCCGTGCCGAGTCCGAGCGCCACGAGCAGCGCGACTAACACCAGCGGCTTTTTCATGACGAGTCGAGTCTCACCACGTCATCCGGCTTGTCAAGAAACGAGCTTGGCAAAAAAAACGGGCGCGATCAAAAATCGTCCCGCAAGCGGGCGAGTAATTCACGCCCTTCGGCTTCGAACTCCTCATCGTCGTGCTCGACGGCCCATACGATCGTGGCGGCGGCATGCAGCAACGCGAGTTCGAACAGTCGGTCGCGATCGGGCTCGCTGAGCTGACGACCATAGCCGGCGAGAAACGCGGTTTCGAACTGCGCATCTAGCGGCCAATGATGACACCAAAGGCGCACGATGTCGTTGAGCCACAAGTCAGAGCGCGTGTGCTCGAAGTCGACGACATAAAATGTGTCGCACCGTCCGTCGCGTACTCCGACCAACCAATTCCGCGGCTGATAGTCGCGATGGCAGGCAACTCGTTCGAGTCCGTCGAAGCCCTCGGCGTTGCGGAAGCGCGACGCGAGCCAACGGCGATCGTCGTTCGAGATGACTCCGGCGCCGCGTGCGAGCGCATGCGCCATTCGATCGCGGAGCGCCAGCGGCACCGATAAGCGGTCGCGATCGACGATCGGCAACGAATGGAGGGCGCGCAACCACTCGCCAGCGGCGCGCATCACGGCGCACGCATCCGCGCGCGTGCGGAGTCGATCCGTCAGACGCGTACCGGGAACTTCGCTCAGCAGCACAGCGCGCGCGGGTGGCGGTGCGATCGCCACGAGGCGCGGCACGCCTTCGAGTTCGGTCAGCCAACCGAGGTAAGCGTCGCGCTCGCGCTCGAAGGCCGGTCGCGACTCGAAAAGTTTGAGATAAAAGCCGGTTGCATCGGATGCACCGGGCCGACTCGAACCGATCCTAAAAAGATGCGCGCGACCGACGGGTGGTGCGCCGCGATATGTCAGCAAGTCCGCTGCCGGGCCGCACTCCTCGCGCAGCCAATCGCGCAGACCTTCATCCAAAGCGTCGGGGGTGGCCTCGACCGTCACGATGCATCCTTCCTTTCGCGGCGCTCGAACTATTTGCCGTCTTCGCGAATGAACCGCGATTCGTAACGCGAAGTCGGGCTCAACTCGAGTCGGTAGAGTCGAGTATCGACTTCGGACAACACGGCGTTGCGAATGACTCCTTGGCCCTCGAACCAGACGATCGCGGCGTCGCCATTTTGGGTGACGCTGATCACGCGCCCGTAGTGCGACGGGATATTAATGTGTTCGCGGATCTCTTCCCGCGTGCGTTCCTTGACGGCGCGACCTAAACCGTCGACGCCGATCGACATCTCGTAGCGCTCCATCACACCGTGCGAATACGCGACACCCAGGATGGACCGAATCACAACTTGCGCCTTGGCGCTGGTGAGGAACGCGCCGAGCGCGCCGCCGACGACGAGTAGCAGCAGAGTTCTCCGCATGTATCTCCTTTCGCTTGTTTGGACTGGGCGGATTCTAACGCATGTGCGACCCGACCGTTTACGGCGTCTTCGCGGATCGCGCACACGTCGCGTAACCAGCCACGGTCGGCGCGACTCTCGCAAACCTGAGACCAGCTCGCGGAACGCGCCGGGCGCGCTTTACAGTTCCCGCCGCGGCCTGCAGAATCTCACGCTCCCGGTCATGTAGAACCGCCTCGTTCCTGCGTCGCGCCGTGGCGCCACGTCGAAAATCCCGTGTCGAGATAAGGACAGCCCATGGCTAGCAAGATGTCGACGGCGTCGCGTCGGTGGTCAGTCGTCGTCGCAACGATGTTGCTCACGAGCGCGCTCGGCGTGCGCGAGGTCGCGGCGACCGAGGTTGCGCCGCAAGCGCCGGCCAAACCGGCGTCGGCGAACACGACCATGACGTTCGCGTTTTGGAACGTCGAGAATCTTTTCGACACTGACGACGACGCGACGAACAAAGGTGATGACGAGTTCTTGCCGGCGACCGATTGGACCGCCGAGCGCTACCAACGCAAACTCCAACATCTGGCGGAGGTCATCCTCGCGTTCTCGCCGCATGTGCTCGGCGTCGCCGAGATCGAGAATCGTCGCGTGCTGGAAGATCTGCTCGCGACACCGGCGCTGAAACCGCTCGGCTACAGAATTGTGCACCGCGACTCGCCCGATAAGCGCGGCATCGATGTCGCGCTTATCTATCGCGCACCGCTCGAGTTTGTCGGCAACGAGTCGAGCGTGGTCGTGCATCGCGTCGAGATGGAATCACCGACGCGTGGTGTGCTCGAAGTTCCGCTCGTCGTGGCGGACACGCGGCTGACGATTCTGGTCAACCATTGGCCGTCGCGCACGAGCGGCACCCAGGAAAGCGCGCCGTTGCGCGCGGCGGCGGCGCGGGCGTGCCGCGCCGCGGTCGAGCGCATCGTGGCGCGCGAAGCGGGCCTGACTCCCGGGCGCGACGCCGACGTGATCGTGATGGGCGATTTCAATGATGATCCGTTCGATGCTTCGGTGCTCGAAGTGCTCGGCGCCGAGTTTAGCCGCAACAAGACACTCAACTACCGCGACAAGATGGTTCTGTACAACCCAAGTTGGAGTTTGTGCGCGACGCCCGATCAAGGGACGCTCTATTACAACAAGGATTGGCGCTGGAACGTTTTCGACCAAGCAATCCTCACGAAGGGCTTGCTCGATGATGTCGGGTTCCGTTTCGTCGAAGGCTCGCTCGCGATTCACGCGACCGACAAGATGCGCGACAAGTACCGCCGACCATTGCGATTCAAGAAACAAGGCAAGGCGGGCGAGTGGATCGAGGGCTATAGCGATCACTTCCCGATCTACGGGAAGCTCGAATTGCTGCCGGCAACGGCAAAGGCCGTGCCCGCGGCCGCCGGTGCGCCCGATCCCAAAGAGTAAGCGCGCATCGTTCGCGGGTGAGTCGATGCGTCGCACGATAATGCGACGCGCGCTGGCGGCTTAAGAATGCGGCGCGGCACGGCGCGCGCGGGCGCGCTGCGATCGGATACAATCCGCAACTTCTTGGGCTACGTCCCGACCTTCATTGTGCACGAGGATCTCATGACAAATTTACAGAGTCTGCAAAGCGTTCGCTCATGGCGACTCGGCTTCGCGACGGCGGTCTTCTGGGTGTGCTGTTACACGTCGACGCAACTCCCTGCGCAACCGGTCATCGGACCGGATGTCATCGTGAGTGAACTCGGTCCGATCACTAAGTGGGGAACGCTCCTCGGCATCACCGCGTACTCCATCTCGACGACGTCGTGCAATCTCGGCGATGCGGAAGCCTCGTGGCTCGAGTTCAGCGATCAGCATCCCGTGATCGCTCAGAACATGTACCGAGTCGCCAACGGCCGAATCGAACAAATCGGCATGAGCTGGGTGAAGCACGGTTTCTGCGCGCTCTTTGAGCCGACCTGCGGAACCTGCCAACCGTCGACCGCGCCGCCGTGCGAAGCGCTCGGCATCGGATGCGCCGACACCTACGGTTCGAGCCTCAATGGAGCGCAAGGCGGACTTGGACCGCGTTCGGAAATCAATCCGTACACGGGCGAATTCCCCTATCCCTTTAGTTTCATCGGACTCACCGGGCCGCTCTTGTATAAGCGCATCAACGTGTCGCAAGCCGATCTCAACCCGACGCTGTTCCCAGGTGCGCTCTACTACTACGAAGCGCAATACGTGCACCCGGAAGAATTCGCGTGGGATACCCAGTACAACAATATTTCGCACCGGCGCTTCAACGTTGGCACGTTGCAAACGGACGGCTACGTGCTGAACCCGAGCGGCATCGTGCTCGAGCAGGAACCAGCGCTCAATGCGTGGCGCACCGCTGATCCGGCCGTCGACATTCAAGACCTCGCCGTGCCCGACGATGGCATGCTAATGCTCGGCGCGCGCGCTACGGAACTCGGCGGCGGCTTATGGCATTACGAATATGCGCTCGCGAACCGAAACTCGCATCGAGCGGCGCGCACGTTTGCCGTCACGCTCGGCGCGGGCGCGGTGGTGACGAATCTCTACTTCCACGACATCCATCATCACAGCGGCGAGCCCTACAGCACGACTGATTGGACGGCGGAAGTCACGCCGAGCCGCGTGACGTGGCGAACCGAGACTTTTGTGCAAAACCCCAACGCGAACGCGGTCTACTGGGGAACGCTCTATAACTTTGCGTTCGATTGCAATGTTGCGCCGCAGACTTCGCAGCTGCTCGTCGGGCTCTTCCGGCCCGGCGTCGTGCAAGAAGTTGCGACGACGGCGGTCGGTCCTGGGCAAAGTTGCAGCACGCCGGATTTCGTGCGCGGGAATATGAACGGCGATGTCGGTCTCGACATTTCGGACGCCGTGTACATGTTGGCTTATCTGTTCACGAGCGGCGCTGCGCCGCTTCCGACGCTGGCGGCCGGTGACGTGAACGGCGATAGCAGCTACGACATCAGCGATGCCGTGTACTTGTTGGCGTTCTTATTTTCGGGCGGCGCGCAACCGCCGTTTCCGTACCCGGCGCCAGGGTGTATCTGAGTTAGCGGAGTTCGAGCACGATGCGTCGCGCTTGCGGCTCGATGGAGCGGACGGCGACTTTCACGACCGCGCCGCGCGCGAGCGCGTGACCCGCGGCGTCCGCGTTTGGGATGATGCCATCAACGCCATCTTCAATCGTCACGAAAACGCCCTCGGTCGTCGCGCGCGCGACCATGCCGGAGAGCGTGTCGCCGACGGCGAGGTCCGCCAAAATCTCGAGCCAAGGATCGCGTTCGAGTTCTTTGTAATCGAGGCCGACACGGCGGCGGTCGCGATCGATATGGATGATTTCGACGAGCACGTGATCGCCAGATTTGAGCGCGGTACGCGTGCCGGTCGACATCAAATGGCGTCGGATTTTGCTCGCGTGGAGTAGGCCTTCGACCCCACCGACTTCGACGAACGCGCCGTGTTCGTTCAACTGGACGACGCGGCCCCGCACCACGCCTCCCACTTGGAGCGCGTCGAACGCCGCGTCGCGCGCGACTTGCGCCGCGCGCTCGAGGATCGCCCGGCGAGTGACCTGCACATCGCCGCGGCTGCCCGAGGTCGACGCGACTTCCACCTCGAGTGTCTTGCCTTGATAACGCTGCAGCTCCGCGGCGCTGGGTTTGACAAGTTCGATTTCGGCGGCGGGCAAAAACGCGCGACGGCCGGCGGCCTCCAAGACCAAGCCGGCTTTATTGACTTCGGTCACGACGCCCACGAGCAGCGTGCCGGCGCGCAGGTCCGATGCCACGGGCGCGCTCGGCGCTTCCTCCTCGCTTCGCTTTTCTTCTTTGAGACTCGCGAGCGACTGCGACATCATTCGCTCCAGCTCGGCATCGCTGAGATCGTGCTCGCGCTCGAACTGGTCGCGTAGGTCGGGGATGCGGGGTTCCGTCACAAAGTCCTCCTTCACCGAAGGCCAGGATCTTTACATCGACGCGATGAGCGCACAAGTCGGCGCGCGCGGCGGCCGCGCCCCGCGCTGGCAGTGGATCGTGACATGACGGCGAGTCGGTCGCCGAGGAAGGTCAATGCATATGCCAACGAACAGCCAAACCCTGATCGAAGTCTGCGTCGACTCGGTGACGGGCGCCTTGGCGGCCGAGCGGGGCGGCGCGGATCGGCTCGAGCTGTGCGCGGAACTCGACACTGGCGGACTCACGCCGAGTCTTGGGCTCATTCGAGAAGTCCGCGCGCGTACCCGGCTTCCGCTCGTAGTCCTGCTGCGCCCGCACGCTGGCGACTTTCAGTATGAAGCCGACGATTTGGCGGTCGTGCGGCGCGACATCGAGGTCGCAAAGAGCGAAGGCGCCGATGGAATTGTGTTTGGCGCGCTCGACGCGAACGGCGCCGTCGAGCGCGCGACCGTGGCCGAAATGATTGCGTTGGCCGCGCCGCTGCCGGTTACCTTTCACCGCGCCTTTGATCTCACGCGCGATCCGCGCGCGAGCTTGGCAGACTGTGTGCAACTCGGCGTCGCGCGCGTGCTGACGTCCGGGCAAGCGCGCACGGCCGCCCACGGCGCCGCGCTGCTGCGAGAACTCGTCACGCTAGCGCGGGGACGCATCGAAGTCATCGCGGGCGGCGGTCTGAGCGCGGAGAACATCGCCGAGTTGATTCGGACCACGCGCGTCCCGACCGTACACTTCAGCGCGCGAGTTCCCGTGGCGAGCGCCGCGCGCGAACAACCGGGCCGGGTGGCGCTCGGCGCTCACGAGTTCACGCGCCGCGATCCGTCGGAGAGTTGTGTGCGTCGCATCGTCGACGCGGTGCGCAAGTCTTAGCCACCCGCCACCACGCCGTCATGGTCCGTTGCGACCACGCGCGAGTCCGATGCGATTTGGGCTCGCGCCGTTTTCGCCATCCCCCGTATACCAAAGTAGGAAGTGGCCGACGGTCGCCGCGGGCACGGTCTCGATGATCGCCGCGCACGGGTGCTCGATGTCGCCGGAATCGAAGGGTAACGGCACGATCGAATCGGAACTCGGCAGGAAGATCGGCAGCGTCGGGTCATTCCACACGATACCGTCGGCGCTCATCGCGTAGCCCATGGAGTTTTGCGTCGCGATCTCGCGGTCGCCCGCCTCGTACCACATCTTGAAGCGACCATTCGCGCCCACTCCGATCGTCGGATCCAATACGACCGACGGCGATCCAACGCTGTAGCCATCGAACTGCTGCGCCGGTCCGTGGAGAAACACCGGGCTCGCGGCGCCGCCCGACTGCCCATGCGCGTCGCGGATCAGCCACGTGAATCCATCCGAGGATTCCGCATAGCCGATGCTCGCCGGACCATCACCGCCACCGGCGGCCGTCACATCGATCGCCTCAAACCACATCTTAAACGTGGTGCCATCGAGTACGGCACTCGGATCGGCCACCCGTACACTGCCGAACGAAGCGTTGAAACCGAGACAGATTTGAAAGTTCCCCCATGTCTCGCCGTTGCCGCTCGTGGCATGGATGATTTGGCTCGTTAGCCCACCGGCGCCGCTGCGTCCTTCAAACCACATGTGATAGCGACCCGTGACACCGAACGGCACGCTCTTATCGACGACGACCGTGGGGTCGGTCGCGCCCACATTGAAGCCGCTCGCGGGGCCACCGAGCGCAATTGCTTGCGTGCGCGGGATCGTCAGCGTCGCAAAATCCTCTTCGTCCGATGACACGACACCGATGGTGCTCACTCCGCCGCCGCTGGTCGCCTCGTAGAACAGCAAAAATTTGTCGCCATTTGGACGACCCGAGTCGATGGCCACCGCCGGACTATCGACTTCCGTACCGTCGAATCCGGCGGCTGACTCGCTCAGTACCGGCTCGATCTGCGCAGTCACCGGATCGCGATTTCGTTCGTACACAATTTCGGTGCTGAGTTCAGGTGGTTGCGAAGGCGGTGGCGCAGCGACGCCGCCCCCGCCCCCGCCACCGCCACCGCAACCCTGCGCACAAAAAGCTAATGGCACGAGCAGCAGCGCCGCCGTGATGTTTCGATGCGTTGCGAGATTCGCCACCAAGAGTCTCACTTTCTGCTAGGCTAAATTTCGCGCGACGCGAACTGCCGTCGCGGCGCGAGTTCGGCAGATCGCAATTTCGATTCCCGAAGGCGTGCATCGGTGGATGTCGCGGCCCAACCGACAAGTAGGGAAAGTCTGCCGAAAAACGGCGGCGAGCGGGGACTCCGACAATTGGCCAGTATTAGCCACCTCCAGCCGACTTCCGGCGCGAGGCAGAAGGCGGCTCGCCGCTGTCGTGCCATCGAGGCTGGTCGCTGGCTGGGTCTTGCGTTCCTCGTGCTGAGTTGTCGAGCCACGCCGGCGCGAGTCTATCCGACGATCCCGAGCGATGAGCCGCCACTGATCGCAATCGAGGAAGTCGCACCGAGTATCGTGATCGACTTGCGCTATGCGACGCCGCGAAACTTCACGGGACAAATACTCTATGGCGCGCCACGCGCACTGCTCAGAGCGCCCGTCGCGCGTCGACTCGCGCGCGTGCAGGATGCGCTGCGCGTTCGCGGGGTAGGACTGAAAGTGCTCGACGCTTACCGACCGCATTCCGCGCAGGTGCGCATGTGGGAACTCGTGCCCAACGGTGACTACGTCGCCGACCCGCGCCGCGGTTCCCGTCACAATCGCGGTGCGGCCGTCGACGTGACACTGGTCAACAGCGCTGGCCAAGAGCTCGAGATGCCAAGCGGCTACGATGACTTTACGCCGGCCGCGCATCGCGGGGCGCCCGGCGCGAGTTCGATCGCCCGCGCCAACAGTGAGCTCTTAGAGCGGCACATGCGCGCCGAGGGCTTCGAGGGACTGCCGACCGAATGGTGGCATTTCGATGCGGTGGAATGGCGCGAGTATTCGCTGCTCGATATCTCGTTGGAGAACGCGCAATAGCACGCGGCCTACGTTCGGCTCCCTGCGTGCGCCATGTTCAGATAATGAGCGACTTGACTGATGAGCGAGTCGCGTTGGATTGGCTTCGTGGCAAAATCGTCGCAGCCGGCCGCGAGACACTTCTCGCGATCACCCACCATGGCATGGGCGGTGAGCGCAATGATCGGCAAAGGATACTGGGCAGCCCGCAACTGGCGCGTGGCCTCGTAACCATCCAGCTCGGGCATTTGCATATCCATGAGCACGACCTGATAGGCATCTCCGGCGCGCCAAGCGGCGAGCGCCTTGGCGAGCGCAGTCTTGCCGTTATCCACGGTTTCGACGAGGAGCCCAGTTTCCCGCAACACGAAGCAAATCAACCTTTGATTGTCGATGCCATCCTCAGCGAGCAGGACCTTGCCGTTAAGCTCCTGCACTTTGGCCGGTTTTCGTTCCGCCTTCGACGGCGACAGCGTCGAAGATTTCACGAGCTCCGTAATCGGTCCGGGATCGATCTCGAGGTGAAAACAACTGCCCTTCCCGGCCTCGCTCTCGACTCTGATGCTGCCGCCGAGCAGTTCGGCCAGTCGCCCGGAGATCGCAAGGCCGAGTCCGGTGCCGCCAAACCGGCGTGTGGTCGTCGCGTCCGCCTGACTAAACGCTTGGAAGAGCGTTGAGCGCTGCTCGGGTGTTATGCCGATGCCGGTGTCGCGAACTTCGAAACACAAGCAACGCCGCAAACCGGTCGCCAGTGAGATGTTGATTTTGACGCTGCCTTGGTCCGTGAATTTGATCGCGTTGCCGACTAAGTTGACGAGCACTTGTTTGAGTCGCACCGAATCCGAAGTGATGCGCTTCGGCATTGGATAGACGTACTCGATTTCCAACACGATTCCTTTGGCGACGGCGCGCGGCCGCATGAGTTCAACGACGTCGCGCACCACCTCGAACACATCGACCTCGATGCGTTCGACGTCCATTTTGCCCGCCTCGATCTTCGAGAGGTCTAAAATGTCGTTGATCAGCGCTAGCAGATGCTCGCCGTTGCGACGAATTGTGTGCGCGTGGCTGAGCCGCTCCTCGGCGGAGAGTTCCGCATCGATGAGCAAATCCGCGTAACCGAGGATCGCCGTCATCGGTGTACGTATCTCGTGGCTCATGTTGGCGAGGAACTGACTCTTCGCATGCGCAGCGGCTTGCGCCACCATGCGCGCTTCGAACAAGTCCTCGCTTTGGCGCGTCAGTTGGGCGGCTTGCCCTTCAAAGATGTCGCGCGTGAGGGAAAGCTCTTCTACCTGTTTGCGCAAGTACTCACGGTTCTCCACGTAGTTCGTCGCATCCCAGATGATGGCGAGAACTTCGAGCAAGCGTCCGTCCGCGTCGAAAACCGCGGACGAGTGCAGCTCACACCATGAGTAAACGTCTTCGCGAATCACGAGGTGATCGATTTGAAAATTGGGTTTGGTCGGAGACAACGCGTGAAAGCGATCGAGAAAACTTGGCAGGTGATCCGGCAGCAGCAGGCTGTCGAACGGCACGCCGAGCAACTCATCGCGCGTCTTCGAGAAGAGTCGGCAGAAAGCGGGATTGACGTACGTCAGCGCCTGGTCGGGTCGAAATCGACAAACAGCCGTAGCGCTGGCTTCTAGAGCGGACGTGGGATCCACCGTGGAGACGAGCGATGGGTTTTGCGACATGTGTTCTCCAACAGTGACAACCTGCACTTTTTTCGGTTGAGCGGTCGCAACGGCTTGAGTCCAATATTGCCGATCGCACCCGCGATCCATGCAGAGGCCGAAGCGCTAATTGCGCATTCGCAGAGAATTACGAGCCGGAACGACCCGCCCGCCGCTGCCGCCGAGCCTCAAAGACCAGCACGGCCGTCGCCACCGCCACATTGAGCGAGTCGGCTGAGCCCGCCATCGGAATTCGGAGCCGTTCGGTGGCGGCCGTCAGCCAACGCTCCGGCAAGCCGTATTGCTCGCTCCCGACGACAAATGCGAGCGGTCCGTCGAGTTTGGATTCGGAGTAAATCGCGGTGCCGGTGGGTGTCGCGGCGGCGATATGGACCGCGCGCGATGTCAGCCACGGGAGTAGCTCGTCGGTCGTCGCTTCCGCGATTGGCACGGTGAAGAGTGTGCCGATACTCGCGCGGACGACGTTCGGGTTAAACAAGTCCGTGCAGCGATCACACACGATAACGGCGTCGACGCCGGCGGCATCCGCCGTGCGCAACATCGTGCCGAGGTTGCCCGGTTTCTCGACCGCCACGACAACAAGATAAAGCGGAATCGGCGGCGCGCCGAGGCGCTCGAGTCGCCATTGCGGTTGCGGTGCGACCGCGAGCAAACCCTCCGGTCGATCGCGATAAGTCATTTTTTCGAAGACGGGCCGCGACACCTCGAAGGTCGCCGCTCCGCAGGTGCTTGTTACGCGCTCCAAGAGCGCCGTTTCGTTCGCGCCCAAAAAAAGCTCCGGGCAGAAATAGAGTTCGCTGATGGCGCAGCCGCCCGCGACGGCGCGCGACAATTCCCGGTATCCCTCGATGAGAAACAGCTGCTCGCGATCCCGATCGCGCCGATCTCGGAGACGGACGACTCGTTTCACGCGCGGATTCTGGAGGCTCGAAATGCTCTCAAAGTTCACGTGCGCCTCCAGCGCGCGAACGCGCCGCTCGGGAGCGCTCGCTCACGAGTGTCGCGCAGCAGCATCTCGCCGCAATCGGCGGCGACTCCACTCGGCGCCTCGAGCAAATTCGCTAGCACAAGCGGCGTGAAGCCCGGAGTGTGACTCGTGAGCAAGAGAAACCGCGCATCCTCGTGGAGAAGTCGCTGACAATTGGCGAGCAGCGGCACTAGGTCGCGTTCGATCTGCCAAATCTCACCGTTCGTGCCGCGACCATAACTCGGCGGGTCGAGCACGATGCCGTGGTAGCGTCGCGCTCGTCGCAGTTCGCGCTCCACGAATTTTCCCGCGTCTTCGACGATCCAACGCACCGAACGATCGCCAAGCCCGGAAGCCGCGACGTTCTCGCGCGCCGCTTGAACGCTGGTGCGCGATGCGTCGACGTGAACGACGTTGGCGCCGGCGGCGAGCGCTGCGAGCGTGCTCCCGCCCGTGTAGCCGAACAGGTTGAGCACATCGAATGACTTGATGGGCGGTGCGACGGCTTTCACAGTGGCGATGATCCAACTCCAGCACGGCTCTTGTTCCGGAAAGATCCCGACATTGCCATGCTCATTGGGTCGCAACGTAAAAGTGAAGTTGAAATACTGCATGGACCAACACGGCGGCAGCGTGGATTCGATGCGCCAATTGCCGCTGCCGGAGCTGTTGCGCTCGAAACTCGCATCGACTTTGTGCCACGTCGCGAGATTTCGTCGCGGCCACACCGCTTGTGATGCCGGTCGCGTCAGGACGAAAGCGCCGAAACGCTCGAGCTTGAGCTGATCGCCACTATCGATGAGTTGATAACCGCTCGTGTTCATGACGAGATTCCTGCGCGCGCGAGCGCGTGTCGCGCGTAGGCTTCAGCGCACAACATTCCATCGATGGCCGCCGACATGATGCCACCGGCGTACCCTGCGCCCTCGCCCATGGGATAAAGTCCGAGCGCGCTCGGAGACATCATCGACTCGGCGTCACGCACGAGTCGCACGGGGCTCGATGAGCGCGACTCAGGTCCAACGACAATCGCGTCATTCGTGCGAAAGCGTCGAAGCTGTCGACACAAGGTCTCAAGTCCTTCTCGCAGCGCGCTAGTCACGGCGCTCGGCATAAACTCGTCGAACAGCGCCGGTACGAGCGCGAGCGGGTACGACGATGCTGGGAGGTCTGCCGAGCGTCGACCGGCGAGAAAATCTTCGAGACGCAGCGCCGGAGCGGCAAACGGCGCGCTGGCGACGAGCGCGGCGCGGCTTTCTATTTCTTCCTGCAGCGTGACGCCGGACAGCGGATCGCTCGGATTCGGAAATTGTTCCGGCTCGAGCGTGATGACGAAGCCGCTATTCGCGTAGTCACCGATGCGCTTATAGCGCGACGCGCCGTTCACGCAGATGAATCCCGGCTGCTCCGTCGCCGGCAGAATCTCGCCGCCTGGGCACATGCAGAAACTGAAAACATCGCCGGCGGCGCGCTTGGCGACCAAGCGGTAATCGGCGGGCGGCAAGTGCGGGTGCCCGGCGTGCTCCGCATATTGAATCTCATTGATGAGCTGCTGCTGATGCTCGACGCGCACGCCCAACTGAAACGGCTTCGCCTCCATCGCGACACCGCTGCGCGCCAACTCGCGCAGCGTGTCGCGGGCGGAGTGCCCGATGCCGAGGAAGACGGTCTCGGTCTCGAGTCGGCCGCCGGGCGCCAGTTCCACGCCGATCACGCGGCGCGCCGACGCGTTCGCGGGCGTCGGTGCGGACTCGAACAAAACGGCTTCGCAGCGGGTCGAAAAACGAAACTCGACGCCGCTGGCGATCAGGCGCTCACGTAATCGCCGCACAACCGAAGGAAGCAGGTTGCTGCCGATGTGCGGCTTGGCTTCATAGGCAATCTCCGCGGGCGCACCGCATTCGACGAAGAGTCGTAAGACCTCGGCGACGCGCGGATCGTGCACGCGCGTGTAAAGCTTGCCGTCCGAGTAAGTACCCGCGCCACCCTCACCGAAGAGCAGATT
The DNA here is from genome assembly GCA_046154185.1 of Planctomycetota bacterium. Classification (GTDB taxonomy): domain Bacteria; phylum Planctomycetota; class UBA8108; order UBA1146; family JAJFFE01; genus JBJXGE01. The sequence goes on from JBJXGE010000020.1 coordinate 74,695, forward strand.
CGATTCGCGATCAAACGGTCGACGACCAGTGAGGAACGCGTGCCAGGTTATCGAACGCTCTTTCACAGCTTCGCCGCGCTCGATGACAATCGGCGGCGCGCCCGCTTGCGCGAGTCGGTACGCAGTCAGGAGTCCGGCCGGACCGGCCCCGACCACGACGGGTCGCGAGCCGCGCGGGGTGACTCCGAGTCTCGCGATGCCCATCGACGGCGGCGTTTGATAAAGCTCGAAGCTGCGCCGTTTGCGCGTCAACAGCGCGGCCTCGATGTCCGGCTCAAGATCGATGGCAACGGTGTACACGTAGTGCGGCGGCCGACCACGACGAGCGTCGAGGGAACGCTTGACGGGGCGCAGGCCGCGAAGTTGCTGGCGTGCGACACGCAGCTCGCGAGCAGCGCGGCCGGCGAGCGCGGACTCATCATCCTTGAGCGGGAGTTCGAGATTGCGCAGTAGCAGGGTCACGCACGCCTCTGCTTTTTTTGCCGGCCGCGAGTACTGGGCGGTGGGTCGAATTCGGCGGCATCGAAGTAGCGCGCGAGCAGGAGCGGAATCGCCTGGAGCGGCCAGCGCGGACCGAAGGTTTCTTCGTTCAGGACATCGCGTTTCAAAAACGCGTCCCACCCAGCTTGGCTGTATTCGCGACCCGGATTCCACGCAAGGCAGCCGATGGGTTTCGCCACCGAATGCACAAGACACCGCGTGCCCGCGAGAAGTGGACACTCGAAGCGTTGCCGACGCTCGGTCTTGGCGAGCCGTGCGGCTTCGGCGCGAATGCGCGCGCGCACGGTCTCGATCCGAGACTTGAGCCGGGCATTGCGGCGAAACGCGCGCGCAATCGCGATGGCTTCGAGCGGCGTGATGCGCATGACGTTGAACTGACGCGTGCAGCACAAGTGTTCGGGCGCGCGCGGAGTGGTCGGCGGACAGGCGCGCTCTTCGGCTTCGATGAGTTTGAGCTCACGATGGAGCGGTGCGCGCGCGTGGTCGAGTTCGACGAGGGCGCGCTCGAGTGTTGACTGCTTCGCCGCGGTCGATTTGCGGGATTTCGCAGGCGATTGCCGCGCGCGTGGCATGTCACCGAATTTCGTCGTCATTGAATTGTCTCCGCTGGCGCGGTTGGCGCGGGCACGGGTATGGGCCGCTTCTTGAGTTCGCGAGCGAGTCGCACCATGGTCAGTCCCGCGGCCGCGAAAAGCACGACTCCCATCAAGAACACCAAGCGCGGCGCGTCGGTGCATTCGATGACCAGCCAAGCCAGCGGATGTCCGATGAGCGAACGGACACCGACCAACCCGACGTGCACCAACATGTAGTTGGCAGCGGCGCCCGCCGTCGGCGCCATCGTGACCGGTCCCAAGTTCCACGCGATCGTGATGCCGGCCATGCTGACACCGTAGAGTGCTTCGGCAACAAAATACACCGGCGGGTAGTACGTAAAGTAGAGCAGTCCGCTGTAGACCGCGAGCAGAAAGTAGCAGCGTTGGGCGAGCGTCGCTGGCCCGACGCGGTCGAGCATGCGGCCCATCATGAGCGTCGAGAGGAGCACGCTCAGACTGAACACGCCGCGCGCGCCGAGCAACGTCTGGTAGGAAAAGTCGAGCCGATCGTCGCCGGCCATCTCCAGTGGCCGCGCGATGGAAATCGACATGAAGGCGAGCCCGTACAAGAAAAACCCGAGCTGGAAGCGCAAGAAGTATTGATCGGCGGCGAGTGTGTTCCAGAGTTCGCGCAAACTGTGACCCGGTTGCTCGGCGCGGCTGAGCGGCGCGCGCACTTGGATTTCCGAAAAGATGAAACAGGACAAGACGCCGGCGATGGCCGCGATGGCGAAGACGTAGCGATACGCCTCGGGATCGCGCTCCAGCCAGTAGCCACTGAGAACGAGCGCAAGTCCGCCCGAGAGCGCGCCGATGCGAGCCGCGCGCGCGTAGAGTCGGCCGCGTTGCGCATCGCGATAGTTGCTGCGCAGAAGCGAGTTCCAGCTGGTCGTGATAATGACACCCGCGACCGCTTGCAGCGTGAGCAAACTCAAGAACGGCATCGGACCGCTGACAAAGAGCAATAGGAACATCGGCAAGCGGCCGAGAAGTGCTGCCCAGCGCAACAGTCGACGGCGGCCGAAGTGCGCCATCGGGCGCGACAACCCGAGCGACAACAATTGCGAGATGCCAGGCGCCATCGCGATGAGTGTGACCATCCAAGCTTCGGCATCGAAGCCTTTGACGGCGATGTCGCCGCCGACGAGCGTGACGCTCGTGAAGATCGATTCGAAGACGGCGGCTTGCGCGTGTCGGCGCAGCGTCACTTCTTCGATGGCATCAAGCTGTGAATTGTTCACGTGAATGTTTCGATGCGCGCAAGGCCGAACTGGCCGGTAACGAAAAAGCCGGTATGGTAACGCGCTTCTGGACACGTGTCGCACGAAAAGTCTGCGGACGCGCGTGGTCGTGAGTTCGGAATTGGGAGTCGAAGGATGAAGGGGCGCATGACGGAGTCAGCGGCAAAGTTCGGCGGCGATGAGGCCGGAAACGGTAGTTTCGCGAGCGCGCGCTTCGTCGTGTTGCCGATTCCGATGGAGTCTACGGTCAGCTACGGCGGCGGGACGGCTCGCGGCCCGGCGGCGATCTTGCGCGCTTCGGCGGAGCTCGAGTTTTTCGACGAAGAGCTCGAGCGACCGGCGTTCGTGGACGGCGAAGTGCACACGTTGCCGATGATGACGCTGCCGAACGACCCCGAGCGCGCGGTCGAAGCCATCGCAGTGGCGACGCGGCGGGCGCTCGAGGCCGACAAGTTCGTCATCGCGCTCGGTGGCGAACACACGATCTCGGGCGGCGTGATTCGCGCGGTGCGGGAGCGCCGGGTTGCGGCCGGTGAGGAGTTCGGCGTATTGACGGTCGACGCGCATCTCGACCTGCGCGCGAGTTATCACGGCGCCCGGTGGAGTCACGGCTGCGTGATGCGACGCGTTTGGGAGGAGCACCGACCCCGCATGATGTGGTGCGGCATTCGCAGCGTCTCGGCGGAGGAGGCCGCCTTCGTCCGCGAGTCGCGCCTGACCCCCATCTATGCGCACGAGTTGAACAATCGGCCGCACTGGATTCGCGAAGCCGTCGACGCGCTCCCCGAGAAAGTCTTCCTCAGCCTCGACATCGACGGCCTCGACCCATCGGCCGTGCCAGGCACCGGGACACCCGAGCCTGGGGGGCTGAGTTATCGCGAGGTGGTCGCGTTGATCAGGGAAGTTGCCAAACGGCGGACTTTGATCGGGGCGGATCTCGTCGAAGTCGCGCCGATCGCAGGTCAGCAGGTGAGCGAATTCACGGCGGCGCGTCTCGTCATGAAGCTGATCGGCGCCTTGCGCGGACCCTAAAGAAAGGGATGTTGCTCGTTGAGCTCCCCCGCGGCGAAACGCTCCGGCCGGAGCGCGCGCACGTCGAGCGAATGAGCCGCCCCGTCCACCACTATTTCGGCAAGCAGTTGCCCGAGGGCCGGAGCGTGCATCACGCCGTGACCAGACGAGCCATTCGCAAAGAAAAGATTCGGCACGTCGGGTGCCGCGCCCAGAATCGCGTGACCGTCAGGCGACATTTCGTAGAGGCCAGCCCACGAACTCGCGAAGTCGATGGCAAGCTGCCGGACGAGGGGGATGCGCGCATGGGCTCGCGCCAGGAGGCCCGCGCACCAATGCGGGTCGAATTCGACGCTGAACGGGTCGGCTGACGACGATTCAGTCGGCCACAACAAGAGCGCCCGACCACCGCGCATGCGCATGTGAAACCAGTCTTCCGCGAAAACCGTCATCGGCATGCGGGCCGGAAACAACTCGGTTGGAAAAGTGCTCGCTACTTGTCGGCGACCGGGTACCACCGGTAACTCGACGCCAGCGAGCCTCGCCACTTGGCCGGCCCACGCGCCGGCCGCGTTGATGACAACATCAACCGGCAAGTCACCCGTTGCGGTTCGCACGCGAGCGATCCGGCCGTGCCGCACATCAAAACCGACACACTCCGTCGCCCATCGACACTGCACGCCGCGTCGCAGCGCGGCTTCGAAATAGCCGCGCCAAATCTCGAGCGGACTGATGAATCCATCGGTTGGGCAATACACGCCGCCGATGTGCTGATCAGGCGCGACGGTGGGATTCAGCCGTTCGACTTCCGCGACCGTGACTTCTTGGGTCTCGCGGAGTCCCGCCGATTGCTGAGTCGTGCGCGCGCTGCGCATCGCAGTGAGTTCGGATTCGCAGCGCGCGAGGAAGAGATACCCGCACGGATCGTACCCAGGGTCGACGCCGAACTCCGAATGAAACGTCTCGAGCTTTGCTCGTGAGAGCAACGAGAGTCGCACGTTGATGTCAGACGCGAACTGCGCGCGAAAACCGCCGGTCGCGCGCCCCGTGCTGCCGACCGTACTACCGCACCCGGGCGCCGCGGCTCGTTCGAGTAAGAGCACGTTTTCACAGCCCCGCTCGGCGAGATGGCAGGCGATCGACGCCCCGATAACTCCGCCGCCGATGATCGCAATCTTGGCTTTCCTCATATTTTCCGGTACTGCAAACGAGCGGCGGCGCACCCCTCGCATCCTCACGGCGCGCGCGCGCTAACGAGTTCTGCGCAAAGCACTTGAGCCGAAGACGCGGCGCCTATTCTGAGCGCAAAGTCGGTGCCCGGCACAGTCCTATGATCTGCGGCGCGGGAACGAGCGTGTTGACTTCGTCTAGATACGTGGAAAATCACCGAAACTCAACCGCGCGATGGGGAAGAGTTTCGAATTCGATCGTGGGGGCTTGCGATCCGTAGTGGGACTATTGGAACGTGCGCCGCCCAATTGCCGGTCAGGTCGTGAAGCCAGACAGGTGGTAAAGAATGAGGACTCCGAATGGCACGACAGGCGTTGTCGTTTTCGCCCTACTATGTTTTGGCATTTCGACGCTTCACTCGACGTTCTTTTCAGCTGCTAGCGCCCAATCCACCTCGGATGGGCCGATCGGGTCAGCGCGTCGGCCGCTCGATTTACCTTCCGGCGGCAACGGCAGCGACGATGACGAAGAAGACGAACCCGAAGCGGTCACCTATTACGGCGCGGAAATCGAAGGAGATGGTTTCTTCTGGTGTCTCGATCGCTCGTGCAGCATGGGCGAGGGCGCTAGTTTTACGACCTTAAAAGTGGAGACCACGCGCGCGATCATGCAGCTCTCGCGAAATGCCGAATTCGCAGTCGTGTTCTATTCGAGCAATTTGACGGTCTGGCCCGTAAACGAGACTCCGGCCCGAGCAACGCCGGGGAGCAAGAACGCCGCGGTCTTGTGGGTGAACTTGACACCGTATCAAGGTCAGACTTGCATGGGAGCGGGCGTGGTGAAAGTGTGCGAAATTGCGAATCAAAGCACCAAACGCAGACGCCAAGTCTTAATGCTGGGTGACGGTGTACCGTTCTGCGACGGTGGCCCGAGTAGCCCCTCCGAAGTACTCGACGCGGTTGAGACCGCGAACTATCAGCACATACCCTTCAACACGTTTTACATTTCGGACGACGCGTCCGGCATCCAGCTATTTCAGGATATTGCCGGCCAGACCGGCGGCACGTTTACGCTCGTAGACTAATTTTCCGGCGCGCCAAGTTCCGGGCCCGCTCGCGCTCGTGGGGTCGAGAGCCGCGATGCGCGTGCTGGGCAACCGCTGCTGCCTTCCTGTTCAATTCTTGCCCGCCAATTCGACCGGCTGACGGGCGTCGAAGAATCAGGAAGGCTTGGCGTTCGCGCGACCTCGGCATGTATTGTGCAAAGCGTTTGGGAACGATCCAGAAGGCGAGTCTCCAATGCACTTCGGAAAAACTTGGATGGTAGTGGCCGCCGCGGCGTTGGTGGTCCTGACTGTCGAGGCGGCGCGAAGTTGCGGCCCGCTACGGGTCGAACAGAGTCGTGACAGAGAATCTGGCATGGAGCATTACCTACCGCTGCGGCAGGCCGTGTTGGGCTACGTGATCGAGCAGCACCGCGAGTCGGACCGTTGTCGAGTGCGCGCCGTCCTGCCCCTGGCGCCGCAAGTCATCTGCACGGGCGGCCGAGACGAGTGCGAACGAGCGCTCGTCGAGGTGCTCGAAACGCAATATGGAGACGGTCACCCGAACTTGCCATTCCAGACACTCGGCGCCAAGCAGTTTTGGACCGATCTGTTTTGGTACAACGGCTGGCGAATCCAGCAGCATTGCGGAACCGGGCACTGTCGCTTGCTCGATCCCGACGATTTGCGGAGAGCTTGGGGGACGCGCGAAGCGTGTCGCGTGGTTTTCGAACGCCTGCGACACGAACAGAAAGTCGCGCGGCCGCAGCGCCACTTGGTGGTCTTGTTGCACGGCCTTGGCCGTGCAAAGTCTTCTCTGACGAAGCTTGGCGATGTGCTCACCGATGCCGGATACGGCGTGGCGTCCGTGAGCTACGCCAGTACGCGGGACGGACTCGATGGGCACGTGGAGCGGCTCGAGCAATTGCTCAACGATCTCGATGACGTCGAGCAAGTGTCGTTCGTCACGCATAGTCTCGGTGGCGTCGTCGCGCGCGGAGTACTGAACCGACCGAGCGCGTGGCGCGATCGCATCGAGTTGGGAAAACTCGTGATGCTCGCGCCGCCGAATCGAACGGTGCGGCTTGCGGAGCTGGCGCAAGAGATTCGCGCCGCGGGTGTGATCATGGGTGACTGCGTGCACGAACTCGCGGAAGGAGCGGCCGAGAAGCTGGCGGTACCGCCGTTGCCGTTTGGAATCATCGCGGGCGCAAAAGGGGATGGCCGCGGCTGGAATCCGCTCATCGAAGGCGACGACGACGGAGTGGTCGGAGTGGAAGAGACAAGGCTCCTCGGCGCCGCCGACTTTCTCGCGCTTCCGGTGCTGCACTCTTTCATCATGAACGCCCCCGCCGTGCATCGAGCCACGCTCTCCTTCCTTGCCACATCATCGTTTTCGCCGTGACGTGTTTTGTGTGTGGTGCGGTCCGCAGCACGCTGTTTTTTTTGGGGGGTGCGGTCCGCAGCACCGCTTGCTGCTTCGGGGGACCCGAAGCAGCTCACCCCACACGTTCGCGCCACTGGCGCCGGGGGGCTGACGTGCCTCCCATCGTTTAAGGGTGGCCAGCGGTGGCTGAGCGTGGCCAAGGTGGGATCCCTCCGGTGGGCCCGAACGCGCGTCGGGCGAAGTCCGAAGGCTGTAACTCGGGTTGGTTTATGGAACGCCCGCGGGTTCTCGATCAACGCTTTCGCGAGTCTGGCGCTAAAGTTGCGAACCTCGGCGCGACGGCGGGAGAAATCATTTTCAAGAATTAGGATGCGAGGGCGGGCATGTACCGTTGGATGTTGTCGATCTTTCTGACCACATGCCTGGCTTCTTCGGCAGTCGCGCAAGGATGGGTCATCAGCGGCCAAGTCACGAATAGTTCCGGCGCTGGAATCCCGAATGTCGCCATCGGCATGTTCGAGTCTTCGACCGGCAACGAGATAACGGCATTGAGCGGCGACGTGTCTGGCGCCGGCGGCTTTTTTAGTTTTGTCGTGACGGTCGCGATCCCGGTCGGCTTCTATGACATACTGTTCGAGCCGCCGACTGGATCGGCGTACTTTGCAACCACTCGCCAAGACGTCTTCGTCGCGGGTTCGACCGCAATCGGGACCACTGTTCTGCAGGGCGGCTTCTTCGTTTCCGGTCGCGTCGTGAATGCACTCGGCGTCGGCATTCAAGAAGTCGATCTCAATTTTTTTGAAGCAGGAACCACCACGCTCCTCCCCACCAGCGGCGACGTGACGGACGCTCTCGGCTTCTACAACGTACTTGTTCCCGCCGGCACCTACGACGTCGAGTACCGTCAAACGCCCACCACGATCGGCGGCCCGTACGTACCGGTCCTGCTCGAGGATCGACCTGTCGTTGCCGCGCTCGCACTCCCCGACGTCACCCTGCGCCTCGGCTATCCGCTGACGGGCACCGTGCGAAACACGCTGGCTCAGCCGGTTATCGGCGCCGACATCGACGTCGTGAGTCCGCTCACGGATGAGAAAATACACACGCCGGGTGATAGCACGGATGCGCTCGGGCAATTCAGCGTGCTCGTACCGATCGGCAGTTTTGAAGTCGAGATCGACCCGCCCGTCGGGACATCCCTCGTACCGCGGCTCATTCTCACAACCGTTACAGCCCCGACAACAAGCCTCGGAATCGTCGTGCTCCAGAACGGGTTCACGGTCAGCGGTACGTGCGTGAATTCCGCACTCGCACCCGTGCCGACCGTGGATCTCGATTTCTTCGTGACCGCAACTCAGGTCGAGATACCGACGGCGCACGACAACGCCGGCCCGAACGGCGTCTTCGCCGTGACCGTCGAGGCGAACACCTACGACATCGTTTTTCGGCCGCCGTTCGCCACTGGGCTCAATTGGCTGCGGTTGTCGAACGTTCTCGTCGCCGCGAGCCAAAACCTTGGCAATGTCGTCTTGCCGCTCGGCATTCCGATCACCGGCACCGTCACCGCGAGCGGAACGCCGGTCGAAAACGTCGTTGTCACGATCACCGACACCGTGACCGGACTCCCCGTCTACACGTTTAGTAATCGCACCGACTTCTTCGGCGACTTCGCGATCCGCGAACTCGCCGGTACGTACGACTTCTTATTCACGCCGCCGGCGGCGACCGGTTATCCGAGCGCGACAAGATTCGCCGTCGCCGTTGCTGGGCCGACCACTCTCGATGTCGATTTGCTTGCGAGCCCGCCGCCGCCGCCCGTCACGAACTTGTCTTGCACCGAATCCCCCGCCTTCACCGCCGCGCTGACTTGGCAGAATGGCGCGGTCGACTACGACGCGATCGAACTGCGGCGCAATGGATCGTTGCTCGCCACCCTCCCCGGCAGCACGGTCAGTTTCAATGACCCAGCGCTCGCCACCGGCAGCTACTCCTATACCGTCAGCGCCGTCCGCGACGGGCTCACGTCAGCTCCCGCATCGTGCAACCTGATCGTCACGGGTGGCGCCGCCATCAACTTCCGACGCGGCGACGCGAATCTCGACTCCAGCGTCAATCTCGCGGATGCCATTACGATTCTGAACCGGCTGTTCGTCGTCGGCACGCCCCCGCTTCCTTGCACAGACGCCGGCGATGTGAATGATGACGGCGTGCTCAACATCGCCGACCCCATCACGCTCCTCAGCTACCTCTTCGCGGGTGGCGCGCCGCCGCCGCCGCCGTTCGCGACGGCCGGCGTCGATCCCACCAGCGATGCGCTGACTTGCCCGTAGTTAAATCGAGCGCTCACGGTCCTCGTGGGCGCTGCGGTTTCCACAACGAGGATGCATGTTCCACCCGCTGCTGACTTGCTTGGGACTCGCCTGCGCGAGCGGACTCTTCGCCAGCGGGTGCGTCGATTCGACCTCCAGCCGTAACGATCCGCTCCCACCGGCCAATCCCCTACCGGCCAATGCGGATGGCCGCCCGATGATCGGCGAACGCATCGAGGTTCCAGCCGCGCCGCGATTCGAGGGACTTGCCGCGTTGCGCGCCGACGCCGGTGCGCTCTACCTCGAATGGCGCCCTGCCGTCGGAGCAGCACCCGGGGCCACATTCCGCTATCTCGCCTACCTAGCGACCGAAAGCGGCAAGCAAGACTTCGAGCGCCCGAGCGCCGAGTCGCCGCTCGGCGCGACGAGTCTGACCATTCGCGGCGTACGCCTGGGCTTCACCTACTACGTCGTCGTGCACGCCGTCGATCCCGCCGGCGTCAGCGATGACAACCGCGTCGAGTGGGCCGCGACCATCGCTCCTGTGCGCTACGTGAATGGACTCGCCGCCACGGGTGGCGACGGTTCCGCTCCCGACCGAGCACTGCGCACGATCGAAGACGCCGTCTCGAGCGCCATCGCGCTCGACGGCATCAATATCTACGTCGCCGCCGGCCGCTATGAGGAGTGCGTGTTCTTGTTCGACGGCATGATGCTCTACGGCGGCTTCAACGCGGAGTTCACGAGCTGTGATCCGGTGCGCTTTTCGACCGTCATCGATCCCGGCAAAGGCGAAGTCGACGCCGTCACAGCCGCGCCCGGCGAGAGCTTGTGCGGCTTCGATGGCTTCGAATTACTCGGCAATAAGTCCGCGCGGCGCGGCGTGCTCGGCAACAAATGCTTGCTTCGCATCACGCGGAATCACATCCATCAGTTTCGCGAACGCGGCATCGAGATCCGCGGTGAAGACGATCGCGTGACCGCTCATATCGAAGGTTGCCTCGTCAGCCAGAATCTCGGTGAAGGCGTCCTCGTGCGCGGTCCCGCCGTCGTCGTACTGCGAGCCAGCGAGATCAGCGACAACGACAAGGAAGGACTCGAAGTCGCAAAACTCACGGTCGCCAGGCAGCGTCGCTCTGAAATCAACGTCGAGCGATGTCGCATCTACGAAAATGCCGACCTTGGAATCGACATGAGTTTGGAAACGCTGCCGGATCGCGGCAGCGTCGACGGCAAGCTGCGCATCGCCATCGAAGACTGCGAGATCTACGCCAACAAGGATCACGGCATCAGCATCGACGCGCAGTTTGCGGACGCCGACGAAATCGACTTGCGCGTCCGCGTGCACCACAACACCGTGCGCACGAACGGCAAAGCTGGCGTGCACTTCGATGTCGACGCCGACGGCGGGTGGCGGTTGTCGCACAACGACATTGCGGAGAATTCCGGCGCCGGCATCTTGGTCACCGGCGATTCCAAAGCAGCGCTCGTGCAACTTCACGACAATCGCGTCGAAGCGAATAAAAGCGACGGTGTGCGGCTCGAAGCGATCTGTCCACTGCTCGTGCGCGCGAGTTTTTTCCTCAAGAACCAAGGCGCGGCAGTGCGTGGTCCGGGTCGCTGGATCGACATTGCCAGTTCGGAACTCATCGACAATCTCGAACCCTTCGACGCAACCCGTGTCTCCTACTCGCGCCTCGTTGGCGATCGCGCCGCGGCGGCGCTGGAATTCACGTTCGCGAATCAGGAGTCCCCGGCCAGCGACACGGCCGGCGGCACGCCGCCGGGGAGCGCGCCGCTCGCCACCGACCCGGTCGAGCGTACGCACCGTGCGCGTGCGCTCGGCACGGTCGAGCTCGAAAAACTCTCGCCACCGCCGGGACGATTCCTCATCGCGCCCGTCTTCGTCATCGAAATGAATAACGAAGCCCTGCCCGAGATCGCACTCTCCGTGGGTGGTGCACGACTCGAGTGCGATAAACGAATCGTCACTCGTCGCATGGAGCTGCGAGCGCTCGGAACCATCACGCCCGGCGACACCATTCGCCTCGAGTTACTGCCGACCGCTGCACGCAGGTCCTTCCCCTGGCATTACACTTTCGATTACAAGTTTGCGGCAACCCTGCCGGATCCCGGGGGACAAGTACGACAACTGCCAAGCGCCGGCTCGGCGCTGCTCGAGCACACGAGTCATCGCTACACCTTGCACGCCGAAGCGACGATCGCCTACCACGCGCGCTTACGCATTTTCGATGGCAGCCAAGAAGCAATCGAGCTGCGCGTCTTGACCGGACCGGACAACCAAGTGCTGGCGACCGGCTCAACACCGAAAACCGGGCCGCCCGGAGTGATCGAAGTGACCGCTCAACTGTCAGCGGCGGGCGCGCTCGCATTCGAGGTCGCCCGACTGCCGAGCGCAAAGCCATCGAGCACGCGCTACTGGCTCGAGCTGTGGCGCTGATGCGGCGCCACTGAAAGCCTCTTATGTTCCTGCGACTCACGATCGGGTCGAGACTCAAACTGCTATTCCTCAGCACGACGCTGCTCACGATTGCGAGTGGGTTCGCGGCCATCGTGGCGCTCCGCGCAATGAGCGACGCGCTCGCGGCCACCAAAGTCGGTCACCGCAATCAACTGCTCGCACACCTGCTCGAAGCTGAGATCGTCGCGGCGATTCACACGCTCGACGAGTACTTAGCGGGCGAAGCCGATGCACTCACCGAACACGCCGCGTTTGAACAACGCATCAATGGGAGGCTCGGGGAGCTCAAGTCGGCGACGCGCGATGCAGACGAGCGCGAGAGTGTCTTGGCGCTGGAGTCCGTCGTGAGTGGTTATGGCCTCGCAGTGGAGCGGATCCAGTATCTCAGAGCGCGCAAGCAGGAGGCTCGGCTCAAGAAGGCGGTCGCGAGCATCGACGAGACGTTCGTGCCCGAGCTCAAAACGAAAGTCGCGCGACTCGTCGCGTTTCAAGCATCGCAAGTCGAACTCCACGAACTCGCGGCGGAGCGCGGTCGGCGCGTCGCGACCACCTTGATCTACATCACACTGACCGTGCTTGCCGTCATGGTGGTGGCGCTCTTCTTGTTGCTAAGGCGCTGGATCGTCCAGCCGCTCGAGCAACTCGTCGACTCCGCGCGCCGCATTTCGCAAGGCGACTACCTCACGCGCATTCCGAAACAACGCCTCGATGAGATCGGCGTCCTCGCCCGCGAGATGGAACGAATGGCGGCGAGTGTCGAGCAGTACCAACGGCAACTGGTCGAAAAAGAACGACTCGCCGCGATGGGCGAGATGACGTCGGCGGTCGCACACAATGTGCGCAACCCACTCGCGAGCATCCGCGCCCTCGCGCAAAGCTCGAGCCGCGCACTCGCGGCCGGCGCACCGGGACAAGAGGCGCTCGCCGAAATCATGCGTGCGGTCGATCGGCTCGACCGTTGGCTCAAGGAGCTGCTGCAAACCGCGCGGCCCGTGCGAGTCGAGTCGGTGCTACGCGACGTCAACGAGATGGTGCGCGAAGTCGCTGACAGCATGACCGAGTATGCGCAACAGCGCGACGTCGAGCTGGAGCTGCGGCTCGACACTTCCTTGTCGCTTGCGCCGATCGACCGGCGCCGCATGGATCAAGCGCTGATCGCGTTGTTGTCAAACGCCATCGAGGCCTCGTCCGCCGGACAGCGCGTCGTGCTCACGACTCGACCGTCAAGCGCCGCACCAAGTCGAGTCGAAATCGAGATTTCTGACACCGGCCACGGCATGGCAACGGAAACGTTGAACAAGGTGTTTCTGCCCTACTTCACCACCAAGAAGAGCGGCACTGGCCTGGGGATGAGTCTCGCCAAACGCATCATCATGGGTCATCAAGGGCTAATCAGCCTCGACAGTGCTCCGCAAAAAGGTTGTCGTGTAACGGTGTCACTCCCTCTTCACAACTTGAAAGACCCGTCTCTTCATGGCGCAAATACTGATCGTTGATGATGAGCAACCGCTCTTGCAGTCGCTCTCGCTCGACCTGCGTCGAGTCGGGCACGAGTGCCTGACGGCGACGAACGGTCGTCAGTGTCTCGATTTGCTAGAGCGCAACTCGCCAGCGCTCGCCATCGTCGATATCCAGTTACCGGACTTGAGCGGACTCGACCTGTTGCGCCGTTTGCGCGCCGACTTACCGGAAGTGCCGGTGGTCATCATCACCGCCTATTCCTCGGTCGATAGCGCGGTCGAAGCGATGAAGGAAGGCGCGGTCGATTATCTGGAGAAGCCGCTCGATCTCGAAGAGCTGCAGCTCGTCGTTGAGCGCGAACTCAAGAATGCGCGGCTCTCGAGTGAAGTCGAGGCCTATCGGCGCGACTCACGCCGCGGTTCGGACGTCGATCAAATGATCGGCCACTCGGCGGCGCTCGAAAAAATTCGCGCCACCGTGCAGCGCATCTCGTCCGTACCGGTCGAGAAAGCCTCGGAACTGCCGACCGTGCTCATTTTGGGCGAAACTGGTGTTGGCAAAGATTTGCTGGCCCGACACATTCACTACTCGGGTCCACTCGCGAATCGCCCGTTCGTGCAAATCAATTGCAGCGGATTACCGCGTGAACTCGTCGAAAGCGAACTCTTTGGCCACGAGAAAGGCGCATTTACGAGCGCCGCGCAGCGTAAGCAGGGTTTATTCGAAGTGGCGAATGGCGGCACTATTTTCCTGGATGAGATCGGCGACATGGCGCTCGACATTCAAGCCAAGCTGCTCAATGTCATCGAACATCGGCGCGCGCGGCGTGTGGGTGGCACGCGCGATCACATCGCGGATGTGCGGATCATCGCCGCCACCAACCGCGATCTTGGCGCCGCTGTCGCCGAGGGCGCTTTTCGTTCTGATCTCTACTTCCGGCTCAAAGTCGTGAGCCTTGTCGTGCCGCCGTTACGCCACCGCACCGAAGATATTCCGGCGCTCGCGGAGTTTTTTCTCAAGAAGTATCGCGCCAAGTACCGCAAGCCGAATCTCGTGCTCAACGAAAGTGTGCTCACCGAACTCCTCGAGTGGCACTGGCCAGGAAACGTGCGCGAGCTCGCGCACACGCTCGAACACATGGTCTTGGTCAGCGACGAGCCGCACCTCGCGCGACCGCCGTTCGCCGCGAGCGTTGACTCCGCCGAGGGCGTCCCCACGGCGACCCCGGCCGTCGCGCGGCCGAGTGCCAGCACGCCCACGCCGCTCGGCGAGCGCGCCTTCGATTTCGCGACGGCGGATTGCTCGCTCGTTTCGGTCGAGAAGAAATTGATACTCGAAGCCCTCGCGTTCACCGGCCGCAACGTCTCCGAAGTCGCGCGCCTCCTCGGTGTCAGTCGCGGGGCACTCCGCCACCGCATGGAGAAGTGGGGAATCGAAGCTTGATCGGGCACCCAGTCGTCGCAACCCCAACGCGCGCGTCGTTCTGGCCAGGTGCGCCCTGGCTGCGGGTGGCCGGCCGCGGCCGAACGCGGCGAATTGGCCAGCGCCGTCGATCGCTCAACCTCTCCAACCATCGCTGATTAGCTAGTGCGACCCCCGGCCGCGGCGAACGGCCACCGCTTTGCAATCACGCGACGCCCCTGATGATCGCGGTCGAGAACGGAGAATCGATGGCGCCGGCTCCACAGCTTCTGCAACAAGCGATACCGCGTCGACGCGAACCCGTGAGTCGAGTCGCGTTCTATAGCCACGACACCTACGGGCTCGGTCATCTGCGTCGCTGCCTCGGGCTCGCCTCGGCGCTCGTCGGGAGCGACCCCAACGTCGAAGTCCTCCTCGTCACCGGCTCTCCGCGCGCGTATTTTTTTGAGACTCCAGCGCGTATTCAAGTCGAGCGCATACCGGCGGTGACCAAAGACGCCGACGGCGCCTACATCACTCGTGATAGCGACACGCCCCTCGACGACACCGTGCGCGCGCGCAAGCGCATGATTCGGCGCGCCGTGCTCGACTTCGCGCCCGATCTCTTCGTCGTCGATCACGCGCCGAGCGGCTTGCGCGGCGAGCTGTTACCGCTCCTCGGCGATCTTCGCCATCGAACCTCGACACGCCTCGCGCTCGGCCTGCGCGACATTCTCGACGAGCCCGAGCGCGTCATCGCCGACTGGCGCCAGAACGGCACGTATCGGCTATTGGAGGAGCTGTATCACGACGTATGGGTGTACGGCGCGCGCGAAGTGTTTGCCCTCGAGCGGCTCTACGAGTTTTCCGCCGCACTCAATCGCAAAGTGGAGTATCTCGGCTATCTCGGTCGTGAACGCGAACTTGACGCGAGCAGGAACAGCAGCATGTCACAGGGATTTCCCGACCCGACCCGACCACACCTGCTTTGCTTGGTCGGCGGCGGCGGTGATGGATTTCCACTCGCGAGCGCCTTTGTCGAGATGTTGCACGCGGCAGGCGAACGGTTTAATGGCACGCTTGTGACCGGGCCATTCCTTTCGCAGAGCAAGCGCCGCTCTCTCGGCGGCCTCGCGAGTGAATTGTCAAACCTGCAAGTGCTGCGTTTCACGACGCAAGTGGATCGGCTGATCGCGGGGAGCGACGCCGTCATTACCATGGGGGGCTACAACTCGGTGATGGAGGCGCTCAGCCTCGGTCGTCCGACGTTGATCGTGCCGCGGACTTTCCCGCGTCGCGAGCAAGCGCTGCGCGCGCACGCCTTCGAGCGGCTCGGTCTCGTGCGCGCTCTCGATCCCGACGCGCTGTGTCCTACTGCGCTTTTGCAAGAAGCCATCGCGCTCATCGAGCGACCGCCGACGCTCGCACCGCAAGATGTTGGAGTTCGCTGGGACGGCGCCGAGCAGTTCGTGCGAGTAGTCAGGCAACAGCTCGCGCCTCTCTCTAGCCACGAAAGATCGGGTCGCGATGCCCACGAGCCGCTCCGCAGCGCCTGATCGGCCGCTGCGTGTCGCGTACATTTTGAAACGGTTTCCGCGCCTCTCGGAGACGTTCATTCTCAACGAGTTGCTGGCACTCGAATCCCAAGGCGTCGAGGCCTCGGTCTTCAGTCTCTATTACCCGGACGATGGCCGCTTTCACGGCCGACTCGCGCAACTCCGGCTCACCGCGCGCTACTTAGTGCAAGACAAGCTCGAAGGCTACTGGACCACTATTGGCCAGTACCCGAGCGAGTTCACGCCCCGGATCTCAAGTTGGCAAGCCGCCGCCGATTTCCTCGCCCGTTGGAAAATTCCAAAGGATCTCGATCTTTTGCTGCGCGCGGTGCAACTGAGCGCGGAGCTGCGGCAGGCGGGTGTCGAGCATGTGCACGCGCACTTCGCGACCGTCGCGACGCACGTCGCGGCGCTCGTCCACTTGCTCACCGGCATTCCGTTTTCGTTCACCGCGCACGCCAAAGACATCTTCCGCGATACGGTGAATCGCCCGCTCTACAGCGAGTTGGTTCGGCTCAGCGCTTTCAACATCACCGTCAGCGACTACAACCGCGCGTTCCTCTTGGAGCACATGCCTGGCATCGACGCGAACAAAGTCATTCGCCTCTACAACGGCATCGATCTCAGCTACTTCGATTCGGTGCCGGGCAACGTTGCGCGCGGCCCCGCGATTCCACACATTGTGAGCGTCGGCCGGCTCGTGCCGAAAAAAGGCTTCGATCACTTGCTCCGTGCCCTCGCGATGTGGAAGCGCGAGGGCGGACGCTTCACGACGACGATCGTCGGTGACGGCGAAGATCGCGCGGCGCTCGTCGAACTCTGTCGCACGCTGGCGCTCGAGTCCGATGTCACCTTCACCGGTGCGCTCCCGCAGGAGGAAGTGCGGCGCTACTATCAGACGGCGTCGGTCGTCGCATTGGCTTGCGTCGCCGACGAAATCGGCAATCAGGATGCGCTGCCGACCACTCTGCTCGAGTCACTCGCTTGCGACGTGCCCGTGGTGTCGACGCGAATCGCTGGGGTGCCGGAGATCGTCGGCCTTGACGGCGGCGCGGTGGTGGAACCGGCCGACGATGCCGCGTTCGCACGCGCGCTCGCCGAAACGGCGCGCAAACGTCTCGGCGGAGAATTCGCGCCCGGCGTGCGCCGCGCGCGCGCGCTGCGACTCTTCGATCTCAGCGTCAGTGCCGCCACGCTGCGCAGTCACTTTCTGCAGTCGGCACGGTCACCGGCATGAAGCGCTTCGCCTATGTTTGCGGCGATCCGGGGGTGCCGCTGCCCGGAACCAAAGGCGCATCGGCGCATGTCGCGAGCATCGTCACGGCGTTCGGACAACACGGCTTGGTTGGAACCGTACATGCCGCGCGCGCCGAGAGCGAACGGCTCGGCGTTACACCGATCGTGCCGCTCCCTTCCGCTGCCCTGAGGGCCGTGCGCGGCGACCGCCGCGCACATGACGAGGAAGCGGCGCTGTTCTTGGCCTCGAGCGCACGAATAGAGTGCATCGAAAAACCCGTCGACTTCATTTATGAACGCTACTCGCTATGGCACACCGCGGGACTCGCGCGCGCGCGAGAGCTCAATGTACCATTCGTGTTGGAGGTCAATAGCCCGTTGCCGGAGGAAGCGCGCCGTTTTCGTACACTCGACAACGTCGCACTTGCGAACGGCGTCGCGGCACTCTTGTTGCGCGCCGCCGAGCTGGTGTTTTGCGTTTCTGATGAAGTCGCGGAGTGGGCGAAGAATGCGCGCGGCGATCGACCGGGTTTGCACGTGCTGCCGAACGGTGTCGATGAAGAGTTGTTTCAGCCAGTGCCAGCAGCGACGCCGCGTCCTGCCCCGTTGCCGCCCGCCGGCGTGCCGCTCATAGTCTTTTGCGGTTCGTTCCGACCATGGCATGGGCTCGACGACTTGCTCACCGCGTTTCATTTACTCGTTCAGCGACCCGCGTCAGTCGGCGCGGCCGCCAGTCTGCGCGCCGCGCATCTCTTGTTGATCGGTGATGGGCCAGAGCGCGCACGCATCGAAGCGCGCGCGCGCGAGCTCGAGCTCAGTGATCGCGTCCACTTCACGGGCCAAGTCCCACAATCGACGGTCGCACAGCTTGCCGGCGCCGCGGATGTCGCCGCCGCGCCGTATCCCCAGCGACTCGAGCAGTTCTACTTTTCGCCGCTCAAGATTTTTGAGTTCATGGCGCTCGGCCTGCCGATCGTGAGCACAGCGCTTGGGCAAGTGTCCGATCTACTCGGCGACGGCGAACGCGGCCTCGTCTGCGCGCCCGGCGACACGCAACAACTCGCCGCGAGCTTGGCGCATTTGCTGAGTGACCGCGCCGCCGCTCGCGCGATGGGCCTGCGCGGGCGCCGCTTTGTCGTTGAAAACGCCACCTGGCGGCAACGCTGCGCGCAAATATTGGCCGCGATCGGTGCGCTCGCATGAAAGGCAAATCGCCCGTTCCGCCGCTGCGCAAACGAATCCAGCAGCTGCGCGCGCTCCACCGTCAATTCGGCGATCTCGTCCGCGCCGAACGCGCGCTGATCTGTTGCGCAGCACTCGCGCTCGGTGTCGAGATCGCCATGACACTCCTCGGTCCGTGGCCGATCAAATATTTGTTCGACGGCTTGCTCATGCCGAGCGCGTCGAGCGGCGGTTTGTTCCTGGTGCCTGCCGATTACCCAGCCGAGCATCCGACGGCGTTTGTCATCTGGCTCGGCGTTGCCATTCTTGGCATCGCGATCGTCGGCGGTACGGCCGCCTACTACCGCCAAGTTTGGTCCGCGGCGGCTGGGCAGCAAATCGTCAATAAGGTGCGAAAGCGACTTTACGGACATTTGCTCGGTCTCTCATTGCGTTTCCACCGTGATCGGAAACTAGGCGATCTATTACTGCGGATCACCGGCGACATTCCTGTCCTCCGCGATGTGTTGTCGGAGGCGGTGATTGAGTTGGCGGGCCGCGTCGTGCTCGTCCTTGGCATTCTTGTCATTTTGCTCTGGATCGACGCACCGCTGGCGATCGTATCGATCGTGACGCTCGTTTTGGTGTTGTTACTCGCCGGCATGGCGGGACGGAACATCGCGCGCACCGCGCGCCGCCAACGCGAGAAAGAGGGACTACTCGCCGGCACCGCGACCGAAGCGTTGTCGGCGGTGACGCTCATCAAGGCCTACGGCCGCGAGCAAGAAATGCTCGATCGCTTCGCGCGCCAAAATCGATCGGCGATGCGGAAGGGTCTCAAGGGGACCCGCCTCCAGGCGGCGCTGGCCCAACGCGTCGAGATCTGTTTCGCCATCGGCATCGCGGTCGTGATCGGTTACGGCGCCTTGCGGGTGATCGACGCGCAAGCGCTCAGCCCCGGCGATTTGCTCGTGTTCGTTTCGTACGTGCGTTACCTGCAGAAACCGCTGCGTCGCCTGTCGCAAACTTCGACTCGCATCGGCAAGGCGTCCGCTTGCGGCCAGCGCATCCTCGAAATCTTCAACGTTCAACCCGAAGAACGAGATCGCGACGACGCGCGTCCCGCGCCGCGACTCCGCGGCGCCATCGACTTCGCTGGGGTCCAATTCGGCTATCAACGCGAGACGGCAGTGTTGCGAAACCTCACGCTCGCGGTGCCGGCCGGCCAATCGCTTGCGATCGTCGGCCGCAATGGCGCCGGCAAGAGCACTCTGACGAATCTGTTGCTGCGGTTTTTCGAGCCCGATGCCGGCGCGATTCGTCTCGACGGCGTGAATGCGCGTGAGTTAACGATCGCGAGCGTGCGCGCGCAGATTTCCGTCGCCTTGCAAGACACCTATCTGTTCGGCACGACCGTGCGTGACAACCTGCTGCTCTCGGCGCCGGACGCGACCGATGAGGACATGATGCGAGCACTCGACTTGGTCGGGGCCGCTGATTTCATCGCGCGGCTGCCGAACGGTCTCGAAAGTGAAGTCAAGGAAGGCGGTCGCGGTTTCTCCGGCGGCGAGTGCCGCAAGCTCGCGCTCGCCGGGGCGCTCCTGCGCCCATCCGCAATCTTGATTCTCGATGAGCCGACGACGCACGTCGACGCCGCGACGCGCGACGATCTATTGCGGCGCTTTCCGAGCATCGTGCGGGGCCGCACGACGCTAGTGATTACGCACGATCCGGAGCTGTTAGCGCACGTCGATCGAGTCGTGCTGCTCGAAAACGGCCGAATCGTCGGCGACGGCGCCGACGAGCAACTGCGCGTCACCTCGGCAAGTTATCGCCGGCTCTTTCCGCTCAGTACCATCGAGCCGGGACGGAGCACCTAGGCGATGCCGCCGTCAACTCTGTTTCCGCTGCCGATGACCCGATTGCGAGGCCTCGAGCCGCTGCTCGTCGGCGACCTGTGGCGACGTTGGCACGTCTCGGGTCGCGTCTTTGCGCTCGACGATGTGCGCGCGCAAGTGCGCTACCTGCGTCTCAAGCCGGAGCACTCGTGTCGACTCACCGTCTTCGCTCCCGACAACTCGGTCGATGGCGGTCCGGAGCGACCGCCGCGCGCTTTCTTGATTTATTTGTTGCCGAGCGCAGAGCGCGCGTTAGAGGTTTTCGCGAAGGAAACGGCTCGCCCGTTGTTTGTTCCACCGGACGGATACGCGCCGTTCGTCGACGAAGCCGCGGCGGCGGTTGCGTTGCCATTCCCGAACGACCCCGAGATCCCCGCGCTCCGCCACATCTACCAACCGGATCGCTTGCGGCGCACGATCGAGGAGCTACTGCCTGAGTATCCGTCGGCCGACTGGCGAGTGCGGCGACGCGCGCTCCGCACGGAGCTGCTGGCGTACAAACCCGGACGGCGCGCGGTGTATCGCATCGATGTCAAACTCCGCCGCCGCGCTGCGGGTGAGAATGCGACAGCGGACGAGGTTGTGCAGTTCCACGCCAAATTCGAATCGCCCAAGAGCGTCGAATGCAGCAGCGAGAACGCCCACGAGATTTATCGCGCGAGCCGCGATTGCGTTCACCTGCGAGTGCCGCGCCCGCGACCTCGCGTCGCCGAGCGCGCGCTCACGGCGTGCGATTGGGTCGCCGGTAGAAGTCTCGCGAGCGCGCTCAAGGACCCGACCGCAAGTGTGCTCGAGACGTTGCACTCGGCGGGCCGCGCGCTCGCCGAACTGCACGCGTTGCCGATCGACATCGAGCACTTGGCATCCCCGGTCGAGGAGCGCGGCGAGCTGCTCGAAGTTGCCGCGGCCCTCGCAGCGTTGCTGCCGAATGAGCGCGTCCGACTCGAGCGTTTGGCGGATGCGCTCAGTCGCCAGCTTGCGCAGTTTTCCGTAGAGCCGTCCGCGATCGTTCACGGCGATCTGCATCCGGGACAGTGGATCATCGCTCCGAACGACGCGGTCGTGCTCACAGATTTTGATCGAGCCGGGCGCGGTTACGCGCTCTACGACCTCGGCAACATGTACGCCCACCTTGCGGCGTTCGCGCCCGCGCGCGAACTCTTCCGCGCCTTCGCGCACGGCTATCAGGAACTCGCCGAGTCCGCGCTCGATCCCGAGCTGCTGCGCGCCGCGTGCGCGGTGGCACTGTTGCGCGGCGCGGTGACACCGTTTCGAAGCTTGCGCAGCGAATGGCCACGCGAAACCGTGCGCATCATCGAGCAGGTCAGTGAGCTCGTCGAAAGGATGCCGAGTGACTTGGCGTTGGACCGATGAGCTCATCGCGCCGCTCGCCGAGCGGCTGCGAGATGGCGACTGGGATCGCGTCGAAGCAGCGCGCGACGACGGCTGGCTGGCGCTCGCCCGCGGGTCGCTCGGCAATAGTCTCGCTTGGCACCGATTCTCCAGCGACGGCGAGAGCACGTTGACGCCGGTGACGGTGCTCGCCGATCAACGCCTCGCCGCCCAACGCGCGCTGGGGCAATGGCTCGCCGCGGGTTGTTCGATTCGCTTGTTGGCCCACAAGGTGGGAAGTCGGGCGACTTTCCAGTTGCAGCCTTGTCAGCAGACCGCGCCGTGTTTCTACGCGAAGGTCTATCACCGCAACCGCAGTCTCGTCGAACGGTGGCATGCGCTCTCGGCGAGCGACCGCTTCACGACTCCGCGCGTCATCGACTTCGATGCAGAATCGCAGGTCCTGTCGATGAGTGAATTCCCCGGAACTTCGCTCAACGCGAGTTGGCGCGCAGGTTCGGCTTCCGCCGTCGATGGACAATTGCTTGCCGAGTTATTGCATTGGATCGCCAGCCACGCGCCGCGCGAGGAACTGCCACAGCACGGCGCAGTCGACGAAATTCGCCTCCTCGAGGCACGACACAGTGTTTATGTGCGGGCGACGGCGCGACCATTTCCCAGCGCGCAAAAGTTGCTCGCGACGGTGGCGCAGGCGCTCGATTGCTTGCCGCGACCGCGCGTCACGCTGGCACACCGTGACTTGCACGACAAGCAGGTCATCGTAAACGGCTCCGCGATCGGGCTGATCGATCTCGATCTCGTCGCCAATGCGCCGCGCGAGCTCGACGCTGGCAATTTGCTCGGCCACTTGCGCCTGCGCGCGCTCAAGGGGTTTCTACTGCCATGGCGCGGAATCGCCAGCGAAGTCACCCGCCGGTTGCGCGCGCTCGAGTACGGCAGGAACGAACTCCGCACTTGGACCGCAGCGACGCTGACGCGCCTCGGATTCATCTACTCGCACCGCCACCACGAACGTGAGTTGCCTGAGCAACTCTTCCGTAACGCGACGGACGCGCTCGGCGGCGCTAACGACTGGGAGGACATCCTGTGAGCGCTCGCTGGTCCGGGCGCCGCGTGCGCGCCATCTGCTTGCTCGCACTTGCTTGCGGTTTGCCGGCGTCGCTTTGCGCCGCGGAGCCAGGCCCCGAGCATTTGCGTGTCGGCGCGCGCGCGGAAGTGGCGGGTGAACTCAAGAATGATGTGTTCGGCATCGAAAAGCTTGAACTGCTACAGCCGAGCAAGTACTCGGAATTCAAAGCCCTTCTCAAGAGCATCGATCGCGAAGCGGGGCTCCTCGTCGTTGGGCCCTTTACCGTCGAGATTGTCGATAAAACCAAGTTCTCAGACGCCGAAGATGCCGAGGCGCAACCCACGCGCGAAGATCTCGAGGTCGGCGTGCGACTCAAGATCGAGGGAGAACTCACCGCCCCGGGCCACCTCCGAGCGCGCAAGATCGAGATCGACCGCAAGAAGAAGAAAGACTCACTCGAACTCGAAGGCGTTATCGAAAGTTTCGAACGCCTCAGCGAGACCGACGCGGTGCTCGTCATCATGGGCATACGCTGCGTGATCAATGACAAGACGCAGCTGCCGCCCGGCAGTTTGCCGCCCTGGGTGCGCCGCCCGGATGACGATGATTCGCGCCCGGCGCAGCAGCTCGTGCTCTGGGATCGTCTCACGATCGGTGGTGAGCTGCAGGTGGACTTCGGTCTCGAAGACGATTACGACCTCGATCGCGGCGACAACAAGGATATCTTCGAGGCCGACACCAGCATGTCGCTCGAGGGTCTCTTTGATCTACGCGACGGCAATTATCTATTCGCGAAAATGCGCTCGGCAAAAGCCTACGTGATCTTTGACGAGAAGCGCGACAAGCACCTCGTGGAGCAGACGCAGCTCGAAGAGGCGAATCTCTACCTCAAGGAGGTCGCTGGGTCGCCGTTCTCCGTACTTATTGGGCGCCAAGATTTCGACGACAAACGCGAATGGTTGTACGACGAGAATCTGGATGGCGCCCGCGCCTACTGGCGAAGTAGCGGATTCGAGGTCGAGTATTCTTGGAGTACCTATATCGCCGACGCGCCGCGCGGGCGCAGTGACATCTGGAATCAGATTCTCGCAGCGCGTTATTTCTACTTGCCGCGCTCGTGGTTCGAAGTCTACATGATCGATATCCAAGATCACTCACGCGCCGACAACTCCCCGTTTTACGTCGGCACGCGACTCTTGAGCCGCGAGAAGGCGCTACAATACTGGCTCGATTACGCGTACTTGGATGGCGTCGAAGGCACGCAGAAGCTCGAGGCGCATGGCATCGACGTCGGCGGCGCGTACCAATTCCGGCGCACTCCGTTGCGGCCGTACGTGTTCGCAAGCTACGCGTTCGCGACCGGAGACGATCACGCGGACGGCCGCACCGATCGGAATTTTCGACAAACTGGGTACAACGACAACAACGACAAAGTGTTCGGCGTGGCGTCGTATCGCTACTACGGCGAGTTGCTCGAGCCCGAACTCTCGAATCTCCACATCGCTTCCGCCGGCGTGGGGATCGAGCCTGCGCAGTGGATCTCGGTCGATGTCGTTTACCACAAGTACACGCAGCACCACGCGTCGACGGTGTTGCGGAACACGAATTTGCGCGCAAGCCCGGCCGGCTTTAGCCGCGACGTGGGCGAGGAGATCGACTTAGTGCTGGGTCTCAACAAGTTGTTGAAACGTTTCGATGTCGAGCTGGATCTCGGTTACTTCACGCCGGGGAACGCGTTTCAAGGAAACGAGCACCCGGCGTTGTGGGTGGCACTGCAACTGGAGTTGAATTTCTGATGCGAAGCCGCGGCCGATTAGCCCTCCTGTGTTTGCTGGCCGTCGCGAGTTCCGCGACCTACGGCTGCAACCGTTTCGATCCGCGTCGCGGCATCGGCACGGCGCCGGCCGGTCCGCCGGGTGATGGCGGCGAAGGCATCGGCGTGAGTTCGCAGATCGCTGTCGAGTACCCACTGTTTGGCGGGTTGCAAGACGCGGTTGCCGGAGACGGGACGATTTATCTCGCTTGGCAGGACGCCGACGATAACAACGACGCGCCCGATTCGATTCGCTATCGCGTCTATCTCGCCTCTGGTCCCGGCGATCAGCAATTCACGCTCCCGGCGCTGAGCACCCAGCCGGGCGCGCTGTCGGCATCACTGGCCGGCCTTGTCAACGGCGTGACTTACTTTGTCGTCGTCCGCGCCGTCGATACCGAAGGCTTCGAAGACGAGAATCGCGTCGAGTGGGCGGCCACGCCAAACTCCGTGCGCTACATCGATGCGACGGCAAGCGCAATCGGGGCTGATGGGCTCACACCGACGACCGCGTTCCCCACGACCGGCGCCGCGGTTGGTGCCGCGATTGGGCTCGGTGGCGTCAATTTCTACGTTCGTGGTGGCAGCTACACGCAAAACGTCGTGCTATTCGCGGGCATGTGCCTCTACGGTGGGTTCGATTCGAGCTTCACGCCGGAGTTGCGGGATCCGCTCGCGCACGCCTCCGTGATCTCGAGCTCGTTCGCCGGCGATGTCGTCACAATGCTGAGCGGCAGCGAGTTGACAGTCATCGACGGCTGCGTGCTCGACGGCAATCACACCGCGAGCAATGGAGTGCGCGCCGATGACGCGTTTGTCCGCATCAGTCGCTGCGAGATTCGGGACAATTTGCTCCACGGCGTCGAGCTTCGTTCCGATCATCTCTCCGGCTCCGCCATCGAAGGCAGCGTGCGCAATTGCGCAATCGTGGGCTCTGGCGGCGAGGGTTTGTTGATTGCGGCGCTCACGGATCTCGTGATCGACAACAACAGTATTCGCGACAACGCCAACGAGGGTATTGAAAGCCAATGGGTGTTTGCGGCCACTGGCTACGACACGCGCATCGAAGTGAC
This sequence comes from Planctomycetota bacterium, assembly GCA_046154185.1. GTDB lineage: Bacteria > Planctomycetota > UBA8108 > UBA1146 > JAJFFE01 > JBJXGE01. The sequence goes on from JBJXGE010000020.1 coordinate 100,455, forward strand.
TCGGAATGTGGTTCTGCGCAACGGCAACGAAGGCATCGATTTGGACTTCGCGGAAGTCTCGGAGCTCGATCCGACCCTCAGCGCCGGGGCGCGCTTGCGCGTCGTGGTGCGGAACAATCTCGTACGCGACAATCGCGAAGGCGGCATCAACATCGATCTCGACTTTGAAAACAGCGACCGCATCGATTTCCGCGCGCGCGTGGAAGATAACCAGGTGAATGCGAACGGCGTGGCGGGGATCCTCGTCGATGGAGATGCGATGGGCGCCCTGCGTTTTGCGCGCAATGCGATCACCGCGAACCGTGGACCGGGGCTCGTGATCTCGGGCACGCCGATGGGGCCGTGGGTCCGCATACTGAACAGTCGCATCAGCGGCAACGCCGGCGCCGGAATCGTCGTGAACGACCATCTCGGTCTTGAGCTACGCTATTCGCTCTTGAGTTGGAACGGCGGCGGCGCACTCACGGCCCGACTCGCCTTCGTCGACGCAAGCGGATGCATTTTCGCATCGAACGACGGCAGCGTCGTAGCGCCGAGTCGGCTGCGCTATTCGATCGTGTATGAAGACGCCGTACCCGCGGGAATTGGGCCCGACATTGTGACGGCGGAGCCGCGGCTGCAACATCAGCCCGTGTTCGTCGCCCGCGTCGTTGGGCAGGTGGCCGGCGCTGGAGTCATTCCGCTCGCCAGTTCAGCGGGCTTTCTCGTCGGCGATCTCGTCGAGGTTCGCGACGATGGCGTGGCGCGAATCGTCACGGCGGTCGGCGCGAACAGTGTCACGGTTTCGCCGGCGCCCGACGATGCCATGGCCACGGGCGACGCGATCTACAATCATCGTGGCTTCGACGATGTCCAAGAGCGCGAAGGCTTGCTGACGACGAGCCCCGCGATCAATGCCGGGGACCCTCTCGAGCGCGATCGAGATGGGAGCGTGCCGGACCTCGGGACTATCGGAGGCGATACGCCCGGAAACGTCGGTGTCGAGACTGGCCTAGCGCTCGAGGAGAGCGCGCTCGAACTCACGGCCGCGCGACCGTCGGCGGGCATGCTCAGCACCGAGCTCGAGTCGTCATTTTGGTTCAATCAGGAGCCGTCGATAGCGGTCGCACAAAGCGTGCGGATGTTTGTCGATGGCGCCATCGTTCCGCGTGTCGTGAAACTCGTGGCGGGTGATCAGCGGATCGACATCAAGCCGGTGGCGCCGATCGCCGCGGGTCAACAGATCTCGATCGAGTTCTTGCTGCGCGCGCTGAATCCCGCCAACGAGCAATTCCCGACCGACCCACGCACGCACTTTTTTTTCGACTTCCGAGCCGCCGCCGCTTTGGGTGACGGCGAAGGCATCGGACCCGAGTTGGATGGCACGACCGCCACGGCGACTCAGCTCGCGCCCGTGCCGGTCATCGCGAGCGGAAGTACTGGGTTCGCCGGCGATCGTGACTGGTATCGCATGGAACTCGCCGCCGGCCGCGTGATCTTCGCCGAGCTTGTCGCCGGGCGCGCCGAATCGCCGCTTGTGGCGCGGCTCACGCTACTCGCAGCGGACGGTGTGACGGTGCTTGCAACCGCCGCCGCCGCCCCGCCGACTTCGCTCGATCCGATCCTCGCGCCTTACACGGCGGGCGCCGACACGAGCGTTTACGTCGTCGTCGAAAGCGTGGACGCCGAGGGTTCGCTCGATCGGCGCTATGCGCTGCACCTCGATATCAGATAGCAAAACCTAGCGCCCAACAGCGGTCGCGACTTGATTCAGCGAGAAGCCGATCCCATACGCAGTCCAGAGCGACCAGCCGACGATCGAACCCACGAGCGTCCGCCAGTTGGATCGAACGGTGTACATCCAAGGCAGCACTGCGACCGCGATCGACAACACAACCATGCCGATGTTCGCGATCAAACTTTGGAGCTGGAAATTCGGCAGCGTCTTGGCGTGCGACAACGGTCCGCCAACGCCGAGCAACCACGTGTCCATGAGTTGTGACTGCGCGAAGAAATAATACAGAACCCCCAGCGAGCAGATCTGTACGGCCACATAGAGCAGGATCACGCGCTTGGCGGCCTTCGCGCGCGAGCACTTTCCACCGCTCTTCTTTGCGGGTTTGTCTGACATCGGCGCTCCTTGATTTTTGACCTCTCCTCTAGCGAGATCGGTCGTTCGCCCCGGCCGACTTAATGGCATCCCCGTCGCCACGGGCTGCGTCCGCCGATTATTTTCCGGAATTCTTTGCGCCCCGTGCCCCCAGACGTCGCTTGACCGGTGACACGAACGACGGTGCGGCCAGTTGCGCCGCGCACCGGACCCTGGTCCGAGCCAAGTGGCGTCGAGCGTGTCGGTTTGGCTCCACGCGCCGCCTTGCGGCTGGGAACGGAATCGGTCATGCAGCGCACAACGACCTGCAGCTTGGCTCTTGTTGCCGTCATCGCACTTGGTCTCGTAGCGAACGGACAGGGCACGACACTTGAGTACGATGGTCTGACACATCTTCCGTTGGGGACGGCGACTCTGAGCGTCGACCCGCCGACGCACGAACTTATCGTTGGGAACATAGGTTCCAGCGGCCAAGACGGCGTCGCAGTCGTCCTCAGCGAATTCGATGGTTTGCGGGTTCACATGCCCGTCATGCCACCGGTCATGCCGATCGGGTCGTCGATGGTCTCCCGCTACTTTGGACCGGAGGGCCCCGTGATTGTTCAAGCCGGCGAACTCGTGACGACTCGCACGCCGAACGGCATCAGCTTCGCCCCCAGTTGGCCACCGAGTTCACTCGGCACGCCGACCACCGGCACCATTCGCATCTACGACTCGAATCTCCTGGTACATGAAGTGAGCGGTGTCGCCGGCGGCGGCCCAGAGCTCGAGAATCCACCCCCGATCTTTAGAGTCCGAGTCGACTGCGATTGGCAGCGTCGTCGCTGGACAATCACGATCGATCATCGCGGCCCGATGCTCTCGCAGGGCGCGACGTTCCATGGCACACGCATCGAGTTCGAGTCCGACGATCCCACCGTCGGACCCAGTCTCATTACGGAGGCGCAAATGGTAGCGCAGGATTTGCCCGCGATCGTCGTGAGCTCTGAGAAAGTGCAGTTCCAGGATTTCCATTTCGCAGCGCATGGCGCCGCGACGTTTTTCGGCTACACCGGCTCCGATGGTCAGCGTCGGCTCGAAGTTCGCAACCTGGGTTCGTCCGGCGAGGACGGTGTGAGCGTCGATCTCGGCCTCAGCTCGGACGCGTCCGTGTCGTGGGATCCGCTCTCGTCGCCGCCCGGCGCGTTGAGCTCGTTGGTTGTCAGCTCGTCGGGAATCGTCGCCGGCGACGATCAAGAACTCGGGAGCGTTGCTTGCGCCCAGCAACCGACCGGCTCGGTCCGCTGCACGCCCGATTACTCGCCGATCAGCGCCACGTCGGTACGCGTCGAAGTCTGGAGTCAAGGCACGATGATGTTGTCGCTCCCGGGTCTCGTCGATCCAGTGATCGAATCCGACGGCGACGAACTCCCGTTTCGCTGTGGCAAGCTCAATAACTGGCCGGTGCTTTGTCTCTGGTTCGAGTGGCTGACCCAACGCACGTTCAACATCAACGGGCTCGTCGTGACGGTCGGTGACGAGATTCGCATGATCGCTGAGAACAGTGTCGAGGTCACTACTTTGACCGGATTCAGCTTCTCGACGGTTGCCATCACGGAGATGGCTTTCACCGCCGTCACCAGCGTTCCATACGACATTCCCCCGATCACCGACATCGCCGCGACCCTGGACACCGACGGCGATGTGACGCTGTCATGGACCAGCCCAATTGTCTACAGTGGGATGGAAGTGTACGTCGACGATGTGCATTTCGCGACACTGGACGGTTCGGTGGAGGAGATCGACTTGGGTGACACGCCCAGCACTGCAAGAATCACGATCACGATTTGCCTCTGCCGTGGCTGCTGCATCACAATCATCATCGACCTGGGCGTAATTCTGCCGCCCCCCACCCCGGCCTATTCTCGCGGCGACGCCAACGGCGACATGAGCCTCAACATCGGCGACGCGATCTTCCTGTTGTCGTACGCCTTCTCCGAGGGTACGGCGCCGGGTTGCCTCTCCAGCGCCGACTCGAACGACGACGGCGCGTTCAACATCGCCGACGTGATCTCCATTCTGAGCTACCTCTTCTCGGGTGGCGCAGCGCTCGCGCCGCCTTTCCCGGGCTGCGGTCCAGATACGACGCCGGACACGCTCGGTTGCCTGAGCTTCACGGGCTGCGCGCCATAACGCGTCGCGACCGCGCAGCAGTTCAAAACGATGTGCGCCCGTCGGAAGCCAAGTTTGGCGACCGACGGGCGCGCGCTTTTGGAACAAGATGTTACGGGGCGCCAGCACATCGTAGACGAACGATGCCAGACTTTTGATCGACCGTGATGGAGGCGGGCGCTCTCCTCCACGCGCGCGTTGAGCCGGCGTTCACACAGTGAATCCCATCAGCTCCGCAAACGACGCGCTGCTGACGCGATCGCCGTCAGCTTTTGCTCAGCGACTTCCGCCGAACTGATGGGATTGTCGGCGAACGTGGCAAAACCGCAATCCGGAGTGAGAAGCACTCGGTCGCGACCGAAGAGCTCGACTGCGCGTCGCGTCTTCGCGACGATCTCGTCGACACTCTCGATACTGTCGAGCTTTTGATTGACGACGCCGACGCCGATTCGGCTCTCCGCCGGCAACTCCGCGAGCACCTCGAGTTCACCCGCGCGCGGCGTACAAAGCTCGAGAAAGTAAGTGCCCAGCGCGAGCGACTTGAGGAGCGGCACGAGCGGCCGATAGTCGCCGCTCAGCGCAACCGACTCGTCACGCGTCCAGTTGCCGCGACAAATATGGAGCGCCGTGCGCTCGCGCGGCACACCGGCAACGACGCGGCGGATGAGCTCGCCCGCGAACTCGAGTTCCTCGGCCATCGGCCGCTTCGCGCCGAGCGCACCGCACATGAAGCTACGTTGCTGCGCAGCGCCGCCGAAGACCACTTCGCTCAATACCGGCTCGTCGAACTGAACGATCGCGGCGCCCCTGGCGAGTAAGTCCTGCAATTCCTCGCGCAGCACGCGCACGATGTCGTCGGCGAGCGACTCGCGCGATTCGTAAGCGCGATCGGAGATGCACTCCATCCACATCGTGCGCGTGAGGAGGTACGGACCCGGCAGAGCCACCTTTGCCGGTTGCGCTGTGATGTGCTGCACGAAAGCGAGTTCGTGCGCCGCGATCGACCGTGTCCGCACGAGTGGACCGAACACAGCCGGATGGCGAACGTCCGCGGCCGGCACGTCGAGCGCGCGCAACTCCCGTTCAAATTCCTCGGGGTCGTCGACGAGCGGCAGCAAATCCGTGAGCGGAATGAGCTGGCAATTGTCGAGTCGTCCGCCGACAAAGCTCGCGTAACCATCGCGCCGCTGCTCGCCGTCGGTGACGAGATCGACGCCGGCTCGGAGTTGCGCTTCGACGGCGAGCCGAACGGCGTCATCCGCCGTCGCTTGAAACTCCGCTTCGGAAAGTCGCCCTTCCATGTGTTCGTGAATCGCTTTGAGAAGCCATCGCGGACGCGGCCAACTACCGATTCCTGTGACGGCTAGCGGCGGCAAAGGCGCGCGCGGCGCTAACGCATTCGACGACGCCAAAGGAGCACTCGCGACGCGCGAGCTGCTCGCACGCACCACTGGTTCGGCGGCGACTCCAGCCGCTCGCTGCTCGGCGAGCGCGCCTTTGCAAACAAGAAAACTCCGCTGCACACCGTGCCGTGTCCACGACACCAGCTCATTGCCGGTCATGCGACACCACGCCGGCAGTTCTTCGTCGACGGACGATTCCGTCGAGCGGATCTCGAGCAACTGCCCACGATCGAGCGGATCGATGTGTCGCCGAATCAGCAGCAGCAAGCCATTGCCGCAGTCGAGATCGCCGCCGTCGAAGCTAACGCTCGGTGTCAAGTCGTGGCGCGCGCTCGGCTGCATTAGTAGGTGATGGCCGGGGCGCCGTCGCTCAAAAACTCGACGAGTTTGGCGCCGCCGACGATCGTCGCGCCATCGATGAGGTTTTTCTCATCTAGGTGGCGTTTCTTGAAGCACGGCGAGCAAACGTACATCTTGCCGCCGGCTTTCACGAAATTGTTCATGAGCTCCTTGAGCGGCGCGAAACCCTCTTCGTGGATCGAATCCGCGAAGCCCTTTTGCGACAGTCGCACGCCCTCGATGCTCAAAAACACCAGCGTGTCTTTGTCGGACGCCACGGCCGCGTTCGCGACCACGAACGCCACCGTCGCCTTATCAGCGTTGTCCTTCGCGGCAGTTAAACTGACGCAAAATTTCTTGGTCACGGTCTCAATCCTTTCTTCGCGCTATCCAGTAACGCGGGTGCTGACTCGCAAGCAATTTGTGTCGCGTGAGACCGCACCACGCCGGTAAGTCTTCCGGCGCGCCGGGGTCGCGCGCCGTGAGTAGCAACACATCGCCCGCGCTCATCGTCGCGAGCCGTTGGCGCAGTTCCAGCACTAAATCGCCGCAGCCCATGTCGCCGGCATCCCAGACGGCGTGCGGCGCAATTTCATTTGCACTCGCTTCCCGCATCGGCGGCTCCTCGCGCACCGCTGCGCCCGGCTGAATCGAATCGACTGGCGCTCCGGACGCCGCCGGCCACAAGCAAGTCGGCAACGCGCCCGCCGAAAATCCCTCGTCTTGCGCCGCCCACAGCCAGCCCGCGTGATGACACGGGCGACTTAGTACGTAGCTCAACAAGTGATTGCGCAGTTCTTCGGCATCACGCTCGACGAGGCCGGCCAAGCAACTCGCGCAGTAGGCTTCACGCTTGTAACCGAGCGCGTGCCCCATGAGCGCTTCGTGCGCACACGTCACCTTTTGGCAACCACGACACGGGCTGCCGCGCAGCTTTCGCAAATCGCTGACAAGCTCCGCGGCGCGCACGGTATCGAGTTCAACCTGACCGTCACTCATGGCACTCGCTCACACTCCTACGGCTTCTGCTTGTAGGTCAGCTTGCGCGTCCACGCGTTCGTGGCACCTTCCGCGAGCGGTTTGCCGTCGACTTCGATGTGCGCTTTCGGCAGCGCGTTGATGGGACCGGCGGCCGGCTTTGGCATCAGCACCAAGTCGCGCCCCGTCGACCAAGTCACGCGCCGCTCATCGATGTTGCCGAAGTAGTAGTCGACCTTCGCTGGATCCGGACCGCTGTAGCCATCGGCCGTCGTGCGCCGCACAAGGACTTCATTGTCCGGATTACTCGGAAACGTGCCGTAGAAAATGTCGGCAACGGCAACATCATGCGGCACCCAGCCGGTGCCCGGCACGTAGAACTCCGGCCAGCAGTGGTAGCTCTGATCGGTGTCTTGGCCGTCGAGTTCCTGCTTAAAGAACGAGCCGTAAATCATGCGCGTCGGGATGCCACTCGCGCGCGCCAGCGAAGTCCACAGCGAGTGAAAGTCTGTGCAGTTGCCCGTGCGAGTGTCGAGGCAGTGAGTCGTGCTGCCGACCGGCGAGGCTTTCTTGTTCTTGGGATCCTTCACCCAGTACTCGACATTCTCGAGCGTCCAGTCGTAGAGCTTCCGCGCTTGCCGCACGGTGTTCTTCTCGTCGCCGACGATCTCCGCGGCGAGTTTGCGGATGCGATCGTCGATCACGACGTGGGTGTTGGCTTCGAGATAGCGCGCGTACTTTGCACGGTCCGCTTCACTCAGCGGCTGCGACTTCCCGGCATCGACGCCGCTTTTGACTTCTTTGCGGATGATGACAAAGGTCTCGGTGATGGTGATCTCACCCGCCGCCGGCTTGTCGGCTTCGAGGTACAGCACCGTGTTTCCTTCGGAGTCCTTTTCCGTGCGATGCGGAAAAGGCGCCTCGATCTTGAGATCCGCGACCTGTTGCGCCGGATCGTTTTCCTGTGGCAACGCGCACCAAATCTGAATCTTGCCGGCGTTCTCCGGCACGTTGATTTTGAACTGCTCGCGCACTTCAAAAGTTGCGGTGCGCGGAGCATCGCCAAGACCTAGAACAAATTGTCCCGCACAGAGCGCGAAGGCGAGCGTCGTGCCCGCGCCGAAGACTATCCGAGCCGTTCGGCTATTCATGTTTCACTCCTTCAGAATGTCGGACGCCGGGCGAACGTCTATCCGTTCGCCCGGCTGCTACCAAAGATCTTTTGCTATTGCGGTCCGTGCGCTCAAAACGGCGCCGTTTGGAAGAGTCGCGCAGAGCACGAAAACCGACCGGTTTTCTTTCGCGTGCGGACAGCGCGCGTGACAAGAAGTGGCAGTGGATCGTTTGCCGCTGAAGATGAGAAAAGGTCAGCTACTGGAGCACCAACGTCTGCCGCAGGTACCGACCGGTCCCCATGCGAGAGAGGCGTTCGATAGCTTTGCCACTTCGCACGCGGGTCACTCACCCGAAAGGAATGAGGAAGAGACTCAAGTCGGCATTCATAGCGCGAAATTTAACCAGCAGCGATGCGAAGTCAAGGTGCGGGGACGCGGGCGGGACGGGTTATACGCTGACCGCGCGGGGAATCGAGATCTGTAGCAGGCACAGCTGCAACAGATTTTGGTAGGCCATCAACGCCGGGCTTCCGCTCGGCGCGACTAGGTGCGTCGGACCTGGATTGTTGAGGTACAGCGCGGCGCGCGCGTTGGGATCGGGACGCATCGGCAACACCGCAAGCGACGAAATGTTCTCGCGGTAGAGCGATTCGTATCCGCGCGCGCGCGCATCATCCACGACGCGGCCGGCCAGGATTGACACTCCGCTGTCCCAGACATCTTCCAGCGCTTCGAGGCACAGGCGCGAGCCGGCCTTCTTGACCTTTTCGCCTTTGCGGTCGCACGCGAAGAGCACGCGCACTTTGTCACCATCACGCAAGAGTAGAAATCCTTCTTCTGCATCCGTCGCGTGAATGATGCAGTTCATGAGCTTCTGCAAGAACATCCGGGGTGAACCAGTTTGGTGCATCTCTTGGAGCAGCGATGCGACGCGCAGCATCTCCTCTTGCCCCGGCGCGAGCACTTGAAACTTCGACGTTCCGCCCCGCGCCGTGACCGGCGGCGGCTGTGGCTCATCATCGGCGTCGTCGGGGTCGGCGTTCGCGGACGCCGACACGGCAACACTGCCGGGCACCTCGCGGAAGTCCGCCGCTTGCTTGAGATCCGCGGCGCTCACGTGATGCGCCGCCAAATAAGTGTCTCGGTACTCAGGCGGCAACCGATCCGCGACCTCGCGATAGTGCTCGGCGGCAACGCGATACGCTTCCCGCGCCGCGTCGATCTCCCGCAACTTCACGTGAATCTCCGCGCGCTCGATTTCGATCTGCGCTTTGAGTTCGACGCTGCGCAAACTGTCCATGTGTTGGGACGCGACCTTCATTCGCTCGCGCAGCTCAGCTTCGGGCGCGCCGAGACTCCGTTGGATCGAGAGATCCAAGAGACGGGCGCGCGTTTCGAGGCTGGCGATGTTGAGCGAAGTCGCGTTCGAGATCGCCTCACGCGTGAGGCGCTGCGCCTCGTCCAAAGTGCCCCGCTGCTGTTGCAGCTCAGCAACTTCCAACAAGCACTGCGTGAGCCCCCAGCGCGTGCCCTGTTTCGAGAACACGCCGAGTACGCGGAACAAATCACTCTCGGCTTTGGCAAACTCTTCGCGTCGGCGTTTGAGCTTGCCGCGCAGCAGGTAATTCAGGTTGTTCAGATAACGCATCTTGTAGTCTTTGGAGAGCTTCAGCGAATCGCGCAGAAATCCCTCGGCCTGCTCGTCGTCGCCGAGCGCAATGTGCGTCTTTGCGAGATTGTGGAGCGCCATCGCGCGGCCGAACGCGTCGCCGATTTGCTCCGCGGACTTTAGTGCTTGGCGATAGTTCTTGAGCGCGTCCATGTACTCGCAACACTCGAGATAAGCATCACCCAGGTTATTGAGCGAAATGATGATCTCCGGCACGTCCTCGCGGTTCTCGCGGATCTGCAGTGCGCGCGTGTGGAACTCGATCGCTTGCTCGAGGTTGCCCTTGAAGTAGTTCGAGCTGCCGATGGTGCTGAAGATCAGAGCGTGTTCGCGACTTTCCTCGGCTCCGCCGACTTTGCGCAGCGCATCGACGGAGATCGTCATCGCTTTGTCGTACTTGCCCATGCACACGTAAACCCAGCCGATCGCGTTGTAGACGCGAATCAGCTCGGCTTGGTGATCGGTCGAGCCTTCGCAAGCCTCTAGTAGATCTTTCGCTTCCTTGTAACAACGGAGCGCGCGATCGTACTCGCCGCCGATCTCATCGACCTTACCGCGCTTGCGCAGCACACGCGCGCGATCAGCTCCGCCCAGCCCTTCGATGTACTCGGCCTCGAGCAGCGTATCGAAGCTCGACTGCGCGAGTTCATAGTCGCCGCTGAGCGTGCCGATGTCGCCGATCTGCTCCTGCGTCTCAAACCAAACGCGATAGCACTCACTGCGACCCTCGGTCAGCCGGATTACGTGACGGTAGTGCTCGACCGCGCGCTCGTGCGCAAAAATGCCACGGCACATGTCGCCGGCCATGCGCGTCAGCTCGAGCGCGCGCGCCGCTTGACTCGAGCGCTGATAGTGAAAGGCGAGATCCTCGATGATCTCTTCTTGATTGCCGTCGTGTTCCGAGAGCATCGCCGACGCGAGCGCGCCATGCAGGCTCGAGCAGCGCTCCGCCGGAATATTGTGATAGAGAATCTCGCGTAACTTCGGCTGACTGATTGCAAACTGCAGCCGCCCGTTGTCGAGCGCCTTCGCAACCATGCCGCGATTCTCGAGTTCGCGCAAACTGACGAGCACGTTGACGCGCGCGAAGTCGGAAAGGCGCTCGAGGAGCTTACTCGACATCGGCTTGTCGTGAACGGACATCGCCTCGAGGATTCGCTGATGTTGCGGATCGAGCATGCGCACGCGGCGCAGCAAGATGGCCTCGATCCCGTGCGGGATTTCGATCCGCGAAAGATCGCCATCGCTGCGTATGCGCCAGCTATCGCCATCGCGCGCGATGATTCCTTCTTCTTGTAGACTCTTGAGCGTCTCGACGATGAAAAGCGGATTGCCGCTCGTGCGCTCTTCAAGTCGATCGAGGAACGGTGTTGGGATTTCCTCGAGTTGCAACATGCTGTGGATCAGCTCAGCGATCTGTGGACGCGTGAAGCGACGCACCGGGATCTCTTTGATGCGATCTTCCTCACGCAGCGTCTGCAACACGCGACGAGGCGCCTCGGGGAGCGCCTCGTCGACACGCAGCGTCGCCATCAGCATCATTGGCAACCCATGCGGCAAACTCGACTCGAATTGCACGGATTTCTCGATCAAGCACGCGAGCAGGTCCATCGATGCTTCGTCGGCCCAATGCAAGTTGTTGAGGTTTATGACGCAGGGCATTTTCACGGAACTGTCGAGTAGGAAATTCGCGAGCCCTTCGATGAAGCACAGGCGTTCAATGTCGGGACGAAGGGCAGTGTCGTCGCTGTCGTCGTCGCCGGTCGATCGCAAGCGCGGACATAGCCGTCGCACGACGACGCTGTGCTTTTGGAAGAGCTCCGATTCGAGTCCGTGCGCGAGTGCTATCTGTTCGATGATCTCGCGGAACGGCTGGTAGGGATCGTGGCTCGTCTCGTAACAGTTGCCGACGTGGACGGGAATCTCGCGCATTTTGAGCAAGTGCGTGAACTCTTCGAACAGACGCGACTTCCCGACGCCGATTTCGCCGCTGATTATGTAAAACGGTGCGCGCTTGCGGCTGTCTTCGCGCAACATGCGAGTGACGATGGAGGTGTCGCCCGTTGGCTTGCGGTCGCCGGGCCGCGCAGTGATCGGCGGGAATACGGCATCGGCCTCTTCTTTGAGACGGTTCAGCTCTTTGCGGCGCCCGACAAGTCGCGAGCAGTACAAGTACGAAACCTGCGTCTCGGCGGTTTCCAGTTCGTAGATGCGACCTGAGCCGGCGTTGAGCGCTTGGATGATGCCGCGGGCGGTCGGGAAACGCGCTTCCGGTTCTTCCTCCAAAAGGCGCAGCGCGATGTCGACGAGCCACTTCGGTCGCTCCTGCAGCGCACGTCGAACGAGTTCGCGCCAATTCACACGCGCGCGATCGAGCACATGACCCTGATCGTCGATGAACGGCAAGCGACTCGTCAGCAGTTGGTAGAGGGTGACACCCAACGAATACAAGTCGGCGCGCTTGTCGGGAGTTTGCCCCTTGATAATCTCGGGGGCCACATAGTGGAACGTGCCCTTGATCGCGAAATTGAAAGTACCGGTGATCTTCTCGGCGAGCCCAAAGTCGATGAGCTTTACGTGCGGCGGACCCTCGGCGCTGGCCGCGTCCGGCGAAAGCATCGGGCTCCATTGCACCTTCGAGCCTTCGTCGCTGCCGACGACGCGCTCGCGCGTGACGAGGATGTTGTCGGGTTTGATGTCGAAGTGGACGTAGCCCTGCGTGTGGATGTACTCGAGCGCGCGGCAGATCTGCGCAAAGATGTCGAGCAGCTCTTCGAACGCGACACTCTGGGTAGCGGTCAGTAAGTCCTTGCCGCGGATGAACTCGCTCACGATATAGAAATCGTTGCTGTCGCCGACACGGCCGAAATCGTGCACGCGCGCGAGATTCGGGTGCCGCAACCGCGTCAGCGCCTCATATTCCCCCTTCGACCAAAAGTCGGCTTCTTGCAGATTCTCGGACTTGAGGACTTTGAGTGCGACATGGCGTTGAATCTTCACCATGTCTTCGACGAGATAGACTTCCCCCATCGCACCCCGACCGAGGAGGCGCTCGACGCGATACCGATGATTGATAAAGTCTTCGGGTTTGAATTCCGCCATAAGGCTCTGCGGCTATTGTTACGATTGACTGAGCTCCCGCAGTCGGGTGCTACAGCGTGCTCAATCAAGCATACAATGCGACCGCGCAACCGGCCTAGCGGCCAAAAGCGCCTCTCATAAGGCGGCGCAATGCGGCGTGCCGTCGAGCTTACTGCGAGCGCTGCTCGATCAGACGTGCGCGTTCTTGGAGCCACTCGCCGTCAACGTGGCCGGTGAGGCTAATCCGCGTGAGCGTCGCGTCGCCCGGCAAATAGAGAGTCGGCCAACCAGCGAGGTCGGCGCTGCGATACAAGCTGCGATGCCGCGCGGGACCGAACTCGAGCGCGATCGAGTCGGCGGTCACGATAATCACGATTCGGACCGACTCGCGTGCGGTGGCTTCGCTGATCGCCAACACGACGCCGCGCTCCTCGGCGAGTTCTGCTTTGACATCGGTTGGGTTCCCAATTGCGACTCGTAACTCGCCGGCCTGCCGCTTGAGGATCCCGACTGCGCACGGTCCATACTCGAATCCCCACATCCAATTGCCGACGGGCGGCGTCCAATCGAATTCGAGTCGCAGGTCACCATCGAAAGGCAACAGCGCAGCGAGCGGCTCTTCGACCGCTCCACTGCGTAAAGCGAGTGCGTTGCTTGTCACGCGCCAACGATCGGCGCGCGCGCGCCACTCTTCAAAAAACCGCGGCGCCATCGCCACATACTCGAAACTCGGCGGCTCCCGCCACTCGCCACTGACTTGGGCAACAAAAATTCCGCCGCGCACGAGCGCGCCTTCTTGCAGCTGCTGGCGGTCACTGTCTACTCGTGCCGCGGCGACGCGCGCGGCCGCTGACGCGGACAATTCCGCCGACGACAACTCTTGCCAGGCGCGCTCGGCCGCGCTCACGTCCCACGCGGCGCACGCGTTGCGGGCGATTTCGAGAACGCGCGCCGCGCGCGACTCTCGCGCGAGATCGCAGCGTTCGTCGCTCGCTGCGAGCAGATCCGCGACGAGCACCAACGTCGACGCGTCGCAACTTGTGAATAAACCCAAGGCGAGCAGACGCTCGCTGACTGGTCCGCCACGCTGGAGCAAAGCCGGATGGAGCGCGAGAATCTCAAGCCCCATCTCAGTGAACGGATCGCCGTCGTGGCGCGACCAATCGGCGGCGGGCAGCTCGGCGCGCGCGAGCGAGTTACGAACTTCGGTGCGGCGCTGTGCGAGCGCGGCGCGCGCGGCAAACGCCGCCGGCTCGAGCTGTTCGAGCCAAGGTCGATTCGGCACGCGAGCGTCGAGCTCATTTCGATACCACGCGTGATCCGCTGGCGGCTCCTCGAGCAACGCGAGGTAACAATGTCGGGCCGCGTACAGATCATCGCGCCCGAGCGCCGAGCCGACCGCGGCCGCCAATGCGTCGACGCGCACGCCGCGCTGCGAGATGATCGCGATCCGCCACTCGGAATACTTGAGATCCCATTCCGCGACGCGCAAGCGTTCGGGGATGGTCTCAACGAGCGTTAGCGCCTCGGCGAAGCGCCGCGCTTCGCGCAACGCGCCGAGTTCGGTTTCGACCCTGGTGTAGATCGGTTCGGCCTCGTCCCGCAGCGCTTGTCGCGCAAGGTCGCGCCAGGCGCGCACGCGCAGTTCATCGGCTTGCGTCGCGAGCCAATTGAAAATTTCTGGATACGGACGATTCGGGTGTTGCTGCCAAAGCGCATCCCACGCGGCGGATTCGGCGGTGATGTTGCGGACTTCCGTCGGCGACGCTGGAGTTGGCGCCTCCGTTCCATCGCTCGTCGTGTTCGCGACGATGGCGCCGGAATCATCGCTTGCTTCGGCATCCCAGAAGAGGAGACGCACGCTGAGCGCGAGCAGAAACACGGCGAGACCGACGCTTACGACCATCCAGGAGGACCATCGCCCGCGTTGAACGCGCGCGACCGACTCAGTCGCCGCGCCGAATTGTGAGCGTGCAGCCGTCGGTGGCAAAACCTGCGGCGCGCCCGGCAGTCGCTCGATAGCGCGCACAAGCTCTTCGCAATTCTTGGGGCGACGTTCGCGATCCAACGTCACCAGGCTATCGATGATTTCCGCCAATGCTGCCGGCAATTCCGGCCGCAGACTGCGAATGGGCGGGACGCTTTGTTCCTGGTGCGAACGGCGCAAGTCGGCGACCGTGCGCGCCGCAAAAGGCGGACGACCGGTCAGCAGATGATAGAAGGTCGCGCCGAGCGCGAAGAGATCAGCGCGGATATCGAGCGATTCGCCGGTGCCCAGTTGCTCCGGTGCGATGTAAGGCGGACTGCCGTGGATGAGCTCGATGTCGCGCGGTTTGCCGGGCGGGCGACAGAGACCGAGATCGATGAGTTTCAGATGTCCGCCGCGCGTAATGACGAAATTCGAGGGTTTGACATCCCCGTGCGTCCAACCTCGCGCTTCGAGACACCAGAGCGCGGAAGTCGCTTGGGCGAGATTTCGAATCGTGTCGGCGACTGTCGCCGGCCCGTTGCGTAGCAGCTGCTGGAAGAGATTCTCACCGTCGACATACTCGAGGACTAGAAATGGGATATCACCATCGATCCCCGCGTCATAGGCATGCACAATGTGCGGATGATTGAATTCCCCCGAACTCTTCACTTCGCGCAGGAACCGCTGCATGGCGGCTGGACTGCGCCGGCCCGGCAATAAAATCTTGAGCGCGACAGATCGCTCGAAGTTCGGATGTTCGGCCTCGAAGACCATCCCCATGCCGCCCTGGCCGATGCGACGCTTCAGCAAGTACTTGCCGATGCGCTGCACGGGCTGGCCGGCGATCTCGGTTTCCCAGCGGCGCACTTTCGCCGGGTCGACGCGAAACTCGCGGACCAAAAGCTCGGCGCAAGAGCCGCGCAACTCGCCGCGTTGCCAACTCTCGAGCACTGTAATCACCCGCAAGAGGTCGGCGCGATCGATGCTCTCGTCCTCGAGAGCGCGGAGCGCAAGGCGGATGTCGGGCAGGCTCATGGAGCGGCGCGGTCCCTCCGAATTAGCCCGTCACGATTCGGAGTGGCGGCGCGCGGGAGCGGTTCCAGTCGGGAGCGGATTCTGCTCGTATTGTCGCTGTTCCGAGCGGACTACCGCTCGCGGTGTTTTTTTCGCGAGCGGACTACCGCTCGACGATGACCTTTTCTTTTTCGAGTTCGGCGCGGCTGGCAGTGATGATCGCGCGGCGGCGCACCAAGTTTTGTGTCATCGAGCCTTCGCTGCCGCCGGCACTTTCCTTGACCGATTTTTCGAGCCCCGTGACCAGCGTCTCGGCGCGATCGATGCAAGCCTTGGCGCACTTGATCCAGTTGTGCTTGATCAGCGGCAGCGCCTGGTCGCCCCGCGCCCGATCCATGTAATCGATGTATTTCTTCTCGAGGAGGTTGTCGATCTTGGCGAGTTGAATACTGAACTCGTCGCGCGTAAACGGCGCTGGAACTTTGAGCAGCTCGTTGCGACGGTCCGCGTCGACCGGCAATTCTTCGTACTTGGCGTCGTAGCCGGATATCGGTAGGCCGACGAACGCCAACAAAATACAAGTGAAGGTGGGAATCACGATCAGCAACGCGGCGCCGACCATTATGTCCGACGAATCGAAATCACCCGAACTCGCGCGCGCGTTGCGGATTTTCAGCGGCGGCGCCGGAGCGGCCTCGGCCTGCTTCGTCGATGCCGATGGAGTTGAAGCTACAGGCGAACCGGTTGGTTTGCGGATGATCGGCTTCGCCATCATTCTCCTTCGCCTAGCAGCGTCTCAACTCCGGTCGCGGCGAGCGGCTCGATGCCTTCTTGTCCGCGGGCGTCCGTCTAGTCGAACGTACTCATTCTGCCGAGATCGGATTGACGCTTCATGACTTCACTCATCTCCTGGCTGTAGCCGAGATAGCTCGCCGGGAGTTTTCCGGTTTTCGGGTCGCGCAGCGGCTCGATCATCTTTTCATATCGCTCGAGCACATTGTTGTGCGCATCGAGGGCAACGGATCGTCGTCTCTTGAATTCGTCGCGTTGATCTTCGTTGTCTTTCACTTTCAAGACCTCGCGGTACAACTCCTTCGCTTTTTTGGCATCGGCTTGAATCGCCACCCACTCGGCGTTACTCGTATCCTCGACGACTTCAACGACCGGCTTCGCGTCGTACTTCGGCTCCTCGCGCGTCAATTTGTAGATGAACCAGCCCATGAGGCCGATCAGCAACACGAAAAGTGGAATGGAGATCGCGGGACCGACTGTGCTTTTCTTCTTGGCGGCAGGCGCGGGCTGCGGTGCCGACGGCTGGCGACGGACAGGAGCAGCCATGAAATCCTTTCGGGCGAGAAGTCTAAAATTACTGGTGAGCGCTCAGCGTGCAGGAAGGCGGGGTGGAAGCTCCGGTCCCCGCGACTCGCAGACGCGCGGCGCGTGCGATGAGCGAAGTTAGGAGAATAGCGACCGCACGGGCTCGGGTCAACGCGCGGGTCGCTCCGAAGCCGACCCAGCGGCGACGCTCGATCTGACGTCGCACGGTTGCATCCAGAGCGCCCAAGTCGGCGCGGATGCTCGTATGCGTGGAGCGACGCACTGCGCCGGAAAAAACAACACATCGCCCTTCGTTGCTTTGACTTGAGTTGAGCCCAAAGACGTCTCGCACAGGACATCGACCGCGCCGTCGAGAACACTCAATATCCCGCAACGCTGTGGGCTTCGCGGAATTCGATGCAGGCCAACGGCGCCCCGCAGCTCGTCGACTGTGAACGGGCAGTTCGGAACGTGTAGGCGCGGCCGAAACCCGGGTTGAGTCTCAGGTGGCGCGGGCCATGGGCAGGCTGGCAGCGGAATCGGCGGACACACGTCGGCGGCCTCGGGCAAATGCGTCTTGCGATCCCGGCCCCAATCGTAAAGCCGATAAGTGGTGTCCGAAGACTGTTGGATCTCAGCGAGCAGAATGCCGGGACCGATCGCGTGCAGCGTCCCGGCGGGCACGAAAATAAAATCGCCGGCCATGACCGGCACGTACCGCAGTCCTTCCGCGCCGCGGCCGATTTTCGCGCGCTCCAAGTATTCGGCGTAGGAAAGTGGTGGCTCGAGACCGTAGACGATCTTTGCGTCGTCAGCGGCGGCGAGGATCAGCCACGCCTCCGTCTTACCGCGACCCTGCTGTTTTTTCGCAGCCAACAATGCGTCGGACGGATGCACTTGCACGGACAACCACTCGCGCGCGTCGATGAACTTGAACAGGAGCGGAAGCTTCGGAGGCGCGGGTGGGCGATGATCGAGTCCGAGCAGAAACGCGGGATTTTCCTTTAACAGTTCGCGCAAAGTGCGCCCGCGCGCCACGCCATCGAGCACGCGCGAATGATCGTTGTCGTCCTCCCCGACATCGGAAACTTCCCAGCTCTCTCCGTAACCATGGTCTTTGGGCAACGGCGTACTCGGCGGTACAAGACCTCTATGGATTTCCCTGAGAATGCGTTCGCCGCCCCAGATGCTGGAGCGCAAGAGCGGCGCGAGTCGTATTGGCGATTCCCAATAAGTCATGGCGGGATTCTAACTAAGGGTCCGCGCAAAAATAACTCTCCATTTGGAGGTCGAGATCTGGCGTAGGTCCGTTCTCGGCGATTGAGCGGAACCTCAGGCGTAGCCTGGCTACGTTGAGGATTACG
>JBJXGE010000025.1:0-60532 GCA_046154185.1 Planctomycetota bacterium
GAGCGTTCCGAGCGGCGAGATGCGGTGGATACGACGACTGGTTACCGCAACGGTTATGGGAAGCCGCGACGCTTGACCATGAGCTGCGGCACGATTGAGCTTCGACGACCTCGGTTGCGAGACCTGGAGGAAAAGTTTGAAAGTCGGCTGCTGCCGCTGTTTGTCAAAAGGACCGAGAAGGTGAACGAGCTCCTGCCCGAGCTTTACTTGCACGGTCTGTCACTCGGAGACTTCGACGTGGCATTGCGGGGATTGCTGGGCGACGACGCGGCGCTCTCCTCTGGCACGGTGGCTCGACTCAAAGACGTGTGGCAGGTCGAGTTCGAAGAGTGGCGCCGGAGGTCGCTCAAGGGTGTTGAAGTTGTGTACCTGTGGGTCGACGGTGTGTACGTGAAGGCCGGTTTGGAAAAAGATAAAGCAGCTTTGCTTGTGGCCATCGCCGGACTAGCCGACGGACGCAAGGAAATCGTGGCTTTGCGGCCCGGGCAGCGAGAGTCTGCTAGTGCGTGGTCCGACTTGCTGCGGGATCTCAGAGACCGAGGAATGAACGCACCGAGCGCAGTCATCGGCGATGGTCACCTCGGAATCTGGGCAGCGCTGACGAACGTGTACCCGACGAGCCGCGAGCAACGATGCTGGAACCACCGCATGGTCAACGTGCTCGACAAGATTTCAAAGAAATACCAGCAACAGGGCAAGACGTTGCTGCGTGAGATTCCGTACGCTGAGAGCGAGTCAAAGGCCGAGCAAGCAAAGCGACGATTCCAACAGTGGTGCAAGGACCACGACTTCGATGAGGCCAGCAAGCTCATCGATAAGGACTGGCACCGAATGATCGCCTTCTACGGCTTTCCAAAGGATCACTGGACTCATCTCAGGACAACCAATGTCATCGAGTCCCCATTCGCCGCGCTGCGACTACGGACCGATGCTGCGAAGCGCTTCAAGAAAGTGACGAACGCGACGGCCGTCATCTTCAAGTGCTTGCTCGTGGCGCAGAAGAATTTCCGCCGGCTCAATGGACAGGATTTCCTGAGGGAAGTCTTCGACGGTGTAGCATTCAAGGATGGAGAACGGGCTCAAGAAACGAAGTCGAAAAAGAAGGTCTCCGCCTGATGGCTTTTACACACTTCTTGACATGACCTCACGGGCAGGCGGGCTAGCCCGTCATGTTAGAAGTCGTTTGCGTCAACCATACCGCAGGTGACTGGACTCGAACCGGTCGTGCTTGTCGACGTGAACAGAGAGCATACGGCCTTGAGCTCGAATCACGGCGTCCGCCGGCGAATATCGGCCGAATCCGCGTTAACACGGAAGACGTGCACTCTGCTGAGCGATTCTGCCTCGTCGGTTTCTGCACAATCTGCTGCGGATGAGTTCTTGGACAGGACGAGTTACCGTCGAACGCACTCCGACCCCAGATTTCCGCACACTCCGCCGCAGATGAGTTTTTGGACAGGACGGGCGAGTACTCGCGGATAATGCGTCGAGTAGGGTCGAGGACTGGCGCGGTGATCTCGTAGGTCTCGGCTCCGTCTGTATCCACCCTTTCGGGCATGACGTGCCCTAATGAGCTCCGACCGTGATCCCGAGTTCCAGTCCCCGCCGCATCAAACGCAGCGTGCAGATTTCCCGCACTACGCTTTCCTGACGACTTCGTCGCATCGCTAATGAGACCTATCGGTTGGGGACGCTGTCGTGTTCGGGCAGCCGCACCAGTCGGTAGTCACTGAAGACTCCGAGCGTTGCGTGGTGGAGCCAATCACTACTCCACCTCTTCCAACCGAAACCCTGTCGCCCTCGTGAACGCATGAGGTGTCGTCGGACTTTTCTTTCCATCCAGTAGCGACCGTACGAGAAGCACTCAGCGGATTCACCGACTCGGAAGTAGTTCACCCAACCCCGCAGGATCGGGTTCGCCTGGGACACGACTCGTGAAACGGGCTGTGACGCGTGGCGACGAAACAACTCTTTAAGTCGGAGCAGCAGGCCAGTGCGTGCTTTCCCGCGCGGGGTCGCACGCACCCCCCACCTTCGTCGAAAGGTCTGTACCCTTCGAAAGTCAAAACCCAAGAAGGAGAAGGTCTCTCCTCTTGCGAGATCGACAGTCCGGGAATTCTCTTCGTTGATCTGGACTTCCAGTTTTTCCAATTCTTCCCGCAAGCGTCTCGGAATCGCCTCCATCAGCCAATCGCAAGCCGGATGACTCCCGACGAGAACGACGAGGTCGTCCGCAAAGCGCGCGTATTCTACGTTGGGGTACTCGCCCCGCCGCGTGACTTCCTTTGCTCGCTCCAGCATCCGATCTAGGTCGTTCAGATACAAGTTGGCGAGCATTGGCGAGATTACGCCTCCTTGCGGCACTCCCAGTTTGCCGCTGGCTTTCAGGATGAGTTTGAGCAGCCGTAGTACGTCGTCATCGTTCACGCGAATGGCTACCTTGCGGAGCACAATCGAGTGACTCACCGACGCGGGTCAGCCGGCGGACCACAGCCTTCTTGACCCTCGCGACCGCTTGGTGCGCGGTTCGCTTCGGGCGATATCCGTACGACCCATCTTGAGAGTCCGCTTCGAAAATCGGCTCTAAGATGAGCTTGAGCGCACCTTGCACAACCCGATCGCGAATAGTCGGAATCCCGAGCGTGCGGACCTTGCCGCCAGCCTTCGGGATTTCCTTCTTCCGGTTCGGGAGCGGTCGGTACGTGCCGGTGACCAATTCGTTCCGCAGCTCTGTCAAGAACGTCACCACCCCCACCGACTCGATGACCGCGAACGTGACGCCGTCCACTCCGGGAGCGCCGCCATTCCGCTGTGCCATCTGGTAGGCTTCGTGCAGTGTCTCGTACTTGCAGACGTGGACGAACAGTCCCCAGAAACGCCAGGCCGGTTCGGCCTTCGCTTTGTGGTAGATCCTCCGTCTCAGCTCCTGCAAATCGATGGACGTCTTTGTCATCTCGTCCTTGCCTTGCCTATGACGAAGAAATTGCCGTCAGCAGGGCCCCTTCGCTCCGCTGGAGTTACCCAGCTTCATCGCTACTGCGGACCCATCCGCCACCCTCTCGGCACCTCGCCACTTCCCGGTGTGTCGGTTATAGGCTCAGCCTGCTCCGAGTATTTCGAATCGGGCCGAGGAGGGCTTCTCCAGTTGCTTCGCATGTCCTTGCTAACGTGCCGCGGCTATTTCCCCGCCGGAGTGAGTTTTCGCCTCAGCCAGAGTGCGATCGCTCATGCTGCCTCTGCCGCGACATTGAGGGCTCGGCCTCCGGTTCGCCTGCCTTTCGAGGTCACTTCGCGTTCACTTTCGTTGCGGCCCGTTGACTCGCTCACCATTCCAAGAATGGCTTTGTCGATGGGCTTCAGCCGATCGGTCTCCCTTACGGCTGCCATCCAAGCTACAAGGGTCTGGCTCCTTCCTTGGCAGGACTGACTCCTGCCGAACATGCTTGCCTTACCTGTACGCACAATGTCGTGACAAACAGCAGGCCTAAGTTCAGCCGCCGGGTGTGTTCCGTAGGAATCGAAGCAGCGTCCGCTGGCGCGTGGCGAATCCAATCGACCGCGGTCGTCACTCAGCGACCGCTCGCCGCAAACCGCAACGTGCGGCTCCCGGCCACGAGCTGATTCACGTCGAATGACCACTCCTTGCCCGGCCAGTGATACTCGGCCAGGCCGCGCGCCGGGCGATAGACCGCCGTGTACAAAGTACCAAAGCCGCGCGCGTACGACGCGCTGCGAATTGGCGCGCTGAGAAACACGGGAATGAGATCCTCGACACTCAACGGTTGCGGCGCGGCGCTCACCAGTTTTTCGAGGTGACAGCGGCGCTCGACCGTCGCCGTCGCCGCGGCGTGCTCTGGCCACTCGACGCGTAGCTGATGATTGGTCGCAATCATCTCGCGCGTGAAATGCGGCGACCGATCGGGTGACAAGTATGCGGTCACGTGCTCGCCCCGGCGATCGAGCACGGTGATCGTGTACGACATGTGGCTCGGCGACTTCCGCAGCAACGCTTCGGCGTCGCGCGTGCGCGTGCAGTTCTCGAGCAAATTGCGCAGGATAAGCGGCGCACCAAAACCATCACCCGTCACGCGGCGGCCGCCGAACGCGAGTGCCACGCAAACGCCCGCTTCATTGATCCCGTCGAGAACTCCCCACAAGCAGTCGCTCATCGCGAGCACGCGCTGACCCGTCCAAGAACTGCCGAGCAGCACCGCCTCCCAGAGTTGCGGATGGTAGTCGTAATTGCGAATCAATATCGGTTCATCGCCCAAGTGCACGAGCTGCGAGCAACCGGCGAGAAACGCGGGCGGGTTGTACAGACTCAAAAAGCGCGCCTCGATGTCGCCGCCGCCCGCGAGTTCGACGAGTCCCTCGTAGGTGCGCCGCAGCTTTGGCATCGCGCGACGCAGGTTCGATCGACAGTCGAGAAAAGTCGGTCGCGCCGCTTCTCCTTCGCGCAAATACCACGAGCGATAACCGGGCCACATCCGATCGAAGAGCGCTTGCCACGCTTCGCCCGCGTCGGGTTCGATAATCGCTTCCAAACGGCGCTGCAACGGCTACTCGCTCACCTATCGCCGCCGTGCGATTCGGAAATTCGCCCCGAACCAGTCGGCTTTTGCGGCACGGCGAGCTCGCCGAGTTTTGCCAACGATTCGAATCCCGGCGCGCCGTGGCGATAAACAGAGAAGTCGACCATGCGATCGCGAAAACTCTTGAGCGGTTGACCGAGGCCGTGCAAGCCGACTTTGCGCGCGCGGCGCACGCGCTCGAGATCGGCTTCGAACGGCAGCAGTTCTTCGCCACTGCCGGCCGTGTACAGCACCGAGCCATTCGGACCGACGAGAATCGAACGGCCGTAGCCGCCGCCGCCGACGCCGTTGATGTCCACGAAGTAACACTGGTTGATGGCGGCGCTCGCGCGCGCGATGGCCAACTCGACATCGCGATCGAGCGTGTTTGTCATCGTCGGATGCAAAATCACTTCGGCGCCCATCGCCGCGAGTGTGCGCGTCGTCTCGGGAAACCACATGTCATAACAAATCGACACACCGAAACGACCGACCTGCGGCACGTCGAACGTCAAGAACTCGGTGCCGGCTTCGACGTCGGCCTCATACGGTCGAAACGGAAACATCTTGCGATAACGGCCGACGACCTTGCCGGCGGGATCGATCACGATCGCGGTGTTGAACAGCTGCTCGCCACGGCGTTCGAAGATCGAGCCCGGCAGTAACCACACACCATGCTTGGAAGCCATCTCTTGGAAAATTTGCTCGGTCGGACCGGGGAGCGGATGCGCATGCACGGGGTTCGGTCCGAACGCGCACAACTCGCTAAAGACGACCATCTGCACCCATGGAAAACGGTGCATGAGCTCTGCGAGTCGCGCTCGCATGGCGCTCAGATTTTCTTTGTCGGTCGAGACATGCATCTGCACGCCGGCGATGGCGATCGGCATCATGGCGAAGCACTCTCTAGAAACTTGCGCGCGAAAAGCACAGACCCAGCCAAACCGGCGTGGGCCGGAAGGGCCACAAAGTTACCCGGCCGCGCGGTGGATGTCTTGGCCAACACGCGCCGATTTCGCGAAGCGCAACGTAAAAAAGCGACGCTGCGCGGCGCCACCGGCGACGTTGCAAACGCGCTAGCGGCTGGCTACTCTCTGCGGTCTTCATCGGCCCGCGCTTGGGGTTCCCGCAACAGCCGGCTGTTTCCGCTGCCCTTCCTGGTGAGGAATGCGCTTGAACACCTTAACCCAATCTCTCAAACAACGCGGCTTTGCCGCGACCGCGCGGCGCGACAAATGGTGGTTGCAACCGCTCGCGACGTTTCTCGGCTTCTCGACTTTCATCTTTTACTCGACATGGGCTGCGCTCCAAAACGCGCACTATCATCTCGGCAATTACTTGTCGCCGTTTTATTCGCCGGAGATCTTCGGCACCTCACCGCACGCCTGGTTTCCGCCGCCTGAGTGGTGGCCGAGCTTGATTCCGTTCTCACCAGCGATCTTCATTTTGTGGGCGCCCGGCGGTTTTCGGTTCACGTGCTACTACTATCGCGGCGCGTATTACAAAGCGTTTTGGGGCGATCCGCCGGGATGCGCGGTCGGCGAGTTGCGGAAGCAGTATCTCGGCGAGCAATCACTGCCGCTGATCCTGCAAAACATCCACCGCTACTTTCTGTACGTGGCGCTCGTCGTCATCGCGTTTCTTGCGCACGACGCTTGGAAGGCGATGTGGTTTCAAAATGCGGATGGCACGGAGAGCTTCGGCGTCGGCATCGGCACTTTGGTGCTGACGCTCAATGTCGTGCTGCTCTCCGGTTACACATTCGGCTGCCACTCGCTGCGACACTTGATCGGCGGCGTGCTCGACCGCATGTCGGCGGCGCCGCTTCGCAAGAGTTGCTACAGTTGCGTCAGTAGTTTCAACCGGGCGCACGCGCAGTGGGCATGGTTCAGCTTGTTTTGGGTCGGATTCACGGATGTCTACGTGCGCCTGTGCTCGATGGGCTATTGGACCGACTGGAGGCTCTTCTAACGATGGCTGACTATCGCACGCACGAGCACGATGTGATTGTGATTGGAGCCGGCGGCGCGGGGTTGCGCGCGGCGATCGAGGCCGCGGCGGGCGGCGTGTCGGTGGGGCTCGTGTGCAAGTCGCTCCTCGGCAAGGCGCACACCGTGATGGCGGAAGGCGGCGTCGCGGCGGCGCTCGCGAACGTCGACGGGCGCGACGGTTGGCAAGTGCATTTCGCCGACACCATGCGCGGCGGCCAGTACGGGAATAACTTCCGCATGGCGGAGCTGCATGCGCGCGAGGCGCCCGATCGCGTGCGGGAGCTCGAGGCCTGGGGCGCGCTCTTCGATCGCACGCACGACGGCCGCATTTTGCAGCGCAACTTCGGCGGCCATCGCTATCCGCGCCTCGCGCACGTCGGCGATCGCACCGGCCTCGAGATGATCCGCACGCTGCAGGATCATGGGATCCACCAAGGCATCGAAGTCTATATGGAGCACACGGTCGTGCGGCTCCTCAAGTCGGACGGCCGCGTCGTCGGCGCATTTGGCTACGATCGTGAGCAAGGGCGCTTTCGCGTGTTCAAGGCGAAGGCGATCGTGCTCGCAACGGGCGGCATCGGACGCGCGTTTAAGATCACGAGCAATAGTTGGGAGTACACGGGCGATGGCCATGCGCTCGCCTATGACGTGGGCGCCGATCTCATCGACATGGAGTACGTGCAGTTTCACCCGACGGGCATGGTGTGGCCGCCAAGCGTGCGCGGCATCTTGGTGACCGAAGGCGTGCGCGGCGAGGGCGGCGTGTTGCGGAACAGTCTCGGCAAGCGCTTCATGTTCGATGACATCCCGGAAAACTATCGCAGTCAAACCGCCGACAACGAAGAAGAGGGTTGGCGCTACACGCAAGGCGACAAGGAAGCACGCCGGCCGCCCGAGCTCCTCACGCGCGACCACGTCGCGCGGTGCATCAACCGCGAAGTCAAAGCCGGGCGCGGCAGCCCGCACGGCGGCGTGTATCTCGACATCGCGTGGATCAAAGAGAAGCTCCCGAATGCAGGCGAGCACATCAAGAAGAAGCTGCCGAGTATGTACCACCAGTTCAAAGAACTGGCGGGCATCGACATCACGACCGAAGCGATGGAGGTCGGACCGACGACACACTATGTGATGGGCGGTGTGAAGGTCGATGGCGACACGCAGATGTCGGTGGTGCCCGGTCTCTTCGCGGCGGGCGAATGCGCGGGCGGGTTGCACGGCGCGAATAGACTCGGCGGCAACTCGCTTTCGGACTTGCTCGTGTTCGGGAAACTCGCCGGCGAGTTCGCGGCGAAGTTCGCGCGCGAGCACGGGGCCGTGGGCATCGACGACAAGCAAGTCGCCGCCGCGGCGCGCGCGGCGCTCGAGCCTTTCGACCGCTACGCCGAACGCGGCAAGGGCAACGTCGAGAATCCGTATAGCGTGCAGGAAGATCTGCAGGAGATGATGCAAAAGCTCGTCGGCATTGTGCGTCGCGAAGATGAAATGGCGCAGGCGATAGCCGAACTCGCGAAGCTGCGCGCGCGCGCCGAACGCGCCGGCATCGCCGGCAATCGCGAGTACAACCCGGGCTGGCACACGGCGCTCGATCTCCCGAATTTGCTGATGGTGTCGGAGGCCATCACGCGCGCGGCGATCCTACGGAAGGAAAGTCGCGGCGCGCAATTCCGCGAGGACTTCCCAGAGAAAGATCCGAAGTTCGGAAAAATCACGCAGGTCGTGCGCAAAGCGACGGACGGCAGCATGCAAGTCCTTTCGGAGCCGGTGCGCGAAATCCCGGCCGAGCTGAAGAAGATCATCGAGGAGCAGAAGTAGTGACGACCAGAACTTTCCGCGTGTGGCGCGGCGACAAGGCGGGCGGCGAGCTCAAAGAGTATTCGACCGACGTGACCGAGGGCATGGTCGTGCTCGACGCAGTGCATCGGATCCAGGCCGAGTCCGCGACCGATCTCGCGGTGCGCTGGAACTGCAAGGCGGGCAAGTGCGGCTCGTGCTCGGCGGAAGTGAACGGCGCGCCGCGGCTCATGTGCATGACGCGCATGAGCGATCTGCCAGAAGACGCGCCCGTCACGATCGAGCCGATGCACGCGTTCCCGGCGATTCGCGATCTCGTCACCGACGTGTCGTGGAACTTTCGCGTCAAGAAGGGCATCAAGAAGTTCACGCCGCGGAAGCCCGACAACGCCGACGGCACGTGGCAAATCGCGCAAGAAGACGTCGATCGCGTGCAAGAGTTCCGCAAGTGCATCGAGTGTTTCCTCTGCCAAGATGTTTGCCACGTGCTGCGCGATCACCACAAGCACGAAGAGTTCATCGGCCCGCGCTATTTCGTCTATGCGGCCGCGCTCGAAATGCACCCGCTCGACACCGAAGACCGCCTCGGCGATTTGAAAAAGGCGCAAGGCATCGGCTACTGCAATATCACGAAGTGCTGCACGAAAGTCTGCCCCGAGCACATCACGATCACCGACAACGCGATCATTCCGCTCAAGGAACGCGTGGTCGACCGCTTCTATGATCCGATCAAAGTCCTGTGGCGGAAGGTGTTCGGGGGCTAGCGGCCGGGTTCCGCCGGATACGCGCTGACGCCGCCGCGGACAATACCCTGCGCCCTCGGCGAATCAGCGCTTATACTTCGCTGCATTAGCGGGTTCACAGCAAGCTTCAACGATCCTGGACTCGAGATGAGAAAAACGCCATGAGTCTCAAACTACAGAGTTTCGGTGTTGCCTGGCTGTTCGGTGTCACGCTCGCTCTCTTCCCGAGTGTGCTCGCGGCGCAAACAGGATACTCGCTGCGCTTTTTCGGCAACGGTTACGGCGACATCGATCGTGTGAAAATCGCCATCGACGATCCGGCGACCAGTCTGCCCGGCCCGCCCGCGGACGTCGGCGCCACGGATTTCACGTTGGAATTCTGGATGCGCGGCGTGGCCAGCGAAAACCCGACTGGGCCGATTGGTTGTGGACCCGGCAATTCGTGGATCAATGGACACATCGTCATTGACCGTGATCGCTACGGTCAACCGCGCAACTTCGGTTTGTCGGTTGCGGACAGCCGGCTGCACTTTGGCGTCAACGGTGAATTCGGCGACACCTACACGATCTGCGGCGTCACCGACGTGCTCGACGACAACTGGCACCACGTCGCTGTGCAGCGACGGCGCAGCGACGGATTCATGTGGCTCTACGTCGATGGCGAACTCGACGCGAGCATCGATGGACCCGACGGCGACATCTCTTATCCCGACGACGGAATTCCCGGTGACTTTTGCGGCGGACCTTGCTTGTTCAGCGATCCGTTCTTGGTCGTCGGCGCCGAGAAACACGACGCGGGTGCAAGCTATCCATCGTTTAGCGGCTGGTTCGACGAATTACGCGTGTCGGCGACTTTGCGGTATTTGAGCGGTTTCAGCGTGCCTACTGCCCCCTTCGACACCGACCCAGCGACGGTCGCGCTGTACCACTTGGATGCCGGTAGCGGAAATTTCATCGAAGACACGGCAGCGGCGCCCGGCGGTCCCTCGCATGGGCTGCGCAGTTTCGGCGGCAGTCCCGCGGGTCCCATTTGGACGTTAGAAAATCCGTTCGCCGCCAGCTGCCCCGCGCCGGACATGCTCGTGTGCAGCAGCGCCTGTGACTCGGGCAGCGTCACCCTGAATTGGCTGAATCCGGTTGTTTACGGGGGCGGAGTCATCGTGAATCGCGATGGGTTGGAGCTATTCAACGATCCGTCCGGGACACTAGCGAGTTACATCGATGTGAGCCCCGGAATCGGCACGCATGTCTACTCGGTCGTGGGTGTTTGCGCGCGCGGACCCGCCGCGAGTAATTGTGTTATCGATGTCTTGCCGTGTGGTGCCCTGATCACGGTCACGGTGCCGGTGGTCGCTGCCGATCGCAATGCGGAGTACCACCCTCCGGAAGGGGAGGCACTCAACAATGTCTACGACGCTTTGGGACTTTGCTGCGGACGCGACGCCGACGGCGAATATCAAGCCGCGTTCCAGTTTGCGCTACCCATCGCGCTCGCCAGCACAATCGTGCAGGCACGATTAACCGTCACTGCCACGGCCGATCAATCCGGCAGTCCCATCGCGCAACTCCGCACCTACGATGTTGCGAGCGCTGCTCCCTATTCCGCAACTCACACGCATCCGTTGACACTGCATCAGACCATCGGCGGACCGCAGGTCTCTTGGGTGTTCCCGCCGTTCGTGGCGGGGAGCAGTTACGAATCGCCGGATGTCCGCGAACTCGTGAGTTGGGTCGTCAATCGACCGGATTGGAATTCTGGCAACGTCTTCGCCCTCGTGCTCGACGGCACGGCGAGTTCGCTCGGAGCCTGGCGCTGTGTTCGCAATCAACAATCTGGTAATCCCGCGACGCTGACCGTCGAGTACATAGTTCCTACGACCGGGCCGGTTTTGTTTCGTCGCGGCGATTGCAATATCAATGGAGGGTTCAATATTGCCGATGCGATCGCGATACTGTCGCAGTTGTTCGGCCTCGCGCCCGCAAGCATTTGCCCCGCCGCGTGTGACATGAATGCCGACGGCACGTTGAACATCGCGGACCCGGTGCGGGGGCTATCAACTTTGTTCGCGTCCGGACCGCCACTGCCTGAACCGAGCGGCAGTTGCGGCAGCGCTGCCCCCGGAGATCTGGCTTGCGATAGCTTTTCGGTTTGCGTGCCGTAGGACTTTGCAAGAAACCGGCTCCGCGTTTCAGATCCTGAAGTCACGTTATTCCGATGCGCTCACGTTTTTGGGGCTAAAGAACACAGAGCGGTTCGCGTAGCAAACCACGCGGCACACAAAGGACGACCAACGTCGATGACTCACGCCCCAACCACCATTCCCTATCGCAAAGACATCGATGGACTGCGGGCCATCGCGATTCTCCCGGTGGTGTTGTTTCACAGTGGGTTCGGATGCAGCGGCGGGTTCGTCGGCGTGGACGTGTTCTTCGTCATATCGGGATACCTCATCACCGGCATTCTGCTTCGCGAGCTGGACACCGGCACATTTTCATTGGCCCGGTTTTGGCAGCGCCGAGTCCGGCGGCTCTTCCCGGTGCTGATGGTCGTCCTCCTCCTGACGATGGCGGCGGGCTGGGCGCTCCTTCTGCCATCCGAATTCGCCCTCCTCGGAGAACACAGTCTGGCCACTCTTGTCAGCGCGGCGAACTTCCGGCTCCAAGTAACGGCCGGATATTGGGCGCCGCAGGCCGAGAATCTGCCGCTCTTGCACATGTGGTCGCTCGCGGTCGAGGAGCAGTTCTACTTGCTGCTTCCCCTGCTGCTGGCGTTGGGACATCGGTTCCTGAAGCAGAGATTAGGGATGGCGCTTGGACTCGCTTGCGCGTTCTCGCTGGTCTATTGCCTCCGTTCTCATGAGGAGCATTCGAAATCGACGTTCTTTCTGTTGCCGGGACGCGCCTGGGAGCTGCTACTCGGATCTGTTACGAGTTGGTGGGTTCAGCGCGGCTTTAGGATGCGCGAATACCTCGCGCCGTTTGCGGCGTGGCTGGGGCTGGGGATGATTCTCGTCCCCGCGTTCGCGTTGAAGCGAGACGTGACTTGGCCTGGCCCGCTGGCTTTACTTCCCACGGTCGGAACGATGCTGCTCATCGTCGCCAACGCACATTCCACCAGCGCCTCGCGGATTCTCTCGCTTTCGCCGCTACGGTTCGTCGGTCTGATCTCGTATTCTTTGTATCTCTGGCACTGGCCGATCCTCGTCTTTACGAGAATCTACCGTTATCCGGAACCGCCCACTCGCTGGGATTTGGTTCTGGCGATCACCGCGGCGGTCGCGCTCTCGGCGCTCACCTGGCGCTTTGTCGAGCACCCATTCCGATACAAGGCCTCAGTTTCCCAGCGCGACAATAAACGCTTCTTCGCCGCCATCTTCGTTGTGTGGGCGGGTGTGGGTCTGATGAGTCACGCGGTGTATTGGACGAACGGATTCCATGAACTGTTTTATCGCCGCCTGCCGGAAAGTGCGCAAATAGTGAAACGGCGCCCGGCCCGTGAGTCCTTCCGCCGCTACAACGCCGCGGCTGTACTCGAACAGGGTGGCGTGAAGTTCTGTTGCGAAGACAGAACTCCCCGTATTGTCGTGCTGGGCTCCAGCCACGGGATGATGCTCGGTTCGGTCTTCGAGCACTTGAGCGCCACGCACCGGGTGCCGCTCGCAATGTTCACGTGGAACGGAAGCCCCGGACTTTTCGCCGGCAATAACACCTATGTGACCGTCGGCGGCAGTTCGAATCTGGAGAAGCGCCGCCGCGATGATCTGGTGAAACGGTTCATCGCCGAATGGAAGCCGGCTTTCGTCGTCATCGCGGGTCGGTGGGATCTCGAAGCAACGAGCGCATGGGCCGCCGAGACGGAAGCCTCCTTCACCGAATTCCAACAGGCGGTTCACGGCACCGTTGAGTGGTTGTCCAACCACACGGCGAAGATCGTCATCGTCGGGCAAGTTCCGTTGCTCCCGCTGCCGAACGACGACATCGCGCGAGACATCCTCGTTCGCTACCGGCGCGACGAATATCGCCTGCCGCGCTTCGTCGAGCGGCCGGACGATGCGGCGCGCCGTCGCAGAGCTTCCGCTTTCTTCGCCACATGGAGCAACGCAGAACTGAAATTCATCGAGCCGGAAGGGCTATTTCTGCACCCAGACGGCGCTATCCGCTACCACAACGACGAAGTCGTCCTTTATCAGGACGACGACCACCTGAATCACTTCGGCGCATTGGAAATGAGGAACCTGCTCGCTGCCATTTTCACGGAAGCGAAAGCTGCACTCGAAACCGCCAGCGAAGCTACAAACCCTACCGGTAGATGAAATAATTCGGCGCGTTTTTTCGCACGTGGCACGTCTGCCCGAAATCGTGACGAGAGACGAACCCGGTTAGTTGCGCCGGTCATTCACCGCTAGTCGTCCTCCTCATCCTCGTCGTCTTCTTCCTCCTCCGGCTCGATGAAGCCGACGATGATGAGTTCGAGGTCGTCTTGTTTCACGAGACCGAGCCCCTCGGCATAGAAGCGGATGGCGCGCGCGGCGGGTGCTGGGCCGAGGAGATCCGCGACGACGAGAACATTTGCGAAGCGTCCGTAGTCGAGTTCGAGCATCGGCAGGAGTCGCATCGGCTGGATCGTGGCGGGCGCGCGGCCAGTACTCAAGGGTGGTGGTTCGCCGGGTAGCAGGATCCACGGCGTGGCGCTAGCGAAGTGTTGGCTCGCGAGAAGTCGGCCGCTCAAATAGGACTCCCGCTCTTCGGCGAAGCAGTAAAGCTCCTGAGTCGTTTGGCAAATCGCGACGAAGCGGCGCGTGACGCGCCGTAGGCCGCTCCAGTCCGATTCGCGTTCCTCGACGATTCGAGTCAGAATTCCCTCGACGAACTGCGGCGTATGGAGAACCGTCGATTCGAGTCGTCGCCCCTGCGCGCTCGCGAGTACGAGCCGCAGTCCAGGCTCGAGGCTGAAAAACGGCGTCGTGCCGTTGCACGTGAACGGGCAATTCGGGACCATCGCGCCGCGCGGCGGTGCTATGTAGAAAGTACTCTCGGCAACGCAGCGATTGCCGTTCGCGCACAACGTCAAGACATCCAATTTACACGCGACTCCGGGCGCGAAACTCCCGGGCGGGATCGTGAGTGAATGCGTGCGCGCATCAAACTTCCAAGTTTGCTTCTGCGCGCCTTGCTCGATCTCAACCAAGTATCCCACCGCGCCGTCGACCGCCGCCCATTCGATTTGTGCGGCGTCGGGCTCCAGGACCTCGTGATGGCCCGGCGTAACAACGGGCGCCGGTAGTGTCGTGTGCGTGAGTTCGGCGTCGAGATACTGCACGTCGTCGCCGATTCTCGCTTCGAATGTATACGTGCCCTCGGGGTAGGCGGCAGTAACGGCATCGAGATCAGGCTCCGCACCTTCGATTTCCATCTGGGTTAGATCCGGAACGCGCGGATTGCCGGATAACTCCAAGATCAAGCGCCGATTCGGGGACCAAACTCGCAGTCGCTTCATCGCCGCGCTCGACTTGCACGAGATGAGCACCTTGGCATCCCCATCGGTCGCATTGACTTCGAATGCAATAGCGACGTCGATGCTCTGGGCCGCGGCGAAACCGCCGATATTCATCGAAACGACACCGCCGGCTAAGATCCCGGCGACCGCGAGCATTGTGCGACGCATTCGCATTCAACATCTCCCTTCGAAGGCTGAGCCCCGCCATCAGCGTCGACACCTCGCGGGCGGCCGCGCGGTCGACATTTCTGAGTGGTTTGAGCGGAGAGTCTACCGCGTGGACATGAACGGGAAATGAAGTTCACATGAGTCGCGGGTCGGCGGCGTCAGGCGCCGCGGGCACCCGCCGCGGCTGCACCACCTCGCAACGCGCGGCTCGCCAACGAGATGAGCATCGCTCACGGAGGTTTCACTCGTGGTTCATCTCCCGTCGCTACAATCTGGGCCGCACAGACACAAACGCCTTTCGTCTTGGGAGCGAGGACCGACATGCGAGTGCTAATTGTCGAGGACGACCAGGAACTCGCCGCGATCTTGCGTCGCGGCTTCGAAGAAGAACTCTGGTCGGTGGCCGTCGCGCACGACGGCGCCGCCGGCCGTCACCTGGCGCTCACCGAAGATTTTGACCTCATCATTCTCGATCTCATGCTGCCGGTCATCGACGGCGTCGCCATCTGTAGTCAACTGCGAGCCCGCAAGCGGCAAACGCCGGTGATCATGTTGACCGCACGCGACACCATCGACGATCGCGTGCTCGGATTGGACGCCGGCGCCGACGACTATCTCGTCAAACCGTTCTCCATCAGTGAGCTGTTCGCTCGCATTCGGGCGCTCATGCGTCGGGTGGCGAATCGGACGAGCGCGACGCTGCGGGTCGGTTCCTTGACACTCGATCCGGCGACCGACTTCGTGAATTTCAACGACCGGCGCATTACGCTCACTGCACGCGAGTTTGCGCTCATGCAGTTTTTCATGCAGAACCCTGAGCGCGTGCTCTCGCGCACGGTGATTCTCGAAAAAGTTTGGGATTCGAACTACGAAGGACTGAGCAACGTCGTCGACGTCTACGTCAAAACATTGCG
The DNA here is from genome assembly GCA_046154185.1 of Planctomycetota bacterium. Taxonomy (GTDB): domain Bacteria; phylum Planctomycetota; class UBA8108; order UBA1146; family JAJFFE01; genus JBJXGE01. The sequence goes on from JBJXGE010000025.1 coordinate 15,676, forward strand.
CCAAAAATTAGAGGCAGACGGCGAAGATCGACTGATCGAAACGATTCGGGGCCGCGGCTACCGGCTCGCGGAGTCTCGCGCGTGAAGCTGAGCATAACAGCCCGGCTGACGCTCACCACCGCGTTGCTCACGCTGCTGGTGTTCGCGGTCTTCGGCGTTGCCCTCGCGGTCTCGCTCGTCGCCGGCATTCGCGCCGATGCGACGACGCGCGCCGAGGATCTGTTGCGCCAACTCGCGTTCAACGCCAATCACCAGTGGGATGGATTGCTCGATCTGGGCGGCGAAGCCCAGCTCGGCGTCATTCGATTGAGCACGCGCGATTGGGCGCTCGTGCGCGGCGACGGCCGCGTTCTGACCGCGCAAGGAGTGTTCGTCGACGCGCCCGAACTCGTTCAAGTCGGCGCGTCGCAAGTGCGCGAGCGCGGCGACGACGTGTACAGAATTGCGTCGACGCCGCTCTTCGCGCACGAGCTGGATTCGTTCGCGAATCTGCCGAGTCAAGTGCAAGAGACCGTGCGCCGCGAGTCGACGACGGGCCAATTCTTGCGCGCCAAATATGAAGTGCAGACAGGCGGCAAGACAGTTATCGAAGTCCGACTGCTCGAAGGAGAGCAAGTCGTCGAGTTGGAAATCACCTACGGCGGCAAACTGCTCGATCGAGTCGACCGTCGACTCGCGGTGCCGCCCGACCTTCGCGCGCTGGTCGCGTCATCGGGACCCTTCGAGCAAGTCGAGCCGGCCGGCTGGCGCGCGCACCAAGGACAACTCGTGGCCTTGTTCGCGGGCAAACGTGCGGACGGCACGTCCAGCGAGATCGCGGTGAGCCGGCTGGGCGAACAGTTCGAGCTCGACGCCGACCGCAACATCATCGCCAACCTACCGGCGTCGCGAATCTGGCTGGCGACAGCGGTCGACGCGACCGCCGAGCGCGCCGCTGCGTGGCGAACTTGCATCGCCGTGGCGCTGGGGTTCCTCGCGCTGTGGATGCTTGTGGTGTTCGTCGGTCGGTACGTCACGCGCCAAGCGATGTCGCCGGTGCAAAAAATCGTCGACTCGCTCGAGGCCATCGAGATCACCAATCTCGACGCCCGGCTGCCCGTGCTCAACCCCGAAGACGAGCTTGGGCGCATTTCGGCGACCATCAACGGCATGCTCGAACGCATCAAACTCGGTTATGCGCGCGAGCAAAAATTCACGGCCGACGCCTCGCATGAGTTGCGCAGCCCCATCGCGAAAGTGCTCGCGGACATCGACGTTGCGCTCGCGAAGGCGCGCAGCTCCGAGGAGTATCGAGCGACGTTGGTGCGTTGCCAGTCTTACGCGCTCGGCATGCGCAGGCTCGTCGAGTCGCTCCTGTCGCTGGCCCGGCTCGATGCGCGCCGCGACGAGGCGCGCGTGCGCTCGTTCGATCTCACCGACATGGCCGCGGACGTGATCAGAGTTTTCCCGCATGAGCAAGCGGCGCGAATCCACCTCGACTTGTCCGCGACCGACACCGTCGTCACTGCCACCGGCGTGCCGGAGCTCGTGCGAATTCTGCTGCAAAACTTGCTCGACAACGCCCTCCGTTACAGTCCGCCGCTGAGTCCGGTCGACTTGCGACTCGCGCGCCATAACGGCTGCGTCGAGATTACGGTCGACGATCACGGTTGCGGGATTCCGGCGGAGCAAATAGACCTCGTGTTCTCGCGGTTCTATCGGGTCGACAAAGCGCGCGCGCGCGAAACGGGTGGGTTCGGGCTCGGACTTGCGATCGTCGATGAGATTGCGCGCGTGCACGGCGGCAAAGTTCAGCTCGCGAATCGTGTCGATTGCGGCTTACGCGCGACCTTCTCCTTGCCCGCCAGCGATGCGCAGAAGGCCGCGCCGGCGCGCGTCGATGTTGACGCCTAAGCCCGCTCATCTTCCTTTCATGATTTCAAATTCACGCGGCGCTCACTTTGCCGCCACGTCCGCCGCATAAGCTTGCCATCCGCTCGAGCGACAGTGACTCCCCCAGGCGCCGGAACGGACCACGATCGCTCGAATGTCGACTGCGGGTTTCTCAACTTTCTTGCTGCGAGAGGCAGGCACTCGGATGATGCGGATGCGTTACTACGGACTGGCATTTGGAATCGTCGTGGCGGTCGTTGCCGCCACATTGGCGAGTGGACGAGTCGAACGAGCTCGCGCCGGCGACGGCGACGAGATTCTGTATTCGAAAGCTCGGATCTATATCGAATACAACGACTCTGCGGAGGACGTCGGTGTGCAGGTGTTGCTCGATGGAGAACCGTGGCGCGCCTTGCAGGCTTTTCGGCCCGACGGCAAGCGAATCCTCAATCTCAGCACGCAACGCGGGCTGCGACTCCAGGGTCTGACGGAGTTTTTCTTCGAGAGCTCCGAGCCTTCGTTGGCCGACGTGCCCTTGTCCGTGTTCTTGAGCCGCTTCCCAGCGGGTGTGTATGAGTTCGAGGGCGAGACGGTGAGTGGCGAGGAGATCGAGGGCGAGGCAACGTTCAGCCACGTGATACCGACCGGGCCGGAGATCATCTCGCCAATCTCGATTGGGGACGAGCCAGCAGTCGTGGATCCGGAGAACCTCGTGATCGAGTGGGAGCCGGTGACGACGACGATTTTCGGTTCGCCCGACAATCTTCAGATCGTTCGCTATCAAGTCATCGTCGAACAGGTGGACCCGCCGCGCCATTTCCAGATCGACTTGCCGGCGTCGACCACCAGCGTCACGGTGCCGCCCGAATTTCTCACGCAGCCCGGCACGCTCCACAAGTTTGAAATCCTCGCGGTGGACGCAAGCGGGAATCAAACCATCACGGAAGGCGAGTTCGTGACGGAGATGTGATCGTCCGGCGCAACTCGAGTTTATGTACGAGGCCGAGAACAAGCGCTGCGCGCTTGTTCTCGGCCTCGATTGCATCGACGTTGATGAATTCGCCCTCCGCAGAGATCGCTCGATCTGCGCGGTTGCGTTGGTCGCGGTTTCGCAGCGCGCGCCGTGGGTGAACGCGTTTGTCAGACCGAACGCGGCAGCGTGACGACAAAGCGCGTTCCGACTCCGAGCTCGCTCGTCACTGCGATCGTGCCCGCATGGGCCTCGACGATCCACTTCGAGATGGCGAGGCCAAGCCCCGTGCCGCCGTGCTCGCGAGTGCGCGCTTTGTCAGCGCGATAGAAGCGTTCGAAAATGTGCGGCAAGTCAGCGGGCGGGATGCCGATCCCGGTGTCCTCGACCGCGAGCTCCGCGGCGGCGGCGGCGCCGCGAACTCTGACCACGACGCGTCCGCCGGCGCGGTTGTAGCGAATGGCGTTGGTGACGAGATTCGAAATCAGCTCCCGCAGCCGATTCGGATCCGCACGCAAATGCACGTCTTCACCTGGCTCGACGGCGATCGCCACGCGCTGGACTTCGGCCAGCGGCGTGAGCAACCTCACGATTTCGTCGGCCATCGACTTGAGCGAGCAGCGTTCGAGTTGGAGCGGCAGGGTGTTCGCGTCCGCGCGCGCCAGCGTCAAGAGCCCTTCGACGACAGCGCGCATGCGATCGGCGGCTTCGCGGATATCCTCCATCGTCTCGCGATATTCTTCGACGCTGCGCGGTTGCTTGAGCGCGAGTTCCACATTGCCGGCCACGATCGCGAGCGGCGTACGCAACTCGTGCGAGGCGTCGGCGGTGAAACGCGTTTGCCGTGCGAAAGACTCCTCGAGCCGGCCGAACATCGCGTTGAGAGTGCCTGCCAAGCGCGAGATTTCATCGCTTCCCGTGACGGCGATGCGACGCGACAAGTCGTTGGCATTGATCTCGTCGGCGGTGCGCGCGATCTGCTCGATGGGGCGCAGCGCGCGCGCCACCAAGAACCAACCGCCTGCAAAAGATATCAGCAGCACGATGGGCGCCACGATCGCAAGTTGCCAAACGAGATAATAGAGCGCCGTGTCGACATCGTTCGTGGCTTTGCCGCACACGACCCGCACGCGTTGGGGCGCCACTCCATCTTCCGCGTCGAATTGCTTTTCGAGCTCAGCCGCCAGCTCACGATAACGGCGACCGCCGAATGCGATGTCGCGCGCACCGTCGGTGGGCGGAACGTCGGCGCCGAGCTGCTGCGCGAGCTCGGAGACCAGCACGGCCTGACCGCTCGCGTCACAGAGCTGGTAATAGCGACCGCTCGCGGCGGCGAACTCCGCGTCGAGGCCCGACTCCGGCTCCACAAACCACTGCCCGCCCTCGAACTCGGCGAGCGCGCACACGGCGCGCGCGCGGCTTTCGAGTTCCGCGTCGAGCGCACGCAGCAAGCTGCGCCGTACGCCGACGAGCAGCGCGGCGCTAAACCCCGCGACGATGGCAGCGACGATGAACATGTAGAGTGCAACGAGTTTCCAGCGCAATGACACGATCACGGCTCCTTGAGAACATAGCCGTGCCCGCGCACCGTGTGAATCAGCTGGACCGCGGCGTCGCGATCAACGGCGTTGCGCAGTTTGCAGATATGAACGTCGACGACATTCGACAACGTGTCACTTTGATACGAGTAAATGTGATCGTAAATCTCGGTTCGCGTCACGATCTTGTTGCGGCTCAGCGCCAACAGCTCGAGCAACGCGTATTGTTTTGCCGGCAACACGATCGCGCGCCCGCCGCGCGCCACGCTGCGGGAGGAAGTGTCGATCTCGAGGTCGGCAACTCGTATCAATGAGCGAGTGACGCCACGCGTCCGCCGGATCAGCGCGCGGAGGCGCGCGACCAGTTCTTCGAACGTGAACGGTTTCGTCAGGTAGTCGTCGGCGCCGCAATTGAGCCCGTCGACTTTGTCGGCGATTCCGTCGCGCGCTGTGAGAATCAACACCGGCGTGTGCGAGCCGCCGGCCCGAAGCTGCGCGAGCACTTGCCGCCCTGACAACTTCGGGATCATGAGATCGAGCAAGATGGCATCGAAGCGCTCCGACTTGGCGAGGAAGAGACCTTCCTCGCCGTCCATCGCGACATCGACGCTGAACCCCGCTTCCGTGAGGCCGCGGCGGAGGAGCTTAGACAGCTTCACGTCGTCTTCGATGACAAGCGTTCGCATCCGGCTGCCAACAGTTAGTGTTTCTTGTTCGTGCCGTACTTCGTGAGCTTGAGTTCGGCGTCCTGGACGAGCCCGATGCCGGGCGCGTAGTATTTGTGCTCCTTGCCTTTCTCGAGCGGCGTCGATTCCTCGGTCTTCAAGCAGCCGGCGAACTTGCCGGCGGGGCACTCGAAAGCTTCGTTCAACCCGACGATTTCTGCTCGATCCATAGCGACCCCGGGCGCGATCTCCTGAAAGTACTTCGCGCCGATGAGCGGCGTACCCGGCATCATGAGGCCGAAGCGCGCGCCCTGCGCGCCGGCGAGCCAAGCGCCATCATGGCTCACGACCTTGCCGTCTTTGTACATGTCGACTTCCTCGCCAAAGTAGTAGACGCTATTCGTCTTCTTGGAAATGGCGAAGAAATTTCGCGACACTTCGATGACTTGGCCGCCTTCTTCTTCACGCTCCTCCACGACGCGCGTCTCGACGCCGTCGATCTTCTTGGTCTCGGCGAGCACGGTGATTGTCAAGCGCACGTCTTCGCCTTCGTCCTTGCCTTCGAGTACTAAGAAAAACCCGGGCTCGAGGATGAAGTATGGATTCGATCCCGTCGCCGACCATTCGCTGGCATCGACGCGGAAGGTGTCGGTGAACTTACTAGCTTCCGTTTGACTCTTCGCCTTGGGTGGCTCGGCCGACAACACAGCTCCGCTCACGCCATCGATTTTCACGACGGTCAGCTTGCCGGCGCCGAACACGTGGACGCTAAAGACGGGCTTGCCATCTTTGAGCGTGAGTTGGGCTTCCACTGCGGCGCCGGCGCTTTTTGCGAGCGCCGTAGCGACAGCTTCTAGGATGCCGATTTTCGCGGCCTGCACCGACTTCGTGTGGTTGTCTTCTTCGATTTCCTGCTCGACGACTTTTCCATCGCTCGCGCTCAGCACGACGTTGCAGGTTTTCGTGCCTTGCGCAACATCGATCGAATAGACGACCTTGCCGGCGTCGAGTTCCAATTCCGCGTGGAACACGGTTCCCGAGCCCGCCGTTTTCGCGCCGCTTTGAATGGCGTCCTCGAGTGAAATTTTTGCTCCCGCTACCAGCTTTGCCCAGTCGGTCCCGTCTTGCGCCGAAACGATGGCTCCGCCTGCGAGCACCAACGCAACGATCGCGGCAACGCTTTTCATGGTCCTCTTCTCCCGGGTTTTTTGGACTTACGGTTTCCGCACGCCAGGACAGTAGTGCCTAGAGCTTAACTCATCGTGAAGTCGCCGATTCGAATTTGGTCGTGAAACTTCACTTGGCCTTAAGGTCGGCCGGTTACGATTCGCACGGAATTGGAGGATCGGGCCGCGAGGCGCGAACTCGATCGCAAGTTTGGATGGAAAGGACCGGACATGAGAGTCGTTGTGACAAGTCTTGGCTTGTTGGCTGGGCTTTGGTTCGTCGGCTGCAGCGGGACCGCGTCGTACGTCAAGCAAAACGGTGAGTGTTGTGATGGGAAACAGGCGGCGGGCGCCGCGGTGCTGGTGAGCGCAGCCGGCGCCAGCGCTGACGATGATGAAGATATCCCGCTCGATCAGCTGCCGCAGAACGTGAAGGACGCGGCGCTCGGCGCCGTGACCGGCATGGTGCTGACCGCCGCCGAGCGCGAGACGGAAAACGGCGTCGTGATCTACTCGATCGCTGGCACCGCGAACGGCAAGTCCTACGAAGTCGAAGTCTCGACCGCCGGTGTCGTCCTCGAGATCGAAGACGAAGATGACGACGAAGATGATGATGACGACGATGATGACGACGATGACGACAGCGAAGCGGGCTAACGCGACTTCGGGTCGCGCGGATTCAGCGCGGTCCCTTTTTCGCGATGGCCCCGGGCAGCCGATAGAAGACGCCGAGGTTCGAGCGCGCAACCCATGTGTCGAGACCGTCGTTCCCCTCGGCGCGATCGTGCGCAACGATACACGCCTCGAGCAGATCGATATTCTTGTGGGCCACATCGTTTGGACGAGCCTAGTCTTCCGGGTCCCAGACGCGCCCAGCGACTCACGCGCGGAGATGCCAATATCGACGGCTCGTTCGACGTTAGCGACGCCGTGTTCCTTTTGCTCAGCCTATTCGTGAGCGGGAGTCCGACGCTGGACTGGACGCCGCAGATGGCAATGACGACGGCGCGCTAAACATCGCGGACGCCGTCTACATGTTGCTAGCGCTCTTCGCGAGTGGCGCAGCGCCGGCGGCGCCCTATCCGACCTGCGGCGCCGATCCCACTGCGGATTTGCTCGACTGCGGTAGTTTTCCGCTCTGTCCGTGAGGCACGACCTGCTTCGTCTGCGCCGAGTTCTTGAGCAGATCGGGCTCAATCGCCGCGAACGGACCTACGTCAGATCTCGAACTCCAAATATGAAGAAACGGAGAGTTCTAGTTGCACAGACACTTAGTTCAAACGACCTCGATGATTTCCTCGCCGGCAGCCAGCCGATCGAGAATCTCTGGCAGGAGAGGTTCAATCCATCGTTCAAGAACCGCGTTCGTCGCGTTTCCAATTCGGAGCCATACGATCGGAACCCCAGTCGGCGCGACGATTGCGAGTGCTCCGAAATCTTCGTCCTTAGTAAAAATCACGAGTTCGTGAACTTTGGCGAACTGAAGGATTGCGCGATCTGACGCGCCCAGGCCAGGCCCATCCTGAATATGTTGAGCGTGGTAGCCACGTCGTTGCAACCACACGCAAAGTGCTGGTGGCAAGTTTCCATCGACGAGAAACTTCACGCGTGACGAGCCGGAATAATGCTGTGGTTCATGTACGCTGCGGCATACGCGATGGAGGCGCGAATGTCATCTTTTTCTAGGTACGGGAAGTCACGAAGAATCTCGTCGTCTTGGGTACCCGCAGCGAGCATGTCGAGAATGTCTTGGACTCGGATGCGCATCCCGCGAATACACGGGCGGCCGCCGCACTTGCCAGGTTCTATTGTGATTCGCCCGAGCAGTTCTTGGTTCATGGCTGAGAAAGCTACCATGCTAGAGGCTCGAAAACCACTTCTCTGTGGTGCGCAAGCCCGACCTTCGTCGTTGTGATATTGCCGGAGGTCGTACTCGCGAGGCAGGTTGACGTCCAAAGGAAAATTCCTACGTGAACTGGTCGCTCTACCCACGCCCGTCTCGCGGTAGCGCCTGCAGAACGTGTTGCGCTCTGTCCTCTCGTGCTACACTCGGCGCACCCTCGAGTCGGTTCGTCGATCCGGAAAGGAATGAGCATGCGTTCCGTTCTCGCGATGATGGTTCTTACCGGACTTTTGGTGACAGCTTCGCTCGCCTCGGCGCAGCCTTACGCCTTGACGCCTGACAGCGCGTTCGTTACTGGCTGCGTGCCCCCTTCTCCGTGCGATTGTTTCGTCGAGATTGCGGGCAGCGTGAGCGGAGACTTCGCGCTCCAGCTCATCGCGCCACCTTTGGGTCCTATCTATGAATACGAAGTGTCAAACATCGCGTGGATCATCTCAACGGTGCCTGGGACCGTCACCGGCAGCGGCATGTTCGTCGTCGATCTCGCGGCGCAAACGCAGTCGCTCACACTTGATCTCGAAGTCGACGGCATCGCCGCGACGCACATGAGTATCGGCGACGTTCCGCTCGCGCCGGGATTCCCATCGACCATCGAGATCGCCGTGTCCCATCATGTGATCGGTTGCTTCTTCGATGGATTCGTCATCCGCGCCACGATCGGCGGCGCCGACTTTCGGCGCGGTGACTGTAATGGAGATGGCGCGCACAATATCGCCGACCCTATTGCGACGTTAGAGCGTCTGTTCGTGCCCGGCTCGCCGCCGTCTGCGTGCGCGGATGCGTGCGACGCCAATGACGACGGGCTCTTCAACATCGCAGACGCGATTTCGTCGCTCGCGCGACTCTTCGGTGGCGCGCCGCCCTTGCCGGCGCCATTTGCTACCTGTGGCGACGACCCAACGGCGGACGGACTCATTTGCTTGAGCTTCGCGAGCTGCCCGTAATCTCCGCGTATTCTGCATCGCGGACGCAGCGCGCATCTTTGCCGACTCACTGTTGCGCGCCGCGCCGGCTCGTCTAAAATTCTCGGCTCGCGGGGGATTTCGATTTGAGGAGATTGTCTCGATGAGAACGCTCGCCGTTCGCGTACTCGCTTCGTTGCTCGTCGCCGCGATGTTGCGGCCGGTGGCGGCCGGTGGCACACCGCTCACGACCGTGCGCATCGCCTCCGGGCTTTCCCAGCCGCTCTACTTGACCCACGCTCCGGGTGACACGACGCGACTCTTCGTCGTCCTGAAGGCCGGCATCATCCGGGTCATCGAAAATGGCGTGCTGCTCGCGACCCCGTTCCTCAACATCGATCCGCTCGTCGACTCGACGACACTCGAATGGGGCATGCTGGGTCTCGCTTTTCACCCCGACTACGCGACAAACGGCTACTTTTTCGTCAACTACAGCGCCAACGGCGGCGACACGATCATCGCGCGCTATCAGGTCACCGCGAATCCCAACGTCGCGGATCCCGCGAGCGCGTATCAGATTCTCTACCTCGATCAACCGAGTGCGAATCACCGCGGCGGCTGGCTCGACTTCGGGCCCGATGGATACCTCTACGACTTTCAAGGCGACGGCGGGCCGCAGAACGATCCCAACAATAGAGCGCAGAACCTGAATCTCTTGCTCGGCAAGATCCTTCGCCTCGATGTCGACGGGGTCGACGACTTCCCGGCGGACGCGACCAAGAATTACAGTATTCCGCCGACGAATCCCTTCGTCGGCATAGCCGGCGAAGATGAGATTTGGGCGTACGGATTGCGCAATCCTTGGCGCGGCTCTTTCGATCGCGCGACGGGCGATTTGTGGATCGCCGATGTCGGCCAGTTCCAACGCGAGGAAGTCGACTTTCAGCCGGCGGGCTTCGCCGGCGGCGCGAACTACGGCTGGCGTTGCATCGAAGGCACGCTTTGCACGGGCATGACGGGTTGCACGTGCGGTTCGCCGACTCTGACCGCGCCGATTCACGAATACAACCACACGTTCGGCGTGTCGATTACCGGCGGCTACGTGTATCGAGGTTGCGCAATTCCCGATTTAGTTGGTACGTACTTCTTCGCCGACTATCAGACCGAACGACTGTGGACGCTGCGTTACGAAGCGGGCGTCGTCGTCGGGTTGACGGAGCGCACGGTTGAGCTCGATCCACCGACGTTTACGATCGATCAAATCGCGTCGTTCGGCGAAGACGCGCTCGGCGAGATCTACATCGTCGATCTCGGCGGCGAGATTTTCAAAGTCGTCGCCGCGGGAGCGCTGACGGATTGCAATTTGAACGGCATTGCCGACGCTTGTGACATCGCGACCGGCGTGAGCCAAGACTTGGATGCGAGCGGTGTCCCCGATGAATGTGAAGTCGTCGAGTTCGTGCGCGGCGATGCCAACGCCGATGCGCAATTCAACATCGCCGACGCCATTACGGTCCTGCAGTTTCTCTTCGACAGCGTGCCGAGTAGCTGTCACTCGGCGCTCGACGCGAATGACGACGAACTCGTCGATATCGCCGACGGCGTTTTCACGCTGAGCGCGTTGTTCAGCATGGGCACGCCGCCGTCGCCGCCGACGCTTTGCGGCGCCGATCCAACCGCGGGCGCATTGACATGTGAGAGTTTCTCGCCCTGTCCGTGAGTCGCTGCGCGTTTTGCAAATTCTGCTCGACGCGCTTGTAGAAACTGCAATCAACGCGGCGCGCCGGAGCCTCGCGCTGGCCCGCCGCTCGCGACTCCCACGCCCTGGCGCTGGAATGACTCTTGCGCTGTCGTTCTAAATGAACGACTTCACGCCGCAAGTTCATTGCGCCTCCCCCAAAAAGAAGCGATTCCCCAAATCAACTGACCAACGCGCACTCACCCTGCGCGCGGTGTTCGTTGGTTTGGGACTCGCCTTCTTCGCCTCGGCGACCGGCTGCCACACGACGGCGTTCTATGAACGCCAAGCGTTGGTCGGTCCACTCATGTCCTTCGAGCAAGACCCGAGCGAAGTGCACTTCTATCAGAAGTGTCTGTATTCGCGCGAAGGCGCCGTCGGCGGCGTCGGCGATTCCGCGGGCGGGGGCTGTGGGTGCTACTAAAGTCGCGCCGAATCCCTGCGCCTCCCGAAATGCTGTTTGCACTCGCTGTGCTCAGCGTGAGCCTGTCGTCGACCTACGCCGAGCCGCCCCCACTCGCCGATCCACCGGCGCCGTCCGAAACCGGCGGCGAGGCCGGACACGGCCACATCGGTTTTCGCCTCGGTTACTACAACAATGACGATAGCGGCGATGGCAACCCTTTCCTCGACGAGTCCTTGACGGTCATCGAGCCGATCTTCGTGTTCGACTACAATCTGACGAACAAGCTCGCGCTCAACGGCACGTTTTCCTTCGATAGCGTCTCGAGCGCGTCGATCGATCGGTTGAGCCGCTACTCTGAACAGTCGGGCGCAAGCGGCGACACTTTCTTCGGCCTCAATCTCGGGACGGTCTACAAAATCAGCGACGTCTTTCGCATCGGCGGGCACGGAAGTTTCAGCAGCGAGTATGACTACCAGTCGTTGGGCGCCGGCTTGTTCCTTGCCCGCGACCTCGCGGACCGCAACGCGATCTTGAAGTGGGACGTCAGTGGCTTTCTCGACACAATCGACGTCATCCGTTTCGACGGCAGCGAAGACGGGAGCGACGACCGCACATCGCTTTCGACGGGTCTCACTTGGTACCAAATCGTCAGCCCGAAGACGCACTTTGAACTCGGCGGCGTGGTGTCGAGTCAGTCGGGTTTCCTCGAGACACCGTACAACGCCGTTGTCATCGAAGACTCGAGCCTGCCGCCGAACCCGGCGCTCGAGAATCTGGCGCGCGGTCGTGAAGTCACCGAGGTACTGCCAGACACGCGAGTGCGCACGGCGCTTTTCGGCCGCGTGCGGCGCTCGCTTAGTCCGCTCACGGCGGTCGAGTTTGGGTCGCGCGTTTACACCGACACTTGGGGAATTACCAGTTTCAGCTTCGAGCCGGCCCTGCACCGTTGGCTCGTCGAGGACCTCCTCAAGACGCGAATGCGCTACCGCTATTACACCCAAACCGCCGCCGATGATTTCTCCGAGCATTTCAGCACCGAGCCGAGTGAGCGCACGCAAGATTCCGATCTCGGCGACTTCAGCGCGCATGCGGTGGGCGTGCGCTTCGATTGGTACGCGACCAAGCGTTGGCGCTTTGACATCGGCGCCGACTACACGATGCGCAGCGACGGCATCGATCAATTGATGGCGAGTCTCGGTTTCACATGGGAGTTCTAATGCCACTGCATCTGCGCTGTGTTTATCACGTTTCGGCAATCAGCGTCGTCGCGATGTCATTGTGGACCACGGGCTGCGCTAACATGCCGCCCACAACTGGCCCGACAGCGCCGACCGAGTTGCTGGCGGGCGCCGCGAGGCTCGCCTTCACCGACATGGAAGGCGTCCGCCATGATTTGGATGCTCTGCTCGAAGGCGGCACCAACGTCACGCTCGTGTTCTGGCAAACGTGGTGTGCGTCCTGTTTACGCGAAGCGCCGGAACTGGCGGAAGCGGCGCGCACCTTAAACGGACGCATGCCATTCTTCGGAGTCATCAGCGGGCCCGAAGGCGCCGTAGACGACGAAAAAGTTCGGGAAGTTGTCAGGAAGTTTGCGACGCCTTATCCACAAATCCGAGATCGCGACCTACACCTGACGCGCTATTGTGATGTGCGCGGCACACCGACGTTGCTGGTTCTGGGGCGCGGGCGTCGTGTTCTCTACACCGGTCACCGACCGCCCGCGGATTGGACTGCCCTGACGTCGGCTCGGTAACCGAATCGGAAAGACGAGGCGGCTTTGGATCGACTTGCGGCGTTGCTGGTTCCGATGTTGGCGCTCGCGCAAATTGCGCGCGAACCGCAAAGCGCGCAGATGCGCGAGCACTCGGGCGTGATCATGGGGTCCTCGCTCTCGATCAAGGTCATTGGCGAGGACTCGATCGTCCTCGAAAAAGCGCTCGCCGAAGCCGTCACCGAACTCGAGCGCATCGAAGACTTGATGACCGATTGGCGCGACTCGCCGCTCACTCGCCTCAACGCGGCGGCCGGCCAAGGCGCGCAAAAAGTGCCCGAGGAGCTCGCCGCGATCATCGCGCGTTCGATCGAACTCCACAAACTCACGAATGGCGCGTTCGATATCACGTATGCGAGCGCCGGCGAATTGTGGAACTACAAGCGCGCCGACTTCAAGTTTCCCACTCCCGAACAAATCGAAGCCGCCAAACGGCATATCGACGCCAGCAAAGTTCGCGTCGACGCGGAGCATTCGACGGTCGAGTTGCCGGCCGGTATGCGCATCGGACTCGGCGGCATCGCGCAAGGGTACGGCGCCGACCGCGCCATGGCGGTGCTGCAACGCTGCGGCATTCGCAACGCGCTCATCGATGTCAGCGGCGATCTCAAGATCCTCGGCGCCAAATTCGGAAGCCCCTGGGAGATCGCCATCAAGCATCCGCGCGAGCGCGACCGCGCACTCGGCGTGCTCAAGTTGTCGAATACTTGCCTGACGACTTCCGGCGACTACGAGCGCTTCTTCCTCCACGATGGTAAACGCTTTCACCACATCATCGATCCGCGCACGGGTTATCCTTCGACTGGTTGCATGAGCGCCACGGTCATAGCTCCAAACGCCGAATACGGCGACGCGTTGGCCACCGCGTTGTGCGTGCTCGGACCGCAGGAAGGTCTCGCTCTCGCCGCGAGACTCGATCGCATCGAAGTGCTGCTCGTCGGCCAGGACGGCACAGTGGTCATGTCCCCGGGACTGAAGCGGTTGCTGCCATGAGCGCGGCAGCGCCAACTTACGGATTCGCATGGCGAGGCGCGATGGCGCACTCGCATGCGGGTCGACTCTTGCGCAGGTTGGCGGTCGCGCGCCTCCTCGAGGGTCTGGCGGCCGGCAGCGTGCTCGTCGCATTGCCGTTTTCCGTCGCAAGCTGCGACCGGTCAGGCGTGTTCGGGACGTTTTCCGAGCCCGTGCTGACGGGCTTACTCGTTTCGGCGTTCGGCATCGCGCTCGCGGTCGGTCAATGGCTCGCGGTGGTCGCGGCGCGACGCATCGCGCTCGAGCGGATCGCGCTCGGCGGTCTCCTCTTGTTCGCAATCTCCATGAGTTTGCTCGCGCTCACGCGCGATTACTCGCAGATCATCGCGTTGCGAGTGGTGCAGGGGTTGTCCGCCGCGCTCGCGGCGCCGACGAGCGTCGCGCTCGCGAGCGCGCTCGCGCCGTCGCATCGACGCGGTGCGGCACTCGGTTTCTACAGTTCGATGAAAATGCTCGGAATCAGTCTCGGGCCCGCGCTCGGCGGTCTGAGTCTCATGGTGCTGACTCCGAGTCAGACTTATTGGCTTAGCTCTTCCTTGCTGATCGTCGCGTCGTTGCCGTATGTGGCGGATTATGCTGTCGCGTCTTTGGAGCGCCGAGAGATACCGCAACAAGTCGTCGCGGTGCGTCCGACTTCGGCGCTCGTCCTCGCCGCGTTTGTCGCTTCGTCGTGCGCGACAAGTTTGCTAGTGCTGCAAAATCAGCTCGCGCAGCAGTTCTCAGGCGCATCGAGCCTCGGCTTTGGCCTTGCCGCGAGCGGCATGCTCGTCGCACGCGCGGTACTGAACTGGCCGATCGGTCGTTGGTGCGACTCGCGCCGACCCGGCGTCCTGGCCGTTATCGGGCTCTTGGTGCTCGGCAGCGCTACGATCGCGTCGGGCCTGGTCGAGCAGTTTTCGGCGTTGATCATCGCGCGCGTGGTGATGGGTATCGGCATGGCGCTGTTCGCGACGCCGGCGCTCGTCGTCGCGGCCGCGCGCGATGGTCGGGGTCGCTGTGATTCCGTCGGCGCCATCGGCGCTGGCTTCGCTGCGGGAGTCGGTGTTGGTCCGCTCGTCACTGGCGTACTCGGCGCACACCTTGGCAGCTCCGCGACTTTTGTCATCTGGGGAACGACCGCGATTGCGCTCGCCTGCGCGGTGCTGCGCTCGATGCGCGTGGGCGCGAACGCGAGCCCCGCGAGATAATCGGCGCGCATGCGCGGCGCCGTATCCTCGAATCGTTATCGTGCGTTCGACGACTTGTCGAGCATCTCATTGACCCTGTGGAAGCATTTACACATGCGTCGCATTGATTAGCATGGGCCCGCCTCAAACTCGATGCCGTTCGTCGGCTGCTAACTCGACCTGGAGAAGAGCCGTTCGTGGCCTTGCTGCATCCCGACGACACCGTTGAGCTCACGCTCCCAATCGATCCGGAGTCGCCGGCTTATCGCGCCAAGGTCGAGTATTTTTCCGCGCTGGTGCGGCAAGGCGCATTGCGCTGCGTCGTCATTCCCGATTGGCCAAACCTGCCGCGCTGGCTCGAAGCGGTGTTGACGATGCTCGTACGCGGCGCGCGCCGCTTGGGATTCTCGTCCACGCCGATTCCGCCGCGACTCGCGCCGGGGCTCAAGACGCTTGTGCTCGCCCGTTCATGGGGTACACCACAAGTCATCTACACAATCGGCGCGCAGTGCTTCGGCACGGTGCGACTCGAGGCGCTCGCAATCGAAGCGGTGCGGCGCGGGGCCACTGGTCTGCTCATCGTTTCGGGCGGCGCGCCCGCGCGGAGAATCGTGAGCGCGATCCTCGCGCTGATCGCGCGCGTGCCCCTGTTGCGAATCGTCGCGCCTCACTTGCGTCGCGTGCTGATGCCTCTCGACTCCGTGACTTTGCTCGCGGCGCTCGCGCGACTCAAGCATTCAGGAGCGCTGCCGCACAAACTCCCGCTTTGGGCCGCCGCCAATCCGTATCGCGATAGCGTCGAGCGCACGGCGCAGAAAATCGCCGCGGGCGCCGAACAAATCGTCACGCAACCGCCGCTTCTGTGGGAGACGTTTCACGAGTGGTGGCGCGCCACGCAAGCGCACCCGCAGCTTACGGGTCGGATTCGGGTCGGCATGGCGATTCCACAACAACTTCCGGCCTTTGATTTTTGGGCGTTCTTGATGGGGCTCTCACGGCGCGGTCGCAGCCCGGCGGAGCGAGAGCTGAAGCGCGTTCGCGTCGAACTCCAGGGCGACGGCGCGAACGAGCTGACCGAGAATTTGCGGGCGCACGGTCGCGACCTGCTCGCGAAGACGCGTGCGCTTGCCGACGGTGTCACGCTCCATCACATGCCCATGCAGCATTGGATGCGACTCGTCAGCACGGACCTGCTCCGCGAACTCGCCGAGGAGCTGCGAGCGCAACTTGCGCTCGCGATGCAGCACCGGGTTGTGGTCGCACCGCGAGCGATCGAGGGCCGGGCGGCGCTGGAGAGCGCGTATCACGTTTTGGTCGCGCTCCACGACCTGTTTCGGAGCGGCGAGATCCGGACTGCTGCATGGCGCGAGCGCTGCTCCCGCTTGTTGTTGATTTCAACCATCTCGCCGAACACGTTTCAACCGGCGGTTCAGCGGCGCGCGATCCTCGACGCCGTTTCCCATCGAGTGGATTGGCGCGCCGCGCCGAGATTCGATGTGCTGCTCGATGTGCGACAGCTCGGGCGACTCACGTATCGCGCGCGGGCTGAGTGGTTGGTGAATGCGCTCAACGTCGACGCGCCCGCGGCGGCCGAAACCGTTGTCGAGGATGCCGTGCCGCTCGCCGCGAGTCGCGTGCTTTGGAGTTTCAATCGCGAGTTTTGGCGGCGACTCGATGGGTTCCAGAACGTCTTGGGAGTCGCGTTCGATGCGGCTATCGCGGGCTCGCCCGACACCAATCCGCTGTTTGCGGCGCATCTCGCGCGCGACTTTCTGCCGGCGCTGCGCGCTGCGCTCCATGAGGAGAGCGATGGTTCGCGTTTCTACTACGTCGAGATCGGTACCGCCGGAGCGGTTTACGTGCGGCACTTTCTCGAGCAGCTCCTCGCGCAAGCGACCGCGACGGGCCTAGACGCGGCGCAGCTGCGCGGCCGACTCGTTTACGTGCTTGCCGATTACTCCCCACAAGTCATCGCCCGCGCGCGAATCGAGATCGGCGATCATCATCTCGGCGTCCGCGTCGAGCATTTGACGCTGAGCGCCGAAGAAGGACAGTCGCATCTGCGCGAGCGCTATGCCGGACGCATCCTTTGGATCCACAGCACAAACGTGTACGACAATCTCCCGGGCGAAAGGCTGTGCCGGCTGAATGGGCGACTTTATCGAATCGAAAAACGCACGCTGCTGTCACACGACCGGTTGCGGCGCATCGCGCGCGAAACGAGAATCGACGCCAGCGCACTGGCACACATCATCGAGCGCCGCCTGCGTCAGGCCGGTGACGTCACCAGCTTCTTGAGCGACCTCTCGGCGCGCTTCGAAGTGCGTGGGCGACCGTTCGATCTCTATCGCTTGTGGCTGAGTTTTTGGCAGGCGCTTGAGTTCGAGGAGCGGCTCGTCGAAGTCGAGGATCTCGCGGCGATCCTCGCGCCGACCGGCGCCTCGAGCGCGCAGTTCGCGGCTTGGCTCGCCGACGCCGAGGGCGACGTCGAGATGTTTCTACCGTCGACTGCGATCGCGAGCTACCGCGGACTTCTCGCGCTCCTTCATCCGCGCGGTGCGTGCGAGATCATCGACATCTGCGTGCGCAGTCCGGCTGAGTACCAAGCCGATCCGCGGAAGGCACTCGCGATGAGCTATGACGGTTCGCTCGTCTATTGGTTCAACGCGGGCTTGTTTGTGCAATTGCTCGCGTTGCCGGGCGGACCGCGCATCGAGTCGCGCTACGAGGACCTGGCGGAATTCGGGAAGCCGCACATGACGCGCGTGGTGTTGCGGCGCCCGGCGACCTCCGCTCGCGCGGAGTAACTCATCGGCTCAGTTTGCGACGCGCGTGTCGCCGCAACAGTTCTTGAACTTGCGGCCACTCCCACACGGACAGCGTGCGTTCCGGGGCGTTTCCGAATTGAGCCAGCTCGAGACATGAATCAGTTCGGGTTTCGCATCGTCAGCGTCGGAGGCGCCACCGTCGATCGGCGTCGTCGCAACTCGACCGCCAGCGTGCCGCGTCTGCTTCAAAGTCAGGAGTTGTTCGAGCGAATCCGTCATCGGAAAACTGCCAGAGAGTCCGGCGGACATCGACAGCACAAGGCGGCTCCCGAAGTCTTCGAAGTAACCGTCGCCCGAATTCGACGGCTGACCACGCAATCTTGCGTATCGGTACTGTTCGACGGGCGAGCGCCCGGCGAATTCCGCGCGCGGCGAATGATTCCAGAGTGCGCTCAGAGCCTCAAACAAATGGGGACTCGCGAAGCGGCCGAGCTTCGGATGCGCTGCTTGAAAACAGAGCGGGCAATCGACGTTTTGAAATCCGTGTTGGATCTCAGCGATCGACAACGGCAGCTTGAGTTCCGCGATCTGATGAGCGCAAGCCTCGAGCACTTGCCGAGGGTCTTCGGTCAGCAACTCCTCGATCTGTTGTGTGACGTGGGGTGAATTCGGCGCGAGCATCGGGCTCCTTTCCGACCCGCGTCTGCGGATCGAAAGTGCTTACGCACGCCGCCGGCCAATTCGCGCGAACGTCGTACGCTCGTCCCTGCTCTTTCCGCCCATGAACCATCCGACCTGAACCGGACGCACCGCGGCCAATCGCCCGCTTGCGGTCGCTCGCGGATCCCCAACCACGCGGATCCCCAACCAGGTTTTGCCAGCCGATTAGTCTTCCGGGCGTTCGCCGGCCGGCGCCATCTTGACGAGGCGCGGCTGAAAGCGGGCGAGCGGTTCGACGAGGTCGGCTTGCTCGCGCATCACGACGTCGATGTCTTTGTAGACCATCGGCACTTCGTCGAGGCCTGCGGAGATGAGTTTGACGCCGCGCGCGCGCAGCAGCGCATTCGCCTGCTCCCACGTGAACGTCTTCTTCGCTTGCGTGCGACTCATCACGCGACCGGCGCCGTGTGATGCGGAGTTGAGGGAGTCCGGGTGGCCTTTGCCGCGCACGATGTACGTCGTGCTCGCCATCGATCCCGGGATAATGCCGAGCACGCCGACGCCAGCCGGCGTGGCGCCCTTGCGGTGAACGATCAGTTCTTCGCCGTCATGCCGCTCTTTCCACGCATAGTTGTGGTGATTCTCGAGATCGAGCAGCACTTCGGCGCCCAAGTGTTGCGCAACATGGCGGTGGATGCACGCGTGGTTGGCCGCCGCATACGCCCCCATCAGTTCCATCGCTTGCCAATATTCTTGTCCCGCGTGCGATGCGAGGTCGAGCCACGCGAGATGCTGAAGGTCCTTCGGCAGCTCCTTGCGGAGATGCATCGCGAGTTTCGAATAATGGTCGGCCACTGCCGCGCCGGTACCGCGGCTCCCGCTGTGACTGAGGAGCGCGAGATAAGTCCCGACCGGAAGTCCGGCAGCCGCGATGTCGATGCTGAGCGTGCCGAATTCCACAAAGTGGTTGCCGCTGCCGCTCGTGCCGAGTTGCGACCACGCGCGGTCCTTCGAACCGCCCGTAATAGGACTCACACTCCAGTCGCGATCGAGCACCTCGTGCGAGCGCCGATTCTTGAAGTTGGCGCCGACGCCGAAGCGCGTCTCGGCTTCGATCGCGCGCCGCAACCGATCTTCATTCTTGTCGAGCGTCGCGACCGGTAGATCGAGCACCGTGAGTTTCATCCGACATGCGATGTCGACGCCGACCGCGTACGGAATCACGGCGTTGCGGGTCGCCAAGACCCCACCGATCGGCAACCCATAGCCCAAGTGCGCATCCGGCATCAGCGCGCCGCGCACCGCAACTGGGAGTCGACACGCATTCGCCATTTGCGCCACCGACTGCGGCTCGAGATTCTCACCCCACTGCCGATACGGAACGCTGCGCATCGCGCGTGCTGAGTTCGATTCCTGCCCGGCAGTCATTGCATTCATCCTCTCAACGCGGGTAGGCGATCTTGCAGCGCGGACATCGACTACCGGTGAACTGCGCCGCCGCGCAAAGTTCACACTTCGCGAGCTGCTCGAGCGCCGCGACGAGGCGTTGGTATTCGACAGCGGCCGCCTCAAAATCGGATCGCTGCGTGAACGCAACGTTGCCAACCACGCCGACCGCGCAGGAATCGCACCAGCCCGTGCTGCGCGAATTCTCGCGACAGGTGCGGCACGCGATGTCGCTCGGATCAACCACTTGACCGCGCGCGAGATGATAATTCAGACGCGCGACGTAGGCCTTGCCCCGGATGAACCCCATACCGTGGCGATCGCAGAATCCCTCGGCCTTGAGCGCAACTTGGCAGGAGTCGCAGTCGATGCGACTCGGATCTACGTCGTGACCATGCGCGTCGAGTACTTCGAAGAACATCCGCGACGGGATCTCGAGCGCCGCCACGTAACCGACGCTGCAGACGTCGCACCAGCCGTTGTCAATCCGCGCCCGCGCGCACACGCAACCCGGCGGCGGCGGGTCGATGAGCTCCGGCGCCGGCGAACACGCGACGCTCATGAGCACGCACAAGAACGCACCGAAACACCGGCGCGTCATCGTCCCATTCGGTCGCGCTACCACGGCGCTATTCACATGCGAGATCAGGATAAGGCGGCGGCGGCGGCGGGCCGCCGCTGAAGAGATGGCTGAGCAAGTAAACACTGTCCGCGATGTTTGTTTGGTCATCGTCATTGACATCGCCCGCCACCGCCGGCGCCGGCGAGTAGCCATCGTTGAAGAGAAACGCGAGCAAGTAGACGACATCCGCGACATTGATCGAGAGGTCGAAATTGGTATCCCCCCGAATAAACTCGCAACCGACGCTCACACTGCCGGTCACGTCTTGAAAATTCGTCGGCGAGTTCAGCGCCACGGAGCCATCTTGGTGCAACGAACTAAGACCGTCGAGCGGCAGCGCGCCCGGCCCAAAACTCAGCTCGGCCGCGGGAAAGAAGAAGTAACTCAGCGCATCCTCAACGGTGCTAAAGAAATTGTCGGTGATGATGTAGTCCGGCGTCGGCGCGCCCGGCAGCGCCGCAAAACCGGGTGTCGCCATCAGCAAATACTTGTTCGCCGTGCTGCCCGCCGGCAAGTCGCTCGTGAAGAAGTAGCTATTCGAATTCGTGAAGCTGCTGATCCACAGCCCAGTGAGCGCCGTCTCATCCGGCGCGCCGCAACACTCTTTCAATTCGATGAACTGAATCGTGCCATCGGCGCTCGAGAAGATTTCATTGATACGCCACAGATGCGAAGCCCCTTGCGCCGGGGCCGTGGCCAGCCCAAATACGAAGCACGCCAAAATCTGCACGCTGAAACGAGCGACTTGCATCGGGACCCCCTCTCCACCATTCATGATCCTGCAGCGAATGCTCAAGGCCGACTCGCGAAAGTTCGGATTGCGAACGGCGATTGCTGATCGAGCTGCCTTTGAATAGTCCGGGAGTCTATTCGGCGCGATGCGGTCTTTCAATCGGCGGCTCGATAATCGGTGCTACGCGGGGCGATACCTGCAGCGGTTGAAACTCTCGCGGATTCGGTCTCGCGGTAACTCCGCCGGCCCTGCAGGCCGGAACCTCTGTTTGATCGTGACCCAGGGTAGGCCGCAGGGCCGGCGAACCTTGGGCTATGTTCCCTCGGGCCCTGCAGGCGCCTTCTCAGATTCGGAAACCGCAAATCTCATTTGCACGGCGCGGTTGAAAGTCGCGATACTCCGAGCCCAGCGAGTCGAGCTCGATGGGTGAGTCTGCGTTCCGACGCTTTCGGCCGCCGAAACGAAACATGTACGAATAGAGAACTCCGATATGTCGCCCTCGCCGCGTTCATATTTCGCGTTCACTACGGCACTCCTGTTTGCGAGCTGTTCGAACTTACAAGTTCCGACTCCGCAACTCGTCCCACCGCATCCGCCGGCCACTTCCGTTGGTGAATCTATTCGCCACTTGCGGTCGGACGGCGACGTGTTGATTTACGTCGGTGATTTGCTAGCGCCGTGTGAGATGCTGTTGAAAAACGAAACTCTGCGACTGGCCGTCACCGAAGGAAGAATCGCCGAATGGATCGGCTCCGGCACCGGGCACTTTCTCGTCGACGAACTACCGCGCAAGATCGTCGCGGCGCGCGCACGACTTCCGCGGGAACTCACCATCGTGATTCCGAGCGTCACGCTCAAATCCTACACGCGCGCCTGCCAGGCGTTGATGCTACTCACACTGATGGCTGCGGCGCCAGCGACCGAATACGAGGCTCGTCGCGCAGACGTCGAACGACTCGTCATCGAGTGCTGCCAGCTTGCCGAGTCGTGGGAAGGGTTCGCGCTCGAATCGGTTGCGGTCTTCGTCGACGCGGAGGCAAGTCGAGGGGCATTCGAACAAATCGTTGAGTTGTGCGAATTGCTGCCCGCGCGCGGAATCGCCGTCGAACGCGCGGATGATCGGCTGCGCGTCACGCTGAATCTCGAGAGCTGGTTCGTTGATGACACGCTCATCAAGGAGTTCTTCGAGAACGAGATCTTCTACGCCGAGATTCCCGCGACCGTTCTTGAACGACTCCGGCGAAGCCTCGCGAGTCTCGCACAAGCGATCGAGCTCGAAGTCGAAGGACCAAACTTACGATTGACGATGCATGGCCGACGTGCCGGCGATCCCGCAGCTTCGACAACTCCGCGGCGAGAGTTTTCCCAATTGGGGTCACTTTGGCTCGAGTCGCCGCCACCCGCGCTGTTCGTCGACTGGTCGCTCGCTTCGCTCACAACTGCATGGACTGAGTCCTGGGCGTGCTGGGAGCGTTGGGCACCGACGCCGATCGGGAAACTCGCGGCGAGTTTCGACTCCGACGATTTCCTCGGGGCACTACTCGACACTCAACGACGACTGCGACGCGCTCCAGCCAGCGGAACGTGTCGCCTCAACCTGTCGCAAGGCATCGAGTTTGTCTCCCAAGTCGCGCCGAGGCGGCCGAGCGCGGATCTCGCCACGTCGGCACTGCGCAGACTCGTTCCGTCCGACGCCCTTTTTTCTTGGCTCGCGAGTTCTACGACCGGCGGAGAACTTCTCGCCGACGCGATGAGCGAGTTCGAAAATCGCATGGGCTTGAGAGAATTCGCGGCGACGCTGCAAGCAGACCCGAGCGCACCCGCGATCGAGGTGACGATAGTCGGCTACTACGAGCGATTTGCGCGCGCCCGGCAACTGATTCGAGAAGGGCTCGACGTGTTCGATGGTCCGTGCGCGCTCGTCGCCGACAACCGAGTCGCGGACGAACTCACACTGGGGCGAATCAAGCACGATGGCACCGGACACTCTTGTCGGCTCGCGAACACGCCGCTTCCGGAACTCGCGGTCATACTTGAATGTGGCGACGCGGAACGTGCCGCGCATCAGTTGGATCAGCTTTACGGCGCGCTCGTTCAGGGCTTTCTCGTCGAGGAAACACCGTCGAACGCTCCGCCGTTTCTTGTGACCGAGGACCTCGGCATAGTCGCGCCCACGCGAGTGTTCTCGGCGCACTGGTTCGAGCGGATCCTCAAGGCGCATCGAGTCATCGCAGAGACGCGCGGCGATTGGCGTCCGCATCTCGTCGTACTGGACGACAAGACGCTGCTCGTCTCGACGTCGATCAGTCTCAGTCAGCGCATCCTGCGAAATCGCGACGATTCCAGCGGCTGGCTTTCGCTCCCGGCGGTTCCGGCGGGCACGCGACTCGTTTCGCAAAGCGCCGACGTTGTTCCATTCCTGCGGGCATCGCTGGCCCAGCTGCGCAAGTGGCACACACGCGACACTGTGAGGGGCGCGATTTGGTTGATCTTCGAAGCAAACGATACGACTCATGAATATGTCCCGACGATTTCGAGCGCTATACGGACGCTCCGCGCCTTCGAGGAATTCCTGCGCCTCGCTGGCTCCATCCGCGAAGGCGCGATCGAGGATGCCACGACGCGCACTCATCGCTGGCGCCTCTCGGGCCCGGACGCGAAGTGGGCCGATGCGTACGCCCGGAGAATTCGATTCCAGACGCGCGCCGCGGAGTTGAATGAGCGAGTCGGCGACGCGATTGAGCAGGCGCTCGCCTGGTTGTGTCGGCACCAAAATGCCGATGGTGCCTGGAGCGCGGGTGACGCTGCCTACGAGCATTGCACCGACGGCGTTGAGAAGTGCCCAGACTCCGAATCTCCACAGTTGGAAACCGCCAACGACGATGCGAGCACGTTCGTGACTTCGTTGGCTATGCTGGCGCTTCTTGGAGCTGCCAACACCCATCGAGATGGTGAACTCAGAGAGTTTGTGCAGCGCGCGGTCGACTGGTTGCTCCGGCAGCAGCAGCAAGTGCTCGAGCCGCCAACGTCGCGATACCGTTTCCATCGCGAACTCACGCGGGATGGCACTCGCGTACAAGCGATCGCGACGCTCGCGCTTGCGGAGCTCTACTTCCTCTCGCGCGACAAAGCACTTCTGCGAGAAGCCGTGACGAGAGCCGTCGAAGAGTGCTTTCTCACGCAGCAGCCGTCGGGCGGTTGGGGCACTGCCGGCCTCGACGATGCCGACACGGTGACCACGACTCTCATGGTCGCGGCACTCAGAACGGCGACGACTCTCGCCGGATCGAAGCTCCTTGCGATCGATCTCGAGCGTTTCGACGGAGCGCTCGCAAACGCCAAGAACTGGTACGAGCGCGTCACCCATCCGACGACGGGAATCGTCCGCGTCGAGCCGACTTCGACAGGCGAGGCGACGACACTCACGAACGAGAATCTCGCCTGCACTGGCATGGCGGGCTTGGCTCGCCTCATGTGCGGCGAGCGCAAGTCCGCAGAGTCGCTCGTGTCGGCGGTGAAAAGCATTCGCGCCGATCTCGCTGCGAATCCGGCCGCCTCACGCCAAGACGAGCGTCGCAATCTCTCAGGCAATTACTTCACGTCGTACTTTCTGTTTCAAATCGGCGGCGGCGCTTGGCACGAATGGAACCTTGCGACAACCGAGGACACGCTCCAGTTGTTCGACGAGTCCGGCTGCGCGCGCGGCAGTTTCCAGAGCGACGACCCGTTGCTGCGATTGAGCGGCCGGGCGTTCGCGACGGCGCTGTGCGCCATGACGTTAGAGGTACGCCATCGCTATGTGTGGTCCAGCAGGGCCGAGTTCGACGAGGTCGATGACGAGGAGTAGTGAACTAGCATCGCGCGATCGGCTATGGCGTACACGCCGCGGCTGACACGCAGTTCATTTGATCGTCGTCGACGCCTTGGCCGGTGAGGGTGAGCGATTGTCCCCAGTAGGACGCGGAGTCCAGTGTCGGGTCGGGGCCGCAATGCGTCGGGTCGAATGCGCCGCCGGCCAGAAGGCCCAGGACAAACGGCTCCGGTAGCAGCGGGCCGCTCGCGAACAAATAGTTGAGGACCGCGACCGGGTCGGCGATGTCGAGGTCGCCGTCGTCGTTCGCGTCGCACGCGTCGATGCAAGTCGGGATCGGGCCCGTGCCGGCGCCGCCCGATGGGAACAGCGCCAACAAGATAGAGACGGGGTCCGCGATGTTGAGGACGGCGTCATTGTTGGCGTCGCCGCGGATGAAGTACTCGGGCCCGCCGGGTAACGACGTCGAAGAGATGACGTTGCCGAACGGACCGAAGAGCCCCGCATCATTTTGCGAAATGAACGCGCTGCCGTCCGGGGTGAAACGAAAGATGTCGGCGGGCAGCGTTCCTAGGCCATTCTCATAGTCGGAGACGTAGATGCGGCCTTGGCTATCGACCGTGACCGAAACCGGCCAGGCGTCGGTCGGTGCATCAAATGAGCCGAGCACCGCGCCCGTGTCCGGATCGTAGCGCACTAAATTGCCGCCCGCCGCGACCAGTTCGCCGTTGAAATTGAACTGCAGTCCTTCGAGCGATCCTGGATTTGCACTCTGAATCGAGTGGCTCCACGTGAAGGTGGTGAAAGTCGCGTCGGCATCCAACACGTGAATCCGCGCATCCGACTGGCTCGCGACGTACAACCGCTGCTGCGAGTCGAACGTGATGCCGGTCAGTTGCCCCGCGCCCGCCGGAAGCGTGATCGTCTGCGCGAAGACATAGCCGGCGGCGCTGTATTGATTCAACAAGCCGGAGCCGCCCGTCGCCGTCGTCGTGTAAAGATTGCCGAGGCTATCGAAGATGATGTTCTCGGTCGCCTCGGCCGTGACTTTGGGATACGTGGCGATCGGCACGCCCGGCGCGCTGAACTCGACGAAGCTCGCGTAGGCGGCGACGACGAGATTCCCTTGCCCATTGAAAGCCATACCGTTCGGCCCGTAAGTAAAAACGGGCGACGCGACCGTGCTAAACGCCGGATGCGTGAACGCTGACTGGAACACCAGTGTCTCGGCGTCGTAGATCCGCACCTCATCGGTTCGAGAAGACGCGATGAGGAGAAGGCCGGCCGGAAAGTCACCGGCGTGCGAAATCGAACTCAGGAGTAAAGACAAAACAAGCGACACGAGCGCGCGGTTGAACATTTGGGATCCTCATTTCGAAGAGCGCTGTGCAAATCACTGCGATGGAATGGAGCTGAATAGCGGAGAGCCTCTAGTAAACGCGGCATGCCGTCAAGCCGCGACTCTGCGGTGACCGTCACACAGGACGAATACGGCCCCCATGAGACTCCCGTGGAGGAGCTCAGCGAGTTGCCGACCGAGATCACAGCACGCATCCGCGCGCGATCACGTTGACGCTTGGCGCGGGAGTGGAGCTTTCATTCCCTTAGCCGTCGCGAAACTTCGAGCGAGCCCGCATTGCGCGGGCTCGCTCGGTGGTTTTCCTACGGACAGGCTGCGGAGCTTCCGCAGTCGAGCGCGTCGGCTGTCGGGTCCGGACCGCAAACGGCCGAACCCGGCAGCGGCGGGATCGGGCCGCCACTGAAGAGGCGACTCAACACGAAGATCGCGTCGCCGATATCGAGACCGCCATCATCGTTGGCATCCGCCGCATCGCGACACGCGGGCGCCGCCGCCATCGAGAAGAGATGGTTGAGCAGCGCAATCGCGTCACCGATATTGAAGTTCATGTCGTTGTTGGCGTCGCCGCGCAAGAACCCGTCGAGCGCGGGGAGCGCGACGCCGTTGCCGGTTTGCATACTGACGATTCCCGTCGTCATGCCGCTCAGGCCGGCGAGCGCGCCCCCAGGCGCGCCGACGAACTCGATTCGGTAGTTGATGTTGAAGGAGCTGTCGACAACGACATCGCCATTCGGTTGCGCCGTCAACGTCGTCGCACCGAGACTTGGCAATCCGAGCTCGGTCCCCGCCACGATGGTGAGGGACTCGAAGTCCGAGTCGCCGACGAGTTGCCCCTGAATGCGACGCATATCGGCTTGAATGGTCTGCACGGGCTCCTCCGGATCGATCATGGTCGTGTGCGTCTCACACAAGGCGAAATCGATTTCGATGGTGCGCTGAAAGCCGTCGAGCGTGCCGGTTCCCGTCATGACCAGCTCGATCGAGGAATTGAAAACTTCTTCTTGGATGCCCGGACCGAAGGGGCCGGTCGCGGCCGCCGTCGTCACAGAGTCGAAGTTGCCGTGCACCGCGGCGACTTGGATCGTGGTTCCAGGGGGCAGGCCGTTGATCATCATGTGGAGATCATTCCCCGACGCGTAGGGGCACAAGGCAGGTGGAAGTTGCACGGGGTTCAATCCGGGGAAGGGAACGAGACACGTCGGGCACGGACCGACGATCTGGAGCGTGCCGATACCAGTTGGCGAAGATTCGAGCGGTGTGCCGACTTGAATGAGGTAGTAGGTGTCTGCGATCGCGTTGAACGTCACTTGCGATGGCCCGGGCGGCCCGCCGAGTATTTCGTCGTTGCAGGCGATGACCGTCGACGCGTCGGGCGGGCAACTAACCCCAGGGTAGACCGCCAAACTCGCGTCGAGTCCGAGCGCGCTGATCGTCGATGGACCCGTGCAACCCGCTCGAAAAGAGAACCAAACGTCATTGTGAATCCGGCCGTCGGAACCCGCGCCGAGACCGCAGTGGCCCACGAGGTCGGGACCGTCGGTCGTCGCGAGCGTCAGTCGAAACAACCGCTGACCGTTCGTGACGCTGATGGCGTTTGCGCAGTCATCGTTTGCCGGTGGCGCTGCGGCCGGCAACGCTTCGAGAGAACCCGACACCGTGACCGGCAGAACACCGCCCGCCGTCGTGGCCAGGGCAATCGGAACGGGTGCAGAACCAAGCGTCTCGCAGAAACTGAGCGTCATTATCCCTGGAGCGAGCAAATCGTACTGGGCGGTATGAAGTTCGAGTCCGATCCCGGGCGGTAACGTCGTTGCGCTGAGGAGACTGATGAGCACGCCGACGGTCCAGCCATTCACGTCGATCGCGTGTTCCTCGAAAAATGGCGTCACAAGCGTGGCCGCCGGGCCAAACTCGATGGACGTGACGGCTGCCAGCGCTGAGTCCTGGCACAGGCCGAATGACCATCCGGCGATCGCGGCGCCGGTGTTATCGAGTTCAACGGTGACGTCGACGCTGTCGCCGACGGCGCCAACGGCGCCGAGCACTCGCAGCGTGTAGCTCGTATCTAGCGGAAGGGCTCCGCCGGCGCAGGCCGTGTAGCTCGCGCAACTCGTAGGTCCAAAGAGTGGATCCGGTCCGCAGTCAAAAGGGCCGGGCAAACCGGGAGGAGGAGAACCAGGCACGAAACCCCAACTGAGAAGCTGTACCACGTCGGCGATGTTGTTCGCACCATCAGAGTTAACATCCGCCGCTCCGACACACGCCGGCGATGGACTTCCCGGCACGAACAGACTGTTGATTAAGTACTGTGCGTCGACGACGACGATCGTCACACCGTCGCCATCGACGTCGCCGCGCCGAAAATCCATCTGCGCGGACGTTCGGTCGCAAAGCGCGAGCGCTACAGCCAGGATGAGACCCCCATATCCGAGCCGTCGCCATTCTGTTGAGAAACTCTGAACCACCATGTGATCTCCTTTCGGGAGTTTGCTGAATGCCGGACTTTTCACGCATTCCCTAGAGGAGTCCCGTGCCGCCGCGGTTGTGACTTTGGACTCGGAGAAATCGAGAGAGTCGGCTGGCGGCCGCGCGGCGATTCACGACCGTATGCGGTCGGTCGACCGGACGCGGCCGCAACCGACGAGCTATTCAGCCCCTTGGCGGCGTCGTCGCCGCAAGTAGAATCGGACCAAAGTTTGCGCAGGCTCCGACGAAAGGTCGCGACCGATGCCGCTGCTGCCCGAATCCGGCGTGAAGCTGACATACGAGGATTACCTGGAGATCCCTGCCGATCTCCTTCGGCACGAGATCGTCGATGGCGTGCACTACGTGAACTCGGCGCCGGCTACTTATCATCAACTCATCTCCGCGCGACTGGCCAGTGAGCTCGTCGTGCTGATCATGAAGTCCGGCTTGGGAACCGTCTTCGCCGCGCCGACGGACGTCGAACTCTCGCCGCACGATATCGTGCAGCCGGACTTGATCGCGATTCGCACGAGCCGAAGTGAAATCATCCATCCGTCGCGCGTCATCGGCGCCCCAGACCTGATCGTCGAGATCATCTCCCCTTCCACAAAGCGTTACGATCTGCGGGAGAAGTCTCCGCGCTACGCGGCCTGCGGTGTCACCGAGTTTTTGGTTGTCGATCCGGCGACTCACAACGTCGATCAATATCGCCTTCACGATGGCGCCTACGTCCATGCCGGTCGATACGAGACAACGATCTCGCTCGCGAGCTTCCCGGGCGTCACGATCGACTTAGCCGCAGTTTGGTGAGTCACGAGCGCTTTCGGCGCGTCGTCAACGCTTTGGCATGAAGGGCAGCAAAGAAAACGCGCGGACGAGCGCGAGTAATAGGAACAGGAACATCGAAAGCCACAGACCGTCGAATATCGTCATCAAGTAGGTCGTCAAAAAAGGGATCGGGCCAATCGTGCCCGCCACGATCTTCGCCGCCAGGATCCCTCCGTGCATTTCGAGAACGGGCACGAGTTGTGTGAGCGACTTGAAAATGGCGGCGACTATGAGTTGCTGGCGCCTTAGTTGAGCGCCCTGGTTCGCTAAGTGGATGTCTAACTTCGCATACGCGACGACGAAGGTCGCGATACCCGCAAGCATCCCAGCCAAATCAGGCAGACTCTTGAAAAACATGACCGCGGCCCACGCGCTGTAGCACGCGTTCATCGCGACCAGCACTGTCCAGCGCGCATAGGCGGTGCGACGCACAAGATTCACGTTACTTGCTGTTTCACAACGTCGAATTCGCGCTCGATCGCGACGGCGTCACAAAATCGGCGAGACAGCGAGAGTAGAGAATGAGAGCGATGCCGCAGAAGATCCAAAAGCACGCTAGTGCGCACCCCGACTTGAACACCTGTCCAGCCACATTCGAAGTTAAAGGTCCGAGAATTGCGTCCACTTGTACCTCCGACGGGAAACTGGAAGATACATCGGAAAAAGTGATGCTCGCGATCACCACAGTTACAAGTGCGTTCACCCCGTAGAGTACCGCGAACAATCCAAACGATCGAACGACGACACCGAACGCTTCACGTGGCGACATAGGATCAACTCAAATTCCTGCGGACTGCTCCGCTCAGTCAGGTGCTCGGCAGTAGAGAATCGCGATGTGTATAACCGACGGAGCCGTGACGCACTACTCATCGCCCAAGCAACCGAGGCATTGGCGCTCGGCGTAGCTTGCTTTCAGGAAATCCTCTCGATAGCTCGGGTCGCGGCGATTAGCGCCGCGTTCGCCGGCGGCGCTATCTGGTCCACTTAGCTCCGCGTAGCCCATCCCGCCGAGCCCGGTGAGCGTCGCGTCTTCGACAACGGATTCGGTAC
The DNA here is from genome assembly GCA_046154185.1 of Planctomycetota bacterium. GTDB lineage: Bacteria > Planctomycetota > UBA8108 > UBA1146 > JAJFFE01 > JBJXGE01. Next base: position 46,549 of record JBJXGE010000025.1, read on the forward strand.
AGGAAGTCATTCCCGCACTCTCCAGTGACCGCCCTTGTCGGGCCCTACGCGCTCGAGGCGTCCGGACTCGCGCAGCTTCCCGATCGCGCGCTCGATAGCGCGTTCCGACTTGCCAACTCGTTCCGCTAGCAACGGCACGGTCAAATGTGGTTCCTCCGCCAGTAAACGCAGGATCACCGCTGGCGTTTTCCCCGGCGTTTTCCCCGGCGTTTTCCCCGGCGTTTTCTCTAGCGTTCTCCCTGGCAACGCGAAGGTCACAACCACCGCCCCCGGGCGCAGCGAGACAACCGGAGGCGCGTGGCCCGCTTCACTCATGAGCCGTGCGATCTTCAATGTGCCACGCCCCCACGTCTCGATAATGCCCCGCCGGTAGAAGGTGCGTGCAATCATCGGATTCCACGGCCTCGACTCGTGCTCAAGAAAAAGTGCCTCGGGGGTCATTCACCGAGCCGCCACCGATCGAGTAGTCGCGATGCACGAAGGCGTTTGCGAGGGCCTCGCGAAGAGCTTCGATCGGCAGGAGCGGAGTGTCCTCGCGCTCCATTCGGCCGGGGATAATACGCCCGGCGATCGGCAGTGATTCGATCAAGAATCGTTCCGCCCGCCGCAGCAGCGCGAAGGCGTTGCCATAGAACTGCCGGTTGTCGATGAACTCGTCACGGTATACTCCCTTGAACCGCGCGACCTTGAGCAGTAACTGCGGAAAGTCTGGTAGCGGGTCCTCATCCCTGCAGAACAGCACTACCGCCGCGCGAGACACACGGTTGTTTTCGACCAGCAGTCCAAGTCCTCGCAGAATCTCGAGTGGCTCGCGCGTTCCAGGGTCGTCAACGCGGCCCCGGCGAATGGACTCCTCGATCGTCAGAATCATCTCACGGTTGTCGAGCCGCGAGACGTCCCATCCCACTGCCAGTCGATTTTCCCAACGTTCAACCGCGTGCATCTCTTCGAGCAACAGACGCTGATAGGTTTCGCGCGGCATGGACCGCGTGGTGTTCAGCACTCGCTCATAGGCCACGCCGCGAAACGCAACCGGCGCACGCGCGCTCCGCGCCACGGTCACGATCAACACCTCGCCGCCACCATCAATGCCGACACGCTCGACGATTGGGAACATCGGCGGCTCGAATCCTCGGAACTCTTGAGCCAAATCTTCCAGCGTGCGGTCGGCGACGATTTGGCCAACCACCCTCCCCGTGGGCGTGACGCCAAACAACAAGCGTCCGCCCTGACCATTCGCAAACGCACAGAGCGTGCGACAAGCTCGCTCCTTCTCAGCAGTGGACTTCTTGAATTCCAGCGTCTCGGATTCGCCGAACGCAGCCAAGGTTGCGACTTGATCGAGCGTCATGCGGCTCTTCCCCTCGAAGGCAGGCGGCTCATTCGCACTCCAAAATTGATACGTTTCGAAGGATCACCGAAGGCGGAATAGTAGCAACACGTCCGAGAAGCGCCAGATCGGAACGTGACTCACAAGCGCCGTGGATTCCGCGCGATTCGCAGATATAACGTGCGGATCACGGCGATGCATCCGGAGCGTCGGAAGCTGCGCATCGACTCGGATGGAAGAACTCAACGAGATGACCCAGCACGAAAACCCAAATGGCGCGGGCGCGTCGCGGCTCGCGGTCCTGAGCCATACGTGCGATGAGTTCTTGGCGCGCGCGCGCGTTATCGGCATCGCAGCGCCGCGGGCGCTCGCGGCGTATCGGCGCGCGTTTCGCGCGGGTGAGTGCGACGAGACCTGGGCCGCGCTCGACGTGCCGCGCGTCGCGCGTTCGCTCGTCGAGGGCGACACCATCAAGTTCACGCTCGGCGTCGCCGGTGGCTTCGAGACCGAGTCGGTTGCGATCCCGATGCTGCATCGGCAACGCGCCACGACGTACAGCTTGTGCGTGTCTTCGCAGATCGGTTGCGCCATGGGTTGCACTTTTTGCGAAACCGCGCAGATGGGTTTTCTGCGCAACTTGGCGGCGGCCGAGATCGTCGCGCAGTGGCACGCTTCGACGCACCAAGTCGCGCGACGGCCGTCGCACATCGTTTTCATGGGCATGGGTGAACCCACCGACAACATGGACGCGGTGATCCACGCGATCCGCATTCTCACGGATCAGAACGGCGCGGGCGTGGGCCCGAAGAGCATCATGGTCTCGACCGTCGGCCGACCGGCCGGGATACGCCAGCTCGCGGCGCTCGCGCGCGAACCCGGTTACTCGCGCCTCCACCTCGCCGTTTCGATCAATGCTCCGAACGATGCGATCCGCAGTCGCATCATGCCGATCAATCGCGTGACGCCGCTCGCCGAGTTGTGCGACGCGCTCGCCGAGTGGCCATCGCGCTCGACGCGCGTGTGGTGCGCCGAGTACGTCCTGATTCCGGGCGTGAATGATGCGCTCGAACATGCCGACGAACTGTGCGCGCTCCTATTGCCGCTGCAATGCATGCTCAACGTGATCCCGTATAACCCGCGGCGTAGTTCGCCGTGGCCGGCGCCGAACGAGGAGGGAGTCACGCGCTTCGTCGAGCGGTGCGCAGCGCGCGGTATGTACGTGAAACGCCGCATGACGCGCGGGCGCGATGTGATGGCGGCCTGCGGACAGCTCGGAAACGCGGAGTTGCGGCGACGGACTCGCGCGCCGGAACCGGCGACGATCGCGCAGAGTAGCGGCGCGACGCCGTCGTTATGAAGAGTTTCCTTTACCTGCGAGCAGCGCTGCCACCGCTTCTCGCGCTGAGTCTCTTCGCAACATCGTGCACGTCGCCGGAAGATCCGCCGGCGCTCCCGCCGACCGAGTCTCCGCCGAGTTCTCCATCAACGAGCCTGCGCCTGGGAATCGATGTGCTGGCGGCCGAAAACTTCGCGCGCATCGCCGGACTGCGCATCGCGCTCCTCACACATGAAGCGGGCCGCGATGCCGCGGGCGCCCGAACACTCGATCGCCTGGCCGCGGCGCCAAACGTGCGACTCGTGCGCGTCTTCGCGCCCGAGCACGGACTTGCGAGCGTCCTCGACGGCGATGTCGGCGACGCGCGCGATGCCGCAACCGGACTTCCCATTCACAGCCTCTATGGCGCGACGCGACGACCGCCCGCTGAACTACTGCGCGACATCGACGCGCTCGTCGTCGACCTGCAAGACATCGGAACGCGCTTCTACACGTACATCACGACGCTCGGCTACGCGATGGAGGAATGCGCGCGCGCCGGCGTGCGCGTGATCGTGCTCGATCGCCCGAACCCGCTCGGCGGCGAACTCGTCGACGGGCCGCTCGTGGACGCAAACAAACTGCGCTTCATCGCGTACCGCCCAATACCCGTCGTCCACGGACTCACAATCGGCGAGCTCGCTACGTACTTCAATGTTGAGTACTCGCTCGGCTGCACGCTGGAAGTGGTCGCGATGCAAGGTTGGCGGCGCGACCTGCGCTGGACGGAGACCGGAATTCGCTGGCACAACCCATCGCCCAACATGCGGAGCGCGACGGCGGCGCTTCTCTATCCGGCGATCGGACTCCTCGAAGCGTGCAATCTCTCGGTCGGTCGCGGCACGCCATCGCCGTTTGAAATCATCGGCGCGCCCTGGATCGCGAGCGAACGACTCGCCGATGCGATGCAGGCGCATGCACTGCCCGGTCTCGGCATCGCGCCGACGGACTTCACACCGTCGGCGAGCGAATTCGCGGGTGAACGCTGCTTCGGCCTCCGCTTCACGATCACCGATCCCGCGCTCGTCGAGCCGATTCGCACCGGCCTCACGCTCGCGTGGGAATTGCGCCGCATTCACGCCGACCAGTTCGACGCGGCGCGCGTACTCGATCGGCACTTGAATTCCGCGCTGCATGAGCGCTGGTTCTCGTGCGACAACCCCGCCGCGCTCGCGCCGCTCTGGCACGCCACGGTCGAAGTCTTTCGCCGCCAGCGGAAACCCGCGCTGTTGTACTGAGCGAGTGCGCGACCGGAATGTCTCCGCCGTTTCCGATCACCCCGCCAAGCCGTTCAGATGCCGGAGCGCAAGCCAGAGCGCTTGCGTGCCACAGCGGCCGTGGCCTTGTGCGCGCACGGCTTCGTAGAGTTGGCGCGCGAGCGCGAGGCCGGGTAACGCGAGGCGCAGGCGCTCGGCTTCGCGCAAGGCGATGCCGAGATCCTTGATGAAGTGCTCGACGTAGAAGCCAGGTTTGAAATCGCCGCGCAGCATGCGCGGCGCGAGATTGTTCACGGACCACGAACCGGCGGCGCCGCTCCCGACCGAATCGATGACGCGGAGCGGATCGAGCCCGGCGCGTTCGGCGTAGAGCATGCCTTCGCACACGCCAATCATGTTGGTCGCGATCAGGATCTGGTTCACCATTTTGGTGTGTTGTCCCGCGCCGGGTCCGCCCTGTAAGACGATGCGCTTACCGAGCGCGGCAAAGATCGGTTCGAGTTCCGAAAGCGCGGTAGCATCGCCCCCGACCATGATCGACAGCGTGCCTTCGCGCGCGCCGACGTCGCCGCCCGACACCGGCGCGTCGAGCGTCGCGACGCCGAGCGCGCGGGCGCGCTCAGCAATTCGGATCGCAAGCGCAGGCTCGCTCGTCGTCATGTCGACGGCAATGCGCAGCGCCCGCGACGCGGCGTCTGTCGTCGCCAACAACCCGCGCGGTCCCAGATAGACGTCTTCGACTTCGCTCGGAAAACCCACCATGGTGATGACGATCGAGCACTCGCGCGCGAGCGTTTGCGCATCGTCGGACCAGCGCGCGCCCGCATCGACGAGCGGCTGCGCGCGGGCGCGTGTGCGACTCGTAACGGCGACGTCGTAATCCGCGACGAGGAGACGCCGCACCATGGCGGCGCCCATGACGCCGGTCCCAACCCAACCGAGCGCAGTCTTTGTCATGCGACTCCTCGTCCCTGGCCGTGGTGAAGACGGCGCGCTAGTTTTGCTGTTCGGGATCGCGCGTCACTCTTGAGCGCACGGACTGCGAACTCGGCGGACCCGCAAACGCGGCGCGCAAGCGTTCACACCGCTTCGGCAGTTCGCGAAAAAACTCAGCGGCTGAACTTGCGTTGCTGTCGATGAAGCACCACGTGCCGAGTAACTCATAATTCACCGCGCGATCTTCGCGCGCGATGGTCGATAGGATCTCGTCGAGTGTCGCCGGCGCCGCGGCGCCGCGCTGCGCCGCCGCCGAAAGATCGAGCGCCACTGCATATTGCGGCGCGCGGCCGGCATCCATCGCCTTCGTTTCAAACAAGAGCGCTTGCTGCCCAGCGAATTCACCGGTCAGCAATGCGCAGTCTCGCGGACGGTCGGGCGCGGGCGATGACGCCGCGCCCGGCGGTCGCGCGCTCGACTCGGCGTTGCCGGCCGACTTCCAGCCCAAGCGTTTCCCCGCGCGGAGCCAACGCCGTCGTCGCAGTCGAATCCATCCGCGCTGCACGACGAGACCGACGAGGATCGAGAGAGCCAGCGTCGCGAGCCAACCCAGAACATTCTTCAAGACGCAAGTCTTTCCGATCAGAGCCAACTACCAGCGACCAGGCCGTCGAAAAGTCGATCGACAATGGTACGCGAGCGTACGATCGAACGGCTAGGCTTCGTCGGCGCTTCGGCGCGGCGCCCCTCGTTTTCGCGCCACGTGAATCTCCAACTACAATCGAACACTCGCTTGAGGTTCCATCGCAAGCCCTAGATAATCCGACCCGCATTCGAAGGCTTCCGCTGGGTCCATAGAAGGAGAATCACGCACTTGGTAGCAGCTCAGCATCTGCGATTCTTGCGCGCGTTCATCAGTCGCCCGCAACAAGTCGGCGCTCTCGCCCCCAGCTCGCGCTACCTCGCTCGCGCCATGATCAAGGGCTTCGATCTCGCGCACGCCAAGGTCGTCATCGAAGTCGGTCCCGGCACCGGCGCCTTCACCGAATCGATCTTGAATGCCAAGGGAGCCGACACCCGGCTCATCGCGATCGAGCGCAATCCGCAAATGGCGACGCACCTGCGCGCGCGCTTTCCCAATCTCGAACTGTTTGTCGAATCCGCCGAGCACACGCCGGAGATACTCGAGCGTCTGGGACTCGAGCGCGCGGAGTACATCATTTGCGGTTTGCCCTGGGCATCGTTTTCGGATGAGCTGCAGAATGTGCTGCTGAAGTCGATCTTGCGCAGCCTGAAAGAGACCGGCGTCTTCTCGACTTTCACTTATACGACGACATCGTGGTTGCCGAGCGCGCGACGTTTCCGGGCGAAGCTCGAGGCGCATTTCGCTAACGTCGAGTTGACCCCCACCGTGTGGCGCAACATGCCGCCGGCTTTCGCCTACCGTTGCTTCCGCTAACTCGATCTTTGCACGGCGATCCGTTCATGAAAAATCGCGCCGCGGTGAAACTGCTTGACTTCGTTCGACCCGCACCTACTATTCCGTACGTACGTAGCCGATAGTAGTAATCAGTAGCAGACACCGGAAGTCGAATGGGAGGAGTCGAGATGGCCGAGCCATTGGGCGATTTGCAGCTCCTCGTCATGGGTGTGATTTGGGAGCTGGGCAATGCGACGGTCGCCGAGGCGCATCAAGAATTGCTGAAGCAGCGGCCGCTCGCCTACACGACGGTGCTCTCGACGCTCAGAAACTTGGAGCGCCGTGGATATCTGCAGCACACGGTCGAAGGTAAAGCGCACCGCTTCTATCCGGACGTGAGCCGCGACGCGCACACAACGGCAAGTGTTCACACTCTCATTGAGAGTCTTTTCGGCGGGCGACCCGAGCGCCTCATGAGCCATCTCCTCGGCAGCGAGCGCATCGACGCGCGCGCGATTCAGCGCATTCGCACACTGCTCGCGGATCCGCCGCCGGGAGCGCAACGATGAACTCAAGCGCGGAATTCTCGCTGGCAGACATTATCAACGCGCTTTGGTTGCTAACGCTGTGGCTCGCGCTGCCGCTTGCGGCCGGCCTCCTCCTGCATCGTCATTCGATGCGCGGCGAACGCGGGCTCTTGCGCGTCGCGATTCTTTCGGCGCCGCTCGCGGTTTTCTGCGGTCTGTGGTTTGCGCCGAACACCACCGCGCTCTTCCAATGGTCGAGTGCCGCGCCGGCTGCGGCCGTGCGCTCGTACGCCGTGCTCTTCGCGCCGACCGATGACCCGCGCACAAGTGCCGTTCCCGCTCGACCCGACGACCGGTCGCTCCAAGCGCTCGATGAACCGTGTGAAGATCGATCCGGGCCGTGTGTTTCAGCGCCGGAAGACGCGTTCGTGGATAGCGACGCTGATTCGCTCGATCCCCATTCGGTGCAACTATTCGCGCAGCTCACGCCAGAGCAAGCCGCGGAGTTGTTCGGCAGCGACACGCGGATCGCCGCGGAACTCGACTCAGGTGTCGAACTCGGTTTGTTCGAGATCACGATTCCGACCGAGTCACTGCGGGCTGCATCCGAGCCGACGGCGAGCGCGCCGCGCGTCGATGGGGCCCGCGATACACACGAGCGCGCTGCAAACGCGCCGACGCCGGCCGTCGCCGATCGCGACAAGCAAACCGAGACACTATTTCCGAGCGCGCCGCTGTCGTCGCCCACCGACGGCAGCGGTGACGCCGGTCTCGCCATCACCCACGGCGGCGGAACGTTCGCCAGTCGCGCACTCCTTGGACTGTGGTGCGTTGCCGCCGCTTGGATCTTGTTGCGCTTGCTAGCGGCGCACGTCGCGCTGCGCCGCATCCGCGATGCGTGGCAGCCGGTCGACGCCGACTTCGTCGCGACGGCGCGCACACTCGCGGAACGCGTCGGCTATCGCCGACGCTTCGGCGTCTTCACGGCGCGCCGACTCGCGGAGGCCGTCGCCAGCGGTTGGTTGCGACCGGCGGTCGCGATACCAAGTGCGTGGCTCGCGCGACTCTCGCGGCGCGATATCGAGCCGTTGTTGTTGCATGAAATCGCGCACCTCAAGCATCGCGATCCGTTGTGGCGCAGCATCGCTTGGTTTTGTTCGGCGGTGTTGTGGCCGCACCCGCTCCTCCATTGGCTCGTGCGCCGCGAGCAACGGTTGTCGGAAGAAGTCGCCGACGAGCTGACACTCGCGGCCGGCGCCGATCGTCGCCACTACGCGCAACTCTTGGGAAAACTCGCGACCGAGCGGGAGTTCTCCGCTCTGCCGTCGCTCGCTTCCGGTACCTTCGGACCCCGCACTCACCTCGAAGGGAGAATCCGCATGATCCTCACTCAAGCGACTCGACCGACCGGCCGCGGCGGTTGGGCGCGCACGACGTTCGTGTGTCTCGCTTGTCTCGCGCTGTTAGGTCTCGCCGTCGCGCATCCGCTCGTTGGATCCGCACAGGCGAATGACGACGCGCGTTATCAAGTGGAAGTGCGCTCGCAGGACGGTTGGTGGATTGGCGAGGGGCGCGCGCCTGGCGCCGATGGAAAAGTTGTATGGACAGTTCGCCTGGCGCCGACCGCAGCGGGAGTTCCGGCGCGCATCGAACACTCGGGCACGACCGCCATCGTGCGCGTCGGAAATCGCGAGTGGACTATCGGCGCCGATACCGGGCAAGCGAAGGAGCGTGTCGCGCGAACGGCGCCGAGCTCTCCATCGAATCCGTTCGTAACTGCGCCGGATTTGCCAGCGGCGACCGCCCCTTGCGAGGTCACAACGCCCGTCGCTGCGCTCCCGTGTCCGCCCGAACCTTCGTCCGATCCGTTCGCGAGCAGCCCGCGCGCGAAGAATATCACCGGCTCGATAGATCCCCTCGGCCGCTATGTGGATTTGCAAACCCGCACCGAGCGACAAAAAATTGAACTTCAGCAACGGGAACTCACCGATCGACTGCGCGTGATGGAAGAGCGGCTTGCGCGCGCGAAGTTGCTGGAGGGCGCGGGCACCATTTCGAGTCACGAACTAGAAGAAGCAGAACTGGCGCTCGGCGCCGCGCGCACGAATCTCAAACTACTCGAGATCGAACTCGCCGCCCCGACGCCGGCGCCGAGCCTCGAACCGCTGATGCCGTGTCCACCTTACCCGCCAGCCGCCGCCGCCGAACCGACCCCCGCGTATCCGCCAACGCCGGACGACTGCGCGCCGCCGCGCCCGCGCGCGCCGAAATCCGCGGTCAAGTCCGCGAAGGCCGCACGCGAACTCGCGCAGAAACTCGCAACGTTGCGATCGACGCACGAGTTGGAGCTCAAGCGCGCACTCACCGAATGTGAAGCCGCCGTCGACGACCTGAGTTCAAGCGCCGCGCAAGCGACGAGCATGGACGCAGCTAAAGCCGCGTACGAGATGGCGCAAAAACGAGCGCACGAAGTGCATCGCCTCTGGACTGCGCAACGATCGCTGCGCGACACGATCGAAAAAGATTTCAGACCCCGAGCGCAACAGGCGCGCGATGAATTGCAGCGAAGCCTCGTGCTTCGGCAGCGCGACCACGAACGAGCGAGCCACACCGCCCGTCGCACGATTGAGCAACGCTTGCAGCAACTCGAGGAGGAGCTCCAGAAGTCGCGCGAAGAGCACCAGGCAGCCCAGGAGCAACTCCAGGCCGAACACGAGCGACAGCTCCACGAACTCGAGCGGCAGCTGCAGCGGCGCGAACGCGAATTCGAACGCGCAATGCGACAGATCCAACGTGAGCAAGAGCGCAGCCTCAAACAGAACGAGCAAGACGTCGAGGAACAGAGCCTCGAGCACGAAGGGCTCATGAACACGTTTCAAGAAATTTCGGAGGAAAGCGCCAGCATCGAAGAGGAAGTCGAGACTTCCACGCGCGAACGAATCGAAGCGCTGGAGCAAGAGTTGAAGCAGCTGCACGCTAGGCTTCGGCACGCGGCGCGGGCCGCGCAGCGCAATCAGGCCGCGGAAGCGCCGGAGGCGGAGTTCGAGGCAATAGAGCAAGACGCTGCTCGCGAAGCGGACTGCGACGACATGGGCGATGGTGAAGAGGAGGAAGAGGTCGATTGTGAAGAGGAGGATCAGGGCGATAGTGAAGAGGAAGAAGTGACTGAAGAGCCGGAGGAGTCGCCATCCGATTCAGCGCGAGAGCTTGAGTTGGATATGAACAGTCGCTATCACCCCGCCGCAAGCTTGACGCCCGTTAATCTCACGAACGGCGTCGAGGCTTCCTCCGCCGCGGAGCAAGCGGAACTCGCCGACCTCGCGCGCGAAATTGCGTTCATCCGCGAGACCGTGCAACTCGTCAAGGAATCCGTGAAAGAAAAGTTGCGTCTGCGCGCGCCGCAAACCGAACGCTAGGTCGTCGGCTGGCAAGGGAGCAAGCCGGCAATCGGTGTTCGACCGTCGCCGTGGAAACAATCGACCCGCCGCAACGCACGTCGTTGAGGCGGGTTTTCTTGTTGAACGAAATTGCGATTACTTGCGCGCGAAGATCGCGACGAAGAACCCATCGGTTCCGTCGCGAGCGGACTGGAGCTGCAAGCACGCCTCGGTGGTCGGCGGCGCCGAGGTGCAACCGACGGCGCGCCAAGTCTCACCGAACGGAACAAGCGTGAACTCCGCCGCCTGCGCGTTGAGGAACCGATCGACTTGCGCTTCATTCTCCTCGCGGAGGAGCGAACACGTCGAATACACCAAGCGCCCACCTGGCTTCACGAGTGGCGCCGCAAGATCGAGCAGCGCGGACTGGCGCCCGGCGAGATCGACGATGTCTTCCGGCAACAGATTGAAGCGCCGATCGGGGTTGCGCCGCAAAGTGCCCGTGCCTGTGCACGGCGCATCGACGAGCACCCGGTCGAACGCGCGCTTGTGACGACGCAAGTACGGATCGCGTTCCGTCGCGAGCGGAACGCATTGCACGTTGTGCACATTAGCGCGGCGCTGGCGCCGCGTCGTTTCCTTGAGACGGCGCTCCGAAGTATCGCAGGCGATGATGCTGCCGCGATTTTCCATCAAGGCGGCGAGCGCGAGCGTCTTGCCGCCGGCGCCCGCACAAAGATCGCAAACGCGTTGACCGCGCGAAACGCCGACGAGGAGCGCGGCGAGCTGCGACCCTTCGTCCTGCACTTCAAACCAACCTTTTTCGAAAACTTCCAAGCGCCCGAGCGCCGGGCGACCATTGAGTCGCAGTCCGAGCGGCGAATGCGGCGTTTCCTGACAAGCGATACCGCGGGCGCGCAGCGCTTCCGCGAGCGCGACGCGCGTCGTGAGCAACGTGTTCACGCGCACATCGACCGGCGCCTCCTCGAGAAGACAATTGAACTCGCCGTCCGCGGCGTCGCCAAGGCGCGCGCGCAGTTGCGCCTCGAGCCAAGCGGGCAAGTTTGCGCGCACGGCCAGCGGTTGCTCGACGTGATCGATCGTTTGGCGTGCGAGCTTCCGCGCGAGCATGAGCGCATACTCGGGCAGCGCGCCATCGGCATCCTCGGCGGCGTCGAGATCGAGTGCGAGTCCGAACGCCGACGCGATCGCGGGGAGTTCGAGGCCCGCTTCGAGTACGAGCGACGCGAGCACACGGTCGGGCCAGTCGATGGGTTCGTCGGCGAGCGCAATATCCGCATCGCGCGCGCGTTCGATCCACCAATCGAGTTGTGCGCGGCGCCGTAGCACGCGATGCACGAGACTCGCGACCGCTTGTCGATCCGCGTCGCTCAACTCGCGGTGATCGCGAAAAAAACCACCCAGCAGCGTATCGAGCGGACGCGCCGTTTCTTCGCTGGCACTCAACACTTGAGTCGCTGCTGTGGCCAAGCAAAACGGCGCGGACCGCGGCGGTTCCTGGTGTGAGTGAGACGAGCGCGGCGCGCCGGCGCGCGGGCGCTGAGGTCGCGGGGTTGAAGGAGAACGAGGCGGCCTGGGAGGCGTCGAGTCCGACCGAGAAGGCGACATGGGAGATTGCTTTCAAGCTGACAGAGTGACGAGCACTATAGCGCCGGCGCGCGCACTTGCCAGCTCGCGGGGCATAACCTATGGTCACGCCCTTGCGCGCGTTCGCGCGCTGAAACCGAGTGTTCTCCCGCGTTCGGAAAGATTCGCGGCCGCGCTTATGACGGCACCGCCCTCCACAAACATCACAGCGAGTTACGGCGCGCGCGCGCGACGCGGCGCCATCTTCTCGACGCTTGGCTACGGCGGCAGCTATGCGATGCGGCTCGTGAGCCTCTTGGTGCTCTCGCACTTGTTCAAGGACAACAAGGCCGCACTCGCACAGATTAACTTGGTCGGCGTCTACATGACGGGGTTGCAACTCTTCTCGGACATCGGTCTCGGCCCAAGCCTCGTGCAAAATCCGCGCGGCGACGATCCGAGGTTTATCAACACCGCGTGGACTCTACAGGTGATCCGCGGCGGGTTGCTCTGGATCGTCGCGCTCGCGGGGGCGTTGCCGTTCGCGGCGTTCTACGCGGAACAGGATCTGCCGCCGGGCTTGAGTTGGATCATCCCAGTCGTCGCACTCGGCGCGCTGTTGGGCGGTTTCAACAGCATGCGGCTCTTCACGTTGTTTCGGCACATGGCGCAAGGTCGCCTGATGATCGTTGAACTCATCGCGCAGGCGCTCGCGCTCGCGACGACCGTCGTGTGGGCGATGCGCGATCTCAGCGTGTGGGCGTTGGTCGCCGGCGGGTTGGTGTCGGGGCTTGCGAAGTTGATTTTGAGCCACTTCGCGCTCCCGGGAATCCGCGATCGCTTTTGTTGGGATGCGGAAGCCGCGCGCGCGGTGTTCCGATTTGGCGGTTGGATCTTCATCAGCACGGTGCTCGCGTTTCTGGTCGGGCACCTCGACAAGCTGGTGTTCGCGAAGTTGATTCCAAGCGAACTCTTCGCCGACTACGGCTATGCGTTGCAGATCGCGCAATTGCCGGCGCTCGTGCTCGTCAACCTGACGGCGAGCATCGCGTTTCCCTATTACAGTCGACTCCACGAGCGCGGCGACGCGCTCGATCCGGCTTATCGACGCGTGCGTTGGCTCTTGCTACTCGGCGGTGGTTGGACGATGTCGGGACTCATCGCGGGCGGCCAGACGGCGGTCGATCTCGTGCTGCCGGCGCAGTTCGCGGCGGCGGGCTGGATGGTTCCGTGGCTCGCGTTCGCGTATTGGATGTATTTGCTCGAAGCGACAAACGGTTCGGCCTTGCTTGCGAAAGGGCTCTCGCAGTGGGTCGCCGCTGCCGGGTTGGGAAAGCTCATCGCGATGGCGGTCTTCATTCCGGTCGGCTACAAGTGGTACGGCTTCCCGGGCGCCGTCGCCGGCTTCGCGCTGACGGATGCGTTTCGCTACGGCGTGTCCGCGCTCGCCACGCATCGCGTCGGTCTCCGCGGTTGGCGAATGGACCTCGGTCTCAGCATCGTGATCACCGCCATCAGCGCCGCCGGCTGGTACGCAAATGCCTGGGTCGAAACCTACGACGCCCCGACGTGGCTCCGCGCCCTCACCGTATTCGTCGTTGTGAGCATCGGATGGTCCCCTTTCGCCGCACCGTTGATCATCGCGCGGCGCGCGCGGGGCAACTCGGGGTAGACCGGCCGGGCCGGCGGACCGACCCGGGGTAGACCGGCAGGGCCGGCGGACCGACCCTGCCGGGTCAACCCCGGGCTATAACCCGACGGGCTTTGCAGGCCCTCAGAGTTTAAAGAGGCCATGCGTGATGTCGGCGGCCGTCTTCGAAGGCAGGCGCACCGACTCCATTGCGAAGATGGATTCGCGACGTCCGAATCTGAGAGGGCCGGAAAGGCCCGACGGGATATAGCCCGGGGTTGGCCGGTCTGCCGGCCTACCCCGGGTAACGAGTAAGAGAGAGATCCGGCCTGCAGGGCCGGCGGAGATAACATGAGGGCTGTATCCCGACAGGCCTTGCAGGCCCTCAGATCGGATCGGTTCTTTTTCTATCGCGTCATTGGTATCGCGAGGTCGACGCGGATCGCCCGCATTCAACGACGCTGCGGACGATTCGATTCGCCATCGCCCATCGGTAGTCTGTTCGCGTCGCCATCGACATCGCGCGTGCGGCGGCGCATCACCTGCGCGAGCATGGATTCTCCTCCGGCCTTGCAGGCCGGAACG
>JBJXGE010000075.1:0-4773 GCA_046154185.1 Planctomycetota bacterium
CTGGGCCGCGGAGTCAGGCGCGGCCGGCGCGATGCCGCCGATCGGCGGCAACGCGCGCGCGGTCGAGAACGAATACGCGATAACAAACTTCAGGCGGTGGGCGTCGCCCTTGAGCAGGGCGTTGTACTCGGTTTCCCAGTACAGGTACTCGGCGCCGAAGCTGACCGGATCCCAACGCTTGCTGGTGAACCCGGTGCTGTAGACCTGGTTGCGAATGCGACCCGCGGCGGGCAAGTCATGGCGCGCCGGATTGTCCTCGGCGTAGCCAAGGTAGTAGCCGGTTTTCCACTTCTTGTTCCACTCGTTCGTCGGCGTCAGGCCCAACTCGAACCAATAGCCCATCGAGTTCACTTCTTCGCCGATCGCACTGATGCCCTGGCCGATGCCGCCGCGCAGGTCGTCGAGATTCTTGCCGATCCACCACTCGCCTTTGACCGCGAGGACGTCCGCGACGATCGGAACCTTGACGTCGAATCCGAACAGCTCGACATCAAAGTTGTCGTGACCGCCGACGCGCACATCGGTCTCTTCCCAACCTCGCACGATCCACGTGCCGATTTGGAAGTCTTCCGACTTTTCTGACATCAACCGACCGTGATAGCCGACGCGCGCCTGGATCTGCGGCATCCCAGAATCCTCGCCATCGAGGTTTCCATCTCCATCGAGGTTGCCGTTGTCAACCGCGCTCTGAAGCGCGAGCGCGCCCTCGATCATGAGTTTGCCGCCCTTATTCTTGAACTGCTCGGGCTCGGGCATGTAGCTGAAGCGCAGTTGCGGGCGGCGATCACCGGTGTTACCGACGTTCCAGTGAATATTGTCTACGTTCACGCTCGGCATGAGCGGCGAGAAGAGGTCGAACGTCTGACCCGCGAGCAATGCGCAGTGAGCTTTCGAGAGGCGCAGGAATGCATGCCGCGAACGGAACTCGTTTCGCGAATTGGTGCCGTTGCCGTAGAAATCGACTTCGAGCAGACCGTCGACTGCGTAGCCTTCGGTCAAGTCTGGATTCTTGAACTCGAGTCCAAGGCGCGTGTTTTTCGTGTAGATCGAGAGTTCGTCGTCGTGTGTCGGCAGGCCGCCATTCTCTGGGTTCACGAAGAACGGCAACTGTGGATTGTTCATCTCGGAGTCGTCGTAGGCGATGTCGAGTCGCAGAAAACCAAAGAGGCGAAAATGCTGACCGAGCTTTGAGAGATAGCTGTTGGCTGGCGCCGATGGCGCGGCAGGTCCAGTTTTCTTCAGGTCCTGCACTTCCTTGCGCAGCGCGTCGTACTCCGCGCGCGTCGGCGGACCATCCTGTCCGAACGCGAAGGATGCCGCACAAAGCGCGGCGCCAAGGACGAACCGAGACGGGTAGAACCGATGCATCTTCCCTCCTTCAGAGGCTCCCCAGGTTCCTCGAGCGAACCCGAATGCGCGACGGCGAAACGTAGTTAGCACGGACGCGCAGCCGCATCAACAGATCCCGTCAAGAGTTCGAGGATTGGCGAATGGCGGCCGAAGATCTACGAGTGACTCGTAGTTGTTACCCGAGCGCGAATGCGCCGAAGAATTTATCGAGAGCCGGGTTCAAACGACGCCTGGCAGGCAATATGCTTGCACGCCGATCGCGGCTAATAAGTACAAATTCTTTGGGTAACGTCAGTGACATTCTGGGCACGCTAAGAAGGGTTTCGCAAATGTTTGTGAAGGCTCGGAGGAGAATCTGGCTCATCGTTTGTGCGGCATTCGTGAGCATCTCAGCACTCGAAACGCTCGAATACGCACAATTTGAGCTGTCAACGACGGCAAGCGCGCAATCTGCTGCGCCTTCGAATCCGGCCGCGATTGCGAGCGTCGCCGCGGCACGCATCTACGACGTAACGCAGACGGCGCGACTGGCTGACATCCCGAAGGGCGCGAAGAAAGTCAAGTTTTGGGTCTGCGTGCCAGATGACAATCCGGACCAGCGCGTGCTCGAGCTCGTCGTTCGCAAAGCGCCAGACGGTTGGAAAATGGTGACCGAGCCCGAGTACGGCAATCGGTTTCTGTACTGCGAATTCGATAACCCAGCCGCGGGGTCGCTCGAAGTCGTGATCGATTACGCGGTGCAGCGCGCGCTGCATCAGACGGGCGTTGGCGCGAATACTTCCATCACCGACAACCATCGACGCGTCTTCAAGTCCGACCTCGACCCCGCGGTTCCGCTGATGAGCGTGACGCCTGAGATCAAGCAGATCGCAGATGAATGCTGCGGCGCGGCCACTGGCGCGACCGAGCAAGCGCTGAAGATCGCCGCTTACGTTGCCGACTACGCGGACCATTACTCGAAGGATGCGACGAAGCCGAAGTGTGGCCGTGGGGCCGCCGAAGATTGCATCGTGCAAAAGGGCGGCTGTTGCACGGACTTGCACTCGCTCTTCATCGCGCTTGCGCGCGCGCGCGGCATCCCGTGCCGGCTCCAGTTTGGCTATCGAATCCAAGAGAAGAACGACGGCAAAGAAGTCGATCCCGGCTATCGCTGCTGGATCGAGTACTTTGCGCCCGGCTCAGGTTGGAACGCGCTGGATGTCGTCGTCGCCGATAGCGTGTCCATTGAACAGCGCAACGAATGGTTTCAACGCCTCGATGACCGCCGCGTTTGGTGCTGCGCGGGTCGCAACTACGACCTCGTGCCGAAGCAGAACGGGCCGAAGATCAACACGATGATCATCGGGCACGCGGAGATCGATGGTGTGATCGTTCCGGTCTTGCCGACCGCCGACGGCAATCCGTCGCCGATGACGCGCGTCGTGAAATCTACGGAGCGCCGAACCGCGCAGTAGTCGACGCGTTTGACATTGCGCGCGCAGCCAATAGAGAAGACAGCGGCAGCGACCCACGCGGTTGCGGCGGCTGTCTTCTCGCTTTACGCGCGCCTTGCGTCGAGACTGCTGTCGTGTTGCAGTGGTGCGCGGCGAAGCCTAGGCACATGGAAGCGGCGCGAGCGCGATGCGAATCGTCTCAACGACTTGTTCGAATACCGAGATCGTGTGCGCACTCGGCTGCGCGCATTTTTTGGTCGGTGTCGATCGCCATTCTGATTTTCCAGTGGATGTCGTCGCGCGCCTGCCACGCGTTGGCTCGGACTTGCAGATCGATGTCGAAGCCGTGCGTGCGTTGCGACCGGATCTCGTGCTCGCCTCGCTCACGGTTCCCGGTCACGAGCGCGTCGTCGCCGCGCTCAACGCCGCCGGACTTCGTGTTGTCGCGCCCGAACCGATTTCGGTCGCGGATACTTGTCGCGATATCCGCGACATTGCAAGTCTCCTCGGCGTCCGCGAACGCGGTGAAGTCGTGGCGCGCGAGCTCGAGGCTTGCCTCGCGACCCCCGATCCGAAGCCACCACTGCCGCCGGGGACGATCACGCGGGCGCCGCGTATTCTCGTTGAGTGGTGGCCGAAGCCGGTGATCGTGCCCGGCCGGCAGAGCTGGGTGACCGACTTGTTGCGCGCCGCGGGCGCGGTCAATCCGTGGGGCGAACTCGACGTGAAGAGTACCCCGGTGGACGACGCGGCCGTCGTCGCGGCGGCGCCCGACGCCGTCGTGATCGCGTGGTGCGGTGTCGAGCCGCGCAACTACAAACCCGAGCAGGTTTATCGCCGCGCCGCTTGGGCGGAAGTCCCGGCGCTGCGCGATCGTCAGGTGCACGCGATTCCTGAAGCTTTTTTGGGTCGACCCGGTCCGCGGCTCAAACTAGGGCTCGCCGCGTTGCGGCGACTCGTCGCGGATTGGGAGCGGCGCCGAACCGTTTCTTGAGTCCGCGCCGCGCGCGCGGAGAATACGCGTCGGCGCCGCAGGTCTCGGCTCGCGGCGGGTCAAAGACCAACCTAAAAATTCGCCCACTGGTTCCATCCTCGATGTCCCTGATAAACTTCTCCGTGAACTCTTTTCGGCGCCGACGGAAAGCTGACCGCCTTGGGAATGGATAACCGCGAGTACATGTACGAGGATTCGCCGAGCCAGCGCACGCGCGGCTTCGGTGCGCTCGAGTACATCATCGCCATCAATGTCGCGGTCTCGCTGTTTTGGAATTTGTTCATCGACGGCGGCCCGTCGGAAGGTTTGGCTCGCGACAATCTGTTCTTCAGCAACGAGGCGCTTCGCGTCGGCAAGATTTGGACGCTCCTGACCTACGCGTTCTGCCACGCGGATCCGTTTCACCTGCTGCTGAATATGATTGTCCTGTTCTTGTTCGTGCGCTCACTTGCGGACGAATGGGGCGGTCGACGGTTCACACTCTTTTATTGCGCTTGCGCGATCGCGGGTGCGTTGTTTAGCGCCGTCTTGACGGCGCTCGGCCTTGTCACCTCTGAGAAAGTGCTCGGCGCATCGGGCGCGGTTTGCGGCGCCGCTACGGCAGTGTGCATGTTGCGTCCCCGGCAGACTGTTCTGTTGTTCTTCGCGGTGCCCGTGCCGGCGCTCGTGATCCCGATTCTGTTTGTAGCGACGGACGTATTAGGTGTGGTGCGAGAGATCGCCGGGTTCCCTCCGGTTCCGGGTCCACGAGTCGCGCACGGCGCGCACCTCGGCGGCGCGCTGTGTGGAGCCCTCTATACGATGTACGTGCTCGGCCATATTCGCCTCCCGGGACTTCGCCGGCCGCGTCGTCGACGTGAGACGGTGGCGCGCCGCGAGGTGCGATCGATGTCGCAACGTGAGTTCGGCCGCTCCGAGCCGGGCGAAGACTCGATCAATGATCGCGACGAAAAGCGCATGGACTTCCTGCTGCAGAAAGTCTCGAGCGGCGGCCTC
>JBJXGE010000089.1:0-2775 GCA_046154185.1 Planctomycetota bacterium
TGAGCGAGGTACTGGAGGTGGGTAGCCGGCGCGTGTTGGTTGAGCATATTCCGGCTCGCGTCTGCACGCGTTGTGGAGAGGCGGCAATCGCGCGGGAGACGACCGAACGTGTTCGCCTGCTGGTCCACGGCGC
Organism: Planctomycetota bacterium; assembly: GCA_046154185.1. Taxonomy (GTDB): domain Bacteria; phylum Planctomycetota; class UBA8108; order UBA1146; family JAJFFE01; genus JBJXGE01. The sequence continues at coordinate 134 of JBJXGE010000089.1, forward strand.
GAGCCGTCCGGAAAACACCGTTCCGTTGGAAGTGTTCGAGCTTGCGTAGGATTGCTTTCCTCGTCTTGGCAAGACACTTCGGCTTCACAGAAGAGGAATTGGATTTCATCGTCAACTACGATATCAAGTACCGCACGGGTCGCGACGCGGAGGACGAGGGGGGTGAGCGTGCCGCGTAAGGACGTCAATCTGAAAACCGTGCCGGACGCACCGAACTTCGCCGCGCTGGTGGAAGTCGTCCGCCAAGTGCATGAACAGAGCGCGGGAGCCTCACCGTGCGCAACTGGGTGACGGGCCGCTACATCGTCGAATACGAGCAGCACGGCGCCGACCGGGCGGAGTACGGCGAGGGGTTGCTGGACAAGCTGGCCGCCGCGCTTGCCGACAGCGGCATTGCTGAAATATCCGCGCGTGCTCTCCGGCTCTATCGGCAGTTTTTTCTCGCCTACCCGGGGATTTGGCAATCGGCGATTGCCAAATCCGGCGGGGATATCATGCCGCCGCCAATTTGGCGGTCACTGATTGCCAAATCCGGGAGGCGAAGTGGCTTTCGGGAGGCGATGACTCCCAAATTGCGAATGTCGCGGAAACCGGGGTCGATGGCCGCACGCTGATTACCCGGCTCTCTTTCACCCATCTGGCCGAGCTCGTCGTGATTGACGACCCGCTCAAACGCGCTTTCTACGAAGTGGAATGCATCCGTGGCAACTGGTCGGTGCGCGCGCTCAAGCGCCAGATCGCAACGCTGTACTTCGAACGATCCGGGCTTTCCACGAACAAGGAGAAGCTCGCCGCGCTCGCACACGCCGTCGCCGAACAGGCCGAGCCCAAACTGGCCATTCGCGACCCATACGTCTTCGAGTTTCTCGGCCTGCGACCGAAGGAGGTCGTAACCGAATCCGATCTCGAGGACGCTCTGCTCGACAAACTGCAAGACTTTCTGCTGGAACTGGGGCACGGCTTCTGTTTCGAGGCGCGGCAGAAAAGCATCGTCATCGGCAGGACGCGCGGCTTCGTGGACCTGGTCTGCTACCACCGTATTCTCAAATGCCACGTGCTCATCGAGCTCAAGGTAGACGAGTTCCGTCACGAACACGTCGGACAGCTCAACACCTATGTAACCTGGTATCGGAAGCACATGATGGCCGAGGGTGACAGCCCGCCAATCGGAGTTCTGCTTTGCACGCAGAAAGACCACGCACTGGTGCAATACGCGCTGGCCGGCATGGCCAGCCGCTTATTCGTCTCCAAGTACCAACACGAACTGCCAAGCAAGGAAGACCTCCAGCGTTTTCTGGAGCAAAAACGCCGGGAGCTGAAGGACCTTTGCTGAACAGAGGAAAAAGCCACTCGTTGCACAGCGTGTTACCCGAGGCGATCTCGAGTACCCGGACATCCTGCTCGCCCGCCTTGAAGGAAACGCTCCGTTCGCGCTGACGGCGATCGGCCCGGTGACGCTCCTCGCCAATCGCAGGACCGCACTTTTCTGTTCCGCACGCACAGCCGGCGATGCCATCCTGCGTGCCCACGACGCCGCCCGACTCCTGCGCGACGACGGTGTCACCGTCATCAGCGGTTTCCATTCGCCGATCGAAAAGGAATGCCTCCGCATTCTCCTGCGTGGCAAGCAGCCGATCATCGTCTGCCCGGCACGGGCCATCCAGGCGATGCGCATTCCGACTGAATGTCGCTCTGCATTCGATGCTGGGCGGGTACTATTTCTGTCCCCCATCTTCGGCCCGCTCAAGCGCGTCACGAAGGATTCCGCGGCAAGCCGCAACGAATTTGTTGCGGCACTCGCGGATGAGGCTTACATCCCACATGTGTCCCCAGGCGGGCAGACGGCACGGATTGCAGAGATGCTTTTCGAATGGGAGGTTCCGCTTGTGGCCGCCACATGACCTCCGCGGTCGCTCGCGTTCGGTGGTGGCGTCGGCCCGATCGCAGAGGACTCGCAGTTGCTTGTGCCGGCGCGCCCTCGTCGTGTTCGCGCGATTGGAATTCTTGCGTCGCTGACGCTGAAGCGGCCGAGGTCAGTAACGCAACCCTCAAGCCGCTAGCGAGCTGCCTCGCTCGCTGCCCGCATCGCCTCTTCGCGGATTAGGTAAAGAATGTCGCGCTTGATGTCATTGAACGCCGGGCTGGTCGTCACGTCGATCGGGCGCGGACGCGGTAACTCGACTTTGATCGCGCGCTTCATGCGACCGGGACGCGCCGTCATCACGTAGACCGTGTCAGCGAGCAGGAGCGCTTCCTCGATGTCGTGCGTGATGAACATCACCGTCTGCTTGTAGCGTTCCCACACGCCGAGCAGCAGCTCTTGCATCAGCGACCGGGTCTGGGCATCGAGCGCGCCGAACGGCTCGTCCATCAGCAGGAGCTCCGATTCCATGGCAAGGACGCGCCCGATGCCCACCCGCTGCCGCATGCCACCCGAAAGCTCGCCGGGGTAGTGCTTCGCGAATTGCTCCAGTCCGACCTGCTGCAAGATGCTGTGCGCGCGCGGCTCGTAGCTGCTGCGATCCTTGCCCTGAACGCGAGGGCCGAAGGTGACGTTGTCGAGCACCGACAACCACGGAAACAGCGCCGGCTCCTGAAACACGACCGCGCGGCGCGGCGACGGATCAACGATCGGCTCGCCT
>JBJXGE010000002.1:0-4923 GCA_046154185.1 Planctomycetota bacterium
GGCCGCGCCGGGCTTCTGAGCGAAGCCAGAGGGCTTCGCTCAGAAGCCCTTGACCTTCGTCGACACGTTGTACAGCCACTGCGTGCCGAAGTAGCCGACGACGAACAGTCCGCCGACCCACATCCACGGCTCGCCCATCGTCGTGCCGAAGTACTCGCCGTGCACGCTGAGCATGAGGAACAGGAGCGGCACGGACATGAACGTGTTGTGCTTCGAGCGCATGCCGGCGATCGCCGGATCGGCCGGATCGGGCGCTTGGCCGTTCTTGATCGCCGTGATGATGCGCCGCTGCGCGGGCCAGATGCGCATCCACACGTTCGCGGCCATCGCGGTGCCGAGCAGGCCGCCGACGTGGATGTAGATCGCGCGCGGTGACGCGGTGAAGTACTCGACCTTCTCGAGCAGCAGGCCGAATCCGAACGCGATCACGTACCACACCCACAGCGCCGCCATCGGCTGCTTCTGCATCGCCTTCGAGACCGCGTCGTAGATCGCGAAGCCGACGACGATCAGGCCGAGCGCGGCGTACGGTGCGGCGCCGACCTCACCGGGGCCTTGGCGGAAGTACGGCCCCATCCAATAGATCATCGCGAGCAGCAAGATCCCGGTGATCCAGGTGTACGCGGCGCCCCAGCGGAACCAGAACAGTGCGCGCGGCATCAGCTCCGGAACGACCTTCTTCTTCGAGTCCGCGTCGTACGTCTTCGCGAGCTCCGCGTTCACGAAGTTGAAGAAGTACAGGTGACCGATCCAGAGCACGCCGGCGACGACGTGGATCCAGCGGATCAGTGCGTTGCCGAGTGCGTGGCCGTCGAAGTTCGCGAGAGGCAGCAGGAATGCCATGTTTGAATGAGTCTCCACGGTTGGTTCGGGGACTATCCGCTACCGCGCGCCGCTCCGTCAACCCGCTCGACGTCGCGAGCTCGGTTTGGCGCCGACTTACTTGGGGCGGAACGTCAGCGTGACCTCCGCGGATCCGCCGGCGTCCAGGGTCACTTTCTGCGACTTTTGTCCCCACTTCTCGTGCCAGGCCTCGACGACGTATTCGCCGGGCGGCAGGCCAGCGAGCGAGAAGGCGCCCTGGGCATCGCTGACGGCGAACCAGGGGTGATCGACGACGCCGACGTACGCGCGCATCCACGGGTGCAAGTTGCACTCGAACACGACGCACAGCTCGCGCTTCGAGGGCTTCCACTCGAGCGCGGCGCCGCCCGGCGGTTGGATCGGATTCATCGCTGGATTGCGGTTCGGGCTGACCTTGACGTTGTGCGTCGCTTCGTCCGAGTTGAGGATCCGCAGCGTCTGCCCGATGCGCATGCCCGACACGTGCGGGCGGTACATGCAGCCCTTCTGATCGAGCACGGCGTCGCCGCCCGAGTGCGGCGGCACGATCCAGCCGTCGAGCCCGTCCTTGATCGAGACGAACGCGTTCTCGACGCGCCCATCGTTCACGATCGCATCTTGCGAGAGCGGATCGCCGCCTTCGTGCGCGCAGCCGCCCGACGTCCCGATCGGAATCGGCTTGCGCACGGGAGCCGGACCGTCGAAGCGCACGGTGCCGCGAATCGTCCCGATCGTCGCCGGATCGATCGCTTGCGGCGGACCCTTCGCGCGCGGGCTCTTGGTGCGCGCGTCGGAGGGCTCCGAATCGCGCGCGGTTTCGCTCGTCGCGCTTTCGCTGGCGACGTCGCTCGTCGCGCTCGGAGCTTGGTCTTTCGAGTCGCACGCGACGAGCAGCGCGGACGTCGTAAGGACCACGGCGATAGCGGAGGCCAGGTGGTGCATCACGCAGCGCAGCATAACGGCCATGCGGGCTCGCGCACACGCCGCTATCCTGTGCAACGGCATGAAGCTCTGGACCAGATTGGCGCGCTCGCTCGCGCTCGTGTTCGCGCTCGCTTCCGGCGCTCTGGCGCAAGGCAGGCTCGGTGACCTCGCGCCGGATTTCGAAGCGTCGTTCCTCGGATCGGAGACGAAGTCGCTCGGCGAGCTGCGCGGCCGCGTGATCCTGCTCGACTTCTGGCGCACGTGGTGCAACCCGTGTCACGCCGAGGTTCCGCACCTGAACGAGCTCGCCTACAAGTACAAGGACCAGGGCCTGGTCGTGATCGGAGTCACGAACGAGGACGAGGTGCTCGTGCGCCAATCGATCGCGAAGACCGAGCGCAAGTTCCAGATCGCGCGCGTCAGCGGCGCGAAGGCCGACGCGGCGTACGGAGTCACCGGCTTCCCGGCCGCGTTCCTCATCGATCCGGCCGGCAAGATCGTCTGGTCCGGGATGATGAGCGGGTTCAACGAGAACATGTTGCCCGAGCTTCTCGCGCAAGTGCTGCTCGTTCGGCCGCTGCCCGCGCAGCTCAAGGACGCGAACGGCTTCCTGCAGCGCGGCAAGTTCGGCAAGGCGCACGAGGCGGTCGCGCGCGGCTTGGTGCAGGTTCCCGGCGACGCCGATCTCACGCGCGCGAAGCAGGAGATCGAGGCGGCGCTGCAGCGCCGGATGGGTGAAGCGAAGAAGCTCGCGGACGAGGGCGAGCTCGGACGCGCGTTCGATGCGTACAGCGACGTCGCGGATCAGTTTTCGCCGATGCCCGACGCGCAAGCGGCCGAGTCGGCGGCCGAGGCGCTGCGCCGCGATCCTGCGGCGAAGGACGAGCTCGCCGCGCACGCGCAGTACAAGAAGGGCCAGGAGCAGTCGGCGAAAGGCGAGTCGAACGCCGCGATCACGACGTGGAAGCTGCTCGTGAAGAAGTACCCCGCGACGAAGGCCGCGAAGCGCGCGACGGTTGCGCTGCGGCAGCGCGGGATGATCTGATGCGCGGCGCCGCGCGCGCGCAGCACGCACCCGTAGCTCAATGGATAGAGCATCGGTCTTCGGATGGAAAAATAGAGACACAGAAAAACGTCGAAAACCACTATTTTTATAGTGTGAAACGCACTTTTCGACGATCGCTGAAAACCGCTCGCAACCGCCTACAAACACCCGCTAGCGGTGTCACTGACACCCGTTGTTAGAGCAACGATTCTACTGATTTGAGGAGCGAAAAAATGTCTGGTGATCCACAATCCGAATATCTCGATGCCTATCAAAAGTTTGATGAAGCGGAAAACGCCCTTGATATGCTCATGAAGAATGTCACGACGATAACATCCAAACTCGGAAAGAAGACATATATTCGCGATGATCGTCCAGTTCCTGTTGATGCAGCGACAAGTAAAAAATTGATCGGCGTGGACGTGACTGAATGGCCCGATACGGACAAACTGTACCAAACCTTCAAGTCATTTCATGACGCATTTTATTATTTGAAGCAAGCTTGGGACAAGATACCCCAGCAAGATCGGGGCGGTCTCAAAGAACCGCCAACATATTATTGACATACAATGGTTGGCATCCGTCCTACGGCTGAAAAGCCAATGTGGTAAGTCACAGTAGGAGTAAGCAATGGGAACAGAATATGGAATCGACCAAGTTCGCGTCACTCAGTACGGGCATTCGCTAGAAGTCGATATTAGTCCAGTTGTTGCGAACATGCACGGATCTGGCGGGATCGACTTGCCCCCAATTGTGATAAGTCCAGACGGCTTCGCTGTATTCGACAACCTGAAAGCAAGGCTCGATCCACGCCACGCAATCGATTCTGAAACGGTGCGACAATCATGGATTACTTGGCGCCGAGATATGAGCCAAGTTGATCACATTCAACCGATTTTCATTGGTTCAGAAAATGATGATCATGCAAAGCAGTTGTCAGAATTCGCCGAGATTGGACACATAGAGGGTGAGAGAGTCGTCGATTCAATCATTCGATTCTTCGACCATAACGACATCAAGTGCAAGCGCCGGCTTGTTTCAACATTACCCCAGTACAATATCATATTCCTACAGAATCCCGGAGAAACCAAAGATCGTCTGCGGGAACGAGTCAATCGAATAATCGACGCGGTTAAAAAGGCAACAAACGGATCCGAAAAGGATGAATGATTCCATCGGTTGAAAGTATCGACACAAAAGTTGATTCTCAATCCCTCTCGCACGTAATGTGCGAACGGTTGGACGCAATGGATACGATCGTTTCGTGGCACTTCAATTATGAAAGGTAGTGTGAGATGAACAAGAACTGTCTCAATTGGATCGGCCCGGCGTTGTTCGTTATCGCATTGTGGATCGTAATCAATGTGTCCACGGACCGTCCGATTGCCGAAGCCAATCAGAACAGCCCGAAGGAACGCGAAATTTATCAATTCGGCGCCCGTTGTGCCGCCACAGGAGTTCCAGCAGAGGCGAATCCATACCTCTTCCGGGAAGGGTATGAGGCGGGATTTGGCAGAGTGTGGCTTGAAGGATGGATTGACAGCACCGTAGCTGCTCAGAAGAAACAAGGTGGCAAAAACTGAAGGACCAGAGCACAAATGCGGATTCACGGTATCCCCGTCAAACTGAAAACAAAGCGCGCGGAATCTGCCGTTCGGGAAGTGCTATCGAAAATCAAAGCCGGTTTTCCGGATGATTTTTCGAGACTCAAAGAACTTGTTCGTGAGATCCTGTTCTACGATGACGCTGGCGAGGGCGATCAGGGAATCTGCATCCATGACGATCGTATCGATCTGGAGTGCGACACCGGCGAAGATTCGAAATGCATCGTGAAGATAAACGAGACGACGGAGCACCTGATTGCAGTTGTTGCCCACGAACTTGGACACGCTTGCTCCCGGTTTGAAGATTTGGACAGCCGCGGATTGATTTGTGACGAATGGAAATCTGAACTTGCGGCCGATAGGTATGCCTACCGTTGGGGATTCTCAGCAGAGATCATCGCACACCGGCCCAACCGGGATGCCAGACATCATTTCTATGGTCCCGGCGAATCGGTTGTAATTGAGGGAGTCCGGTTCGAGGTAACGTCAGATTTTGTTGTCATCTCT
>JBJXGE010000012.1:0-181782 GCA_046154185.1 Planctomycetota bacterium
CAACTTTGACCCTCTTTGTCCGGGCAGCCTCGGGTCACTCTTGCTCGCTCCTCCGTCGCGAAATCCTCAACGACCAGGCAGGTCGCCTCCGGTTTCGCTCGGTCGCTCGCGACCAAGCCTAACCCAACTTGCCTCGAACCTAGCGGGCCAAGGTTACCTGACACGGCACTAGTCCACCAAAGACCCATCGAAGAAGCCGACCAATTCACGCGGCCCGAATCTTATCTTGAACTCGACGTTGTCGTCTTCGCCTTCATCGACTTCCAGCGACAGCAACATCGACCAACAGTGGAAGTGCCGCAGCACGCCGTACAACTGATTGACTTGCCGGCGGCGCCGCTGATCGTACTCGTAAAGCGCGATCGCCTCGTATTTCGCCGACGCGGCCCACCGAACTGAGCCGGTCAAGGAGTGCTGTCGGTGTCGGTCGTAACGATTGCCAACGCTCAAGACCGTACCGCGCGCCGGTTCGTAGCTGACACTCCCGAGATAACGGTCGAAGCGTCCGCCTTCCTCGACGTTGTACTCCGCGCGCTGCGCAACTCCGACCCCTGGATAAGGCGAGACCAGCAGCTCGCCCTTCAGCGGCCCCCACGAATCCCGCGCGTTGTCGCGAACGGGATCCGGGAACAAGTCGATGGCAAGATCCGCTTCCAGCAGTTTGCGGTGGCGATTGAGCGCCGGCTCCTTCGCGTCCTTCGGCAGCTCGCGCGCGAACACGTATTGCTTGAGCGCGAACGTGACGACTTCCTCTCGATCGACAGTCTCCGTAGCGTCAAAGGGAAACAACAGCGCCGGATCGACATTGTTCTCGAACCGCGATCGGTAGCGCAGTTCCGGCTCAATGATGTGCTTCAGCGCATCGGCGTTCCACAGGCGGCTTTGAAATGGAAACTGCTTGCTCAAGTGCCACGCCAGATTGGCGCCGACGCCGACCGAGAATCGTTCGATGCGATTGCCGCGCTCGAGGTCCTCTTCCCAAACGGTTCCGCGTACTTCCGCCACTGGCCGCAGTCGACCGTACGTGCTGCGCCCGACGACATACGCGAGTCTGTTGCGCAAATCGGCGCGCGTCATCTGTTCGGACGGTAACGGACTGAGATCGTCGGGTTGAAAGCGCAAATAGGACGCGCGGGCGACGCTATCCAACGTGAAACCCGAGCTACCGAGCGGTCGCTCAACGACTAACAGACTGACTTCCGGTAAGCGTTCGACTTCCGTTCGATAGTTGACGATTCGCCGCTTCGCGAGCAGCGTTGCGGCGATGTCGTCGGCCAGCGGCTGCCGGACGTAGATGAGATTCTCCGGGCGCTTTTCTCCGCGCGCCTCGGACTCGTAGTACTCGTTAAGAAAATTACGGTCGCTCTCGACCGCGTACTCGAGATCGACCCACGTGTTCGTGCGAAAACGCGCGCGCTGGTGCCAGCGTGTGCGATAGCGATCCTCGGTTTCGGGCATCAGATCGTTGCGGTCTTCGCCGCGATCATGGATGCCGAAGTAAGTCGCGCGACCGTAGAGATCGATGAAGCGCTCCGGCGCGCCGCTCCACTTCCGTGGCTTGTCGCCATACTCGAGTTCGACCCCGTAACCGGTCCCACGAGCCGAGAGATAGTCGAGCCGCAAACCGAGATCGAGGTCGCGCCGCCAGCCACGCGGCAACAACAAATTGCCGTTCCACAGCGTCTCGACGCGATTGCCGTATTTGGAGGAGTTTGAGTACGCGATCCGGCGCAGCGGAATATAGCGATTCCACCGCGTATCCCAAGTGACTGACGGAATCGGCAGAATCGGACGCTCCCAGAGACGCAGCCGCACGCGCTCGAGTTCCAATGTGTAGCTGTTTCGAGATTCCTCCGCTGGCGCGGGTTCGTCGCTCGGATTCTGCGTCGCCTCGAGCTTGGCCGCGGCGAGCGACCAATGCGGAACCCCGAAGTCACAGGTCGTGATGCGAACGTCCTCGCCGAAAAAGCGCTTTGGTCCGACCGCGGCGCCAGGTCCCGATTGGACACCGCTACCCGACTCGGCACTCGTTTCGGTCGCGACGTCAAACTGCTCGAGTTCCAGGGTTGCGGCGGCGATTGCCAAATGGTCGCCAGCCAGCCAAGCCGACTTCGAATCGTTGAGCGGCAGGAGGAAGTCGTCCATTCCCGCATCAAAATCGCGGCTCGGCCAAACGCCACCGGTCAAAAGCGGCTTGATGCGCTCGCGCTGGAATCGCTGGGGCTGATCCAAGGTCAGTCGTGTTTCGATGAGCTTTGCGGTGCGCTTAGCGCCATCGATGAAGATCGCATCGGCACGCAACACTTGCCCGGCGACCGTGAGCAGAATGTTGCCTTCGCAATAAATCTTGAAGCTCGCGGGCGTCGCGTCCGCCGGCGCCGTGGCTGTGCGCGAAAAGAGTCCGGGCTTCAACACCACTATCGCGGCGCGATCCGCGAGCAGCTCGAAACCGACGCCCGTCAGCCGAAAATTGCCGATACCGATCCAGGTCAGCCGATCCTCGGAAAAACCAAAGGTCGAGTCGTCGGCGACCGGAAGCTCGGGAAAAATGCGCGCAAAAACGTCCGACCAAGGGGGTTCCTTGGGCTTGTCTTTCGCAGGCGGGTCAGCAGCCGGAAGCTGCGCGCACAAGAGTTGCGGAGACAGCAGCGGCAATAACGCGACCAACACTCGCCCCAACACAAGCGCGATTTTCGCTAACCGCACTCGTCACCGTCCCCCGTCGAGTGTCGACCTATCGCTCCGGGGCTCGTTCGTTCGTTGCGTTCGTTGCGCCTCTTCCCCAAGCGTTGCGGGATGGTAGTTCGTCGCCAGGCGAAGTCAACCGCTGTGACGGTAGTGGATTGCGTCGCAAGAAACGAAGCGACGCGGCGACCGTGCCAGCACGGGCGCCGCGCCACATCGAAGCTGCGCGCGAATTCTACTTGCGAGCCGAAACGCGAACTTGCAGCAAGAAATTAATCAGCAGGTTCTCGATGGTCGCCTCATTGTGCGATGAGTTCTGCTTGCCAAAGTGCGACAACACATGCAGCACGCGTCCGCGACCGGGCGCGAAGGTGATCGCGACCGCGGTGTCCGTGGTCTGCGATTTCAGGTCGTCGCTCGTGATCAACATGACGACGTCTTTTTTTGCACGCATGCCGATCGCATGGCTCTCGTTGTCGATTTTCCACTCGTGTTTGATGGCTTTGATGTCGGGATCATCGAATTGCTCATCGGACGGCAGCGGCTGCTCCGGATCGACCGCCGTTTTCCCGCCGCTCTTGGTCGCGACATCACCCATGTCGTCTTCCTCCGCGGGATCGTATTTCTTCTTCGCTACGTCTTCCTCGTCGGCCTCGACCGCTTCCCAGTCGACGTCCGAGAGATCGATCGGCGGCACAAAAACGCCACGGAGCAGAGTATTGGTGGTTTGCCCTTTGGATGGGCGAATCGCGACATGAGACTCCGTCAACTTGTCGCCGGCGGCGACGTATTTCGGCCACAACGGCGCCAGCACTTCGACCATGACCCAGTCTTCGCTGAACAACAACCCGCCTTTTTCGACCCACGCGCGAATTTTCTCCAGCGCGGGCTGCTTCATTTTGAATTGCACGGTGTCGTGAGGATTCGGCCCCATACAACGATGCAGGCGATTGCCGACGAACGCGCCGGCCGAGTGGCCAGGCGACTGACAAAACTCGTGGATCTGCGTGCAGTTGATGATGACGGCCGCGAAACCGTCTAACGAGAAGGTCGGCTCTTCGAGTCGCTCTTTCAGCGCTTCAGTGTGTGGGATCCCGAGCCGCGCCAACACTTCCTCGATGTGATCGTTGTTGGTGTCGACACCGTTGCGCGCAATCGGACCCTTGACCACCAATACCTTCCCCGGCGGCAAGGACTCGAGACCGATGAACTCCGCTTGCCGAACCGGATCGAGATCGCGAGCGACGCCGGTCCGGCCTTCTTGATTTTCCGCTTCTTCGCGAAGCACGCGGAGGCCGCGGCTGCGATTGACTTCCCACCAATTGTTCCAGTTCTCATAGTTGTCGCCGAGTGCTTGATGCGTGAGGGCCTCGAGCGCATGGATGAGCCGCGGGCGCAATTCGCTGAATTCCTTCTTGGCTTCGAGCGCATACGCCGCGAGCAGTACGTCGACCGTGCGACGCACGGGAATCTGCGCGGCCATGTCGATGGCCATGAGCTGCATGTCGACCGGGCAACCTTCGAGCACGCGCCGGATGACCCGATTCACATATTTCGTACGTTTTGACTGGAGCGCATGTAGAAGGTCGCGCGCGATCGGACGCGTACGATACTGCACCAGAAACTCACCCATCTCGGAGTAGGCGAGCGGCCGATTGAACGCCGCGGCCCCTTCGATGAGCGCCCAGTACCAAGTCTCTTCTTCGGGCGGAAGCTGGTTCGCGAGCTCGAGCACACCGCGCACCGGATCGGGGGAATTGAATTTCGCGATTCTCTCGAGTAACTCGCGTAGGCCAGTCGCGTCGCCGGCTTGCACGGACTGTTTCAGTAACGCGCGGATCTCCTTCGCGGATGGACCTGTGCCTCCGCCGGCGGGCTGCTCGGCGGGCGGCTCCGTTGGCGGCGTCGGCGCATCCTGCACCGTCGCGCCGACAGCGCCGATCAAAAGCAACAAACTGAAAAGGGCGACTCGCATGCGGTACTCCATCTTTCTTCGGAGATCTTTCAGCAGGGATCTTTCCTTAGAATCACTTCCTCAAACCAACTGCGCACTCAGACGCGCGGCCGACGCTCGCGCGCCTCGACCGCTCCCCGGCGACGCGGCGATTATAGGCAGAGATCGGACGCACTGCATCCATGGACCTTCTGGAGCGCATCCGACCCACAACGCGGAGGGCAAAGGGCCGGCGACCCGGCAGCCGGCCAGCGTTGTGCGACGATGACCGTCTGTACGGAGGGCGCCAGGAAGTGATGGTGACTGGAAAGACGACGCAATTCTCGTGTCCGCTGCTTCAGCCGTCCGCTCCGCGCGCCGATTCGGGCGACGCGAATCGGCTTACGCGTGAACATGGACTAGCCGACTCTGCCGCCGCGAGCAGAACCTGAAGGGTCCGACCGCACAAAGCCCGGGATTGGCCGGGTCGGCCGGCCCGGCGGCGTACCCCGGGTTACGGCTTATCCGTCAACAACCGATCGAAAACGATTCGGGTGACTTCGAAATCACGGAAAGTCGGGTCGATGTGGTACCACGCCACCTTACCCTGCCGATCGATGACCACGACCGTCGGCGTGCCGATCGGCACGTTATAGGCTTCGAACATCGGGAGCGGAAACGTCGTGCCTTCGCCGAGCGGCAGCGCGATGGGAAACGTGAGCCCCAAGCGATCGGCCTCGGCCTGGATCAACGCAATCTGCTTCTCGGGCGTTTGATTGCCCTGCGGAACCGCGAGCCAAGCGACACGCAATCCACGCGACCAGTTTTCGACCAACATCTCCTGCAACGCCTGTGAAAAGTCATCCGAGCGCCCAAACTTGTAGGGACAAAAGAACAACACCACCACGTTGCCGAGTTCCGCCTTGAGATCGAAAACGGCGTCATTGAGCCAGCGCCCTTTGACGAGATCGATGGGTGGCGCGGGCTTCCCGTGGAGTTTGGCCATGGCGTCGCGCATGCGCGGCGTCCGTTGCACGAGAGTCACGCGGCCGACTTGCCCGATCGTGTTGTCCTTCATCTTCGCGTCCAAGAAATCGATCGACTTCTGGAACGCTGCCGCAGCGAGTTCCGCGCGACCGAGGACGTAGTTGGCGAAGCCCACGAAAAAGTCATGTTGCTCGAGGTTGGTAGCGAAATCCTGACGCGTGATCGAATCCGTGAACTGAAAATCGTAGCCCGGGATCTTCTCCCCTTTGGCGCCAAAGCGATTGAATTCGTCGTATTTCGCCATGTGGGCAAGCGCCTCTTCGGGTCGCCCCGCCCAGAGTAGCATTTTTCTTTTGCCATCGATTGCGTGCGGCACGAAACGGGATGACGGGTACTTCTGGAGGAAGAGATCGCACATCGCGATGCCGTCGATGGCGGATCGATTCTTCTCATACGCGCCGATCAAGGACATCAACATCTCTGGAGCCTCATCGACGTCCGGAAACTCCTTCAACAGTCGGCGGTAGTGCTCGATCATCGGACCAAAGCGGTTCTCGACGAACATCGCGTGGCCGCGGACTTTCTCGATTTTGAGCTTCAAAGCTGGCGGCGGATTGAGCGACAGCGCTTTCAGCGCGGCGCGCTCGGCGCGCGCGAGATACTCGTGCGCCACCTTCTGGGTCCACTCGAGCGGCGGGTTGCCGGGGCTATCGCTGCCAGGCGCTTGATAGAGCTTGCCGCGTTCGGCTTTGTACCGAGCCTCATTCATGACCGTGAGTTTTGCGTAGATATAGAGCACCTCAGCGGACGCGGGAGTCTCCGGGAACTTCTCGTTATAGGCTTCGCAATACTCGAAGAGCTGATCGACGATGCGATTCAAGGTTTCAGCGGGCATACGAGTGTTGCTGCGGAGGTCCTCCGGGATGCGTTTGAATTCCGCTTGGATTCGCGCGAGCAACTCCGGCTCGGTCTCCGGCATCTGTTGCGCGGCTTTCTCGCGCTCGAGGTCCTTTTTTAGCTCATCGAGCGGCGCCGGCGGCGGCACGGGCGGGGTTGACGGCGTCGTGGGCGCCCCCGGCTCACTCTTCGGGGGCGACGTCGGCTGTGGAGATGTTTGCGGTGGTGGCGCCGCGGGCGGTGTCAGGGTCGGAGTCGCCGGCGCCGGTGCGAGCGCTGCCGCCGTGTCGAGATGGTTCGGGGCGCGAGTGCACGCACTCGGAAACAAGCACAACGCGACGAAAACGCTCGAGGCGCTCGCTCGCAGAAATTGAGACATCATGGTTTTCTCCTCGGCGGGTCAGCCGGCGAATTCGATCGGAAGAGGTCCTCAAGTACCTGACTTGGCGCTGAATTCGGAACGACTCGAGACTCGTACAATACGCAGCCCACAACTCGCTGCCAAGAAAGTATCGCATCTTTGAAGCAGGTTAGAGGTTGGTGGCGATGCCCCGACTCGGATCGAGCCGGGCCGCGGTCACTCGCTCGAGTGCAAATCCACGTGCGCGGCTTGCCGTTCACGGACTTCGACCTCGACGCTCGCGGTCGGCGTTCGGGTGCCGGTCGGAAGGAAGCGTAGTTCGTAACTCCCGGCGGCGAGCCCCGCGACGCGATAGCGACCTTCGGCATCGACGGTCGCGTTGCGGCGCTCCGAGCCGGTCAGCGCACGCACCACGATGCGACCTTCGGCGACGCGCCGCCCGGCGCGATCGAAGACCGTGCCGTCGATCTCCGCGCCGCGATCGAGCTGGATCTGCCATTCGCGCTCGCTGCCGCGCACGGCGACCGCCACGCTCTCGAAGACGGCGGTCAAGTACTCGGCGTGCCGTACCTCGACTTCATACTCGCCCTCGCTGAGACCGGTCACTTCGAAGCTGCCATCCGCTTGACTCGTACCCGATTGTCCACGCCCCTCGCGCCGACCGGCCGGATCCGCTTCGGCGCGTCGCCCCGGCACTGGCCTCGCCGCCGGCGTCGGAGTGGCGGTCGTTTCGTCAGTCGTTTTCTTTGCGCGTGCCTGCACGCGCGCTTCGGCGATCGGCTTGCCGGCGGCATCCGTCACGCGACCGATGAGCCGCGGTCCAGCCTTGAGCGCAAACTCGATCGTCGGCGCCGAGGATGCCGTCACATTCACGGGTTCCAACACGCTTGACGCGTAGCCCGACGCTTCGGCGGTGAACCGATAGACGCCGATCGCCAAAGCGCGGTGCGTAAAAACACCGTCGCCATTCGTCGCGGCACGCGGCGCGCGGCCGCGATCCGCGCCGTCCGAGAGCGTGCTCAGGAGTTCGGCGCGCACGACCGCGCGCGGAATCGGCGCGAACGTCGTGCTGTCGATGACCGTGCCGACGACATCAAATGCGAAGGGAAGTTGAATCACGAGCGACTCCCCCTCGGGGAGCACACCGGACTCCTGAACATCGCCGAAACCTTCTGCGCTTACCGACACGTCGACCGCTTCGTTCGCGAGTTGGCCGATCACAAATTCTCCGGCCGCACTCGTCGTGCTCGCTTGCGAACCGCTGTTTGGACCGCGAGCGCGCACCAGGGCGCCGGCGATGCCCTGGCCTTGCATGTCGACGACGACGCCGCGGAGTCGCTTCGCGCGTTCGAGGTTCACGTCCAAATACGTCTCGACTTCGTAGACTAACTCGACCGGATCGACGACCCGCTGCGCAAACGAGCGGGCGTTTACGCGCAGCGAATACTTGCCGCTTTCGAGACCGCCGAGTCGATAGCTGCCGTCTTCGGCGCTGCGCGTCGAACTGCCGCGCCGGCGGCGCTGCTGCGCCGTGTCGGCTAGTTCCGTAGTGAAACCCTCGCCCCGTCCGGTGGTCGCGCGATCCCCGCCGCCGCGTGTTCGACCGCCGCCGGATTCCAACGCGATTTCGGCGCCTGCGATCGCGAGACCATCGGCCCCGAGGACTCGTCCCGTGATGCTCGCGCCAAGACTGAGCTGAATCTTCACGCCGGCTACATCGACGCCGTTCACCGCGACTCCCGAGACCTGGCCTTCGATGAAACCATTCAATGTCGCCGTGACGTTCCAATTCCCGCTGGTCGCGGGCAACTCCAAGTCGAAGTGACCATCGTCGCTCGAGAATCCGGTCGCGGCGCGGCGCGTGCTGCTATTTTCATCGCGGTTGAGGA
The DNA here is from genome assembly GCA_046154185.1 of Planctomycetota bacterium. Lineage (GTDB taxonomy): Bacteria > Planctomycetota > UBA8108 > UBA1146 > JAJFFE01 > JBJXGE01. The sequence continues at coordinate 8,753 of JBJXGE010000012.1, forward strand.
ATCGCATGCGACCGCCGCCGTCGTCGCGCGCATCCTCCTGTGTCGCGCGCACGCGTGCGCCAGCGAGCGGCTCGCCACGCGGTCCGATCACGATACCCGCAAGGCGGAGCGCAGGTTCGAGCGCAAGATCCCCCAACTCGCCCGGCGCGACGATGGACTCTTGCAGCGCGGCGTACCCGCGGGCGCGGATGCTCAAACGGTGATCACCGGCCTCGAGACCGCGCAGTGTAAACAAACCGTCGGTCGTGGTCGTCGCCCCGGCGGAGTCGAGCCGCGCCGTAAACCCGCGCATCCCCGCTCGACCGCCGCGGTCTGCGGCGCGCGCGTTCACACGCGCGCCCGCGATCGGTTCGCCAACGGCATCGACGACACGTCCACTCACGACGTTGCCGGCGTTGAGCACGACGGCGACCGGACCGGCGCTCGCCGCGTATTCGAGCGCGAACGGCGCATACTCCGCATGACTGAAGTTGAGCGTGTAGTCGCCCGCCGGTAGCCGATCGAGCGTGAACTCGCCGCGGCGGTCGGTCGAAGTCATGAGACCCTCGGCCATCCCGATGTTTCGCAGCAGCGAATCGCGGCGGTTCGAAGGCATCGCTCTGACTTCGACTTCGGCGATCGGCTTGCCGTCGCGATCGGTCACGCGACCGGTGATCGGGTCACTCGGATCGAGCAACACCTCGACCGATTGCGGCACTTCCGCGATGGTCTCAACGCTCTCGAGTTGCGCCGGGGTGAAGCCCGCCGCGCTCGCTTGCAAACGGAATAGACCCGGACGCAAGCCCGCAAACGAAAAACGACCGTTCGCATCAGTCAACGCGCGCGGCTGTGCGCTGAGAAATCGTTGCATGCCGCGGCCGAGTTCTTCATCCGACAAACGGACTTCGGCGCCGACGACTGGCCCGCCATCCGCGAGCACCACACCCGACAACATCGCGCCAGGCTCGAGCGCAACGTCAAAGATCGCGACGTCTGGAATGGAAACGGTTTTCTCGACGCTCGCCCACGGGAGCGCGGCGGCGTGCATCGAATACGAGAACGCCGGAATTCCGGTGAAAGAGTAGGCGCCATCGCTGGCGCTCGTCGTTTCGAAGTCTCGGGGGTTCAGTAGCAACAAGAGGAGATCATCGAAGCGGGTGAACGCACCGCCACCGCCGCCAAAGCCCGTTCCGCCGCCGACGAGTTGCACGCTGAGCGCGAGCTGCGCTTGCGAAACACCGCCGCCGTTAGGATCCGTTACCCGGCCCGTCAGCGTGTGGCCAGCGATCAGTCCGACATCGATGGTGGCATTCGCGGTCTCGAGATGAACCAAGCGTGGTGCGGGCGAGACCAATGAGCCGTTCGCATCGGCGGCGACCAGGTACTCACCGCGCGCGAGCTCGCCGAACGTGAACACGCCACCTTCGCCACTCACGAGCTGCGCGCGGGCGCGGAACTGCGCCGTGAGGTCTTCGCGAAACTGCGGACTCACGGGTCGACCATAGGTGCCGTCAGCTTGGAGAGAACTGCGTCCGCCTGCTTGGAAAAAATTGCGTGGATCAAGCGCGATCACCTCCCAGAGTGAGGCGCCGCCCTCCAATTCATAGTCGCTCAAGCGCGTACGAAAAAGTCGCACGCGGGCGCCGGGCACGCCTTGGCCGCTCGGATCCCGCACGATTCCGGAAAGACCTCCCGTGCCTTCGCCGAGCGTGATCGTCGCAAGTTCCGTGGCGACTTCGGCCGATTCTTCGGCGACGGCGGCGATGATGGGGAGTTCCGGTACCGCGGGCGGCGTCGCTGGGTCGGGTCCAGTGCCGCTTCCGCTCGCGGCCGTTGCGCCGTGTTTCGATGCCAGCGTCGAAGGACTGGACAGCGTGAAGTAGCAAAGCGCCGCCAACGCGAGCGCACCCATCACGACCGCGATGAAGAGATTTCGCAGCAAGGCTGATCCTTCCGACAAGACGTTGCAGGTTCACCGACCAAGCCATCTTCGACGGGCTTCGCGCCTTCTCTAAACCCCGCCGGGCGGCGGTTGGTTGCGTCGCGTCGGACTGAGAGTGTGCCTGGGAAGCTCGGACTTCGGAATGCGCGGGGACCGGCGGGCAGTTTCCGGGGATCATCTGGCTTGAGTCTTGACCGCTGAAGCAGTATACACAGCCGCCAGCCGGCGACCGCCTCCGCGTGCAAAGTGAGCCCGCGTGGGAAGCTCTATTGATCGCTCGGCGCAGCAGGATTCTCCTCAATTCAATTCCTTTGGCGCCCCGCCCGCCGAGCAACCAAACCTCCGCAGCAACTTGCCCGTCCCGTGGGATCCAAGCGCCGCGCCACTCTTGCTCCCTGCCGCCGTCCTGCTCGTGGCATTCGTGTCGGCTCGCTGGCTCGCGATCGACGGCGGCGCGCCTCCGCGTGGATTGGGCTGCGGGATCGCGGCAGTGTTGGCGGGCATTGCTTTCGCCGTCACTCATCGACGTCGACGGAGCTGGTGCACACCGAACGCGTGGTTGTGGATTCCGTTTCTCCTCGGCTTTGAAGTCGGTCGGACCGCCGACTGCGGGCACGCGCCGTGCGATTTGGGAACTCAGCCGGTCGTCGTTACGGGACGAGTCGACGCGGCGCCACGCGTCACTCGCTCCGCGCTCGAGCGACGTGACCCGGGCGATCCCGCCGAGCGCGTGCGAACGCGGCTCGACGACGTACAACTCGGCACGTCGAAGGTCGCCGGTTCGCTCGCCGTCATTCTGCCCGGCGACCCGGACATCGGCCGCGGCGATCGCGTGGAACTCGAATTTTGGAGCGACAATGAACGGCGCCTCGAGCCGGTCAAGCTGCGGGAGCACGTCCGCGTTATCGCGCGCTGCTATCAACCTCTTGCGGTGCTCGATCGCCTGCGACGGCAACTGCGTCGCAGTTGGAAAGCGCGCTTCGGCGCAACGAGCGCGGGTTGGCTCGCGGCGTTGCTGCTTGGCGAAATGGACCTCTTGAGCGAGTCGACCAACGCCAGTTTTCGCGCTACGGGCCAATCCCATTTGCTCGTCATCAGCGGCATGCACGTGGTGATCCTGTTTGGGATGGTCCGCTGGGTGCTCGAACGTTTGCCGTTTGGCGGCGTGCGAAGTTTGACGCTCGCGGGCGCGCTTCTCATCGCGTTTTATTCCGGGCTCGCGGGCGGCGATGCGCCGGTCCTGCGCGCCACGCTGCTCGGCATGCTCGGAGCGCTCGCGACGGCGATGGGGCGTAGTAGTACGGCGGCAAATGCGCTCGCGTTGACGTTCATCGTGTTGTGTTGCGCGAGCGGCGCTGAAGCGAGTCGCGCATCATTCGTGCTCACTTTCTCGGCGGTCGCGGGCATCGTGTTCCTCGGTCCGTCGCGCGATCGCTTGGTGAGCTTTATTCAGCACCGCTGGCGGCGGCGTTGGACGCGACTTCGTCGAGGTCTTCACGTTTCGGTTGCGGCATGGCTCGGCGCCTCGACGGCGCTGGTGTGGTGGACTCCGGACGTCGTTTTGTGGGGCCCCCTCTTCACGCTGCTGCTGATGCCGCTTTTCACGCTGCTGTTGGCGACGGGCCTGGTCGCGCTCCTGCCGAGCGCGCTCGCGCTCGATCGCCCCTTGAACTTCGTCTTCACACTCGAATGGCGACTCTTCGATGCGATGGCGGAATGCTTCGATCGATGGCCCGGGACACCGTTGCCGTTGCCGCCGATTCCACCGCTTGCGCTCTCGCTCGCGTTCGCGTCGCTCGGCGTTTGGTTCTTTCGCCGCGAGCTCCGCTGGGCGCCGTTGGCGCTCCTCGGCGCGAGCTGTTTTGTGGCGCTCTGGCCGCCGCCCGTACCGCGGGCGCTGATCGTCGATCTCGGTCGCGGCGCCGGCTGCGCGATCGCCGGTCGCTCGGCGACGGTTGTGCTCGATGCCGGAAGTCTCGATCGACCCGGCGCCGGTGCGAAAGAGTTGCGCGCTGAGTTGCGTCGCTGCGGACGAGCCGTGATCGACTTACTTGTGCTCTCTCACGCGCATGCCGATCACGTGCTCGCGACGCCCGAACTCGTGGATTTGCTCGCGGTCCGACGCGTCCTCGTCGGACCTCGTTTCGATTCGAGCGCGCTCGGCGCGGGTCTCCTCCGATACCTCGAACACGCGCAGGTCCCGGTCCAGGTCGCCAGCGCCGGCGCTCGTCTGCGCGTGGGGGGATTCATCGTCGCCGTTTTGCACCCGCCGAAAGATTACCCGGCCGTCATCCCAATGAGCTTGAACGATGATTCGCTCGTCGTGCGAATCCGCGGTGAAGGTCTCGATTTGATTTCGATGGGCGATCTGCAGAGCTCGGGCCTTGCGCTGTTGCCATGTCCGGAAGACGTCGACATGCTAGTGTTGCCGCACCATGGTCGCTACCAATTGGCGCTCAGCGATTGGCTCGCGCCCGTCGCTCCGCGGGTTGTACTCGCTTCGTCCGCAGGTCGTGGCGCGCGACGCACCGAGCAACTGATGCGTGAGCTGCCCACGGTTTTTCATCACACGGCACGCGACGGCACGATCGTGATCGCGCCGCTCGCACCGGACAACAGCGCCGTCGCCCCCAGCCAATGGCACATCGTGCCGTCGACCCGGAAGTGAATGGGATTCCATGCAACTGCGAGACTTTGCGCTGCGAATTCTGTCGAGCGATGACATCGAGGTGAAACTCGCGGCGCCGCGCGGTCGCCTTGCCGATCAAGAACGGGAGGCGCCCGAGGTATCAGAATGGCCTGCGCGCCCGGAGCGCTTTCGAATTCGTCCCGGCAAGGATGTGCGCGTGCCGCCAGCGCGCGGCATGGCCGACCCCGAGCAATTGCGTCGCGTTCTCCACGCGCTCGCGAATCACGAACTGCAAGCCGTCGAGCTGTTCGCGCTCGCGCTCGTGCGTTTTCCGGCGGCACCGCCCGAGTTTCGCCGCGGACTGTTGGCGATTCTGCGCGAGGAACAGCGACACACGCGCATGTACATCGCCCGGCTCCGTCAGCTCGGCGGCGAATTCGGCGACTATCCCGTGACCGGGTATTTCTGGAATAAAGCGCCACAGCTCACGACGCCGGTGCGTTTCGTGTGCGCGATGTCGCTGACTTTCGAAAATTCAAACCTCGACCACACGACCGTGTACGCCGCCGAGGCGCGCCGTCTCGGCGACGCGCGGACGCTCGCCATCGTCGAAAAAGTGCAGCGCGATGAGATATTCCATGTGCGTTTCGGCGTGCACTGGCTCACGAAATTCAAGGCGCCCGGCGAGAGTTTGTGGGATGCCTATCGCCGCCATCTCGCCTGGCCGCTCAATCCTGGACGCGCGCGCGGACAAGAACTCAACGTCGCGGCGCGGCAGAAGGCCGGTCTCGATGCCGACTTCATCGCGCAACTCACCGCATGGCGATTCGGCGACGCGGCCGATTCGGAGGCGGACGCACGATGACGAGCGACACGACGCTACCGACTTTGCTCATCGCGAACCTCGATTGCGACGACGAATACGCGAGCGACGCGGGCGCACGACCGCCGATGAACGCAACCGCACTCGCACGCCTGAGCGCCGCCGGAACGCTCCTGCGATGCCTCGCGCGCTCAACGCATGACGCGCTGTGGACGCCGAGTCCCATCGCCGCGGCGCAATTCGGCGAACTGCCGCTCGTTCGACCGCGGCTCTTGAGTGGTCCGCTCGAGCGAACGGTACGCGCGGCCGGCCCGTTTGGACAAGTCATCGCCTGGGGCGAAACCGCGACGATCGCGCGCCTGCGGCGCGAAGTCTGCGCCGCGATCGCGCCGCGCGCAGGCGTCGCGGCAGACTCTGAGAGCGCGCTCGCGGAACAACTCGCAACCCTGCCGGCGGCGGATCCAACGAGCGCGGCCCGCGCCAACCATCGCGGATTCCTGTTGGAACTCGCGCAGGGTCTCGATGCGGCGCTACCGGGCGCGCGACTCATTCGCAGCATCGACGCACTGCGTTCACACCTCGCAGCCGGCGGCGCGAACGCCTCCCCCACGCATTCATGGGTGCTGAAGGCCGTTCACTCTGCGGCCGGACGCGCACGGATTTTCGGCGGGACGACTGCGCTCGAAGCCGGACAACTCGCGGCCACGACGCAACTCCTCGCGCAACACGGCGAACTCTTGTTCGAGCCGTGGATGCCGCGCGTCGATGATTTTGGCTCCGCGTTCATCGTCCGATCGCACGATCACGAACTCGTGAGCTGTCATCGACAACTCGTCGATCGCTGGGGCCGATTTCGCGGGATCGAAATCCCGCCGGGGCACGGCCCTGGCGATCCGGGGCTCAGCGTCGCCGAGCACGCACAATGGGCGACGGCGATCGCGGCGACGGCGCGCACGCTCAGAACCATCGGGTATGTGGGTCCCGTCACGATTGACGCTTGGAGTTATCGCGCCGCCGACGAGACGCGCAAATTTCAGGCTCTCGGCGAAATCAACGCGCGGTTGAGTGTTGGCGTACTCGCCCGCGTCCTCGTCGATCAATTGCGCGCGTGCGGGCTCGTGCCACTCGACTGCGGAGTGCGACTGAATTTCACAACGGCAGTGGCTCGCGCGGCGACGGCTGCCGGTCGCGGCGTAGCGCTGCTCCTGCCGTCGGCGCAGAACCCCACCGACATCTGGCTCGATTGGCCAAATCCTGGCTCGAAAGGAACAACTCGTCATGAAGAATAAGAAACCGCGGCGTGGCGTAAGCGCGTGGGAAACTGTGTACCGAATCGTCGCGCGGATCCCGCGCGGCCGCGTGATGAGTTACGGGCAAATCTCGCGCGCGCTCGGCGCCCGACTCAGTCCCCTGGCGGTCGGCTGGGCGCTCCACGTGGCACCAGCGAAACTCCCGTGGCACCGCGTCGTGTGCGCCAAAGGTGAGTTGGCTGTTGATCGGCGCGCGCGCGCCGCCGCCGAGTCGTCGGGAACGCCCACGGACCTCGCGACCAACCTGCAACGGCGCCGGCTTGCCGCGGAGGGAGTGCGATTCGACGCGCGCGGTTGCGTGCGCATGACCGAGCATACGTACGCGCCGCGCCGGCAAAAATCAACCGCCAAACGCTGAGATGCCCGTGATGTGCTGGCCGAGGATCAACGTGTGGATGTCGTGCGTGCCTTCGTAGGTATTCACGGATTCCATGTTGAGCATGTGGCGCGCCACCGGATATTCGTACGTCACGCCGTTGGCGCCCAGGATGTCGCGCGCGGTGCGCGAGATTTCGAGCGCGCTCTGCACGTTGTTTCGCTTCGCCATCGAAACTTGTTCCGGCGTGACTTTGCCTTCGTCCTTGAGTCGGCCGAGTCGATGCACGAGGAGCTGACCCTTGGTGATCTCGGTGAACATGTCAGCCAGCTTTGCTTGCACCAGTTGGAACGAAGCGATGGGTTTCCCGAATTGAATGCGCGTGCCCGCGTATTTGCGCGCGCAATCGAAGCTCGCCATCGCGGCGCCGAGCGCGCCCCATGCGATGCCGTAGCGCGCTTGGGTGAGGCATTGGAGCGGCGACTTGAGTCCGCCGGTCTCGGGCAAGAGGTTATTCGCCGGAATGCGGCAATCCTGAAAATGCAATTCCGAGGTCACCGAGGCGCGCAACGAGAACTTGCCGGTTTGAATCGACGTCGTGAAACCTGGCGTGCCTTTTTCGACGATGAAGCCGCGGATCTTGCCGTCGAGCCGCGCCCACACGACGGCAACATCAGCGACGCTGCCGTTCGTGATCCACATCTTGTTGCCGTTCAAAACGTAGCCCTTGCTGTCTTTGACGGCGACCGTGATCATCCCGGCGGGATTCGAGCCGTGGTCTGGCTCGGTGAGGCCGAAGCAGCCGATGAACTCGCCGGTCGCGAGCTTCGGCAAATATTTTTGCTTCTGCTCGGCGCTGCCGAAGGCGTAGATCGGATACATGACGAGCGCGCCTTGCACGGACACAAACGAGCGGATCCCGCTATCGCCGCGCTCGAGCTCTTGCATGATCAAGCCGTAGGCGACGTTGTTGAGTCCCGCGCAGCCATAGCCCTGCAAGTTGGCGCCGAGTACGCCGAGTTCGCCGAGCTCTGGTATCAAATGGTCTGGAAAAGTGCCAGCTTCATAATGCTTGTCGATGATCGGCAACACGCGATCGCTGACGAAAGACCGCACGGATTGCTGCACAAGCCGCTCGTCTTCGCTGAGCAGTTCTTCAACGCCGTAGAAATCCACACCATCAAAGGCTTGCATGTCGGTTCATTCCTATTTTCTCAACGCGCGTTCTCGAGCCGCGCACCGCGTCGATGGCCCAGGGCTTCGCCCCGAGCTAATGAATCGCGCCCCATTGGGGCTTCGAATTCGCACGTGCGGATCGCTGTACAGAACAACTGACGCATTCCGTGTCCAACAGGTCATGGTTGGGCCTAGAGCTGCGCCAAGCGGCCCGGCATTCTACCGAATCCCGCCGCGCGCCACGTGGATTGTCGGAAAAAAAAGCAGGCCGCACGCGACCGTGCGGCCCAACATTTTTTGGTGACCCCAAGGGGATTCGAACCCCTGTTATCAGGATGAAAACCTGGTGTCCTAGACCTGGCTAGACGATGGGGCCAGATGCAACGAACTGAGGGCAGGTGGACTCGAACCACCGACCATCGCCTTAAAAGGGCGGTGCTCTACCAACTGAGCTATGCCCCCGGAAAGAGCGGGATTATAAGCAGCCGCTTCGCGCTGTAAATCCCTCGCACGGGTGATTTGCACTTGCATCGAGGAACTCGCCGCGAACCGCTAGATCTCAAACAAGCGCGATTCGGAGTAGCACCTTCGCGCGTGCAACGTTTCGAGCCGGCGGCGAAATCGTGGGGTTGAAGTGACTGCGGCGATGCCGCCATCACGCGGGGCCGAGAGCGAGTCCCCTGAAAAAACTCCCAATCCAGATCAAGTGTGCAGCGCGCGAGCTGGATTTAGATCTGCATCAGCTCGGTGCTCTTCTTCTTCAGTTCATCGTCGATGAGTTTCTCGTGGTCCTTCGTCAAGTTTTGGATCTTGTCTTTGAGACCACGCAAGTCGTCCTCCGACAGCACGCCGTCCTTCTGAATCTGCTCCGCGTGCTTGTTCGCGTCGCGGCGCACGTTGCGCACCGAAATGCGCGACTCCTCGGCAACGTCCTTCGCCCGACTCACGAGCTGCTTGCGACGTTCCTCCGAGAGGGGCGGCACCTTGAGCCGGATCATCTTGCCGTCGTTCATCGGCGTGATGCCGATGTCGGACTTCAAAATCGCTTTCTCGATACTGCCGATCGCCGATAAGTCGAACGGTTTCACGACCAGTTGGTCGGACTCCGGCGCCGAAATGTTCGCCATTTGCTTGAGCGGCGTCATGTTTCCGTAGTAGTCGACGCGAATGCTCTCGACGAGTCCCGGGTGGGCGCGGCCCGTGCGCATGCTGCGCAGCTCGCCGCGAAACACTTCGATCGCTTTCACCATGCGGTCTTTGGAGTCCGCCAGAATTCCTTTGGCGTCCATTCTTAACTCCTCAAATTGTTGGCGACTCGACTGTCGGTGCTACCCCGTCGGTGCGACTAATGTGCCGAGCGACTCACCGAGCAATGCGCGGCGAATGCTACCCGAGTCGAGGCAACGGAACACGCGAATTGGCAGCGCGTACTCGCGGCACATGGCGATAGCGGTCGCGTCCATCACGCCGAGTCCTTGCGCCAAGACGTCACTGAAACTGATGCGGTCGAAGCGACGGGCCTGCGGATCGCGCGCGGGATCGCCCGAATAAACGCCGTCGACCTTCGTGCCCTTGAGGAGCAGCGTCGCACCCAACTCGACCGCGCGCAGACTCGCGCAAGTGTCGGTCGTGAAATAGGGATTGCCGGTGCCGCCGACCAAGATCGCGACCGTTCCGCGCTCGAGCGCCGTCACGCAATCGCGTTTGTTGAAGAGCACCGCGCTGCCGCCGCACGGAATCGCGGTGAAAACCTGCGCCGCGGCACCACGCGCAGCCAGCACTTGGCCGAGCGCAATGCCATTCATCACCGTCGCAAGCATGCCCATTTGATCGGCGTACCAACGATCGATGCCCGCGCGCTCGAGCGCCGCGCCGCGCAGAAAATTCCCGCCGCCGACGACGATCGCCGTTTCGACGCCTTGCCGCGCCGCTTCAGCGATCTCGGTCGCGATACGACCGAGTACGTCGGGATCGAGCCCGAGTCCATCGGCGCCGCCCAACACTTCACCAGAGAGTTTGAGGAGGACCCGTTGGCGCGCGCCGCCGCTCGCCATGCGTTACTCGATGCCCATTTGAAAGCGGACGAAGCGCTTGATCGTGATGTTTTCGCCAATCGTCGCGATCATGCTCGTGATGAGCTGCTGAATCGTGACGTTGGTGTCTTTCACGAATGGCTGTTGCAACAGACACACTTCCGCGAGCCACTTCTGGACTTTACCCTCGACGATCTTGTCGCGGATATTCGCCGGCTTCTTGAGCACGTCCTCCGACTCCGCGAAGAATGCGCGCTCACGCGCGACAATCGCGGGGTCGAGTTCTTCGGGCCGCAGCGCCAGGGGACTCGTCGGAGTTGCGCACACGTGCATGCACAGATCGCGCACGAGCGCCTGGAATTTCTCGTTGCGCGCGACGAAGTCGGTTTCGCAGTTGACCTCGACGAGCACCCCGATCCGGCCATTGGTGTGGACGTAGTGACCGATCCAACCCTGGCTCGTGGCGCGGTCGGCCTTCTTCGCCGCTTTGTCGATGCCGCGCTTGCGCAGGTACTCCTCCGACTTTTCGATGCTGCCATCGCACTCGGAGAGCGCCTTCTTACACTCCATCATCCCCGCACCGGTTCGACGGCGCAGCTCTGCCACATCCTTGGCTGAGATCTCGGTCATGTGAGCCATCCATCCCTATGCGTAGCAGCCTTCTGCTCAACATCACGGTTTAGCATTGCGGTGCTTGGAAATCATCGCCGCCGGGCGCACGCGTCCGGCGGCAGCAAAGTTTTTTGAAGGCGACGTCTACGTACCAGCTTCCGCCGGCATTTTGCTGGCGGCTGCGGTCACGTGTTTCTCAGTTGGCGGGGCGTCCGGTCGCTCGGAACGCTCGGCAGCGCCGTCGCCACCTTCCTTCTTCGGCGGAGCGGCTTTCGCCCGCGCTTCGGCCTTCCGCGCCGCTTCATCTTCGAGCCGCTTCTTCTCCTCCGCCGCTTGACGCTGCATGAGTTTGTCGCGGCCCGAGGTCACCGAATCGCCGAGACAACGCAGGATCACTTCGATACTGCGGTAGGCGTCATCGTTGCCCGGAATCGGAATATCGACTTCGCTCGGATCGACATCCGTATCGCAGATTGCGACCACCGGGATGTTCAACATCCGCGCCTCGGCCACCGCAATGTGATCGCGCCGCACGTCGACGACGACGATCGCGCCCGGCTGCTTGCCGAGTTTGCGCACGCCCTCGAGGTTGCGAAAAATCTTCCGGTGCTCGCGGCGCAAGCGCGAAACTTCTTTCTTCCGGCGCAGACTCATGCCGCCGGTTGTCTCGAGCGCTTCGAGTTCTTCGAGTCGGCGCAGACGCGAACGAATCGTGTTGAAGTTCGTCAACGTGCCGCCCAGCCAGCGGTTGACGACGAAGTGCATGCCGCATCGAACCGCCGTCTCGCGCACGACATCGCGCGCTTGCGGCTTGGTGCCGACGAAGATCACTTCGTGGCCCGCCTCGGTCAACTTGGCGAGAAAATGCCCGCCCTTGATCATGCCGCGCATCGTCTCGCGCAGGTCGACGATATGGATTTGATTGTGTTTGCCAAAAATGTAGGGCTGCATCTTCGGATGCCAACGGCTCGCGCGATGGCCAAAGTGCACGCCCGCTTCGATCAATTCCTTCACGGTCACGGTCGTAAGACTCAAGCAGTTCCTCCTCGGCTCGCCACTCGGCTCTGGGCGCCCCTTGCATTTCGAGGGAGCGCGCCGGTGTCAGCCCGACACGGGTAAAAAAAAAGACGTACCAAAAAACAGGGGCGGGGATCCTAGCATTCCAGGAGTTATGGCGCAAGCGGCGGTTCCGGCCGCGAGCCGCCGCCGGCTCCGGTGCTCGGCGGCGCGATCGTGCTCGCGGCGCCTGGAGCGCGACTCAGCTGTCGAAGCTCGGCGCGGTCGTTAGCCTGCCGCGAGTCGTCGATTGCGTCGCGGCCGAGGCGGCGCGCTGCGGCGCCACCGTGACCACCGATCGGCCATCGAAGTCAATTTCCGACCGGTTGCCTGGGACGCTGAGCTGGTACCGCGAAGGCGCGGTCAGCGCGAACGCGTGTCAGACAAAGTGAGATGCGACCGGCTCGCGGCCATTCGACGCTCGAGTTTTCGTCGCGCGGCTCAGCTCGTCTGCCGACTGCGCAAGACGAACGCGATGACGTCTTTCGCGCACGCGACGCAGTAGCCGTACTTGCTGCGCATGCGCTCCAGCGCTTGCAAGACCTGCTCCTGCTCGTCTTGGCTCAGGAAGCTGAAGTCGTTGGTGCCGTGGCGCAGAATATTGTGCTCGACAATCGTCAGCGTGCGGTCGCGCTCGTTGTAGAAGCTGCGCTTGAGTTTGTCGTAGATATCCGGGAACAATCGATCGTACTTGATGTCCTGATCGCGGTGATCGATCGAGTACGCGGCGATCTTCGTGATGAGATTCGAGCGAAACACCTTGAGCGGCTCGCTCATGCTGAGCAGGCCCTCGATCCGGCCCATCAGTTGCTCCGACGGCTCCACGTACTCGCCGCGCGACGGGATGAAGAGTTTTTCGCCGAGGTCAAACGCTTTGACGTGGTGGAAATACTCTTCGAAGATGCGCTCGTACTCGCGGTCGTCGACGAGCCCAATGCTGTCATACACCTCCTGCGTCACGGTCGCGAGATAATAGCGCTTCACGTCCTCGATGAACTTCGGGCAGTCGTTGTAGCCATTGTCGACTTGTTGGCGCAAGAACTCGTAGATCGACGTGTCTTTGACTAGATGCTCGAGTTCCTCGAACACCGACATCGGCGTCAAACAACTGTAATTGCGATTCTCGGCGGCGTCGGCGAGGAGACTCATCATCTCGCGAGCCGATGCGCCGCGCCGTCCTTCGTATTCGACACCGACGATGCCTTCGAACTCGCCCTCGGTATCGGTGTGCTCATCGCGAATCGTCCGCAAGTTGCTGCGCAGTAGCTTGCGTTCTTGATCCTTGAGCTGGAGCGGCAATTCGCCGTGATCGTAGAGCATCACCTTTTCGAGCGGCGTGAGCCGGGCGACGATCGGCGCGAGATCGGGGCCGTAGTTGCGCGCCTGCGGCCGGCGCAAGCGGGTGAGCGCGGCCCAGAGCGCCGCGACGCGCGCGGTATGCGGCGTCACGTGCCGGCCGCGCGAAAAGTGTTTGATGTGGCGCTGGTAGAGTTCCGCTTCTTTCGAGTACATGAGCAAGTACGGCACGCTGATGAGTTCGATGCGGCCCTTGAACGAGGCAAAATCGGTCGTGCGCTTGAAGAGCGACAGGTGCTTCTCGTTCGCTGTGGCGGTGAACACGACGTCGAGGAAGCCGGTGTAATTCTGGAGGTGAATCGTGCTCTTCTCCACGGTCGTGAGCAGGTACTTGTTCGTCTCCAACGGTCGCTTGAGAAAGTCCGAGTATTCGACGACGCCGTGATTCGCCTCGATCAAGTCCCCCGTCGCCTCGATGAGTGACACGCCTTGCAAAACATTCGGCAAGTGCAGCGTTGGCTCGTAGGTCGCCGGTCGCGACGAGGCATCGATATTCCCCTGCGGCTCAATCGAGATCGCCGACATGCGGTAACGCTTCGACACGAAGTGACGCTCGACTTGCACATGTCGCACGACCTCGCGCCAATCGCCTTGGTAGGCGGCGAGCAGCGCCTCGTAGATCTTCTTGCATTTGGGGCAGAGGTTGCCGCTTAGGAAGTGGTCGTAGTTGAGGTCTTTGTACTTGTGTTTGTCGGGATCGGCGGCGATCGCGTCCTCGATAAACGTCAAACGCTCGTCGCGCGGTATCAAGAAGAGCGGCGAGTCCTTGAGTTCGCACGGAATCCGCGCCGCGATTTGCTTGGGCTTGAGGCGCGCGTAGGAATCGAGCGGCCCGGTATCCGGGATCTCGCGCTCGAAGCCGATCTTGCCCGAGCGTTCATCGCGCTCGGCAAAGATCCAGTTGAAGGAAAACATCATTCCGTCCGGCGTCGTGCTGTACTTCTCGAGCCCGCGCAGGATGAGTTCGATCGTCGTCGACTTAGACGAACCGTTCGGGCCGTGGAGCAGCAACATTTTGTCGGAGCGGCCGCGGCGCGCGAACTGCACGAGCTGTCGATACACGTCGTTTTGCACGCGTTCTTGGCCGACGAGCGGGTCGATGAATTTGTCGTACTCGGCATCGAAGAGTTTCCAACGGCGATCTTTGACACCGATGCGATCGACTTCGACTTGCCCGAAATAATGGAACATGTCGACGCAATACTGCGGCGCCGTCCGCAGATAGAGATACGGGTTCACGCCGAAGTCGCGCAGGTAATCCTTGAAACTCTTGATGCGCTGCCGCGACTCGAAGCGCTCGCGGCATTCGGTCTCGATCTGATGAAGCGATTCGTTGAGTTCCATGCTGGCGAAACCTCATCCTTGATTCACGAAACCACACTCAGTGGCGGCGATGCGGCGCTGTCCCATCTTCGGCTCTAGAACCATAGGGGGTAAAGTCCGCCTTTGCCACTTCCCACCCGGAAATCTCCAACGCGTCCGAAATCGGTCGCTCAGCGTCGCGAAAAAATCCTGGCAAGCCAGGACGCTTCGCAATATGTTCCCCCCGCGCCCCGTCGGGCTCGCCGTGCGCCGCGGCGGACCCGATTCGACCGCAGCGGGCACCCAGAAAGTCACCCCATGGCAGAAGCGTCGGCCTCGCGCCCCGCAAGCGGCGGACGGGCCAAAGTCTATGACGAAAGTTCCATCAAGACGCTCGATGCGCTCGAGCACATTCGTCTGCGCACCGGCATGTACATCGGCCGCATCGGCGACGGCTCGCATCCGCAAGACGGCATCTATGTGCTGCTCAAGGAAGTCATCGACAACGCCATCGACGAGTTCATTATGGGCAGCGGCAAGGAAATTCAAGTCACGCGTACCGGCGATGAGATGACGGTGCGCGATTTCGGCCGCGGCATTCCGCTCGGCAAGGTGGTCGATTGCGTAAGCCGCATCAACACGGGCGGCAAATACAACGACGACGTGTTTCAGTTTTCGGTCGGCCTCAACGGCGTGGGC
The DNA here is from genome assembly GCA_046154185.1 of Planctomycetota bacterium. Taxonomy (GTDB): domain Bacteria; phylum Planctomycetota; class UBA8108; order UBA1146; family JAJFFE01; genus JBJXGE01. The sequence continues at coordinate 23,986 of JBJXGE010000012.1, forward strand.
ACGAAAGCCGTCAACGCCTTGTCGTCGAGCTTTGAGGTCGTGAGCTGGCGCGAAGGCAAGTATTTGCGCGCCAACTTTGAACGCGGCCGCCTCAAGGAAGAAAAGCAAGGCAAGGACGCCGACGCGCCGACCGGCACGCTCGTGAAGTTTGTTCCCGACCGGCAGATTTTCGGCGAATCGCAGTGGGACGAGCAGTTCATCCTGCACCGGCTGCGGTACTACACGTATTTGAACGCCGGACTCACGATTCGCTACAACGATCAAGCACTCGTCAGTCGCCGCGGACTCCACGACTTGCTCGCCGCGGAGGCGGGCGAAGAGGAGCTGCTGTATCCGATCATCCATTTGAAGTCGCCGCGCCTCGAGTTCGCATTCACGCACACGCACAATTACGGCGAGACGTACTTCAGTTTTGTGAACGGGCAATTCACGAACGACGGCGGCACACATTTGAGCGCGTTTCGCGAAGGCCTCTTGAAGGCGGTCAACGAGTATTCGCAGCGCAGCTTTGCCGGCGAAGATGTGCGCGACGGCATCGCCGGCGCCATCGCGATCAAACTGCAAGATCCCGTGTTCGAGAGCCAAACGAAAAACAAGCTCGGCTCAACCGAAGTGCGGCCGTGGATCGTGCAAGAGGTCAAGCAGCAACTCGAGATTTGGCTCCACAAGAACCGTGAAGTGGCGCAGGCGCTCGTCGAGAAAGCGCAAAGCAACGAGAAGATCCGCAAAGAGCTCGCGGCCATCAAGAAGGAAGTGCGCGATCGCGCCAAGGCGACGGCGGTCCGGGTGCCGAAGCTCACCGATTGCAAAGTGCATCTGCAGGACTTGAAGGACGAACGGCGCGAGCAAACGACAGTGTTCATCACCGAGGGCGACTCCGCTGGCGGCGCCATGGTGCAAGCGCGCGATGTCTACACGCAGGCGATTTTCAGCCTCAAGGGCAAACCACTCAATTGCCAAGGCATGAAACGCGACGCAATCTACAAGAACGAAGCGCTCTACAACATCATGCGCGCGCTCGGCATCGAAGAATCGCTAGAAGGTCTGCGATATAGTCGCGTCGTCATTGCGACCGACGCCGACGTCGACGGCATGCACATCCGCAACTTGCTGCTGACGTATTTTCTGCGCTATTTCGAAGAGCTCGTGCTGACCGGCCACGTATACATCTTGGAGACTCCGCTTTTTCGCGTGCGAAACAAGAAAGAGACGCGCTACTGCTATTCGGAGGCGGAGCGCGACGCGGCAGCGAAGTCGCTAGCGAACCACGAGATCACGCGCTTCAAGGGCCTCGGGGAGATCGGCCCAAAAGAATTCGAGCGCTTCATCGGCGATGACATGCGTATCGCGCCGGTGCGGCTGGAAAAAATCAGCGACGCAACGCGCTGCCTCGACTTCTTCATGGGCAAGAACACGCCGGAGCGCCGCGAGTTCATTGTCAACAATCTGCGCGTCGAAGCCGCCATCTAAGGGGACACCACGTGGTCAATCTCGAGCCCTTAATGCAGCGCAACTTCATCGACTACGCGAGCTTCGTCATCTTGGATCGAGCGATTCCAGACATCCGTGACGGTTGTAAGCCGGTGCAGCGGCGCATCCTCACGACACTGCGCAATATGCACGACGGACGCTTCCACAAGGTCGCGAATGTCATCGGCGAAACGATGAAGCTGCACCCGCACGGCGAGGGATCCATCGGCGACGCGTTGGTCACTCTCGCCAACAAAGAATATTTCATCGAGAAGCAGGGGAACTACGGGAGCATCCTCACCGGCCACGCGGCCGCGGCGCCGCGTTATATCGAGTGCCGGCTGACGCCGCTGGCACTCGAGACGCTCTTCAATGCGGATCTGACCGAGTACGTCGACAGCTACGACGGCCGCAAGCAAGAGCCATTGTTCCTGCCCACCAAGATTCCCGTGGTGTTGCTCATCGGCATCGAAGGCATCGCAGTCGGGATGGCAACCCGTATCCTCCCCCACAATTTCGCCGAAGTCATCGCCGCGCAAATCAAGATCCTCAAGAAGAAGTCCTTTCGGTTGCTTCCGGATTTTCCAGGTGGCGGCGTGATGGATGGCGCCGAATACGAAGACGGTGCCGGCAAAGTGACCGTCCGCGCCCTCGTCGAGAGCTACGGCGACAAGAAAATCGTGATCCGCGAGTTGCCGTTCGGCAGCACGACCGAGAGCATGATCGCGTCCATCGAGGCCGCGATTCAAAAGGGCAAGATCAAGATCTCCGAGATCAACGATTTCACGACCGACAAGGTTGAGATCGAGCTGAACCTGCAGCGCGGCGCGTATGCGAGCGAAGTCTTGCCGCAGCTCTACGCGTACACCGAATGCGAGATGCAGCTCCAGTCGAACATCATCGTGATCGAAGATGGGCGACCGGCGCAACGCAAAGTCTCAGAGATCCTGCGCACCTTGACCGACCGCTTGGTCGAAATCATCCGCGCCGAACTCAAGCACGAGCTCGCGCAGCTCACTGATCAACAGCATTGGTTGACGCTCGAGCAGATCTTCATCGAAAAGCGCGTGTACAAGCGCATCGAGAAAGCCGAGACCGCGCAGGCGGTAACCGATGCCGTCCGCGAGGGCATGAAGCCGTATGAGCTTTTGTTCGTGCGCGCGTTGACGGACGCCGATGTCGAGCGGCTCCTCCACATTCAGATTCGCCGCATTTCGGCCTACGACATTCAGAAGTACCACGAGCAGATGAAGGAGTTGACGGCCGCGATCAAGACCGCCAACTCGCGACTCCGAAAAATTACCGAAACCACGATCGACTATCTCGAGGAGCTCGAGAAGAAATACGCGAAGCTCTATCCGCGCCGCACACGCGTCAGCGCGTTCGACGCGGTCGACGTCAAAGCCGTCGCCACCGCAGATATCCGCATGAGCTACGATCCCGCCACCGGCTTCTTCGGCAGCGACGTCAAGGGCGGCGAGCCGGTCCTCAAGATCACCGAGTTCGAGAAGGTGCTGATCATCTCGAACGACGGCGCCTATCGGATCATCGGTCCCACCGACAAACTGCTCGTCGGCAAGATCATCTACTGCGAGAAGTTCGATCCCGAGGCAGGCGTCGAGATGACCGTCGTCTATCGCGACACGAAGCGCTTCGCCTTCGCCAAGCGCGTCCACATCCACAAGTTCATCCGCGGCAAAGAGTACACGCTCGCGCGCGAACCTCGTTGCCGCGTGGATTTTTTGTCGACGGTCGCGAAACCGGGCATCGCGCACTTGACCTTCGCCGCCGCTCCGCGCCAACGCATCAAAAGCGCCGAGTTCGACCTCGACGCGCTGGCGCTCATTGGCGTCAGCGCTCGCGGTATCCGCATGGCGCCAAAGCCGGTCGCGAGCGTCAAGGTGCGACCGGCGACCTGATCATTGCCGGTCGTTTACGCTCGAGGCGGTCAAGCCGCCGACACATGAGGAAAAGTCCGACTTGCACCGCCAACCTGTGCTAGCGCTCTTGGCTGAATACGAGCGTCGACACTCGGACGAGTGCGCGGTCATCGCCCGACTGCGTGAGTTCGTCCAACAACACTCGGATTGCCATCAGCGGAGTTGCCTGAGCGGCCATCTGACGGCATCGAGCTGGATCGTCGCGCCGGATCGCTCGCGCTTTTTGCTCACGCATCACCGGCGGCTCGGGCGGTGGCTACAGCTCGGGGGCCACTTGGACGGCGAACTGGACCCGGCGCAAAGCGCGTTGCGCGAGGCGATGGAGGAATCAGGGCTCGCTGGGTTTCACTTCTTGCCGCGCAGCGAACGGCCCGTGCTCTTGGACATCGATATCCACCCAATCCCGGCGTACCGCGAGACGCCAGCCCATTTTCACTACGACCTGCGCTACTTGTTGCAAGCCTCGTCCGACGACATTGCGATGAGCGACGAGTCTCTCGATTTGCGTTGGTTCGCGGCGCACGAACTCAACGAAGTGCTTGCCGACGAGAGCGTACTGCGGCTCTGGCGCAAAGCCGCCGCCGTCCTTGCTCGCGGTTAGTCCCAGACGCATAATCCGGCGGACGCGAGGAGCTGACGATCTTGATACAAACAATACGTTGGAACGGCGATCGCGAAGGCGCGGTCGTGCTCATCGATCAAACGGCACTGCCCGATACGTTCCTCGAGATCGAGATTCGCACGCCGGATGAAATGGCGCAGGCCATCCGACGACTCGCCGTGCGCGGCGCCCCAGCCATCGGCGTCGCGGCGGCGTATGGCGTTTGTCTGGCGACGCGCGGCCTCACCGATTCTGCCGACATCATGCGAGCCGCGCGCAACTCGGTGGAACTACTCAGCGCGACGCGGCCGACCGCCGTCAATTTGCCTCACATGCTGGCGCGCATGCGCGCGGCGCTCGAACGCGGCGCGCACCTCGCTGGCCACGCGCTGCGCGACTCGCTGCTCACGGAAGCGCGCAATATTCACACCGAGGACGTCGCGCTCTGCGCGGCGATCGGCCGAGCGGGCGCGCACCTGATTCGCCCCGGCATGACGATTCTCACCCACTGTAACGCGGGTGCGTTGGCTACGGGTGGGACCGGCACGGCGCTCGCCGTCCTCTACGAAGCGACGCGTCGCGGCATTTCGTTTCAGGTCATTGCCGACGAGACGCGCCCCTTGTTGCAAGGCGCACGGCTCACCGCGTGGGAGTTGAGCCGCGCCGGCATCCCGGTGACGGTGATCTGCGACAGCGCCGCGGCGCAGTGTTTCGCGCAGCAACAAATCGACTTGGTCATCACTGGTGCGGATCGCATCACGGCGCGCGGCGACTCGGCAAACAAGATCGGCACATATGGGGTCGCGTGCCTCGCGCACGCGCACGACGTGCCGTTTTATGTTGCGGCACCGTCGACGACTTTCGACTTCAACATTGCGGATGGCGCGCAGATTCCGATCGAAGAACGCGACGCCGCCGAAGTCTGGCGCATCGCGGCGCAGGGCCCCAAGGACGATCGTATTCAAGTGCGGAACCCGGCGTTCGACGTCACGCCGAGTCGACTCATCCGCGGCTGGATCACGGAATGCGGTGTGCTTTCGCCGCCGTTTGACGCGCTGAGAAAATAGCCGTCACTTCGTGCTGTCGGTTTCGAGCGCCCGCAAGCGCGCCGGGAGTCCGGCGTTTTTCTTCGCGACCTCGGCCGCCAAACGGTCCTTGTGCGCGACGAGTTTCTTCGTGAGCGACGCATCCGACGCCGCGAGAATCTGCACGGCAAACACGCCCGCGTTTCGCGCGCCCGCCTCGCCGATCGCCATGCAAGCGACCGGAATACCACCGGGCATTTGCACGGTGGAATACAACGCATCGACACCGCGCAAGGCGCCGCTCTCGATCGGCACACCGATCACTGGCAGCGTCGTCGAGGCCGCGAACACGCCCGCGAGGTGCGCCGCCGCGCCGGCCATGGCGATCACGACTTTGAACCCGAGGTCGGCGGCCTGCGACGCGAGCTCGTGCGCCGCCGCCGGCGTGCGATGCGCGGAGCACACGCGGATATCGTATTCGACACCGAAGTCATCCAGTGCTTTCAAGCACATCCGCGCGGTCGGGAGATCGGAATCGCTCCCGAGCACAATGAGAACTTTCGCAGTCACGACGTCTCGCTCCAATCCTTGCCGGTTAATCGCAGGTAAATCTCACGGTAGCGCGCCGCCGTGCCGGCGATCACTTCCTTCGGCAAGTTCGGCGCGACGCCGTCGCCCGCCCAACCCACCGATTGCAGATAGTCGCGCACGAACTGCTTGTCGAATGATGGCGGCGAACCGCCAGGCTTGTATGTATCGAGCGGCCAGTAGCGCGACGAGTCCGGCGTGAGCACTTCATCGCCCAAGACCGGCGCGCCGCCCGGCTCGGCGACGCCAAACTCGAATTTCGTATCGGCCAAAATGACGCCGCGGGCGCGCGCGTACTCGCGCGCTCGACTGTAGAGCTCGAGCGAAATCCGTTTCAGCTCCCGCGCCGCCTCGCGTCCAACATGCCGTTCGGCCTCGGCCATCGAGATGTTGATGTCGTGGCCGGTCGTCGCCTTGGTCGCGGGCGTAAAAATCGGCTCATCGAGTTCGCTCGCCTCGAGCAGCCCGGCCTTGAGCGGAATGCCGCACACGGTGCGATCCTTGCGATACTCTTTCCACCCACTGCCGGCCAGGTAACCGCGCACGACGCACTCGATCGGAAACATCTTGAGCTTTCGCACGAGCATCGCACGACCACCCCACACGCGCGCCGCCGCGGCGAAGGGCGCCGGTAGACTCTTAGCGAGATCAGCGCCGCCCGCGATCAAGTGGTTGGCGACTACCGAACGCAACTCTTGAAACCAAAAGAGCGACAAACCGGTGAGGATAGAACCCTTTTGTGGAATGGTCTGCGGCAGCACTTGATCGAACGCCGAAATGCGATCGGTCGTCACGATTAGCAGGCGCTCGCCAAGATCATAAACATCGCGCACTTTGCCTTTGTAGAGCGGCGAAACTCCGGGCACGCTCGCATCGCGCAGCTCCGCTATTTTGGTCACGCTGACTATCCTCCAACGATATTGCCGAGGAAATGCGCGCGCCACCCGCGGCGCGCTTGTCTCGTACTCCTCACCTCGCGCATAATAGCCCCGCGCTTGAAACCTGTAGAGGTCATTTCCTTCCCTGCGCGCAACCCGGACCGGAGACTTTTCCTTTGCCGATCGTCGTGCGAGTAGCAGTGCCAGCCGATGCGGAATTCATCGCCAATTCGAATTTGGCGATGGCCCTCGAGAGCGAGAACACGCGGCTCGATGCGGCCCGACTTCGCCAAGGCGTTGCGGCGGTGTTCAGCGAACCAGCCCGGGGCTTTTACCTCGTCGCGGAATGGGACGGCGCACGTTGCGGTTGCTTACTCGTGACGACGGAATGGAGCGATTGGCGGAACGCGGTCTTTTGGTGGATCCAAAGCGTCTACGTCGTGCCGGAGCGACGCCGACGCGGAGTCTACGCGCACATGCACGCCGAGACCTTGAAACGCGCGCGCGCCGCCGGTTCCGTCTGCGGCTTGCGACTCTACGTGGATGCGCAGAATCGCGCCGCGCAAGCCACTTACAAATCGCTCGGCATGGAGTCATCACACTACGTGCTCATGGAGCAGACGATCGAGTCGAACGCGAACGGCCCGGGCGCGCTATGACGACTAACTTCGACGCCGCCAAGTTCTACGAGCTCGCCGATGCGCGTCGCGACGAGCTGGCGGCCTTGACGAGTGAATTCGCGGATCTTCCGCCCGAAGCGATTGTCAAAGAGGATCTGCTGCGCACCGGCATCTCATTCACTGGGTCGGCGCTCGCGCTTTGCGCGCAGATGAAAACCAAGTCGTACTTCATCTTCAGTTTCGACATGGTGCCGCTCAGCGAGATGCAAGCCGGTGAAAACTTGCGCGCGCCCGAGGAGATTCGTTTTTCCGGCGGGCCAAGGAATTTTCGACCAACGATCGTTTCGGTGCGTGTCAATCCGGCGTCGCCGTATCGCATCGATGTCGTCGATTCGACGTTGACCTTGAGTCTCGGCGCGGAAGTGCTCGCAAGCATCGAGCTGTTGCCGGTGCCGCCCTACTATCAGCAACCACTGCGCTCGGGACAGCCGGTGCATGAAGTGGCGCCGACCATCGAGTGGGGCTACCTGATCTACCTCACGGTGTATCGCAAATGCCAGTACTTCGGATTCAAGGAAGAGTGCCGGTTTTGCGACATCAACGAGAATTACCGGCAACAAGTCGCCGCCGGTCGACCCTATCGCACGATCAAGCCGCTCGAAGATGTGCTCGAAGGGCTCGAAATCATCGACGCGCACGATCCCGACCGCAAAACTCACTGCTACACGATCACCGGCGGCAGCATCACGCGCACGCTCAAGGGCCAAAACGAAGCGGACTTTTACGCGAGCTACGCCGCGGCGATCGAGCAGCGTTTTCCCGGTCGCTGGATCGGCAAGATGGTCGCACAAGCGCTGCCGGAAGTCGATCAACAGAAGTTCAAAGACGCCGGCATTCAGATTTACCATCCCAACTTCGAGGTCTGGGACGCGGATCTGTTCGTGAAGATCTGCCCGGGCAAAGCCGCGTACGTCGGCCAGCAAGAGTGGTTCCGACGCATTCTCGCGGCGCGCGACATCTTCGGCGCACCCAACGTGATTCCGAACTTTGTCGCCGGCGTGGAGATGTCGAAACCGCACGGCTTTCGCACGGTAGAAGCGGCGCTCGCGTCGACCGGCGAAGGACTCGATTGGTTTATGTCGCAGGGCGTCATGCCGCGTTTCACCGTCTGGTGTCCGGAGCCGCTCACGCCGCTCGGGAGCACGCAAGGTCCGGCGCCGCTCGCGTATCACATCGGACTTTTGCGCCTCTGGCGCGACACGCATCGCCGGCATCGCTTACCAGTGCCGCCCGGCTACGGACCGCCCGGCGCCGGCCGCGCGATCTTCAGTGTTTCGTCGTTCATGGATGTCATCGCGGTCGACGAGGTCAAGTCAGCGGCGGAGGCGGCCGAGGCGATTCCGGCGCGGCGATAAGCTGCGGTCCATCGCGACTCTCGAGATACGCAAGCAGCGTCGGTTCAAAAAACTCTAATCGCCAACCAGAGAACTTCGTAATCGGCGCACTCCGTTCGCCGTCAACGAAGCGTCGCACGATCGATTCGACTTCGCTCGACGTCGCGACGATTTCGGGACAGATCTCGCGTCGTTCGCACTCCGCCCGTAGATGCGCGTACGTACCCTTGGCGAGCGATCGTTCGGCGCTCGACATGCGGCCGCGACCATCCAATCGCGGCTGGTCAGATTCCGGCGCCGCGAGTCCAGCGTGCACCGCCTCGAGAAGCGCTTCGGCACACTTCGCGAGTTCACGGGGATGGACGAGCTGATCCCGCGCGAGCTCTTCACGACTTGACGGCTGACGCGTGGCAATCTCCATGAGCGCTTCATCGCTGAGGACGTGGCGGCGCGGCCGATCGCGGCGCACGGCTTCTTGCTCGCGCCAAATCGCGAGTTCTCGCAGTACCGCCTGCCCGCGCGGCGACAACAGACTGAAACGCTTGACGCGTCGGTACAGTTGGCGCGGATCCGCAACGTAGCCGTCCAGTTGCTCTAGACGAGCGAACTCCTCCGCCGCCCAACCGACGCGGTCGCGCGTGACCAACTCGTTCGCGAGCCGCTCATAAACGGGCAGCAAGTAGCGCACGTCGTTGAGCGCGTATTCTTCTTGTTTCGCGGAGAGCGGTCGGCGGAGCCAGTCGGTGTAGGTTTCGCTCTTATCGAGCACGACGCCGAGCAGCCGCTCGACGACCGACGAGAGCGACAACTGATAACCCAGACCCATCAGCGCCGCGGCGATTTGGCAGTCGAAGATTCGACGCGGCGGACTCGTCGTGCGGTTAAAGAAAATCTCCAGATCCTGACCGCCCGCATGGAGCACCTTGCAAACTTGCGGGTCGAGAATGATCTCATCCAAAATTTCGAGTGCCGGAAATCGCAGCGGGTCGATCAGCGCCAGAGTATCGCCGACAGCGATCTGGACGAGCGCCAAAACCGGCTTATAGGTGTGCTCGCGAATAAACTCGACGTCGAGCGCCATCACTCCCCGCGCTCGCGCTTCGGCGCACAAGGCAGCGAGCGCCGCGGGTTCGGTCAGATAGTTGGAACTCAACGGGCGTTCCTCATCGCGCGACTCGTGCCGTTGACCGTCGCATTACGAGTCGCGTTCTACGAATGCGCCCGAAATCTGAGAACCCTGTCCGCGGGCGCCGCGGCGCGGCCGGTCAGCCGTACCGCCCGTCGCGGGCGCGAGCGCCAATTCCAAAATCTGTTCTTGCTCGGCGAGATGGCGCGCGTGCGAACCGGAAGCCGGACTCGCGCTGGTCGCCCGTCCCACATACTCGAGTGTCGCGCCGACGGGCAGCGCGCGCGCGAGACGACTCGAGATGAAGCTCCAGCCCCCCATGTTGCGCGGTTCCTCCTGCACCCAGAAAAACTCGCGCGCGTTTTGGAACTGTTCCAGCAACTCGCGCAGTTGCAGTTCGGGAAACGGATACAGTTGCTCGAGCCGCACGAGCGCCACGGTCGAGACTCGGTCCGCTCCGACCGCGGTGCGCTTGGCTGCGAGTTCGTAGCAGATCTTGCCGCTCGAGATCAATACGCGTTCGACGCGCGCGGGGTCAGCGAGCCATTGATCCGCCAAAACTTCTTGAAACGCGCCGCTCGTGAACGCGCTGACTTTCGACACCGCGGCCGGCAAGCGTAGCAAACTCTTCGGCGCCATCACGATGAGCGGCTTTCGCGTCCGCCCCATCACCTGGCGCCGCAAGACATGAAAATACTGCGCGGGCGTGGTCGGGCACACCACTTGGATATTGCCCTCGGACGCGAGCTGCAAAAACCGTTCGAGGCGTGCGCTCGAGTGTTCCGGTCCTTGCCCCTCGTAACCGTGCGGCAGCAGCAACACGAGCGCGCACTTCTGTCCCCACTTCTCTTCGCCGCTTGCGAGATACTGATCGATGATGACCTGAGCGCCGTTGGCAAAATCTCCAAACTGCGCTTCCCACAACACCAGGTCGTCCGGCCGCACCACGCTATATCCGTACTCGAAACCGAGCACCGCGAACTCCGAGAGCAAGCTGTCGTACACCGCGAACGGCGCCTGGGACGGCGACAGCTGCGCGAGCGGTATGAGCTTGGCGCCGGTCGCGGCATCGTAAAACGTCGCGTGCCGCTGATTGAAAGTGCCGCGACCGCTGTCTTCGCCGCTCAAGCGTACCGCGGTGCCGTCGAGCAACAATGTGCCGAACGCGAGACTCTCCGCTAATCCCCAGTCGATGGCGTCGCGCTCGAAAGCCTGCTGCCGCGCGTCGAGAATCTTCACCAGTTTTGGATGCGGCTGAAAGCCGGCGGGCAGACGGCTGTGCCCCGACAACACTTCTTCCAGCTGCACGCGCGCCACTGCGGTTGGCGTCGACGGTTTAGCGAGCCCCTCGAATTCTTCGAGATCCGGCTGTGGCCGCGCCGCCGGGGCGCGCTCCTTGATACCGCGCACTTCCGTGTAGGCGTTGTTGAGCCGCGCGAGAAAATCCTCCAGCACCTTTTCGGCGGTGCTCACGTCGATCTCGCCGCGCGCGAGCAAGCGATCCGTAGCGAGTTTCCGCACCGAGCGATGCTTGCGAATCTGCTCATACATGAGCGGCTGCGTGAGCGCCGGCTCGTCGGCCTCATTGTGCCCCCACCGCCGATAACCGACGAGCTCGACCACGACGTCGCATTTGAAGGCGCAACGAAACGCGAATGCGCGTTGCATGGCGCGCACCGCCATCTGCGGGTGATCAGCGTTCACATGGAAGACTGGCGCCGAGATGCTGCGCGCGATGTCGGTGGCGTAGTGCGTGGAACGCGCATCTTCGGGGCTGGTGGTGAAGCCGATCTGATTGTTGATCACGATGTGCACGGTGCCGCCAGTGCGGTAGCCCTGGAGTTGGGAGAGATTCAGCGTTTCGGCCACGACGCCTTGGCCGGCGAACGCCGCGTCGCCGTGGATCAAAACGGCAATCACGCGTTGATGGTCCCTATCACCGATGGTCGCTTGCTTCGCTCGCACCATGCCTTCGACTACGGGATTCACGGACTCGAGGTGACTCGGATTCGAGGCGAGCGTGAGCTGCACTTCCGCGCCGGTCGACGACCGGAACTTGCCGTTCGCGCCCAGGTGGTACTTGACGTCGCCGGAGCCCTGGGTGCTATCCGGATCGAGATCTTCGAACTCACGGAAAAGTTGTGTGAGCGGCTTGCCGATCACGGTGGCCAATACATTGAGGCGCCCCCGATGCGCCATGCCGACCACGACCTCCTCGACCGCGACGTGCGCGCAGTCCTCGAGCAACGCATCCATCACAGGGATGAGAGACTCGCAGCCTTCGAGTGAAAAACGTTTGTGTCCGACATAAGAGGTTCCGAGGAAGCGCTCGAACGCCTCCGCCGCGTTGAGCCGTCCGAGAATCTGCAGCTTCTCTGCGATCGAGAACGGCGCTTCGCCGACACCATTCTCGATGCGTCGCTGCAACCAACGCCGCTGTTCCGGCTGTGTGATGTACATGTACTCGATACCAGAATACTGACAGTACGCGGACCGCAGCACATCGAGGATCTCGCGCAGCGTCGCGACTTCGCGCTCGCCACACACGCCATCGCACAGGAATTGCCGATCGAGATCCCAAACGCTCAAACCGTACGAGTAGAGTTCAAGTTCGGGCCGCGACGCGGGCCGACCACCGAGCGGATTGAGTCGTGCCAGGAGATGGCCGCGCACTCGGTAAGCGTGGATCAACTGCAAGACGCGTGCTTGCCGAATGGGATCGGTAACCGCTGGCGAACCAAGCTGCCGACTCGCCGCCGCCGCGCCAGTCGGCGCCGACTCGCCGGGTGACGACCATGCAATCGGCTCGTTCGGCACGCCGAGCACCGCGAAAATCTGCTCGTAAAAACCCGCCGCGCCGCGCAGCAGCGCTTCGACAGTCGCGAGAAACTCGCCGGAGTCGGCGCCTTGAATGACGCGATGATCGTATGTGGATGTGAGCTGGATCACTTTTGAGAAACCGAGCGCCGCCAGCGTGTCGGCCGTCATCCCTCCACACTCTGGAGGATAGCTGACGGCGCCGATGCCGATGATTGCGCCCTGCCCTTCCATAAGGCGGGGCACCGACATCGTCGTGCCAAGCATGCCGGGGTTCGTGAGGGATATCGTCGTTTCCGCGAAGTCCGCTTGCGTGAGTTTCCCCCGCCGCGCGCGGAGCACTAGCTCGTTGTACGCATCGAGAAACTCCGCAAAGGTCAGCGCCTGGCAATTCTTGATGTTTGGCACCACGAGTGAACGACTGCCTGATTTCTCGACGTCGACCGCGATGCCGAGCGCGATCCCGGCGCGACTCACTCGCTGCGGAACATCGCCAATGCGCGCGAACGCCGCATTCAGCGCTGGATGCCGCTTGAGTGCCTCGACCACCGCCCAAGCTATGAAGTGAGTGAAAGAAACCTTCGAGAGCGCTTCGGCCTCACGATGTTGATTGACGAGTCGGCGATTCTCCTCCAGCACTTTCGCTGGCACGGTGCGCACGCTTGTCGCCGTGGGGACGCCGAGACTCCGCTCCATGTTCTTCACGATGCCGGCAGCGGCGCCGATGAGCGGCTTCGTTTCGGCACCATTCGCCTGACCGCCCGAAGTCGATTCGGGTGGTGTGGGCGCTATCGTGGTGGCGGGCTCGGCTAGCGGGCGCGTTGCGATTTCTTCGCGCTGTTTCGACCCAAGCGAATCGCCATCGAGTTCGGAACTTCTTTCAAAGTCACCAAAGAACTCGCGCCACGCCGGACTCACGGAGTTCGCATCGCGGAGGAACTGCTCATGCAGATCATCGATATAGCCAGCGTTAGAGCCAAAGCGAGTCATTCGAACACCTTCGGAGATGATCGGTCGAGAGCTGCCGACTGGCGACTTCTCGAACCGGGCTGTGCGTAGAGGCGCGCGCGAAACGACGTCAAAACGATACTAAGACTCCGAACCCTCGCGTCAAGGCCGCACGCGGACCAGATTGAAGGAGTTTCGACGACGGCGAGCCGCCAAGCCATCGACGATGCAAGGTCGCAGTTCTACGGCGAGTCGCGGCAGTTACGGCCGACTCTCCGCGACCGAATGGCGCGCTTGCAGATAGTCCGCGGCGATCGCGAGCACTTCGTCGTGATAGAAGTCGCGCGGCCAGAACTTCCCGCCCAGCTTGTCGCCTTCCGGCTCGGAACGGGGCTCACCGAGTGGGGCGGTGAGATCCGGCGACCACTTCATCTCGGCGATGAATTTCTTCTCTTCGAGCGGCACGGTTTGTCGACCTTTGGTTTTTAGGTAGCGCTGAATGCGCTTTTCGACGATGCCAAACTCTTTCGACTGCTGGCGCCGCAGGCGCGATTGCTCGGAGAGTCTCAAAATCAGCTCGGAATCGACGAAGTCGAGCTTCGCGTACTCGGCGGCCGCCACTTGATCGAACGGTAATGCATTTTCGAGGCTCGCTTCGCTGATATCCAAGTGACTGCTGATAGCGGGTAACTCCACGTCGGCGAGCACTCCGCGATTTTGCGTGCTCTGCCCATTCGGCCGGTAGAACTGCTGAAACGTAATCTTGAGCGCACCAAGTTTCTCGGGGCGGCCCACTGCCGTCACGCTGCGTCCGACATCGATCAAGTTCTGCACCGTGCCCTTGCCGTGCGTCGCATGGTCGCCGACGACGAGCCCTCGGCGATAGTCTTGGATGGCGCCGGCGAAAATCTCGCTGGCGCTCGCGCTGTACGCGCTCGTCAGCACAACGAGGGGCCCACCCCACGCCACACCGGGCATTTCGTCTTCGTAGATGTGCGGCGCCTCGGAACCGGCGTTCTTCACTTGGACGACGGGCCCCACGTCGATGAAGAGCCCGGTCATATTGATCGACTCGACCAGCGAGCCGCCGCCGTTGTTGCGCAAGTCGACGACGACGAGATCGACGCTCTGCTGTTTGAACTCCGAGAGCAGTGTGTCCACGTCGCGCGAAGTGCTCTTGAAATTGCGAACTCCTTTGCGCGCGCCGTCCATGTCCATATAGAAACTCGGAAGATCGATAATTCCGGCGAACAAGGGCTCACCGTCGGCGCTTTTGCCGATCTCCACAATCTGGCTGCGTGCTTCGCTGTCTTTCAGCTCGACCTTCGAACGCTCGAGGTCAAAGAACTCGTACTCCTTCGTGGCGTTACGCAGCACTTTCAGTCGCACCCAAGTTCCCTGTTTGCCGCGAATTTTTTTTACGACGTCGGTGAGCTTCCAGTCGACGACATCCTCGAGCGGGCCCGGTTCGCGACCTTGGCCAACCGCGACGATCTTGTCTTTGGCGGCGAGTCGTCCATCATTGGCAGCAGCGCCGCCGGCGATAATAGACGTGACAACCGTGTAACCATCTTCCGACATCAACGAGGCGCCAATACCTTCCAGCTCGAGTCTCATGTGGATCTCAAAGTTTTCGAGCGTCCCCGGCGACATATAGCTTGTGTGTGGATCGTAAGACGCGCACAGGGCTGACAAATAAACCTGCAGCAACTCGTCGCTGTCCGTCTGGTGGATGCGCTTGCGAAAACTGTGATATCGCTTCACCAAGATTTTCTCGGCGGCTTCGCGGGTCTCGCCATCGACGAGGCTCTCGAGCACGAGCAGCTTCATGCGCTTGCGCCAAATTTCGCGCAATTCCTCCACGGTCGCACAGTAGTCGCGTTTAACCGCATCGGATGGGATGCTCTCGTCAACCCCGAAATCGTGTTCCATCCCGACGATGGCTTCGACTTCGGCAACTCGCTCAACGACGCGCTGAACGAAACGCGCGTAAACATCGTAGGCGAACTGAACGTCGCCGGCTTTGGCTAGATCGTCGAGCTGATCGCGATAACGCTCGAACTCGCGTACGTCGCTGGCGAGAAAGTACATGCGCTGGGGGTCGAGTCCGTCGAGATAACCGTCGAAAAACTGCCGTGAGATGGCATCGTCGAGCGGCTTGCGGGTCAAGTGATTCTTCAAATCCTCCACGACACTTTTGCACACTCTGCGATCCGTGGAACTGGGCGCCAGATCCTGGCCCGCCGCGAACGGCAAACCGAGGATCGTTCCCGCGACAATGAGCAGCACGACACGAGCGGCGACGGGAATGTGCATTCGTCCTCTAACTTGATTGCGGCGCAACCAGCGCCAACAACGCCGGTGGGAAGCGGGTCTCAGCAGCAAACTCTAAGCGCTGTAGAAGATTACACGGCGCATGCAGCACCTGCAACCTTCGACCCCGTACGGGGACGCTGCCTTTCGCCGAGAATCGCGGGCTGGCAAACAAACGTCGAAACGATCCTGCTCAGTTCCATCCTCACCGATCAGCCCGGTGCAGTCCCTGTAGCAGGAGCCGACAATAAATGGCGTTGGATCGCCGCCCATGTTAAGCGTCGAAAGTGCCAGTTCTGTTGGCCGCCGAGTCCGTGCCGCGAGCGCGGATACACCATCAACTCGAAGGAGACGGGATGCTTCTGCAGCTCATTGACGAACTGCAGCGTGTTTTGCAAATGGACGTTGTCGTCCATCGCGCCGTGAGCCAGCACGAGGTGTCCATGCAATCGTTCCGCGGCGGCGATACACGAACTCTGCTGGTAGCCGACGCTGTTGAGCTCGGGAGTCGCCATGAAGCGCTCGGTGTAAATGCTGTCGTAATTGCGCCAGTCGTAGACACCCGCGCCCGCGATGCCGAGTTTGAACGCACGGCTGTGAGTTAACGCGTAGCCGGCCATGAAACCACCATAGCTCCAGCCGGAGATTCCCACGCGCGTCGAGTCGGCCGGATAATTCGCAGTCAGCCAAGCGAGCGCGTCTTCGAGGTCGCGCAGTTCCGAAGCGCCGAGGGCTCGATAGCACGCGCTGGTGAAGCGCTGGCCGGCGCCACTGGAAGTGCGGTTGTTCACTTTGAAAACCATCACGCCCTGCTGCACGAGAAACTGATCGAACGCGCTCGACTGCCACTCATTCGCCACCGTCGGTGCGTCCGGCCCCGAATACGTTTGCAGCCACACGGGAAAACGCCCGCCGCTGGCGGTCGTCGTCGTCGCAGTCGGCAGGATCACCAAGGCATCGAGCAGCACGCCGTCACGCGCCGGAATCCGCAACAGAGTTGGTCGACGATAACCGTACTCTTCGAGCGCCGCCGGCTTCGCGGCGCCTAACACTTGGATGTCGCGGCCGAGCGCGCGACACAGTCGCTGCTGCGGGGGAACGTCGACGCTCGAATATTCATCGAGAAAAGACTCGCCATCAGCGCTCAGCGTGATGCGGTGTCGTCCCGCTCCTTGCGTCAGTCGCACGAAACCGCTGCCGTCGAAGTTCACACAGTACGCATGGCGTTCAATCGGGCTCTGCTCGGTCGCCGTGAACCAAATCTTGCGGCGCTCGGGATCGACGCGCAGCCACTCCCGCACTTGCCACTCGCCCTGCGTGATCGGCTCGAGCACGGGGTTCGCCACGTTGCACCAATACAAATGGCAATACCCCGTGCGCTCACTCAACCACAGGAAGCGTTCGTCGGACGGACTCGCATCGGTTTCGGCCTTCGTCAGCCAGTACGGCCCCGCGAGCACATTCACCCACGTGTCCGAGGTCTCATGAAGCAACTGTCGAAGTACGCCGGATTCCACCGCCACGAGATTGAGATCGAGCCAGGTCTGGATGCGATCCTGAATCTTCAATACCACGTGATCGCCGCGCGGCGTCCAGGAAACCGCCGCCAGCAAAATCTCTTGCCCGGCGTAACGCGCAAGGTCGGCCCAAATGAGTGAGCCATCGAGCGACGCGACACCGAGCGTGGCGATCGGGTTCGGGTCACCCGCCTTCGGATAAGTGTCGGTCTCGAGTTGCTGATGCAGCGGCAAGTGATCAACGATGGGAAAATTCGGCACGCGCGTCCCGTCGAGTCGTAGAAACGCGACGTGCTGGGAATCGGGGCTCCACCAATGTGCTTGAAAATTGCCGCGGCCGTAAATCTCTTCCTGATAAACCCAATCGAGTTTCCCGTTCAACACTCGGTCGGTGCCATCGACGGTCACTTGCAGCGGCGCGCGCTCCCAATCACAGATCCACAGATTGCCGGCGACGACGTAGCTGATGAATTCGCCGTTCGGCGAAAAACTGCAGAGTTCCTCGAGAGCAGGGTCCGCCGTCAAGCGACGCACGGCATAGCGGGACCCGTCGGAATCCGATTCCTGAGTTTTCGTCAGAAGATACAAATCGCCTTCGAACTGGACGACGGAACGTGCTTCATGCGATGCGACTCGCGGTGCGCGCGCCGCTTTGCTCGCACGATCGTCGTCGAAGCCCGCGAGCGCGCGAAAGGCCGCAACGCGCGCGGCGTCGGGGGTGTTGGCGCGCGATTCTCGTTCCGTCGCGTTGGCGGCCACGGCTTCGGAAGTGATCACGCCCGTCGCGGGATCTAGCCACCAATCTTTGCCGTCGGCGCGGCGGTGGAGGCGCACGCCGTCATCCGCCCATTCCCAGCGCGCCGCGATCCGTCCGCGAAAATCGATGTTGTTGTCACCACGGCCCGCGGTTTGTTCGAGCGTGATGGCGCGTGGCGACTGCGCGTTCGCCAACGGCGCAATCAAAAACAAAGCGGTCACAAACACGATGATGGAGTCGACTCGAGCGCTCAACATTTTCTCCTGCTACGAAGTTTCGATCCGCCTCAGACCTGGGAGACCGACGCTGGGGTTGCCGAAGTGCAGATTTTTCGCCAGAATCCCCCTCACTTGCAAGCGGATAGCCGCTGCCTCGTGCCTCGAGTCCGGGAGCAGCCGGCGACAACACTCAAAGCGAACTCTCGAAGAACGGCGAACGAATGGCGAGCAAAGCTCAAGATCCCGCGCGCCCGACGAGCGCCGACAATTGCGCATCCTCGCTCGACCCGGAGCTACTCAAAATACTGCGTTGTCCCGAAAGCCACGGCCTTCTTATCGTTAAGGGCAACGAGTTGTGGTGCGCCGAGTCGCGAAAAGCCTATCGCGTCGAGAGCGGAATTCCGGTCATGCTCATCGAAGAAGCGCGCACTTTGACAGCCGAAGAACTCGCGAGCATAGCACGCCGCTGACCCCGCACGCCGCTGCCCGCGCACGGCGCTCGTCGCTCTCGTCGTCATTCGCCGGAAGGAACGTTGCAGTTGGAGCCCTCACTCCCCTACCCAAAGCACGATTCCGACTCCGCTGAGACCATCGAGTGGATCGAGGCGTTAGGGCAAGTCCTCGAACAGTCCGGCACTTCGCGCACCCGCCACTTGGTGCACCGCGTCATCGAGCACGCGCAGAATCTCCAAATCGGGCTGCCGGCGCTCGTCCAGACGCCCTACATCAACACGATTCCGGTCGCAGCAGAGCCGGAGTTTCCGGGCGACGAAGCGCTCGAGCGCCGCATTCGACGCTTGACGCGTTGGAATTCGGTCGTGCAAGTCATCCGCGCGAACAAGCTCTTCGTCGGCATCGGCGGCCACCTGTCGACGTATGCGTCGGCCGCGAGTCTCTATGAAGTCGGCTTCAATCACTTTTTTCGCGGCAAAGATGATGGCGGCGCGGGCGATCAACTTTACGTGCAAGGCCACGCGACACCGGGAATCTACGCGCGCGCGTTTCTCGAAGGGCGTGTTACGAGTGAGCAGCTCGATCACTTTCGGCGCGAGTGCGTGCCAGGACGCGGCCTTTCTTCTTATCCGCATCCACGCTTGATGCCGGATTTTTGGGAGTTTCCGACCGTGTCGATGGGGCTCGCGCCGATCAACGCGATCTACCAAGCGCGCTTCAATCGTTATCTTCACAACCGTGGTATTTGCGATACGTCCGCGAGTCGCGTTTGGGCCTTTCTCGGCGACGGCGAATGTGATGAGCCCGAGTCGCTCGGCGCGCTCACGCTCGCGGCGCGGGAAGAACTCGACAATCTCGTGTTTGTGGTCAACTGCAATCTGCAACGCCTCGACGGCCCGGTGCGCGGCAACGGCAAGATCATTCAAGAACTCGAGGCGGTGTTTCACGGCGCCGGTTGGAATGTCATCAAAGTCATTTGGGGTGGCGCGTGGGATCCGTTGTTCGAACGCGATCACGATCACACTCTGGTGCGCCGACTCGGCGAAATCGTCGACGGCGAGTATCAGCGTTACTCGGTCGAGTCGGGCGCCTACACGCGCGAGCATTTGTGCGCCGGGTCCGAACGTTTGAAAGCGCTGTTTCAGGATCTCAGCGACGATGACATCAAGCGGCTGCGGCGCGGAGGTCACGATTATCGCAAGCTCTACGCGGCGTACAAACTCGCGACGGAAACGCGCGGCAAGCCGACCGTTATCCTCGCGAAGACCGTCAAGGGCTGGACGCTCGGTGACCAAGCGGAAGCGCGCAACGTCACGCACCAAGTCAAGAAGATGACCGAAGACGAGTTGCGCGCGTTTCGGGATCGGCTGCAGCTTCCCATTCCCGATGAACAGCTCGCCGATCCGCCGTATTACCATCCGGGTCGCGACTCGGAAGAAGTCGAGTACATGCTGGCGCGGCGGAAGGCGCTCGGCGGTTCCGTGCCGCGCCGCGTCGTGCGCGCGGTCATGCCGGCCTTGCCGGCGCCGGCGGTTTATCAGCCGCTCCTCGCGCCGGGCCCGACGACGGTCCCGTACTCAACGACCATGGCGTTCGTGCGTTTGCTACGCGAATTGCTGCGCGATAAGTCGGTCGGGAAGCGCGTGGTGCCGATCATCTCCGACGAAGCGCGCACGTTCGGCATGGAACCGTTCTTCAAGATCGCCGGAATCTACGCGCACTCGGGACAGAAATATCAACCGGTCGATCACGATCTCATGTTCGGTTATCACGAGCGGAAGGATGGCCAGATACTCGAGGAAGGCATCACCGAGTGCGGCTCGCTTGCGAGCTTCATCGCGGCGGGCTCGAGCTACGCGACGCACGGCGAAGTGATGATTCCGTTTTTCATCTTCTATTCGATGTTTGGTTTTCAGCGCGTCGGCGATCAGATTTGGTTGCTCGGCGATCAACGTGGGCGCGGCTTCCTGCTCGGGGCGACGGCCGGCCGCACGACGCTGAACGGCGAAGGTCTTCAACATCAGGATGGCCACAGTCTATTGCTCGCGAGTACGGTGCCGTGCTGCGTGTCCTACGATCCTGCGTTCAGCTACGAAGTCGCGACGATCATCGCAGACGGCTTGCGCCGCATGTACGGCAATAACGAAGACGTGTTTTATTACCTGACTTTGTACAACGAAAACTACGACCATCCACCGATGCCGGCGGGCGTGGAGGAGGGAATTCTCAAAGGAATCTATCGTTTGCGCGCGGCTGGCATCGAGAGTAAGCGGCGCGTGCGATTGCTCGGCAGCGGGTCGCTGCTCCCGCAAGTCGTGGCAGCTGCGCAGATGCTCGAGAACGACTATCAAGTCGCCGCCGAAGTCTACAGCGTCACGAGCTACCAACAGCTTCGACATGACGCATTGACGAAGGAACGCCACGCGCTCCTCCATCCGGGCGCCGCCGCCGAAACGCCCTACGTCACGCAGATTCTGCCGAAACCCGGCGGTCCGGTCATCGCCGTCAGCGACTTCATGCGCCAAATCCCTGACATGATCAGCCGCTGGGTGCCGGCCGGTCTCACGCCCCTCGGCACCGATGGTTACGGCCTCAGCGATTCGCGCGAAGCGCTGCGCCGTTTCTTCGAAGTCGACGCCGCGGCGGTCGTCGTCACCGCGCTCTCGGTCCTCTGCCGCGAAGGTCAAGTGCCGGCGCAGGTCGTGAAGGACGCGATGCGAAAACTCGAAGTCGACCCGGACCAGACGGATCCGCGCTCGCGATAAGACGAATGAGCGCGGCTACAGCGGGGCGAGCGGCAGCACGAGCAGGTCGCCGTGCACGACGACGTAGACGAGTTGCGCCGTTTCATCGACAAAACAATTGTCGGCGTTGAATTGGATGGGATAGCTTCGCACGGGCGTGAAGCCGGAGCGTGTGCGATGCGCGCGACCCAATGTCGTGTGGTTCTCCGCCAACAGCGTAGCCCACACTTCGTTCGCTTGACGCGTCGGCTGAGGAGCGCGCACGAACGCGGGATGCCCGACCCGTGGTTCAAACCCGGCCCACTCGGCCGGCGGCAGCACTCGCTCACCTACGTTTGCTCCATCCCAAACGTGCCAATCGAGCATCGACGCGTTGGAAGAAACCGTCGGAGTGCCATTCTTATCCAGACCGAAGCCGACCCTTACTTCGCCATTGTGAACGGTCACTGCGTGAAGCGGCCTCTTTTCGTCACTGTAGAGCACGCGCGCCCCCGGCATCCCCTCTAGACGTTCGTAGACGATTGGCATCCCAACTGTCCAAGCGAGTGGATAAATCTGGCGCCACACGAGAGTCCAAGGCGATGCTGCGCTCGCGGGGCAAGCAGCGCAGATGTTGATGCACCGACCGCCTTCCGGCGTGCAGCGAATCAGTGCTCGGCTAAACGTGCTTTCACAAGCGGAGATATGCGGCAATTCGAAAAAATCATACGACTCGATCACGCGCTGAATCGTTCGCCACTCGTCCTGCGTCAATTTTCGACTGCGAGAGCGGTCGTCGTCGACGGGAATGCGCAGCCACACTTCTTCGCCGTGGCGTGTGAAGGAAATCGTAGACCCGTAGAAACACCCCGCCTCCTCCAACACCAACACCTCGTCCGGCGCCGATGGTGCACGAAAACGTTGAGCCCATTCCGCGTCGACGAAACTATCGACGCTTGGCGAATGAAAGTGCGTTCGAAGCACGAGATACGCATCGGGGTATCGCTTTCGAAGAATGGTCTGCGCCGCGACAGAGGCTTCCGTCAATAAATAAGCCTCTGCCGCCCGCACGAGTGCAGGTGGCGCCGCTTCAAGCGCTCGGCGTAACAACGGCAGCGGGAGTTCTTGCCGGACGATACGCGCGCACGCGCAGAGCGCGGCTTGCGCTGCACGGTTATTCCCGAGGAGGATCGCCTCCGCTGCTCTAGCGTCGTTGGCCATCACCGCGCCAACTCCGGCGGCGAAGCCTTCGCTCGCGAGGACGGCCGCGAGCGCCGCACCGCCTTGCTGACTATGCACGTCACGGTGCGTGAGCGCAACGCGGATCGCCGATGCATCGATAACGCCGGCTGCGAGCTGCGCGAAGAAATACTCAGAAGCGCACGGCTCGACGCGCGCGGCGAGAAAGGCCGCGAGTCGCAGCGCGAAGGTCGGCTCATTCGCCCGCAGCGTAGCGACGCGCGCCGCTAGCGCTGCGAAAAGCGATGGCGAAATCTCTGGTGCAAAGGTCGGCAGGTCCGACGTGAAGTCCTCATCCATAGCGGCCCAGTACATTAGGTTCGGCGAGCCATCGAGCAGCGGGTCGGGGACTAGAACTTGCTGGCCGCCGCGGACCTTGGACTCGATGTGCGCAACGACCTCGGCGTCACTGAAGCCACCAAGAGTGTAGATGGCTTCGAAGAGTTCCGCCGAAAACTCGCCGGCGCGCTTGTCCGCGAGCGCTTGCCGTAAAGGTCGAATCGCTGCGTCCACGCCTTGGTGAGACAGCGCAGTCGCCACGGCCAGGAGTTCTGCGCCCGACTCGACCTCCGCGGCCACAAGTTGGGCCGGAATCGCCGGTGCGAATTCGATACGCCCAAGGCGCTCAAGAAAGACGAGACGCGAGCCGGCGCGCGACCAAGTCGCATCACGAACCCAAGGAAGTAAGCGTTCCGCAATGACGGCTTCGTGACCTTCGACACTCGTTTCCGCCAGTCTCTCGACCGCGAAGTCGTGAACGTACGCGAAGTCGTAAACTGTGCTGTCGGGATAACCGACGAGCGCAACGAGAACTTCGAACAGACCGCCGATATCGCCCGCCAGTGCTTGGTCTAGTGGTGGCGGTTCGTCAAAACTGGATGGACAAACGGAGAGCCATTTTCGCTGTGCAGCGTCGAGGAGCAAGTCGCGGAACCAAATTTCACGCCCATTCCACTGCGA
The DNA here is from genome assembly GCA_046154185.1 of Planctomycetota bacterium. Classification (GTDB taxonomy): domain Bacteria; phylum Planctomycetota; class UBA8108; order UBA1146; family JAJFFE01; genus JBJXGE01. The sequence continues at coordinate 47,573 of JBJXGE010000012.1, forward strand.
TGAACACAAGCGACAAAGTGCGAGAGTTCGAAGCCGATCGCCACACTCGGGCTCTCGGACAATTGCTTGCAGTCGGTTGCGCGGCGCCGAGACTCCATCGGCGCCGCTCGCAACCATTGCGTCATACAAGAAAAGCGTTGCGCAGGCCGCGAGCGCATCGTTCGACCAGCGGCTGCTACGTTCCAAGAGCGGCATAGCTTCGGCGCCAAATCGGCGCACGAGGCGCTCGAGGCGCTTGAGATAGAGCGAATCCGAAAGCCAAGAAGACGGATCAAACGTGAGTAATTCCTCACTCAACACTTCCAGCGGCGCAAGCTCCCAGTGCGCGACTTCGAGCCAATGCACGACATCGTGCCTCGCGCGCAATGAAACCGTTTCGCTGCCGTGCGGGAACACGCCGCGCACCAGTGCCTCATTGGCCACGGTCGGTGAGAGGTGACGAACTAGCACCATCAATCGATCGGGATCTTTGGCAAGAATCTCGACTAACCGCGCCTCCGTCGCGGCGTCGGGACGCGGCGGCTTGTTCTTCGAAAAAAAATCATCGTCTTGCGCCGACCACCAAGCATCGATGACCTCGAGCGCCGAGGTCGCGGGTGGAGGTTTCGTCGCATACGGCGCGAATGGCCGCCAATCGATTTCCTCCGGACTCGCAGCAAGGAGTCGCTCGATGGCGAATAACCATCGTTCAGTTTCTGCGACGAGGGGCATGGGCACGCAGAGTACGGACAGCGTGATGAGCGTTCGCAACGTGATCCGTGGCTGCATAGAAATTATCTTTCGCGAAACGAGAAGAGTCGCGCGCTGGGAGGCGGCGAAGATTCTAGCAAAAACTACGATTCCCGTGCCAAACATACGTGTTGGTGCCCCAAATTGGCGCGGCGCCAGAAGTCGCACGCACGTCTCGACGATGTCGGATCTTAGAGTCGTGCACCGGATGTACACGTGGTCCGGCACGCGCCGTGATTTCCTACATATATGCGATCTGCAGCAGCAGCTCGGCGGCGAGAATTGGTCCTAGAAAACACAGCCGCTTCCCGAACGGGAAGCGGCTGTCGCTTGCATCGCGAACCGCTTAACGGCTCCGACGCCGAGTCATCAATACCGGTAGTGATCCGGCTTGAATGGGCCTTCGGCGTTGATCCCCAAGTACTGTGATTGTTTCGATGTCAATCGCGTGAGCTTCGCGCCGAGTTGCTGCAGGTGAAGTTGCGCGACTTCTTCGTCGAGCTTCTTCGGCAGGACGTGCACACCGACCGGGTAGTTTTTCGTTTCGGTCCAGAGCGCGATCTGCGCGAGCACTTGATTGGTGAACGAACTCGACATCACGAATGACGGGTGACCGGTCGCGCAGCCGAGATTCACCAAGCGACCTTCGGCGAGCAAAATCACGCTGTGGCCATCGGGGTACGTGTACTTGTCGACCTGCGGCTTGATGTTCACCTTCTTCAAGTCTTTGCGACCGTTCAAGTAGGCGACATCGATTTCGAGATCGAAGTGGCCGATGTTGCAGACGATCGCATCGTTCTTCATGCGGTCGAGGTGCTCGGGGCGAATCACATCGCAGCAACCGGTCGCAGTGACGAAGATGTTGCCGAGCGGCGCGATCTCTTCCATCGTCACGACCTGGTAGCCTTCCATGCACGCTTGCAGCGCGTTGATGGGATCGATCTCGGTGATGAACACGCGCGCGCCCGCGCGGCCAAGCGCTTGCGCGCAGCCCTTGCCGACATCGCCGTAGCCGGCGACGACCGCGACTTTGCCCGCGATCATCACATCGGTCGCGCGTTTGATCCCGTCGACGAGCGACTCGCGGCAGCCGTAAAGGTTATCGAACTTGCTCTTGGTCACGGAGTCGTTGACGTTGATCGCCGGAATGCGCAGCTCCCCGCGCTCGTGCATTTGGTAGAGCCGATGCACGCCGGTCGTCGTCTCTTCGCTGATGCCGCGGATGCCCGCGATCAGCTCCGGGTATTTCTGATGCACGATCTGCGTCAAGTCGCCACCGTCATCGAGAATCATGTTGAGCGGCTTGTCGCCGAAGAAGAGCGTCTGCTCGATGCACCAGTTGTATTCGTCTTCAGTCTCGCCCTTCCATGCATAGACGGGAATCCCGGCGGCGGCGATCGCGGCGGCGGCGTGGTCTTGCGTCGAGAAAATGTTGCAGGAACTCCAGGTGACTTCGGCACCGAGCAGCTTGAGCGTCTCGATGAGGACCGCGGTCTGAATCGTCATGTGCAGGCAGCCCGCGATGCGGGCGCCGGCGAGCGGCTTTTTGCCAGCGTATTTCGCCCGCAACGCCATGAGACCCGGCATCTCGTTTTCGGCGATCACGATCTCTTTGCGACCCCACTCGGCGAGCGCGAGGTCTTTCACTTTGTACGGCGGCTTCTTCGTGGCCGTGGTCTTTGTCGTGAGCATGCGTTGCCTTTCCGGCTAAAAGTCGAAGTCGATCGTCCGCCCTGCGGCTCCCCCGCCGCGGCCTGCAAATCTGTCTATCAAGATACACGGATATATTCGGTTGGCAAGTCGTCAGTTCAAGAGGCGCGATTGGAAAGCACGCCCCACCCCGGAGTTCGGCAGCCCGGCGCCACCGTGCATCCGAGGGCTGGCGCGCACCTCTGACACGCCGGGTACGGTGTGCGGTCCAAGATAGAATGCCCGCGTTTGTCACCCCCACCGGCGTCGAGTCGGCAATAAGCTGCTGGGCTTGTGAGCGAGCCATGACCGAACACACATTCGTGATCGAGCGCCTCCTACTGCCTTTGAGTGACTCCGATCGGCGAGCGCTCGCGCGGCTGCTTGTCGACGCGGTCGAGTCGGGCGCGGCCGTGAGCTTTCTCGCGCCGCTCGCGATCGCACGCGCCGAGGATTGGTGGCGAACAACGACGGCGGCGGCGCACGCGGGTGCGATCTATCTCGTCGCGCGCGATGCCGAAGGCGCCATCGTCGGCGCCGTCCAGCTCCATCCGGCCTGGGCGCCGAACCAGCCGCATCGCGCGGACATCGCGAAGCTCCTGGTGCATCGCCGCTACCGCCGCACGGGACTCGGCACGCAACTCATGCAGGCGATCGAAGACGCGGCGCTACACGCCGGGTTCACGCTACTGACTCTCGACGCGAAGCGGGGCGGGGCGGCGGAGCGGTTGTATCGCCGGCTCGGGTGGATCGCGGCCGGAACGATTCCGGGCTATGCCATCGACTCGGATGGCACGCCGCACGACACGGTCGTCTTCTACAAACAACTCGCGAGCCGCGCGTGAGTCCGCAGCCGCGGGGGTAGCGTTCGGCTCGGGGACTTGCGAAACTGTCGGCCCGCACACCCAAACGGAAGAGGATTCGCATGGCTGACGCGATCGAGAATCTGCTCGATGAGAACCGCAAGTTTCCGCCGCCCGCCGCGTTCGCCGCGAGTTCCAACGCCAAGCCCAACATCTACGAGCAAGCGAACGCTGACTATTTGGGTTTCTGGGAGCGCGAGGCGCGCGGGCTGGTTTGGCGCGAGCCTTGGCGCCAAGTGCTCGACGATCGCCGTGCGCCGTTCTTCGAGTGGTTCGTCGGCGGCCGGCTGAACGTGACCGAAAGTTGCCTCGATCGACACCTTGCCGCGCACGGTGATCGCGTCGCGTTTCACTGGCAAGGCGAGCCCGGCGATCGACGCACGCTCACCTATCGCGAGCTTCACCGCGAAGTCTGCCGACTCGCCAACGGACTGCGATCCATAGGCATCCGCAAAGGCGACACCGTCGCGATCTACATGGGCATGGTGCCCGAGCTGCCGATCGCGATGCTCGCGTGCGCGCGCATCGGCGCCGCGCATTCGGTCGTGTTCGGCGGCTTCTCCGCCGACGCGCTCGTCGACCGGATTACCGATGCGCAATCGACCGCCGTCATCACTTGCGACGGCGCATGGCGGCGCGGTCGCGCGCTGCCGCTCAAGGAAGCGGTCGATCAAGCGCTCACGCGCACGCCCTCGGTGCGCAAGGTGATCGTCGTCGAACGCACACGCACGGCCGTCGAGATGCAGCCGGGTCGCGACGTTTGGTATCACGAACTCGTGCGCACGCAGGCCGACACGTGCGCGCCCGAGATCGTCGATGCCGAAGACTTGTTATTCATCCTCTACACGTCCGGCTCGACCGGCAAACCAAAGGGCATCGCGCACACGTGCGGCGGCTATCTCACCGGCGCCGCCACGACGCATCGCCTCGTCTTCGATATCAAGACGACCGACGTTTATTGGTGCACTGCGGATTGCGGTTGGGTGACGGGCCACACGTACATCGTTTACGGCCCGCTTGCAAACGGCACAACGAGTCTCATCTATGAGGGCACGCCGGATCATCCCGACAAGGATCGCTGGTGGTCGCTCATCAACGAGTACCAGGTCACGATCCTCTACACGGCGCCGACCGCGATTCGCACCTTCATGAAGTGGGGCGAGCAATATCCGCAGCGCCACGACCTCTCGAGCCTGCGCCTACTCGGCAGCGTCGGCGAGCCGATCAACCCGGAAGCGTGGATGTGGTATCGCGAGCAGATCGGCGGAAATCGTTGTCCGGTGGTCGACACGTGGTGGCAAACCGAAACCGGTTCCATTCTCGTCAGTCCGTTACCGGGTCTCACCACCACGAAGCCCGGGTCGGCGACGATTCCATTCCCGGGTATCTCGGCATCGGTCGTCGACGATGCCGGTCGCCCCGTCGAGCGCGGCCAAGGTGGTTACCTGGTGATCGACCGCCCGTGGCCCTCGATGTTGCGCACAATCTATCGCGACCCGGCGCGCTATCAGCAGGTCTACTGGTCGCGTTTTCCCGGCAAGTATTTTCCGGGCGATGGCTGCAAACTCGATCGCGACGGTTACCTCTGGCTCCTCGGTCGCGTCGACGATGTGATGCTCGTCGCCGGCCACAATATCTCGACGACCGAAGTCGAATCGGCGCTCGTCGATCATCCCGCCGTCGCGGAAGCCGCCGTCGTCGGCCGAAAAGACGCGACCACCGGTCAAGCGATCGCTGCTTTCGTCACGCTCAAAACGGGACAGGCCGCGCGCGGCGCGGAGCTCATCGAGGAACTGCGCAAGCACGTCGCGAAACGCATCGGCGCCATCGCGAAGCCGGCCTCCATCGTGTTCACGGATGATCTGCCAAAGACGCGGTCGGGAAAAATCATGCGGCGCTTGTTGCGGGATATCTCGGAAGAGCGGCAACTCGGTGACGTCACGACGCTGGCCAACGCTGATATCGTCGAGACCATTCGCGAGCGCGCGTCCCACTCGCGAACTGAAGATTAGTGGGCTTTAGCGTTCGCGGTAAACGATGCGCCCCTTGGTCAAGTCGTACGGCGAGAGATGAATCGTGACGGAGTCGCCGGGCAGGATGCGAATGTAGTTCTTCCGCATTTTCCCGGAGATGTGAGCCAGAACGACGTGGCCCGACTCGAGCTTGCAGCGAAACAGCGCGTTTGGCAGCGCCTCGCTCACGACGGCCTGTACCTCAATGGACTCCTCTTTCGCCACAAACTCTCCTCTCGGGGGCTGCCGACGCAGCCGGACTTCTGCTCAAACAACATCGGTCGAAGGACCGTCGCGCTCGCACGCGGGCCGAAGAGAATAACGCGGAGTCGAGGTCGCGGGCTATACGGCTCTAGCGGATTCTCGGTTCCGCCCCGCCCGGGCCGCTCTCATCGAAGTACTAGGGTCCCCGCGCGCACGCTGCCGCAACGCTGAATATGCGTGAGCGCGACCGCCAACGCGTCGGAGGCGTCGAGTGAATCGCTATCCCGCGCCGGCCCGAGCAGCCGGTCGATCATCGACTGCACTTGAACTTTTGCGGCGCGCCCGTTTCCTGTGACGGCGAGTTTGACGACGGTCGCTGGATACTCGTGCACTTTGAGTTGCCGCTGCGCCGCCGCCAATATACAGACGCCGCGCCCTTCACCAGCCAAGAGCGCGCTGCGCACGCTCTTCCCTTGAAAGACCTCTTCGATTGCAGCCACCATCGGACGAAACTCCTCGATGATGCGCGTCAGTTCCGCGTGAATGGTCTCGAGACGCACGCAATGCGATGTGCCACTCGACGTTTTGATGACGCCGCACGCGATGCTCGTCAACCGTCCAGCCTGTTCGTCGACAATGCCCCAACCCACCTTGGCGAGCCCGGGGTCGATGCCGAGGACCCGACTGGCGCCTGCCGACGATCGGCGACCGGCAGCCGTCTCATTCTTCATGCTTTGAATCTCCGCTGCCCCGGCGGCGGTACACCAGCTTGAGCGGGATCTCCTCGAATCGCAGCTCTTTGCGCATACGCCGCTCGATACTGCGCCGATACGTCGCTCCGAAGTGATCGGGCTCGTTCACCATGAGCACGATCGTCGGCGGTCGCACGTCGACTTGCGTCGCATAATAAATCTTCGGGAACACGCCGTGACTCGCTTGCGGCATCGGCCCCTTGACGGCCTTCTCGATGACGCGGTTGAGTTCGCCCGTCGTAACGCGCGCCGCCGCTTGCTTCGCCAGCGACTGCGCCACGCTGATCACATCCCAGACATTCTTGTTTTCCTTGGCGGTCAGAAACACGCAGGGCGCGAAGTCGAGACCGGGCATCGCCTTCACCAAGTACTCGGAGAAATCGCTCGTACTGACTTTCGGGCCCACCAAATCCCACTTATTGACGGCGATCACGCAAGGTCGGTAGCTCTCGCACAGGTCGCTCGCGATGCGCTTATCGAGCTGCGAGACGCCATGCTCCGCGTCGATCATGAAGATCGCCACATCGCAGCGCCGAATCGCCTCGCGCGTGCGCGTCTGCGCGTAGAACTCGATGCTGTCGCGCACCTTTGCCGTGCGCACGAGCCCGGCTGTGTCGATGGCGATGAACTCGAGTCCATCCTTCTGAAAGCGCACGTCGATGGCGTCGCGCGTCGTGCCGGGCACGGCGCTGACGATCACGCGCTCCTCGCGTAAGAGCGCGTTGATGAAGGTCGACTTGCCGGCGTTGCGACGGCCGACGATCGCGAACTTGAGCGCGGCGTCAACGGGTGCCGTCGCCGGCACGATCATCTGCGTGATGCGCTCGCGCAATGCCGAAATGTTCATATTGTGCACCGCGGAGACGGCGAACGGTTCGCCACAGCCGAGCTTGAAAAATTCGCCAAGCCCCTGACGCGCCGCCTCTGACTCACACTTATTGGCAACGAGCAAAACTGGGCGCGGCTGTTCGCGCAGCCGCTTCGCCACGTCGTAATCGAGCGAGTGCAAGCCTTCCTTGCCATCGACGACGAACAAGATCAAGGTCGCGTCGGCGATGGCGCGAGCGATTTGTTCCTCGATCTCACTCGAGAGATCCTGGCGATCGACCACGCCGATACCGCCAGTGTCGACCATGATCACACTGCCCGTGTCGAGCGTAACCTCGGCGGCAATACGATCACGCGTCACTCCCGGTGCGTCGTGCACGATGCTAATGCGACGACCGGCGAGAAAATTGAGCAGCGTCGATTTGCCGACGTTGGGTCGGCCGACGATCACTACGCTCGGAAGCGTCATGAATCCCTCTGCGCCGGTTGCTTGGTCAGCGCGCACTCGCGTAGTGCTATCCACGTCTTGGCATCCCTAATCCGTCCGGTCAAGAAAAGTTGTTCGACGGCCTGCGGCGTGAACAGCCGCACTTCGAGGCATTCGCCGAGTTCCAACGCTTGCTCGCGCACTTCAAGATCGCGCGCGACAAACACGCGCATCAACTCATCAGAGACTCCCGGCGCCGGGTAAAAGATCGGCCCAGCCTCGAGTGTGCCGGCGTGGTATCCCGTCTCTTCCGTCAATTCGCGCGCGGCCGCGAGTCGCGGATCCTCGCCGGGTTCGAGCGTTCCGGCGGGAAGTTCGAGCAATGTCGTGCCGACCGAGCTGCGAAACTGCTCGATCATCACTATCCGACCGTCGTCGAGAATCGGCAGTATCACGACCGCGCCAGGGTGCCGCACGATATCGCGCGTCAATCGCGCTCCCCCCGGGAATTGCTCCGTCAACCGTTCGATTTGAAACTTGCGTGCGCGATGCACGATCTCGCGCGACACCAGCTCGACGCCGAAGCGGCGCGCGATCTCACTCGGCTCATTCACCGGCGGCCCCCTCTCGCCCGGCGAGCGCAGCCTGTCCAGCGCGCAGCGACACCATCAAGATCGAGAGATCGGCCGGCGTCACGCCCGCGAGTCGGCGTGCGTGCGCAAGCGTCGGCGGCCGAAAGCGCGCCAGTTTTTCGTGCGCCTCTTTGCGTAGGCCGCGCACCTGGTCGTACGCGAACGCCGTCGGTATCACCCACGCCTCCATGCGCCGCATGCGCTCTACTTCCTCGCGTTGGCGCGAGATGTAATGCTCGTAGCGCGCCTCGACGACGACCTGCTTCTGGATCTCGAGCGGCACGTCGCGCGCGCCGAGACTCGGATCGAGCGCGAACAAATCCGCAAAGCTCGCGTTCGGCCGCGTGAGTCGTTGTGTGAGCGGCTCGCCGGTGACCCGCCGCCCGCGCAGGTACGCGAGTGTCTCTTCGACGCGCCCGCGTTTGGCGCGCACGCGATCCGCGGCTTCAGTGCGGACGAGACCGAGCGCTGCGCCTTTTTCCATCAGCCGCAGGTCCGCGTTGTCGTGACGCAGCAAGAGCCGATACTCGGCGCGCGCCGTGAACATGCGATACGGCTCGCGCGGATCGCATCGCACGAGATCATCCGCGAGCACGCCGATGTACGCTTCGTCGCGGCGCAACACGAACGGCGGCTCGTTTCGCAGCGCGAGGACGGCGTTAATGCCTGCCATCAGTCCCTGGGCTCCGGCTTCCTCGTAGCCCGAAGTTCCGCAGATCTGTCCCGCCAAGTAGAGACCGCGCACCACGCGCGACTCGAAGGTCAGTTCGATCTGATGCGGCGGAAAGAAGTCGTACTCGACGGCATACCCGTGGCGCAAGAACGCGGCGCGCTCGAGCCCGGGAATCGCGCGGATCAATTCCTCCTGCACTTCGGCCGGCAAACTCGTCGAAACGCCGTTCACGTAGATCGAATTCGTGTGCAGGCTTTCGGGCTCGAGGTGCACCACGTGATTCGACCGCATCGGAAAGCGCACGACTTTGTCTTCGATCGATGGGCAATAGCGCGGCCCCACGCCCTCGATGACTCCGCTGTACATGGGAGACCGATGCAAATTGCGGCGAATGACGTCGTGCACCTGCTCATTGGTGCGCGTCACGTAGCACGGGTGCCAAGTTCGACGCGGCGGCGACAGAAAGTGACTGAAACCAGTCGGCTCTGGATCGCCGTGTTGCGGAACCATGAGCGACCAATCGATCGTTTCGGCCGCGAGCCGCGGCGGTGTTCCCGTCTTGAGGCGCCCGGTTTCGAAGCCGTGCCGCAACAATGATTGGCTCAGCCCTTGCGCCGCCGCTTCGCCGATGCGCCCGCCGGACGCTTTGCGCTCACCCGTGTGCATGAGGCCGCGCAGAAAAGTGCCGTTCGTGAGGATCACGCAACGCGCGTTGACGACCGAGCCGTCGAAGAGCACGACTCCCGTGACACGTCCCGCTTCGACGCGGATGTCTTCCACCGAATTTTCGAGCGTCACCACGCGCGGCTCGTTCGCGAGCGCGCGCTGCATGCGGCGTGGATACTCCACTTTGTCGACTTGCGCGCGCAGCGATTGGACCGCTTCGCCCTTCGACGTGTTGAGCATGCGATAGCTGAGCGCAGTATCGTCCGTTGCGCGGCCCATTTCGCCACCGAGCGCATCGATCTCGCGCACGAGTTGGCCCTTGCCGACGCCGCCCATCGCGGGATTGCACGAGAGCGCGCCGACCGTTGCGCGGCTCAGCGAAATCAGCGCAACCGACGCGCCCATGCGCGCCGCCGCGAGCGCGGCTTCACAGCCAGCGTGACCGCCGCCGACAACAATGACTTCGAAGTTCTGCATGACACTTTCTCGGCGCCAGCGGCGAGTCCGCTCGACTGGCAACAGCGCGGCGTGTGCGGATTCGCTCCAATGGGGGCGCAGATCATAACACCGGCGCGCGCTTTATCCTATCAGCAGGCGCACCGCGCGCGGCGAGGCCCCGCGCCGCCCGTTTGCCGCCTGGCTCCGCCGCCGGACGCGCGCTATCATGCCGCCCACAGAGTCATTGAGCCACTCCGCCACATCACTCTGCCACCTAACCGTGCCACGTCACTGTGCCGCATCACGTACGAAGGTTCACCGCCGTGAGTTCGCTCCCGCTGACGAAAGACGCCGCCGCTATAGCGCTGGGACCGCGCCGGAGCTTCTTCGCATCCATTCTTGAACTCGGCAAGTTTCGACTGTCGGTCTTCGTGTTGATGACGACCGCGTTCGGCTTCTTACTCGGACTCGGCGACACGATCGACCTCGCGCGGCTCGTCGTCGTTGTCATCGGCACCGGCATGGTGGCATTTGCGGCCAACACGCTGAACCAAGTTTGGGAGATCCAACACGATCGCCGCATGGCGCGCACCGCGAATCGGCCGCTCGTCACGGGCGATGTGACGCCGTGGGGCGCGATGTTCGTCGCTTTTTTGCTCGCCGTCGGCGGAGTTTTCCTGCTCAGCCACGGCACCAATCAACTCGCGACGACGCTTGCGCTCGCGAGCCTCCTCAGTTACGTCCTCCTCTACACGCCGCTCAAGCGCAAACACAATCTCAATACGTTGCTCGGCGCCATACCGGGCGCGTTGCCGGTCATGATCGGCTGGGCCGCCGTCGATGGTCAGCTGACGCTTGCCGCGTGGACGCTCTTCAGCATCATTTTCTGCTGGCAAATTCCCCACTTCATGGCCATCAGTTGGCTGTATCGCGAAGACTATTTGCGGGCCGGCTTCAAGATGCTCGCCGCCGAAGATGCATCGGGCCGCGCGCCGGGTCGCGCAGCATTGATCTACAGCCTGGCGCTGGTCCCGTTGAGTATGGCGGCGAGCTTTGTTGCGCTGACGGGCTGGGTGAGCCTACTCCTCACACCCGTGCTCGGATTGGTGATGATCGTGCCGTCGTGGCGATTCTTGCGTCAGCCCGCGACCGCCACCGCCCGCGCGCTTTTTCTTGCGAGCCTCGTGTATCTGCCAGTGTTTTTCCTCTTGCTGCTCGTCGACCGCACGCGCTTGCCGGCGATCGGTGGTTAGCGATGCTGCGGAATGAAAACGTGAGCTACTCCGACTCCATCGCTTCCGCGCGCCCCCGCGGTCGTATCCTCACGTTCGCCGGCGGCGGCTGGGTGCTCGTGTTGGCGGGCGCGCTGATCCTGGGTGTCATCGCGTGGCGGGTCAAAAGCTGGAATGACACGCGACTCATGACGGAAGGCATCGCGCCGCCCGCGTATCAATCGAATGGCTTCGAGCTCAAAAACAGCATCGTGCCGCTCACGCACTACGTGCGCGTCTTCAAGCGCGAGGGTTTCCAAGCGCTCAACGCGGCACCGGCCGTGCCGGTGACGCTCGAGATGTTGCGCAATCAGTCATCGCGCGGGAAGCGGCTCGTGCGCACCGATCGCGTGATCGGCGTCGAACTCAATGGCGAGGCGCGCGCCTACCCGATTCGCATCTTGAACTGGCATGAAATCGCCAACGACGTCGTCGGCGGCGTGCCGCTCGTCGTGACGTTCGGCGCGGCGACTGACAGCGCCGCTGTTTATCGACGCGATGTCGATGGCAAGACGCTCGACTTCGGCCACAGCGGACTCACGAGCAACGGTAATTTCTTGCTCTTCGATCGGCAATCGGCGTGGGACCAGTCGAGTTTGTGGAGCCAACTGCAAGGCCGCGCACTCACGGGTCCACTCCGAAATCGCCGGCTCGAGCTCTTGCCCTGCGCACTTGTCACTTTGGAAGCCTGGTTGACCGCGCATCCGGCGAGCACCGTCGTGCTCGGCGATCCGGCGCTGGAGCGCAAACACTACAGTTCGACGGCCTACGCGCATCAGTACGCGAACAAGAGCATCCCGATCGTGCCCACGTATCGCGTGCCGGCCGAGAGTCGTATTCAAGAATTTGACCAGGTGCTGGTGGTCGATTCACAACCGCTCTTGTATGCCGATCTCGCGGCGCTGGTCGCGGCGAATCCCGCGGCGGACGGTTGGTCCACGCAGAAAATCGGCGCGCAACAATTCGAAGTCCAGTACACGCCGGCACAGACACCGATCGATCCCCCCACCGCCCGCGTGCTGCGCCGCGAAGGCGATCGACTCGTGCCAGTTCCGGTGATCTACTCACGCTACTACGCGTGGTACGCGGCGAACGAAGCGCTCCAGGCGTCGCCGTGAGACTGCGCTAACCCGACGCCAATAACATCGCGAAGAGCGCCAGCCACGTCACTCCGAGAAAATGCCAGTACATCGCGCTGTAGTGGAGCCCGGGGTGGAAGTGGGCCCAATAAGGCAGCCGCACCGCCTGAAAGATCACGACGACCTGCACAAGTACCCCGCCGATCACGTGGAGCGCGTGGAGCCCCGCGACGATGCGAAATGCTTCCCGATAAGGCCTAAGCGTCTCGGAATCGGCGGCGAACTGATGCTGGATTTCGGTCCACACGAATAGCTGACTGACGAGAAATGCCACGCCCAGCAAAAGCGTGATGGTCGCGGCGATCTTTGCGGCGCCATCGCGATGGGCACGGATCAACCACAGACTGAGTTGGGCGCACACGCTGAGCCCAATGATCAGACTCGTGCTTTGCCACAAGAGGGCCGGCGCCGGCAACCATCCATGAGCTTCGGATCGCATTTTTAAGTAACAGATAATAATGGCGAAGAACGGCATCGAGAGCGACGCCAGCATCAATCGCATTGCGAAGAGACCAGCACCAGGCACGGATTCGCGGGAATCGAGCGGCCCCCAGTCAGCATTGTCGGCGCGCCGACTCACTCGGTCGCTCCTTCTGCGACGATGTTCCGACGCTACTTCGGAGGCTGCAGCGCGTTGATCGCGTCGAGCGCCGCCGGCGCGATGATTTGGCGCGTGTCGCGGTATTCGCGCGCGTCGAGCATGCAGAAACTTAGAAACACGGCGACGAGGAAGAGCGAGCCGACCAGCAGGAAGCCGTTAAACGGCTTATCCCAATACAAGTGCATGAAAAACAATGCGACGAGTGCGGCTTTAACCGTGGCCACCGCCATCGCCACGACAACGTTCATACGACCAAGGTCAATGTACGAAACGCCCACCGTCACGACCGTGAGGACCAACAATGCGGCCAGCACGCCAACCAGCATTTTCACTGGCACGACATGGCCGACGCCGTGCTCGTGAGCACCGGGGGCGGCCTGTAAATCATGGGATGCGTGACTGTCCGACATGCGTGAACTCCCGTGCCTGCGGTTCCACCGCACCGCAACTCAACCGATGAGGTAGAGCAGCGGAAACAAGTAAATCCAAATCAAGTCGACCAAGTGCCAGTACAAGCCGACGAGCTCGACCTGCGTGAAATTCTGGGGATTGAAGGCGCCCTTGAGCGATTTCAAAAACAACCATGCAAGAAGTCCCATGCCGACGAGGACGTGGAGACCATGAAGCGCGGTCAAACCGAAGTACACTCCGAAGAAGCGATGGAGGTTGGCCGGCTGCTCACCGTGTAGCAAATGGTCGTGTGATTTCGGCGCCGGCTCAGGCGCAATTCCACTCGGCGCGACACCCGGGGGCGGCACGTCGGAACGGTCCGGCGAACCGGTGGTGACCGGCGCTGTTCCCGGCGGCCGTGTTGCCGCGTGCGCGACTTGATCACTAGGAGTCGCGTGTGCGTCGCCAGCGTGCGCGTCGACGTGTGTTCCGAGCATTGTCGAGGCTGGCATGCCAAGGCGACCTTTGCCCTTGTAGCCCTCGACGCCCCAGAGCGTCCCGTGCTGATACTTCGCCGTGTACTCGAAACCCTTGATGACCATGAAACCGGTGCCGCACAAGAACGTGAGGAAAAGCAATACCGGGAGCTGCCGCTTTTTGCCGAGTTGCGCGGCGCGCACGCCGAGCGCCATCGTGAGACTCGAGACGAGCAGCACCACCGTATTCAGTGCGCCGAGTTCCTTGTTGAGCGCTTTCGCGCCGGCGACAAAAATTTCCGGGTAGTTGAAACGGACAACGGCGTAGAAGCAAAACAGCCCCGAGAAGAAAAGCACTTCCTGACCCATGAACAGCCACATGCCGAGCTTCGCGGCGCTGAATTGCTGCTCCGGCGTCTCGAAGTGATGGGCGAGGTAGGGATTATGCCCACTGCCGTGGGAACCCTGCCCGTGCGAATCGTGACCGTGGGATGCCTCGTGGGACATGATGCTCTTATCTGCTCTTCTGGACATTCTTCAGGACGTACCCGCGCTGCTCGCGGTCGTAGGCCCAATCGTCGTACTCGTAGCAGTCCGCAACGCTTGGCGTCGTGATGAAATTCTGCGTGATCGGCGGCGACTGACAATACCACTCGAGCGAGTTGCCACCCCAAGGATTGCGCGGCGCTGGGCGGCCCGTCATGAGCGAGTCGAGGAGCGCGTACGCCATCACGACGAAGCCGACAGACATCGTGTACGCGCCGATCGTCGAGAGTTGGTGCCAAAACTGAAAGCCCACGTCGTAGTCATAGTAACGGCGCGGCATGCCTTGGCTGCCCATGATGAACTGCGGGAGGAACGCCAAATTGAAGCCGACGAAAACGAGCCAAAACGCGAGCTGCCCGGCCGACTCGCGATACATGCGCCCGATGGATTTCGGCCACCAATGGAAAAGGCCGCCAAAGAATGCGAAGAGCGCGCTGCCCATCATCACGTAATGAAAGTGCGCAACAACGAAGTACGTGTCGTGGAGGTGCACGTCGACCGCGAGCGTGCCGAGGAAAAGGCCCGTCAAGCCGCCGATCGTAAAGTTGAAGATGAAGCCGAGCGCCCACAGCATCGGCGTGTTGATCGAGATCGACGCCCGATACAAAGTTGCCAGCCAGTTGAAGACTTTGATCGCCGACGGTATGGACACGCTAAACGTCAAGAAGCTGAACACCGCGTTCATCACCGGCGACATGCCGCTCGTAAACATGTGGTGGCCCCACACGAGGAACCCAAAGAGCGCGATCGCGACGGAGCTGTATCCGATGAAGCGGTAACCGAAGATGTGCTTATGGCTATGGACGGCGATGAGCTCGCTGATCACGCCCATGGCCGGCAGGATCATGATGTAAACCGCCGGGTGCGAGTAGAACCAAAAGAAGTGCTGGAACAACACGGGGTCGCCGCCGAGTCGCGGATCGAACAGCCCGATGCCGAAGAAATTCTCGACGATCAAGAGCAGCGTCGTGATCGCGATCACCGGGGTCGCGAGCACTTGGATGACGGCGGTCGCGTAAATCGCCCACAAATAGAGCGGCATGGTGAACCAAGACATCTCGATCGGGCGCATCTTGTGAATCGTGACGATGAAGTTGAGACCGGTCAGGATCGAGCTGAAACCAAGAATGAAGACGCCGGTCAGCGTGAGGTACACCGACGTCGTCAGCGGCGAGCCGCCCTGGAAACCAGAATCGGGCGCGCCTTGCGCGATCGAGTACGGCGTGTAGAAGGTCCACCCCGTATCGACGCCGCCGAAAAACAAGGTCGAAAACAGGAACAACGAACCGACGAGCCAAAAGTAAAAGCTCGACAGGTTGAGTTTTGGAAACGCGACATCCTTCGCGCCGAGCATTAACGGGAGCACCATGTTGCCGAGCGCCGCGGGCACACCCGGGATGATGACCATGAAAACCATGATCGCGCCGTGCAGCGTGAAGAAGCGGTTGTACCAATTGGGATCTTTGATGAAGTCGGCGCCGGCATAGAACAACTCGGTGCGGACGAGAATCGCGAACAAGCCGCCGACCGCGAAGGCCGTCAGAATCCCGCACAAGTACATGATGCCGATGCGCTTGTGGTCGAGGGTCAACAGCCACGACAAAATGCCATGAGACTGATTGAAGTAATTCGGCGCTTCGATTCCGTATTTGACTTCGGCCGTCGCCGGATCGGTGGCTATTCCGACCTTGCTGGTTGCGCTCATGTCGCCTCTTTGGTCCGCAGAATCACTACGGCTTCTTTTCTTCCGGTGCCAAACTCTTGATGAACTCGATCACGGCTTCGATGTCCTGATCGGAAAAACGCCGAGGTGTCGGCATAACGCCTCGGAAAGACTTGACGACTTCCTTCTTCGGTTCCTTGATCGACTCTTGCAAGTACGCGACATTCACTTCGCGCTCTGCGCCGGCTTCAAACTGCCGCTTGCCCTTCGTCGCAAGGAGCTTGCTGGTCTCAAGCCAACCCGGGCCTTGGCCGCGTTGTTCGGTGAGAGTGTGACAGCCCTTACAACCACGAGATTCGTAGAGGCTCTGGCCCCACACTGCGAGCGGCGTTCCGGGCGGCATGACGAGTGAGTTATCCACCCAAGTTTGAAAGTCTTCTTGCGTCGCGTGAACAACGACCGAGGTCTTCATGTCGTAGTGGCTCTGGCCGCAGTACTCGGCGCAAAACAGTCGATGCTCGCCGACCGAGTCGGCGGTCGGTGTGAACCAAGCTTCGCTCCAACGATCCGGGACGATGTCCATTTTGGTTCGAAACACCGGTATGAAGAGCGCGTGCAACACATCGTCGGAGCGCATCAGCAAGCGCACCGGCTTCCCGACCCAACAGTGCAATTCGTTGCTGACGCCGCCGTTTGGGTAAGCGAACGACCAACTCCATTGCGCGGCCGTCACTTCGACTTGGTAAGCGTCCGGCGGCGGCGTCGCCATCGCGACCCACTCGTCGAGCCCCCACCAGAACATCATCAAGGCCAATACCATCGGGATCACCGACCAGGCCAACTCGAGCGGGCCGTTGTGAGTTGCGCCGTGACCTGGGGGATCGCTCTCGTCGCGTCGACGGTATTTGATCGTGAAGTACACCATCAGCACGACGATCAGCACGAAGAAGAACAACGAGACCCACATGATGAACCAGAAGAGCCAGTCGATGCCCGCGGCATACGTCGAGTATTGCGGCGGTAGCCAACTCCAACTCGCCGGGGTCACCGCGTCGAGCAACGTCGGGAAGAATCTCGCGGAAAAAAGCGTCACTGTGGCGTCCTCATCGATTCACGTTCGGTGTCGCGACCGGCAACTGACGAGACAACGGTTGAAACTGCTGTATTCCGACGGCTGCTGTCACCGGCAAAGTCGCGAGTGCCGGCGAGCGTCTTCGCTTCTAACTGAATCTCGGTCGCTCGCGCGCGACGCACAAACCAAATCATGGCGCCAAGCGCCAGCACGGTTAGTCCGCCGCCGATTTGCATCACGACCCGTGCGGCCGGCACCCAGCGACCGGTCACCGCATCAAAAGTCATGCACGACCAGCTCAAGCGCTCCCAGAAACTTCCGATCTTGCCCTGCCCAGCCTCAATCAGCGAATTGCGCAACGTCTCGGACTCGAACTGTAAGCCCTCGTGATAACGAGACAACCTGCCATCCGGAGTCATCACGTAGACGAGAGCCGGGTGATCGTACTCACGGCGACTGACGATCCACTCGAAAGCGAAGCCCAAGGCGCTCGTCACTTTGCTGATGCTCGCTTCCGTTCCCGTTAGGAACTGGTAGCCCGTGGCATCGGCGCGCCGACAGTTGACGAGCGCGTCGCTACGCAGCGCAGCGGCCTTCGCGGGCGTGTCGAGCGGATCGAAACTGATGACGACGACATCAAATTCTTTCCCAGGCGTCCACGGCAAGTCACCGATCGGATCGCCGAGTCCCTTCAAGAGCGGCGAACAGAGCGATGTGCACTCGAAGAACACGAAGGCGAGCAACAACGGCTTGTCGCCGGTGAAGTACTTCTTCAGCGTGACAGCAGCGCCCGTGTGATCGGCAAACTCGGCGTCGAGCGGCAGCGCCGCGCCCGCGATGGGCGCGCTCGTGATGCGATCCTGAACGCCGCCGACGGCTAGCGGCGCGGCCGGTAGTCCTTGCGCGCACAGGTGGCCGGAAAGCGACAATGTCACCGTGGCCGCCAAAGCGGCAACGGCTAGATTCACCGTGGCCGCCAAAGCGGCAACGGCTAGATTCATCGTGGCCGCCAAGGCGGCAACGGCTAGATTCATCGTGGCCGCCAAGGCGGCGACGAGCAGAGTCATTCGGCGCAGCGCGCTGCTTGCTCTCATCTGCTGGCTCTTCTTCAAGTTCTTCTCAAGTACCCTGCCGAGACTTCAGTTGCGCCTTCACCGGCGCCTTCGCATCCCCTAACGGCATCGTCGTGAGTTTCTGCTTCGTCTCGATGTCTTCGCGAATGCGGTAGCCATCCAGGCTCTGCTCTTGCTGAACGTACGACGCCTCCAAGAGGGCCGATTTGCCGCTAATTTTCCCGCCCGCGTCCGAACGCGCGACGCCGTAGTACATCCCATGCGCCAAGTAAACGGCGACGACGAGCAGCAACACACCGATGATCCCGACGAAGTAAACGGCGCGGGTGCGCGGGTCGTCTGTGTTCGGATCGTACGTCATGATCGCATTCCGCGTTTTCTCGTGACTAGCAACTCGTTAGTAGTTCTCGAACGCCAGCGACTCCGCGAGTCGCGGGTCGCGCACTGCCACCAAGTTCGAGCGTTTCAACCAAAACCCGAGCCCGACACAGTAAATCCCGGCCATCAGCAACAAAATCGAGAAATCGAGCAGCTTCGGCGCCGGCGTACTGCGCACCTGCGGCATGATCAAGTAGTACATGTCGCACCAGTGAACCGCGATGACCCAACCCGCACCGAGCACCAGCGCGTTCTTGTTGCGCTTGATATGCCGCGACAAGAGGAAAAAGAACGGCACGAAAAAGTGAACCGCGAAGAAGGCCAAGCTCGCACTCATCCAACCCGAGCCCGCCGCCTGCCGACGCAGATACCAGCCGGTCTCTTCCGGCATGTTCCCGTACCAAATCAGCATGTATTGGGAGAACGCCACATAAGTCCAAAACACGACGAACGCGAACATCAACTTGCCGACGTCGTGATAGTGCTCTCGCGTCACCGACTCCTTGAGATAACCGCTCTTCTGCAGCAGATAAAGCGTGATCGCGAGCAGCCCCATGAACGACATGAAGCTACCGGCGAGGTAGTAAACACCGAAAATCGTGCTGAACCAGTGGGCATCGAGTGACATCAAGTAGTCGAAAGCCGCGAACGTGATGGACAACGCGAACAGCATCATGCCGATCGGCGCAACGCGCTGCATGTTGAGCGTGTGGCGTTGGTCGCCGGTCGCGTCTTGGCGCACCGACTGGGCACGGAAGTAGTACGCAAGCGCAATCCAAATGCCGAAGAAAATCAGACTTCGTGTCAGGAAGAACTCGTAGTTGAGGTAACTCGCTTTGAGCAGTATCAACTGGTCATTGGCCGCCCTCACTTCAGCCGTGTGCGACCATTGATACAGTTCGTGGATGTTGCTCGGCAACAGCACCGGGATGAACAACAGCGCTACGACGACTATGTTCATCGCAATGCATTCGGCGATGCGGCGCACGGCGACGCTCCAGCCTGCTTTTGTAAGATGCTGGATCAGCAGAAAAAACAACGCGCCGAGGCTCAAACTGAGGAAGAAGCAGAGATTCAACAAATACGAGTGTTGCCAAGCGCTCTCGTGAGCGATGTGCCCCACACTGTGATGGTGATCGTCAGCGGCGGTGCCACCCGCGCCGTGCGTCGCGGCCGTCGTCTCGTGGCCGGCGGCGGAATGCCCATCCGTCGTGTGCGTCGGCGCGTCGACTGCATGCGGTGTCGTCATTTGCGCCACGACCCAGCCGATAGCGCCAAACAGAATCAAGATGACGGCGGCCGTCATCACGCTACGGGCGCCGGCCTCGAGCGTGATTCGACTCGCAGCGATCTTGGGGTGTTGTGACGTCGACATGGTCTACGCGGTCCTCGGCTAATTCTTTTTCTTTGGAATGAAGCGGTTCGGATTCTTCTCGAGTTCGGCTTTGACATCGTCCGGCACGAGTTCCGCCGGTGCCGCTTGACTGAGTTGCAAGGCGCGTACATGCGCGACGATCGCCCACCGATCCGCGACCGGAATCTGCCGCGCGTAGCTCGACATGTTGCGCACGCCGTTGGTGATCGTGTTGAAAAGTCGCCCGTCGCCGTACGCCTCATGCGCTGGCGAATCCGCGCCCAAACGACCATGAAGATTCGTCGGCTGCGTCCAAACCGTGCCCTTCGCCGTACTCACGGCGCCCTGCAACGCTACCGGGCCATCGCCGGCGCCGTCGAGTCCGTGGCAGGGAGAGCAAAAGTGCTTGTACTTCTCTTCGCCGCGCTCGAGGAGCGCATCATCAATCGTCACGCTGGCCGGGAAGCCTTTCGCATACACGTTGGTGCCGTCCGGATTCTTGCCGAGGATCCCCGTCAAAAAGTGCAAGTCCGTTGAAAACTCATTGCGGGCAATGGTGTGCTCGACCGGAGGCCGCATCGCTCGGCCGTCGGCGAAGAGTTTATTCTGTGCCTGCGCTTTGAATTTCTGCTGGTTGTCCATGTCCTGAATGAAGTGGATCCGCGGTTCACTGCTGGTCGCGGTACGCGCTCGCAAGATGATCACCGGCGGTATGAAGGCGAGGATCGTCAGCGTGAGAAAAATGTTGTGTATCCACTTAGGCATAGAAGTTTTCCTCTACAACTTCGACGTGCGCCGCGCCGGTCGACTGCAAGAGCTGGACGCTTGCCTGCTCGGAAAACTTCGCATCGCGACGGTCGATCCAGATAAAGAACCGATCGTCGGTCACACGACGAAAGCGCGCGCTGGAAAACACCGGGTTGTAAAAGAGCGGCAACTTGTTGAGCCCAAAGACCGAAAGAAATGCGGTCACACCCGAGAACAGCACCATGAGCTCGAATATGATCGGCACATTGGCCGGCAAGCTCCACATCGGCTTACCGCTGATTTGTAGCGGATAATCGACGGAATTCATCCACCATTGCATGAGCACCGCCACGGTCACGCCGGTGAGGCCGGCGCCGAGCACGATGAACGGCAGAATCGTCGGCTTCACACCCATCGCTTGATCCAAGCCATGTACGGGATACGGCGTGTGGCAGTCCCACCGCGTGTATCCCGCCGTCCGCACGTGCGTCGCCGCTCGGATCAGATCCTCCGCGCTCGCGAACTCCGCCAACGCGCCGGCGCTGCGCTTCTTGAGTTGTTGAACTTGCGTCCCGTGGCCGTCACTCATGTCGACTGAAGCTCCGCACTTTGTTCCGACTCAGTTGGACTCGACTCGGACGTTACATTCCATGCTCGCCGGCGAGCTCGAACTCCCGGCTTTCCCAAACTCACTAATGTGATCCCGCGGCGGCGCCCGCCGACACGTCACGCGCGCGCTCGCCTCGATGCGGTTGCCCGCCGAGATCCTTCTGATGGCCATCCCGACGCCCATCCGAATGATGACCATCTGAATGACCACCGTGCCCGTCGCCACGATGCGCATCGTGGCGCTGAGCCGCCATGGTGCCTTTCACCTCGGCAATGGCGACGAACGGCAAGAACCGACAGAACAGCAAGAACAACGTGAAGAACAAACCGAAGCTGCCGATCAGAATTCCGACGTCTACCCACGTCGGAACGTAGTAACCCCACGCCGATGGCGTGAAGTCATTTGCCAACGTGCTGATGACAATCACGAAACGTTCGAACCACATGCCGATGTTGACGAAGATCGACACGATGAACATGAGCACGAGATTCGTGCGCGCTTTCTTGAACCAAAACACCTGCGGGGACAGCACATTGCAGCTCACCATGATCCAGTACGCCCACCAATAAGGTCCGAAGGCGCGGTTGATGAACGCAAATCGCTCCGTCAGGTTGCCGCCATACCAGGCGATGAAAAACTCGGTCGCGTACGCGTAGCCCACCATCATCCCGGTCAGCAGGATGACTTTGTTCATGTTTTCGAGGTGGCGCATCGTGATGAGCTCTTTCATCCCGAACCACTCACGCGCCGGGACCAAGAGCGTCACCACCATCGCAAAACCGCTGAAGATCGCGCCGGCCACGAAGTACGGCGGCAAGATGGTCGTGTGCCAACCTGGAAGCTGCGACACCGCAAAGTCGAAACTTACGACCGAGTGCACGGACAACACGAGCGGAGTCGCGAGCGCCGCGAGAATCAAATACGCGCGCTCGTACACGTGCCAGTGGCGATTCGAGCCCGTCCAACCGAGACTCAACAGCCCGTAGGCGACGCGCCGAATCGGGTGCTTGGCGCGGTCGCGCAAGGTCGCGATATCGGGGACGAGGCCGAGGTACCAAAACAACAGCGAGATCGTGAAATAAGTGCCGACCGCAAACACGTCCCATAGCAATGGACTGCGGAAGTTCACCCACATCGACATTTGATTCGGGAGCGGAAACATCCAATAGGCGAGCCATGCGCGCCCGACGTGAATGCCGGGAAACAATCCGGCGCAGATCACCGCGAAGATCGTCATCGCCTCGGCGGCACGATTGATGCCAGTCCGCCATCGTTGCCGGCACAAAAACAGGATCGCTGAAATCAACGTTCCGGCGTGGCCGATGCCGACCCAAAACACGAAGTTGACGATCGCGAAGCCCCAACCCACCGGGTTGTTGACACCCCACACGCCAACGCCGACAAAAATCAGGTATGCGACGAGAATGCCCAAGACGCCCAGCACGGAACCGGCAAAAGCAAGGCCCAGCCACCAACCGAGCGTCGGCTTTCCTTCGACGATTCGGCACACTTTCTCAGTGATGGCGCCATCCGTTTCGGCGCCTACGATCAGCGGCGCGCGACGCGCTGGATCCTCGAAAGTATTATCGAGCAGCACTTCGGTCTTCATGCGTTCGGGTTCTTCACCTTGGCAAGGAAGAGGTTGCGAGGCTTAACATTGAGGTCGGAGAGCATCGCGTACGCGCGCGCGTCCGCGTGATTCTTCGCGACGCGGCTGGTTGGGTCGTTTAGATCACCAAACACGATCGCCTGAGTCGGGCAAGCTTGCGCGCAAGCCGGTGTGATTTGTCCGTCATTGATGGCCACACCCGCGTTCTTCGTCTTGATTTTCACCTTATTGATGCGCTGTACGCAAAAAGTGCACTTCTCCATCACGCCGCGCGCTCGCACGGTGACTTCCGGGTTGTAAACCATCTGCTCCTGCAGAGTCGGGCTTTTCGAATTGTTGAAATAATTAAAGCGCCGCACTTTGTACGGGCAGTTGTTCGAGCAATAGCGCGTCCCGATGCAGCGATTGTAGGTCATGTCATTCAGACCCTCTTCGCTATGGACGGTCGCGGCGACTGGACATACCTGCTCACATGGCGCGTTCTCACACTGCTGGCACGTCACCGGCTGATGCAGCACGTCCGGATTATCGTAGCCGTTCACGCCGTCTTCTTTGCGGGTACCGAAATAGCGATCGATGCGAATCCAGTGCATCTCGCGACCGCGCGCGACTTCACTTTTCCCAACCACCGCGATGTTGTTCTCCGCTTGGCACGCCGTGACACACGCGCTGCACCCGGTGCAGGCCGAGAGGTCGATCGACATGCCCCACTTGTTCCCGGTGGAATAATCCTTCTCGTTCCAAAGCGAGAAAAGTTTGGGTTCGTGCGCGAGTTTTCTGACGGCCTGCGGGTCGGCTTTGAGCTGCGCCTGCGTGACCGTGCGCAAATGCTGTTTCATCCGGCGCATCGTCTCAGCCTGCGGCGCGTAGAGTGAGTCATCCGCATCGATCGGGTGGTGATTCTGCGTCGTGACAAGCGCATGCGTGGCGTCGAGCGACTGCAATTC
Organism: Planctomycetota bacterium; assembly: GCA_046154185.1. Taxonomy (GTDB): domain Bacteria; phylum Planctomycetota; class UBA8108; order UBA1146; family JAJFFE01; genus JBJXGE01. The sequence continues at coordinate 71,362 of JBJXGE010000012.1, forward strand.
GACCGTTTGACCAGGCGTCGTGAGATCGTTGGTTCGCAACAACGCGAAACTATTGAAACCGGCACCAATCGCCAAATCCGCGTTGTAGCTCACCGCCCCCGCCACGCGCCGATGGGCGCCACCGCCGAGCGGCGCGCGGCCGTAGCCATGAGTCAGCGTGACTGCTCCTTGCGCTTGACCCGGCATGACGAACACGGCGACGTCGAGTTCGCCGCCTTCCGTTCGACGGACGCGAACCATGCTGCCGGTTTTGAGACCGCGACGCTGCGCATCGGCGGGACTCATCTGCAGCGCGTTATCCCAGGTGATCTTGGTCATCGGGTCGGGCAGCTCTTGTAGCCAGCCGAGATTGGAGAACCGACCATCGTAGACGCGGTAGTCGGCACCGAAACTCAACTCAACTCGTTCGCTGGTGGCCGCGCCGCGCGCGGCGAGATTCGCAAGACTCTCGTGCAGTGCATCGGCTTTCAGTGCCGGCGACTCTTGCGGCCACGCGCTGCCCGCCAAGAAACCGTCGTGAATCAACTTGTTCACGGCGTTCTCACCCGCAGCGGCGTCCGCGCCGACGCGAGCCAGCAACGCTTTGCGCGCGATCTCGTAGGCGGTGCGCGGAAATGCGTCCGGCGCCGCGAGCATCGCCAAGACCTCCGCCGGCGTTTTGCCGTCATAGAGCGGGGCGATCAAAGGCTGTTGCGAGGTCAGCGTGCCGTCCCAACTCCGAGCGTCGCCCCAAGACTCGAGCGCGTGCGCGCGCGGCAAATGCCATGTCGTCTTTTGGGAAGTCTCGTCGACGTAGTCGCTCAAATGGATACTGGCGCGCGTCGCTTTGCCGATCGCCGCCGCGAAGCCCGAATCGATCGGCGCGTTGTAAACGGGGTTGCCACCCAAAATCAGCAAGTACTCGACTTGCCCGCTCGTCAACGACTCGGTCAGCTGGCGCAGACTCTCGACTTGAGAAGCGTGCGTGATCTCGCTCGGCACGGCGGAATAGCCGACCGACTTCCCGACGTTGCCGAGCGCTGCGTTCAACACGGCGACCAAGCCATGCAAGGCCGCGGGCTGATCGGCTCCAGCGGTCAATACGCTCGATTTGCCCGCGTCGCGCAGTTTCTTGAGTTCGTCCGCAAGCGCCGCGATCGCACCGGACTCGACACCCGACGGCATCTTGAACTGCGGAAGCGCCGCAGCGAGGCCGATGCCGCTCAGCGCAACGCCGCGTTTGGCGAGTTCCTGCGCGAGTTGCGCCGCGAATGCGACGATGTCGCTCGGCTTCACGGCGAAGCGACGATCCGCCATGCTCCCGGTGACCGTGTAGCGGCTTTCGATCGCGTACAACCGATTGAGGTCGCCGTTCGCAGGCCGGCGGCGAGCAGCAAAGTCGCGCGCGTAGCGCACGGCGTTCGGGTGTCCGAGTAGAAAGTCATCGCCGAAGCTGACCACGACGTCGGCGTTCGCGAACCGCAAATGCGTTCGATAACTCTTGCCGAAAACCAGGCGCGTACCAGTGTGCTCGTTATCGCCGCCGAGCGGCTCGTAAACATGCCACTGCTCGGGCTTGAACTTTGGCAAATCCGTGGCTAATTGTCTGCGAACCGCGGCGACACTCTCTGAGGAGCTCGCTTCGCTCAAAACCCGCAGCGTGCCACCTCCGGTGGCGCGAATCGCATCGAACACCTTCGCGGCGTCCGTCCAAGATTTCTTACTAACGCCGTTGAGCACGGCTTGGCTGCGCGCGGGATCGTAGAGTCCCAACACCGTCGCTTGTTGGAGACTGCTCGAGCTGCCGAGATTCGCTGGGTGCTCGGGGTTGCCTTCAATCTTGATCGGGCGACCATCGTAGCTCGTCACGAGCAAGCCCGCGGCGACGCCGCCGATCTCGATGTGAGTCGCGTACTCGGTGGAATCACCGGGGAGTCGACCTAACGGTCGGCTGGTGTACGGCAGCAGTTTTTGTTCGGGCCATCGCAAGCAGCCGCTCATGCTGACAGCGCCCGCCATCGCCATCGAAGCGCCCATTAACTTCAGAAAGTGGCGCCGAGAGTCGCGCTCGAGACTCTCCTCGGTGTGAAACGGAAACTCCCCGTTGAGAAATTGGCGAAACTCCGGCGTACCGTCGACCTCGTCGAGGCTTCGCCAAAAATCAGGAGTCAGCGCCGGTGCGATTCCCGTGTTGGTTGATGCTGCCGGCGTTGTCGGCGTCGCTAACGACGCGGCGGTGCAACCGCAAGCCGGGGAGCCGCAAGCATTATTCTTAGGGACGCTTTCGTCTAACGATGGCATGTTGAACAACTCGTCATGACTTTGAGACGTACAGTCGGATTGTCTTGGGCATCCAGCAGCCCATTCTTACGCATGATGGCGCGTCCGATCTCGCGGCGCTCGCCGTCGCTGAGGTCGACGCCCCAATCGAAGTTGGTGATCTCAGACTGCGGCCGGAGCCGCGGCGCTGGATCGCGATGGCACTCCAAGCACCATCCCATACTCAGCGGCTTCGCCTGTTCGACGACTTCCATCTGATCGATGCGCCCGTGACACTCCACGCAACTCACTCCGCGCGTGACGTGGGCGCTGTGGTTGAAGTAAGAATAATCCGGCAGGTCGTGCACGCGCAGCCACTCGACCGGCAAGCCGCTCGCGTAACTCTTGAAGATCGGCGCGAGAGCGACGGACTCTTTGCCGACCATGCTATGACAGTTCATGCACGTCTGGGTCGGCGGCACGGCTGCATGCGCCGTGGTCTCGACACCCGTATGGCAATATCGACAATCCAGTCCCAATTTGCCCACGTGCAACGCATGGCTGTAAGGCACTGGTTGTCGCGGGGCGTAGCCAGCGTCAGTGGCTTTTGGTGAAAACCCGAAATAGATGATCAGCGCCACGTAGACCCCACCCAAACCGGCTCCGGCGCCGAGCAACTTCACCAAGTTGTCGAACCAAATGGGGAAAATCTGGCCGTGCTGAAGAAACTTGTTCGGATCTGACAATCAGGAACGCCTTCCGATGCGGTGATCAGACGTTGTGAACGCTAACCGACGCGATGTTCAAACGAGGCGAATCAAACGGAGGCCCACTCGGCGCGTGGAGACGGTAACTCAGCGAGTTGCACTTCGACGTCCTGCGAAGTCAAACTCGCAGTCGGCAGTCGCAATCCGCGCGCGTTCCGACTCGCATCACGCCGACTGAATGCAGAACAGAGAATCTCGGATCGACGTCAAAAGCGGCGGTTTGGCGGCGTCCGCCTTACTTCCCGAGCGCGGAGATTATGAAATGTGCGCGAGTTTGTCTACAGCATCAAAACCTGGTTTTGCGAGGTCCACGGTCCCTTCTCGTGTTTGCTCCATCACGCGCAATCGCCACAAGCGCGCGGTCAGTTGCGCGCCGCTTGCGAGCACCAACGCGCCGAACACTTGATGGGTCGTCGCAGTGAGGGTGCTCCAATGAGTGTCGACTCCACCCGTCGCCACAAATGCGACGAAGCCGAGTGCCACTTGGAGCGCAAGCAGCAGTGCCAGCTGCGCGGCGTTCTTTGCAATCGCGCGGACCAGCGATGTTGAACTTGGGGACAGGAAGTCGCGCAGCCCGATGCGCACTTTCACGCTGAGGAGAAGTCCCAGCCCAAGTACGACAAACGCGAATCCGAGATGCGTGAGGACGAAATGCTCGCGACTGACGTGCCGCGCGAGCGCGCCGAGAAGATGTTGTCCGAGGATCGTCGCGGTCACCGCGACGGCGAGCCAACGCAGCGCCACCAGTTGCGATCGGACGGTGGGCGATTCGCGACCGAATCGGGCGCGCCAACTCACCGCGAGCACGGCGGTCACGCAAACCATGAGAGCGAAAAAAATCTGCGCGAGCACGCCATGCGAGACACGCAGTGCATTGCTCAACTCAGGATCGTTCCCCCACGAAACGCGCAAGCCTCCCAAGACGCCCTGCAGAACCACGGCGCCGACTGCGGCCAGTAGAAGCCGCCTGACCAGCGCGCGTCGATCGTAGATCCAGAGAAAGACGGCGAGACCAACCGTCGTTAGGCCCACCAAGGTCGCGAACAATCGATGCGCATGTTCGTAGTAGACACCGTTGTGACTCAACATCCGCACGAGCGGGAAGAGCACCATGTTGGAGCCAAAAGTATTCGGCCAATCCGGCACGGCCATGCCGGCTTCCTCACTCGTCACGATGCCGCCGAGGATCAGGAGGAAGAAAGTCGCGGCGACCGCAACCCAGCCGAACGCGCGACACCACTCCTCACGCGCGATCGACCGACGACGTCGACTGCAGGCGCCGAGCGCGCCGCCGAGCGCGCCGATGCTGATCGACAAGCCGAAGAATCCAAGTAGGCGCAGGCCGAAACTCGGCAACTCATTCGCTTCGGAATCGCCGCTCGAGCTGAGCATGCTGCCGAGCACGATGAGATTAAAGGCGCCACTGAATAGACCGCTCATCGCGCCGGTCAAAACCGGGCGCGCGTTCGTGACGCCGGCGAGCGCGCCGCCCGCAAGCAAAATGACGCCAAGCGTGGGCAAAGCGATACTCGCTGGCCAACGCACGTGAGGAAGGTGCGACACGTACGAGACCCAGGCGAGCGCTACCGACGTTGCGAATGCGATGACGAGCGCGCCACCGATACGTAACTCCCTGGCGACGGCGGCGGCGGCGATGTTTGAGTGGGAAGAATCATCGGCGCGCGTCACGCGCCTCCTTACTATCCGCGCAAAATCTCAAAGCTGGCGTGCCGGCGTGCCGGCACGAGATCCGCTTCTGCTGACCAAAAGCGCCGCGCAAGACACGTCGTTGAATGCTCATATTAGAAACTCATGGACAGAACAAGGCTCGACGCGGCGCGACGCGGCCGGTCCGTCCCGTCTGCCACTCGTTACTAAGTTTTTGCAAACAGTTTACGAATCTCTGCTGGAACAATTTCGGGCAGGTTGCGCTGGCAAGAATTTTTGGAAAATTCTCGCCCGGTTGAGGATTGAAGATACCATGGGCGACTTCGGTAGGCGCTCGTCGAGCCCTGACCCGCTTTGGAGTGAGCGCTGGGTCAACGACCAACTCAACTCGGCTTTCGAAGCAAACTCTGTTTACGAAGCAAATTGACGGCACCGTAGCATCGCCGCAGTGGGAACTTCCGCGCGCGGTGTTTTGGGCCCTAGTCAGCAGTGGAGAGAGGGATACGGATGAATTTGCGCGCACGGGCGGGAATTTTGAGTACTGTCGCGGTTTGTTGTCTCACGGCGATCACCCACGCCCAGCCGGGCGGCGATCCAGGCTTTCAAACGCCGGGTCCGAACGTCATCGTCGGCGATCTACAAGATCTCGCCAGTTGGGGTTCGCAATCCGGAATCAGTGCGTTTTCCGTCGGGACAACGTCCTGCAACATTGGCTCGGTGAACTTGCAGTGGCTTGCCTCCATCAATCGTCACCCGGTCATCGGCCAAAACATGTTTCGGCTCAAGAACGGTGTGATGGAGCAAATCGGGCAGAGTTGGCTGAAGCACGGATTCTTTGCATTGAGTGAAACCTTGTGCTCTGGACCGGGTGGCTGTGCGCCGACGTCCGGCACTTCGCTCGGCGTTGGCTGCTCCGATCCCTACACCGCGGATCGCAACGGCTCGCAAGGCAACCTCGGACCACGTTCGCTGGTAAACGCCGCCAGCGGCTTTTTCCCGTATCCGTTCAGCGCTCCGCCTGGAACACCGGGCGTCATCAATCGCCGTGTGCAGGTCCCGCACGCCGCTTTGAACCCGACGCTGAACCCGGGCGCGTTGTACTTTGTCAGCGCGCAGTACATCGCACCCGATGACACCGAGGCCGGCAACGACAACAACAACTCGTCGTATCGCCGCGTCAACGTGTTCGGCAGTGGCACGAACTACACGATCGGCTTCGTCGGCGGGAACTTCACGGTGCGGAAAAAGACCGGTGTCGAAGCGTGGCGCGACTATCACGCCGATGTCGAGCTTGACTACATCGATGTCGACGGTCGCATCATCGTCGGCTCGCGCGTCATCGATCTCGGTGGCGGTCAATACAGCTACGAGTACGCGATCCACAACATGAATTCCGATCGCTCGGTCGGCGGATTTACTGTCAACTTGCCGGCCGGTGTCACTGCGGCAACACCGAGTTCCAGTCACCCGCACTCGCACAGCGGCGAGCCGTACTCGAACGCGCCTTGGACTCCGACCCTGACACCGAGTTCGGTCGCTTGGGCCACGGATTCCTTCGCGACGAATCCCAATGCGAACGCTGTGCGCTGGGACACGATGTACAACTTCCGCTTCATCTCCACGGCCGGCCCCACGACTGGCACCGCGGTCGTCACGCTGTTCAAGCCGGGATCACCGACGGACGTCACGATCGATGTCCCGGTGCCCGATCCGAACTTCATCGTGCCGGCACTGTTCCTCGACTGCAGCTTCCACGACTTCGACGACGAAGTGACGCTCTCGTGGACGAACGGCGATACCTACACCGGAATCGAGATCTCGCGCGACGGCAACTCAGTGGCGACGATCGCCGGTGACGCGACGACCTACATTGACTCGGGGATGTCGACCGGCGACCACACGTACGGCGTGCGCGGCTTCAACGGGGTCGATTCGGCGCCGACGAGCAATTGCAGCGTGGAGGTCCTCGATACCGCACTCGACTTCGCGTTCTACGCGGTGGATGCCAACATCGACTACTTGGAGACAAGTGGCACTGGCAGTGGAAACGTGTCGCTGAGCGTATTGGAAGACAGCACGAACGCCGGTTTCCCGAACGCTACGAACGGTATTTCGATGAGTCTCGGATTCGATCCGGACTATCTCGTCGCGACACAAGTCACGCAGGGCGCCGGACTCGGCGTGGTCGATTTCTTCGCGCCTGCGATGTTCGCGGATTCGCTGACCGTCGGCATGATCGTCGACTTCGTGCTCGTCGATACCATCGTGTTGTCGCCACTACTCGAAATCGCCAACGTGAGCTTTGCGACCAATAGCGCGACGCTCGCGGGCGATGCCGACGGCGCGTCGACAGCACTTGTTTGGGAAGACGGCTTCGGCGGGCTCCCGATCGAGAACCTGGTTGTCGTCGGGATCGCGGATTTCCGGCCCACCTTTGAGCACGGCGTCGTGACACTCACGCCGTCGGCTGGAGTCGCGTTCATTCGCGGTGACGCCAATGGCGACGGCTCGTTGAACATCGCCGACGCGGTCTACACGCTGAACTACATGTTCTTGAGCGGCCCGAACGAGTGTTCGTCCGCGCACGACACCAACGACGATGGACTCGTCAACATCGCGGACCCGGTGTACAGCTTGAACTACCAGTTTGCGTCGGGCCCCGTCATTCTGGCGCCGTTCCCGAGCTGCGGAATCGATCCGACCCCGGACACGCTTCCGTGCACGGGTTTGACCGACTGCCCGTAAGCGCATCGAAATCTCGACGAGATTTGCGCACCACGATTCGGACTTTCGCTCGCGCGGGGTCCGAATCGTGGTTTTTGTTTTCTTCCGGGCGGGTGCTCTAACTTCCCTCGTGGTCGCAGCTGCGCCCGACCCCGTTCAACCAACGAACCGAGACTCCGGCTTGGGGAATTGGGAGCGGACGACCGAGGGGACAGCCGAGATTTATAGAGAATGCCGGCCGAGGAACTCGACGATTTTCTGCGCCGCCCGCGCGGTTGCGCCCGGATGAAAGTGCTCGGCGCGCAATCCGCGAAGCCGTTCGAGCATCGCCTCGCGGGCGGGCCCAGCGAGAAGTGGCGTCGCTTGCTCGACGATTCGCGCGGCTTCGCTGGGTGCGACCAGCAACTCCGGAACAACTTTCGTCCCGGCAATCAGATTCACGAGTGAGATGAACGGCGTCACCGAAAAGAAACCGAATGCTCGGCGCTCCCACGGTCGAACCGGATAGATCACCACCATCGGTACGCCGAAATATGCCTGCTCGAGACTGGCGGTCCCGGAAACGACGAGCGCGAGAGACGCCTGGCGCTGGAGCGTGTGCGCCGGACCGGTTGCGATGTCGACGGCGAACGGGGCGCCCGCGCAAAGCGCATCGACCGCCGACTGCAGTTTCGCGCGTTGACACGAAACCACGACTCGCGCGCGGGGCTCCTTGCGCAACAGCTCAGTTGCAGTTGCCAGCATGAGCGGCAGCGACTCTTCGACTTCTTGTCGTCGACTGCCGGGAAAAAGCGCCAAGACCGGTCGATCCGGCGCCGCGTATTCTTGGACGAGCGGCGCCTTTTCGACTTCGGCTAGATGATCGAACAACGGGTGACCGACGTACTCCACTTGGGCGCCAGCCGCGCGATAAAGTTCCTCCTCGAATGGCAAGATCGCGAGTAGTAAATCGCACCGTCGCGCCACACGTCGGATGCGCCACGGCGCCCAGGCCCAAACTTGCGGACAAATGTAGTAGATCACCGGCACGCCGCAGCGGCGCGCGATGCGGGCGAGGTTGAGATTGAGACCTGGGTAGTCGACCAAGATGACGGCCGCTGGCGGGTCCAGCGAAAGCTCGCGGACGAAGTCGACCGTGACGTTCGCCAAGTAACCCATCTCGCGCACGACTTTGCGGAAGCCCATAACCGCGCGATCAACCAAATTCGCGCGCAGCAAAGCACCAGCTGCCGCCATACGCTCGCCACCGAGACCGACGAATTCGAAATCTGGACGCGCGGTGCGCAGCGCCGCGATCAAACGCGCGGCGTGCAAATCACCCGACGGCTCGCCCGCGCAGACATAGATCCGAGATGACGCGCGCGCCGTCAACGGGGCAACGCCTGACGCGCGGCGGCGAGCAACGACTTCATCAGCGCGACGCTGAGCACGCTCGTTGGCTCGCGCTCCGGGTGCCATTGGACGCCGACCAAGAACGGCCCCGGTCCGACGGCGCCTTCGATGAGCTCATCGTCCGTGGTCGCGAAACTTCGCCAGGATGCGGGCAATCGCTTGATTCCTTGATGGTGACAACTGTTCACGAGATAACGCCCGGTCGCAACTTCCGGCGACGCGGCGCACGCGTGCCAGTGGAGGCCATGCATGAGCGGTGGCGCTGACGCGCCGTCCGTTCCATTCGACTCCACGCGATGAAGGATGTCGCTCGGCAATTCGGTGGCGAGATCTCCGTACAATTCGCCGCCCTCTAGCAACGCGAGCAACTGAAAACCGGCGCAAACGCCGAGCGTTGGTTTCCGCGCCGTCAGCACGCGGCGTCCGAGTTCGAGATCGAACTCTTCGCGCCGCGGCGCCATCGCCAGGAAGCCTGGCGGTTCCGTCGGACCGCAACTCAGGCGGTAGTCGTCGCCGCCGATGAGAAGGAATCCATCGCACTCCGATGCCAATTGCAAGGCGGAGGCGACCGGGGGCAACAAGACCGGCACGCCACCCGCGTCCGCGACGAAATCGACATACTCTAGGTAAATTTTGGCGGCTGCGCGGCCGGTGAGATCGACCGAGCAATTGATGCCGATTCGGAGCGGACGACCAACCTGCCCCGTTCGGCTTTCGCTGCTGATCCCCATGGTTTGGGCTTCCGCGTTCGGACGCAATCACGCGCTCACACTACCATGAACTCGTCGAAGGCTCCTGGACAGCGCGCGCGCGCTCGGCACAATGGCGCCATCGCAGGCACTCTCGCAGACTGAGCAAGAAATTCTTCGCGTTCCTGGGCTGGGCCGCTCGACTTTGCTGGCTGTGCGCGGCGGAGTCATAGTACGAGCGGTGAGGGAATTGGAAAGGCGACTTTGCCATGACTCGCAAGACAAAAGCCACGGGCGGCCTCGTACCCACGCGGCCACCCAGCAAGATCTCCGAGCTCAGCGGCTACCTCGCTGCGTTCACGAATTATGAACAGCAGCAGGCGCCATCGAAGGGGCAAAAACGCCTCGGTCCAGAACGTGCGGCGCACCTGCTCGCAAAACTCGGCCTCACACCGGTCGACGTGCCGGTCATTCAAGTCGCCGGCTCAAAAGGCAAAGGCTCCACCGTGCTTTGGATGGAAGCGTTGCTCCTCGTGCGCGGCAAGCGGCCCGGCGCCTACATGTCGCCGCACCTGGAACGTATCAATGAGCGCATTCGAATCGGCGGCGAAGAAGTTTCGGACGCCGACATTCTCAAGGCGCTACGGGTCATCCACGAATCCGTCGTAGAGATCGAACAATCGGACCCGAGCCTCGTGCCGACGTTTTTCGATCTTTGGACGTGCGTCGCCGTGTATTTGTTTCGCCAAGCAAAAATCACCCACATGTTGCTCGAAGTCGGACTCGGCGGACCACAGGACTCGACCTCGGCCGTGCCGCATCAAATTGGCGTCCTGACCAGTATCGATCTCGAGCATCGCCGGGAGCTCGGCGACACGCTCGATGAGATTGCGCGCGAAAAGGCCCGCATCGCGCGTTCGCAACGGCCGTTTATCATCGCGGAGTTTCGCGAATCGTGGGGCCAAACGGCGGCGCGGCAAGCACGGGAGCAAGGCGCCGAAATCCTTGCGGCGCCGATTGATCATCGCGTTCCGAGTCGCCTCGAAGCGCCGCAAGACCGCAATCTCGCCGTCGCGCTCGCAAGTCTCGAAGCGTTGCCGAAGTTTGAGCCCTTCACCGAGTCGGAGACGATGGCGGCCATCGAAGCCGTGCAACTCACCGGTCGCTTGGAGTCCTTGGTTGGACCGCCCCCCCTCTTACTCGACGCGGCTCACACGCGCCGCTCCATGGAGTATTTTCAGCGGCGCTTTGTGTCGTGGCGCGGCGCGCGGCCTGGCGCAGTGCTGATCGGACTCTTAGAGGGCAAGGAATGGCGCGCCTGTCTCGAGGTCTTTGCGCAGGACGGTAACACGATCGATTGGATTGTGACGACACCGGAACCGAAGAGACGGTTGGATCCAGCGCCGCTCGTCGCGTACTTGAAAACGTTGGGCGGCCAAGTATTCCTCGAGGAGGACGTCACCAAGGCTGCGCAACAGCTACGCGAGTTAGCGCGCCGCGGGGCAGCGATCGGCGTGACCGGGTCGTTTTACCTCGCGGGCAAGGTCCGCGAACTCTGGATGAAGTAGTGGCTGGGCCGCCACCGGCGTCACTCTGAACGGATATTTACGTCGTGCGCATTTGGTGCCTGGCGGATCCCCATTTGTCGTTCGGCACCGCCAATAAGGAAATGAGTAAGTTCGGCGAGAACTGGCGCGATCACGCCGCCCAGATTCAAAGCGCGTGGCGTGAGGTCGTCGAAGAGCGAGATCTGGTGCTCGTGCCGGGAGATATTTCCTGGGCGCTTCGACTCTCGGACGCGCTGGTCGATCTCGAGTTTTTGGCGGCGCTTCCCGGCCGCAAGATCTTGTGTCGCGGCAATCACGATTATTGGTGGAGTAGCCTCACCAAGGTGCGCGCCGCGCTGCCGACGAGTCTCTTCGCCATCAACGGGGACGCGATCGGCATCGACGGGGTGGCGCTCGCCGGTACGCGATTGTGGGATGTGCCTGGGCTCGACTTTTCCGCCGCTATCGAGTGGCGTAAGGACGGCGACGAGTTGAGCGCCAATGTGCCGCGCGACGTCGAGCAGATTGCGGAAGATCTGCGCATCTATCAGCGCGAACTCGAGCGGCTGAAGCGATCGCTCGTCGCGCTCGACGAGTTGCGACGAGTTCGCCAACTCACTGATCGTCCGAGCGACGGAGTGAAACTCAGCATCGTGCTCTGCCACTATCCGCCCGTCAGCGCGGACCTAGCCGAAAACGAACTGAGCGCCCTCTTTGAGGCACATAAAGTCGATCACGTCGTGTTTGGACATCTGCACGCGCTGAAACCCGGTCGACTCTTCGGCACCAAAAACGGCGTCGGATATCACTTGTGCTCGTGCGATTACCTGCGATTTCAACCGCGACTCATCGCGGAAATCTGATGCCGCGACAGCCACTCTTAGCGGGCGAGTCCGTTAGCGTGAAGCGGTCATAGCGGAGCTACGACTGCGAGGCGTGATGAGGAGTAACAAACCCCTAGAAAAAACAGCCTGAAAACAAGCGCGCAGCGCTCGTTCTCAGGCTAGTTCCGGAGTTAGCGGACTGCCGGCTCTTTTGACTCTTTGGTCTCTTTCGGTCGTTCCGCGCGCGGCTGAGGAATAAACCGCAGTTTGCCGTCCGCGACTTCGACAACGATCTTCGCCGTGTCCTTGAAAACGCCGCGCAAGAGATCCTCTGCCAACGCATCTTCGATCTTATGCTCGATCGCGCGGCGCAAGGGTCGCGCACCGAAAGCCGGATTGTAGCCCTCGTTCAGCAGGTAATCTCTCGCGCTGTCGGTCAGCACGAGTTCGAGATTCTTCTCGGCGAGTCGCGCTTTCACACGCGTCATTTCGACGTCGATGATCCGCGTCAAATCGGCGCGCGAGAGCGCATTGAAGATGATTGTGTCATCGAGCCGGTTCAGGAATTCCGGACGAAAGTGGCGTTCCACTTCGATCATGAGCTCCTTTTTCATCTCCTCGAAATCGCGCTCGCCTTCGGTGCTGCGGAAACCGAGCGACGACTGGTTCTTGATTACCGACGCGCCGATGTTCGAAGTCATGATGAGAATCACGTTGCGGAAATCAACAACACGCCCAAAGGAATCGGTGAGGTGTCCCTCCTCCATGACTTGCAGCAGCATGTTGTAGACATCGGCATGCGCCTTCTCGATCTCGTCGAGCAACACGACCGCGTACGGCCGACGCCGGATTTTCTCCGTCAGTTGACCGCCCTCTTCGAATCCGACATAACCCGGCGGCGCGCCCACCAAGCGCGACACATTGTGCTTCTCCATGTACTCGGACATGTCGATCTGAATCAGCGCTTCCTCTTCACCAAACATGAATTTGGCGAGCGCCTTGGCAAGTAGCGTTTTGCCGACTCCGGTCGGTCCGAGAAAAATGAACGAGCCGACCGGTCGCCGCGGATCTTTGAGACCCGAACGCGAACGGCGCACCGCCTTGGCGATGCTTTTGATCGCAATGTCCTGCGAGATCACCGTTCTGTGGAGTTCGTCCTCCATTTTCAACAAGCGATCGGCTTCGGCACTCTCGATGCGCGTGAGCGGTATGCCCGTCATTTTCGAAACGGTTTCCCGCACGACCTCTTCATCGACGAGCCCCCCGCACTCTTGCGAGGTCTCGCGCCAGTCCTTCACTAGGCCGTCTTTCTTGCGTTTCAACTGATCGGCTTGATCACGCAAATTCGCCGCTCGCTCGAAGTCTTGCTCAGCGACGGCGGCTTCCTTTTCCTTATTGAGCTGCTCGATCTTTTCTTCCAAATCTTTGAGGCTCGGCGGCCGGGTCGAATTGCGCAGTCGCACGCGTGAGCCAGCCTCGTCGATGACATCGATCGCTTTGTCGGGCAGGAATCGGCCGCTGATGTAGCGAATGGCCAAGTCGACCGCGCCGACCAATGCCTCGTCGGTGATGCGCACTCGGTGGTGCGCTTCGTATTTGTCGCGCAAACCGCGCAGGATCGAAACGGTCTCGTTCCGCGACGGCGGATTGACGATGATGCTCTGGAATCTGCGTTCGAGCGCACCGTCTTTCTCGATGTGCTTGCGGAATTCGTCGAGCGTCGTCGCGCCGATACACTGCACTTCGCCGCGACTCAACGCCGGCTTGAGCACGTTCGAAGCGTCGATCGCGCCTTCCGCGCCGCCTGCGCCCACCAGCGTGTGCAGTTCGTCGATGAACAGAATCACGTTTTTGACGCGGCGCACTTCGGTCATGACCGCCTTGATGCGCTCTTCGAATTGTCCGCGGTACTTGGTGCCGGCCACCATCATGGCGAGATCCAGCACGACGATGCGCCGATTGCGCAGCAACTCGGGCACGTTGCCGGCGACGATCTCCTGCGCCAGTCCTTCGACGATCGCGCTTTTACCGACGCCGGGCTCGCCGAGCAGCACCGGATTGTTCTTATTGCGTCGCGACAAGACTTGCATGACGCGCTCGATCTCGCCTTCGCGACCGATCACGGGGTCTAGCTTGCCCTCGCGCGCCATTTCGGTCAGATCGCGACCAAAGGAGTCCAGCGCGGGAGTTTTGGAACGAGTCTTATTCGTGCTCACGGCCGGCACGCTCGATTCTTCGTTATTCGCGTTGACGTCGGCGCCGAGCAACTCGAGCACCTCAGCTTTGACGTCTTCGAGCTTGACGCCCAAATCCATCAGCACTTGCGCCGCGACGCCATCGTTCTCGCGAATCAAGCCGAGCAACAAGTGCTCGGTGCCGATGTAATTGTGACCGAGCTCGTTGGCCTCTTCTTGCGAAAGCTCGAGTACTTTTTTCGCGCGCGGCGTGAACGGGAGCTGCCCCATCGTGACCATCGATGGTCCCGATTGCACATGCTGTTCGATGTCAGCGCGGATCTTGTTGCTATCTACGCCCAGATTCTTCAGGACGTTGGCGGCCACGCCACTTCCCTCTTGGATCAGCCCCAAGAGAATGTGCTCGGTGCCGATGAAATCGTGGTTGAATCGTTGCGCCTCTTTGCGAGCAAGCGCCATGACCTTGCGGGCTCGGTCCGTGAATCTGTCGAACATCTGCAACTCTCCCTAGTCCTCAGATCAAGCACTGGATCTGTGACCTGCCGCGATCACTTCACCCCAACAAGATCGCCTTCAGCTCGTATCCTTGCACACGCGATCACGTTTCTCGAGATCGCGCTTGCCGAAGCCCTCCGGCCAGGCTCGTCTTGAGCACCGGTCCGACTGCGGCACCGGTCCGAATGGCGCTCCACTCTCCGCGCGTTCCATCAACGCGTTCCCAGCGAAAATGGATCCAGTCCCCTCGGCGCCTCGTTACGTTAGCGGCCGCATTTTTTCAGGCAAGATGTTAGTCGCTGAACTCAAGGTAAGAGCGAATGAACTTCGCCCGTGCCACATCTCGGTCCTCGGCGTCGAGCTCAGCGCCCTCCATTTTCTGCAAATGGCCGGGTTGGGTGAGCACGAACAGCTCGTTGACGGTCTTAAGGCTGATGCTATCCAGAATCTTTAAGTTGATACCGAGCCGCGCCAACGACAGCGCGTCCATGGTCTCCTTCGAAGTGATGGTGCGCGCGTGCGACAGGGTTCCGAACGCTCGCCAGATCTTGTCCTCGAGGAACGCCTTCTTGTGCGCCACCAACTCGTGCCGCACCTTGCGTTCGTATTCGAGAATCTGCGGGATGATGCTTTGTAAATTCTGACGGATCTCGGCCTCCGTCTTGCCGAGCGTCACTTGATTCGAGATCTGGTAAAAGTCGCCGTGCGCCTGGGTGCCTTCACCGTAGAGGCCGCGCACCGCCAGATTGATCTTTGTAACCGCCTGATAGACCTTCTCGATTTGCCGCGTCAGCACGAGTGCCGGCAGGTGCAACATGACGGACGCCCGCAAGCCGGTACCGACGTTGGTGGGACAAACCGTCAGGTAGCCGAAACTCGAATCAAACGCGTACGACAAGCGCTTCTCGAGCAGGCTGTCGACGCGCGCCATGACGCGCCATGTATCTTCCAACTGAAAACCTGAGCGTAACACTTGTAGGCGCAGGTGGTCTTCCTCATTGATCATGATGGCGAGGTCTTCGTTGAGATTGTACGCGACCCCGCGCTCGCCCTTGGCGAAGGCGTGCTCACGGCTGATCAGGTGGCGCTCCATGAGCACGCATCGATCAACGCTGTTGAGCCCTTTGAGTTCGAGATATTTCAGTCCGAGCTCGGCCTCCACTTCGCTGAGCGCCTCCCGAACATCGTTCTCGATCGCCGCGCGCTTCTTCGAATTGGCGCGCGACAAGAACATGTGACCTTCGAGATTTCGCGCCAGTCGAATGCGACTCGAGATGACCAGGTCCCCGTCGGGTCCCGTCCCCGCCATCCACTCGCCGGCTTTGTTGACGAAATCACTTAGTTGCAATGTTCTTCTCGTTCCAAGTCGTGAATGCGATCGCGCAGCTCCGCCGCCAGCTCGTACTCTTCGCTCGACACCGCCTTCTTGAGTTCGTCACGCAAGCCGTCGAGTTCCTGTCGCCGACCCATCTCGCGCGTCACGCGCGTCGGCACCCGGCCGCGATGTTGCGTCGAGACGCTCTGAATCTTTTCGAGCAACTGACTGAGTTCACGACGAAACACTTGATAGTCGTGCGGACAGCCGAGCTTGCCACCCGAGCGGAACTCACTAAACGTGATCCCGCACATCTGACAACTGAGCTCTTCACTCACGCCGGTGGCAGGGGCCGGATTTTCGACCAAGTGTCCGAAGAATTCCGGAATCGACAGGTTCTTGACGTGCGAGTGAATCGCGACACCCTTTTGTTGGGCGCAGTTTTCGCAAAGATGGATGTCTTTTTTCGTGTTGTTGACGATCTCGATCAAGTGAACCGTGGCGATCGACTCTCGGCAAACCTCGCAGATCATGATCTTGTACCGGCGCTTCCGTCCATGTGCTCAAGGTCTTACGTTGCCACCCTGCGCACAGAGTCCACAGGCTCCCGCCGCGGGCGCGTTCGACGCATCAATCTTCGACTCGGTTGCCGCTCGACTGGAGGGCATTTCGCGGTCCATGGTTGCGGCGACATTCGAACGCGCAACCGCGTCGAATGCGCGCCATCTAACCAGCTCAGGGTCAGTCGCCATATCCCAAAAGTGATCGCGCGCGAACATCGTGCGGCGCGCGGGCCTCGATCAGCGGGTCTCGAGTCGCTGGCGCTCGGGGTCGCCGGCACCAGCGCTCGACCTATATCCTTTTGAAACCCAAGAGCTTCCAAGCGCCAAGCGCGACAACTTCAAGTTGACAGAGGAGCTGCGCCGCCTACAATCTCCCGTCTTCCGCCGCGGTCGGCGGAACTTCAAGTGGACTTGCGTCGAGCTGTAGAACTGGTGCTCGAAAAAGCGCGGGTTCGTAGCGGACGCAATGGAAGGCATTTCGGATGGTCGGTGACGTCGCGAAGTGCGACCTCACGGTCAAGCCCTCTTGGTGGAATTGGTTATGATGGCAACGCCGTAACCACACTTCCGAGCATGGGGAGCCGTCGGACACCGCAATCAAAGCGCTGTCCAAAGCTCTCGGCCTTGCGCGTGCACCGGATATTTCTATCCGCGCGCGTGCTACCAAGGGGCGGAGTCTTGCACACGCATCGCGCGCGTGCCGAGACGACCGCCCTTGTAGTTTTCGAGCGTCCGCGATGCGCGCAACGGCGGCCCGTTTTGAATGCGCGAGCAGCTTCGATTGGAAGGATAGCGACCGGCCGATGAACCGCGAAATCCTGCGTTTTGTCGACACGATCCATCGTGACCGTGCGATCGACAAAGAAATCATTTTTAAGGGCATCGAGCTCGCCTTGCTCTCCGCCGCGCAGAAAAAGCTCGGCGCTCAAGATGGCATCATCGTCGAGATCGACCGCGAGTCCGGCGAGATCACCGCGAAAGTCGACGATCAAGCGCTGAGTCCGACCGAACTCGGTCGCATCGCGGCATTGACCGGCAAGCAGGTGCTCTATCAAAAAATTCGCGAGGCCGAACGCGACGTCGTTTACCAAGAGTTCTTGCCGAAAGTCGGCCAATTGCTCACCGGGACGATTCAGTCGAAGAAGCCGGGCGGTGAACTCATCATCGCGCTCAACAAAGTCGAGGGATTCCTACCGCGCTCGGAACAGTCCCCAGTCGAGACTTTCAATGAAGGCGATCGCATCAAGGTCGTGCTGAAGGAAGTCAATCTGCAGCCGAATCGCGTGCAATTGCTCTGCTCCCGCACGCACACGGATCTCGTCCGCTGCTTGTTCGAAATGGAGATTCCCGAAGTCGCAGATTACGTCGTCGAGATCAAAGGCATCGCGCGCGAACCTGGCTATAGAACAAAAATCGCGGTGACCACGTACGACACGAACGTCGATTGCGTGGGCGCATGCGTTGGCGTGAAAGGGACGCGCATACGCAATATCGTCGACGAGCTGTTCGGCGAGAAGATCGACATTGTGCGTTGGAATGAGTCCATTGAGATCTTCATGGTGGAGGCGTTACGGCCCGCCGAGATCGCGTCGCTCGACCTCGACTTCGACTCCAAAACGGCGACCGTGTACGTCAAGCCGGACCACCAGTCGCTCGCCATCGGTCGGCGCGGTCAAAACGTCCGGCTCGCCTCCAAGCTCACCGGCTGGGAGCTGAAAATCACGCCCGTCTCGGACGAAGATCTCGAGCGCATGCGCGCCGAAGGTCTCGAGAATCTCGCTCAGGGGTTGTTCAGCGAGAAACTGGCGGCCGCCGGCGAACTAGACGCCGCGCGCGAGGCCGCGGTCACGGGATTCAATCCGCTCGACAAGTTGATTGAGGCGGCGACCAGTCAAACTGCTGCTAACGAAAGTGGGCGCGAGTCGAGTCGCCAAAGCGATCCGATCGCCGCCGCGTTCCAAAAAGCCAAAGAAGAAGAACGCCAAGAACAGCTCCGTGTTTTCGAACAGCGGATTTCCGGCGGCAGCGAAAAAGACCGGCTCGAAAGCGTGCCGGGAATCAACCCCGATGTTGCCCACAAGCTGCGCGCACTCGGTTTCGAGTCGCCAGCGGCGCTCTTGCGCATGGGCACCGGGCAACTTGCCGAGATCGACGGCGTCGGCCCGGCCAAAGCTCGAGAAATACTCGAGTACCTGCAGCAGCAGCAGCAACAACAGCAAGCGGAGCAACAGTAATCGTTGCATCGTCCATGAGGAGGTAGCGTGGGAGTTCGAGTTTTTCTGCTCGCCAAGGAACTCAATCTGACTACCAAGCAGATCATGGATGTTTTGAAGGAGAGCGGCATCGAAGTCGCTAGCCATCTCGCGTCGGTACAAGACGACGTCGCTGATGCGTTGCGACGCAAAACGAGCGGCGGTGCCGCCGCTGCGCCGCCGCGGCGGGCGGCCGGTGCTGCCGAAAAGGGTGCATCCGAGAAGGCGCCGACCGTCGCGCCGAAATCCGGCGGAGCGGCGAGCGGAACGCGTCCGACAGCGCCGCCCATGCCACCTTCGGTATTCGTGCCAAAGCCGGCGGTGCGGCCAGTCGGACCGATCATCGTGCGACGACCCGTTGTCACTCCGCCGCGACCAGAGCCGGGCGCAATGCAAGGTCGACCGCAACGCATGGATCGGCCGGGTTCGATGGAGTCGGCGCCCGCGCGCGGACGAAGCGATTTTGGCGGCGCAGGAAGATTCGATGCGCCGCGCCGACCGGATGGTCCACCGTCGGGTCGCATGGATGCGCCACCGACTGCGAACGATCCGGATCGTCGTCGCCGCGTGCGTTTCTTTCCCGGACAAACACCTTCGTACGGTGGTGGTGGTGGAGGCGGTGGCGGTGCCGGCTCGAGCGAACGACGAGGTCGACACGCGGGTTCGGGCGGTCGGCGGCAGGAGCGGTTCTCGGACGATAATGCAGATCGGCGTGGCGGACGCCCCGGCAAGGGCGGCCGGCGACCGACGATGCAGCCGTTGTCGGCTTCGGCGAGCGAAACCGTCATCATGGAGAAGCCGAGCGCGGTGACGGTCAGTTTGCCGCTGACGCTCAAGGATCTATCCCCCGTCATCGGCGTCAAGCAATCGCAAATCTTGCAATTGCTCATGCGCGAAAATGTCATGGTTCACATCAATAGCAGTCTGACTGAAGAGATGCTGCTCTTGATCGGCGAAAAATTCGGCGTCGATATCACCGTGCAGGAATCCGCCAAGCTCGAATCAACTCTCGATGAACTCGAGGCCCAGTCCGACCCGGCGGAACAACTCGTGCCGCGACCACCGGTCGTCACGTTTCTCGGTCATGTCGACCACGGCAAGACGTCATTGCTCGACAAGATTCGCGAGACGCGAGTCGCGCTCGGCGAAGCCGGCGGCATCACGCAACACATGAGCGCGTACCGCGTCGATCACAACAATCGACACGTCGTCTTCATCGACACACCCGGCCACAAGGCTTTTACGGAGATGCGCGCGCGCGGCGCGAATGTCACGGACGTGGTCGTACTCGTCGTCGCCGCCGATGACGGCCCAATGCCGCAGACCGAAGAAGCCATCCAGCACGCGCAAGCCGCGAACGTGCCGATCGTCGTAGCGCTCAACAAGATCGACCGACCTGCCGCCAACGTGGCACGCACCAAGCAGCAACTCACCGCACTTGGCCTCACGCCGCCCGAGTGGGGTGGCAACACCGAGATGGTGGAAGTTTCCGCGTTGACCGGGCAAGGCATCGATGCGCTGCTCGAAGTGCTGACGCTCGAAACCGAGATCCTGGAACTCAAGGCAAACCCGAACCGCGCCGCAATTGGCACGATACTCGATGCCAAAGCGACAACGGGCCGCGGCATCGTGACGACCGCTTTGATCCAAAACGGCACGTTGCGGCCCGGCGATACAGTGCTGTGCGGCGCCGCTTGGGGCCGTGTGCGAACGCTGCAATCGACGACCGGCGTGGTTCTCGAAGCCGCCGGACCTGCGACGCCGATCGAACTCACCGGACTCGATAGCATTCCCGAGGCGGGTGACCGGCTCTATAGCGTCGAGCAGGAGCGGGCGCGGACGATCGCGGATGAGCGCAAACGCAAGGTCCGCGAAGCGGAGCGCGCGATTCGTTCGCACGTCACCTTGGAGAACCTGATGTCGCACTTATCGAAGAGCACGACCAAGGAAGTCAAAGTCATCGTCAAGGTCGACGTCAACGGCAGCAAAGAGGTCGTGCGCGACCAAATACAGAGCTTGAGCACCGACGAAGTACGCTTCCGCATCCTGCTCGCCGGCGTCGGCGAGATTTCCGAGTCCGACGTTACGCTTGCGGACGCCTCGGATGCGCTGATCATCGGGTTCCACGTCGTCGCCAACGAACGCGCGCGCAGCCTCGCGAAAGAGAAGAATGTTGAGATCCGCACCTACCAAGTGCTCTACCAACTCGGTGATGACATGCACCAGGCACTTGAAGGACTGCTCTCGCCCGAACTCTCCGAAGAAATCATGGCGACGGTCGAGATTCGCCAGGTCTTCAAATCTTCGAAGCTCGGCAATATCGCCGGTTGCATGGTGAAGAGCGGCGCGATTCGGCGCGACAACCCAGTGCGGCTGATTCGCGACGGCAGCATTGTTTACCAGGGCAAGCTGGCGTCGCTCAAGCGCGGCAAGGATGACGCGAGCGACGTGAAGGAAGGCTTCGAGTGCGGGCTTGTCATCACCGATTACGATGACATCAAAGTCGGCGACGTGGTGGAGAGTTTCCGCATCGTCAAGAAAGCGCGCAAACTCGGCAATGCTTGACGCGATGCCACGTGAATCACGATCGGCGAAGGCGTGAAGGATCTGCGCAAAGGACGGGTCTCTTCTTTCCTGCGCGAAGAGATCGCGGACATCCTGCACCGCGAGCTGCGCGACCCGCGCATCGGGTTCTTGACGATCACGCAGGTCGAGCCAACTGCCGACCTGCGAGAAGCCGAAGTCAGGGTTTCCATCCTCGGCAGTCCGGCCGACCAACGCAAAACACTGCGCGGATTGGAAGATGCGCGCGTCTTCATTCAGCGCCACCTCGCAACCCGCCACCGCTGGCGCCACACGCCGGTCCTGCGCTTCGTGCTCGACGAGAGTTTCCAAAAACAAACCGAACTCGATGCGTTGCTCAAGCAGGCGCGCGACGAAGACGAAGCGGCGGCGAATCAGCGCCAGCGCAGCCAGTCCAATGAAGTGGATCCGCCGGCGAAGTCCTGACGCTATCGAGTGCCGGTTGGCTTTGGTCGGGGAGCGCCGCCCAGTTCAACGCACCTGTAGTCTTCGCCGCGTGATCACCAGGTCGAACGCCCCCCCACGGGCTATTCGAACGCGAGTGTTTACTTCGGCGCCGGAACTTTATCCGCGGCGAGTGTCGTGCGATTGCGACCCTGGCGCTTCGCGCTATAGAGCGCGGCGTCCGCGGCCTTCAATAGGTCATCGCCGACATCAGTCGACGCGACGCCCGACGACACCGTGAGCTTGAGGGGTGCGCTCGGATCGGTGTTGCTCGCGGGCGCCTGGTCCGGGATCCGTTCGAAACTCGTCTCGGAAATAAGTTGGCGCAACCGCTCGGCGAGATTCAAAGCCGCTTCGATATCAGTTTCCGGCAAGATCATCACGAACTCGTCTCCGCCGTAGCGGCACACATAGTCACTCTCGCGCACACAGCTCAGCAAGATGCCGGCAACCGTGCGTAAAACGGAGTCACCTTGCGCATGTCCGTAGGTGTCGTTGATCGTTTTGAAATCATCGAGATCGATGAAGATTGTCGAGAGCGGACGCTGAAAGCGCTGCGCGCGCCGCACCTCCGCCTCCATTTGCGTCAGTAAGTACCGCCGGTTGTAGACACCGGTCAACGGATCGCTAATGGTCAGCGACGTGAGATTGACCTGCAGCCGCAAATTGCTCAACCGCAGTGCAATGATCTCGGCGACCGTCCGGAGAATGTCATCTTGCCAAGCCGCGAGTTCGGGATTGGATTCGATCAACTGGCAGTCGCGCCGGTCGAGCCTCACTTCGAGGAGACCAATGGCGCGGTCTTTCTCGGTGAGACGATAGAGTCGCACTTCGGGTTGACGCGGCTGCTCGCCGGTCTCGAGATACCGCGCATAACGCTGGAGTTTCTCCGCATGGCGCTGCGGGCCGTCGACGCTCGTCGAGTGCGCGAGTCGCAGGCCGTCGGCGTGCGAAAGCACGATCGTCACTTCTTGGCATTGAAACCCGCCCGCGGTTAGAAACTCCGCCGCGCACGCGCACATCGATTCTTCGTCGGTTGCTCCGAGCAACAAGCTCGCGAGCTTTGGCGCGCAGCGGATGCGCTGCGTAAAGTGATAAATGCTGTGGAACGTCTGAACGGCCTCGTTGGCGAGTCGCTTCTGCCGGTCATGCATGACGGTATCACGGTTACTGCTATCCGGCCGAAAAAAGTAGAGCCAGCGCGGCGGTGAGCCCGGCAGTAGCACCAATGCACCGGCAGATTCGACGGCGGTGTCCTGCCCGTCTTTCAGTCGCAGTCGAACCGGACCATTTTCCTGCGACGGGTCCATTCCGACTTCGCCGATCGCGAGAAATGCCGTGTGCGATTGCGGATGGAAGAGATCGAGCGGCGAGAAACCTGGCTGCTTGAGCGCGTCCGCAGTCAGATTCGCCATCTTAAGAAATCGTTGATTGGTTGCGACGACGCGCCGCCGCTGCTCATCGAGGACGAGCAGCGCGTCCGGTAGCGCGGCGACGATCGCCCACTCGAGTTGCTGCACCGCCAGCGGATCCAGCAGCACAAACTCGGTTCCGTGCGTGACTCGTTTCGACACCCTGCCCCCCCACGTAGGTTGCATACATCGCCAGATAAGTATCTGATGTCGTGTCGCTAACGGCCACGCGCGGGTGCGAGTAGCGGACCTAAGCGGCGCCTGGCCATGGAGATAGTCGGCGACCGTGATCGGTCTTCGCTGCGGGCGTCGGCGCGGGCAGCGTTCGTCCCACGTTGTTTACAACTCGATAACCGGTGAGAGAATCACGACCCAGCTTGCGGCCAGGAGGGCAGTGATCGAGTCGCGATCGTCAGCGTTTTCTTGACGGGAAATTCGATGCTAGAAATCTTTCGAGAAGCAGCCCACCTCATCGAGTCCGGCCGGCGCGGCGCGCTCGCGACGATCATCTCGACGCAGGGTTCAACGCCCGGCAAAGAAACCGCTAAGCTGTTGATACGCGACGATGGCAGTACGCTCGGCACCGTCGGCGGCGGGTGCAGCGAAGCGGAAGTTTGGCGATTGGCGATGGAAGTCATCGCCACCGATGAGCCCCGCCGCATGAGCTTTCGTTTGACCGCCGCGACCGCCGCGGAGACTGGCCTCTTGTGCGGCGGCAGTTTCGAAGTCTTCATCGAGCCGATCGGCAATCCGGTCGTTTACATCTTTGGCGCCGGCCATTGCGCCCGAAGTCTCGCGCGCACCCTGGCGCCGCTCGAGTACGGCATCGTCGTGATCGACGATCGCGAGAGTTACGCCGCCCCGCAGTTCTTTCCACCCCAAACACGCACACTGGTACGCGAGTTTGAATCGTGCTTCGCGGATTTATCGATTGGCCCCAGCTCTTACATCATCATCGTGACGCGCGGCCATCAGCACGATGAGTGCGTCCTCGAACAGGCCGTGCGAACACCCGCGCGTTATGTCGGATTGATTGGGAGTCGCGGCAAGATCGGCGCGATTTGCAAAAACCTCGCGCGGCGTGGCGTTCGACCCGAGCAACTTGACCATGTGCGGGCGCCGATTGGTCTCGATATCGGTTCGCGCACACCGGATGAAATTGCGATCGCGATTGCCGCCGAGATCATCGCGTTTCGCCGCGGCCTCGCGCCCGAACCCCGAATCCCCTTGCGCGCGCGCAAATCGGCGCCCGTGGAGGCGAGCTCCAGTTAGGCGCCGCCAGCGTCCGCGTTGCCGGGCTTATGCGCTTCGACATAGACGACGGACGCCAGCGACTGCGCGCCGCGCCAGCGCGCGAAAAACAAGTCCGGCCACTTGAAGATCGAACAAAGCGCCTGGAGCGGCAGCGTCAAACGACTTTGCCACGCCGGCTTTCCGCAGCTCAGCACGAACGCGAGCGACTCGGCGCATAACCACGCGCAGGTCGAGCAGGGACCGCAGTAGACCCCCCCCTCGTCGACGCAAAATCCCGCGAGTTCGAGTTCCAGCCGCAAACCCGGCAGCGTCCAGCGGCGAAAGTCCGCTGGTGCGGCGTGAAACGGCTGGAGAAACGGCACGACGATCAGCAACTTGGCGTGCGGCTTCAGCACGCGCCGCGCCTCCTCGATGGCGCGGATCGGCGCCGCGACATGTTCGAGCACGGCGATGTTAAAAAGCGCGTCGACGCTCGCGTCGGCGAGCGGCAGCGCTTCGCCATCGCACACCAAGTCGACATTGGGATACGGCAAGATATCGATGTTGAGAAAACGCGGATGACGCCGATCGTTCCCGGCGCCGAGATCCACCACGAGCCCGCCCGCATCTGCGAGTGGCGCGTACCGGCGCGCCACATCGGGGCCGGTGACCAATACGGGCGAGAACAGCCGAAACAAGAGCGGATACCAACGACTGTTTCGCAGCCTCCCACGCCATCCGCCGAGATACTGAGACTCGGCCACGACCGGTGCGCTCAATCGTAACCAGGGTTTGCCCGCGACCGATGGATAGTCCGTTTGGCAACTCGGGCAATGGAGCAGCGCGGTTCGGCGCTCGAAATGTCCCCGACACTTCGGGCACACGAGGCGCTCCAGCCAAGGTGAGGCGGCGCTCATGGAGCTTGTTGCTTCGGTGCGTTGACTTCGCTGCGAATCAGGTAATACGGCCGATCCTTGACTTCGATCATGATGCGACCGATGTACTCACCGATAAAACCGAGCGCCATCACCTGCAATCCGAAAAGGAGAAAAAACGCCGAGAATGAGAGCAGCACCCACCACACTTGTGAACCGCCGTAAACCAGCCAAAGCACGAGGAAGAATAGCGCCAGCACGAAACCGATGACGGCAAACAACAATCCACCGAGCGAAATAAACTGAATCGGCATGATCGAGTAACCGGTCAGCAAGTCGAAGTTCATCGACACGAGTTTGAGGAAGTGATACTTCGAGGTGCCGGCGCCGCGCGGCGCGTGTTCGACCGGCACTTCGGCGATGCGCACACCCAGCCAGGAAATCAACGCGGTGAAGTACTTCGTCCGTTCGCGGCATAACAACAACTTGTCGATGACATCGCGCCGATAGGCCCGCAGTAAACAGCCGTAATCGCGCAGCGCCACCCCCGTGAGTTTCCCCACCATCCAGTTGACGAATCTCGATGGCAACGTGCGCAAAATCGAATCGTGGCGGCGCATTCGCACACCCGCGACCACATCCGTCTCGTTGTCGAGGCGGGCAAGCAACTTTGGAATCTCTTCGGGAGGGTTTTGCAAGTCACCGTCGAGAGTCACGACGATGGCGCCGCGCACCGCGGCGAATCCGGCGTAGACCGCCGGATGTTGGCCGAAGTTGCGGGTGAAGTGAATCACTCGCACGCGCGGGTTGGCGCCCGCGAGTTCGTCGAGCAACGCCGCGGAGCGGTCGCGCGAGCCATCGTCGATATAGATGATTTCGTAGGGTTTCCCGAGCTGTTCAAGTACCGCGACGAGCCGCGAATTGAGCGCTGGGATGTTTCCTTCTTCGTTGAAGATCGGAATAACGATCGAATACTCAGGACGCGAATCGTCCGTGCTAGTCTTTCCTGCGTCTCTTAACGCCGGCATCTTCCCTCTTCCCCCCTGCCACCCGCGCTCGCGATCATCGATGCACGATACGGTAAATCTCGACATCGCCGGCCGCCCGCTCGGCTTTCACCGTGTGCAGCAACTCGAGCGCCGGTCTGCTTTCGCGCGGCGCGGACCAAGCGTTTGTGCGCGCTATCTCTTGCAGCACGATATCCCACAATAAGCGCGGCCGCGAGCGCGCGAGTTGTGCTCGCGTGTACGCGAACACCTCGATCTGGCGGCAGCCAGCGAAATACAAGACATCCGCCAAATCAGCGAGCGGCAGAAAATCCGGCCGGCCATCAGCGTAGAAGGCGACGTTGCCATCCGGATCCATGATCTTCACGTCGGGTCCGAGGTGCTCACGAATCCATCGCCCGGCGAGTTCTTGATGGCTCGGCGCTAGACCATATTCCGGAGTCAGGGGTCGAGCAACGAGCATGGCGGCGAGCGTCACCCACAGTACGCGAGGTAACCAGTCGACCGCGCCCGGCCGCCAAAGTCGTGCGCGCCACGAAGCGCGGAGCTCCGCGAGTCCGATGGCGATCCAACACGCAAAAGGCGCGCAGAAGGCCAAGAACAAGCGGCTGCTATCGTAGAAGAATGCCAGCGTGGCGATATAAAACAGCGTGAGGAGGACGAACCAGCCGTCAATAAACGTTAGCCGCGGCACGTGCCGGCGTAGCAACAAGCCGACGACGAGGAAGGGCGCCAACACGTAGCCGCACACGCGCGCGATGTTTTCGAAATGCTTCCGCACATTGCGCCACCACGCGCGCGCCACACCGCTCGGATCGGCGTAGAACGCCTCACTGATCGATAGCGGCACGTAGTCTTCCATGGACGTGATCTGCGTTTCCCACAAGATGCGATCGCGCTCGGGAGTGAGTTCGACGAGTTGCCGCCCCGCGCCGAAGAGACTCACGCCGCCCTTACTCGAAAGAACCCAGCGATCGGTCTTCAGATACGTGCCGGCCATCATCGGCAACACGAAGACGGCGCAAGCCGCCGGCAAACAGACCGCCGCGATCAGCAGGCGCCCGCGATTCTCCCGCCGTGCAGTCCAAGACTTCGGACTCAGCGCGAGTCCGACGAGCGCCGCGGTCGTCACGACCACGAGACCCAGCACCTCCTGCCGCACCAGATACGCGGCGCCGGCGCAGAGTCCGGCGACCAAGCTGCGACGGATGCTGACTTGCGTGAGCAGTCGCAAACAGGCCCAAAAGGCCAGCGCGAAGAAGAACGCATACGTCGCATGAGAGGAGACCCGCACCGACCAATAAACGTGAAATGGCAAGAGCGCCAAGAACAGAGCCGCGTGGCGCGCGACGCTGCTGCCGGCGACCTGCACCGCGATGCCGTACGCCGGCCAAACAGTCGCGGTCCCGACGAGCACACCCAGTACACGTCCCGCGACTTCCATGTCGTCGAACAACAGATAGAACGGTGTCATCAGCAACGGAAAAAGCGGCGGCACAAAGTGCAAAAAGCCCGCCGCGAAATTGCCGGCGGCGAATTCCTTCACGCAATGAAAATCAAAATAGATTGCGTCGTAGTACTCGATATTCACCATGAAAGGCGCGAGCGCCGCGCGCGCGGCCAGCGCCAAACCCGCGATCGCGAGCACAGTTTTACGATCGGCGGAGACGTCCATATTTTGCGTTGTCGTGCGACGATTCCAGTCGTACGCCGGCGACTCTCCGGCAACGAGCCGACGCTGAGCTTCCGCCTCTGATTCGGCACGGCCGATCGCGGGACGCGCCGTTGTGCGCGGCGTCGAAGTCTAGGCGCTTTGTGCCAGTCCAACAAGTTGTGCTCGGATGGCCGATTGAATTGGCGCCGCCGATTCTGCATAGTACCCCGCCCGCTCGAGTCCGTGGCGGCGGGGCTCCATAACGAGAAGTCTCGGATCGCGAAGCTGAGAGAGCCGTAATGATCGAACCGCGCCGACCGTATTTGACAATTCTCCTCGCGACCTTCAATGAAGCTGGGAATATCGCGGACGTCATCGAATCGATTCGGCGCGCGATTGCCAGCACAACCGACGATTACGAAATCCTCGTCGTCGACGCCGGCTCACCGGATGGCACTCAGGAGATTGCCGCCCGCTCGGGGGCGCGTGTGCTCGTTCAGCAACGTCGCGGCTATGGCGCGGCGCTCGCCGAAGGGCTCGCCGCCGCCCATGGCGAGAACATCGTCACGCTCGACGCCGATCGCTCGCACGATCCGTTTTATATTCCGGCGCTCCTCAGAGCGCTGCGCCACGCGGATGTCGCCATCGGCTCGCGCTACGTTCGCTTCGCGTTTGCCGACATGCCGTGGATACGCAAGGCGCTCAGTAAGACCCTGAATGTTGCGTTCGCCCGTTTTCTTGATCTGCCGTTTCGCGACATTTCGAGTGGGTACCGCGCCTACCGACGACGCGCGCTCGAAGGTCTCGAATTGCGCGGCACGAACTACGAAGTGCTGGAGGAGCTACTCGTCAAGATCCACGCGCACGGCCACCGCATCGTGGAAGTCCCGATCCATTACCATCCGCGCGGTGAAGGATCGAGCAAAGTGCGCTGGCTCGCATTTGGTTGGAGTTTTTCGCGCGCATTGATTCGTTTGTGGAAGCTGCGCAATTCGGTTTACTCGGCTGACTACGACGAGCGGGCCTTTTACAGTCTCGTGTTGCCGCAGCGGATGTGGCAACGCAAACGCTATCGCGTCATCCACGCCCTGCTCGACAAGCGCGGCCCCATTCTCGATGTCGGTTGCGGTTCCAGCATGATTGCGATGAGCCTGCCGCAGTCGGTCGGCCTCGACATTCAACTCAAGAAACTCCGCTACTTGCGCCAACTCGGGCTCGATTTGATTCGCGGATCGATTCGCAAGTTACCGTTCGAAGACCGCAGCTTCGACGAAGTGATTTGCTCGCAAGTGATCGAGCACATCCCGCCAGAGTGGTTCGACCTCCGTGAGTTCTCGCGTGTGCTCAGTGACGACGGCGTGCTCGTGCTCGGCACGCCGGACTACGCGCGCAAGTCGTGGCTCTTCACTGAGTGGGTGTATGGCAAAGTGATGCCGGGCGCCTATGCAGACGAACATATCACGCACTACACGCGCGCTTCGCTCGAAGCGCAGCTGCGCGCCCATGGTTTCGAAATCGAGGCGGTGCGTTATGTGTATATGGGCGAACTTGTGATAAGGGCGCGCAAGCGCACGCCGCAGCCACCTGCGCCGGTGACCGCTGCGGCCGGCGCGGAATCCCCCGCTGTCACTTCCGGTAGTACTTGATCAGCTTCTTGACCGTGTTTGCGACCACTAACACGTCTTTCTCCGCCATCGCCGGATAAAGCGGCAACGAGATGATGCGTTCGGAGGTAAAGGTCGCGTTCGGCAGATCCTCCGTGTGAAGGTTGTAGCGCTCGCGAAAATACGGTTGCAGGTGCAAGGCCCGAAAGTGAATTCCCGTGCCAATGTTCTCCTGCTTGAGCGACTGCACGAACTGGTCGCGCGTGATCTTCAGCATTTCGGTGCGCAACATGATGATGAACAAGTGGTGCGCGTGACGACAACCATCCATCGTGCTCGGCAACATGATCTCCGGTGTGTCGATAAAGGCACGCTGGTAGAGTCGCGCGTAACGCCGTCGAATTTCAATGAAGTTATCGAGCTTTTTGAGCTGATGAATCCCGAGCGCCGCCGCCAAGTCCGGCATGTTGTATTTCCAGCCCGGCGTGACGCACTCCCAGTGAATCGAGCCGCTCTGCGTGTAGCGCTTCCACGCGTCGCGCGTGATGCCGTGCAAAACGAGTGTCCGCACGCGATCGGCATCCGCGGTGTCATTGAGCGCCAACGCGCCGCCCTCGCCGGTCGTGATGTTCTTGATCGGGTAAAAGGAAAAACAGGTGTAACGCGATAGCGAACCGATGCGACGACCCCGATACTCGGCGCCGATCGCGTGCGCTGCATCCTCGATGACTTCGAGTCCGTGCTTCTCCTTGAGCGCGTTAATGCCGTCCATGTCGACCGGTTGACCGGCGAGGTGCACTGGCAACAGCGCCCGCGTGCGATTCGTGATCTTCTCTTCGATCCGTGCGACATCGATATTGAAAGTGTCGCGCTCGATGTCCGCGAACACCGGCGTGCCGCCCGCGTGAATGATCATATTGGCGGTCGACGGCCAAGTGACCGGCGACGTGATGACTTCGTCGCCCGGCTTGAGATCGAGCGTCAGTAACGCGACGTGCAGCGCCGCGGTGCAGGAGTTGACGGCGACGACTTCCTTGGCGCCCGAGTACTCCGCCAACATGCGCTCGAATTTTTGCGTGCGTGGCCCAGTGGTGATCCAACCCGAACGTAGTACTTCGATGACTTCGCGCTCTTCTTCGACACCGAGAAGCGGCAGCGCGAACGCCAAGAACGAACCGCGGAGCGGCTCGCCGCCTTCCGCGACCGGCGTCTCCTGGTTCTTTTGATGCGTTCGAATGTTGTAGTAGCGCGGATTGTCTTGATCGGCGAATTGACCGCGGCGCAGCGCTTCGCGCAACTCGGTGATGCCGTCCGCCACGCTGCGTCGCGGCCGCCAATCGAGTTCGCGCGCGATTCGCTCGAAGCTCACGTTGTAACTGCGCCGATCGGCGTCGCCCGGCGCGTCCTCGAGCACGCTGCCCGGCACTTGCTCGACGACCATCTGCGCCAACTGGCGAATCTGATAGTTCTCGGTATCGCTGCCGACGTTGAAAAACTGTCCCGCCACTCGCTCCGCTGGCGCCTCGAGGGCCAAGCAAAACGCCTCGGCGGCATCTTGCACGTGTACGAACGGTCGCCATTGCTCGCCGCCGCCGAGCACGAAAACTCGACCTTTGCGCACCGCATGCAGCGTCATGATGTTGATCGCGAGATCGAAGCGCATGCGCGGAGAAAGGCCGAACAACGTCGCTTGGCGCAACACGACCGGCTCGAGTCCTGCAGCTGTGAGACCCAACAGTTTCTGCTCCGCCCGAACTTTTGCGTGAGCGTAGAGTGAAACAGGATGCAGCTCAGCGGTCTCATCGAGTGCGAGCGTGCTGCCGGAGCCATACACCGAACAGGAGCTCGCGAAGACGAAGCGCTTCACACCCGCGCGCAGTGCCCGCTCCGCGAGGTCGACCGTCGCGCGATAGTTGGCGAGTTCCGTCATCTCAGGCTCGAGATCGCAGCTCGGATCGTTCGCCAGCCCGGCGAGATGGAGCACGCCGTCAATGCCCTCGAGCAACGCGGGGTGCTTTTCCAGCTCAACAATGTTGCCTTGGAGGAGTTCGAAACGCGAGTTGTCGGCCAACTCCCGCACGGACTCCGAACCGAAATAGCAACTGTCGAAGCAGCGCACCGCGAACCCACGCTCAAGCAACCGGCGCACCAACACCGCGCCGAGATAGCCGGCTCCGCCCGTCACCAAGATCTTCCGCAAAGTTCCTCCCGACTTCGGACCACGCTCGACTTGGCACCCAGCTTCTTCTCGTACCAGCCCTGCACCGCGACTATTCGCTGGATGTCTTGTGGCAGCGCAGAATAGCCGTAACTGCGAAACAGGACCAGTGCGAGCCTCCTCTGTTCGCGCACAACGGATTTCGAAGGCGCGCGCCGTCCGCGCTGGCCTTGAAATGCACGAGTCGGACTCTAAGATCGCGCCCGCTCACCGGTGGTCGGGGCAGACTCGCTACCGACTGCCGCCGACCGGTCTTACCTGCCGGTCTTACCCATGGAATGAGAGCACAAGTAGCAAGTATGGCGCAAAACTCAGCGGGCCGCGGTGCGCCGACGCAGGCGGCACGTCCGGCGACAAGCAAGAAACAAAAGAGCGCCGACCTCGACTCGGTCTACGCAACTTTCGTGAAGACCTACGGTCCACTCGCGGAGCCGACGCCGACCGAAACGCTCGACGTGCTGTTCTTCGCGCTCATGATGCAAGACATGGGTTTTCGCCAGTGCGCCAAGGCGTTCCAGACTTTCAAGTCGCAATATGTCGACTGGAACGAAGTGCGCATTTCGGGCGCGACCGAGCTGCAAGAAGTACTCAAAGGCGCCGGCGACCCACTGGCGCTCGCGCTGACGATGAAAGAGTTCTTGAATCGGCTTTTCATCGAACACCATCACGTCGGAATAGAGTTTCTACACGGCAAGACCGCGACTGAAGTGAAGAATTTCTTCAAGAAGTCGCCGAAGATTCCAGACGCGGTGCTGTCGCTCATATTGGAGCGGAATAACGATACCGCGATCTTCCCGCTGAGTGCACCGATGGCGGAAGTCGTCGAGCGGCTCGGCTGGGTCGATGCCGGCGCGACCGTCCATAAGAAGAGCAAAGATATATACACAAAGATCCCGCGGCCAAAGTTGCTTGAGTATTACTGCTATTTGTTGGAACACAGCCGCGCGCCGTGTACGCAAGATCGCGACGCACTTGATTGTCCGGCTTGCGATGTCCGCGCCGTGTGCCCATACCCGAAAAAATCTAAAGGGCAAAAAGCCACGGCAAAGAAGTCGAAGCGCTGAAGCGCGATCGTAACGCAGATGTTCCCGTGAGAAAGCGAGTCTCCGCTTGGCTGGCCATAGCCATTGGGCAGGAATCAAGCATCGCAAAGCCGCCGCGGATGCGAAAAAAGGCAAAATCTTTTCGAAGCTCGCCAAGTTTGTGACGGTAGCCGCGCGCTCGGGCGGAGATCCGGACATGAACGCGGCGCTTCGCCTCGCGATTGACACCGCGCGCGCGCAGAACATGACCAAAGACGCTATCGAGCGCGCGATAAAAAAAGGCACCGGCGAACTCGCCGGCATCACGTACGTCGATCTGGTGTACGAGGGATTCGCTCCCGACAATGTCGCGCTCGTCGTCGACATTCTTACGGATAATCGCAATCGCACCGCGTCCGAGCTTCGCACGATCTTCGAGAAGAAGGGCGGGATTTTGGGCAGTCCAGGCAGCGTGTCCTGGATGTTCGTGAGCAAGGGAATCCTGCACGTTCCGAAGACACAAATCGAAGAGAACGAGTTGATGGATCTCGTGCTCGACGCGGGTGGCGAAGATCTCGCCGCCGAGGACGAGTACTTTGAGATTCACACGCCGCCTGAGAACTTCAACAAAGTGCGAACCGTCTTGATCGGCAAGGGCCTCACTCCGAGTCACGCTGAAATCGGCCGCCTGGCGACCACCAGCGTTCGACTCGATTCGCTCGCCTCCGCGGAGCGCGTGCTCGCCTTTATCAGTGAGCTGGAAGACCACGACGACGTAAAAAACATCGCCGCGAACTACGACATCCCTGCCGAGATCTTTCGTCAGCTTTCTTAGTGGGTGCCGTCCGCAATACCCTTTTTTTTTAGAGGTGCTGTCCGCAGTAACCCTCGCAGCTTCGGGGGACCCGAAACTGCTCACCCCACACGTCCGCGCCTCCGGCGCGGGAACGCGGTGGACTGTGTCGGCCCTTCAGGCCAAACCCGCACTTCATCATCGATACCCGGGGCAGCCGCAGGGCCGGCTACCCCGGGTGATGTCTCCCCAAGAAAAAAAGGGGCGACTGTTGCCAGTCGCCCCCACGAAATGGGATGGATGGGAGTCTGAGTTGAGCCGGCGCCGGGCACCGGCGTGGCGGTCGATTAGTTCGTGCTGGGCTCGGAGCGCGCGACCAAGAAATCGCGCTTGTCGCGGATCATCGAGCGCTCGTTGTAGGACTCGTCGAGCTCGTGCCAGTAGCGCACTTCGGGTTCGCCCGGCGTCCAGCACAAGAAGACTTTGCGACCGAGATAGAGCGACGGAAAATTGATGACGCCGCGTTTGAATTCTTCGACAAAACAACCGAGTTCTTCGACTTCGCGGATATACCCGTTAATGCGGTCGATCAGACGGTTGAGTTCGACTTTGAGTTCTTGAATCTGCTCTTCCCAATTCGGGTCGCGCGTCGCGGTCAGGCTCTTCTCCAGTAGTTCGAGTTGCGAGCGCTTGTAGATAATGCTGTCCCAACACTTCATGACGTCGCGGACAATTCCCTGTAAGAGCGGCAACATGCGGTTCGCGTCCTCGATCGACAGGATCCTCGACTTCACTTTCAAGCCCGGCCGCAGATTCGTATTCATGACTCCTCTTTCGCGCCGCGGTTGACTCGCTGCACTCGCATAGTGGAGAGAGTGGCATCACGCGTGCCCGGCGACCGCGCGGCACTCCACAGCGACCCGGCGTCAGCGACACGGCGGGCGCGAAGCGTCTGAGGCCACGCGCCCGCGAGTGCTCGCGGCGTCGGGGCGCGCACCGAGTGCCAGCATCTGCACGCTCCGACCAGAAATGCGACAACTCTGCTCGGACCTTGACTTCCACTCTGTGCGGTTGCATAAATCCGCTCCAACACGAATTTTCAATGTTGGGAAACACGCGCGCCGATCTCGGCGCGAACCCGCCGACATGGAGACCACCCTGAGTCGATCGACCCCGAGACTGGTAGCGTTCTGTTGCGTGTCGATCGTCGCGATGGCGTTACTCGCGCGCGGCCAAACCCTGCCACCGAGCGTGGCGCGACCCGAGGTAAGCGACGCGCCTATCATCCGGGAGATTGTGCTCGAGGGTCTAAAGCGACTCGGCAACGGAATTGTCTCGGCCGGCTTACGGGTCAAAGTCGGCGATCGCTACGATCCTGAACTACTCGACTCGGAGTACGAGCGCTTGTTCGCGGGCGGCGAGTTCGTCTTTATCGAACCGCCGGTCGTCACACCGGTCGAGAACGGGGTCAACGTCCGAATTGTGTTTGTGGAGAAGAACCGCATCGCGGACGTCCGCATGGACGGTTTCAAGCACATCGACAGAGCGAGGATCAAAGACGTCCGCCTGACAAAGCCGGGCGGACTCATGAGTCAGTACGACATCGAATCCGACCGCCAAAGGCTGCTCGAAATCTACCGCGAAAAAGGATATCTGTTTGCGGAGATCACGATGCGCCATGAGCAGATCGATGCGCCCACCGAGCGATTGCGTCGACTCTACCGCGAGAAGCCGGACCTCTTTCCGGAAGTCCTCAATCCCGACGACCTCCGCACGCTGGGGCCGTTCGTCGTCGTGATCTTCGAGGCCCATGAGGGGCCGCACGTCACGATCGCCTCAGTCCAGTTCCACGACAATTCCGCATTCGACGACGCCGAGCTGACGAAGCTCATGGCCACGCGGCCGCGCTCGCTGTTCTTCGGAATACCGCAAACCGGCTATTTTGTCGCGGAGCAGTTTGAGCTCGACCTCGATCGCCTGCGCGTGCACTACGTCTCGCATGGTTTCTTTGACGTGAAAGTCGCCGCGGAGGACTTCGCGTTCAATCGTGAGCGCACGCGACTATACCTTGGCATCCGCGTCGTCGAAGGGCCGCGCTACTCCGTTTCGCGCATCGATGTCGAAGTCGACGGTCCTGGCGTTTTTCCAATGTCCGTCTTGCGCGAGCAAATCCACTTTTCTCCACAGACGATATTCGACGGTACCAAACTTGAGGAAGACCGACTGCGCCTTCAACGACTCTACGCCGACAACGCCTACATCGACGCGCGCGTTAAGCTGAATCCGTCGGTTGCGTTCGACCGCAACGAAGTCGCTGTGATATTCGAGATCACTGAAGGCGAGGAATTTTACGTCGAGGCGATTGAGTTTCGCGGTAACGAAGAAACTCGCGATATCGTATTGCGTCGCGAGCTGACGATTTTTCCCGGCGAAAAATTCAAGTACTCCGAAATCGCCGACTCACAAAGCAATCTCTATCGAACCGGCTACTTCGGAGAAGTGCGCCCAATTCCCGAGCCTGGCTCAACACCCGGCCAGAAGAATCTCATCTTCGACGTGAAGGAGGTTGTTACTGGTCGATTTCTGTTCGGCGTCGGCATTTCGAGCGGCCAAGGCGTACTCGGCAACGTCGCGTTGAGTAAGAAAAACTTTGACTTCACCGACGTTCCTGACAGTTTCTTCGATATCCCGAACGCCTTCACCGGCGGCGGACAAACGCTGCTGCTCGAAGCTTCGCCCGGTGATCGACTGTCGCGCTATCGCGCCACCTTCATCGAGCCGCACATCATGAATACCGACTACTCGCTCGGCTTGCGAGCCTACAAGATCGACAGTTTGCGCGAGCAGTTCCGCGACGACCGCCTCGGCTTTGAGACCTCACTCGGCCGCTCATTCGGTCGCGAGCGGCGCTTCCGCACTGAACTTGCGCATCGCTTCGAGGTCGTCGATATTCGCGACGTTGACTTCGACGCCGCACCCGACGTCTTTCGAGCCGAAGGCTCAACGCGCATCTCGTCGCTCGTCTCGCAAACCACCTACGATCGCCGCACCTATCGCTATCCGCTGGGACCCGTATCGGGCTGGCAAACGGGACTGACCTACGAGTACGGCGGCGGATTCATGGGCGGCGAACTCGATTTTTCGCGTCTCGAGTTAGA
Source organism: Planctomycetota bacterium (assembly GCA_046154185.1). Taxonomy (GTDB): domain Bacteria; phylum Planctomycetota; class UBA8108; order UBA1146; family JAJFFE01; genus JBJXGE01. The sequence goes on from JBJXGE010000012.1 coordinate 108,034, forward strand.
ACTCAATACGCATTTGAACCTGTACTCCGTCGACGACAAGAATTTTTATCTGCTGCAGTTTCGCAACGTCGGCTCCTGGATTGAAGAGCATCACAACACGCCCGAAGTGCCGATTTATGAGCGGTACTACTTGGGCGGCGCCAAACGACTGCGCGGTTTCCGCTATAACGGCGTTGGACCGCAATTCAATCGCGATCCGCTGGGCGGCAACGCTCGCCACCACGGCAGTCTGCAATTCAGTTCGCCGATTATTGAAGACACGATTCGCTCGCTCTTGTTTGTCGACTACGGCAACCTGTCGACCGATCTCGATGGCTACAGGCTCGACGACTACCGTTTCGCCGTCGGCGCCGGCGTACTCATCAATCTCAACCTCCTCGGTCAACAGATTCCGATCACCTTGAGCTGGGCGGAAGCTGTGCGCAAGGAAGAGGATGACCGCACTCGTCAGTTTCTGTTCGACATCGGATTCGGATTCTAAGGGTCCGCGCAAAATTTACTTTACAGTTGGAGGTTGAGATCTGACGTAGGTCCGTTCGCGGCGATTGAGCGGAACCGCAGGCGTAGCCTGGCTACGTCGAGGATTACGCGATTGAGACGCGAGCGGAGATATGTTAGAGATCGGCCTCCAAATGCGAAGTTAATTTTGCGCGGACCCTAAGGATCAAGTTGCCGGTGCGTGTTGCGAAGAGTGGACTTCAGTGACGCGGGGCGGGAGCAACGCCCCTTAACAGAACAGATTGGTAAATTCGCATGAAATGCCGCCCATGGATCGCGCTTGGCTGCTTGTTGTCGCTTGGCATCATCGCCGCCGCAGAGCCCGCCGGGCGAAAACTCGGCGTCGTACACTTGACCGTGCTGTTTGAAAAGAACCCGCGTCGCGCCTCGGCAGAGTCGAAACTCAAGGCAGTCAAGACGCAAGGTGAAGAGACGCTGAAGGCGCTCGAAGCGAAAGTCAAAGCGCAACGGGACCAATTGCAGTTGCTCGAAAAATCTACGACGCGCTACAAGGATCTCGAAAAAGAACTCTACGCACTGGAACAAGAACTCAAATACGAGCACAACCGCTGCGGACAAGAGTACGTGCAGCTCGTTCGACAACAACGCGAGGAACTGCTCGCCGAGCTTCGCAAAGTGATCGCTGCCTATGGACGCACGCACGGCTTTGACGCGATCCTTCAGCAAGAACTCACGCTGTCATCTGAAGAATTGTCTTGGAGCTCGGTCCTCTACCATGCGCCGGAATGCGATCTCACCGAGGCGATCCTGGCGGAATTGGCGAAGCCTTAGGGGCCGCGCGATGAGCTTGGTATTTGGAGGTCGAGATCTGACGTAGGTCCGTCCGCGGCGTTTGAGCCCGATTTGCTCGAGAACTCGGCGCGACCCGTTCCATTTCCGCCGCTCACTCCGCTTCGCTGGACCACTCAATTTCGTACCCCGGCGGTGGGAGCACCCAGGAGATCTCTTGAAAATGCACTTCGGTCGGAATGCCGCCGAGGTCCACCGAGATCAGTTCTTTCGTCTTGTTGATCTTTTTGACTTCGCAGATCGCACGCAGGCGTGGGATGTAGACGGGATCGCCTTTCCGCAAGCGCTCGGCGGTCGCGCGCCGCCGTTCCGCCAGGCGAGTCGCGTCGCGCGCGGATTTGAGCAGCTCGAGCAGTCGCTGGTATTGTTCACGCCGCTCTTTGGCCGGCTCGCCGAGCTGCCGTAGCCCAGCTTCCAATTGATCGACGACCGCCCGCACCCGCGCTTCTTCGGCGCGCTCCGCCTCGTGCTCGATCGCACGCTTGACGGCGCGCGCTTCGGCGAGTTCGTGCGCGGCGTCTTCCTTGAGCGTACGAGCCGCGTCTTGGTCTCGAACGACGTCCGATTGTTGGCGCCGCAGTTGTTGTTGGGTCCGTTCCAAACCGACGAGGAGCTTGTCGTCGATCCGTTGTTCATTCGCGAGTAGCTCGCGGGCCACCGTGATAATACGTTCTGAGATCCCCAGACGCCGCGCGATAACCAAGGCGTTAGAACGCCCCGGCAATCCCACGATGAGTCGGAATGTCGGTGCAAGTCGCTCCGGATCGAATTCCATGCACGCGTTGAGACACTTGCGATGGCTGAACGCGTATTCCTTGAGTTGACCAAGGTGAGTGGTGACAAGCGTCGTTGCGCCGCGTTCGTAGAGCGCCGCCAGGATTGCTTCGCCGAGCGCCGCGCCCTCGAGCGGATCCGTCCCGGCGCCAAGTTCATCGAGCAGAACGAGGCTCCGCGCCGTCGCGTGGCCCAGGATCACGCTCACTTCTTGCATGTGCGACGAGAATGTGGAGAGGTTTTGTTCGATGCTTTGCTCGTCGCCAATATCGGCGTAGATCGCATCGAAAGTCGGAATGCGACAGCCGGGTTGCGCTGGAATCGGAATCCCGGTCAGCGCCATCTGGGAGAGCAGCCCGACCGTCTTCAGCGCGACTGTCTTCCCGCCGGTGTTCGGCCCCGTGATCACTAATTGATGGTGCGTGCGGCCGAGTTCCAAACTGAGCGGCTCAACGCGCGCGAGCGCCTGCGCGAAGCCCGGATCGAGCGGCCCGCCGGCCGGGTCGCGCTCGCGCCACAGGAGCAGCGGATGTCGCGCACCAATCAACACCAGATCCCGAGCGGCTACTAGTTCCGGAATACTGCCTTGGAAAGCTCGACCGAAGCGTGCTTTCGTCGCGGCAATTTCGATTTCGAGGAGCGCTTCAAAATCGCCGAGGATGACTTTGCGCGCTGCCTGCACTCGGCGCACGAGCTCAGCGACGATGCGTTCGATTTCGCGGAGTTCCTTGCCACGCAGCTCCGCGAGTTCGTCGCCTTGCCGCACAATGCCTTCCGGCTCGATGTAAAGCGTCGAACCACTCGCCGACTCCCCATGATGCACGCCGCGGACGCGGTGCCGATGCTCAGCTTTGACCGCCAGCACGTGACGACCATTGCGCACGGTGATGATTTGATCCTGCAGGACGCCGCGCAGTTCCGGCGCGTCGCGCCGTCGCTCGATCCAGGCCCGTAATTCGGTCTCGAGTTGCGCCGCCTGCCGGCGCAGCCGTGCCAACTCGCTCGACGCCGCATCGAGCACATTGCCGCGCGCGTCGATGCTGCGCTCGAGATCGAGAAGCAAGTCCGGAAGTTCGTTCAAGACATGGACGAGCAGCGCGAGCGCCGGCAGGTCGGAACGCGCCGTCAAACTCGTCCGCACATGGCGTGCGATGAGGAGGACGCGCAGCACGCTATGCAGCTCGACGGTCTTGAGAACTCGGCTCTTCCCGTCCGCGCCGAGAAGCACCGGCACGTCCGCCAGCCCTTCGAGTCGAAAATCAAAAGACTCGCTGAGGAGCTGTTGCGCCTCGGCGACTTGGCGATACCAAGCCGTCGCCCGTTCGAGTTCCCGCGTCGGCCGCAAACCCAAAATCGCGCTGCGCCCGGGCGGCGAAAGCGCGTAAAGCGTCAAGAGCGCCAGCAGCTTGTCATACTCGAGTCGACCGCCGCTTTGGGCGACGAGGCTCGAGTCGAGGGAACTCGCGGGCGAGTCGGTTTGCGCGCGCGCGCCCAGTCCAGATTCCTGCATGTTGCATCGCTCTCACCACCGGACATCGGTGGCGGCAATTGTGCAAAGGGCGGTCGCCCAAACCAAGGGCAAGATCCGATTCGTCGCGACGTTTCAGCATGAGCATCAGGAAGCCGAGCCTCCCCCGAATCGGCAAGGGGTTCTGCCCCTAAAAAAAAAGGGTGCTGCGGACAGCACCCCTGAAAAACGGGTGCTGTAGACAGCACCCCAAAGGAAAAGCTCGGCGCGCGTTACTTCTTGAGCTTCTTAGAAATCACCTGGCGGAGATCGGCAAGCAGCGCGTCTTCGTCCTGCGCTTCCGACGTGCGACGCGCAGCGCCTTGCGCAGCGCTGGCCGCTGGCCGGTTCTGCACGCGCACCATGCCGGACTGTCGCAAGACGTCATCCAAATTCTCGGTAACCGCCGCGCTCCAACTCTCATCGCCGCCCGCCTCCGACCCGGCGTCGCCCTGCGGCATCAATTGCGTCAACTCTTCGTTCATACTTGGCGCAGTATGGAGCGGCGCCACGCGCAAGGCGGGCGGCGCGGATCGAGCGGCAGGCTGCGGCGAGGGAGCGGCTGTCAATGGCATCGGTCGCATGGTCGCCACCGGCATCGGCCGCATCGTCGGCGCGGCCGGCGCAGCTGACGCGGGCGCGACCGTCTCCGGCGTTCCGCGCGATCCGAATCGCAGGCGACGCAGCTTGCTCTTGAGTCGCGCGGCGCGCACCTGCGCGATCAGCGTCAACAGTGTCAAGCACGCAACAATGACCAACGCTCCACCGAGCCACATTGCGTCTTCGGTCCAATGACCGTTCATCACGTCTTTGACGCAGCGATCCCACAAATCGACGACGTACGAGCTCAAACTGGGGGGCGGTCCACTGGCGACGACGCCGACAGTGCCCGTCGCGAGCGAATCCGGCTTGTCGCTGCCCGGCCCCGTCGCCGCCACGGCTGTCGCCGACAAGGAGGTGTCGCCACCCAATCGCTCGACTTCGATTCGCAAGCGCGCGAGATCGCGCTCTCTGACCTGAAGAGCTTCGCGCTGCGATTTCTCACTTTCCTTCTGCGCGACCTCGAGCGCGTGTACGCGCTGCCGCGCCTGCTCGAGTTCCGCGGTTACTCCTCCCGCTTCGCCGGCAATTTTCGCGCTCTCCATTCTGACTTCACTCAGTTGCCGTTGCAGCTCGTCACGCTCTAGGTTGACTACGTCCATCTGCTTCTTTAGGCGATCGTCCGCCTCACGCATATGAGCGAGCATCTCGCCGTTCTGCGTGGCGACGGCCTGCGCGGCGGCGGCTTGCTCGTTGGCGTTCGCCAACTCGCGCTGCGCTTTGATCATTTCTTGGAGTTGGGCGCGAACGTTCGCTTCGAGAAACTCGGTGTCATGCTTGCGCTGTCCGAGCTCGGCATTGGCGCTCAAATAGAGATCTTGGAACCGATCGCGCTCGACCGCCATCGCGCCGAGCGCATCGCGCACCATGCCGACCGAAGTCGACAAGTTTTGAATCTCGATTTGTTCAGGGGTTGGGCCGACATCGCGGATCTTGGGTCCGCCGCAACCGCTCGTCAAGAATAGCGCCAAACCAAGCGAACCGACCGCCGCGCGTCGCGCCAACCGTGTCACCAGCATGAACTGCTCTCCTCTGTTTCATAAACCAATCCGGCCGCACATTCCGGCGGATGCATCTAAGTGACGTGGGATGTCTTTGGAAAATATACGATGGAGACGAATCTACCGCAGGTCGACGAACGCGACGCCGGGACCCATCACAGCCGCATCCAACGCCGCTTCAACTTGGTCGAGCAGCACTTGCGATTCCACCTTACCGGCGGACAGCGTCGCAGCCACGATCCGCAGATGATCCAGCTCCTGGATCTCGCGCAGACGACGGACGACGTGTTCGAGTGTGCCGTCGCCAGGGCGATCGACGATCACATACAGCCGTCCACACCAACTTTCGACCCAATCGGCGGATCGCGTGGCGGCCCGCGTTGCCGCGATCCACTGAGTGATCGACCGGCCTTGCGCCGACTCGATCACGAGCAACCCGAGCGGGAGTCGTTCCCGCTCGGCGGCGCTCAGCCGTTGAGCGAGCACTTCCAAGAAAAAACCCTTACGCCCCTGCGTATTGTCCGTGCGGCCGCGCCGCGCCGCGAGTCCTTGTGGGCTCACGCCCTTGATGAGCGGCAAAAGCTGCACGAGTTCCGCCGATATCCGACTCGACACGACGCTCGCGGCTTCGTCTCGCCCTTCGCATAGCAAAACTCCGACAAAAGTCCGCGGGCGGGAACTGTCGCCGAATATTAAGAACGGGCCGCTCGCTTGCACGGCGTCCGGAGTCTCCTGCAAGCTCAGCTCGTCGATCTCCTGCGCAACGAGCGCCAGTATCTCGCGTCGGCGTGCGGGATCATCGGCGACGACTCGGCACTTGAGCCCGTCCGAGCGATCCAATTCCAAGAGCACGACACCGACCACTCCTGGATCGAGCCGACTCCATCGCACCATCGCCGCCTCGAGCGACTCACCTGCGATCTGCGACTCGAGCAGCGCGCGCAATGCGAGTAACGCCTGCCCGTTTGCCACGCTGGCCGATGTCACGTTGGCTGCGGCCGATCGAGACACCAGTTCCGCCGCCCGCGACACTTCTGGCGCCGGTCGGGAAGACTCTTGCGACGTCGCGCGGGCGGCGATCGGCACGGCGCCGACCGACTCTCGCGAGGTAGGAGCAGTGGGACGAGACTCTTCCATGTCGACCGGTGCGACCCTTCCTACTTCGACTCCACCTTCGATAGCGGTCTCTCGCCGCGCGCCCGCCTTCGCCGACGCGTCCGCGGCAACTTGCCCCGACATCTCCGACGCCGACACCGCTGGCTCAGACAAGCCAAGGAAAGTCTGAACCTCCGCGGCGCGCACCGGCCGCTGGAGCATCGTCACGCCGGGGGCGGTCGGCGCGGTCCCGGGCTCGTCGCACAAGAACGCGTACCGCACCTCCGGGTCGATCTCCCGCAAGCGGCTGATGAACGCAGCCGCTTCGACGCCAAGGCTCTGCACGCTGGCGAACACCGCTCTATAGTGCCGCGCGCGAAAAAAATCTAAAGCGGAAAACCTGCTCGAGGCCATGGCCAGGGAAATACCGTGCTTCGCGAGCAGGCGGGCGAAATCCTCCGCTTCCTCGGGTCGCTCGGTCAGCAATAAAACCGAGTCTTGCTCGCCACCTTCTCCCCCGGAGAGCGGCGATAAGAGTTCGCGAATCTCTTCGCGACTCAACACCCGACGTAACGGGTCAGACTCATTGGATCGGTCCGGCTGCGACACACGCACCCCTGTTCCGAGTGTGCCAACCATATCCCCGTTGCTCCCCTTCCCCAAGGCGGCAATTGCGAGCTGAAATGACAAACTCTTGTGCTCAAACGTGACTCGAGAAAGATCGATGGTCACGTCGGCTGCGGTCTTAATTCAAACTATTCGAGGCTCGGCACAAACAAGTGATGCGGAAGGGTTGCTCAACTGTGGCCTAGAAGATTTCTGAGTAGGAACCTTCGTTGTCAGCGGCTAATCCCTGCAAGAATTCGCGCGCTTCTCCCTGATCTTGGTTCTTCGCCACACCGGGGAAAAAGCCGATGCAGTTTATAATGACTTTCCGATCCCGATTCCACTCTCTGACACGCGTTCGAATCAATCCTGGAATCGTCTCCTCACCGACGGTCGGCGCGCCGTCACTGAAAAAATAAATCGTGTCGACGTTGGGATCATCGAACGCATACTTGAGGCCGCCATACGCGTTCGTCTCTCCGGCCGCTTTGAGTTTTTCCAAGAAAGCGCACGCCTTCTTGCGCTGTGCGTCCGTGAGTCGTTGCAAGACGTTCTTGTAAGGCACAATGGTTTCCTGGAATGCAATAATATTAAAATAACTTCCTTCCGTGAGTTGGTTTTCGAGGACCCGCTGCAACTCAGACACCGCGATGCTCATGCGCGTCACTTCGGCGTCGGCGCCGACCGACATGCTGCCGGAGATGTCCAGGACGAAAGCGACTTTTTCGCTGTAGATCTGCCCGTACAGACCTTCGCGTACGGCCGTTTTCAAATCTCGGCGAGATTTTTCTTTGCCGAGTTTCGCCCGCGCGTCTTCGAGCGTCGGCACTTTGAAATCGACTTGGGCGGTGGTCCACCAGCTCTGCCAATCGTCGTACCGCGCCTCGAACGGCATGCCGGTCAAGTCGCGCAGCACGGCCAGCAGATCCGCGACGACGCGACCCTTTTCGATCTTCAGTTGTTGCACCAGCACCTCGATGGTTGCAAGCGTGCGATAGTTGGCAAGCGCTCGAATCGTGGCCGAACGCACCTGCCACTTCTTGTCCTTCAGAGCGTCGCCGAGCTTCGCCGCGACGAACTCGCCACCAAAATAGCCCATCACGCGTAGGCAATAGCAGCGCGTTTCCCACGCCTTGGCCGTCATCGCCTCGTTGATCACGAACTCCTGTGCTTGCCGATCCCGCAGGAGCGAGAGCGCTTCCAGCGCCTGCTGATGGATAACCAAATCGGGATGCGCGACGGTGTGCTTGAGGATCAACTCCGCGGTCGTCTTATTATCGAATCCGCGCAGCTCATTGAGCGCGTCAAGTAGATCATTCTCATTGCCACTCGCCACCGCCGCGAGAAAACGTTGTTTCGACGCCGCAAACTTCGGGTCGTCGGCTGTGGTTGCCGCCGACGCAGTCGCGGCGCAGTTGACCAGTCCTATCAACATCGCCGCGGCAGTCAGCACGATTCGCATCATCGGTCGGCATTCCTCCTGAGTGGTCAGTAGCTTGAAGATTCGCGGACGAGGTCCGCGCACAAGCAGAACGATGCACGCGCGGATTTATTCCGGCTCGGGAGCCTCTGGACGTGCGGCAGGCGGCCGCGGACTCGGTTCGGCGAGTTTGCGTCGGATCATGACTTCGAGCGCCGCCCGCAGCTCGGCGGTCGACTGGCAGCGATCCAACACGTTGGGCTTGAGCGCGTCGTCGATCACCGCTTCATAGAGATGGGAAAGCCGCTTCGAGCGCCGCAACCAGGTCGTGACGATCTCATCGAGCGCGCGGTCCGCCAACAGCGCCGGCAAATCCAGATCGCGGTCTTGCCGTTGCCACGAATCGATGAGCCGATCAAGCGCGCGCACATGATGCACTCGCTCCGGCGGATCCTCCGGCGCAGCGGCGGCCGCCGCCCCGTTCAACGCGCGCGCCTGAGGGTCTCGAAGGCGGTGGACGAGTTCTTGCGCCTTGATTGGATTGCGCAAATTGAGCAATCCCATGCCGCGGTCCCACGTGCGACCGTCAAACACCACCATCACGGTTTGCCCGATCTCGATGATGTCGTCGAGCTTGAGCTCGCGCGAAGTCACGAGCGCGCCGTTGACATAGGTGCCGTTCGCCGAGTGGAGATCGGCGATCAAGAGTCGATTGCCATGTAAGGTGAGCGAGCAGTGTTTGCGACTCAGCAAGTGGTCATGAATCGGCAGGTCATTCTTTTGCGAACGACCGACGAGCAAGGTGCCGTCGGCCATCGGAAAGCTGCGCAAGTGGTCGTCGAAAATCGCCAAATGAAAACGCGCCGCACCGGCCGCGCCGCTCGTTTCGCCAGCACTTGCCGCCGCCGCCATCGCGCCACCAGCGAGTGGCCCGGCGCTTTGGCCATTCTGGCCATTCGGTGGACTCAAGCTCTCGGGGACTGGCGTGGGCGCGGACATGATCAACTCGCTCATCGGTTCCATTCGTGCGCCGAGCAAAACGGCAGCGCGCCGCCACGCCGAGGGTTCGTGTGGCGACTAGTTATTGTGGCTTGTTATACCACGGCAAGGCGCGTGCGTCTTTCCCTGGCAACTCCCGACGCCGGTCGTACTCAGCGCGTCGCATGGAAAAGCGGCGGCAGCCGGCGCGCCTTGCGGCTTTGCGCGTCGACGCACGCGAGCACGGTTTCGCCCGTCGCGAGGAGTTCGCGGTCCGGCAAACGCAGCAGTTCATAGCCCAGCGTGAGTCGTGCGCCGGTCTCGCCGGTGACGGTCGTGACGACTTCCAACAAGTCGTCGTACCGAGCTGGACGGTGAAACGCGACATTTGCCGACACGACCACCAGCGCGACACCCGACGCTTCGAGACTGCGGTAGGGATGCCCCGCCGCCCGCAGCAGCTCGGTTCGGCTCCATTCGAAGTAGTCGAGATACTTGGCGTGGTAGACGGCGCCCGAACAATCGGTGTCGGAGTAGCGGACCCGAATTTGGATGGCAAATGGTTCCGGCGGACGCGTCGAATCGGCCAACTGCAACTCCAATTCTGCGCGACCTCACCGCCACGCAATGCGGCGAAGAACTTCACGCCTGGCGAAAGCGCGCCGCAAAGATCTCGCGGATGTCCCGCAACGTGTAGCCAGACCCATTGAGCTTCTGAATCATCTGTATTTTCTTGAGCACACTGGGATCAAAGAAATTTCGACCCGTCTCCGTGACTCGCGCCGGTTCGATCAAGGTGAGTTGCAAGTAGCGGTACAACACTTGACGCGAGATCTTCGCTCGCTCAAGCACTTCCGCCGTACGCAGGAGAACCGGTTCTTCGCTCGATGACATTCGAGTAACCTATCACAGCCATCTGATGGACTCAAAGCGTGGCGAATCGCCCACGAGATTTGACGCACCGCCAAATCGTCGCTTGGCTGCTACGCTCCACCCAACGAGCCATAGAGAGACGCATGGGCGCGACTCCCGCGTGGAAAATCCTGACCTTGGACACCGTCGACTCGACGCAGCTCGAACTCGAGCGTCGAATCGCCGCCGGCGCATCCGCCCGCACTGTCGTCGTCGCAGCGAACCAGACCGCCGGTCGCGGTCGGCAGGGTCGCGTGTGGCTGAGTCCGAGCGGCGGATTGTGGTTCTCGTTGGTCATCGATCGGTGTACGCCGCCCGAGCCGATTCTCGGGTTGCTGATGGCGACGAGCTGCGTTGCCGCGACCCGGAGTGAGTTAGCGACGGACGGCGCGGAGCGGCTTCGCATCAAGTGGCCGAATGATTTGATCATCGATGACCGCAAATGGGGCGGCGTCCTCACCGACTGCCGTCCGCTCGCGAATTCCGGAACTCGCTACGTCTGCGGCGTCGGACTCAATCTGCAATCGGCGCCCCGCGACCTCCCCCCGACTGCCCTTCCAGCCACTTCATTGCGCACGGAATTTGGCCAGAGCCCTTCACCTGACAGGCTCCTCTCTCGTATTCTTGCGCGCTTCGACGAGATCTTAGCAGTCGACGACCAGCGCGGCCGGGCCCATACGATCGAGCAAATCGTGCCGCTCGTCGCGACGATCGGCCGCTCGGTTTCATGGAGCGAAAGCCGACCGACCGAACCGAAGGCCGCGGAACGGCAAGGACTCGCCGTCGGACTCGGTCTCGACGGCGCGCTCGAAATCGAGCACCCGAACGCGAGCCGAACCGCGATCCGAGTCAGCGAAGTGCAGCATGTGCGAACGAATTAAATGAGCCGCGCCAACAAAGACCTGCCCGCTAGCAGCAGCCGAGAGTCGCCCGCCGCCGACGCGGCGCCCGCGCCGATCGACCTCCGCTGGCAGCACCAAACCTACGCCCCGTTCATCGCGAAACACCCGGAACGCAAACCGGCGTTTCGTTCCGCCGCCGGGATCGAGCTCCCGCCCGCGCTTTGTCTCAAGGGCGGCGAAAACGCTGGCGGCGCGGAAGGTCCCGGCGAACATCCCTACACGCGCGGGATCTTTCCTTCGATGTATCGCGGGCGACTTTGGACGATGCGGCAGTACGCCGGCTATTCTTCCCCGCGCGATACCAATGAGCGCTTTCGCTTCCTCCTTGCGTCCGGAACCACGGGGCTTTCGGTGGCGTTCGACCTGCCAACGCAGATCGGCTACGACTCCGATCATCCGCTCGCCGAGGGAGAAGTCGGGCGCGTCGGAGTGCCGATCTCGACCATCGAGGATATGGACTTGCTCCTCCGCGGTATCCCGCTCGAGGAAGTCTCGATCTCGATGACGATCAATTCCACCGCGCCGATCTTGCTCGGCCTCCTCTGCGCGCTCGCGCGCCGACGCGGCGTCGCGTGGTCGCAACTGCGCGGCACCATCCAAAATGATGTGCTCAAGGAGTACACGGCGCGCGGCACGCAGCGGTTTCCGGTCGCGGCATCCCTCAAGCTCGCGGTCGATGTGATTGAGTTTGCGACGAACGAACTGCCGCGTTTTCATCCGATCAGTATCAGCGGATATCACATTCGCGAAGCCGGCGCGACCGCGATCGAAGAAGTCGGGTTCACGCTCGCCAATGGCATCGCATATCTCGACGCGTGTCGGGCGCGGAAGCTCGATCTCGCGCAAGTCGGGCGGCGGTTGTCATTCTTCTTCAACGCCCACAATCAGCTCTTCGAAGAAGTCGCGAAGTTTCGCGCCGCGCGCCGGCTGTGGGCGCAGTTGTGCACTGAGCGGTTTGGCATCACCGATCCGCAAGCCTGCCAATTGCGTTTTCACACCCAGACGGGCGGCTCGACACTGACGGCGCAAGAACCCGCGAACAACATCGTTCGCGTCACGATTCAGGCGCTCGCCGCCGTCCTCGGCGGCACGCAGTCGCTTCACACCAACGGCAGCGATGAAGCGCTTTCGCTCCCTTCGGCCGAGTCGGCGAAGCTCGCGCTCCGCACGCAGCAAATACTCGCCACCGAGGCCGGTGTGACCGAAGTCGCCGATCCACTCGGCGGCTGCCCGTACGTCGAGTACTTGACTGATGCCGTGGTGACGGGCGCCCGCGCGCTGATCGCCGAAATCGATGCGCAGGGCGGCACCGTGAAGGCCATCGAAAACGGCTTCGTGCGGCGTCGCATCGAAGCCAGCGCGTATCATGCGCAAGTCGCGATCGATTCCGGCGAAGCCGCGCCGGTTGGCGTCGCTCCGGGTGGCGAGATTCCGGACGCGCCGTTTCGCGTCGATCCGACCATCGAAACCGAGTTGCGCGCCGAACTCGTGCGCCGCAAGCGCGCACGAACCGGCGCCGCGCATTCGGACGCGCTAAAAACCTTGCGCAGCGCCGCCGCCGTGAGCACGCAGAATTTGCTGCCGAGCATCATCACGGCGCTCGAAGCCGACGCCACGCTGGGAGAAGTCGCCGCCACGCTGGCCGCCGAGTACGGAGAGTTCAAAGATGTCGTCAGCTAGTCGCGGAGATGTTCCGATTCGCGTGCTGCTCGCGAAACCGGGCCTCGACGGCCACGACCGCGGCGTGCGACTCGTGTTGCGCGCGCTCCGCGACGCCGGCATGGAAGTGATTTACACCGGCCTCCGCGCCACCGCCGAGGAGATCGTGCGCGCAGCACTCGAGGAAGACGCGGAAGCGATCGGTCTCTCGAGCTTGTCGGGCGCGCACGAAAGGCATTTCTTGCGCGTCGCCGAGCTACTCCGGCAACAAGGCGCCGACGACGTGCTGCTCTTCTGCGGCGGGATCATCCCGAAAGCCGATTGGGATCAACTCAAGGCAGCCGGCTACCGCGCGGTTTTTGCGCCGGGGACGCCGCTCCAGGAAATTGTCGACTTCCTGCGCGCGCAGTTGCGTCCGAACGCGAAAGCGGCTACACACGAATCCTCGACCGATGCCGGTGATCCGTCGAGCACCAGCGGCAAGGGAGCGTAATGTCACTCGTCATGGATCACATCGGCGTTGCGGTCGCCGAACTCGACGCGGCACTCGCAGTTTGGCGCGACCAGCTCGGCATGCCTTGTCTAGAAATCGAAGACGTGGCGAACCTCGGCGTGCGCGTCGCGATTCTCGATAGTGGTCCGACGAAGACCGAATTACTCGAACCGCTCGGACCCGACTCGACGGTCGGGAAGTTTCTCGCCGCGGGTCGCAAAGGGATCCATCACGTCGCGTATAGAACGACGGAGATCGACGCCGTGCTCGCGCGCCTCCGGAGTGCCGGAGTGCGACTCATTCATGAGCAAGCAGTGCCCGGCAGTCGCGGCACGCGCGTCGCGTTCATTCATCCGGCGAGTTGCAATGGCGTGCTCGTCGAGCTCGTCGAGTACCCGGTTGCGAAAGGCGGTGGACATTGAAGTCGACAAATCGCGCCCGCGTCCGCGCGCTTCGTGACGCTGCGCTCGCCGGCGGAGGCGAAGATAAGGTCCGCCGCCAACACGAGCGTGGCAAATTGACGGCGCGCGAGCGCATCGCCTTCTTAGTCGATGAAGGCACGTTCACCGAGTCCGACAGTTTGGTGCAGCATCGTTGCCGCGATTTCGGCATGGAGTCGCGGCGCGTGCCCGGCGATGGCGTCGTGACTGGCTGGGGCGCGATCAACGGCCGGCAAGTATTTCTCTTCAGTCAGGACTTCACCGTCGAAGGCGGTAGCTTATCGGGATCGAACGCCGCCAAAATCGTGAAGATGATGGACATGGCTTTGAAAGTCGGCGCGCCGCTCGTCGGTCTCAATGACTCCGGCGGCGCGCGCATCCAAGAAGGAGTCGCGAGTCTCGCCGGCTACTCGGACATTTTCCTGCGCAACACGCTCGCCTCGGGCGTGGTGCCGCAAGTCTCCGCGATCATGGGCCCGTGCGCGGGCGGCGCGGTGTATTCGCCGGCCATTACCGATTTCACGTTCATGGTGGAGCAATCGAGCTACATGTTCGTGACCGGTCCGAACGTCGTGAAGACCGTCACGCACGAATCGGTGACGTCGGAAGAACTCGGCGGCGCGCGCACGCACAACGAGCGCAGCGGCGTCGCGCATTTCATGGCGCGTTCCGATCGCGATTGCCTCGACGGCGTGCGGCGACTGCTCTCGTATTTGCCCTCGAACAACCTCGAGTCGCCGCCGAGGACGGATTGCGATGACCCCCTTGACCGCGCCGACCCCGAGCTCGCCACGATCGTGCCGGCGAACGCCGAAAAACCGTACGACGTCAAAGAAGTCGTCAAGCGCGTCGTCGATCGTGACAGTTTCTTTGAAGTGCAAGAACACTACGCCGGCAATATCGTCGTTGGATTTGCGCGGCTCGGCGGCATGCCGGTCGGCATTGTCGCCAATCAACCGCTCGTCCTCGCGGGCTGCCTCGACATCAAAGCGAGCTGCAAGGCCGCGCGCTTCATCCGTAGCTGCGATTGCTACAACGTGCCGATCGTCACGTTTGTCGACGTCCCCGGTTTTTTGCCCGGCACTGACCAAGAATGGAGCGGCGTGATCCGCCACGGCGCGAAACTTCTGTACGCGTACTGCGAAGCAACCGTGCCGAAGCTGACGGTCATTTTGCGTAAGGCCTACGGCGGCGCGTACGCCGTGATGTCGTCGAAGCACTTGCGCGGCGATCTCAACCTCGCGTGGCCGACCGCCGAGATCGCGGTGATGGGCGCGAAGGGCGCCGTGGAGATTTTGTTTCGACGCGAGATTGAAGCGGCGGGCGATCCGGCGCGCGCGGAAGCGCAACGCATCGCGGAGTACAACGAGCTGTTCGCGACGCCGTTCATCGCCGCGGAGCGCGGCTATGTCGATGACGTGATTGAGGAGCCGGACACGCGGCGGCGCTTGATCGCCGGCCTCAAGCTATTCGCGACCAAACGAGATCGCAATCCGCCACGCAAACACGGCAACATTCCACTTTGAGTCGAGAGCCTTTCGATCGATGAAAAACCAGCCCGCGCTGCGCGCGCACGGCAAGAACTTGCGTAAAGTGCTGGTCGCCAATCGCGGCGAGATCGCCATCCGCGTCTTTCAGTGCTGCCGGGAGAACGGCATCGCCACCGTCGCGGTTTACTCCGAAGCCGACGCGCACGCGCCGCATCGCTATGCGGCCGACGAATCGGTGCTTATCGGCGGACCGGCGGCGCGCGACTCCTATTTGCGGGCCGAAGCCGTCATCGAAGCCGCGCGAGTGAGCGGCGCCGATGCGGTGCATCCCGGCTACGGATTCCTCTCCGAGAACGCCGGCTTCGCGCGCGCGGTCGAGGCGGCAGGTCTCACCTTCATCGGCCCGACGCCCCTCAACATCGAGCAAATGGGCGACAAGTCGATGGCGCGCCGACTCATGCAGGCCGCGGGCGTGCCGGTCGTGCCGGGCACCGAAGCGCCGATCGGTGACGAAGCGGACCTCATTGCGCAAGCGAAGCGCATCGGCTATCCGCTGCTCGTCAAAGCGGTCGGCGGCGGCGGCGGCAAGGGTATTCGTCGCGTCGCGAATGAGTCGGAATTGCTCGCGGGTTTTCGACGGTCGAGTTCCGAGGCGAACGCCGCGTTCGGCGATGCGCGCGTGTATCTCGAGCGCTACATCAAACCGGCGCGCCACATCGAAGCGCAAGTATTCGGCGATGGTCGCGGCGGCGCATTGTTCCTCGGCGAACGTGAGTGTTCGCTCCAACGCAATCACCAGAAGTTGCTCGAAGAGTCGCCCTCCCCGGCGCTGACGCCGGAGCTGCGCAAGCAGTTGCGGGAAGCGGCGCTCAACGGCGTCCGCGCCATTCGATATCGCGGTGCCGGCACGCTCGAGTTTCTGTTCGACGACGCCCGTCGCGAGTTTTGTTTTCTCGAGATGAACACGCGCCTACAGGTCGAGCATCCCGTGACCGAGATGGTCACGCGGTGGGACCTCGTGCGTGAGCAATTGCGCATCGCAGCCGGCGGCACGCTCGACGGCGTCGAGGAGCCGGACCGACACGGTCACGCGCTCGAGTTTCGCATCTACGCGGAAGACCCCTATCGCGGCTTTCGCCCGTCGACCGGTCGCATTGAAGCGCTGCGCCTCCCGCATGCGCCGTTCACGCGCATCGATCACGCGATTCGCGACGGCTACGTCGTGCCGCCCTACTACGATCCGATGCTCGGGAAACTCATCGTCTGGGGCGCGGACCGACCGGAGGCGATCGAGCGTATGAAAGCCTTGTTGCAGCGCGTCCGCATCGGCGGGATCCACACGACGGTCCCACTCGGCGTCGAGATCTGCGCGTGGCCCGCGTTCCTTGCCGGTCGCTGCACGACCGATTCACTCGAGGAGTGGTTGCGCGAACGCGCGACGAAGCAGCGCGCCGAACCGCCCTTGAAAGTGCAACTCGCGGGCATCGTCGCGCGCGCGGCGTTGGAGCGCGCGGGGTCGAAGGCGGGCGCGCCGCGCGCGGCGGTCGCGGTCGATTCGAGCGTCGAGAGTGCGTGGCTCCGCGCCGCGCGGCTCGAGGGCACCGGTCGCAATGATGGGAGTCGCTGATGCGTTACGAGCTGGCAGGCGAAGGCTGGCAGCGCGACTATCGAGTGCGCCACGATGCGAATACCGGCGAATGGCGCATCACCGGAGTCGACGGTGTGGTCCATACGATGCGCGTGGAGAAAATCGATGGGGGCGTCTTGCGGCTCGAGCTCGGCGCGGAAACCCACAGTTTGACGCTCCTGCCCGGCAATCAACCGGGCGCGCCGCTCCGGTTGTTGTTTGACGATCACTATTTTGAGATGGACGTCCGCGACGAACTCGACTTGCTCGAACGCGAGTTTGGTCGCAAAGCGTGCGCGGGCGGTCCGCAAGAGCTGCGCAGCATTATTCCGGGAATCATCAAACGCCTCGCCGTCAAGGAAGGCGATGCCGTCTGCGCCGGCCAGTCGATTCTCATCTTGGAAGCGATGAAGATGGAGAATGACGTGCTCGCGAACGTCGATGGCGTCGTCGTTCGCTTGCACGTCACGGAAGGAACCGTGGTGGCGACCGGGGTCACGCTAGCCGTGATCCGACCGCACACCGAATAGCGCGCCCCGCTCTACTCGATCGGGGAGTCGGTCGGCGTGGCCGGACCGGCGCTCGAGAAGCGAATCACGCCGGACTCGTCGCAGAGAAAAAAGCGGTCACCGGTGTTGCCGGGCGTATTCGGGTCCGCGGAGATCGCCCACGTCGCGCTGGTCGGCGCGATCGGATCCGCGTACACGTAACCGTGACGCGGCGTGCTCAAAAACGTCGTGTCGACCAAACTACGATTGATGAGGTCCGTAACGGTGCCATATTGCCCCGTGCGGATTCGGTGCACCGCCTGCGCGTCGCGCAAGCAGTGGAGCGACGCGACGGCATTCGCCTCATTGCCGATCTTTCTCGCGTTCAAGAATCCCGGAATCGCCATCGCGACGATCACCGCGACTACCGAGACGACGACCATCAGCTCGATGAGCGTGAATCCCCGTTGTTCCTTGTGATACATGTCTGCAACTCCCTTCTCGTCGCCATCGGGCGACCCAAGGGGAGATGGAAGTTTCGGGCCCGCCGCCGCCCGATTCCACGAACGCCGCTATGCTCGCGAAGTTATGCGCTCCGGCCGATCGCGCTCGCGACAAAATTCGTCCGCCGCGAATTGTCACGATCCCGCCGAGTGACAATTTTTTGCGGCCGAGGGCAATCTCAGAGACCTCACCCCCGACTTGCGTTCCTTTGTGAAGCACAGGAGACTCCGACATCGACCACTCGTGCGAGGGACTGAAAGTCAAATTCGAGGATGCTTGGTCCGGAAGGAATGGAGTTCGGCAGTGAAAATTCTCGCATTGACTCTGTGCGTCATCTCCTTGTTCGGTTGCTCGAATCAGCGTCATGTGTCGGCGACCGAATTCGAAGCGGAGTACTCGATGGCTGGGCGCCCTGAGCCGATGCGCCTAGTCGAGTATCTTGGTCGCCAGAATGGGCGGGCGTATATCAAGGTCAGCTCGATGTCGACCTTCAGCGAGAAGTGGTCAGACCGTGTCGTCTACGTGAAACTTGCTGAGCTCGACACTGCATTTCTGAATTCGCTACCCGCTACCGAGCTGAATGACACGCATTGAACGATTTTGGAGAGTGCGCAGTTCGGTCGAACCGAAAGTCCCGTCGGCTCCAGAGAGAGCATGCGGTTGAATTCTCCGCGGATTCGGTCAGCCCTCGAAACTCATAGAAACTCCGCCGGCCCAGCAAGGTAACCCGGGGCAGGCCGCAGGGCCGGCCAATCCCGGGCTATATCCCGTCGGGCCTTTCAGGCCCTCTCAGATTCGGAAGTCGCGGCACACCACGCGGCACATAGGATCAGTGAACCGTCCCTTGAAGTGGTCATGATCAGCCTGAAAAAGTGGTTCAGCTGCATCGCCGCCCCACGGCTACTGTCCATCCGCCGCGCCGGCGCCGGCGATTTCGCGCACGTAGGAGGAGCGATCGGCGCGGCCCCACTCGCGCGCCGTGCGCGCGATGTCGCCGCCTTGGGCGAGGGCGAGCGCGAGGTACGCGCCGCGCACGACTTCGTCGTCGACGCTGGCGAGCGCGGCCGTCGCCGCGGAAAACGGGATCGAGCGATCGTCTCGCATCCGGCGCAACGCGAACACGCGCAGCTCGGCATCGGGTTGCTCACACAAGAAGGCGGCGAGCGCCCCGCGACTCGCGACGTCGAGCGCCTGAAAACGCTCGGCCCGACGCACGGCATCGCGGCAATTGACAACCGCCCACCATTCCTTGAGTCGCGCGGCGTCGAAGCGCGGCTCCGCCAACACGCGCGCGAGTCGGCGCACGATGGCCGCCTCGTCGTCACTCGGCGCGCGGCCGATGTGCCAGTCCAGCACGACCTGGAGCGCTTCGGTGCTTCCCGCGCTCAAGGCGAGCGCTTCGACCTCGGCTACCTCGCGCGCCGATGTGCACCAGTTCACAGCACGCACGAGCGACGCTGTCACCTCCGCGCGCGCCGCGTCCGTGGTCAATGCGCGTGTCAACAGTTCGCGCTCGACGCGATAGCGCGGCAACACAATGTTGTCGGTGAGCGCGCGCACGAGCGACTCAGCACGCGCCGCATGGCCGCGCAAGTTGGCGATTCGTACCGTCAATATTTCGTGTTCACCGACTGAGCCGTGCCGCCCGCGGGATTCCTCGATGGCGGATTGCGCGCGGCCGAATTCGCTTTGCGCAATCAACGTTTCGACGCGCAACAGTCCATGCTCGACGGGGCGCGGCTCTGGCGCCTGATCGAGCAGCTCGAGCACGCGCTCGACATCGCCGGCGCGGAGCGCCAACGCCGCGCGCACGACAGCGAATGCCGCCGCTTCGCTCGGCGCGACTTCGCGCCGCAGAGCTTCGAGCGCCGCGACATCGCCAAGTTCCACCAGCGTCAGACCGAGTCGCACCCGCAGCGCCGGTGTGCGCGGCTCGAGCGTCGACAACATTCGCGCGTAGTCGCGCCACTCACTCAGGGTCTCGAAGCGCAGTTGTCGCGGATCGAGAAGAAATCGCGCGAATCCTGGCGATTGTTCCGAAGCCGCCGCGGCATGCGCTTCGCGCCACGCGACGCGCCAAGCGTCCGCCCGCGTATCGGGATCGAGCGCAACGAGCCCACGCAGAATCCACCACTGCGGCTCCGCGGGCGCTCGCGCGATGCCGTTGGTGAATTCTTCCCGCAGCACGCGCTCGGCGAATCCGCGTTCGCTCGCGCCGCGGCGCCGCGCCGCGTCGACCCGATCGAGCCACGCCTCGAAGAGCGATGGATCGATGCGGCACGCTTCTACGGCAAGCGCCTCCGCGCGGGCCCACGCGCCGCGTCGCTCCGCATCGCGACTCGCCGCGAGCTGCTCCTCGGCGCGCTCCCGTTCGCTCACCCGCCGCAAGCGGACCGGTAGCCAATCGCAAGATGCGAGGGAGATCAACCCGACAAAAAGTAGGACCATTCGAAAGCATCGCATCTTTGCCATGGTCGCATCATTCATCAGATGCTGCCGAGTATCAAACTGAACTCTGTGCGTCCTAGTCGCAGTGCGCGTGAGTCCAAAATTGCGCCGAGACAGCGCTCGTGATAAATTCCCGACCGGAAATAGAGCAGATGATGCAGCGCCAGTGATGCTGAAATTCGAAGTGCCAAAGGGTGTTGAGGAGCGGCTCAAGCGGCTGGATACCGATCCGAAGCACGTCGCAAAAGAGTCTTCACTCGTCGAGTTCTCTCGGTAAAAAGAGATCGATCATTCTCAGCTCGCTGACCCCTTGGTGTATCGCGCTATGAAGCTGCTGGCGTTCTAAAGAACCACGGCGTGCTGTTGCGTATTTCAGTGGGCGAAGTCATGAAAGACTCTGATGCGTTGCGACGAATCGTCGACGTTTCGACGGAAACCGGCACGCACACAGGCCGCGTCTTTGTCACGTCGGAGCAAAACGACTCGAAAACTACGAGCGCACCGTGCGGCAACTCCAACAACAAAGGCGCCAGTTCCCGCGCGTCGCGTGGCAACTACTGGAAGCTCAATTCGTCGCACTACGCTCGTGGTTGCCGCTCAGCTTCTGAATCTACGTGGAAAGCGAACTCACGCCCCCGACTTGCTCGGGCAGTCTGCAAGACATCGCGCTCGTCAACTTGCCAAAGCCGAATTCCGTTGTGTGCCTCTTGCGGACGCTCAACACCGAACAACACGACGTACAAACTTTCTACCGCTATCTAGTGCCGCGCGAGCCATGAGACGCTTGCGTTTACATCGGGAATTGAGTCCATTGCGTTCCGCACGCGCCACACGACCCCGACGACGACCATCAGCACCAGCGCCACCCACTCGCTTCATCGGGGCTCTACCGAATCAATCGCGTGGAGTCCGAGCCGGCCTCACGGACAACTTGCAAAGTTGGCGCACGATAAAGCGTCCCCCGCCGCGTCGGCGCCGCAATCCGGGTACGGGGCAGCAGGCGGCGCGCCCTCTTCGAAGAGCGCGACGAGCAGGTAGACGCAGTCTGCCAAATTCAAGTGTCCATCGTCGTTCACGTCACAAGCGTCGATGCAACCCGGTGCGGCCGCGTACGTGAACAAGAAACTGAGCAGGTAGATCACGTCGGCGACATCGATTCCGCCCAGGCCGTTGCAATCACCGCGGCGAAACGTGACTTCGCATTCATCGGGCACGAGGTCATCGTCGATGTCGAGGCTTGCACCCATAGCAATCTCGCACGCATCCGGGATGCCGCTGCCGTTACAGTCCGCGATCGTGCCGTTGATGAATTCCACGTACTCAGGGATATCGTCGCCGTCGCAGTCCTCTGCAAATTCGTACGCACCCATATCGACGACCGGCGCGCTGCCCACGCCGGTGTCGAGAATCGTGTACGCATCCAAGAACCTCGGTACGCCCGCGACGTCCAGCGGCGGCTCGGAGGTCAAGACAGCGTTGTCGCCCGCGTCGAGGCACGGCGAAGTGACCGACACACGGACGTCACCTGGCGCGTACAAAGGGTAAAAGCCGGTCGGGCTCGTCAACACCGGCAGTGCGAGAAACTGCGGGCTAGTGGAGATGGTCCCAGGGTGTTGTGAATCGGGTGTGCTTAGACCTTCGACGTTGGAGTAGCGAAACACGATTTCACCTTGCGACTGCTGATCCGCCAACGGCTCGGGGTTATCTCCCGGCTCGACCAGCGATACGTTCGAGTACAAAATCGTGTTTTCAACCAATCCATCCATCCACAATCCCGCCGCGGTGTGCTTTGACCAGTTGGCCGCGATCGTGCAATTCTTGATCGAGATACTCACGCCTTCTGGTCCGTACACCGCCCCGCCTTGTCCGGACTCAAAGGGCGTTGCTACGGGCGGCTCAACGGCCCGGTTGCCGGTCATAACGCAATTAACGATGGTAAGTGGGACGTCGCTGGAAATCGCACCGCCGAGTGTGGCGTCATTTCGAATGAAAGTGCAATTCTCGATGCGCGCGTTGGGTGAACGATTCGCGATCCCACCGCCGGTGGCGACAAATTGCAGTCCGAGATTGTAGGCGCGATTTCGCTCGAAGCGCGAATCGCTCACGTGCAGCACGACGCCGGCGTCGGCGAAGATCCCGCCCCCGCGTCCCACCACTCCATAGAGCTCGCGCGCTAAATTGTCGTGGAAAAAGCAGCGCGTGACCGTCAGCGAGCCGCTGCCGACGGCCTCTATTCCTCCACCATCGCCGACCTGGCAAAAGTTATTGTCGAACTCGCAGTCGGTGAACGTGGCATTCGTGTTGGAGAGATACACGCCCGCGCCGCTACCAGCGATATTGTCGAAAAAGAGGCAATTGTGCACGGTGATCACTCCCCCATGCACGGCCAATCCACCTCCATTGTGATCGAGTGTCAACGTGCCATCGAAAAGAAAGCCATCGATAACCGTTCCCGGCGTCGGGTTCATCAGCGTGAGCACGATGTTGGCGCGAAATGGATGGAATCCAGTTAGGTGGGAACGATTCGTGGCCAATCTCTCGCTTGTGGAGGACTCAATGCCAACGAAGCCTCCGTACAACGAGACGCCGTCGGGCGCTAAGAACCCAAAACTCGTGGGGACGGAGTAAACACCCAACGCCGTCCAGATCTCGTCACCGGGTCTCGCGGCCCCCAACGCGTCATCAAACGAAGTGAACGCGTCCTGCCAGGATGAGCCATCGCTCGTTCCGGTTGCGGATGCCCGGACGTAAACAACATCGCCTCGGACGGCCGCGCCGGCCCATGCCGCTACAAACAATGCGAGTACGCTCGCCTGGAATCTAACGCGCATCTCTTCTCCTTGGTGTTCGTAAACTACCCCGAGCCAGATTTTCCGACGCCGTCCGCATCCCTGGTTCTATCGAGCATCGTAGCGGCGAGGAAATCTCTGCGGGACGCGAAGCGCGCCCGCCCATTATGCGATGCCTGCGCAAAGGACTGACCAAGACTCGCTCGATGGACCCATGAGCGATTCAACCGAGTTGGCGGCGAGTGGTCTTGGCTATGCTCGGCCAAACGGCCAGAATTCTGGCCGAGTGCGCCGTCTGCAAGCGCACTTTTTCATCGCCTACTCGACGCGTTTCGTCTTGCTGGATAATCTCCGCGCTTGGGTCAGCATTCCAAAGTAATGGACAACGAGGAGACGACGCGATGCGTGCCAGCACTCTCGGTGCATGGTTATTGTCATGTCTCATCGTCGCGTACGCACGCGACGCCGCCGCGCAAGACAACTTCTTGAGGGGCGACCCCGATGGCGATGGCGCCGTCCACTTCATAGTGGACGCGTCGTTCCTGTCGCAGGCGTTGTTTGGCGCGGGCCCGAGTGTCGCGTGCGACGACGCGGCGGATGCGAATGACGACGGCGTGCTCAATGTGGACGATGTCGTGTTTATCGTGTCGCTTGCGCTTTCGATTGGACCCGGCGCGCCGTCGCTGCCATACCCGAGTTGCGGCCCTGATCCAACGGCGGATTCGCTCGGTTGCGCTGCGTATTCGGCGTGCGGCGGTCCGGCCACGGTGCTGCCCATCGGTTCTACCGTGACACTCGGTTTCCTCGCGCCGGTCGGCGCTCCCGGCAGCACGGTGGCGGTCGGCATCACGCTCGACAGCAGCACGCAAGTGCACGGTTGGTCATTCGGAGTGTGCCACGACTCCGCTCTCGCGTCCGTGTTGACCGTGACATTCGGTCCGTCGCTGGTCGGGTCGAATCCCGACTTTGAGGAACGCGAAGTTGTACCAAGCGCCGGCTGGTCCGGCGCCGCGCTCATGAGCTTCACAGCGGCGGCAACCCTCCCGCCAGGACCCCAAGTTCTGTATACCGCTCACTACGATCACTTCGCACTCGGCGAGCCGCTCCTGGCTTACTGTCATCCGGTGACGTCGTACTCGAATTCGATGGTCGTGATCGTGGACCCCGGCGCAATCCCGGTCAGTCCGCAAATACTCCCAGGAACCCTCGGTGCACCGCCGCCGGGGCTGCCGTTCAAACGAGGTGACGTCGATAGCGATGGCGTCGTGAACTTCATCGCCGATGCGAACGCGTTGTCGTATGCGCTCGCCGGCGGTGGACCGGCGCCGAGTTGCTTCGACACCGGCGACGCCGACGACGATGGGCAAATGGATCTCGCCGACGTGCAGGCGCTGCTCCAGATCGGTTTTCTCGGTGTGGGATCGGTTCCGCCGCCGCACCCGGCGTGTGGTCTCGATCCAACGCTCGATGCGCTACCGTGCGCGGGCTACAGCGCCTGTGGCGGACCGCCGCCGCCGCCGCCGCCGGCAGACCCAAACGTCGTTGTCGGGTTCACCGATGGAACGGACAACGGCACCGGCGGCGTCATCGTGACGCTGACGCTCGACAACCTCTTCGGCGACCTCGCTGGCTGGTCGTTCGGCGTGTGCCACGATCCCGCGCTCGCTGCGATCGTGGCGGTCGATCCGGGTGGAACGTTGATCGATATCGGGCCCGACTTCAGTGCGACGACACTCATTCCGGGCGAGGGATTCACCGTCGCGGTTCTGCTGAGTTTTACCGCGAGCGTTGCACTACCGCCGGGAAGCGGTTACGAACTATACACGATCGAGTACGACCTCCTCGGCGTCAGCGGTTCGCCGCTCACGGTGTGCTCGGGACTCGGTTTGCCGCCAGTGCCTGTTACTTTCACGAGCTCGAGCGGTGGACCTTCGATGATCACGCCAACCACCGTGCCCGGGTCGACCGAGCCAGTGAATCCGCCGCTCGGATCGTTCATTCGTGCGGATGCGAATGCCGACTCGGTCGTGAACATCGCCGACACCATTTCGATCATCATCTGGCAGTTCGTCGACGGGCCGACGCCGCCGTGCTTGCAGGCGGCCGACGCGAACAACGACGGTGCAAACAACATCGCGGACGCAATCTGGATCACAAGCTATTTGTTTCTGGACGGACCGCCCCCGCCGGCGCCATTCCCGATCTGTGGGCTCGATCCAACACCGGGCACTTTGCGGTGCGCGGCGTTTCCACCGTGTCAGTGAAGGTCGCACAGTAGGATTCCGGCCGTCACGTCGTCTCGGACACGCGCGTACTTCCTGGTCGCCGCTTTACGCGCGCTTCGCGCTCCGCACGCGCCACACCACGCCGCCGATGACCATGAGCGCGAGCGCCGCCCACGCGCTCCATTGCGAAGCGGGCACTTGGCGCGTGATCGAGAGCGCGACGCGCGCTTCCGCGTCGCCCGACTGAATCTGGTGGTAGCTATTGGCGAGATAACCCGTGCGCGGGACGACGAGCTCGACCCCGAGCGGTGCGACTCCACTTTGCAGTTCGTCCGTCGTCGAACGACCGCCCGCCGGCACCGCCACCGGTTCGGCCGTCGACAACTCCGCTTCCGGCGCCACCGGCGGACACGCCAGCGCCTGCCAGCCGAAATACGGCGCATTGTCGTTGAGGACGCTGAGCGGCACACCGGCCGCACGCGATTCCGCGACACTCGATTTCGTGCGCGCGCCCGCGCGCCAATCGCGACCGCGCAAGAACCGCGTGCGATCGTTGAACGTGCGCACGTCGGCGTCCTCGACCGGCGCCGTCGTCGCCGGCGCCTGCTGTTGTTCGATCTGACTCTTGAGCTGCTTGCGCTTCTCTTGGGCTTGCTCGAGCGTGGCGAAATTCTGCGCGATTTGATTGCCCAGCCGCTCGCGTCCGATATCGCCCTCTTGGCGCAATTGCTGATCGTTCTTGTTCGAATACTCGAGCTCAGCGATATTGTCGCCGAGCGCCATCTCCGCTTTCTCGAGCTGCTTCTGCGCGCGATCCCGCGCGCGTTGCGATGGGGCGCCATCCTTCGCGCTCAAGAGCGTCTGCAAGCCCTCGACGCTTTGCAGAAGCGACGTGATCTTCTTCGCCGACTTGAGACTCTCCGGCTCGAGTCGCATCTTGCCGACCGTATCCGACACCGAATATTCCTCCGGATAATGCACGCTCCAAATCGTCTCCACGAGCTGCACTCCGGCGCTATAGCCGGGGCGTGGCGCCGCAAGCTTCGTGCCCGCGCGCAGCGCGGGCAATGCGACGCGCGCCTCCTCGTAGTACACGCTGATCTCGATCGGCAGACTCACTTCGCTCGCGCGCTCGACCGGAATTTGCAGCACGAGGCGACCGCTCGCGTCGCTTTTCCGTCCGACTGCGACCGGCTTGCCGTCGACGTTGACACTCCAGAGCTGCGTCGCCGTCGGCATCTCGAGCAGAAAGAACTGCAGGTGGCGATTGACGAGCGTGTAGGTCGCCCGCGTACGCGTCAGGCCGTCGACGCCGATCACGGTCGTCAGATCCGCAAGCGGCACTACCGCCGCGAGCCCTTCCTCCGCCTTCATGCCTTGTTCGGCGAGCACGAGCGCCCAGTCGCGCGCCGTCGCTCGATAGGTGGGACCAACTCCTTCGGCACTCATCGCGCCCGGCAAGTACGGGACACTTTCAGGCTCGACTTCCTGCAAACCCTGCGGTCGCCACTCGACTGCGTCGTGACGATTCGAACGCACGACCCCGACGTAGTGATCTTGCTCGGCGAGCGGCAGCGCGCCATCGAGTAACTCGATCGGCAGAATGCGAGCTTCGTTGCCCGCCCCCGCGGCGGCCCCGCGTCGCACGCGATACGAAAAATCGACGAGCAAGTCCCCGACTGCTGGCGATTGCAGCGTCCACTCGATCGTGCGCTCGGCGGTGACGGTATGGCCCCGCAAATTCTGACACTCAAGGCGCAGCAGCTCCGCGCCCACCGGCAAACGCGCGGCGAAATTCGCGCGCCCGGCGAAACTCATGCGATACCACACGCGCACGTTGACGAGCAGCGCTTCATCGCCGAAGCGACCGAAGCTGCTCACGACCGCCGAGATTTTTCCGACGCGGCTTCGCGCGCTCACGCGGGGTGTGACGGTGTCGCTCGAGCTGCTGTTGCGATAGCCGAAGCGCGCGCTCGCCTCGGCCGGCAATCGCACCCACGATGCCAAACTCTCGCTCGCGAGCACCTGCCAGCGACCCGCCGCCTCGCCCGCGGTGACTTCCAACAGCTCACTCGCCGCGATGACCCAACTTTGCGCTTGCTCGTGCTTCTTGAGACCGTCCTCACTGAGCGCGCGCAAATCCGGCAACGCGAGCGGCGCAGTCCGCACGTCGCCGATCGCTTCGAGCGTCACCAGCAGCTCGTCACCGGCGCGCAAGCGGCGCAAGAAGTCGCACACCAACGTGCGCTCAGCACCGACGGTCACGACTTCATACGACCGCAACGCCTCAGCACGCGCGAGCACGACGCGCCAGCCGTCCGCCAACTTCCAGCGCGCGCGGAGCGGCGCGCGCTCGGCACTCGTGACACGCACGCGCACGAACGCCTGCGCGCGCTCCGCGTCGAGGAGCAGCACACCATCGGTCGCGACCGTGAGTTCGCCGCCGATTTCCTGCACGCCGAGTCGCGCACTCGCGCCCGCGTCGTACGCATGGTGGATGCGCTCAGCGCTGCGCAGATCGTCGGTGCGCAAGAATTCCGGTACCTCGGCCGGCGACACGCGCTCGAGTCCGCCGAGCGACTCGGGCGTAAAGCGCCGCCCGGGACGGCTGACGAGCGCAAACCAACTCTCTTGGTGCACGGCGCCGTCGAGTTCGAGGGTTGGACAGGCGGCGGCCGCGTCGAACATCGCGAAACCGTTGATCTCGAGGCGCGACTCGTTAATGGGACTCGCAAAGAAAACTTCCAGCCGCGCGGCCTCGCCCGGCGCCGCCGCCGGTTGGATGCTCCAGGCCGCCACCGCCGGACCCGTGACGCTGGTGATCTGCCAATTTCCCGCGATGCGGTAGTTCGCCTGCTCGATGGGATTTCCGGTGACGCGCAGTGTTTCCACGCGCGCGACTTGCATGCCGGCGGCGCCCAACCACAAATGCGTGAGCGAGCGCGATGCCGGCTGCAGCGCAATCGCGCCTTCGACCCGCGGAATGTGCCAACTCAGGGTCGCCGTCGCCGCTGCGCCGAGGTCCATGCGCACGAGTGTGCCGAGCTGACCAGGCGCGCTCTCCACGACTCCGCTGCACTCCGCAACCCGCGGCTCCGCGCCTGCAGGCAGTGTGCCTTGTATGCGCACGGCACTCGCCCCTAAGAGTTGTGTCGAGAAACTCTGCCGGCCGGGATCGCTTACGACTTTGCCGACGAGTTCCACCGTGATCTCGTGCAGTCCGCGGCCGCGCAAGTCGATCGAGGCCGCGCCGCTTTGACTCGACACACCGGCGAGCGCGCCGTCGATCCGCACGGCTTGGAGCTGTGCGCGATCAAAAGTCAGTGGCACGCTGATCCAGTCATCTGTCAGCACGAGGAGTGGAATGCTGCCCGTCAGCAAGTACTGGTCGCCGCGAATTTCCAGCTGATAGAGCGCCGCGCCGAGCAAGTGTTTCGCCGCCAATGGTGACGCTGGCGCGCTACCGTCGGGATGCGCGAGTTTCCATAGCTCCTGAAATCGATCATCCGGAATGTACACCTTCGTCTCGTTCGCCGACCCCGGATTCGTCAGTCGTTCGATGTCATACGGGATGAGCACTCCATCCCACGGTTGTTCGAAGCCCGACGTCGGCGCCGACTGAGCGCGTGCCGAATCTCCTGGTCCGAAAATGCCGAGCACTCCGAGCGCAAAGACGACGCCGAACGCGCGGCTCGCCACCTGGAGACGTCGACGCGCCGCGAGTTGAACGATGCCCATGCCGATGCCCAGCACGACCAGTGCTTCGATGACGGGTACCGACCAAACGTTTTCGACGCGTCCGATCGCCGACGGCAACAAGACCGCGCCGATGAGCGCGACCGTCCAAACTTGCCAGTAGCGCCGGCGCGCGAGTCGACGCGCCAACCCAAGCCCGACGACGAGCGTCACCGCGAACACGGCTAGCGTCACGACGCGATCGCGACGCCACAGGTGATACTCGACTTCCAGCACCGGATCGCCGCCGAATTTGTACGCCCGGTATTCGCGGCCCTGCGCGTGAAACTTGACGCGCGGCGCGTTCACGTCCGCGCTCGCGCCATCTTTCTGCTGCGCCTGCAATCGCTGCGACTGACTGCCGGGTGCCGCGCCTTCGTTCCATAGCGCACCGAGCTGCTCTTCTTGCGACAAGGGCTCGAGGCCCGCCAATGTGCCGATCGAGCCGCGCATCATGGCGCGCGCCGGACGCCGGAATACGGTGTTGGCCACGCCCAAAAGAAATCCCCGTTCGGGCGTGAGTTGCCCCCAACTCGTCGCACGCAAGTTGCCACCTCGAAGATCGAGCCGGTACTCGGACGGCGAGTAAAGCACCCACTCGACTTCGCCGACCGGCACCGATTCGAGCCGCGGCCCCGCCTCTTGCCACACACCCGCTGCGGCGAGTCCATTCGAGTTCAGCGCCGCGCGTTCGTACACGAGCGCGATTGTCGCGAACGAGCGTGGTGGCAGCGGAATCGCGATGCGTGGACCACGAGTCACTCCTCCGCCCAGTGGGGTCGTGGTGACCGGTCGTACACTCCGTACCGGCTCCCCGTCGATCGTCACGGCGATGCAATTCGCACCCATCGGCAGTTCCAGTGTCACGTACTGATCGCGCGCATACGCGAGCAAGAATTCGACGTGCGTGCGCGACCCACCCGAAGCGCCGAGCACCGTCGCGAGTTTGAGGCTCCGCACGAATTGACCGAGCAGGGGCGCCCGCTCATGCACGAGGGGCTTGACCGTGCCAGCCGCACCGCGCGCGCGCACGCGATACGCGCGGATGACGCGCGCGTTCGCCCACGGCTCCGCGAAGTCCGGCAGCTCGTCGAATTCCATCGGCACCCAAGAATCGCCGGCGCCGAGTTCGAGTTCAATGGAGCCTTCGCTTTGCAACACCAAGAAGCGTTCGGCGCCGAAGTCGCCGGCGAGACTCACGGCGGCGATCGTCAACGGTTGGTCGGGGCGATAGACGAGCTCATACTCGACGCGGAATTGTCGCTCGCCGAAGAACGGTCGCACGAACGTCACCGTGCGCCGGTCGTCGAGCGCTTTGATCTCCTTGATGCCTTTGCCGATGATGTTCACATTCGTGTCGGTGCGCGCGCCGGGCACGACAAAATCGAGCACGTCGATGCCGCGATTGACGACCGCCAGACGCACATCGCCGCGCACGCGCAACACGCGTTCGGCGCTCGCGCCCTGCGATTGCCGTTCGCTCGCGAGAATCGCCGTCGCCGCGCGATACTCACCGCGCGCCGGTTGCTGCTTGAGATCGACGCTGAAGCGCGGGCGATCGACATCTGTCGTGAGCGCGACGAGCACGCGCGCCTCCGGCGCGAGCACTCCGGCTGTTGTCGGCGCGGCGACTCTGAGCTGCGACTCGATCCACGTCAGTCCGAGTTCGCGCGCCTCCTCGGCGCTCAGGGCGCGCCAACCGCCGGTGTTCATGTTGCCCGCATAGAGCGAGTCGTGAAGCGCAAGTCCGAGGTCCGTCCGCGCACGCGCGGCATCGAGCACGACCGGCAAGTCGAGCGCGATGGTGCGCTCGCGCCAATCGCGATCTTCATCGAATGCGTTACTCTCGAGGGTCAATTGAAAATCGAGCGAGGCACCGGCCGCGAGCGCGCGATCGAGCAGTACGCGGATCCCCGGCCGTCCGGCCTCCGCGGTCTCTTCCGCGCGCAGTCCGATGTTGTTCGCGCCGGGGCGCGTCTGCTCTTCGACGCGCACGAGCCGCCAATCGGGCGGCAATTGCACATCCAATGCGAACAAGCGTCCGCTCTCGACTTCGACGCTCAGGCGTCCCTCCAAAAAGGCGCGCCGTTCGTACACGCGCAGGAGAAATGCGCTGCGCGCGCGCACCGATGTCGCCAGCGCGGACAACGACCAGTCGAGTTGCGCCGGACCCGTGTATGCGACCGCCCGCAACTTTGTGCCGCCGTGAAGCGGCGGCAGGCCGGTACCGGCGACGATTTTATTCCAAGCAGAGATTTCCTCGTCGGTCGCGAGCGCTTCCTGGCGCTCGAGTTCGCGGAGCCCCGCGCCGGCCGTCACGCGTAGTTTTTCATCGCGCGGCTCGAGCACGAGCGCAGCACCCGTTTGAAAAGCTGCGCCGCGCAAGAGCGGCATCTCGAGGCTAAAGCGCTCGGGCGCGGTCGCGATGATGCCGGCGATCAAGAGCTCGATCTTCCCTTGGGTCGCCTCGGCCAACGTGACTTCGAGGTCGCCGTTGGCGCCAATCTGCCAAGCGTGAAGGGGACCTTCGACTCGCGTCACTTGCAGACCCGCCGGCAAGTCGAGCGCCAGCCGATCGACCGATTCGCGTTCGACGTAGATTTGCGCCCACCACGCAAACGGCGCTTGTCCGCCTCGTGGCAACGCCGCGAACAAATGCTCCGCCAACAGCAACACGCCGCGTTCGCCGGCGCCGCGCCGCGCGCGGTACTCGATTTGAAACGACGACGCGGAGCCGATGGCGAGCACGAACTTTGTACCGCCATCCGCCGGCACGGAATTGACAAATCCACTCGCATCGATGACGTCTGCTTCGCCCAAGACCGCAAGCTCGAGCGCAGCGCTTGGCGCGGCGACGAGCGGTCCCGTCACTCGAAAGCGCCGCTCGTTTTCCTCGACCGGCAATGCGAAGCCGAGTTCGAGCAAGTGTCGCCCGCGACCCTCGATGAGTAAACGCGCCGCTTTCGATGGATCGTCGCGCAGGATCCAACCGGGTTTGCCATCGACTTGCACGCTGCCGAGTCGCTCCGCGATTGTGCCGAGTTCGCAGGTCACCCAGCCATCCTCGAGCACCGTCAATTCGACGCGCGCCGTGAAGTACGCGGCGCGGCCGCGCACGCGCCCTTCGTAGTGCGCGTGAGTGATGACGGCGGCGAGCGGCGGAATCTCTTGCGGCGTTCGCTCCCGACCCGCGCGCTTCAAACCGTCGGCGACGAGCGTCCGATACTCGTCGAGCGACATGACCACGCCCTCCGGGCGATTGCTGATCATCCATTGGAATTCCTCGAACGGCACATAGAGCTCGCGCAATCGGTTGCCGGTGGGCGCCGACGGCGCTTGCGCACTCGACCCACTACCGAGCGCAACGATGAGGAATAGCGCGAGCGCCGTCGAAATGCCGGCGCGCGAGCGAAGCTTCGCCGATCGCATCATTCGCCCGCCTTTTCGCTCGGAGAATCACTCCGCGGGGCGACGATTGGCGGTGCGACGATCGGCGGTTCCGCGCTCGACTCGTGCTGCGCATCTTCCAGATACGGGTCGGACGCCAACTCGAGTTTTCGCGTGCGACGCGCTTTGAGGCCGGCGCGCACTTGCCGCAGCACAAGCACGAGCGCGGCGAGTCCGAAGCCGGCGAATGCCGAGGCCGCGAGCTGCGACTTCGCATCGCTCCACAGCCACGTGCACAGGAGCGCGAGCGCCAGCGCCGCGCTAGCGAGTTCGCCGCGCCAGCGCGGACGCACGCGAAACGCGGTGAGGAGCGCCAAGAAAGCCGCGATACCGCACAGCGCATCGAAGACCCAAAACCAACGGCGCTCGATGAAGCGGAGGCTCAGCGCGCCGCGGTCGGCCAAGGTCTCGAACCGGTGCACGACATAGCCGCGCGTCTGCAGCTCGATGTCGACGCCGGTCGACTCGACCGCCGGCCGCGTTCCACCATCACCCATGGCGCTCGCCGCCGGTGCGGTCACGCCCGTCGCTTGCGACACCAGCGTCTTGAAGCGCTCCCACAACCACACATTCTCGCCGGCACGGCGATGCAAGTTGCCGCCGAAACCGAAGTACACGTAGTTCGGCGGCAGGTACAACTCGAGCTCGATCTTGCCGATCGGCACGTCGCCGAGTTGCTCCTCCGGCAGAATCTCGAGCGTGCGAAAGCCGTCGCCGCCCCAGCGTCCCATCTCGCCAGCGCCGATGCGCGTCTCATACACGAGCACGACCGGAAAGGTGCCACCCGCGCCTTGCGAGCGCGGGATGGGAATCATGGTGGCGTCGTTCTTCTTCATCGGCACTTGCTTCTGACCGCCGACGGAGAGCGACAGAATCTTGGCGTCGGTCGGGAGTCGCACGGCAAGGTACTGCCGCGCCGCGTTCTGTACGAAGATCACCGCGCTCGTGCGAAGATTCAGTTCCTCCGACCAAATGCTGCGCAGATGGACAAGCGGCACCGCCGTCGTCGCGAGCCGCGCGTAGTCGTGCCGTGTGAGTTTCAAAGTGAGCGTCGGCTTGGCGCCGAAGTAACGAAACGCGCTGTAAATTTGGCCGCGGCGCAACTTGTCGGGAAGATCGCCCGAATCGATGGTCTCGAGTTCGACGGCTTCGGGCGCGATCTCGAGCGTGCCGTCCTTGCGAATCGCGACGAAACCCTGTTCGTTCCGCACCCGCGTCGCGTGAAGGAGCGCCACGGACTGCGAAATCGGCACGCCGGCGGCGAGCGCCTTCAACTCTTGCGAGTGCACTATGCTGACCGTGACGCCACCCAAGACCGGCGGCTGCAGGCTTACCTCCCAAATGGTGGCGTCGCCTTCTTTGCCGGACTTGCGGACATCGGTCTTCTGCTTCGTTTCAATCTTGAGTTCATTGTCGAGCGCGGCCGGCGCCGTGAAGTAGAGCTTGTCGACCGGCGCGTACATGACGTTGTAGTCGAGGAGGTGCGTGTGCTTGATCTCGCCGTCGCCGACCTCGACGAGGTGTTGCGCGATGACATCGATCTCGGTCTTCCGCGCCGTCAGGCGCAACTCGACCGAGGCCGGCGTCGAGCGATAGCGAAACGCGCGCGGGATGCCCGCGTCGCCGCCGACTTGCCCGAGAATTCCGGTGCGCAGTAACGGATCGACATCGATGTCGACAAGCGCCGTGCGCGTCGTCGTCACGGCTTCCACGGCGCGCGGTACGCTGACGCCGAGAAGCCCGCGATCCTGCGCGGCGCCGACGACGCGGAGCGCGGGAAAAGTCAGCGCGCCTTCGCGCACGCCACCCGCGCGCGTGAGTCGAAACGGCACGCGCAAATTGCCGAGCGCGCGCGCGCGCAAGTTCACCGTGACCGTGCGTTGCCCTTCCGCATCACTCGCTTGAAAGTCTTCGATCTGCTGCGGCTCGCCGACCTGCTGCACGGTCCACACCTGTGGCACTTGAAATTGGAGCACGAAGACGCCGGCCTTGCGGACGTCGAACTCGATCCAACCCACCCACACATCTTCGTGTTCGCCGAGTGCGACGACGCTCGTTGTCTCCGCGTGCACGACTGGCGTGATTTTCTCGACGGCGAGCACTAGCTTGAGCGGCGCCGCCGCGGTGTGCGCCAAGTAGCCGAAGCGGAGGCCGCGATCGAGCCGCAGGTCCTGCGGCATCTCTTGTGGATCGAGTTGGCTAAGGCCGGCCGAACTTTCGACGCGCGTCTTGAGCCCGACATCCGCGACCGCCACCGCGAACCCGGATTCACGCAGCACGTTTTCGATGCGCGGAAACGGCACGTCGACCCGTTCGGGTACTTGCTCGAAGGGGCGCTCGAAGGAGAGCCCGAGCTGGTAGCGCTTCACCGGCGTGAAGAGTTGGACGATCAGTTGATCGCCTTCTTGCGTCCACGCCCGGGAGTTGTCCGCTTGCACGTGAAGAAGGCGCGTGTCCGCGGGCAACCGCACGCGGAACTCATCGCTCTCGCCGCGCAAGACTTCGAAGTCGATGCGCGTATCGATGCGGAGGAGGCGCTCCGAAAGTCGCACCGCGATCTGCTGCGCCGCCGACACGATCGTGCCATCGCGATCGACGCGCCCGGGCGGCGGTGACCACGAGACAGAAACCTGCGGCGAGTTGCCGAGGAACGCGAGGACGCGCGTCACGCCGCTTTCCGCGACGCTCTCGGTCGCGGCGATGAGCGGTTGCACGTCGACGCGCACGCCGTCTTCCGGGATGCGCAGCTCGAGCCGCGAGACCGCGAGCGGCGGAATGCCGAAGCCGAAACTCTTCTTGCCCGGCGCTTTCGCGACGCGGACGCTAAACGCAATCTTCGCGCGATACATGCCCGGGCGCGGTAGCAAGATCGCGTACTCGCCGCCGACCAGCGTCAGCATCGCGTCGGGACTCGAGAGCTCCGCGCGCTCGATGGCCACGCCGCTGAGCGGCAGCTTGACCGTGCTCCAGCCGATGCGCAGCGCTTCGAGTTCAAACTCGACTTCGAAGCGCGCGAGGTCGCCGACGACTTCGCCTTTGTAGAGTCCGCCGCGCACGGTCGCGTCGACCGGCGGCTTCCCGGCCTGCGCCAACTCGCGGTGCTTCGCGGCGTCGTTCCACAGTTCGAGAAACTGCTCGTACGGCAAAAAGATGCCGCGCCCGACTTTCTCGAACACATCGTCGAGTTTCGTGTACGGAACGTAGTAGGTCTTTTCGCGCACCGACTCCGCGGGAGTCGCAGGAGGGGTGGGTTGCGCGCGCAACACGGTCGACGTCGCGAGCGCCAGGAGGACAAACCCGCAACTCAAGAGCGCACGACCCCGACGACGCGAAGGACTCGATGACATGTGAAAGTGCTTCCTCTTCATGAACTCCAGTTTCGTTCCGGCGGTCGAACGCATCAGCGCTTCAGCTCTTCGAGCATCTTGATGATCGTCAGTTGCTGGGCGCGGCGTACCAAATCCTCGAGTTCTTGGCGCTCGGCGAGCGGCGCCGACTGGTCGTCGAGCCGACGCATCACAGCCAAGAGCTGGCCATAGCTCCCGCCCCGCGCCCAGTAGTTATCGCGCAAGAGCTCGGCGAACTCCGCGACGCAGGCGCCGAACAAAAAGTCGGGGTCCGCCGCTGCGAGGCTCGTCGCGAGCACGCCCGGTTGCATCGGAAATGCGAGTTCTTCGACGCGCTCGGCCGCGGTCGAGTGGTAACGCACGCGCACGGTGCCGAGCGCGCCGAGCGCACCCGAACGCCGCACGATCTCGTAATACGCGGTGACGAGCGAGCCCGGACCGACTTCGCCGGCGTCGACCGCGTCATTGCGAAAGTCGGCGTCCTTGATGTCGCGGTTTTCATAGCCGAGCAAACGGTAGTGACTGACGACGTCGGGATTGAACTCGACTTGGATCTTCGCATCGCGCGCGAGCACTTCGAGTGTCGCCGGCAGATTCTGCACGAACACGCGCTCGGCTTCCGCCGCGCTATCGACGAACGCGTAGTTGCCGTTTCCGCGATTGGCGAGTTGCTCGAGAAAGTTGTCGTTATAGCGTCGCATGCCGATGCCGACGACCGTGAGATAGATGCCGCGTTCGGCGTAAACGCGCACTTTCGCAAGGAGCTGCTCGGCCTCGCGCGCGCCGCTCGTCGCGACGCCGTCCGAGCACAAGACGACGCGCGACAAGACGCGCTCGTTCGAGGATTCATCGGCGATGCGGTAGGCGAGGTCGAGTCCCGCCTCGATGTTCGTTTCGCCGCGCGGGCGCAGCGAGCTGACGGCGCCAAGGATTCGGACGCGTTCGCGCGCCGGCGTGAGCGGTAGCGCGAGATACGCATGCGATCCGTAGGCGACGAGCGCCACTTGATCGTCGGGCGCGAGCGCCCCGAGGAGTTTCGTCAATGACTCGACGACGCGCGCGAGGCGCCCTTCGAGCGCCATCGATCCCGACGTGTCGATGACGAACGTGAGATGCGTGCGGCTGCGTTCGCCGGGGTCGAGTTCGCGCGCTTTGACGCTGACGCGGAGTTGCTCGCACTCCGGTGCAAACGGCGCCGGCCCGCCGGAACAGAAGACGGAAAAGTCCGTGCCCGGGTCGGCCTCGAGCGCGCGCCGAAAATAGTTGATGAACTCTTCCGTGCGCACGGTGCTCGGATCGGGGAGCTGATTATTCTGCAGCAGCGAGCGCGCGAGCGTGTACGAGCCGGTGTCGACGTCCATCGCGAAGGTCGACAAGAAGTCGATCTGCGTGTCGACGAACGGATCGCACCCGTACCGCGCCTTGAACGCCTCGCGCCCCAGGCCCTCGTCGCCGAACGGCGGCGGCGGGACGACGATCGGACGATGGGTGAACTGTTCGACCTCGACGCCGGGCTCGAGTCGTTGATAGTTCTGGAGCGAGCGCAAAAACAGCTCAGTCGCGTCTTGATGTCGCTGTTGATCGACGGGATCAGAGCGCTTCGAGAGCCCCCGCTGATTCTTGTCATCGGCGCGAGTCTCAACGCCCAATTCGTACACATCATCAGTGAGGCTGGCTGTCAGGTTCGTCCCAATCTTGAACGATTGCTGCGCTTCTTTGGGGAGATCCATGAAGCTGACGTTGTTGTTCTCGTCAGACACATGAAACGAAAACCGTTCGAAGCCAGCGACGATCGGCTTCCTCGACGGCGCATTTTTCGAAAGCTCTTTGGCGTCGGCGGCGCCGGTGGTTCCTTCGGGGCGCGATTCCGGGAGTTGCCGGGCGAGTTCGCGACTGGCGTCCTTCGCTTTTTGAGGTTCTACGCCGTAATACCCGGGTGAATCCTCTTTCTTAGAATCAGAATCGTGGAACAAGTCGCCGCCGGCCGACTCAGACTTCTTTCCCGCGCTTTCCACTCCACCACGATACTCTTCGAGTCTCCCGACCCGACCGGCGACGATGGAACCGGAGAGCGCGCCGAGGGAATCGATGGTGCTGAGGACGGTTTCACTAAATTCCTGTTTCTCATTGAGCGACTTCATTGCCGCCGTTCGGTCGGACGATTCTCTCGCGCGACTCTTCGGTTTGGAGATCTCCTCCGAAAAGGCGTCGTTGAGACGCCCCTCACCCCAACGCTCGCCATTTTGGCCGGCCGCGCCGCCGCCGACGGCGATCGCGCCGTTCTGGGCAAGAAGCTCGGACCTGTCCGATCGGTCTTCCTCTTTCGCGGGAGCGCCGGGAGACACCGGTGCTGGAGGCGCAGCCGGTGGAGGGAAAAATGCACGATTCCAAGAACTCGGCCTCTTCGTCATGGCGCGCGCCACGATCGGATCGTGGGCCACGGAACCCTCGGTGGGCTGCACCGGCGCGGGGGTCGCAGCCGGAGGAATGGAAGTGGCGGGGAGGCCGACGCTGCTGTTGAGACCCGACGACCAACTCAGGCTCAGACTGTCGACGCTCTTGGCCTCGGAACTCCCGGCGGCGTCGAGTTTCCCTCCTCTTGAGCCTTCAGGTTCTCGGGGGCCGAGATTCCCGTCTTTCGCCGCGAGTTGTGGAATCTGGTCGGTGCGCACATCGAGCTGCACGCTTGGTCTGGCAGCCGCTGCGGAAAGGACTTCGAGCGACTCGGTGCGACTGGCCGGATTCTTGAACGCTGGTCCGTCCGTCGGTTGAAGACTTGCCAAGTCGGACATCACTCGCGAATCTGTCGCTAACGTCCGCACGGACGGATCAGATTGCGCCGTTTGTTTCCCATCCGGCACGCTCTGTTCAAAAATCACCCCCGTGTCCAGAGAGGTCAACGACCTCTCGTCCGATCCACCGGCGATTAAGACTCGGCCGTCTTCGAGGGTCGTCGCAGTGTGGGCGTATCGGCGGTTTTCCGGCTCCGGGGCAGCTGACTCATTAACCCCAGAAATCAACTGCTTGCCTTCGCGACCGGCAGTGAGGCGCTCCGTCGGCGCTATGCCGCCTCCAGTCACGTTCAGCACCACCCACGCCGCGCACACGAATAACGCGGCCACCAGCGCACCCACCCCGAACACGGCTCGCCGCGGGAAGCGCCGACGCTTCGAGGCTCGGATCATCTCCAACACGCGCTGCGCGCGTCGCTCTTCGAATCGATACTCGTCTGCACCCGCGGCCGCTCCGCCGAACACTCCGCGCATCGCCTCCAGAGTCGCGCTCAACCGATCGCGCTCGGCGCGGCACTCGGCGCAGTTCGCGAGGTGTGACTCCACTTCTTCGCGGCCCGCGCGGGAGATGTCGCCGAAAATGTAGGCAGTCAGCAGATAGCGGAGATGCGTCGCGTCGTCGGATGGCGCGCCGCTCGCGTCGTGAATGTTCGCCGCAGTGTATTTTCGCTCGCTCATGATTCCACCTCTCTCGCGGCGGGATTGCCACCAGGGTTCAGCCCGGCCAATCGCGTCGAGAGCTTGCGCATCACCTGATGCAACTGGTAACCGACGTTCGTGACCGACATGCCGGTGATCTCGGCGATCTCGCGGTAGCTCTTCTCTTCTTGCACCTTGAGCAGAAACAGCTCGCGTTGGTGCGCCTTCAACTGACCGAGCGCGTCGTAGATCTGCGCGCGTACTTCGTCGCGCTCGGTCGAACTCTCCTTGGCGTCGGTCGTACCCGCGACGTGGGTCTCGATCGCGCCCGCGACTTGCGCCTGCCGGTAGCGTTGGTCGCGTTGGCGACGCCGCAGATGATCGACGCCGATGTTCCGCACCACGCGCAACAGCCAGTTATGGCAACTCTCGACTTCGAGGAGCCGCGCCGGATGCTTCGCCACGCGCAAGAACGCCTCCTGCACGATGTCCTGCGCCGCGTCGGGATCGCCGAGCAGTTTGGCGGCGAAGCGCAGCAGCGAGTCTTGGTACCGGCTCATGAACAAGCCGAGACTGGCGACATCGCTCTGACTCACGAAAGCCCGCAGCAGTTCCCGATCAGTCATTCGTCCACTTGCACGTCGAGTTCGCGAACACGTTGCGTCAAGTCACAGTGGAAGTCGCTCGAGATGGAGTTCTCTTAGGTTTTCGTCCAAGTTTTGCCTCTGCAGCACCAGACCTGAGGCCGGCGAGCGCGGTTCCAAACGGTCGGATTTTCGCGAAGTGCTGAGCCCGCTTGCGCCCGTTGCCGAAAATAAGGAAGATTCTGCCCACGATCCGGCGCTAGAACCCACGACAAAGGGATTCTTTACGCAATGAGGGACCTGGCAGCGCTTCCGGGAACGTCTCGCTCGAAGGCCTAACGAGCGAAGCGAGCCCCTCATTGGGGTGAATCTTTGCGGCGGAGCGGTAGCGGAGCCGCAAGCGAGAGGGGGCTGAGAGCCAGCCCCTGGAAAAACGGTTAGCGGCATCGGCAGCACGGTATACGACCGCGCGAGCGAAAGGAACTAGCTTGCACGATTCGGGATCTCGGCCGGCGACGAATCCGCTCCTCATCGAACACGGACTGCCTCGCTTCGACGCAATTCAAACGGAGCATGTCGTGCCCGGCATGCGCGCGTTGTTGGCATCGGTCGAGACCGAACTCGCGCAGCTCGAAGCCCGACTCGACGCGTCCGCGGGTCGACTCACGTGGGAAACGCTGCTCGACCCCATCGAGATTCTCGGGGACCGAATCGCGCTCGCCTGGGGAACCGTCTCGCACTTGATGAACGTCAAAAACTCCGATGCCTTGCGCGACGCGTATCAAACGATTCAGCCGGAGGTCGTGAAGTTCCGCATTCGCATCGGTCAAAGTGCCGCGATCTACCGTGGACTCTTGGAATTGCGCGACGGCCCAGCCTGGCAGTCGCTCGACGAGGGACAGCGGCGCGTCGTCAAGTTCATGATTCAAGACGCCGAGCTGACGGGTATCGGCCTCGCGGGCGCCGCGCGCGAGCGCTTCAATGCGATTCAAACCGAGCAAGCCGAACTGCGCACGACCTACAGCAACAATCTGCTCGATGCCACGAAGGCCTTTCACTTGACGCTCACGGAGCAGAACGACGTTCGCGGTTTGCCGCGCAGCTTGCTCGAACTCGCCGCTCAGATGGCGCGCGCGGCGGGTGATGCGACCGCCACCGCCGACGCCGGACCTTGGCGTTTCACGCTCGACGCGCCGAGCTTCGGCCCCTTCATGGAACACTGCGCAGAGCGGACGCTGCGCGAAAAGATGTTGCGCGCTTCCATGCGGCGGGCGTCGGACAGCGAATTCGACAACAGCGCCATCGTCGCGCGGATTCTCGCGCTGCGACACGAAGAGGCGCAGCTCCTCGGATTCGCGACGTATGCAGAGCAAAGTCTCTCGACGAAAATGGCGGCGAGCGTCACGGCGGTCGACCGGTTGACGCTGGAACTGCGCAACGCCTGCTTCGCCGCGGCGGAACGGGATCTCGCTGAGTTGCGCGCGCTCGCGCGCGCGCGGAGCGCGCCCGAAGCCGATGAGCTCCGCCAATGGGACATCGCCTACTGGGCGGAGCGCCTGCGCGAACAACAATTCGACTACACCGACGAAGAACTGCGACCGTATTTTTCGATGCCGCGCGTCCTCGACGGAATGTTCAGAGTCGCCGAGCGGCTCTTCGGCGTGACGGTGCGGAGCGCCGACGGCGAGGCACCGGTGTGGCATCCCGATGCGCGCTTCTACAAGGTTCACGACGAGCAGGGTCGGCACATCGCGTCGTTCTATCTGGATCCGTACAGTCGGCCGGAAGAGAAGCGCGGCGGCGCGTGGATGGATGATTGTCTCGGCCGCACGTCGCTGCCACTCAAACGCGGTCGACCGATGCAACTCCCAGTTGCGTACCTCGTGTGCAACGGCACGCCGCCGGTCGGCGATCAACCGTCGCTCATGACGTTCGACGAAGTGTTGACGGTGTTTCACGAGTTCGGGCACGGCCTGCAGCACATGTTGACGACCGTCGACCTCGGTCTCGCTGCTGGCATTCGGAACGTCGAGTGGGATGCCGTCGAGCTCGCGAGCCAATTCATGGAGAACTGGTGCTATCACCGCCCGATGTTGCAGGAACTCGCGAGCCATTACCAAACCGGCGCGCCGCTTCCGCGCGCGCTCGAGCAGAAGCTCATCGCGGCGCGCAATTTTCGCGCCGGCAGCCACATGTTGCGGCAGCTCTACATCGGTGCGCTCGACATGGAGCTGCATCACCGCTACCAGCCAAACGGCGACGAGTCGCCGTTCGATGTGCAGGAGCGCGTGTATAGAGAGTATGCAGTGCTCGATCCGCTGCCCGACGATCGCTTCCTCTGTAACTTGAGCCACGTCTTCGCCGGCCCGTATGCCGCGGGTTATTACAGCTACAAATGGGCCGAAGTGCTGAGCGCCGACGCGTTCGCCGCGTTCGAAGAAGCGGGCCTCGACCAGCCGCACGCGCTCGTCGCCACCGGCCGCCGCTTCCGCAGCACCGTGCTCTCGCTTGGCGGCAGCCGCCACCCCATGGAAGTCTTCAAATCCTTCCGCGGCCGCGAGCCCTCGACCGCGGCGCTGCTGCGGCATTCGGGATTGGCGCGATGAAATAACGCGGAGCCGGCGATCCTGGGAGCGCGGGCATCTTGCCCGCTCCGCAGAGCGCATCGCGAGCCATGAGTTCATCTCGCCAATCGTCTCTCGCGGCGCAGACGATCACGCGCATACTTTGCCATCGCCGGAGCGGGCGGGACGCCCGCGGTCCCAGGGGCCAGACGATCCCAGTTCACTGTGTTGAAGATCGTCCAGAGGGCGAGCGGCCAGAGCTGGAGCAAGAGGCGCGGCAGCGACGTGCGGAGATGGGTCGCGAGATCGAAGGGCGTCGTGAGGTAAACGGCGCAGAACACCGCGAGCATCGCGATGCAGGTCTTGGTCGCGGCCTGCGCGGTTGCGCCGCGGTTCGGGCGCACGCCTACGACCAGCGCGATGAGCAGCAGCATCGCGACGGGCCGCAGCGCCCACGAGTCGAGCAGCCCCAAGCCGATGGCGAAGTAGCGCGCGGGAACCGCGACTTTCTCGACCCAGTGCGAATACCCCGCGACAAGATCGTTCGCCGGCATCAGGAACACCTTGAAGGTCGCGATCAGCAATACGACCGGTGCGGCACCGAGCGCCCAGCGCGCGACTAATCTCCTCCCGTGCGGAACTCGGCGCTGGCTCCACGCGATCGCGGCGCCGACCACGACGAGGAATACGATCCCTTCGTTTTTCGTCCACGCCGCGAACGCCG
The DNA here is from genome assembly GCA_046154185.1 of Planctomycetota bacterium. GTDB lineage: Bacteria > Planctomycetota > UBA8108 > UBA1146 > JAJFFE01 > JBJXGE01. Next base: position 151,132 of record JBJXGE010000012.1, read on the forward strand.
CCAGCATCCCGGCGAGCGCCCAACATCGATTCGCTCCACCGCGACGCTCGGCTTCCTCCATCACAACAAACGCCGCGAGGAAAAAACTCGCGAGTGGCAAGTCCGCGTACAACACCGCCGCGTAGTGGCTGAACTGCGAAGGCGCCAAAAGCATGGCGCCAGCAAGAAGCGCCACGACAACGCCGCGAGTCCGCGCGAGGCTCGCCACGAAGAGTCCGCACAGACTCGCCGCAAACAACACATGGAGCGCGCGCGCGGCGATGATCGACGCGTCGCCACCCGCCAGCCGCCAACACCGCGCGAGCGCGCCCGGCACCAACAACGGATAGTCCGGATGCGCATTCGCAGCGTTGAACTGGCCGGTCCAGGCGTCACCATCTGCCGCCAAGAATCGCGCTGCGAGATTCCAGATCGCCCACGCATCGGTGCGGCCTTCCGGGTACTCGACGTAGCACGAGCACACGCCCACGCACGCGCCAAGGATCGTGATCAAGAAGATGCTCACGACTCCCGCGAGAAGATATCGCGGTCGACGCACATGGAGCGTCGGCGCCAACGGGTCGACGCGCCGCGAGCGCAGCGAAACGATCGTCACACCGATGCCGCACGCGAGCGCGAGTTCCCAAAAGACCAGCGACACCCGACCATCGACGCCGAGACTTCGAAGTGCCACATAGAAAGTGGCGGTGACCGCATTGCCGACGAGCCAGGCCAGTGCCGCGGTGCCGAGCTTCGCCGTGCGCGTCTCCGCGACCGGCCAGGCAAAAAGGCGCAAGAGTCCGCAGCCGATGAGCCACGATGATACGAAAAGTGCGAGCGTCACAACCACACTCATGGCGCCACCCGTTCCAACCACCAGCAACCACCGCCCGCTTCCGCGATCAACGCGTAACCGGCTGGTACTGAAAGCGGCGTCGTCGCGTCGCGGGCGACCGCCAGCACGATGGTCGCTTGGTCGTCCGCCACGACACGAAGTGGAGCGAAGCCGTACTGAACCATCGAGCGTAAGAGCGCAGAGTCGCGCTTCGCGTCCTCGACGTCTTCGGTGTTCGGCGCGAGCATGTGAAAACCGATCTCCGTCGGCAGCGCGGCGCCGCCTTGCGCGGGCAATTCCCGCAAACGCGTGAAGCGCTCGAGCAACGCGCGTTCTTCCGCGTGAGTCTTGAGTTGATTCGCGCTCAGGCCGAGCCCGCCGAGTTGCGTGACGCTATCGCGCACGATCGCGAGCAGGAGCAACCCGACCAGCGCCAGCGCTAATTTTGGGCGCAGTCTCTCGATGTATCGCATCTCTCCATTGTCGGCCCGTGTCCCGCGGGCTTGAGGCGATGTCATGAGAATGGCGTCGGCGCGATCCCAGTCGTAGGCCGCGAGAACCCGCCGCCGCGGCGCTTCGTCCTCCCGCGTCGCCTACGCCCGCCTTGGGGTTGCGATCGAAACGTCGGCCGTCCAGTATGTGCGCTCAAACGCGGAAACCCAGCCACCGGCCGACTGTCGGCCCCAACCCGAATGGAGCACAGTTTGTTGCGTGAACTTCGTCTGGCCTGCCTCACGCTCATCGTCGCAACCGCACCGTTAGGTGTGAGCGCGCGGGAGATCGGCGGCAGTCAGCCACCTCCAGAGAAACCAGCCGGCGTCCCGGCGATGCCGCTGGTGCCCATGGGCCAAAAAGATGCGCCGGACCCAGCCGCGCCCGTCGACCCCATCGTTGCGGAAGTCGATGCGATCAAGCTCGAGTATCGCGAAGCGATGACGGCCTACAGCGTCAAGTATCGCGCCGCGAAAGAAGAGGAGCGCGAGGCGCTCAAAGCCGAACGACCACAATCGGCCGCGTACATCGCCCGCGTGCAGAAAATCGCCGATGCCCATCCGAAGACGCTCGGCGCGTTGCGCGCACTGTCGTGGATTTTCACGACCGACTCGGAAGCGACTGCGCGCGCCGCGGCGTTGCAGACGATCATGACGAATCACATTGCCGACGTGGCGCTCGGTGAATTCGTCATCACCTTGGGCCGCAATGAATCTCCCGAAGCACGAGCCGCGATCGAGCGGGCGCTCGCCGAGAGCCCACACGACCGCGTTCGCGGCGCCGCTTGCATCGGACTTGCCCAGTGGCTCGAGGAGTGCGGTGAAAAGGCGCAGGTCACCGACATCGACTTGCAAGTCGAACGACTCTACGAACGCGTCGTCGCACAATACGCGGACCAAGTCGCGCCCGCCCCGCGCACCGGCACGCTCGGCGACATGGCAAGCGCCAATCTGTTCGAGCGCCGCAATCTCGTCGTGAGTAAGCCGGTGCCTGACATCACGGGCTCCGACACCGACGGCGTCGCCTTCAAGCTGTCCGACTACCGCGGCAAAGTCGTGCTACTCGATTTTTGGGGACATTGGTGAGGGCCTTGCCGGGCCATGTTCCCGCACGAGCGGTCGCTCGTGGAACGTTTCGCAGGTAAACCGTTCGCAATCATCGGAGTCAACAGCGACAAAGATCTGGTCGAGTTGAAGCAGAAAAATACGGAAGCCGGCATCACTTGGCGCAGTTTTTGGAATGGGAAAGACGGCACACGCGGGCCGATTTCAAAAGCGTGGAATGTCAAGGGTTGGCCGACGCTCTACCTCATCGACCACTTGGGAGTGATCCGACACAAGTGGGTCGGCAGCCCCGGTGAAGAGAAACTCGACGAGGCGATCAACGCCTTGGTCGCTGAAGCGACGAATTCGACGAATCTCTAGCGACGAGTACTTCCTAAAACTTGATTGGCGGCGACACGCATGACGGCGTGCTCGCCGCCAGCTTCTTATTCGGCTCCAGCATCTGTGACGTCTTTCCTATCGACCGAAGCAACCTCTCTGTGATTGCTCCGCAGCGCGCGTGATCAAGGTCTAGGTCGACTCGGTTTGGTAGCGCGGAAGTGTGGTTGTGCGATGCCGACGGGCTACGCGCGGACGCCGACCATTGATGGCGAAGGGGACTCGCGCGAAACGATGCAACCAGCAGGCAACCGGACGATAAAGGTCGCGCCGGCGCAACCATTGGTTGGCGCTAGTTCGATGGAACCGTCGAGTTGTTGCAGGAGTGATTTCACGATGTGAAGTCCGAGTCCCGTGCCCTTGCCGACGCACTTGGTCGTGAAGTGCGGTTCGAAGATGCGCTGGCGCAGCGACTCGGGAATGCCGGGTCCATTGTCGGTGACGCGGAGCTCGAGATGCGACGCTGTGCCCTCTACGTGTATCACGATTCGGCCGCTCGCTGCGGATTGCTCCTGAATTGCGTCCGAGGCGTTTGACACTAAGTTCATGACGACCTGTTGGAGCAGCTGCGGATCGCCGTTCAGCCACAGGTGCGCCGGCATTCTCAGTTCCACTTGCACGCCGCTCGTCTGCAAACGCGCGTGGCAATTGTCGAGCGCGCCTTGGATCGCCATGCGCGCATCGTAGACGGAATCCGCCGGCTCGGCTGACGGCAGTTGGCGCGCGCTCGCGAGTGCTTTGGAGGTTAGCGCTTGGCAGAGCAGCGCGGCATCGTGAGTCTTCTTGATGTAAGAGTGGAGCTTCCCGGATGCACCGTCGCTCTGCGGCATCGTCAACACGAGTCGCTCAGCGAGTTCCGCGAAGCACACCACACTCGAAAGCGGGTTGGTGATCTCGTGCGCCAACTCCGCGAGCGCTGGCCCAATCGCGGCGAGTTTCTCGAGCCGCCGCAGGCGATGCGCGTCTTGGGCGAGCGCGCGATTCTCGGCGCCGAGTTGTTCGAGCCGCTCGATGCAAACGACCGCCGCGCTGAGTTGTTGAACGAGCACCTCGGCATGCGCAAGCTCTCGAGGGCCAAGCGCGGGCGTTCCATGGCGCTCGACAAAAAGCACGAAGTCGCGGCCGGGCAAACCCGGCGCGACAAGTCGGCTCGCTTCGCCCGCGCCGCTCGCGACGTAGCCACTACGATGCCGAACCGCGTGTTGGAGAAACGCGGCGCTACGCTCGACGCGCTCGCGTGCGTCGACGTTCGCCGCCGAAGCGCCGAAAACTCGCGGCGCCGCCGCCAATCCGTCCGGCCAATCGACCAGTGCGCAACAACTCGCCGCCAACGCGCGCCGAACGATCGGCTCTGCGGCGTCGAGGTAAGCGCCCGACGAGGTCTCGAGGCGAGCGCACTGCAACAGTTCAAGAAGCGCGGCCGCGAATTTAGGAGCCACTGGCGCCGGCGCACCCGCCGCGATCACGGTCGACTTGCGCAGCGCAAAACGCGTCGCGCCGACGGCGAAGACGTCGCCCGGCTTCAGTTCCGTGTCGCGGGTCGTGGCGTCGTTCACAGCACAGACGCCCGCCGGATCGACCACCCGCAATCGCCAGCGGCCGGTGGTGGCCGCGATCGGCGGCTCGAGCACAACGTGATGGAGAGCGACGCTCTTATCGTCGAGGCAGAGAGTTTGTTCTTCGTGACGCCCGATCGAGATCGCGTGCGCGCTCAATGGGAAGCAAAGCCCCTCGAGCGCGCCGTTCAGAACGTGAATCTCCAATTGGTCTGCTCCCACCGCTCGGCAAAACAATAATCGCCCGCGGAGCGCGCGCTCGACGGGTCGTTAATGATCACTCAAAGACTCGAGAATCGCCGAGCAAAACTGTCGGTGCACTTGTTCGCGGAGTTCGGGCGGCGCCGATTGCGCCGACACGAGACACTGCGTGATAAGAACCTCGAGCTCGGCATCGACCCAGTCCGTCATCAGCGCGTCCGACGACCACGATGGTGGCGCAGGTGGCGCAACCGTCGGCGGCGCGGACAACGGCAGCAGCGCCCCGTTTGCGACGTTCTCGAGAATCTGCGCCAATACCGTCGATGCCATAGCGTCTCCGTCGGATGGAACTATCCGCTAAAGAGTACGATGACTCAGCGAGCACGACCAGGATCGGCGGAGGCGCCGCGGCTATAGGCTCTTCTTCAGCTCCGCCTCGAGCGCCGGCACGATTTCGAAGAGGTCGCCGACGATTCCATAGTTCGCGATTTGGAAAATCGGCGCGTTGCGGTCTTTGTTGATCGCCACTATGCAGCGCGACGACGACATGCCGGCAAGATGTTGAATAGCGCCAGAAATCCCGCAAGCCACATAGAGCTTCGGGCTCACGGTCTTACCCGTTTGTCCGACTTGATCGGAATGCGGGCGCCAGCCGGCATCCACCGCGGCGCGCGACGCTCCGACGACACCACCGACGACGCCGGCGAGCGACTCCAACACGTGATAATTCTCCGGGCCCTTCATGCCGCGACCGCCCGACACAATGATCTCGGCCTCGGTGAGGTCGACCTTGCGACCCGCTTCGGCGCGCGTTTCAACAAGCCGTGCCCGCGGCGCCGCCGTGCCGGTCGCGAGCGCCCACGACTCAATAGTCGCGGTCAACGGTCCTTCATAACGAGCACCATAGTTGGGCCGAATGGTCAACACCGCGGGCGCGCCGTGAAATCGCACGTGCTGCACCGCCTTGCCCGCGTAAATGGGGCGGCGGGCTTCGAACTGGCTGCCGTTCCACGTCACTTGTAGGCAATCGGCCGCGACACAGGTCCCACACGCCCCCGCCACCAGCGCGGCGACTTCGCGACCTTGCACGGTGCACGCGCCGAACAAGGCGGTCGCTTCGCGTTGGGTCAGCGCGCGCCGCACTTCCTGCGCGAAAACGTCCGATGTCGCGGTCTCGAGCTCCGCGGCATCCGCCACCAAGAGTCGATCAGCGCCCGCGCGCTTGAGTTTCTCGACCGCCGCCGCGAGTCCTTTGCCGAACAGGATACCAGTCACTTTGGCGCCACAGCCATCCGCAAGGCGGCGCGCCAGCCCGAGCACCTCGAGCGCGGCCTTCTTCACTTCACCCGACCGTTGCTCGAGAAAAACCATCCACTCCATGGCTCAGCTCTTTCCTTCTGTGGCGCGCCGCAAGCTCGATCCGATCAAAGCACTTTCGCCTCGCTGCGAAGCAACTTCACTAATTCGGCGACCGCTTCCGTCCCCTCGCCGACGATGCGTCCATCCGGTCGCGGCGCGGGCGGTTCGAGTGTCAGCACTTCGAGTCGAAGCGGCGTGGCAATCGCGTCGACCGTCTGCAGCGGCTTTTTCTTAGCCGCCATGATCCCTTTGAGGGACGCGTAACGAGGTTCGTTGAGACCTTTTTGCGCCGTGATTACGACCGGCAACTCCGTCTCGATGACTTCGCGGCCGCCTTCGATTTCGCGCTCCGCGCGCACGCGCTTGCCCGTGATCTCGAGTTTGACGACATCCGTAATGCAGACGTGACCGAGGAGCGCCGCTGTCAGCGGTCCGACCTGCGAGCCGCCCTCGTCGGTCGACTGGCGACCAAACAAGACCAGGTCGCAGTTTTTCGGCTTGAGCGCATGCGCGAGATTCGCGGCGATCTGCGCGGGATCAAGCGCTTGCGCGGTCTTCACGAGCACCGCCTCGTCGACGCCCATCGCCAGTGCTTGGCGCAATTTTTCTACGGTCGCCTCCGTTCCAACGGAGTAAGCGGTCACGAGACCCTGGCCGCTCTTTTCTTTCAAGCGGAGCGCCTCCTCGATCGCGAACTCGTCGTACGGACTGATGATGGACTGAACGTCCGCGCTCTCGATGTTCTTGCCACCGGCGGCGATTCGAATCTTAGTGGCGGTATCCGGAACGCGTTTCATGCACACGGCAACTTGCATGCGCGGCAACTCCTTTCTGCGCACGCGCGACGCGGCGCCAGGGAGCCCGAACTTATTCACGTTTGAGTAGCGAATTGCAAGAGGATATTGCACCGGTGGCGGCGCAACTCGCGAAATCAGCCGGTGCGTACGGGGAGTTCGAGCGCACGCTCGAGTTCGTGCAGGCGAAACGGCTTCGGCAGGATTTTCAAGTCGGGGTACTCGATATCGGCGAGCGAGGCGATCGCGATCGAGCCGGTGGTGATAATGACCAGCGGCGTCGGTTCCACGGCGCGCAGGCCGGCAAGGACTTGACGTCCGTCCAGATCGCCGTTGAGCCCGAGATCTAGAATCACGACGTCGGGCGGATTCGCGCGACAATACTCGAGCGCAGGTCGACCAGAGTCGAACACGTGCGGTGGATGATTTTCGAGCAACGCGCACACCAGCTCTTGCACGGTCGGGTCGTCCTCGACGAGCACGACACGGCCTGGCCGCGTCGCATGCGTGGTCACGGCGACTGGGGGCGCTTCGGGCAGTGGCTTCACGACGGCCTGTTGATTGGCAAGCGGCAGCTCGATGCGCAAACACGCGCCGCCTAATTGCGACTCCACCAACGTCAATGTGCCCTGATGCGCGTGAATGATGTTCTGCGAGAACGTTAGCCCCAGCCCCGTACCCGGTTGCTCGGATTGGCCAAGCGGTCCTTTCGTCGTGAAGAACGGATCGAAAATGCGATGTCGATGTTGCTCGGGAATCCCGGGCCCGTTGTCATCGACTTCGAGGCGCAGCGTACGACCTTGCACCGAACCGCGCACTTCGATGCGGCCGTCTTTGCCAACGGCTTGCAACGCGTTCAGCAGCAAGTGAATCAGCACCTGCTGAAGCTGCCCTTCGTGTCCGTGCACCGGCGGGAGACTCGCTGTGAGCTTCACCTGCAGGTCGACACACTTTTGCCGCAGCTCCTTGCTCAACAAACAACTCGCGGCCTCTACGGAGCGACCGATCGCGATGCTGCCGCGCCCTTCGGCACTCGAACTCGCATAGGTAATCAAGCTCGACGTGATCTTCTGCGCGCGATCCGACTGCTCGAGCACCGCCGTGATGAGGCGTTCGGTGAACTTCGCGTTGCTGCGCGCGAGCTGCGCGTAGCCGGAAATGCTGCCCATGATGTTGTTGAACTCGTGCGCGACGCCGGCCGCGAGCGCGCCGATGGTCGCGAGCTTCTCGCGTCGCACGACGATTTCCTGGGTTTCGCACAAACTGCGATGCACCGCCTTGAGGCGGATGCCGGCGAGGACGCGCGCCTTGAGTTCACTGAGCATGAACGGTTTCGTGACGTAGTCGTCCGCGCCAAGCTCCAGTCCCTCGATTTTCTCCTTCAGCGACGACTTGCCGGTCAGCATGATCACGTAGGCGGATCGCAGCCGCGGATCCGAACGGATCTCGCGCAGCGCCGACAAACCGTCGATGTCGGGCATCATGATGTCGAGGATCAAAAGATCCGGCTGTTGCGCACGCGCGAGTTCGAGGACCTCGCGACCGTCTTGCGCCTCGCTCACTTGGTAGCCGATTTTCGTGAGCGACTTGCGAATCACATAACGGGTGTCTTCTAAGTCGTCAGCGATCAGGATCCGAAACTCGCGCGGATCGACCTGCCGCCAATCCTGCGGCGCCCGGACTGGTTCAGTCGACGATTTTTCAATGGACATAGCTTGCCTCGGCCGTTCTCAAGTCCCCTTCTAAGCATAACCCGTTTTTCTGAACGGCGCTGTCCGGGGCACCCCTCGTTCCATCGGAGGCCCCGAAGCAGTTCACCCCACACGTACGCGCGGCCAGCGCGGGAAGGCGGCGAGATTGCGTGCTTTCCACGGAGCGCGACGGCGTCACGTCCGCTCAGGTGCGCTTATCGGCTGGGCCGTGCGCGGCGATGGACGAGTTGAACCCATGAGGAAGTCATACGAGCGTCGACGAGTAGAACAGAACCGGCACTACACGCTCGCCAGAACTCGTGCGAGGCGTGCGCTCATAACCTGGAGCGCGCCGATCGTCAGGTCTTCGCCCACGAGCTTCTTGAGGTCGACCCGCAACTCGACGAGCTGCGGGATTCGCTTTGCCCGGGCGGCGGCGTGGTCGACCCAGTCGCGGTCGCCCGATCGCGCGAGTTCATGCACGAGTTTCACCGTGAGACCGAGCAGCGAATCCAGAATCGAATTGCGGATGATCCGCAACGCGAGACTCTCCCAACGACCCGGGTAAACCTTGTCATCGCAGCGGCGCACGAGCGCGAAGATCGAACTCTCTTGGCCCAGTCGAAAATAAAGCTTGGTGACTTCCGCGACCGGCGTACGAGTCTCGCGCGCCGCGTCGACGATGCGCAACCCGGCCGGCGTGTGGACGGTGTTGACCAAACGGCGCACGACCGCAGCATCGACCCCGAGTTCCAGAAACAGCGCAGTGTTGTCGTGAAAACGCTGCGTGTCGACGCGGCCCAGGCAATCGGGAAGCTGCAGATGGTATTCGGCCAGCATCTTGGCGTACTCGGCGCGGTCACGCTCTAAACGGGCGAGCCGGCCGGAACCGGAGGCGCCGAGCACCCACGCGACGGCGCGGCGTTCGGCTTCGTCGATGACCAACACCGTGTCGTAGATACGCGCCACCGGCACGTGCGTTTCGCGCTCGAGTAGTTTCGCGCGCAAGCCCGCGCCGCCAAACAACTCATCGACGAGCATCGTCGCACGCACGATCTCCTGCATGCTGGCGCCTGTTTCGCGCTCGACATCGAAGAGATACGCCGCGCCCGCGCGATCGACGAGCGTGTTCGTGAGCAGCGTCATCGCGATTTCGCGACTGAGCAAGTGATTCTTGAGATCCGCGCCATACAGCTCGACGATGCGCGGCGGGAAATAACCCGCGAGCACGCCGGCCACGTCCGGCAGTCCTTCAGCCGGCAGTCCTTCCGGCGGCATCGCTAACATCCGCCGATAGACTTCCATCTTCGCGTACGCGTCCAGCACCGCCAGTTCCGGGCGCGTGAGCCCATTCCCTTGCGCTTGTCGATGCAGCAAGTTCTCGAACGACGGCAGACGTTCGCGCTCGCGTGAGATAATGCCGCGGTCCTCGAGCGTCTTGATCGTCCGCTCGAGCGCGAACAAGTCGCGCCGACTGCGCAGCTCGTCGAGCGAAATCATCAAGTTGTGGTCGTAGTTGCCCTGCAACACGAGTTGACAGACATCATCGGAGAGCGACTCCAATAGCCTGTTGCGTTCGACCAACGTTAAACGTCCGGCCTGGACCTGGCGCGCGAGCAAGATCTTTATATTGACCTCGTGGTCCGAGCAATTGACGCCGCCCGAGTTATCCACGAAATCCGTGTTGATGCGGCACCCACGTTGCGCAAGCTCGACGCGACCCGCCTGCGTCGATCCCAAATTACCGCCCTCCGCGACCACGCGCGCCTTCACCAATTTGGCATCGACGCGCACGCCGGAATTCGTCAAGTCGCCGACGTCCCGACTGTCTTCCTTCGAGCCTTTGATGTACGTGCCGATGCCGCCATTCCAAAGCAGGTCGACCTTCATCGTGAGGATCGCGCGAATGACGTCGTCCGGGCGTTGGTCCTCGCGATCCAAATCGAGGAGTGCGCGCGCCTGCGGCGATAAACGCACGGACTTCGCCTGCCGATCGAAGACGCCGCCGCCCGCCGAGATCGCCGTCTGCTTGTAGTCCTTCCACGTCGAGCTTGGCAGCGCAAACAGACGCTTGCGCTCTTGAAAGGAAAGCGCTGGATCCGGGTCCGGATCGAGAAAAATGTGCGCGTGATTGAACGCCGCCAAGAGTTTGAGTCGATTCGATTCAATCAGGCCGTTGCCGAACACATCGCCCGACATGTCGCCGATACCCGCCACCGTGATCGTGCTTTTCTCGAAGTCGATGCCCATCTCGAGCAAGTGTCGACGGACACCGACCCACGCGCCGCGCGCGGTGATACCCAGCGCCTTGTGGTCGTAGCCATTTTTCCCGCCCGAGGCGAACGCATCGGCCATCCAAAAATTGCGACTCAAAGAAATGGCGTTCGCCGTATTCGAGAGATGTGCAGTCCCCTTGTCGGCCGCGACGACCAGATACGGGTCATCCTCGTCATAGCAAATGACACTTGCCGGCCGCACGACGGCGCCATCCACGACGTTGTCGGTGATGTCGAGAAGCGCGTGGATGTAGATGCTATAGAGCTGATCCGCCTGCGCGCGGCGCTTGGCCGGATCGGCATGCGGCCGCCGAATCACGAAGCCGCCTTTGGCGCCGACCGGCACGATCAAGACGTTCTTGACCATTTGCGTGCGCATGAGACCGAGGATCTCTTCCCGATAATCGCCGATGCGATCCGACCAACGCACCCCGCCGCGCGCCAAACGGCCGCCACGAAGATGCACGCCCTCGACTTCATGACTGTGCACGAATATCTCGCGCCACGGCCGCGGCTCGGTGCCGAGCACGATGTGGGCCGGGTCGACCTTGAAACTCACGCGGTGCTCAGCGGTCGCGTCCCGCGTTTGAAAATGGCTCGTGCGCAAAGTCGCGCTCAGCAAATTGAGCAGGAGTCGAAGAAAGTTGTCCTGCGCCGGTGAAAGTACCGCGACGAGCGCGCCGTGGATTTCCTCGACCAACGCCGCGGCGCGTTGCTCGCGCTGCGACTTGTCGATCCCGAGGGCGGGATCGAAGCGCACTTTGTGATGCTCGAGCAGCGCGCGCGTGATGTTCGCGTGCTGGCAAAACGTGTCCGCCATGAAAACGCCGGTGTGTGCAGCGCCGAGTTGATGCAGGTAGTTGATGTAGGCGCGCAACAGATCGACGTCACGCCAGGCGATGCCGAGTTCGACCGTCAATCGATTCAGCACATCGTTGTCGACGCGACCGGTGAATACCATGTGCAGCGCATCGATGACCATCTCGCGACGCGTCAGGAGTGGATGGTCCGCGCTCGAGATGCCGGCCACGCGAAAAGTCTGCACGTGACAAGTGGGCTGTCCGGCCGGCTCGATGCGATACGCCGACTGATCGATGATCTGGAGTCCGAACTTGTCGAGGATCGGCAGCAGCGTCGATAGGTACACATTGCGGCGCAAGTAAACCCGCAAGCGACAAGTCTGCGACTCGAGATCCGCGGCGTTGCGGAGGATCGCGAAACCGACTTCGTCGTCCGACTTCGCGCGCACTTCCTCGAGTTGCCGAACATCTTCGAGCGCCTCGGCGGGCAGCGTGCGCAGTTGGTACTCTTCTGGAAATGCGCGGCGGTAGCGCTCCACCAACGTCCGTTGGCCATCATTCGCCGCGCCGCCCTCACCGAGTGCGCGCGAAAAACGCTCTTCCCAAGTACCGGCGTTCGACTGCAAGTATTCCTCCAGCGAGTTATTTCTTACCAACAACGCGGCGCGCGCGATCCACGGCGATCGCCTGCCCGACTCCGTCACCGCCCCATCCGACTCGACGCGCCCGATCTGAAGCTCGCCAGTGCCGAGCGCTTTCGACTGCAGGTTTCAGACCTTCACGTGGAGAATGTACGGCGGCGGGTGGGCCTTTTCGAGACGCGAATATTTACCGGGATCGGCCGCATTCGAAAAGACCAAGCGCGCGGAATCCGCCCCCCGTGAGGCATTTTGCCGCTGTTGCGGAGCGCGGCGAGGATCAGCCGCCGGGCGCCACACAGCAACGGATGAGGTTCTCGGCCGGTGCCACCAAGAGTTGCAAATCCTTTTCGGTGAGCACGGACGGCGTCAATTTGTACCAATCGATAATGCGCAGCGCACGTTCGAGCGCACCATCGTTGTCGCCCTTTATCCAAAGCTGACGCGCTTCCTGAAGTTGCTGATAAAGCTGCTTGAGAAACTGTTCGTTGGCGATCTCTTCGGAAATGCTGGGACCGCGCTCCTCGCGCCCCGGCAAGCGGAGGCAGCACTGATGGTAGAGGACGCGCGCGTCGATGCTCTCAGGATCGAGCGTTTGCACTTCTTTGAAATCGTTGAGCGCCTCGAGATAGCGACCCGCGCGATAGTGCGACATACCGCGCCGCAGCGCCACGACGGCGAGCTGACGCCGGGTGATTTCGCGTTGGTCGAAACGCTCCATCGGCTCGAGGCTCTGTAGGCGCGCTGCTTCGCGCGCTTCTTCGACCAGCGAATTGCGGGAGTCCAAGTACGCCATCAAATTGGCCACAGTTTGTTCCAACTCATCGTTTCGCCCCTCGCTCTCTTCCAGATCGAGTCGCAACGACGCGAGCCGTGCCTGTAGGTCTTCGACACTCTGGCTGTATTCCGACAACGTCGGCAATGTTTGGAGTTGACGCGTGAGCGCCAACTTGTCTTCCTCGCGTCGCGCGACACTGCGCCAGTGCGGAGCCACGCCGATCAGCCGCCCGACTTCGGCAAACCAGCGTTCGGCCTCGGAGAGCCGTCCGCCGTGGGATTCGATGAGCCCGAGACCGATGGCGGCACGCGCGCGCAAATCACTCGCCGCCGACTCGTCGGCGTAGACTTGCCGGTAGAGGTCGCGTGCGTGCGTCGCGTCGTCTTGCAGTCGATGCAGAATCCACGCGCGGCGCAGCGTCTGCGCCCGCGACGACGACGACGACGCCGATGAAGAAGCCGTGGAAGCGGGCTCGGCTGTTTGCGCGGCGGCGCCGATCTCAAACACGAGCGCCAGCGCGGCGGCGAGGCCGCATATCAGCCCGTGGCGCCGTTTCATGCGCAGCCTCCTGGGCAAAATCTATAACCATGACCGCGAACCGTCACAATGACGCGCGGGCGAGTCGGATCGACTTCGAGTTTCTTTCGCAAGCGGGTGATGAAATTGTCGATCGTGCGGGCCGTGCCGTCGTAGCCGTAGCCCCACACTTCGCGCAGAATCTTGTCTCGGTCAAGGGCCCGCTCGGCGTTGCCGATGAGATACGCGAGCAGGGTGAACTCCCGATCGGTGATCTCGATTTCAAGACCTTCGCGTTGCAAACGGCGTTGCTCGAAGTCGACGCGATACGGACCGAACTGATACGGCGCATGAGTGCCGCCCCGGATGCGTGCGCGCCGCAGCGCCGCTTTCACGCGCGCAAGCAGCTCCTGAATGCCAAACGGCTTCGTGATGTAGTCGTCGCCGCCGAGATGTAAGCCTTCAACTTTGTCGCGTTCGGCGCCGCGCGCGCTCAAGAACAAGATCGGGGTCGCGAGGCCTTCACGCCGCACGAGCTTGCAGATTTCGTAGCCGCTACATTCCGGCAACATGATGTCGAGCAAGATGAGATCGGGCAGCCCTTCCAACGCGAGACGCAATCCCTCCGCGCCGGATTGGGTCGAAGTCACCTCGTAGCCTTCGAACTCCAGGTTGCGAACGAGACCGAGCAAAATGCCCGGATCGTCTTCAACGACCAGAATCTTAGCCATGTTGCGCCTCCACTAAGTTCGCGACTCGAGGACGATCGAGGGTGTGCATCATACCGCGGTCTCCTCGCGAGCCGGCGCGAAGCGCGGCGAGCGCCACTTGTACCAACGGTTGCGTGCCGCAGCCCAGAGTCCGCGCACCGGGTTGGACCGCTCAGTTGATTCACGGCCGCTCGGAATCTCGAAGATGAAACGCGCGCCGGCGCCTGGGCTACTCACCACGCTGATGCGACCGCCGTGCGAGCGCGCGACTTGCGCGCAGTACGCGAGCCCGAGGCCGAAGCCGCTCGTCTTACCGGCATTCGATCCGCGGTAGAAGGGGCGGAAGATGCGCTTCTGTTCGCGGGCTGGAATGCCCGGCCCATGGTCACGCACTTCGACGAACAAGTGCTGACTGCCTTCGCCGACTGAGATCTCGATCGGCGCGTCGCGCGTCGAAAACTTGCGCGCATTGCTGATGAGGTTGAAGACGACCCCCATGATCGATTCGCGATCGAGCAGCACGGGACGAAACTGTTGCGCGCACCGGACCGCGATGACTCCGGCCTCCGGCCCCATCCGCTCGCGGTAACGGTCGACGGCCGCGTCGACGAGATCGCCGGGATCGGTGACGACCTCGCGCTCGCCGGCGCTCTTCCCGTACTCGAGCACGCGTTCGACGAGGTCGGTCACGCGCAAACTCTCGTCCTCGAGTTGCGCCAAGAATTGGCGGCGCTCCGAGTCGCCGCGCACGCGATTCAAGCTCAACGTCTCGACGATCACCCGAATCGCAGCGATCGGCGTCCGCAGCTCGTGCGAAACGAGTCGCACGAAATCGTCTTTTTGCCGCGAACCCTCGACGCGCGACGAGAACAGCGCCGCGAGCAGCAACGAGCTCACGGTCAGAATCGCCAGCAACAACAAGCCGCCGTAGACGTAATGCAACCAGCCGAGTTTTTCGAGAATCTTGAGGGGCGCAAGACTCACGGGGCCGCGGCTCGCGTCCCAGATTTCCCAAGTTTGATCGAAGGGCGGTTGCAAACTTTCGCGCGCCCAATAGCGCTGCGGCGCGCCGCTCGCATCCGACTCGGGTCGCGGCGCCGCGATGTTGCACAAATAATAGAAGCTGCCGTCGGTGGCGGCCGCGTCCGGAAAACGCGCGTTGAAACAGCGGCGCACCAGCGCTTCGGCGGCGACCCCGAGAATCAACTGCCCGCCGCGGTGCGGCGTGACAATGCGCAACTCAGAAGGGTCCGCCTCGGCCAGCTGGAGGCCGGGACGCAGCGGCGCTTCGGCGGTCGTTACGTCGATCGGGAGCGCGAGTCCGCTCAGCGCAACGCGGCCGCCGAGCGCCGCAAACGCCGCCAGCAAGCTCGCGGGATCGACGCGTTCGGCGTTCAACAACAGCTCGCGACCGAAGTCGCCGTCCAGCGCCGTGGCGTCGAAGGACGGTGCGAGCAACTGCGCCTCGAGACCCGGCGAGAAACCGACGGGATCGACATCGACGATGGGCAAGCTCGCGAGTTTCTGTAACAACTCGCGCCGTTCTTCGCCCTCCACGCGCGTGAGCGCACTCAGACTTTCATCGAGCGCCGGATGAATACTTGGCGCGAAACGGGACGAGCTGCCGGTGATGAGCTCGTGATCGAGCCGCCACTCGATGCGGCGCACCAAGTCCCAGTTTCCCGGCGGGGTCGTCGCGCCGCTTTCGATCGCGTCGCGCAGTTCGGCCTGGAGATCGGTACACGCGGCCTGCAAATCGGCATTCAGCTCATTGCGAGCGGTGAGCGCGCGATCTTGATGCGGCGCGAGAATGACGCGAAAAAACGGCGAGTCGAGACCGGCGAGATAAAAATACGGAACCACGACGAGCAAGCAGGCCGGCAAGAGTCCCAGCAGCAAACCCGCGAGTAATGTCGTCTTATCGAAACTCAACCGCCGCTGTTTCCGCCGCGCGCGGAGCATGGCCCCTCTCCTCATGGTAGCGTGACGGAATCAAAGGTACCGACGGGGTGGACAATTGGAAAGACGGGGCCCAGGCCAAATTCACCCTTTGAAGCTACCAACGATTTTTCGGGATGAGCTCGAGGTCGCGTGCCGCCTCTTCAAAATCGACGGCAAATTCGTCGAAGACTGGTGTGGGAGCTGAACCCACCAAAGAGTAGGCGCCATTGAAACCCACAAACAGATAGTGGCAGTACTTCCGCGCTAATTCCGGTTTATCCAAGGCCTTCGCTTTTGCCTGATCGGCGGGGTCGACTGGTGGAATGGTCTTGCCTCCCGACTTCGCCAACGCCTTAGCAAGGGCCGCTGCGCGCTCGGAAGCGGTCATGTCGCGATAAGTGTACTTTAAGACTTGACCGCCATAGAAATTCAAGCCTTCGCGTTTGACATCGGCATAATTGGCTTCCAGGGGCTTTTCTAGAAATTCGCGCGCGTAGTCATCCAGCGATTGTTCATAGTCAGGCTTATTACGCATGTTCGCGCGAATCTTCACGTCGGTTCCCGGCACCTCCATCACGACCAACTCATTATGTTCAAGGTCCTTGAGTCTATATTGCCAACGCGGCGCGGGGAGCCGCACCTTAAACCTAAAATCGTCGGACTCGAAAACATCTTTGCTCACGACTCCGATCGCTTCGGGTTGGATGGTCTTGGTGAAATCGATCCACTGTTTCTCGAGTTCCGCCATACCACCAAAGTGTTTCATCGCCAACTCCTCGAAGTCTTTGACGAACACTTTGCGTTCCTTGATCCAGAGCCAGTATTGAATAATGAATGGTCGACCGCGAGTCTTGTTGTCAGGGCCCGCAAACAGAAAATAGCAAAGGGACCATACATCCGAGTACAAGCTTCCGTTCAGCTGACGGTACTCAAGCGCCACCAGCGGCCGCAATTTTGAATGAGTGCCATCTGCAATTTTCGCTTTCATGTGCAAAAGTCGATCGCGCGGAATCAAACCGACCGTGATTCCGCGCTCAGGATCGAGCCTTGCACCATCGCCGAGATAAACTGCCATGCCCTCGATCAACCACGCCGGCAAATTGTCCATGTTCGGGAGCTTGATGGATTCGAACTGATGCGTCAGCTCATGACAAAGCACGCCCAGGGTTGTGTTAGTCTCACTAAAAACCCCATGAAAGCCATGCACTTGCTTGCTCGCCGGCTGGAAGAAAGCGCCGGTGCCGGGACCGACATTAGGGTTTTCAGCCATGAAATCTGCCTGCGACCTGTAGATGAAGATGTCAGATTTTTGCGAAGTGACGGATCGGTCCGTGAATCGTTCGCCCAGCTCGGCGTAAATCCACTCGAGCAGTGTCATGTAGACGCGAGACACGTCTTCGGAGACATTTGTCGTCAGTTTATAGTGCTGCGTGTTCTTGACGTAGCGCTGAGACCATTCGACACCTTCATGCTCGCGACGCTTGCGCGCGCAAAACGCTTTGTACTTTTCCAAACTAGCTGGTCGCGTCGCAGCGCGTTTTTTCTCCCGCTGAGTTCGCTCCTCATCCGTGAGCTTCCCGGTGAGCGCCGCAGGAGGGAGCAGTTTGGTAATGTCGGGCGTGCCTGTGTCGGTCGCGCCGCCATTTGCGGGCGGAGTCCCGCTTCCCGGCGTGTTGGGCCCCGTCGCGCCTTCGGGTTTCGGCGCCAACGGCCCAGGTTGCGGCACAGTCGGCTCGGGCTTTGGCGCATTTGGCGCCGGCGCCGTGCGCTTGCGTAGATCGAGCCCAACCAGCTCGTAATCCTTCAGAAGTAAGTTCTGAACCTCACGCGGCTCGATCCATTTGCCGTCGAGGCGCGCGTAGCCGAGTTCTTTGCGAGCGGTCGCGTTGTCGGCATCCAGTTCGATCACTTTGCGAAGGGCGCGCTCGTACTCGACGTTGAGATTTTTTTTGACGCGCGCCCACTCCGCGAGCTCGAGCAGCGCAGCGACGTCCTTGCTCGACGAGGCGCGGGCGAAACGCTCGTCGAATTGGCTCTTCATCGCCGGGTTGCCGCTGCGGATCTCTTTGATCTTGGTGCGCGCGATTTTCGACACGCCGATCGGCGTGCGCAAAGTCACATGCGTGTCGGTCTCTTCGATGATCGTGCCGTTGAGCTCGGTGCCATCGGCGAGCACGACGACGGCATCTTTTTCAGCCGCCGCCGGCGGCGCCTCGCCCGTCGGTTTTTGCAGAAATTGAGTAACGCTCTCGGCGGCGACGCGTGGCGACGCCTCAGCATTCCAAAGCAGCACGGACGCGACCGCGATGCACGACACCGACAACACGATCGTGCCGTGCGACATGCCCCGCCGACCGTACACTCTCTGCCCCCCGCGCTCTTTCATCCGAACTCAGCCTTTGGTTGATTGGACGTAGATGATTTTGAAGTTCTCGAGGTACTTCTCGAAGATCGGTAGTTCCTTGTCGTACAACTCCGGATCGATCTCAAACAGATTCAGGTAGACCTTGTCGGGCGTACCGTACAGCACGGCTCGGTACTTGAGGGTCGGCACTTCCTCGGCCTTTTTCGCGGGCGCGTTTTGGCCGAGTCCAGATTCCTGCCGCTCGGACCACTTCGCGGTGAAGACCATGTCTATGACCGGCGTGCCGAAAAGCGTCGTCGCTGTCGGCTCTTGGATGTACTCGATGCCGCCGGCAAACGCTTGCACTCGCTTCATCGCCATTTCGACGGAGATCTCAGCGTGCTCCCAATTCGCATCGGCGAACGAGTAAATGTTGCGGACCTTGGTCGCTGACCCGGGAGAGAAACCCACCACGGCGTTCTTCTTGGTGAGAATTGAATCTTTGATGAAGCTGTACGACGCCGGCTTCGTGACTTCGAAGCTGAGCGCCTCGCTCACCCACTTGCCCGACCCCTTCTTCTCGCCGAGTGAGCGCACCGGTAATTGGAGAATCCAAGCCTTGTAATCCTTCTCCCAATCATCGATCGATTTGCCGGTGTGCTTCGTCAGCAGTCCTTCAAAATAGCGCGCCTCTTCTTCGAGGTTCGTCGCTTCCCGGGTGGCCATGCGCAACATGTAATCATTGAGGATGGAAATCCCGACTCCACCCTTCCAAGCGGGCGGCTTCTCTTGGTCGCCATAGAGACACCAATACATGATTCCCCAGCCGTGACCGTAAAAGAAGCCGCCGAACTCGGCATGCGACAATCGCAAAAGGTTGCGTAACGGACAGTAGTTATTGTCCTCGATTGCGGCCTGCAAACCGACCAATCGATCGCGCGGGATCTTGTTGATCTTCACCTCATTGCGCGAAATCTCGGTGCCATCACCGAAGTACACCGCCATGCCTTCGATCAACCAGGTCGGTGAGGTCATCATGTTCTTGAAGACCATCGATTGAAACTGGTGCGTGCCCTCGTGCGCGAGGACCATGTCGGTGTTGCCCGACGTGCCAAACGAACCGTGAAAAGCCGTCACGTCGAGGAACGGTGGAAAGCGAAAGAACCCGCCGACACCGGGCGGCATCGCCGTCCAGTCCATGAACTGCTGGTGATTCGAGTGGATCCACACGTCGTGCCGCGTCTTGCCGGGCGGCATCGTGCGCGGGAAGAACTTTTTCTGGAGCACGCGGTCGTACGTGGCATACAGCGCTTCCATGACGTCGGCGTAGTACTCGGCGCGCTCGCTCGTCGAGTTGCACCAAATGTTGTAATGGGGTGTCACGATGGGATCGATCGTCGCCCAGGGTCGACCCGCGTATTCGCGCGCGAGCGCGGCCCGGTCGTTGAGCTTGGTGTTCGCGAGTTTTTCTTTATCGGCTTTGCGGAGGCGTTCGGCTTCTTCCTTATCGATCCAGTTGCCCTTGTGCAGCTCTTTGCCTTGGGCCTTCATGGCTTCGGCCAAGTCCATCCACTTGCCGTCGTGCTTGACTTCGCCGAGCGCCGTGTGAGCCGCCTCATTGTCCGGCTCGAGCTCGATCGCTTTTTGGTAGGCCGCGTGCTCCAGCTGCCCGTCTTTGAGTTCCTTCTCGCAATACTCGCCGAGCGCTACCCAATCCGCCGCGGTTTTGCAGTTGGCGGCTCGTTCGTCGTACAACTCTTGATTTGTTCGCGCACGCTCACACGAGCCGATGTCTTCGATCTTCACAATGACAGTGCCCAAGTCGGCTTTGATCTTGATCGTGCGGTCTGTGATCTCCAGCACCATGCCGGTGACCTTGCGGCCGCCAGACTTGTAAAGGATGAGCACTCGATCGTTGACCTTGATGCCGCTGAGGTCGACCTTCTGCAGGAAAAGTAGCGGCGCGGTCGCCGCGTGGGTCACCATCGGCGCCGTCAGCAAACAAAGCGAGCAACCGAGAACGACGCTAACGCCGAGCCGACGGGTTGCGTCGGCGAAAAACTGAGCCATGGTCATCCGATCCACACTCCCGTTCCTGCTACAGATTAACGGCGACTTCGAGGGTCTAGTCGCCCAGGAGTCTATTTTGCGGCGCGCTCCCCCACAAGCTTTCGGCGGCAAGGTTTTGGTCAAGATCTCGTCGCTTTCGCTACCTCCACGGCGCCAGTTGATTCTCCACCCAGCCGTTCCACCACTCGGGGCGCACTCGGCCGCGGACGTAGATTTGACCGATGAACACCGACTTCCCGTAGGTCCGTATCTCGACCGTGCCTTCGTGCTTCTCGGTGTACGCCGACGCGGGACCGCTGCCGATCACCACGCCGCCCGCTTTCCGAAAGCTCCCCGCCGACTTGCGCACGAGTTGCGTGGTCGTGCCGTCGTCCGATAACTTGATGACGAGTTTTTGCGTGCGCGTGACTTTCGGGTTTTTCGTGGTGTCGGCATTTTCGAGCACGAGCAGACCATCGCCGATCCCCTCATCCAGTTTGAGCAGATCGCCGAGCACGGTCGCCGGCAGCAAAATCGAGTTTGCGCCGCGCATCAACCGACTCTTCTCGGGCGGTTTGCAACCGATCCCGCCGATCACACCGGAGCGACTCTTCCGCGGTTGACGCGCCCAAATCACGAAATTGAGATTCGGCGCGTCGGCCTCCACCACCTGCACCAACGCTTCCACTTCCAGTTGTCCCGTGAAAATGTCCGTGCGCCCATCGGGCGCCAACGCCGCGACGCCCTTCACGTGGAGGCTACCCGACTTTTCCTCGATGAGATTCGCCGCCGACTCCGGCGGCATTTGATTCCAGTCCTGAATCGCGAGCGGGTTGCGAAATTCGTAGCTGAGACCGAGCATGCCGTCGGTCCAGTCTTTCCATTCCGCGGCAGACTCGCTCGCAAAGGCGGCCGGCGGCCCCTGCTCCTCGAAAAACTGTCGATGCCATTTGAGCAACTCGACGCGCAAAGGATCGACATCCACGCGCGCAAAAGACTCGTGGATTCGAATCGCGGTGGCGCGTGCAGCCTCCCACTGTTTCGCGTCGAAGGCTTGACGTCCTTCGTTGACGAGCGCCTGAATTGCGCGGTCCTTCGCGTCTTTCGCGAGCTTCTGAATCTCGGGCAGCCACCCGGGAGTCAGAGCTTCCTGCGGAGCCAGACGCAGAGCACGCTCGAGATCGCCGAGTAGTCCGATCATCAGCAGTGCATCGACTCCCGCAGCAATTCCTTCGCCGCCCGCTTCGGCAAGCGCCTGGACGTCTGCGAGTTCCAAGTCGCTGAACGCGATCTCGCGGTTGTCTTTGACGCCGTCCAAATCCAGCATGAATGACTTTTCGCCCTCGACGGATTCGACTTTGCCGCGCAAAGTTTGCGGTTCCCCCTCGGACACCTTCAGTTTGTAGCTGTAGACTTTGTTTCGCCGCTCGTCGCTATTGAGCGACTTCGCAACGCGCTTCGCGATCGCCCGCGCGCCCTTCAGCCATCCTTGCCACGCCAGACCGCGCTGATGCAGGCTGGGGTATTCGGGCCCCGGCGTCGCGGCGCGCAGTGTGTCTTCCGCGGCTTGCCAGTCGCCCTTCGGCACGGTGAGCAACGCTTGCTCGATCGTCGACGTCAGCGTGTTTCGTAGGCGTTCGTACTCGCTGCGTTCTTTGCGAATCGCCTGGCTCAGTTCGTCGATGACGATCTTGTCGGCCGCGAGCAAGCTTTCTTCGTGTATCTCGATTTCTTGCAGTGCCCCGTTGAAATTAAATTCGCGCCGCAACTCCGCCACGCGCTTTTCGAGCGCAGCGCGAGCGGCGCGCCCCCCTTCGACGACAGTTTTTTCGTAACGCGTAAACTCAGCGAGCGGCGAAACTCCGGCCGGCGGTGACAACCGCCCCAACGCGCGCTCCGCCTCGGCGAGTCGTGTTCCGGCTTGCGCCGCTACTTCGAGCCACGCGGGACTCGACAAGGAATCGAGTTCGACGCCGCGGCTGCCGCCGATCCCGCGTAGTAACGACCACGACTCCCAGTCAACGCGCCGCAACTCGCCGAGTCGCGATAACAGTTTTTCCTCGCCCGGATCGAGCATGCGGCGCGCTTGGCTGAGAGTTTCAGCGGCAGGTCCATACGCGAACGCGGCCAGCGCCGTATCCATCGACCGACTGCTCCCGCGCCAGGCGGTCCACATCTTCGCGCGAAGATCCTGATACGTCAGTTCGACGAGCAAGCTTGCGATCGAGCGCGCGGCCGATGGCTCGGGACTGGCGAGCAGCGGTTGCAA
Organism: Planctomycetota bacterium; assembly: GCA_046154185.1. Classification (GTDB taxonomy): domain Bacteria; phylum Planctomycetota; class UBA8108; order UBA1146; family JAJFFE01; genus JBJXGE01. The sequence goes on from JBJXGE010000012.1 coordinate 173,802, forward strand.
TGCTTCGAGCTGCCCGGCGCTCAGAATTCCGCCGGCCTTGAGTTGCGCGATGACCGCGGCGGGCCCGCTTTCGCCGACCGCTTCCTCGATCTGTTGCCAGCCCAAGCGTTCGCGCTCAACAGCCGCGGCAGCGACGGCTTCCGTGTCGTTCGTCGCCTTCGGAGGCGGGTTGTCTTGGTTTTCAACCGGCGGCGACACGACCGGATTGCCGCCGTTGACGGCCACCGGCGACTCGTCGTGCGAATTCGCTGTGAGAAAATTATGCGTCAAATACGCCACGCCGCCGATCACGAGTAGCGCCACGACCAACGTCGAAACCGCCAGCGCCTTGCGGCCGCGCCGGGCCGCGGCGGGCGCGACGAACCATGCGTCTTGGCCGGCAAACGCGCGACCACTGTCGTCGGCCGTGCAGGATTGGAGCTGTGCGACCACTTTGAGTAAGGCCGCGGGCGGAACATCCCGCAGATGCTCGCCGAGGCGCGCGATGCTCATGCCGACGAGATTTGCACACATCCAAGGTTGCGCGGCGCGGCCGCGCATCGACTCTGGTACATGCGGATGGCTCGGCAAAGAGCTTTCGAGCGGCACCAACCACCCGAGCTCGGACAATACAAAGTTTCCCGCGGGGTCGCGTCGCACAGCCTCCGCAGGAACGGCGACTAGCAACATGCCCTCCTGCATGAGTCGACGCGCGAGTGACTCGATGAGCTGGGCGAGCCGCAGCCACTCGTCACTCGTAAGTTTGGCATCCGTCGCGATGGCGCTCGTGCCCGCCTCGTCCGTCACGAGATAGCGCACACCGGCGACCAGGCCTTCGTCGATGACTCGTAAGACGCCGTTACCGTCGAGTTTGACCATAGCGGCGATTTCGCGACCGAACGCGACTTGGTGCGCCTCGGCTTCCGCCGGCACGAGCTTCAACAGCACGCGACGCTCCATGCGGGTCTGCAGCGCGCGCACCCACACGCCGTAGGACGGCGGGTTCGCTAATTTTTCGATGGGCTGATAGCCGGGAATCGTTATGCCGCTTGGGCGTGGAGAGTTAGTCAATGACGCTTCCCTCTTGGGCTGACGGACGACGGGTCGCGGACCGGGTGTGCGACTCGGGCTGGTAAGTGCCGATTCTATGAGCGAGTTTCGCGCGCGCAAGGTAACGCGCCAACGACGGTTGCCGGCGACATGCCGCTCCGCCGGCAATGGAGTATGCTCTGATAGCGTTTGCTATCAGCCAATGCAGCTGCCGAGGAGCGGACCCCATGCGTCGATCTCATCTCTCGATTGCGGTCTTTGGACTCGCGCTCGTCCTTTCGTCCGGCTGTACCGCGATCGGTATCGGCTGGAAGCAGGAGCGGGAGAGTTTGCGCGACTGGTCGATGGCGCCGGGCAAGGGCCACGACAATGAGTTGAAGTGGCCGCCGGACCTCTGCGGTCACTGGCGCAACGAGTCGCCTTATTGGCAATTCTGTGCGTCCGTCGCGCGAGGAATCGCGGCCGACACCCACGCGTTTCACGTCGGGCCGGAATGATCGCCGCGCGGCGACTCTCGCCGCAATTCCTTGATCCGATCTCTGAGCGCGGCGGCGCGCTCGAAGTCGAGTTCCTTCGCGGCGGCGAGCATCTCGCTCTCGAGCGCATGCACTGACTCGTTGCGTTCGTAGTCCGACTCGGGTTCGCGCACAACTTCACGTTCCACCTGCTTGACGCGCAGATAGTCATCCACGGTTTGCCCGAGCGGTTTTGAAATCGAAAGCGGCGTGATGCCGTGCGCCTCGTTGTAGAGTTTTTGGATTGTGCGGCGCCGACTGGTCTCGCTCACGGCGCGCTCGATCGAACCGGTCATTTGGTCGGCGTACAGAATCACGCGTGCCCGCTCGTTGCGCGCGGCGCGTCCAATCGTCTGAATGAGCGATGTCGCCGATCGCAAATAACCTTCCTTGTCGGCGTCCATGACGGCGACGAGCGCTACCTCCGGCAGATCGAGCCCCTCCCGCAAGAGGTTCACGCCGACGAGCACGTCGTACTTGCCGCTGCGCAGTTCCTGCAGAATCTGCACGCGCTCTAACGTTTTGATGTCGGAGTGCAGATAGCGCGCCTTGATTTGGGTGTCGAGCAAGTACTCGCTCAGATCCTCCGCCATGCGTTTGGTCAGCGTCGTCACGAGCACGCGATCGCCGCGCGCAACGGTCGTCCGAATTTCACCGAGCAGGTGCTGAACTTGGCCGCGCGCGGGGTGAATCTCGACGACCGGATCGAGCAACCCCGTCGGACGGTTGATCGCCTCGACCATGTCGTGCGCGGAACGCCGCAACTCGTAAGGACCCGGTGTCGCGCTGATAAACAGCAGATTGTGCACGACCTCTTCCCACTCCGTGAATTTCATCGGTCGATTGTCGAGCGCCGACGGCAAGCGAAAACCGTGATCGACGAGCGTCTGCTTTCGCGATCGATCCCCTTCGTACATCGCGCCGAGCTGCGGAATCGTGACGTGGGACTCGTCCACCAAGCACAAGAAATCGCGCGGAAAATAGTCGAACAAGTTGTACGGGCGCTCGCCGGGCTGGAGACCGGTGAAGTGCCGCGAGTAATTTTCGATGCCAGGGCAATAGCCGATTTCGCGCAGCAGCTCGAGATCGTAGCGCGTGCGAGTACCGAGCCGGTGCGCGGCCAGCGAGTTGCCATCGCGCTCGAGCACCGCGAGTCGCTCGCGCAGCTCCACTTGGATGCTATTCATAGCACGGTCGCGCGACACGTCGTTGATGACAAAGTGCTTAGCCGGGTAAAGCGTCAAGACGTCGTAGCGCTGCAACCGGGTCCCAGACACCGGCTGAAACTCCTCGATCTGCTCGACCGTATCGCCGAAGAACTCGAGTCGAAAACCGGTCTCTTGGTACGCCGGGAATATCTCGACCGTGTCGCCGCGGGCGCGAAAACTGCCGCGCGCGGGATCAATGTCGTTCCGCACGTAGTGGAGTTCGACCAGTCGCGCGAGCAGAGTGTCGCGGTCGAGCTCGCCGTCGCGCTCGATCGTCAACATGCTTTGTTGGTACTCTTCGGGCGAGCCGAGGCCGTAAATACAAGACACCGACGCGACGATGATGACATCCTCGCGCGACATCAAACTCGATGTGGCGGACAATCGCAGCCGATCGATGTCATCGTTGATTGCCGCGTCCTTCTCGATGTAGATGTCGCGTTGCGGAATATAGGCCTCGGGTTGGTAGTAATCGTAGTAGCTCACAAAGTACTCGACGGCGTTGCGCGGAAAGAACGCCTTGAGTTCACAGTAGAGTTGCGCGGCGAGCGTCTTGTTGTGCGAGATCAGCAGCGCCGGACGACCGTGCCGCGCGATCAAGTGCGCCATCATGAACGTCTTGCCCGAGCCCGTGACTCCCATCAGCGTCTGGACGTTGCGACCACTCGCGAGCCCAGTGCATAGCCGCTCAACGGCGGCTGGCTGGTCACCGGCGAGCTGATAATCTGCGACGAGTTCGAAGGGCGCGCGGCGCTTTTGCGCGCGGCGATCACGACCTGTGCTCATCATTTGCTTTGCGGGCTGGAGAGTCTTGCTGCGGATTTGCTCGCTACTTATACCGGAACGGCGCCGCCACTGCGACGCACACTGCGACGCACCCGTCGCTACTTGGTTTCTAACGTGAGATACGGCGCGGCATCGTCAAACGGGCGATCCGGAACGCCCGGCAAATCCTTCACTTCTTGGAGCGATCGGAAACCACCCCGCTCGACCCGCGCCGCGACGATCTTGCGAGCCAGCGATTCGCCGATCCCTTCAATCAACGCTATGCGTTCCCATCCATCTGAGTTGAGATAAATGCGAAACTCCGCGCGGGGCGCGGCCGGCGGCAAATTCTCGACGCCGGGCGCCGGCGCGCGCCGCCACCAAACGATTCCAAACAGCAGGCCCCACAAGAGCAGGTATGCACTCCAGCGCGTGAGCGGTGACGAGAGTCGCGGAATCTGCGTCGCCCCGTCAGCGTTGTTCATTTCCCGCGGACCTGCCTGTTCCGTCGTAGTGACGCGTGCGACTACCGGCCGTGATCTGAATCTTGCTCCAACCGCCGCCCCAAAACACGCTCAGCGCTGCCGCCAACGCTTGCATTTCCGCGGCTGGCAGCGACTTCTTCAAGCGCACCCGAAACTCCTCGCTGCCGATCAGGAGGTCCGAGTACTTGAGGTCGGCGGCGAAACCGAAGGGCTGCACGATGTTCGCAAAGTCGGTCGCGGGCTCGTACGTGTAACTCGACTCGACCTGCGCCGCTCGGCAACCGCCACCGCTGCGCAGGCAATTCACGTTTAGAACGCTCGGCAGCGGTCGAACGCCCGCGCCCGCACGAAAGCCGACTAGGAACTTCTTGTTGTTGGTCTTCGGATCAAGTGACCAATCCGCGCTTAGGACGTCGGGTTCGCCCACATCGTGCAGGGCGAGTTTGAATACTTCGCCTTCGCGAGTGATTTCGACGCTGCTCGCACGATACTCTTTTTCGAGCTGCTCGCCATAAAGCAGCGCGGCCTTCACGCCCGGCGCTTGCTCGATCGCCATCTTCGCCAGGATCCCCATCGATCCGACAGCGAGACAGCCGAGCACTAAAATGATGAGCGGTCCTTTGGCTCCCAAGCTGAATCCGTTTCTCGCGGCGACTTTACCGCGTCAGTCTTGCAGCGCGTTCGTTCATTTCACCGTTTCACGTACACACCTTTGGTGGCTGCCTTGAGATCGAGTCGGTCGCCCGCTTTGACACCGTGTTTCTCAAACCAACCGCCGTTCAATTCCAACACGTACGCCACCCGCTCCGTCGACGGGTAGCGTTGATACTCGGTATCGAGCTTCGGCCCCACTTCCGGCTGCATCGTGTAAACGTTCGTAATCCGAAACGCCCCGTCGGGGTCGTTGGCGATATAGGCTATATCGATCGGCATGAAGCAATTCTTCATCCAGAAACTCTGCTCATCCGGCTCCGGGAAGATAAACAGCATGCCGTGATTCTCCGGCATATCGCCCGGCTTGCGGTTCATCAGGCCCAAGGCGCGCAATTCCGACGTCGCCGCGAGCTCCACGACGACTTTTTGACCTGCGAGCGTGATCGTCCGTTGTCCGGTCGCGGAGATAGTGCGCGCCCGGCACCCGGCGAGGTGACCGCCGGCGACCAGCAACACACTCAACAGCAGCAACCCACTCGAACCTGCGGCGTGGCGTCGCGCCGATACTGCAAAACTTCTAGCCACTGGATCCTCCTGGTCGTATCGCGCGGACGACGGGCACCGTCCGCTTTTGAGTTTCGTTTGCGTCACTCCCACTCGACGCGCAGCGACAGATCGAGCGCGGCGACGGAATGCGTCAGTGCTCCCAGAGAAACGCGCCGCACTCCGGAGCGCGAGTACGCGGCGAGATTCGCACCGGTAATGCCGCCGGACGCTTCGAGGCGATCGCGCCAGCCGGGCTGCGCGGCGAGCCCAAGAGCGGAGTCCGACTCGGCCCGCGCGACCCACGCCGCAATCGTCGCGGGCGATTGATTGTCGATCAAGACGCGATCGACGCCCGCGCTGACACAGGCGCGGAAGGATGCCTCGTCTTCGACCTCGATTTCGATCAACCGGCCGGGCGCATGGCGACGGAGGCGCCGCAACAAACCGGCGATCTCGTCCGTTGGCGTGCTCGACTCGCCCGGATACGCGACTCGAAACAACTCGCGGTGATTGTCTTTTACCATCGCAAACTCGGCGAGGTGCATCCGATGGTTCCGTCCGCCGCCAGCGCGCACCGCGTATTTTTGAAACTCTCGCCAGCCCGGCAGCGTCTTGCGCGTGTCGAGAACCGTCACGGCGTCGCCGGCGAGTGCGACCCAGCGGGCGGTCTGTGATGCGATTCCCGACAGATGACTCAACCAGTTGAGGGCCGTGCGTTCGCCGCCGAGTAGCGCGGTCACCGACCCGGCGACGACGAGCACGCGTTCGCCCGGCGCAACGAGGGCGCCTTCGGGCTTTCGCTCACGAACTTCCATCGCCGCATCGAGCAGTTCGAACACGCGCACCGCCCCCGGAATTCCGCACAGCACGCCGGCCGCCTGCGCGGTCACAATGGCAACTGCGCGCGGCCGGGTCGTTGTCGCCGGCTCGGCGCCGAACAATGCATGCGACGTGATGTCCTCCGCGACCCGATCTTCGCGGAGCGCCGCAACGATGACGGCATCGAGTTGTGCGCGAATTTCCGGCAGTCGCCAGAATGCGTCGTTCGCGACCAGTTGTTGGGCTTCGGTCATGCTCCGCTCTCGAGTTCTTCGGCGTCCGACATCGGTTGACCAGCGTCCGTAACGCGACGATTGTCGAGAAGGTGGTTTCAACTTGCAAGCCGCGGCGGCGTTCTCGCATCATGGTCCCCCGTGCCTTCGCCGCTCGTCGGCGACTTTCAGGCCTCGCAAGGAGAGACTTTTGATCAAAGTGGATTCGGCGGCGGATCAAGTCAATGTGGCAAAAGTCTATGAGGCTGGCCAAGAGCAAGTCTTCGAATATTGGGACGAGCTCAACTCCGATCAGCGCCGGTCGTTGCTGACGCAACTCGACGCGATCGACTTTCAGGAGTTCGGACGGCTCGTCCGGACGCACTTGCTCGATCCAGAAAAAAACGACGCAAGCTCGACACTCGAAGAACTCAAGCCAGCGGAGATGATTCCGACGCAGGGTTCGACGCATCTCGCACAAGAACGACAACTCGCGCAGCGCGTCGGATTCGAGACACTTCGCCGCGGCGAGGTCGGCATTTTGCTCGTGGCTGGCGGCCAAGGCACGCGCCTGCAATTCGATGGCCCGAAGGGGCTCTTTCCGCTCGGGCCGCTGAGCGGTCGCACGCTCTTTCAATATCTCGCTGAGAAAATTCGTGCACTCCAATTGCGGGTCAAACGCAACCTCACTTGGATCATCATGACGAGCCCGGCGAATCACGAGGAGACCGTCAGCTATATCCAGACGCATGGCTTCTTCGGATTGCATCCCAGCGATGTCATTTTTCGCGCGCAGGGAATGCTGCCGAGCGTCGATCCGCGCCGCGCGAAAATGTTACTGACGGCGAAGCACGAAATCGCCTTGAGCCCCAACGGACATGGCGGCGCGATTCGCGTGCTGCAGGCGCTCGGTCCGGAATTGGAGAAGCGCGGCGTTCGCCATATTTTTACGCACCAAGTCGATAATCCGCTCGTGCGGATGTGCGACCCGACGTTCGTCGGATTTCATGTGCTACGGCAATCGCAGTTCTCTTCGAAGGCCGTGGCAAAACGTCACGCGGACGAAAAGGTCGGCGTCTTTTGCCGGAGCGGCTTGGCGCTGCGAGTCGTCGAATACACCGAGTTGACGCCGCAAGCGCGAACGGCGCTCGATGCCACCGGTCGGCTGGCGTTTCGTGCCGGCAATATTGCGCAGCACATCATTTCCATGGAGTTTCTCTGCGGAGACGCCGCCGCCGGCAACTTCAATGTGCCGTATCACGTGGCGCGCAAGGCGCTCCGGTATCTACGCAATGGCGCGCCGGTCGCTGCGGATAGACCGAATTCGGTTCGGTTCGAATCGTTTCTGTTCGATGCCATTCCGTATGCGAAGAATCCGATCGTCGTCGAGGCCCTGCGCGAGCGCGAGTTCGCGCCGGTGAAAAACCTCAGCGGCGAAGACTCACCCGACGAGTGTCGCGGGCTGCTGACGGCGGAATGGGCGCGCTGGTTTGCCGAGAGCGGCGTCGTGTTCCCGCCGTCGCAAGGCGGTTCGAAGTACCCCGTCGAGATCAGTCCGCTGTTCGCCGATAGCGCGGAAGAACTGCGCGATCGGCTCGCCGAACGAACGTTTGATCTGCGCGCGCCAGTGGTCCTCGAGTGAATTGCGTGCCAGAATAACGCCCGCCCGAAAAACTCGGACGCGCTCGACGACCCGTGCACGACACAACGCTGAAACGACAGTTCATGACGCCCAGCTTCCGCGTTCA
>JBJXGE010000021.1:0-144351 GCA_046154185.1 Planctomycetota bacterium
AGCCTGAGGAACCCGGACACAGACACGCTCACGCTCCTTGGCACGCAGTGACTCGGAGCCACCAATCAACCAGGAGGAAACTCAAAAGTAGTTGTCGTCAGGTTCAAGAATAGTTGACGTCGGGCACACATTAACGCGATAAAGGGCAGCACAACTAGCAACAATGCCAAAAGCACCAGCTGAACCGGGAACGAAAAATCACTTCCCCGTATAAACGGCACCCCGAGCATCCCAACGCCGACTGTGCACAGCCCGAGGAAACAAACTGCGCGCCCTGCCAGGCCCGTCTTCGCGGCCGCTTCTGCTGATGGTTCCACTTTCGCTCGATCTCCTCGCGCGCTGCTGTTACGGCACTCGTCCCTTTTCGGCGCGCAGTTCATAGGACTTGTCGGCATCGAACGGACCAAAACACTCGTCCGCGCCGCTGAGCCAACGCACGGTGACGCGCTCAACGCGCGGCGCGTTGCCGAGACCAAAATGCAAACGCGGATCGCTGCTCGCGCAATAGCTGAAGCTCGGCGCAACACTTTGAATCTGTCGCGCGCCGCCGGCTTCGACAATCACGACCGCGCCGACTGCATCGACGCCGCGACGATTGAGTACCCGCAGCGCAATCCAACGACTGCGCGCTTCGACGATATTGCGCAGCACGTACGGCGCGGCATCGCGATTCGCGACCACGATGTCGACGCCGCCATCATTGTCGAGATCGCCGAACGCCGCGCCGCGACTCGCGTGCACGAGGAGTTGCGCCGTGCCGCCGCGCGGGAACACTTCCTCGAAACGATTCGCGCGCGTCCATCGATAGAGTTGGTTCGGTTCCGCGTAGGGATCCGCGGCATCGTAGTCGCGCGGCCCACGCGTGACGGCGCCATTGGCGACGTAGAGCTCAAGACGCCCATCGTTGTTGAAGTCGTGGAACCCGAGGCCAAAACCGGTAAACGGTCGGCTCGCCGCCGCGAGACCGAGTTGCGCCGTGGCGTCGTCGAAAACGCCCTTGCCATCGTTGCGATAAAACGTGTTCGTCTCGCTTCGCATATTCGTGACGAAGAGGTCGAGGTCGTCGTCCGCGTCCGCGTCGACCGCCGCCACTCCCATGCCCGCCTCCACCACACCCTCCTGATTGAGCGCGCAGCCATTGAGCGCGCCGCACTCCGTGAATCGCCCGTCGCCGAGATTGAGAAAGAGCTGGTTCGCCATCCCATCGTTGGCAATGTAAATATCGACACGACGATCCTTGTTGTAGTCCGCGCACGCGACGCCGAGCGCAGTGCCGCTCGCACTGCGCAGACCCGCCGCTTCAGTGACCTCGGCAAAAACACCGTCGCCATTGTTTCGATAAAGCGTAATACCAGCCGGCGCCTCATAGTTCACGGGCGCGCAATAATCACGTTGACCGCCGGTCAGACACTCGATCTCACGTGCCGGATGCCACCGCACGTAATTCGTCACGACGAGGTCGAGATCGTCGTCACCGTCGTAGTCGACGAACGCGGCGCTCGCGCTCCACGGCGCCTGCACGCCCCCGAACGGGAGCGCTACCCCGGCTGCCCGCGCGACATCGACGAATGTCCCATCGCCGTTGTTGCGATACAACAGATTCGGACCGTAGTTCGTCACGTATAAATCGATGTCGCCGTCCGCATCATAGTCGCCGCAAGCGCACCCCATGCCGTAGCCGACCCCAGCTACGCCGGCCGCGCGTGTCACGTCTTCGAACCGGCCGCCGCCGAGATTTCGGAACAGTTTGCTCGTATCTCTGTCGGCGCTCGCGGGCGATCCGTCGAGTATGCCACTCTGCACCAGATAGATGTCGAGATCGCGGTCGCCGTCATAATCGAAGAGCGCGACTCCGCCGCTGACGCTTTCCGGAAAGAGATAGCGCCCGTCGATGTGGCCCGTGTGATGGCGAAACTCGACGCCGCAGGCGGGCGCGATATTCGCAAACCACGGCGGCCCGGGCGGCGGCGGCGCCACGCTCGCAGTCGGCGCCACTGGCGGCGGATCACAGCCGAGCACCGCGAGTGCGAGCAAAGCAACATAAGAACTTCTCGTCAATGAACGCTTCGACATTCGCGAGTTTCTCATTGCGCCGGTCTCGAAACCCAATTGATCGCCTTTTGCACGTTGGGATTGTTCGGGTCCAACTCTCGGGCCGTCGCCAGCGACTTCAGCGCGGCTTCGCGATTGCCGAGTTTGATCGCGGCCTCAAATGCGCAGAGATGGGCGAGCACGCGATCTGGATCGAGGCGCGCCGCCACTCGGTAGTAGTCGAGCGCTTCGTTGTGCGCGCCGAGCTCCATCGAAACAGCGCCGAGCTGCATATAGAGCCCTGGGCTCTCTTCTGCGAATCGCTGCGCGATCTTCAGTTCACGCAACGCATCATTCGGACGCTTTTCCGCCAAAAAAATCTCGGCGCGCAAGCGATAACCACGCGCCATTTCGGGCGCCAATTGCAGCGCGGCGTTGAGATGCTCATGCGCGGCGGCGAAGTCGAGGCGGTGACGCGCCACGATCGCCCGATGCAGTCGAGTCTCGCTGCGGCCCGGCGCCGCACGTTCCGCTCGGTCGAGAAGGCTCAGGGCGAAATCAAACTGTCCGAGATCGACACACAACAAGGCGCAATTGTTGAGCAATTCAAAGTTTTCCGGGTTCCAACGCAGCAGTTCGTTCATCACGGCGCGCCCTTCATTGGATCGCCCTCCCGCGACGAGCTGCTGCATCAAACTCAACTGTTCCGGAAGTCCTTTCGCATGCGTCCAACGCGAGTCTGACCAAGCTTCCGGCATCACTGCGTCGGGGTCGGCTTGAGTGGCGCGCCGCAGCGAATCGCGCGCCGCCTCCGCTTGGCCAAGTTCTCGCTGCGCGAGCCCGAGCTGATGAAAGGCCGCCGAGATCCGCGGTGCGAGTCGCACGGCCTTTTCGAGTAGCACGATTGCGCCTGCAGCGTCTCGCGAGCGCAGCAGCACATCGGCGCAGCCGACATAACCGAACGGCAAGTTTGGTCGCAATCGCACGACTGCGTCATATGCCGCGCGTCCCGCTACGAGATCGCCGGTCTCGACAAGACACTTGCCAAGCGCCTCGTAGGCCGCGGCGTTGTCCGGTTCGCGCGCAACCAACGCGCGCAGCTCGCGAATGGCGCGCTCGTGGTCGCCCAAGTTCCTCAGCGCGTGAGAAAGGTACAGCGCGCTCAAGCCGTGCGAGGCATCGAGCTGAAGCGCTTGCTCGAAACACTTGTACGCTTCCGCTCCCATGCCATTGACGTAGTAGATATATCCGAGCAAGCCGTGGCTGGCGGCCGAGCGCGAGTGCTGCCGCACGCGGTCCGCCTCCGCCTCGATATAGGCGCGGACCTGCGGATTGAGCCTCTCGGGACGTAGCGGCAATACCGGATCGAGTCCGGGTCGGAACCAAAACCAGAGCGACACGATGATGCCGGTGACTAAAGCAATGCCAACGATCCAACGCGCGCGCGCACGAAGCGCGCGACCGCTCACGGCTCGCACACCGGTGTCCGCGTTCGCGACTTTGCGACCGCCGGCCGGACGATCCTTCGGCTTTTGCTTGTTATTCACCTGACTCAGCCCGTGTCAGCGCAGCAGCGCGACCATGATGAATTAATCTGAAACGGCGCGAATTGTACGAGATCGAAACGCCGGCGCGAAGAGCAGGCGTCGCGCCGCGTAGCCCGACTCACTTCGAACCTGGACCACCTGCGCGATCTTCGGGCGCCTTGCGCTTTGCCTCTAAGAGTCGTTCCGTGTAGGTAAGCGGGCGTTCTGCCGCGACGGGTTCGGGAGCGGATTGGGATCGCGGCGCGGGTGGTGCTGGCGAGGCACTCGACGGCTGACCGCCTTCACGCGAACCGGCGATTTCAATGCGCGGCCGCGACTCTTGCTCCTGGGCGCGGATCGATTGCTTGCGCGCGAGTAGCCCGCCAATGGTTCCATCGGGCACGCCGGTTCGCGCCGCGCGGCGACCAAAGAGTCGCACGAAGACGCGCCGAATCGGCGCCCAAGTCACGAGCACGCGCCGAAAAAAGACATCGATGAAAAACACAACGATCGCAAGTTCCAGCAACAACTGCCAAACCGGATCGCGCGCGAGTTGATGCTTAATGCGGCGGTCATATGGACTCATGCCGGATTCGAGCACGCGCCCACCGGTTGCCGTCGCCAACAACTCGAGCCGTTGCCGATTGCTGCGGAGCTGCCGAAACTCGGGCGAGTACGACACGTTCAGGCCGGTGTGCGCGAAACCCTCGTTGCCGGCCTCGTCGCGATAATCGAGCGCCAAGATGTAACTGCCCGCGCGCCGCGCATCGAACTCCGCCTCGTAGCGTCCGGGACCCGTTTGTTGAAATCGCAGCGCCTGTTCGTCGTGGCGCGGATCCATGAGTCGACCGCGAATCTCCATGCTGTCGAAATAGCGGCCATTCGCGTCGACGGCATCGAGCACGATGCGGCCGTAGTCTCCTTCGACCGAGTGCTCAACTTGGAAGATGTCGGCGCTGCCGTGCTTCGCGACATAGCGCACGAGCTGCGCCCAAAAGGTCGCGTACCCCGGCCAACCGATCCACTGCTTCGACCACCGCCCCGAAGCATCCGAAGTGAACGCCGCGGTCCGCGCTAACCCATAGCGCCAATGCGCGAGCACGGGATCCTGGTGCGGCGCATGACTGACGAGCGGCACTTCCGCGAGTTCCTTCGGTGTTGTGATGACGTAGCCGAGTAGTTCGGGAAATCCCCCTTCCGCGACGCCGCGCACCGGCTCCGTCGCGAGTTGCAACGCCGGCACGAACGGTTCCTCGAGAATGAGACTTCGTCGCACCTGCAATGCCTCGCGAAAGAATATCCCTGGCAACTGCCGCGCGTCGCTGACGAAGTAATACTTGCCGCCGGTGTCGGCTGCGAGCTTCTTCATGCGTGCCGAGTCTTGCGCGCCGTGCGGATTAATGCACACGGTCGTGATCGAGATCTTGCTATCGATGAAGTTCTGAACCAAAGCCGCGGTCGGCGGTATCGGATCACCATCGGAAATGACCACGACATGGCGCTGCACCGCGAGCGTTGTTGGCGCGGTCAGCTCGGCGATGGCTTGCTCGAGCGAAGGCACGAAGCTCGGCATATCCATCGGCTGCAATTTGCGAATGAGCCCAGCAATGTGCTCGCGATCGTTCGCGATCTGCAACGGCACGCCCCAGGAATCACGGCCCATGCCGGTCCACTCGAGCACGCCGACGTAGTCTTCGGCAGACAAGGCTTCGAGCGCGCGGATGGCGATCATCTTCGCCCACATGTTGCCCTGATCGAACTCGCAAGTGTGCAGCACCATCACCAGGGCGCCATTGGGGATCGACTTTCGTTGCCGCACATCCATGTCGACCGGCAACAACTTCTCGATCGGCGTGCCGCGATAGCCGCCGGCGCCAAAGGAATCCGGGCCGCCGATCATCACGAAGCCCATGCCGATGTTCTTCACGACGCCGTGAATGAGCTTCATGTTGTCGACACCAAGTTGGAACGACGGCACGTTGGCGAGCAGCAGACAATCGTAGAACAAATAGTCGTCGGCATTGGGCGGCAGGTTGTCGGGCGAAACAACTTCACAAGAAATCTTCGCCGCGCGGAGCGCCGTCAACAACGGCTCGTGCTCGTCGCCGTTTCCGACGAATAGCACGCGCGATTCGCCGCGAATGATCGCCGCCGCATAGCCCGTGTTGTTGCGCGTGACGTTGTCTTGTCCCGGTTCCGGCGTGATGTGAACCTCATAGCGGTAGCGGCCGGGCGCCTCGCGCACGAGCGGAAACTCAACGCGGGTCTTGCCGGGGGTCAGTTGAATATCGCGCGCTTCGAGCAATTGATCGTTCTCGAGCAACGACACTTTCGCGCGACAACCAACACCGGATTCGATAATGGCGGCGACCGTGTACGGCTCATCGGGATGAATCTCGGGCGGCACGAGCAAACTATCGACCAAGACTTCGCTCGGATATTGGTACTCGAGCGGCAGCACATCCACGACCGCGCCGAGCGCGGCGAGATTTCGTGCTTCGAGCAGCTCGTCGCCGCGATTCGCGTTGCCGTCCGAGATCACGACGACGCGGCGCGCGCCCGACTCGGCGTTGCCGCCCGCGAAAGTCGCGCCCGCGAGTCGCAGCGCCGCGGCGATGTCGGTGCCATCGCGATCGACCAGCGACTGGATCGTGCCAGGCGTCAGTTGCTTTGAGAGGTTCGTTTCGACGGCGGCGTCACGCCCGAACACGATGAGCCCGACGCGATCGACGTCGGGTTTGAGTTCGTGGCCGAAATCGCGAAGCGCCGCCAACGCCGCTTCGCCGACCGGCGCCGACACGGACGAGGAGCGGTCGAGTAGGAACAACACGCTCAATCGATCGGCCCGTCGCATCCAGCGCAGGTCGGCAAGACCGAGCGAGAGGAGTGCAATGACGATCAGCCGCACACCCAGACCGAAGCGCGCCCACGCCGGCGATTGCCCGGCGATGCTCGCGCGCTGCAGCGCAAGCACCCAAATGAGTGCCGCGCCGCCGACGAGCAGCAGCCACGGACGGCCAAACGCAATCGGCACCCATTCGGGCATGCTCACGGCTCCCAGGTAAAACGCTGCACACGGTGATTGTTGGTGTCGGCAACATACACGAGATCGCCCGCCGGATGCGCACGCACGGCGATACCGTGCGGCGTGGCAAATTGTCCGGGCTCGCGGCCGGGGCCGCCGATCCCGCCGAGCGGCCGACCCGCGGCGTCAAACCGCTGCACGCGATTGCCACGAAAGTCGACCACGTAGAGCGTGTCGCCACTGCCGGTGGCGATGCCGAACGGAAACAACAATTCGCCGGGTCCCGAGCCGGGCGCGCCGAAGCTACTCTTGAACACGCCGTCCGCGCTGAAGCGAAGCACACGATGATGCCCGCTATCGACGACATAGACGTCGTGATCGGCGGTGATCGCAATCCCCTCGCAACGCATGAGGTCGCCGGGACCGTCGCCGCGCTGGCCGAACGCGCCGAGGTAGTTGCCATCGCGCGCGAAGCGATGCACGCGATCGAATTCGCCGTAGTCGGTCACGTAAATGACGTCGTCCGCGCCGATCGCGACGCCGCGCGCCATCTCGAGACCCGGACCGTCGCCGAGCCGTTCGGCATCCGCGAAGCGCCGAAGTAACCGGCCATCGACCGTGTACTCGAGCAGTCGGTGATAATGCGTGTCCGCGACGATCAGCGTCTCCCAGGGCGTTAACGCCAGCGCGACCGGCTGACCATTTGCCCACTCGGGTAGCAGCCAAAGTTGAGTCGTCGCCCCCTGTGCGTCGAAGCGCTGAATTCGCCCCGTGCGATCGATAACAACGCACGCGCCATCGGCAAGCGCGGCGACGGCACGCGGCTCATGGAAAAAACCCTCGCCCCGACCGGCGCCACCAATAATGCGCAGGTCGCGGATCTTCGTGCCGCCCGCGCTCGCGAGCGAACGCGCTTCGCATCCGATAAGCAAAAGCATGACGGCCAGGCACGAGAAAGTCGGTTTCCGTCTCAACTCGTCGCCCATCTCGCTTCGCCGATTTCAGTCTTGCAACATCACTCCGCTAACATCATTCCGCCAGCATCACTCCGCCAGCATTACTGCCCGCGGATTCGTTCGAAATAGCGCAGGGGAATTTCCTTGCGGTCGGCTGGTATGCGTTCGCGCTCGAGCGACTCTTCGGCGTAGCGACTGCCGGCTTGAATCATCGCTTCGAGTTCGACGCGTGAGTCGCCTTTGGGCGCAAGTCCCTTCTCGAGCAGCGTGCCGACGATCTTGCCTTTGTGTTGCGCGCCCTTGAGCTGTTCCGGCGTCGTTTCGACCGCGCCCTCGGCCGCTTCATTCGGTCGGCCGCTGCCTTGACCGGGTCCTCCGGTGCCGGGGCCACGGCCTTGTGACTTTCCTTTGGCGAACGCTCCGTTTTGGCCACGACCGTGACCATGACCGGCACCCTGTCAGGTGCCGCCCTTACCCTTGCCCTGTCACGTGCCGCCTTTTTTGCATTCCTCGCACTGCTCGCTCTCGCCTTCCTCGGGCCATTCCTTCGGCAAGTTCGCGAGCTCTTCCTCCGTGAACTCGATTTGCTCCTGCGCCTTGTCGAGCACATCGCGTTCTTTGAGCAATCGCGCGAGCGTCTCTAACTCCGCGGCGGCGCCGTTCATGCTCTCACTCAGTTCGCTGCCTTTGAGTTCGGCAAGATCGAGACTCTTGAGTGCCTCCGCCAACTGACTCGACACACCGGGCATGTCGCCGAGTTTCTTCAGCAGTTTCTCGAGATCCTTCGCCATCGCCTGGGCTTTGGCGGAGTCTTTACCATCTTTCTTGATCGCTTCAGTCAACTCCTTGGCGAGTTCGCGCATCGACTCGGCTGCCTTCGCGAGACTTCCTTCGGAGAGCGCTTTCTCGATTTCGCGCGCCGCGGCGCTCTCGAGCCTCTCGCCGCTCGATCGCACTTGCTCAAGAAACTTGTCGAGCGCTTTCATTTCGGGCCGCGTGCGCAACGCCTCGGTTTGGTCCTTGAGATTCTGCATGTTGGCGAGCGCGGCGCGCCGTTCTTGGCCGTTTTGCTGCGACGGTTTTTCCGCGTTCTCAGTCTTCGGCGGCTGCGGTTCAAGCTCCTGCATTTTCGCGAGTAGCTTCTGCGTCTCCGGACTCAGACTCTCGCGCTTGGCGAGTTCGCGCAGTTTTTCGAGCCGGGTCCCGAGCTTCTTCTTCGCCTCGGCGATGCGCTGCTTTTCGGCCGCGTCCGTACGCCGCGCCTTCTCGTTGCCGACGACATCGAGTTGCGGCAAGAAGAGCGAAGCGACGAAGACGACCGTCGCCACGAGCGCGGGCCACGTCGCGCGCGGTCGTCGTACGGGCAGCACTTTCGCCAACTGCACTTCACCGAGATGGCGCTCGCCATCCTGAAGCAACGCCTCAGTGACTTCCGCTGGCGCCGCATGCCCGCGCGCCGCTTCGTAGTCGCAGTAGATCAAACTCGAAAGTCGCTGATGCAATTGGTAGCGCTCTTCGATGGCGAGCGCCGCTTCCAGCGCCGCGCGCGTGCGCGTGCGGCGACTCAGAAAGAGGACGACGGGTATACCGACGATCGGTCCGACGACCAGCGGCCACGCCAGGGCTTCGAGCAGCGACCAAGTCGGCCACTCGATCCGATGATAAGTCGTCACGACCGCCGCGCCGAGCGCCCCCACCGCGACGCCCCAACACAACCCCTCCAAAGCGACGAGCCATAGTTGCCGACGCTTGGCGCCGCGCAATAACTGCTTGAGCCGCGGGGCGCCGTCGAGAAGGCTTGGGGATGACAAAGGACTTCGTGCTCGCATTCGTTGAGCGCCCGCAAGTCGCGGACGATTTAGATACGGAGTCTATCGTGCCCCTTTACCCCGGGCAAGAAACGGAAGTCGCGCCGGGCCTGCGCCGCGGATGCGGGCGAAAATGCACGATTTTGTTGATCGTCGGCGCGCCCGGGACGTTTCGATCTCATTGCGGCCAGAATTCTTGAGACGTTTTTCACGCTGGCGGTATTTCTTAGTATGGCTCCGTCTTGTGGGAGAGTGCCCGGTAGAAGTGAGAACTCGAAGTGCAAGTCTCGATCCGTGAGTTGATCGACAATCGTGGTTGGCTGAGCAAACTAGCGCAGCGACTCATCCGCGACCCGCATGCCGCGGAAGACGCTGTTCAAGAGACCCTGCTGATCGCCGTTGATCGCACGCCATTGGCGGTCGGCGGCTCCGCTTCGTTGCGCGCGTGGCTGACCAAGGTTTTGCGCTCGCGAATTAACTTATTGCGGCGCGGCGAGAGTCGGCGCTACTTGCGTGAACAGCGGGCGGTCATGCTTCAGGCGCGCCGCCCAGATCTCGCTTCGATCGCCGATGTTGAAGATCGACTCGAGCTCACGCGCCGGGTTCTGGATGCAGTCTCGGCGCTCGACGAAACTCATCGACGCGTGCTAATGCTCACTTGCTATTACGATGTATCCGCCGCCGAAATTGCACGCGAGTGCGGCGTTCCATCCTCGACGATTCGTAGCCAACTCCAGCGCGCGATCGCCATGGTGCGACGAAAACTGGATCGCGACTACAAGGATCGCAAGACGTGGGCCGTGGCGCTATCCCCATTGGCTTCCGCATCCCCGCTGCTTGAGGCGTCGCGCTGGACAACCGCCTCGTTACTTCGCGTTTGTGGAGGAATTCTCGTGGAGACCAAGAAACTGGTCGCGATGTCGCTTCTCGTCCTTGTCGTTGTTGGAGGCGTCTTCTTTCAATTCTCGCGACCGGGCGCGAATTCGACGGCTCCAGAGCGGCAGGGAGAGAGTGCGGCGCTAGTCGAAGCAGAGCGCCCCAAAAAAGCACCGATAGTGCCGAGCGCAAGGCCAGGGCCGTTAGCGACCATTGCCAGCGGTGCCGTTTCAGGGCCGGAGTCCTTAGCTACTAAATCGGCAAACGACGCGGATGCGACGGTGGCAGTCGCGGCAGAGCCGGCGGTCATTCGAGGCCGAATTTGGCGAACCGATGGACTCTCACTGGAAGGCGCAGACCTCGTGTTCGCAGGTCGCGAACAGCTGCGCGTCAAGATCGATGCAGATGGGTATTTCGAGCTCACCACGACAATCATCGACGGACTTTCGCTCTTCCTCGACACTGGCGGTTATTCCATCGAGTTGGACCGACAGGTGCGCCCGATCCCCGGCGCCGAAGTGGCGCTCGAGGTGGAAATCGACGCGGGACACGAGATCGAGGTTTGGTTGACCGACGCAACCGACGGCGAGCCCATCACGCATTCGCGCATTGCGATCTTGCGCGCCGGCCTCGAGGGGCAGTCCCGGTGCACGTATGTGCGAATTCAAGACGACGGCGTGGCACGCGCCGAGTTGTTGCCGGCAGGCCCCTCCATCATTCGCGTCGACATCGATGGCTACGAGTCCGTGGAAAAGGCCGTCGAGTTACCGACCTCGTCGCCGATTCGAATTGAGCTCAAGCCGGCGCGAGCGCTTCAAGTCTCACTCCAAGGGTACGCGGAATTCCCGCCGCAGGAGCGCATCGTCGTGATGTTCTTTCAACTTCCGGTCGACGGCGCATCGGCAATCTCGAGTTTCTTGGACGGCACACCCGATGCCGCCGGTGATTTTTTTGTCGCGGCGCCGGCCGCCGGGAAATGGCGCTATCAATTGAGCGGGTCCGAAGGATTCCCTGCTTGCCACGGTGAGTTTGTAGTGCCGGAGGGAACCGTCCCGGTGCACTTGTCGATCGCACTGCCCGCCCCCGGTCGCGTTCGGGTCGTCGCGAACATCGTCGACGAGCTCGGCTCTCAACTGCCGGGCGGCCGAATTCAAATCGGTGAAGTCGAGGCTCCGATCGACGAAGACGGTGTCGCGCAACTCGACGGAGTGCACGCGGGCCGACAAGCCGTGAGTTTGCGCACCGGCAGCGCGGATCACGAAATCGATCGCGTCTTGCCGCCGCTCGATGTACCAGAGGCGACGGAATTCGCGTGGACGTTTGTCGTGCCCGGTGAAGCGTCGCTGGTCGCATGGGTGGCGGACTTGCCGGCTGAACTGTTGGCGTGGTCGGTGATGTTTGTCGTTGAACGACTGGAGAGCGGAGACACCGCGGTCGTTGTGGCGCGCGGCTCGGCCGGCGCGCACGAGCGTGTGCAGTTCGATCGACTTCCCGTGGGACGCTACCGAGTGAGCCCAATACTCTCTCACAACAGCATCATCGAGCTGCAACCCGTTGAAGTGACCGTGCGATCGGCGAAGGAACCATTCGAAGCACGCTGCGACTATCGCGCGCCAGCGAGCTTTGAAGTGCGCTTCTTGTTTGAGAGCGACGTTTCAGTCCCCAGAAGCGTACGCGTGCAATGCCTGCAAGCGGGTCGTACTCCTTCCACACATTTCTTGACGCCTGGCGAGACTCCGTCGCTGTTTCGCATCCACGGTGAAGGCCAATTCGAACTGATATTTTTGGCCGAAGGTTTCGAGGACGTACGCCGCGAGGCCTTTGCGCGGCCCGGCGCCGTAGTAGCGCTCGAAGTGTCACTCCGCAAGGCGCGATAGATGGTCGTGTCCAGCTATCGCCAGCCGTAGTGCGCCTAGTCTCGGTGGCGAGCGAGCGCGCGGCGCTCTGTTTGGTATCTTGAGATTGTGACCGTGCCGGGCACACCGCAGAATTGTAAGCGTGACGAGACCCAAGTCACGTTCGTCGAGCGACGGGGCCGAAACAAGAGCAGAAGGGTGAGTCGAATGCGCGGTTCAGAGACTTCGAGCCTTTGCGCCTCCTTATGCGCATGGATGGCAACACTGTGTTCTTCTGCGGCACTCGCCGCGACCGTCATTCAAGTTCCCGCCGATCAAGGGACCATTCAATCAGCGATCGAAGTGGCGCTCGATGGCGACATCGTGCTGGTTGCGCCGGGAACGTATCTCGAAAACATCGACTTTCTCGGAAAGGCCATCGCTGTGCAGAGCGTCGGCGGGCCGCTTGCAACAACGATCGACGGCAGCGCCTTCACGCTGGGTCCTGCGTTCCGAAGCGTGGTTCTTTTCAATGGCGGCGAGGGTAACGACAGTGTGCTGGAGGGATTCACCATCACCGGCGGCCAAGGCACAGCGCCCGGCGCTTTTCCGAACGGCGGCGGCATCTACTGCGCGTTTAGCGCGCCGACGCTGCGCAACAACATTATCACGGGAAATAGCGCGAGCAGCGCGGGCGGCGGTATCTATGTGATTGCGGGGTTCGGGACGCAGATCATCAACTGCGTCATCGCCGCGAACAGCGCTGCCGCGGGCGGCGGGATCTACCTACAGGATGCCTCGAACACCCGCATCGTGCACTCAACCATCGTCGCGAACAGCGCGTCGTTTATCGCCGGCGCGCTCGACAATCTCGGTTCACCCGGCACACAACTCGTGAACTCGATTTTGTGGGCGAACGGCGCCGCACCGATCTACGACACAACAGCGCTCTCGATTACTTACAGTGACGTTGAAGGCGGCTGGCCAGGAACCGGGAACACAGACGCCGAGCCGAACTTTGTTTCTGGACCGACGGGCGACTACCATCTTGCGTCCAACTCGCCGTGTATCGGCGCGGCGTCGGCGGCAATCGCCGGCGCGCCGGCGACCGACTTCGAAGGCGATCCACGAAGCGCGTGCGGCGCGCCGGATCAAGGCGCCGATGAGCGCGTTGTCTGCTCGAGCGCCGTGTTCGTACGGGGCGATTGCAACTCGGATGGAAACATCAACATCGCCGATCCGATTTTCTTGCTGGCATTCTTGTTCGGTGTCGGCGTCTCGCCGCCGACCTGCGCCGACGCTAGCGATGGAAACGATGATGGATTGTTGAACATCGCAGACGCCATCGCGATTCTGCTCGCGCTCTTCGCTGCTCCCGGGCCGCTCCCCCCACCATCGATTTGCGGCGACGACCCCACCACCCTGGACGCGTTGGAGTGCGCCGCGTTCGCGGCCTGCCCGTAAGCACATCGAGATTTGCACGAAGTCCACATCGAGACATCGTGCGGCCCTTAGAGTTCAGAAATCGGAGCAACGGAAGGGCGCGGCGCGTCGCACGGTGGCGCGTCTCCAGGTCGACGGACGACTCGATGCAACGACGTTCCCGAACGTTACCGCATGTTTAGAAGTGACGGATTTGGCGACTGCGCCCGCAGAAGAACGAACACTCTCGTCCTCTGATGGAAACGTCCTCGATAGTCGACGCTCGCGCGGTCGCGTCGCGTTGATACTATTCCGCTGTCAGGCTCACGGCTCGAGCGAGCCGCTCTTCAAAAGATCGAGAGGGTCCATGCGTTGTTCACAGTTCGTGTTCGTGGGAATTCTTGTGTCTGCGCTTTCGAGTTTGGCTGGCGCGCACGCTGATCTCTCCGCGCCGAATGGTGGGGAAGTTTTTGTCGTCGGGTCGCCAATCACGATCGAATGGATCGTGACCATCGAACACGCCACCGAAAATTGGGATCTTTGGTATTCGACTTCCGGACCCTCCGGGCCGTGGGTGACGCTGGCGCTCGATCTGCCGCCGGGCGATATCTCGATGAGCGCGATTCACACCTTTGAATGGACGCCGACTGCGGCACACGTGACGTCGACGATGTGGCTGCGGCTTCAGCAGGACAACGTGCCGGGCGATGTCGACTACGACGATGTCACGGATGGATCATTCGAGATCATCTTGGCGCCGCCGGCGCCCGAATTCGTGCGCGGCGACTGCAACGACGATGGCGGCGTGAACGTCGCGGACGTCATCGCGCTCTTGGCGTACTTGTTCCAGAGCACGGCGCCGGCGGGCTGTCTCGATGCGTGCGATATCAACGACTCAAACAGTGTCGACATCGCCGACGCCATCACCCAGCTTTCGTTCCTCTTCACCGCCGGAACACCACCGGCCGCGCCGCATCCTTCTTGCGGCGTCGACCCGACACTCGGTGGACCGGGCTGCGCTGCGTCGCACGCCGCGTGTCCTTAGAATTCGAGCGCGAACGCGAGGAGGCGCGCCAGCACCTCCTCGCGAGAGTTCGCCAATTTGCTGTGCCTCGTAGCAGAGCGGCTTCTCGAAAGAGCGCGACGCCGCGTTTCGTTCGTGAAGCCGCTCTTCACGTGCCCATCATCGGTCAGGCATTCTGCAGTTGACCATCCGTCGCCTCCGCCAGCATCTTGTCCTTCTCGGCGCGCGGTTAGCCCGCGAACCACGAAGCAGCGGGTGTCCGCAAGAACGTCTCGAGCGGGATCCCATCGGCGCCGACTAGCAGTGTGCGCGTTTTGGGAACGAGCGATTGGAAGGCCGCCATTCCGTTGAGCGCCTCGCGACGGCGACCGCTCTTCACTTCGACGGCCAGCATTCGCCGTTTCGCTTTGACGACAAAATCCACTTCGGCGTTTTTCTCGCGCCAATAAAAAAGCTCACACTCACCCGCGGCGGCAGCGTTCGCGAGGTGCGCTCCGACTGCGGACTCCGTCAAGCGGCCCCAGAAAGCAGGGTCCTTCTTGGCCTCTGCGATGGTCCGTTCGGACTGCGCCGACATCAATGCCGTATTGAACACTTGCAGTTTTGGCTGCGAGCCGCGTTGCCGAACGCCCGCGTTTGAGAATTTCTGTAGGCCCGTCAACATTCCGGCGCCGGCGAGCAACTCGAGATAATGGGCCAGGGTCGTCGTGTTGCCCGCATCTTGAAGCTGTCCGAGCATTTTCGTGTAGGACAAAATTTGCCCCGAGTAGCGGCAACCAAGTTCGAAGAGTTGTCGAAGCAAAGCGGGCTTGTCGATTCGCGACAGTAACAGTACGTCGCGCGCCACTGTCGTCTCGATCAGTGAGTCCTTGATATAGCGCGCCCAACGCGGCGGATCGTCAATCAGCGACGCGGCTCCTGGATAACCGCCATAAAACAGAAAATCATCCAGCGTGAAATCAAACGCTGACTGCATTTCAGCGAGTGACCAGTGCGAAACTGGCAAGAGTTCGAAGCGACCCGCCAAGCTCTCCGTGAGCCCGTGCTGGACCAGAAGTGGCGCTGACCCCAAAAGAACAACCCGCAGCCTTAGTCGCGTGCGCGTATCGGCGTCCCACAGTCCCTTGACGGTTTCCGACCAGTTGGCAATTTTCTGAACTTCGTCGAGGACCAGCACCGCGCCGGCCTTGCCCGCATCGCGCGCCGCTATCCGCGCCGCGTCCCATTGCTGATGGATCCAGGCGCGATCACGCAGCGTCGGCTCGTCCGCCGAGGCATAGCGTGCGCGTTCACCCCAATCCTCGATCGCCTGCTGCACGAGCGTGGTCTTGCCCGACTGCCGCGGGCCAGCTACGACTTGCAAGAAGCGCCGCGGCTCCGCGAGACGGGTACGAAGCACCGTCACTTGCCGTCGCTCAAATTCGGGCTTTGTTTTTTTACTCATGACGCTGAGTAATTTTACTCAACATACTGAGTAACGCAATTGCACTCTACTCCCTGAGACTCTTCCTGAGCTGACCGGGTCGATCGGCGTCCTTCAGAAGTGCGGATTTCGCTTGCTCGGCGCCGGCTCCGAGCCGGGCGTGAATCGTTTCGAGATCGCCCGCGCGGACTTTGAGCGCTACGTTCCCGGCACCCAGCAGCGATACACAACCCAGTCGCCGGCGTGCGAAGGGTCTTGAATAGCGACGATAACAATTCGATCTCGTTGGTTCTGCTCGGAAACGAGATAGAGGTCGAGCACGTCGCCGCTCGCGTTTGGCGCGGTGCGCTCGAACAGGTCGCCCGCTCGGTAGGTGATTCCATGCCAGAGGGCGGTGAGCGATCGTCGGGCGACGGAGCCGGGTGGCCATCGGATCGCGTGGCCGTCGACGAGAAAACACCGGTGGCGTCCAGAGGCCTCGATGCGCGCGAACGCGCGCGTCAACGCACGCTCGTCACTTGGATCGAGACTCGCCAGTTCTTGCCAGGAAACCGCGAGCGAGGGCGGCGGCGAATCGGCGAAGAGCAATTCATGGTTGAGCTGCACCGTCCACTTTCGGTGAACCTGCTGGATCTCGTAGTTCTCTGGAAACGCGCCGGCGATGCGTGTCTGACCCGTGCTCATAGCGAGCGTCCAGTCGTCCATTTGGTATTGGAGATTCGGACGGCGCAGAGCGGGCGGACGGGCCGGACAGACGAGCGACCCCGTGCGCTCACCCGTCGAAGAACCTGCTTCCTGCGCGAACCGCATTTCAAATCGATGCTCGCGGACAGAGTTGCCCTGCGTGTCGACGTCGATGATTCTGAGGCACCGATTCCGCATGCTGACGCCGAGATAAGCGCTCGCAATCGTCGCCGTGATCGCCAGAAATACGACGCCCCAAACTGGCGTCAGCAGCCACACCAGCGCCGGCGCATCAAATCTTCTGACGAGAAATGTGCTCAGCGGGCTGACCGCGAATACGTAGAGTAACAACGCGAACACGAGGAGTCCGCCCGGCACACCGGCTTCCTCGGGCGGGGATAGCAACTGCGCAAACGACGTGTCGACGTCGCGCTGCCAATCTTCGCGATCATAGGAGATCGCCACCGGCTCGCCGCGGAGCACCCAGCCCGCGACATCGTCACGCAGGCGCCAGAGGGCGAAAGAGATCTCGCGCCACTTTGCTGGCGTCGGCGACTCGGCGCCATGGGCATCGCCCGTGATGAGTGCGAAGAGCCCCAGGCCGGCCGGCCAGGCGTGAAAGCGCTGATCCGCTTCCGCCACGACGCGCGGCGTGCCGCCCGGCACGAGCGTGATTTCGGCGTTCGACGCCGCGAGCGATTGAATGAAATCTCGTTCTTCGGTACCCAGCGTGTTCGGCGCGAGGAGGCACAGCACGCCGCCGGCTCGAACCCAAATCCGCAGCGCCTCGCGTTGTTGCTTGCCGAGCGCCGCGAGCTCTGCTCCGTGCACGATCGTCACATCGTACGCGCACAACTCGGCAGGTGTGCGCGGCCATTCTTCCGGCAGCAGTCGAACCACCGAAACTCGAACCGCAAGCTTTGGTTTTCCGGCGAGCTCTGCCATCGGCAGATCGATGCGCATCGCGCTCAACAAACTGCGCAACTCAGAATCCCCCGGCCAGGCGCTTGCGTACCCAATGACCTTGCAGGGTTGCTCCGTCTTCGCGGCGAGAATCGCCGTACCGAGGTTGTATTTGCGCGTCGCGGTGTGGAGTTCGAGTTTGACGACGAGTTCGCGCCGCGGCGGCGCATCGCAGAGCGCGGGCAGCGTCAGTCGAAAACTCGCGACTTTTCCAGAAGGAACGGTGAGCGGCGTCGATTCGAAACTCATCGTCGCGTCATCCGCAGTGATGACGAGTCTTCCCGTGAGCACCGCCGGTTCGGTCGAGCGAATCTCGACGCGCACGGGAATCGGTCCCCCGCCGCGCGGCAGTTGCGTAATGGGTTCGAGTTGTGCGGTCACATCGGCGTGAGCCGGTGCAAAGAAAGCGGCTAGGATCGCGAGCAGTAACAACGAACGCACGCCGCCGCGTCGTCTAACATTCTTGGCGTGCTCTAGTGCTCTCGAGCCGAGGTCCTTTGCCAATTGGCTTCGAACCCAACGCCCAGCGCGACGTCCGGCTTTTTCGAATCGAGTTAAGGGAGGACGAAAGGCGGCCGTGGTCTCGGATCGGCCGAGCAACGCGTCGGCTGCACTGCCCGTAAACACCGACGTCATCTTGCGGACTCCGGATTCGGAGAGAAGAAAGATGAGAAGTCCAAACCAATTGAGAACCCACAGCGCTGTGTTATGGGCGAAAGCTCTGATCATGGCTCCCGGCTGCGAAGGGCATTTACAGCCATACAAGAAACCGAACCAGGCGAACGTAGTGTAGAACAGAAAACCAATCACGCTGATAGTGAACGGCGCGGCGACACTCGGGGCGAGTCGGTTCGAATGGAATAGTAGCGCGAATAGAATCAAATTCGGCACGAAGATCGGAACGATCAGCGATCTCAAGGACAAGAATTTCTGCGCCGCGATCCGTCGGCCGTGAAGCGGCGTCGTGAGTAACACTTCCAGAGTCTCGCGCCTTCGTTCGTTGGCAATGAGACCCGTCGAGGCGGCAAGCACTATGAGAATCGACAACGCCTGCCAACAAAAAACCACGACGCCGAGATGCGCCGAGCGAAATCCACGCGCTGCGACATCCATGTCGTGTGCAATAAACCCACACGCCACCACCGGCAACATGACAAACAAGAACAAGCGTTGCATGAAGCGCGAACGCCAAGCGAAGCGCCGTGACTCGAGCCACGCAATTGGCGAGTTCCCCGGAAGGTCGCGGGAGGTCCTGAGCAACACTCCCCAAAACCACGACTTCGCGCGAAGCTCTGAGAAGTTGCCAAAACGCACACGGCTCCAAATCAGGAAGCCGGCGCCGAGTGCGAGTGCGGGCCATGCATCGAAGATGGACACTTGCGTGCCACCCGGTGAATTCGGCGTGTAGTAGCTCAGCACTGGGCTCAACCCGCCCATCGCATCGCCGAGCGCGCTGCCGGTAAACGATGCGCTCGCCAAATAAGCGCCAACATGAAGCAATGCCGCGATCCCATAACATTGGATCATCGAGCCGACTGCATTCGACGCTCGACATGATGCCCAGAGCGCGAGCGCCGCGACTTCAAACGCACAGATTGTGACGGCGATGCCGCCGCGGGCGATCTCCCAGGTCTCAAGCCCGCCGAGCCCATACGCGATGCCGCAGCCCGGAAGTGCGGTGCTCAAGAGCGCGAGCAACGGCACTAGGCGACTGAGGAGTCGCTGCAGTAAGAGTCGTCCGCGTGAGATGGGCAGCACGAGCAACAAGTCGAGCGACTCGCGTTCGCGCTCGCCGGCAACCGCGTTCGCGATGAGCGCCGGCAACAACGCGTAGATGATCGCGAACTCCGCGCCGACGAGCATCGCAAAGAGCCGGCTCCCGTCACCGCTCTTCGCGTGGAGGAGGAACCAACCGGCGAGCAGAAATTGCCCGATCGCGCACCAAAGTCGAACCCGCCGACTCTTCGCGTGCGCGGCGCTCACGCTCAACTCGCGGAGCAGCATCGGGAAACCGCTCGCAACAAAACTCACGCTTCGACTCCACGCTGGGTTCACTCCCCGCTAGCCGGAGTGATTGCAGTTGATGGGACTGTTGCCGGTTTCAGGCGAGCCGCTCTGGACTCGCTCGAAGCACCTTCATGGCCCCTGCCGAATAAACTCCTGATCATGGATCGTGATGCCGCGCACTGGGCCCTTCGCGGCGCGCGTGAGCTTGATCGCGGTGATCTTTCGCCACTCGTAAAAAACGAGATCGCCGTTTTCCGCGACGCCGATGGAACCAGCACGCCCGCCGTTCTTGTCTGGGACTCCGCTCTGCGGTGAAGCCGGCTTGCCGATGGTCACGCGCGCGGCCCTTCCTTGGGCGACGATCACGAGCGGCTCGCCGCTCTTCGTCGCGTACTTGCCGACGAGCGCGTTGAGCTGCTCCGGCTTCAGCACTGCGGGCGGCTCCTTGATCGGCAAGGCGCCGCCGAAAAGCAGCGCCTCGAGCGAGTCCGTGATGAGATGCGGAAAGATGTCGTCGCCGTTGCAAAGCACGAACACGCAGCCGTCGTCGTTCGGCAGTCGACGCACATTGCACAGGAAACCGCGCACGCTTCCACCGTGCTCGATCGCCTGGCGACCGCCTTGTGTCTGCTTCACTTCCCATCCCAGCGCATAAGAATTGAGGCCTGGCTTAAAGTACTCCTCCTTCGCGGCCTTCCCCAAGACCTTCTCGCCGCGCAGCGCCCGATCCCAGCGCCAAAGATCCCACACGTTCGTCACGGCGCCGCCCATGCCGCGGTACTGGTAGCCGAAGTTCCCGTACGGATGCTCGAGCGCTCTGCGCGGCGCGCCGTGCATCGATCTGCCGGTCGAAACCGTCAGTTTGCCGGGCGCGGAGTCGCCGGTGAACATCGTGACGCCCATTCCACTCGGCGCGAAGAGCTGCTCTTTGCAAAACTCTCCGTATCGCTTGCCGCTCGCGCGCTCGATGATCCCGGCGAGGAGCGAGTAGCCCTGGTTCCAATATTCCCAGTGTGTGCCGGGCTCGTGCCGCGGTCCGCCGCGCAGGAATCCGGGAATCAGCGCGACCAGGTCGTCGCCGCTGCCCTCTGCGTTGGTGCCCGGAATGCCGGACGTGTGCTGCAAGAGATGGCGCACCGTAATCTTCTTACAGTCGTCCGGGATATTCGGGAGGTGCATCGCGATCGAGTCATCGAGCTTCAGCTTCTTCGCCTCGACGAGTTTCAAAATTGCGGCGCCCGTGAATTGCTTGGTCGCCGACGCAATCTCGAACAGCGTGCGCGCGGTGTTCGGCACTTTGCCTTCGAGATCCGCGCAGCCCACGCCGCGCGCGATGACCACTTCGCCGCCCCGCGCCGCGAGCACAGCGCCGGTGAACCCGGTCGATTCGCAGTGGTCGAGAAACTCCGCGATGCGCTTCGCCTGCGGCGATTTTACGACGTGCACGTCGCGATCCTCCGCGGCACGCGCGGGCGTAATAGCCGCGAGAGCAAACGCAAGAGTCAGCACCGACGGAACACGCAGGAGCCATCCATCGAGTCGCATCCGGTTACCTCCTTATGGACGGGAACGCTTGCGACATGATGCGGCCTGAGGCGCGAGATGCAATGACTTGAGCGGTCTCGATTCGTTCCCGCGCGGCACCGAAGCGACGCGCGGGTCGTCGCGCTCAATCAGCCCGTCATGGACAAGTATCGACGACGGTCTCGAACGACGCTGGATCCCCCGCTGTCGATGGACATCGCACGAGATGATGCACTTGCGTCGGCAGAAACAGAATTATGCAGGAGATCGAGCTACCGAGTTCATGATGGACTTGAATCTCGGCGGAGTCCGCGATCAGCTCCTGAATGTCGACGAAGTGCGTGCCGCTCGAGAAGTGACGAACGATGACGACGACCATCTCCTGCGAGAAGTCGACCGTCGGCGCCGGTGTCGCCGGATCATGTTGCGACCACAGAACACTCCACTCCGCGTCATCGCGCACGATCGTGAGCTGCGGGTCGAGCCCAGAAAACGGGCCTTGCGCAATCGTCTCAAATGGCAATATGCCAACCGGTGGTCCGCACTCGAGCGCATCGGCTGTTGGATCATCTCCCGAACCGGGAAACGGCGCGGGCGGCGCCGGACTCGCGGGCACGAAAAGGTGGCTCAGCAAGTAGATCGCGTCAGCGATGTTGAATACGCCATCGTCGTTCGCATCACCTGCGTCTGCGCATACGAGCGGATTCGTGCCCGGCACGAACAAAGTCGACAACATCGTCACCGCGTCGGCGACATCGACTGTCAGATCCGTGTTCGCGTCGCCGCGCACAAACGGCGCGGCTGCGACCTCGACCGACAATCCGCAAACTCCAAGTAGCAATGTCACAGAAACTCCGAGAAGACTGCGCATGCGTTCACTCCCTTCACGGCGCGGAGGGAACGCAAATCATAACGATCGTACGTGGCTCGAGTCGCGCAGAATCTTCGGGCGACTCGACGCCCGCGTCCTGATGAAGGTTGGTCCTAGAGATTGAATAGAGCAAAGCCCAGCAGCCGGCTGCTCCGGCCGACCGGACCAGCCAGCTGCCACTGGGCTCTGCTCTGTGGGCCCTTTCTGGCCTTGTGAAGTTGATTAGCTGCGCGACCAATTCTCGCGAGATTCGACAGTTGTCAGAATCTGCTCAGAAACGCCATTACTCGTGAGATTCGCGGCTTGGGCCAAACACCTTTCGGTGCTTGTGCCCAGAGTCTCTTCACAGTCCGTAGTCCGACGGATCCGGCGGCAACTGCGGTGGCTCGCGCACCCAGTTGAAGGCCTTGAGGGCACAGCCGGCGTAGGTGTTGTAGTCGGTCACGAGCTCCTCGATGATGTTGTCGATCGTCGCTTTGATAATCTCGGTGCGGAACGCGCTGGCGATGCCGCCGCCGCCTTCCGGCGGCGGCTCGAGCAGCACAACGGCAGCGGCGACTTGGTACCACAGTTTGGCCACCGGGTTCGTGATCTGTAGCACCGACGTCACCACTGAGATGCCATGCACCGCTTTGCACGCGTACTCGATCGCCGTCACTTTGCCGCTCGGGTCGCGGAACAAGAGCGGGTTACTCTCGGCGAAGTCGTAGCGGTGCGGAAGACGCGGGTCCTCGGACAAAAACCGCCCAAGCGTCGGCTGGTAGTAGCGCGCACGAAAGTAGCCGAGACCAGTGAGATCGCTGAACTCGCGTGACTGAAAGCGCACGTCATCATCGAGCGCGCCGACGCCGCCGACCACGGCGCCGAACGAGTCGTAGACGTAGTGGCGCGCCATCGCGCCCGACTCGTCTACCACGTCGCGAATGCTGCCTTGCGCGTCGGTGAGATACCAATACGCGTCGCCGCCACTCGTGTAGCCGTACACCGAATCGATGCTGTGCGCGTAGAGTCGGCGCTTGAGCACCGCGCCCGCGCCGTCGAGCACGATAATGGGATTCCCACCGTCGTACACGTACTCGCGCTCGACGCCGTTCTCGACGCTGCGAATCCGACGATTCGCCGTATCGTAGCCGTAGCTAGCGCTCCAAATCTCCACGCCACCCGGCGTCAACAATCGCACCGACGTCAGCCGATTGCGGTAGTCGTAGACGAAACGCCGCACGAGCCCGTTCGACTTGCGCGTCTCCTCGATGAGATTGCCGTTCAAGTCGTACGCATACTCGAATTCGTCGTCCTCGATGAGTTGGTTGCCGGTGCCCCCGTAGACGTAGCTCGCGGACCGGTGGCTGGCGATGCGATTGTTCGAACCGTCGTAGCTGTAGGATTCGGCGCTGAGTCCGGGCGTCACGGGATGCGTCGCGCTCAGAAGTCGCCGGCCTCCGTCGTTGAGCGCGGTATGCGCCCCTTCCGCGTCGACCGTCGACAACACATCGCCGTTCGCGTCGCGCGTGTAGAAGAGCGCGTGCAAGACGGCTCCCCCGCCCGCAAGCCGGTGCTCTATGCTCTCGACGCGTCCCGCACAACCGCCGCAGTCATACGCATACAGCGTATCGATCGCCGGCAGCGCGCCGCCGGCGTCGTTGAAACGCCGAGCCGCCGTGAGCAGCGACGCGTGCGAGTATTCAAAGCGCATCGATCGGCCGATCACCGGCGACGCCACCGCGCTCCGATCGAGCAGCTCCGGGTCCGCGCCCGTCTGTCGGATCGAGTCGAGCCGACCGAGCGCGTCGTATTCGTATTCGGTCAGGCCGCCGAATGAATCGAACACATGCGTGACCTTGCCATTCCCGTCGTAGCCGGCGGCGAGCTGACCCGCGCCATCGTCATAGCCGTACGCCACGACATGCGCCGTCGAGCCGTCGACCGACTCATTGCGCACTTCGCGCGGGGCGCCCGTTGGCCAGTACTCGAAGGTCTGAGCAGAACCCGGTCCAGCCGCCGATGTCAGCAATCCCACTGCGTTGTACTCAAACGCGAAGACCTGCTCGGGCGTCGTGTGCCAACGCTCTTCAATCACGCGATGCTTCGCGTCGTACTCGTACGTGATCGTCTGCCCGTTGCGATCCGTCGCCGTCGTCAAACGACCGAGCGCGTCGTGAACGAAATTCACTTCGCTGCCGTCGGGGTGCACGACGCGCTCGACGCGCGCGTGTTCGTCGTACTCGTAGAGCCACGTTTGCCCGTTGACGTCGGTCACGCTCTCGAGGAGACCGAACGCGCCCCACGTGTAGGTCTCACTGAGACCCAACGCGTCCGTGCGCACGAGCGGCCGGCGCTGGTCGTCGAACACGTAACTGATGCAGTTACCGACCGGATCACACAAACTCGTGATGTTGTCGCTGTCGTCGTAGCCGTAGAGCCACATGCGTCCCGCCGCATCCTCCGCCGTCAGGCGATTGCCGCGCTCGTCGTACGTGTACGACTGCACGTTGCCGAGCGGGTCGGTGTCGGTCAGCAAATGATGCTCGACGTCGTAGGTGCGCACCGTATCGAGTGGAGTCGCGCCGAGCCAACGGCGCTCGAGCGATAAGTTACCGGCCGCATCGAAGAACAGGTCGGTTCGATCACCATTGCCATCGAAAATCGTCTGCGTGCCGGCCGCCGCGTCGTACTCGACTTGCGAGCATCCCTCGAGTGTCACGATATCTCCGTCCATCGTGCATTGCGCGACGAGGCGTCCGTCGGCGCCGAACACGTTTCGCACGACCGGGCGATCGAGCGGATCCTCGATGCGCGTCAAGTGATGCGGGAACGCCGCCACTTCGTAGAAGTACTCGGTCGTGTTGCCGGCCGCGTCGGTCGAGGACGCGAGATTCCCGTTGGCATCGTACGTGTAAACGAGTTGACCACCACTACGCGGCGTGCCGTCGGCGCTCGGCTCGAGGATTCGTGTTATGCGCCCCTGACCATCACGTTCGAAACCTATTTCGATTCCCGTCGAACTCACGAGACCGCTCGGTGTCACATCGATGGCGTTTCCGAAGATATCCTCCATTCGCAGTAGGCCGTCGTGTTCGTCGATCGTGTAGCGCACGCCTTTCTCAGTCGTGAGCACGTACTCGCGCGGGTTGTACGGGAAGATGAACTCGAAACACGCCGTGCCCGTGAACAAGAGTGTCGTGCCGCCGAATTGCGACAACGCTTCGAGCGTTTCCGTCACGCCCGCGTCGGGCTCAAAGCGCGGCGTGACGACGAAGCCGAACATGGTCGGTGTTGGCTGAAACGTGAAGCCGACGCGTCGACCACTCGGTAGCGTAACGTGCACGCGCGTCCCCGGCTGAAACGGCTCGTCGTTCAAGTCGTCGACGAGCGCCACGGGATGCGAGAACTCCGCCGCGTCGTCGCGCAATTCGCCCGCGAGCCCGAGTTGCCAACCGAATCCGAAGTCGCCGCGTTCGGGCGCGAGCGAGCTGTAGCGCCGCGTGATCGTCAGCGGGATTCCCGCGAGTGGAATCGTGAGATCGACAAAAGTCGTCTCGTACTGACCGAGCTTGAGTTCGCCCACCACTTGCACGCGGAATTGCACGCCGCCCGTATTGCCGATCGCGTCCTGGCCGAGGATCTCGATCCAATAGGCATCATTGGCAAGCAGCGTTGTATCGAGTTGCGCGACGGTCGCGGCCGTGACGGGTCCGGCCCCAGACGCGAGCAGTTGATAGGAGCGCTCCGAATCGCGGCGCAAACTCACGGTCCACGTGAGCCCGGCGCGCACGTTGTCCGCGATCGTCGCCACAATGTCGACGACGCCCGACACCTGCGCATCCGGCTGCGGCGCGATGAGCGTGACGACCGGTTGTTCCGGATCGGGTGCGAGCAAGGTGATCGAACGCGCCGCGACGCCGACGTTGCCGCTCGCGTCGGTGGCCGTCGCTTCGAGCAAGAATGCGCCAGGCATCGGTGCGGAGTAAATCACGCTGCCGAGGGCGTCGAGTGTCGTCAGCACACCATCGACGCGCAGCGTCCGCGACGCGACGCCGACGTCGTCCGCGGCGCCGACCGTGATCAAAACGTCTTGGCCAAACGGCGCCGTTTCGTGCGACACGGCGATCGTCACTTCTGGCGCCGTCGTGTCGGCGCTGACTTGCACCGTGAACGCCTGCGTCACACTCGCACCGTACGGGTCCGCGACCCGCAGGGTGACGAGTTGCGGACCGAGTTGCGCGGTGGTCGGTGACCAAGAAACGAGTCCCGAGATCGCGCCGACATTCATGCCCGCGGGCGCGACGTCGAGGGAGTACGCGATGAGATGTCCATCGGGATCCGTCGCCTCAGCCGCGTAGCGATAGTTGCCACCGACGACTGCCGTCGTCGCCGGCGTCGAGGTGATCATCGGCGCGCCGTTCGGCGGAATCACGGTCGCCAAGTAGGCTTGGCTGCCGGCCCCGCCCATCGCGTCGAGCACCCGAATCGCGATCGTGACCGAACCCGTGCTTGTCGGAGTCCAGGTGACCAGACCCGTCGCACCGTTGATGCTCATGCCGAGCGGCGCCGCGACGAGCGAGTAGGTGATCGCATCGAGATCGGCGTCGATCGCGACGACTTGGTACTCATACTCGACGCCGACTTCGGCGTAGAAACTCGGCGTCGACAAGATCACGGGCGCGCGATTCGCCGCGACGCCGACAACTTCGATGTCCCAAGACTGCGAGTTCACCCCGCCATACCCATCGCTTACCGCAAGCGTCGCCGCATGCGATCCGAGTTGCGTCGCGTTCGGAATCCACGTGACACGACCCGTTGCGGGGTCGATGACCATTCCAGTCGGCGCCAACGCCAGAGTGAAACTCAACACGTCGCCGAAGTCCGAGTCGAACGCGGCCGGTTGATACAGGTAGAGCTGGTCCACCACCGCGGTCGGAGTTGGCGAGCCGAACAATTGCGGAACGTGCGGATTGAGCGACACGGCGCCGGCCGCGAGTTGGTACTGCTGCAAGGCGCTGCCGCCTTGACCATCGGACACTTGCAGCGCAACGTCGAAGAGACCGGGAAGCGCGAACGGCCAGACCACGACGCCGCTCGCGTTCACCGTCATACCGGTCGGCGCCGCGAGAAGTTCGAATGCGAGTGTATCCGCATCCAAATCCGCCGCCGTCGCCGCGTAGATGTACTCCGCGCCAACCGCCACGTGCGTCAACGGTGAACTCGTGAAGTACGGCGCCCGATTCGCCGGCGCACTGATCGCGGCGAGCGTGAACTCCTGCGTTGCGCTCCCGCCGAACAAGTCGCTCGCTCGAATTGCCACCGTGTGGTTGCCGAGGTCGGCTGCGCTCGGTAGCCAGGTGACCACATGCGTCAGCGCATCCATCGCCATGCCGAGTGGCGCCGCACTGAGCACGAAGCTCACGGCATCGCCGTCGAGATCGGTGGCGATGGGCGTGTAGCTGTAGGGTGCGCCGATCGCGACGCTCGTCGGCGGCGAACTCGCAAACGTCGGCGCACGATTTTCCGCGGCGAGCCATGTCGCTTCGAACAAAACCTGCACGTGCTGAGGATTGCTGAAGAGGAGTGTGCGCGCGGGCGTACACCCGCCAGCGAAGAGCAGTTCGCCGGCCGCGAGAAACTCGAAGTAAGGTTTGCCGTCGGCCGTGACGCCGTCCGGACTCGCGACCGAAACCGTCGGTTCGGTGAATCCTTCGATCACCATTTTGAGCGGACCGCGCAGCGCCGAGTCCGACACATTGCAGCCTTGGCAAGTGACCGATAGCGTGCTCGACGCCAGCGAAAAAGTCGTATCGCTGTATTCAGCGACGACCGCGAGCGTGACATCCGTCGCGACCACCGGCGCGTCGCTACCGGCGGGCAGCCCTTCGAGCGCAAGTGTTGACTCCGTGGAACCACAGCTTTGCACGACTTCGATGGCAATCGAGTTCATGCCGACGGCGAGCGTCACCGTCTTGAAGAACCGCCCCGCCAAGTCGATGCTGTCGGCGCTTGCGCCGCCGACGAACACGTCGACGATCGGGCGCGACGGGTCGAGCGAGTTCACGCGTCCGCTGATCGTGACCGGTGTGCCAGCCGGAAACGCGCTGCCGACGAGCGGCTGCAACTCGGCGATGCCGGCGCCGCACGGACAACTCGAAATCACGATGTCGCGGACGGCGGCGCCGATCTCCGTCGCCGACTCGGCGATCGTAAGCGCCAAGCCGCCGGTCCCGGTCGCCAACGCCGCGGCCAAGTCGACGACAGCCACGGCGCTGCCGGTGCCCGTGATCGTCGAGACCCGCACATCGGCCGCTTGCGCCGCGGTAATCGCGACCGCGACGCTGAAGTCGTCGAGAGATGTTATCCCGTCACCGCAGTGCGGACCTTCGTCAGAGATCACGACGACAAACCGCTGGCTACCGGGCGTCCACGGAAACAACTCGCAGACGGCTTCGGTCGCGCGCCCCCA
The DNA here is from genome assembly GCA_046154185.1 of Planctomycetota bacterium. Taxonomy (GTDB): domain Bacteria; phylum Planctomycetota; class UBA8108; order UBA1146; family JAJFFE01; genus JBJXGE01. The sequence goes on from JBJXGE010000021.1 coordinate 28,427, forward strand.
ATCCTCGGTAATCTCACTGAAAAACGCACCGCAGTCGGTGCCGATCGCCGCGCCGAGCAGATCGCGCACGTTGGCGGTAAGACACGCGAAGTCTCCGCCGGGCGTGTTGGCGATGCCGAGAATCTCGGCGCGCACCGCCACGTCGTTGGCGCCGAGAAACTCGATGACTTCCGGCAACAGCGTGCAGAGCGCCGCCGCGTCGTCGTTCATCGACGTCGACGTGTCGACGACGAAGACCAGGTCGACGCGCGCGCATGGCAGGCATTCGTCTGGTACGCCATCGCCGTTCAGGTCGGTCGAGAGCCCGGCAGCGATGTCGCACTCGTCGGGCACGCCGTTTTGATTGCAGTCGAAACTCAGGTCGAGTGCGAGATCGCACGCGTCGTCCTGACCATTGCCATTACAGTCCGTGACGCCGGCGCCGGGCGCGCAACGACGAAACTCGTAAACCGCGCCTTCGGCCGTGACAAACATCCGCCGGCCGTCTGCGCTCAAGTCGATGCACGCAAAGCCACCGTCGGTCGGCAACCGCACGCCGGTGATGACATCGGTGTGCGAACCGTTCGCCGGATCGACGCGCACGACGCGGCCGTTCAAGCGATCGACGACGAGTAGCGAATCATCGATCGGATCGAGCGTAATACCAGCCGGCGCAAGACCCGTCGCGCCGATGTCGGTGAGCACAGCGCCCGGATCGAGACGCCAAACGAACCCCGTTTGCCCCGGCAGGCCGGCGTCGGCGATGTAGACCTGCTGCGATGAGATCGTCACGTCCACAGCATCGACCAAGAGTCCCGAGTCGGGATACAGCAGCACTTCGCCTTCGGCTGTTGTCGCGGAGAATGACCACACGCCATCTTCACTTCCATCGCCGCGGTCGACCACGACGCCGCGACCCGCAAGTGCGAGTGGACCCGAGTAGTTGGCCGGCGCGAACGCGAATCCCGCCGGATCGTCGTCGCCCGCGCCAAGACCCGACACCCAAATTCCGCCGCCGTACTTTCGCAGTCGACCAGCCCCGTCTTCCGAGTAAAAGGCGTCACCGGACGGCGCAATCTCGACCGCGGCAATCGCATCGCTCGACGCCTCGAGAAACAACGGCACGCCCGACGGCTGGAGTAAGAACAAGTCATCTCCGCCTTCGCGCACGCCGACGTAGAGTTGCTCGTCCACATCGTTCCAGTGGGCGCTCGCCACGCGCGCGAAATTCAAGCGCGCCGTCAGTTGCCATTCGGACGCAACGACCACCGGATCGCCGAGCGTGCCGTACTTGAGCGCGAACGTGCCGCTTGGCACCGACTGGAAGTCACCGTCTAACACCAACGTGTAAGCCAAGCCCGGCTCGAGAAAGAGCGGTCCGCGGTCGTCTTGAAGCGGATCGGCGGTGGCGGCGTTCAGAAACAATCCCGCCGCTTCGCCGAGAGCATCGAAGAGCGACCATTTGAGCTCAGCCGCGCCAACGACGATGTCGAATATCACGCTGCGATCGCGCGGGACTACGAAGGTGTAGCGTGCGGTTCCGCCGGCGCTCGGTATCGCGTCGGTCACCGTGTCGCCGACTTCTAGCGTGGCAACGGTGTCGAGCGCCTCGTGCACCTGAAACTGATAGCTCACCGTCGCGCCGCCGGCCGCAGAAATCTCAATCGCGTAGACACCAGCGGCGAGCGTGAAGGGCCCCAGATCGCCGGTCGCCGTGGAGGTCAGAGGGTCGCTCGCGATGCTCACGTCGTTCGGATCACGCAGCGTCCAAGTTCCGGCGCTGGCGAGCAGGGTGTCGAGATAGACCGTCGTGGGTTCGCCCGCGATCTCGAATTCGAATCGATGCTTGGAACCGCTCACGGCGATCGCGCCTGTTACGATTTGCCCGAGCGCGATCGCCTGAGTGCTGTCAGCGACCGGCACGACTTGAAATCGGTAGTCCGGCGTGTCGTCGCCGGTCGGATCCAACACGAGCGAGTAGTCACCGGCGGCCAGCGTGAAGGGTCCACGATCGCCCGTCGTCGCCGACGTGGCGGCCGCAATGGCAAAGACCGCTGCACCGGTGGAGTCGAAGAGGCCCCAACTGAAACCGAGACCCGTCTGTTGCAGGTCAAAGTACACGCTTTGCTGCGTCGGAATCGTCAACTCATACACGTGCGAACTGCCCGGCGTAATGAAGACGCTGTCGATGAGCTCCCCGACGGCAAGCGGCGTCACCGTCGAGCTGGTGCTGATGATCGAGAACGTGTAACTCGGGAGTGCCTCCACTTGCGGATCGATCACGAGCTCGTATTCGCCAGCGCCCAGAAAATACGGGCCTTGGTCCGCGACGACCGAGCTCGCAGTCGTCAGCGGAAAGACAGCGGTGCCGACGGCGTCGACCAGCTGCCACTGCAACGCGACGCTGAGTTGCGTCAAGTCTATGAAGACCTGCTGCGCGCTTGCGAGCGAGAGCGTGTACGTGGACGTCGAGCCTTTCTGCGTGATGGCGCCGACCGTGGCGACATCGAGACTCATGGGCGTAACGGCATCAGTGGTGGTAAGTAGCGTGAACGCGTAGCTCGGCGTGCTCGTCGACGAGTGAAACACCGTAAGCACGTAAGTGCCATCGACGAGCGCGAACGGGCCACGATCGTCGAGCGTCGGCGTCGTCGCGTTCAAGTTCGTGAAAATCGCTTGCCCGACACCGTCGACGAGTGACCAGCGCAAACCGGTCGCACCCTGGGTGAGATCTAAATAGTATTTTTGCGCCGCCGTGGCGGCAAACGTGTAGGAGTCGATTTCCCCGGCAACACCGATCGCGCCCGCGACCGGCACGCCTGCGGTGATCGCACCGCCGCTCGGCACGAAACCACTCAGACCATCGTCGACGATCTCAAAACTATAGCTCGCGATCGCGCTTCCCTCCGGCAACACCGTCAGCGTGTAGTTTCCGCCCATGAGCGCAATCGGCGCGGTGTCCGCCAACTGCGTCGTGCGCGCCAAGACTTCCCGCCCGACGCTATCGACGATCATCCAGTTGAGTGTCGTCGCGGACGAACTCGAAAGCAGGTCGAGGCGAATTTCCTGTGCCGGCGCGGCGGTGAAGGTGTACTCGGCGCGTTGACTCGGCATTGCGACGGCGCTAGTAATCGTCGCGCCGATCGAGGTCGTGGCGACCGTGTGGACGACGTCGACCATCGTCACGTCATAGGTTCCCGTTTGGCCCGGCTCGCCAAGCACCACCAACGAGTACTCGCCACCCATGAGGGCGATCGGTCCCGTGTCGCCCAGAGTGGTGGTGTTCACTGCGATCGATCGGCCGAGCGCATCGACGAGCCGCCAATTGAGCGAGCTAGCAACCGGCGAATTGAAATCGAGGTGGATCTCCTGTCCCGGTGTGGCCGTGAAAGTGTAAGTGTCTTTCTTGCCAGCCGGCGCGATGCTCCCGCTCGTGAGCGTTCCGAACGGCAACGCAGCAGCGCCATCAGTGACGAGCGCCACTTGAAACGAGTACGTGCCGGTCACCGTACCGAGCGCAACAACGGACACGGTGTAGTCGCCGCCGAGGAGCGCGAACGGTCCTTGATCGTTCAAGTTTGTCGTTTGCGCAAGTAGCACCCGACCGTTCGAGTCTTCTAGGATCCACCCGAACGCCGTCGTCGCCGAGACGGCCGTTTGATCGAGTGCGATCACCTGACCGGCGGCGGCGGTAAACGTGTAGCGGTCGCGCTCCCCGGGTGTCACGGAACTACCCGCGACCGTTTGGCCGATGGCGATGGACTGCGAGTCGCTCGTGACCGAGCGCAATCGTAGCTCGTAGGCGCTGACGCCACCGAGGCGCGAAATCACGCTGACGCGATACTCGCCGCCTTGCAGCGTGAGCGGACCTTGATCGAGGAGCGCCGAAGTGGGAGTGATGAGCGCACGCCCGTGCTCGTCGACGAGCTCGAGGGACAATACCCCCGCGGTACCGACCGATACGACATCGAAATAGACGCGCGCGCCGGGCGGCGTCGAGAACGTGTAGTCGTGGCGACTGCCGGGCCGCGTAATCGCAGCCGCAGTCGCGGGGCCGTCGAGCGCAAGCGTGAAATTCTCCGCGTGAGCGTCGACGAGCGTGAATCCGAAACTGCTCGCGCCGCCGGCTTCGCTCAGCACGGCGATGGTGTACGTGCCGCCGAGAAGCGACACGGGACCCAAGTCGTTGAGTCCGGACAAGTCGGAGCGCAGCGTGCGGCCGCGCGCATCGCACAGTTTCCAGTTGACGAGCGCCGGCGCCGACGCGCTCGTGCGATCGAGGTAGACGACCGCGCCAAAGGGCGCCGCGAAACTGTATTCGCGCACTTCGTCGGCGGCGATGTCGCCGGTGACCGAATCGCCGATCGCGATCGGCGTCGGACGGCCGAGCGCCTCTTGCGCGCCAACGCGTTGGCTGACAGCCAGTAGCACGCTCAACAACAGGAGCGGCAGTGTGTAGTCGCGAACTGACATGCGAGTTCTCCTCGCGGCGCACGAGGGTCGGCGCCGCCAAACGGGTTGAGTATTCGGTTTCAGTGTGAGGCGCGGCGGTCACCGAGCGGACGATTCACGCCGCGCACAGATCTATCACCCGAAAAAGTGCGGCCATTGGGACAGGAAAAATGACTTTGCGGAGGGACCTACGGCTGGCACGCCGCGCTGTCGACGCAATTCAGAGTGTCGATCGGCCCCGAATCGGGGCCGCAGCCGGGATAAGGCGCCGGCAGTGGCGGCCCAGCCGTGAAGAGGAACTCGAGCAGATACACGGGATCGGCGATGTTGATCGTCGAGTCGTTGTTTGCGTCGGCGGCGTCGAAGCACGGCGGCGCGACGCCGAATACAAACAGGTAGCTCAGCGTGTAGGCGGCGTCGGCTATGTTGATGTTGCCGTCGTTGTTGGAGTCGCCGCGCGCGAACTCGCCAGTGCTCGCCGCCAGTACAGGATGGTGGTCCGCGTAGGAGCTATCGACGATGGTCGCACGCAAAGTGACGACGCCGGAAGTCGTCTCGGTTATCCAAAGCGGCGCCGGGAAGACGGCGAAGTCGGCGAGATGAAATCGCAGCGTTCCGATCGGCACCAGCGTGCCGGCAACGCCGGTCGCTATTGCGACGCCGGGCGTCGGACTCCAAACCGAGAAGATGATCCGATCGGGCTCGACCGTGACCGTCGAGGCGCCGAGCGCGCTCTCGAACGCCGGGCCCTCGCCGAGCGCCGGGCTGAACGGCGTGAGCAGCGCGTCATTGAACCCGAGAATCAGCGTCACTCCCGAGATCGGGCCGGGCGCCTCGATCAGCACGGGTATCTCGACATCGCGATCGATGACACCGCTCGGCGGCGACACCGTGACATCGCCGGCGGCCGCTTGGTAAGCGAAATCCGTTTGCTCGAAGCCGGCTTGGTCCGTCGTTGGATCGAGTGCGCAAAACGTCGCCGGTTCGGGAAGCGGCGCGCCCGCCGCGATCGCCGCGTTCAAGCGCAGATGATCGGCGATCGTCAGCCATTCGTTGTCGTTCGTGTCGGCGACCTCGACAAGCGCGAAACCGGCGCAATCACCGGGCGCGCTGGCGCCGCCGAACAGCAGATCGAGCAGCAGCGGAAGATCGGCGGCTTGCGCGGCGAAGTCGCCGTTCAGATCGCCGCGCACGAAGCTGCCGGCGGACGCGGTCGCCGTGACGCTGACGTTGTCGAGACGCACGCCGCTCAACGCATCGAAATCGGCGCCGATCAAATCGAAGTAAAGAGTGAGCACGGTGCCGGGCGCGAAGCCCGACGCGACGATCGTCGCGCGTGTTCCATCCCAGGTCGCGCTGGGTCCGAGGTTGACGCTGCCGTCCTCCTGCACGTTGAAGCACGAACTCGCAAAGGGCGACCATGGCGCCGCCGCGGGCACGAGGCTCGAATCGAGTAGCGAAAATTCAAAGGCATCGGGGATGAAGGCGCTCGAAGTATCGAACCCGGGCGCGAGGGTCAGCTCGAACTCGATCGTCGCGAAATCACCGGGCACGACGATTGTCTGTTTAAGCTCGACGAGAAACGAGTCGCCCTCGCTCAACTGCGCGAGACCGCCGAGTGCGCTGACCGCGCCCGGCGTGACGCCGCCACCCGACTCGATCGCGGTCCAACCCGTGAGCCCCGCCGCGAAGTCGCCGTTGACGATGACTTCTTGTCCTAGCGGCGCACCGCCGAACGCCATTGTGGTCGGCGCACTGCCAGTCGGCGTGCGCACGATCGTCGTCGCCATGCCGCCGCCGGACCCCGGGATTTGTGAGAGTGATGCTTCCGAAGCGAACGATCCGATCGATTGCGCGTGCGCGGGTGAGAGCGCGACGATTGCGACCAGTATCACCGCCGATGCGATTGAGCTGCGCGGTTTCATGTTTGCGTCTTTCCTCGTGGAATCCAGAATTCGAGGCGCGCGGGTCGACGACGCTCGACAGCGCCGGTGCCGCCGCTCTCCTCCTCACACGATTTCTGGATCCACTTGGGACAACAAATTCTGAAACTTCGGCGGCGACGCGCTCGACGCGAGCCCGCGTTCGTCAGACTCGCGCGCAGCCGCGCTTTTTGGCGCGACGCATCGCCCGCTTCCAAACATCGCTCTGAGCGCATCTTGTGGCGCGCACCGATCGTGCGGCCGTCCCGGCACCTGGCGTGCTTTCCTATATATAGGTGTGCGCAGATCGCTGACGCGAAAGTTATCCCGGCTGTGACGCCTCCGGAGGTGGCGCCCCCGGCTTCGGCAACATGCGAGCGATGACGAAGAGCAGCACGACGACGACGAGCGCGAGAATTCCAAAGAAGATCACGCCGCCCCGTCCGGGAATCAACCTCCGCCCCCAACTCGTATTCACGAGTTGCTCCTCGTCCGCGAGCGAAACGACACTTCGACTCGCCGCGAAGAGCCGATTCGCAACCAAACTCAAGTCATAGCGCGGCGCCGTCGCACGCGAATTGCCATAGTAAAGAAAGCACGGATCGTTCGCGTCTTGGGCGTTGAAGACGAGTCGCGTCGCGGGATAGAACGCGCGAAACGAACTCAACTCGAGCGGTGGATTGTCGCCGTTGTGCATCACCATGATGATCGTGTCCGACTGGAGTCGCGCGTTGAGAGCGATCGAGAACTCGTCGCCTCGTAGTTCCGGCGTTCTCTTCCACGATGCGTTACCCAAGTCCCGCTGGTACTTTCGACCTTGCGCGTCACTGAGCTCCTCGTAGATCGAAACCTCGCGTTGAAAGACGCCCGTACGTGCGGTGCAGGTCAGCCGGCTGACAGGTATCCCGGCAATCGGTAACTCCAGCGTCCATCGGCTGCGCTTCGGATCTTTCGCATCGACTCCGGCCGTCGCCGCAAGTGGCAAGTCGCGCTGGATCGAGGTGCGCTCGATGAGATATGGCACTTGCCGCTCCTCACGCAGCAACCGCAAGTCCGAGAGAGCTGGATTCGCGCGCGCGATCACGGCGACGTCAAGTTCGAGCTGTTGCACGCCGGCAGCCGCGATCTCGACCGCTTTGCGAAATTGCCACGCTGACACGTCGAGCGCCACGCCATCCACGGCGACACCCGGCAGAAACTCCGGCGCGCGAAAGCTCGGATTGGCGGCGAGCGGCGAAATTTGCACAGCCTGCAGCTCGACGCGCTTGAGATCGATACTCGACGGCGCCAAATCGTAGCGCGGCGCTGAGCACAAGCGATTGCCGGTCAGCAAATAGTGAACTCCCGGCGCTTGCGCGTGGAACACCAGATAGACCGGTCGTCGCGCCGCGCGCACGCTGGTGATCTCGAGCGGCGCGCTATCGTGGTTTGAAACCAGCACCACCAGCTCGCGCGAGCGAACTTGTTGGCCGACAGGTAACGCCAGGTTCGCCGACGCCGGTTGCCCGGCTATCGCCACGCGATAGATCATGCCCTGAGCGAGCGGCGATTCTTGAATCGCACTCTCCGAGACCTGGAGCTCGAACACGTCGATGCCCCTGCGAAAGACCGGCGCTGTGGTCTCGAAGTGCAGTGTTGCGATGCTCAAATTCGCGGCGCCTAGATTCAACAACAGCCGCGTTTCGCCGGGATTCTCGTGCCGCTCTTGGATCCTGACGGCGTGCGGCTCGATCGGCGGCGCGTCGCTCGGTGCCGCGTGCAGGATCGCACCGGTGAATGGAATCGCGGTCGAGCGTTGATCATCGACGGTGAATCGCAGCCAGCGCCAGGCGCCGCCGACTTCGATGCGCAGCAAGGGCGCCGAACGGGCCTCGCGAAAAATCGGTCGGCCACTTGCGAGCGTTTGCCAATCTTCGCCATCGTTTGAACCGGCCAGCTCCACCGACTTGAAGAACTCTTTCGCCGGTGTCTCCAAAGTCACCGCGGCGATCTCTTCAGCGATCCCGGTTTCCAAAGTGATCACGGTGGTGGTCGAATTCAGTGTCAGAGTAAACGACTTCGCCGCTTGCGTGACGCTTGCCGCCGGCGACGGACGGTCGACGAAAAACGACAACTCGGCGCCCGCACCGTCAAAGAGCCGCAAGTCCTCGAGCGTCGGTCGCGCCGCGTCGAGCGTTGCAACCGGCAAACTCAGTTTCACGAGTCCAGGCGCGCTCACCTGAAACTGTTGTACTCGCTCCCAGTCGCTCGGCAGGTTGTCGGCGCCGGCCGTACGCATCAACGCGATTGCCATCGCGACCCAACAAGCAGCGACAAGTGGCTGTGCGGGAGAGTGCAGCCGCCGGTGTAACCTCATCGGGCTTCCTTCTCGTTCTTTCTCGCCGCGTAAAAACGTTGATAAGCGAGCGACGCGAGCAGCGCGATCACCGCCACACCGATGAGCGCGCCGATGCGATGGAGTTGGCCAAGCCGCGCGAGATCGTGAAAAAACAGCTTGAGCAGCGTCACGCACAGTAACCCGATGGCGCCGTAGCGCGCCCCGCGCGCATCGCGCAACGTGCCGACGATCAAGAGCCCGAGCGCGAACGACGCCCACGCGATGGAGTACGTCATGTCGCGTGCAAAATTACCGCTGAACTGAAACGTCAACGCGACGCCGGACGGGCTGAAGTAGTCGGCGATCTCAATGTTGAGCAGCAAAAACGTCAGCACGGTGCCGAGCGCCGCCAGGATCGCTGGCATATTGAGCGCGCCGAGTCGATCCCGCGGCGGCGCGAGCAGCCGCGCGCCTGCAAAGAGACAGACAATGACGATGCCATACGCGTACAAGTACCAGTTGAGAATTGGCGTCGCCGCGCGTGGATGGTAATCGAAGACCGCCGGATTAAAGGCGAGTCGCGCGAAAGCGGCGATCAACAACAATACGCCGGCCAAGCGCAAACCCGGGTGCGGCAGTCGATGCAGGAGCCACAACAATGCGACGCCTTCGAGCGCCCAACCGATCGTGATCCACTGGCGCTCGAATTGAATCGGGAAGATGAGCGTGATGAAGAACAAGGCGACGCCACCGAACCATGCGAGTTGCGAAATGCGCGCCGGGCTCGCGACCGGAATAGTACGGAGAACCACGAGCAGACTGACCAGCGGCACGACTGCAAACGCCGCGGGCAACAAGCCCATGACGGAATTCGGATAGGCCGCGACGACGAGCCGGTGGATGAGCAAGAACTGCGGTACACCGACAAGCGCCGCGGTCGCCCACGGAATGATGCGGTCACGCAATTTCGACGAGAACAGAAACGGGAAGAGCGCGAACAATGCCAGGAACACGAGATACCACGTGAGCGGCAGCACCGCGTGCGCGGGGTCGAAGTGATTCAAGTACCAAGCGCCTTCGAGGCTCGCGACGCAGATGAGCGCAATCGCCGGCAAGCCATCGAGCGCGAGAATTCGCGTGAGCCCAAGCAGCAGCACCGTGAGCAACAGCGCGACGCCGAAGACGGGCGACGGGTCCGCGAGCGGCAAGCGCAGCGTTGCCATGATCAGCAGCAAGAACGGCAGCACTGCGGAACAGGCGGGCAAGAGTGTGCGCAACAGCTCAGCGTTGGCGAGATCGCTCGCGAGCGCGCTCGATGTCGCGTCGCCTGAAGTCGCGCTCGGCTTCAGGCGGCGCCCAAGCCACACGCTGACAATCACGAAGAAGGTCGCGAACGCGCCGAGCAGGAAGAAGGACGAAGGCAACCCGGTCAGCGTCGCTGGAATCTTGAAGATCAACGCGCCGGTCGCGAGCAAAGTTAAGAGCAGTACGGCCAAGATCGGTAGCACGGCCGAAGTCACTAACGCCACGCCGACCGCGAGCAAATCGATGAGCAACACGACTGGCCAAACGATGAACGACAAATCTGACAGCTTCAGAATCGGGATCAGGACGAGCGCCAACGCGAGCGGTGGGAACAACTGACCGCCCCACGCCACTCGACCTTTCTTGTGCACGATCGGAACCACGGTGTGGAGAATCGCGAAACCGAAATAGTAAGAAAGCGCGGCTATCAGCAACTCGTTCGTGAGCGAACGATCGGTCCAAAGCGCGAGCAACCCAAACACAAACAGGCCGGCGATCGGCTGGGCGACGGCGAACCGCTCGTCTTTCCACACGGATGCCGTGACGGCCAAGTCGACGAGGAACACGAAACTAAACAGCAGCCACGGCCGCGCCGCCAGCGTCGGGAACAGGAGAAACCAGGCCGCGTACAAAAACGCGAGCAGCGCCAGCCAAACCACCGAGGCGCTCAACCATTGGTTCGATTCCAAGCGGCGCCGCGCCCACGCACCGGCGAGCGCGTAGAGCGCTACGAAACCGAGTAGCACGGCAAACGCGATGAGGATCTTGTCGCCTTCGAAATATTTCTCCGCGCGGAAGAACTTGTCGATCCAACCGATCTCGAGCGCCGCTGTACCGACCGCCGCGAGCGCGGTCAAGAAATGCCAGCGACGATGGAGCGCCACAACGATGAGTCCCACATCGAGAATGGCGATGTAGCCAAAGAGTCCGAGCGGATTGTCGTGCCCGGTGGACAACAGTATCGGCGTCAGAAAGCCGCCCAACATTCCGAGCAGGGCGACTACGAGCGCGTCGAGTCGCACGGCGACGAAAAAGGCGGTCGTCGTAATCAAGGCCATCAACAAGAAGGTCGGAATCGGCCCAAAGAACTCGAAATGGTAGACCGAGCGACACGCAAACGTCACCGCGTAGAGAATGACGATGCCGGTCGCGCAGAGCGTGTGCGCGAGCACGAGATAGTCGCGGCGCGAACTGGCTACGCCGCCGACGAGTAAGGCCAGCCCGGCGAGAAAACCGATGGCGACTCGCAGTTCAGGCGGCAGCAGATTGTTGTCGAAGGAGTATTTGACGAAGAAGGCGACGCCGAGAAAAAGTGCCAGCCCTCCGACCCACGCGAACAACTTCACGCCCATGAAGCGTTCCCAGTTGATCGCCGCCGCCGCGGGTGTGGGCGACGTCGACGCTCTGTTCGGGTCCGGCCAAGGCGATGGTGACGGCGTCGGCGCTATCACGGGTGCGGGCGTCGGCGCTGACACGGGCGCGGGCGTCGGCGCGAGTGTCGCTAACAATGCGGGCACTATCTCCGGCGGTCTGCGCGGCGGTTCGTTCGGCGCCACGACGAGTGGCGGCGCGGCGTGACTCGGCGGCGCTGGTGAAACTGGCGCTTTCGGTGGAGCCTCCGGCTCGCCGGTCTCGCGCGCCAGAATACTTCGTTCGAGCGCGCCAAGTCGCCGGGAGATGGCGGCGAGATTGTCCTTGAGTTCGAAGTTGCGGCGAATAAGCCAAACCAACGCCACAATCGGCGCGGCGATGATCAAGAGTCCAAAAAGGACCAAGAACTCCGCCATAGACCAAGCCTCTCTTCGCCGCGAGTGTGAGCCCGCGCGGTCAGCGTCGCAAGCAGAAAAAGCACGACGAGCGAGTGACGGACTGACTTCGGCGCTCCCACACGATTACGTTGGGCTACGACAAACCTGCTGCCAAGCGAGATCGTAGAAGGTACCTGACAGGGCAATAGCCGGCGTCACCGGCCTACAGCGCAGACTTTTCAATTCCTCCGCAGCCCACCGATGAGATCGAAACCAACAGCATCGAGAAGTAACTCGCTACGCGCATCATGTCCTTTCCTTTCGGCTCGATTTAGGTCCTTACGTCTCAACACGAACGAGCCACCCGCCTTGATCGCATCGCGGTTTGAAGTCGCGCTACCAGCAGCGGTTGGACTTGGCAAACGGCAGGCTGTGCTTTTCGCCATCTCGACGTTCTGAGTACACTGTCACGCAGCGCCCAGCGGCGGGTGCGAGTCCGAGTCGGAAGTACTGAAGCTGTCGCCCCGACCTAAGGTCCGCGCGTCGGAGCTATGAAAATCATGATCACCATCGACGGCTCCACCGGCGAAGGCGGCGGACAAATACTGCGATCGGCGTTGGCGCTTGCGGTCGTCACGGGGCAGTCGTTTCGACTCGTCGACATCCGCGCCAAGCGATCGAAGCCTGGCCTCATGCGGCAGCACTTGACGGCGGTACGCGCGGCAACCGCGATCTCGAACGCCAAGGTCGCCGGCGATGCACTCGGCTCGCGCGAGTTGACGTTTGAGCCGAGTCGCACGCGCGGGGGTGAGTATCACTTCGCGGTTGGCACGGCCGGCAGCACGACGCTCGTTTTGCAAACAGTGCTGGTTCCGCTCATCGTCGCGAACGAGCGGAGTCGGTTGGTGCTCGAAGGCGGCACGCACAATCCGTTCGCGCCGCCCTTCGAATACTTGAGCCGCGTCTTCCTACCGCTCGTGACGCGACTTGGTCCGCGCATCGATGCGCGACTCGAGCGCCACGGCTTTTATCCCGCCGGCGGCGGTCGCCTGGTCGTCGAGATTGAACCCGTGCGCGCGCTCGGTCGCCTCGAACTCGATGAACGCGGAGCGATACGGCGCCGCAGCGCCGTGGCGATGGTGTCGTCGTTGCCGCGCCACATCGCCGAGCGCGAACTCAAGTGCATCGGCAAGCGCTACAACTGGACCGCCGAGGCGCTCGAAGTCCGCGAGATCGAACGCGGTCTCGGTCCCGGCAATGTGCTCCTTATCGAGCACGAGTGCGAGCACGTGACCGAGATCTTCACGGGCTTCGGCGAAGTGCAGCACACGGCCGAACGTGTCGCCTCGGATGCGATGGACCGTTACGAGCACTACTTGCGCGGCAACGGCGCCGCCGGCGAACATCTCACGGATCAACTGATGTTGCCGATCGCCGTCGCGGGCCACGGCCGATTCACGTCGACCGGCATTACCCCCCACGCCGCCACGCACGCCGAGCTCATTCAACAATTTCTAAAACTGAAAGTCGCGATGGAACGGCGCGAGCGCGATACGCTCGTCGAGATCGCGTGAGCGGCTGACGCCGCCGACCTGCGGCCGGTCGAGCGGCGCGATCACGAATCAAGCAGTTCGTTCGCGCGCACCATCGCCTCCGCAACCGGAATCACCCGAGTCCCGTCGATTTCATAAGTTCGATCACCGCCGTACAACATGTAGGTTTCCGCCACCGGGAACTCATCGCGAAACGCCATCAGTCCGCGCAAATCGGTGGAGCCGACTCGTGCCGAGCGTTTGACTTCGAACGCCTTCAGCCCCCGCTCCCCGTATAGAACGAAGTCGACTTCGAGCCCACTCTTTACGCGCCAGTAAGAGAGTTCATAGCCGAGTTGGTGGTTGGAGTTCACGGCGTCAAATTGCTGATACACGACAGTTTCAAGTGCCGCACCATCGATCTCGGCGGGCGAGTCGAGCGGGCCGGTGGGTCGTAGTGCTCGATACACTCCAGCGTCAAAGAAATAGAACTTCGGGTGTTGTACCGCGCGGCGCTGAGCACGACGCGTGAAGACGGGAACACGTGCGGCGAGCAGCAAGTCTTCGAGCACAGTGAAATAGTTTTCGACGACCTTGCGTTCCACTGCGCATTCGCGCGCGGTGTGGGAGATGTTGAGCACCGCCCCCTGCGAGAACGAAGCGGCCTGCAGGAAACGACTGAATGCCCCGAGATTGCGGGTGATTCCTTCCTGCTGGACTTCCTCCTTGAGATACGTGGCGACGTACGCGCTGAGGTGAGCTCTTGGATCCGCTTCGTTATAAACGCTCGGCAAGAACCCGTACTTGAGGGCGAAATTGAGATCAAATCGCGCATCGAGTTCTTGCGCGGTGAGGGGATGCATGCGCATCGTCAGCGACCGACCCGCCAACAGATTCACACCTTTCGCGCGTAGCTTTCGCGCACTTGATCCGGTCAAAACAAACTGCGGCCGCTGCCGCGACTCGATGAGTCGATGCACTTCGTCAAGCAGCGCGGGCACCTTTTGTATTTCATCGATGATGATTGTCTGTGGCTGCTTGGCAGGCGTCAGGTATGTAGCGATCTTGCCAGGATCAGCTAAGAGTTCTTGGTAGGTTCTCGAATCCAGCAAGTCGACATAAACCGCTTCTGGAAAAGCCGAGCGGACCCAACTGGACTTGCCAGTGCCCCGGGGGCCGAAGAGAAAGAAGCTCTTCCTAGGAAGCGGCTTAAGGGTTCTGGAAAACATTTCTCCATAATGGCGGCCATTTTGGAACTTTCAACTCCAAAAATCTTACGCTGAGGCGCTGCAATGGTTTCTGATCAAGGGACAAGATCAGCGCTCTCAGCCCGGCCGTGGTCGCGGCTCCGCCGCGTCAACTTCACCCCAACGAGTTCGCCGCTGACTCGAAGGATGATCGTCGGCGAATTCCTCACTCGCTTCGCCGCATCGACTTCTCCAAATCGACACCGAGCGCATCGGCGATGCGGTTGATGTGGTTGAAGTAACCGATCACGTGCACGGCTTCGAGTATTGCGCCGTCATCGAGTCCCTGGGCGCGCAACGCATCGAGACTCGCGGGAGTGATGCGCGCGGGCGTGCGGGTCAGTTCCTCGGCAAAGGCGCAGAGCGCGCGCAAGCGCGGCGTCAGAATTGACGCCTCAAGTGTCCGCCAACCCGCCTTCGCGCCGTCGGCGAGCGCATCGTTTCCACTGCGAGCACGGAGATCCTCCCCGTGAGACTCCGTTCAGTAGACGCACTGATTGACGCGCGAAGTCACGGTCGCGAGCAACTCTCGCTCACTTGGCGTCAGCGAGCCAGGGCCGTGCATGAGTCGCAAGTAGACTTCGAGGAACGGTTCGAGAATTTGCGGCCGCAGTGACATCACTTTGAGAATATTCGCGACGCCGCCTGCACGCTTCGCCGCGGCCGCGTAGATCTCCGCGAGCTTGCCGGTCGCTGAATCTTCCGAAACTTGCTCGATCCAGGCCATACTCACCTCTTGTCGCTCACCACACGGTCGAGTGTACTTTCACGTCGATGGCACCAGAGCATACCGAATGAGATCTGTTCTGGAAGTCGGACCGCGCGAGAAGGAGTCTGCATGAAAATGCGTTGGATCATGACGCTCGCGTCAGCGGCAGTCGCCAGTGTCTGTGGCTGCGCTAGTGCGCCGCGCGCGGAACTGAAAACGGGCGACCGCGCGCCCGCATTTAGCCTGCTCGGCTCCGACGGTCGGACTCACACCCTTGCCGAACACGAAGGCAAACGCGCCGTCGTGATCGCGTGGTTTCCGAAAGCGTTCACGGGCGGATGAACAGCGGAATGCAAGTCGCTCCGTGAGAGCGGCGCCAAGCTTCGCGAGTTCGATGTCGCGTACTTCGCGGCGAGCGTGGACGCGCCAGAGACCAACCGCAAGTTCGCCGAGTCGTTGGAACTCGACTACCCGATCCTGAGCGATCCCGACCAAGCCGTTGCGCGAACCTACGGCATCTTGATGCCGGTGATAGGCCTCGCCAAGCGTGTCACGTTCTACATCGGCGCTGACGGTCGAATCCTCGCGATCGATCGCGATGTGAAGGCAGCCACTTCCGGCGCGGATATGGCCACACGGCTTGAGACCCTCAACGTGCCGCGAAGAGTACGATCCTCGTGACAACGCTGCCTGCATGACATCTCTCGGAAAGCCGGAACAAGCCATGCGCCGGATCGCGACTGAGTCGAGCGCTTTGACACCCGCCACTCGTCGCCGACTTGCGCGCGTGCCAGCGCGCTTGCGTCCTTGGTATCTCGCGCAGCGACGCGATTTGCCGTGGCGACGCACGCGCGATCCCTACGCGATCTGGATTTCCGAGATCATGCTGCAACAAACGCAGGTCGCCGCGGTGATCCCGTATTACGAACGCTTCCTCGCGCGATTCCCGGCGCCGAGCGCGCTCGCGCTCGCGAGCGATGACGAGTTGATCGCGCACTGGGCCGGTCTCGGTTACTACGCGCGCGGTCGCAATCTCAAGCGCGCAGCCGAGGAAATCGTGCGCACGCATGGTGGCCAACTGCCGGCGGCGAGTCTCGAGCTGCTGCGGTTGCCGGGCATCGGCCCGTATACGGCGGCGGCGATCGGCAGTATCGCTTTCGGCGAAGCGGTGCCGGTGATCGACGGCAATGTCGAGCGCGTGCTCGCGCGCGTGCTCGCGCTCGAGTTCGAGCCGCGACGCGCGCCCGGCAAATCGATGCTGGCCGAAGCGGCGCGATGCGCGCTCGATCACGCGCATCCCGGCGATCACAATCAAGCGCTCATGGAACTCGGCGCCACGGTCTGCACGCCGACGCGGCCGCACTGCGCGGTGTGCCCGCTTGCGACGATTTGTCAGGCGCATCGCACTGGCTGTGAAACGCTGTTCCCGCTCGCGAGCGCAAAACGCGGCGCGGAGACGCAACATTGGATCGCGGCGACGCCGCGCGACGCGAGCGCTTGGCTCGTAGTGAAAACCGACGACGACGCGGAACTGCTCGCCGGACACTGGGGCTTTC
Source organism: Planctomycetota bacterium (assembly GCA_046154185.1). Lineage (GTDB taxonomy): Bacteria > Planctomycetota > UBA8108 > UBA1146 > JAJFFE01 > JBJXGE01. Next base: position 45,194 of record JBJXGE010000021.1, read on the forward strand.
CGCTCGAGCGCTGGCCCGCCGACACGCCGCCCTCGGCGGCGCAAGCGATTAAGGTCGCGCGACGTCTCCTGCGCTCACACTGCGATATAAAAGGTCCGACGCGACCCACCGTCGGAGAATCGGTGCGCCATCAGATTACGTATCGTCGACTGCATCTCACGCCGGTACGCTTTCGCATTGAAGACGAGGCGCGCCTCGGCGATGTTCGCCGCGTTGCAGCAGCAGAGACATCGCGGCTCCCCGCGATGCATCGCAAGTTGACGGTGAGTCGCTCGTGAACTTTGAAAAAAACGGCCATGAATTGCACCATCGAGAATCCGGAAGCGTGGAAGAACCTCGACTTGGACGCCTACGCCGTGGAGAGCCGCGTGCACGGGGTCCTCGTGTGTCGTCCATCGCACTTCGATGTCGTTGACGTGCGGAACGCTCACATGGCCGGCCACGTCGGGGGCATCGATCGCGCGCGCGCGCTCGGCGAATGGGAAGAGATGGTCGCGACCTTTCGCCGTGCGCGACTCGTCGTCGAGGAATTGCCGAGCGAGCCCGGACTCGTCGACATGGTGTTCACGGCCAATCCGTGCCTCACCGGCGTCGATCGCGATGGTCTGCGGATCGCGATCTGCTCCCGCATGCGACACCCCGAACGCGTGCCGGAAGTCGAACACCACAAGAATTGGTTCCGGCGCGCGGGCGTTCACATCGTCGAACTCGATTTCGGCACGCACACGTGGGAAGGCGGCGGCGACACGATTTGGCATCCCGCTCGCTATGTGCTGTGGGGTGGCGTCGGACCGCGGAGCGAGCGCGCCGCGTTCGAAATTCTCAGTGCGCAACTCGCGGCGCCGGTGGCGCTCCTCGAACTCGTCGATCCCGCTTTCTATCACCTCGATACCTGCCTCGCGGTCCTCGACCTCGAGACCTGCGCGTATGTGCCGGCGGCCTTCAACGCGCGCGGCCGGGCGCTCATCACGACGGCGTTTCCGCACGCGCTCGAAGTCGACGAGCACGAGGCCCGCGAGCAACTCGCTGGCAATCTGTTCTGTCCCGATGGACACCAAGTGTTTCTGCCGGCTGGCTCGCCCGTGACACGCGCGCGGCTCGAAGACCGCGATTATCACGTCATCGAAATCGCGACCGGCGAGTATCTAAAATCCGGTGGCAGCATCTATTGCATGCGACAGAATCTCTACGGTTGATGATCGCTGACTATTTCTCACGCTCGCGGTAGCGAAGGCGATCACTAAATCGGTTGACGGCGTCTTCTTCGGGTACCTCGGCGGAGTCATCCCCGCCGTGTTCTTCTACTCCCGCATCCTGCCGTGGATCGGAATGCTCGCAAGCCTCAAGGCGCGGACCCCAGCAGGCGCGGTCGTGCGCTGCGCGATCGGCCTTGTGGTGTGGTTACTGGTGACGGTCGTGTTAGCGCCGGCGATTCTATTCAGCCCAATCGTCGCGCTTCCACTTCTCGAGCTCACAGATTCCAAGGGTCTAGAGTTTGGGGCAGTTCGCGCCCAAGGCGTTTGGCTACTGTTGCGCGAAACCTGCCGCCACGAGTCGGACCGCGGTATGGGCCGCATACCAGCGCCATCCGCGCCAGAGACAATTCCTTGACTTGAGCGAACGCGCCGCTTCAATGCAACGGTCTGCGACCCGTTTGAATTTCACCGAAAGAACTTCTATGCAAATGCGGGCTCGACGCGGCCGCGATCTCTACGTTTGCCGCCGGCTCTACGCACAGGAACAACAATGATCGAACAGCAGCCTGACGCGAGCGGTTCCGCGACCTCCAAACCGCTCGTCGAAGTCGTCAACTTGCGCATGCGCTACGGCTCCTTCGTCGCCGTTGATGACATTAGCTTTTCGATTCCGCGCGGCGAAGTATTCGGCTTCATCGGTCCCAACGGCGCCGGCAAGACGACGACGATCAAGGTGCTCGCGACTTTGCTGCGACCTTCGGGTGGGCACGCAAGTGTGTGCGGCTATGACGTCGTACGCGCGCCGCAACTCGTGCGACCACGCATCGGCTACGTGCCCGATTCCTTTGGCGTCTATGAAGACCTGACGTCGATGCAGTATCTTCACTTTTTCGCGGCCGCGTACGGCGTGCCGCGGCAGAAGCGCCAGGACATCATCGACAATTTGCTGCGGCTCACGGACCTCACCGAGAAAGCAAATGAGCAAGTCGACTCGCTCTCGCGCGGCATGAAGCAGCGCTTGAGCCTTGCCCGCGTATTGGTGCACGATCCAGACGTCCTGCTCCTCGACGAACCGGCGAGCGGACTCGATCCGCGCGCGCGCATTGAAGTGCGCGAGTTCCTCAGAGAGCTGACGCGGATGGGGAAGACCATCCTAATCTCAAGCCACATTCTCCCGGAGCTCGCGCAACTCTGTACGCGCATCGGCATCATCGAGGCCGGTCGCATGGTGGCGCAGGGCACGCTGAGCGAAATTCAAAAACGGCTCGAGCTCGATCGCAGTGTGCATATTCAACTCGCGAATGGCGACGCGGCGATGCTCGAGCGCATCCGTGCCATCCCCGGCGTCACTCACGTCGTGCAAGAAGTCGATCGCATCGCCGTGCGGCTGAGCGAGCATCAGTTATCGTTCGAGGATTTGCTGGATCACATCCACGCGCTCGGCGCCCGCATTCGCATGTTCCAACCCGAGGCTCTCGATATGGAGACCTTGTTCCTCAAACTCACGGAGGGCAAGACGCAGTGACGCCGCGCCCTGCGGCCTCGTCGCTTGCGATGCTTGTCAAAGAGCTGCAGCAACTCGCGGCGCAACGCCGCGCCCGCGTGTTTCGCTACGTCTGCCTCGTGGCCGTCATCGGCATCACGGTCCTCACACACTGGAGTCTCGAAGCCGAACTCGCGCGTGTAGGGGCGATGCGTTGGTCGCGGTTCAGAGGCGCATGCTAAACTCGTCGCAGCCGAGGAAAATCCGAGTGGGGTCGATTCCGCTGGTGCCTTGCACGCAAATCTTGGAGCGATTCCAGAATGCATGTGGTTGGTGGAGAGAACCAGTTATTGAGCGCTGTGTGTGACCTGTTTCTGCTGTTCTTCGTTTCGCCGGAAATGCGGAAGAATCCGATCTTGGCGTCAGCGGGTCACGAGGAGGCAGAGCGAGTACGCCGTTACGCGGCGAGCATTCGCGCGGTCCAAACGGATACTGAGCTGTTGGTCAAGATGCTAGAGGAGTACGACAAGGATCGAAGTTTGGGCGACGAAGTCGCAGACAGACTTTACGAGTTCATTGAAGAGCGTTCCTCTCAACTCCCGCAGGTGAATCGCGCTTCTTTTGCGCGTTGCGTGCTTATTGGAGGTTTTCCAATTCAAGGGGCACTCACACGCGACGCGGACGGTTTGCGGGACCGGCTACTTCGAATTCGGCGCGAGTTTGGAAGTACGATCGAGACATGGAACAACTCCGCCCGGTCGACGGTTCTGGCAACGGTTGCGAGGCATCTCCGCAATTTATTGGCGCTGTCGGGTCCCGAGTTAGCTGGATTGTGCTCAGAGACTCTTGTCGTAATAGATCAACTCAAGGGGGCTGGAGTTGGTGACATCATGGAGAAGCTGAGTGACTTTGAGAGGTCAGAATGAGCCCGTCGTGTTCCAGTTTTCGCGGCCGTGGTCGCGCTTGACATCGAACCACGTCACTCGCACGGCGCGAATGATACGCACGCCAAGTCCTCGACGGTACCGGCTCCACAGCCTGGATGGGGTGCAGGTGGCGGCGGACCGCCCGAGAAGATTGACGACAACAGCGTGATGGGATCGGCGAGATTGAGCGCGCCGTCAGCGTTGGCGTCGAGCGCGGCGGCACATTCGACCACCGCGCTGCCGAACAAGTAGCTGAGTTCAGTAATCGGGTCGGCAATATTGAACGCACCATCGGCGTTAGCGTCGCCGCGCACAAACAGAGTGACCGGCAACATCGCGCCCGAGTCGTCGATAATGAGCAGCTGATCGGCGGCGACGCCTAGAACACTCGACATCTCACCGCCCGGCCAAAGCACTCGAACCTCATCGACCGCTGTCGCCCCGCCGAGTCCGAAGTGGAGCGTGCTCGGAATGGCGTCCTTGAAACTCCCCGAACCGTAGACTTGCCGGATTTGCTCGTCACTGCCGACTCGAACGGTCACCGTCGCGCCGACCGCATGCACATTGGCGCCGCTAGCAACGAGTCGAATCTTGAGCCAGTGCTGAAGCTCGCCCTCGTGATTGATATAGAGCCGCACCAACGCGTTGGCTGCCTGGACAACGAGATCGAGGTCGCCATCACCGTCGAGATCCCCTGGCGTCGCACAATATGTTTCATTCACCGACGCGAGTCCGAACTCCACACTCGCTTCGGCCAAAGGTGGGCTCGAACCGCCACGGTAAAGACGCGCCGGTCCACCGCCGTCCGTGACGTACAGGTCTTCGAAACCGTCGTTGTCGCAATCGAAGAAAACGACGCCCCAGCCACTAACTGGCGTGCCCAGTCCGTAGCTGGTCGCTTGATCGACAAAAACTCCGCCGACTTGCTGAACGAGCAGCAGGTCACCGCCATCGGACTGCGTGTTCGTGAGATAGATGTCGAGTGATCCGTCCCGGTTCGCGTCACCAAGTCCAACGCCCATCCCGTCAATGGAAACTCCGGCGCCGGAAACACCGCCAACATCGGTGAACGTCCCACCGTCGTTTCGCCACAGCCGGTTCGACGTGGCGGTCACATCACCCTTGTCATTGGTCACGTATAAGTCGGCGTCGCCGTCCAGATCGTAGTCGAAGAATCGCGCTTGGTAGCAGAGCGTCATGATCTCGACACCCAGCAGCCCACCAACGTCGGCAAAAGAGCCGTCGCCGAGATTTCGAAACAAGCGACTCGGTTCGTTGAGAAACGGGCCGCGATTGGCGACGTACAAATCGAGCCAACCATCGCCGTCGTAGTCGCCCCAGGAGCAGCCCATCGTGTGCCCGGTATCGCCGAGGCCCGCAGCCGCAGTCACGTCGGTGAATTGAAAATTGCCATCGTTGCGCGCGAGCACATTCGCGGCACCGACTGCCGATAGATACAAATCAAAGTCGCCATCACCATCCGCGTCGCCGAGTGCAACGCCCGCATAATTTTCGGAGAGCGGCACTCCGCTAGCCACGGAACGATCACTAAAGAAACCTGCCCCGTCGTTCTCATAGAGTCCGAGTATTTCATCGAACCGGCCCGTCAACACCAGATCCAAATCGCCGTCGCCATCGAGATCTTCAAGCCCAAGTCCGCGACCAAACGTCGATGAATAATAGGTCAAGACCGCAACGCCGCGCGCGAGCGCCTCCTCTGAAAAGGCCACTTGCGCGCGCGCCACGTGCGACGTGAAAACCAATGCGATCAAGCATGTGATGTTCGTCCGATTCATGGCGCTCCTCGGATGCACTCGGCGATCGCAGCCTCATCATAGATTCGCAGTGTGGAGATTATCCCGTCGCGCGCGACAGAGCGCAACCCACCAAGGCACGCCAGCCGGAGAGGATTAGAAGCTATTTCGGCGTCAGCACTGAGATCGCGAGCGTCTCGGGGCGCAGGTGTTCGGCGAGGCGGCGCTCGAGCGCACTGCGGTCGAGGGACTCGAGGGCTTCGATTGTGTCGAACAGTTCAATGCCGAGGAATTTATACCCGCAGTACGCGTTCGCGATGTACTCGAGCGAATTGAAGTTGCTGAAGAAACTACCCATGCTGGCGCGGCGTTGGCGCTCGAATTCCTCTGCGCTAATGCCGGCGGCGCGTGCGCGCGCGAGTTCTCGTTCGATCTCGGTCACAAGAGCGTCGGGATCGGAGGTCTCGCCGCCGATGGCGGAGAAGCCGCAGCTCGGTAGCCCCGAGTACGACGCCGAGAAATTATCGTCGATGAGTTTCTGCTCATACATGCGCTGAAAGAACACGCTGCCCTTGCCAAAGATAATGTCGAGGAGCATATCGGTCGCGAGTTCTTTCTCGAGAAGTCGCCGACCGCTCGTGCCGATTTCGATGTCCTTATAGCCGACGAGGAGCCGCGGCTCCGACAACACCATGCTCGCGCGCGTGTCGCGCTCGCGCACGCGCGGGTCCTCGATCGGCAGCAAGCGCTCGACCGCGCCCCGCGGCGCGTAAGTGCGTCGACTCAGCGCCTTGTCGGCCTCGGCAAAATACTCCGCGGGATCTAGGTCACCGATCGCGAATAGCACCATGCTCTCTGGGTGATAAAAAGTCTCGTAGCATTCGTACAGCAGCTTATCGGTGATGCGACCGATCGATTCGACGCTGCCGAGAATTTCGTTGCGCACCGGGTGCCGCCAATACAATCCTTCCACCAAATTGCGATAGATGCGCCACCCGGCGCTGTCGTCGTACATGCTGATCTCTTCGCCGATGATTCCCTGTTCCTTGGCGACGCTTTCGGCCGTGAAGTGCGGCGTGCGCACGAACTCGATCAGCACGTCGAGACTCGCGTAAAACTCTTTGCTACAGGCGAACAGATAGTTGGTCGCGTTATAGGTTGTGTAGGCGTTCGCCGACGCGCCCAGCCGTGAAAACTTCTCGAACGCGTCGCCGTCTTCACTTTCGAAAAGTTTGTGTTCGAGAAAGTGCGCGAGTCCATCCGGAATCTCGACCCGCGCGCCGCCGGCCCGGCTGTACGCCACATCGAGCGAACCGAAATCGGTCGCGAAGCAAGCGTAGCGCTTGCGATAACCCGGCTTCGGGCACAAGTAAACTTTGAGCCCGCTCGCATGCGTGCGCTCGATCACGGTCTCGCGTAAGCGCTCGTTGCGCATGACTCGCTCGCCGTTTAAGTACATCGCATCATCTCCAGGGCCGACAAAGTTTGGAATCGTCACCGCTCATGCTGGCGGAGCCAACACGTAGACCGTATCGAGCTGCACTTCGCGCATCGCCGCCATGATGTCCGCGCGCGTCACTTGCTTGAGTCGCGCGGCGTACGCCGCATGATCGTATTCGACCCCGGACAAGCGCCACGTGAGGTCGATATCCATGAGCGCGGCGGGGCTGTCCTCGAGCATGAGTAAGCGATTCTCAAATGCGAGCAGCGTTGCCGTCAGTTCGTCATCGGTGATCACGCCGCTGCGCACGTCATCGAGCTGCTGCAAAATGAGCGCTTCCGCCTCCGCGCGCTTCTCGGCTTTGATGCCGGCCGTGATCAAGAGCAAGCCGTGGCTCCGCTCGAGCGTCGAATGCACCGAATAGCAAAGCGACGCCTTCTCGCGGACGTTCTGAAACAATTTGGAATGCGGGAAGAGACCGAGCACGCCGTTCGCGATCGTCAACGCTTCGAGGCGCGGATGCCCGTACCGCACGCCGGTGCGAAAACACAGCACGAGTTGCGTTTGGTGAACATCCATGTGCTCGACTCGTTCGCGCGGTTTCGCAGGCGCCGCTCGCAGGGGTCGAATCGGCGAGAGCGGCAGGGGCTCGATGCCGAATTGTTGACGGTGCGCGCGGCGCCAGTCCGCGAACGGCGCGAGCGCCGCGCGCGCCGCGGGAAGCTCAAAATCGCCGCTGAAGTAGATGTGCGTTTCGGCGCCGCCGGCTGCGCGTTGCCACATCTTCGTGATCTCGCTCGGGCCGATCGAAGGCAAGTCTTCAACGCGTCCGTCCTCATTCAAACGGAACGGCTCGTCCGCGCACGCGATCTCGAGACAGCGCTGCGCGGCATAAGCCGACTTGCTGTTGACGAGGCCTTCGATCGTGCGCCGCAGCGCGTCTTTCTCTTGCTCGACCGTCGGCGCCGGAAACACATCGCTCTCGAGATGCGGCGCGAACATCAGTTCACCGCACAGCGCGATCACGGGCGCAAGCACACCTTGCCCCGCCGGCAAGTAGCGATCATTCACAAACTCGGCGCGCAGGCTGAAGACATGACGCTCGCCGATCTTCATGACTTCGCTCACAACGCTGGAGCCGTAGAGATACTCGAGTCGTTGCGAAAGCAACTGCATGTCGGGGTACGTGCGGGTACCGCGCAGCATCACATTCGGCAACAGCGCCCGCAGCGTCACGTCGTCGTCGAGATCGGCGAGTGAGAATAAGCACAGTCGGTTGGTCTTGCGAATAGCCGAGCTGCGGAGGTGCAGCGTGAGACCGGAACGCGCGCCGCCGAGCGGCTCGATGGTAAAGCGCTCGTCGGCGGTCTCTGGCAGGGATCCCGTCAACGCTACTCTTTTCTTTGGACGGCGAGCGGCGCGCTCGCGCTTGGGCGGTTCACGGCGTCGAGCGCAGCGCGCACCGCGACGACCTCAGCGACGAGTCGTTGAAACTCGGCGACCGTGAGCGCTTGCTTGCCGTCGGAAAGCGCGGTCTCTGGTTGCGTGTGGACTTCCACGAGCAACCCGTCGACCCCGGCCGCGGCCGCCGCGCGCGCGAGCGGCAACACGCGATGCGTCGCGCCAGTGCCGTGACTCGGATCGACGACGATCGGCAAGTGTGTGTGCTCGCGCAACTCGACCGCGGTACCGAGATCGAGCACCACACCGTCGACGCCCGCGGCACTGCGCACGCCGCGTTCGCACAGGATCACTTGGTCGTTGCCGCCGCAAAGCAGGTACTCGGCGGCGAGCAAGAATTCGTTGAGTGTCGCCGCGTAACCACGCTTGAGTAAGATCGGCTGCCGCAGTTGGCTGAGCTCTTTGAGGAGCGCATAGTTTTGCATGTTGCGCGATCCGACTTGCAGCAAGTCCGCGCAAGCGCGCACTTCATCGACGTGGCGTACGTCGAGTACTTCGGTCACGATCGGCAAGCCCGCAGCCGCGCGGACCTCCTTGAGAATCTCGAGCCCTTCGCGACCAAGTCCTTGAAAAGCGTACGGCGAACTGCGCGGCTTGAAGGCACCGGCGCGAAACACCTGCGCGCCGGCGTCGCGCACGGCGCGCGCAATCTCGAGCGTGCGCTCATAGCTCTCGACCGAGCACGGCCCCGCCATGATCGTGAATTGCCCCGGCCCGATCGGGACGCGCTCCGCGCCGATCGTGACAAGGGTCGGCGTCGCACTCCGCCCGCTCCCCGCGCCCCACGCGGCGTGCGGCCAACTCGGCGACAACTCGACGACGCGTTCGACGCCGGGCCACGTCTCGGGACTCAAAGTTCGCACGGGCGCATCGTCGCCGCTCAGCTCGAGATACTCGCGATCGGGACCTGCGACGACTTTGACGCTGACGCCCATTTGCTCGAGGCGGGTACGCAGCTTGTTCCGATGACTCGCCGCCAAGCCCTCTTTGAGAATGAAGATCATGCCGGCAGTCGTCGAATTCTTCATGGCGGGCGATTCTTCCACGAACCGAGACTAGTTCGCAAGTCCGCGTCAGACCGGGATTCAGGGTGAGTGTGCTCGCCACGTACGCCAGGTCAATTCGGCTGCGGCGCGGGGCTACTACGAACCCCTCAACCTAACGCTTCTTCTTCTTCAGCGCTCGCTTTTCATACCGTGGTTCGTAGATCTGCACTTCGAACCCGCCGGGGACTTCGAAGTGGGTGACGAGGCCGTAGCCTTGGTCGGCGATGGCGTCGGTGAATCTCACGCCGCGGGATCTCAGTTCCGCGACGGTCTGCTGGATGTCGTCGCAGTAAAAAGAAATCGCGTGCGTGCCGGAGCGCGCGCCGTCGGTGTCATCGGCGGGATGGCAACCCATGTCGGCCTCCGGCAAATCGAATATGAGCCAGCCGTCGCCGACGTCGGTCGCGGGAAAACCGAGCTTGTCGCGCAGAAACGCGCGCAGCTCTTCGGGCTTAGACGTATAGAACATCGTGTGGACGCCACGAATCATGAGACGCCTCGCTTTCTCAACGCCGATCAAACCTGCGAGCCAATTCCTCCCAACTCAAGAACAATTCCGCCGGCCGGCCGTGCGGGCAATTTTGCGGTTGAAACGCCTGCGCGCGACCACGCACGAGGTCGAGTTGCTCTTCCGGCGTGAGACGATCGCCCGCTTTGACAGCGCGCTTACACGCGAGGGTCGCGATGAGCCGACCGCGCAACTCGATCGCGGTGAGCGAGCCGCGCTCGCGCGCCTCGCCAAGTTGCGCGAGCACCTCGCGCACGAACCCGACTGGCGCACGGTTTTCGAAACCGGCTGGTAACGCGCGGATCAACACGGTGCGCCCGCCGAACTCTTCAAGATCGAAACCGGCCGCATAGAGTTCGGCGGCGCACTCACTCAAGCACTCGAGTTCGCGCGCCGCGAGCTCAACGGTTTCCGGAATGAGAAGCGGCTGACGCAGCGAACCGCGTTCATAGGCGACGCTCAACTGCTCGTACAAGATTTTCTCGTGCAACGCATGCTGATCGATAATGCAAAGACCCGCGTCTTCCTCGACGATCAAGTACGCGTTGCGCACCTGCGTCACGCGCAGCTCGCGGCCGTCGACAAGTTCGCGTGCGGGCTCGACGACGCGTGCCGCGCTCGCATCTTCGCCGACTGCCCCAGCCATCGTGTGGGCGGCGGGCACCGTATACGGCCGCGCCGGGAATGATCGCGACGTGATCGCGCTCCCTCGCCATTCGCGCATTTCGGAACCGCCGATCGTCGGCGTCGAAGAAATCAGATCCGGCACACTTCCGGTGCGCTCGAGCACGCCGCGCACACGGCTCATTACCAAACGATGGATCGCACTCGAGTCGCGAAACCGCACTTCTTGTTTTGTCGGGTGTACGTTGACGTCGAATTCGCTCGGCTCGATCGTGATCCGCAGCACCGCAATTGGATAGCGCCCCGGAATTTGAAATCCGCTGTACGCTTCCCGCAGCGCATGCAGCACGGTGCGATCCTTGATCGGCCGACCGTTGAGAAACAGGTGCACGCCATCGCTCGTCCGTCGATGAAGATCGGGCCGACCGACAAACCCTGTGAGCAGTTGATCGTCGTCGTTCGAGGCAATTGGCAGGAGTCGCGCCGCGGTCTCGGCGCCAAAAACTTCGGCGAGTCGCTCAGTGATGGCTTGCTCGCGCGCATAGCGCGCGACGAGTTTGCCGTCGTTCGTCAGCGTGATTCCAAGTTCTGGGTGCGCGAGCGCAATGACATCGACGAGCGCCCGAATGCGCAAGAGTTCGGCGCGCTCGCTCTTCAAGAAACGTTTTCGCGCCGGCACGTTGTAGAAGAGATTGCGCACCGTGACGCGCGTGCCAGGCGCGAGCGGCTCGGGCGACCCGGGTTCGACGCGACCTTCGCGCGCGACGACGCGTTCACCCGCCGACGCCGCGCGCGGTCGCGACACGAGTTCGAGTTCCGCGACGCTCGCGATGCTCGCGAGCGCTTCGCCGCGAAACCCGAGCGTGCGGATCGCGTGGAGTTCGGCTTCGCCGCGGAGCTTGCTTGTCGCGTGACTCGAAACCGCGAGCACGAGATCGGCGGGATTTATGCCGCAACCGTCGTCGATGATTCGGATCGTGCGCAACCCGCCTTGCTCGAGCTCGATCGTCACTGCGCCGGCATGCGCGTCGATCGCGTTCTCGACGAGTTCCTTCACGACCGAAGCCGGGCGCTCGATCACTTCGCCCGCCGCGATTTGATTGACGAGATGCGGCGAGAGTTGCGCGATCCGGGGCGGTTCCATGGTGAGCGAAGAAGAGTCTTGCGAAGCTGTGATCATATGATCACCGATCGTAGCGCAGCGCGCCCTCGACCGTGTTTTCGAGCAACATCGCGACGGTCATCGGACCGACGCCGCCCGGCACGGGCGTGATCCACGACGCGCGCTCGGCGGCCGGCGCGTAATCGACATCGCCGATCAGGCCTTTGACGCCGGGCATGCGATTGATTCCGACATCGATGACGACCGCGCCGGGCTTGATCCACTCGCCCTTGATCGCGCGCGGCCGCCCGATCGCCGCCACGACCAAATCGGCGCGCGCGATTTCACCCGCGAGGTCGCGGGTCTGTCGATGACAAATGGTGACGGTCGCGTCGGCCAGCAGCAGCAGTTGCGCGATGGGTTTCCCGACGATATTGGAACGGCCCACAACGACCGCATTCATGCCGGCGAGCGGAACGCCGATGGTTTTAAGGAGCCGCATCACGCCCTTGGGAGTACACGGCACATACTCGGGCGTCCCGACCGCGAGGAGCCCAGCGTTCATCGGGTGGAAGCCATCGACATCTTTCTCCGGAAGTATTCGGCGCAACATCTCATCGCCGGGGATGTGCTTCGGCAACGGGAGCTGCAGCAATATTCCGTGCACATGTCTATCGACGTTGAGCTGATCGATGAGCGCTTCAAGCTGCGCGCGATTGGCATTCGCCGGCAACCCGTGATGGAAACTGCGAATGCCGATTTCTTCGCACGCGTGCTCTTTGTTGCGCACGTAGGCCATTGAGGCGGCGTCGTTGCCGACCAAAATAACGCCGAGCCCCGGCGCGTAACCGCGCCGCGCCGTGAATTCCTCGACGCGCTGTTTGAGCGCGCTCCGGCACTCGTGCGCTATGGACCTGCCGTCAATCTCGCGAGCTGTCATCGCAAACCTCTCTTCGCGCGCGTGCCACTCTCGGCGCGCCGCCACACGCCGCTCCGTCCACCGCGTTTTTCTTCGAGTCGAATCGCGCCGAGCACCATACCGCGGTCGACGGCTTTGAGCATATCGTAGATCGTGAGGAGCGCGGCGGCCACCGCCGTCATGGCTTCCATTTCGACGCCGGTGCGCGCGGTCACGCGCGCCTCGGCCGTCACGACGACTGCGCTCGCCGCCGCCGCCAATTCAAACTCCACAGTAATGGAATTGAGCCCGAGCGGATGGCAGAGCGGAATCCAGCGCGCCGTATCTTTCGCCGCTTGAATCCCGGCGACGCGCGCGACCGCAAGCACATCGCCCTTCGCGGCGCGGCCGGACTTCAACAGTCGGAGCGTCTTCGCCGCCATGCGAATTTCGCCGCTCGCCCGCGCGAGGCGCGCCGTTACTTCCTTGGCGCTGACATCGACAATGCGCGCGCGACCGCGCGCGTCGAGATGCGTGAGACCGCGCGGACGCTGCTTGGCCATTGGTCTCCAAACTGAGCCGCAACGCGGCTAGAGCTCGCGCTCCATAATAAAGCGGGCGAGCAGCTCCATCGATTCGCGGTGCGGGTTGCGCGGAAAATGATCGAGGAGCGCAATCGCGCTCTCGATGTACGACGCCGCGGTCTCGCGCACTTCGCTCAAAATTCCTTGATCGAGCAGCATCTTCGCCACGCGTTGTTGCGCGCCCATTTCGCGCGAATGCTCGAGGATCCAGCGATACTCCTGCAGCTTGCCGCCGTGGAGGCTTTCGCGCAGGCGAATGAGCGGCAACGTCATTTTGCCCTTCTTGAGATCCGTGCCGAGCGACTTGCCAGCCGTCCGTTCATCGCCAGAAACGTCGAGCGCATCGTCGGCGATCTGAAACGCCATGCCGAGGTGCACGCCGAAGTCCTCGAACAATTGCTGCTCGGCCTCGCTCGCGCCACCGAGGAGTGCGCCGACGCGACACGCCATGCCGTAGAGGACAGCGGTCTTCTTGCGGATGATTTCATAGTAGCGCTCTTCACTCAGGTCGAGCTGTTTCGCGCTCGACACCTGCAACAGCTCGCCTTCGCAAATCGTGTGCGTGGTGTCGGCGAGTAGGCGCGAAACGCCGGGCACTTCGGTCGAGATACTGAAACCGCGCGAATAAATGAAGTCCCCAAGCAACACCGCGACGCGCTCGCCCCACCGCTGGTTGACGGTCTCCATGCGCCGGCGCAAACGCGCATCGTCGAGCACATCGTCGTGCACGAGTGTCGCCGTATGGATGAGTTCGACGACGCCCGCGACTTTCACGGCGTCGCTCGAGCACTCGCCGACGGCGCGCGCCGCGAAGAACACGCACGCCGGACGAATTTGTTTCCCGCGGTACGAGGCGATGTGCATCAACAGTTGATGAATAAACGGCTCGCTCGCCTGAAACTCGCTGAGCAAGTAACGGTTGAGCTGTTCGAGATCGCGCTCGATCGGCTGATAGATTCGCGCGAGTTCGGACGGAAAAACCTGCACGTCGAGCCGTTGCTCAGGACTCATGTCGTAGGTCCTCAAGCCGGCTGAGCGGCAAGTCGAAGGCGGAACTCACGCCTTCATGGTAGATCTTGCCACCAGCGACATTGAGGCCGCGAGCTGCCGCGCGACTCGTCCCGACAAAACCCTGCACGCCGACGGCCGCGAGCCGCCGCAAGTGCGGAAGCGTCGCGTTGGTGAGCGCGAAGGTCGAAGTCCGCGCCACCGCGCCCGGCATGTTGGCGACGCAGTAGTGAATCACTCCATCGACTTGGTACGTCGGATTCGCATGCGTGGTCGGCCGGCACGTCTCGACGCAACCGCCTTGATCGACGGCGACATCCACGATGACCGAACCCGGCTTCATGTCCTTGAGGTAAGAACGCGGCACCAAGATCGGCGCGCGCGCTCCGGTCACGAGCACCGCCCCGATCACGAGGTCGGCGCGCATCACCGCTTTGTGAATCGAGAACGGATTCGAAAATGCGGTCACGACATTGGGCGGCATGATCTCATCGAGATAGCGCAAGCGATCGAGATTGATGTCGAAGATCTGCACGCTGGCGCCGAGTCCCGCCGCCACGCGCGCCGCGTTCGCGCCCACGACACCGCCGCCGAGCACGACAACGACCGCCGGATCGACGCCCGGCACGCCGGTCACGAGCACCCCGCGTCCACCGTTTTGCTTTTCGAGATACTGCGCGCCCGCGAGAACGGACATGCGGCCCGCAACTTCGCTCATCGGCGTGAGGAGCGGCAGCCGACCCATTTCATCTTCGATCGTCTCATACGCGACGCACGCGGCGCCGGTTTTGATCATCGCGTCGGTCAGCGAACGCGAAGCGGCGAAATGGAAATACGTGAACAAAACCTGCGAGCGGCGAATGCGCGGATACTCGACCGGCAACGGCTCCTTCACCTTGACGATGATGCCTGCGCGCTCGAACAGCTCTTTGACGTCGCCGAGGATGCGCGCGCCGGCCGTAACGTATTCGTCATCGGTGATGCCGCTACCCTCGCCGGCGCTTTTCTCAACGAGTACGGTGTGGCCGTCTTTGACGAGGGCGTAGGCGCCGGACGGCGTAAGCGCCACCCGGTTTTCTTGTTCTTTGATCTCCCGCGGGACCCCGATGATGGCTGGACTCATGTGTGGCGCTCTTTTCCAGAAAAGGCCGCGGAGTCTAGCCCTGTACCCACTCGTTTGCAAGCCGCGGAGGCGTCGTGCGACGCGCCGCGCCGCCACCCTTTACTGCGCTCGAAGTTCCGAAGATAGTGCCGGTTAGCTGGACGAGACAAGAACACACCCGAGCACCGCGAGTCGCGCGGCGCGCGCCGTCGCGGAAGCCACGCGAGAGAGAAGAGGCATGGCTGTGACGTCGACCGCGGGCCTCGCGCTCTTCGGGGGGACTTTCGACCCCGTGCACAATTGTCATCTCGCCGTCGCGCGCGCGGTGATCGCGCGGCGCAAAGTTTCGAGCGTCGTGTTCTTGATCGCCGGATCGCCGCCGCATAAGCAGGCCGAAGTCGATGCGCGACATCGTTTGCGCATGCTCGAACTCGCGATCGAGCACGAACGCGGCGCGTGTGTCGAAGGCGGCGACGCCAATGTCGAGTTAAAGATCGACGCGCGCGAGCTTCAGCGCACGGGACCATCTTATACCGTGCTCACTCTTGAAGAGTACGCGCGCGAGCACCCGAACGCGCCGCTCTTCTTCATCGCGGGCGCCGACAACATCCCGATTTTGCACAAGTGGTATCGCATCGAGATGGTGTTGTCGCTGTGTACGCTGGTGCTGGTGCCACGCCCGGGTTTTCCGCGCACCGTGACGGCGCGCGATCTGCCATTCTTGACCGCCGACGCGCTCGCGCGCATCAACTCGAACGTGTTGGACACGCCGCCGGTCGAACTCTCATCGTCGACGATCCGCGCGCGCCTCGCGCGCGGCGAAAGCGTCGCCGACCTCGTGCCGGCGCCGGTCGCCGAGTACATCCGAGTGCATGGGCTTTATGCGGGGACGCGCCGCAACAAACTTTCGTAGCGTGATCGCGCGTGACGTCGTTGCGCGCTTACTGAACAGCCAACTCGCAAACTCACGATGTGTTCTCTCGCGAGCGCTGCCGTGCCCAAAGCACCAGCAGGGTGACTGCGGTCAACGGAATGACAAACCCCAACATGGCCGCACTGAAGCCGTGGAGCGCGTCGTGCTGGGTGGCGTCCAAAACTAGATAGCCCACGTAAGCCGCGTAGTAGGCCAGGAACAGCGCCCCCTCCCAACGGGCGATGACGTGCCCGGTGGCGAAGATTGGAAGGCAGGCAAAAGCTACCGCAATCATCACGGGGATGTCGAAGAACAAGAGCGCCGGTGCTACCGAGAGTCCGCCTGGCGTAACGAGCGCGGCAATCCCCATGATGCCCAGCAAATTGAACACGCTGCTGCCGACAACATTGCCGACGGCGATGTCACGCTCGCCGCGCAGCGCAGCCACCACCGAAGTGGCCAGTTCCGGAATGCTGGTGCCGGCCGCCACGATCGTCAGGGCGATGACTGACTCGCTGAACTCCAACGCGCGCGCGATGGATACCGCACTCTCCACTATCCAAGACGCGCCCAGCACCAGCAGGCCCAGCCCACCCACGATGAAAGTGATCTGGACCGGCAGCCGTGCAAGCCAACCGGCCGCGGTGCCGCCGAACTCCTTGGCATACTCGGCCAGCACGTTCGCGGCCTCGCGCCGGCTCTTTCGGATCACGAACGCGGTGTAGGCAACCAGCCCTCCCGCGAGCAACACACCATCGAACTTGCTGATCCGCCCGTCACCCGCGAACGCCAGAAACAGGACGGACAGTCCTGCCACCAACGGCACCTCGAATTGCACCAGTTCCTGCCGCACCACGAGGGGTGTGATCAAGGCGGCGAGTCCGAGTACGGCGAGCACGTTGAAGATGTTGCTGCCGACGACATTGCCCACGGAGATGTCCGCCTGCCCGGCAAGCCCGGATTGGACGCTCACGGCCATCTCCGGTGCACTCGTGCCGAATGCAACCACGGTCAGGCCGATCACCACGGGTGAAATGCCTAAGCGTCGAGCTAATCGCGACGCGCCGCGCACCAATAGCTCGGCGCCCACCACCAGTACGACCAGGCCAGCCACGAGAAGCGCCCAGACCGACACGGTCATCGTCTACCCCTAGCGTGATACGAAGACAACAAGAGCAAGCGGACTCCGGCGGCCGCCACGGTCAGTGGGCTGCCCTTGGCGCGCTCGCGATTCAGCAACGTCGCGACCAAGCTGGGCATCGGATAAATGACTAAATGGTCGGAATCACTCATCGCGTGTGAAGTGGCCTAATGTCTTTGTCATTGAGCCGCGAACGCCGCTTGGGGCGGTCGCCGATTCCTATGCCTCGTTGGACGGCGACCATCATCCCGTACGCCTGCGCTATCCACCATACCGCTGTTCGCTCACCTGGCCGAAAAACAGACTGGCCTCCGCTTGCCCGGCTTGTCCGTAGCCAGCCTGCTCAGCAAGCCCCGGTGAGCTGATGTCGAAGTAGTCTTGAAGCTCGAGCGGTGACATCTCCAGTGAGTCCCCTTCCTCAAGGTAAGCGCCAATCACCGCACGAATCTCTGCCGAGTTTCCGCGGGCACGACGGAGCTGATCCACAATACGGTTTAGAAACTCATCGAGCTGTTGCTCTTCGGGGTCCATGACCACTCCAAATTGGACGGATTCAATCGACGGATCGTCGGGTGCAGCGCCTTGTTGGGCCGCTCATCCCCGACACCTGCGGTCAACCGAGAGCTACTCTTGAGCCCGGAGATCTTTGTGATGACGCCAACTCCAGAAGAACAGAACCCCCACAACCAGCAGAGGCCCCGAGACGACGAGGATCCACGAGACATGGTTGCGGGCGAAGTAGGCATAGCCAGCTGCGAGGCCGGTGAAGACGATGCCTCCCACCCACTCCCATCGCCACGACACCCCCACGACGGCCAAGAGAATGAGCATCGGAGCGACATGAATGGCGAAGTCGGGAAGCGATTGAATGAAGGTCTTCCCGCCGCCGAAGGCATCCAAAGCAAACACGCTCAGGTGGAGGCAGACCAGAATGCCGAGAATCCGGGGACTCCAGAGCAGCAACTTGCCTGACCGCTTGTTCATGTTTGGTTTCTCGCGGCTCGCTGGCAGCCACCATCGACGGTGCGGCTCATGGGTTTCATTTCGCACTGAGACACTAGCTAGCCGCCTCGAGGCTTGGTTTCTAGCGACACGTCGTACAAGGGATCGACCTTTGGCGACTCGGCTAAACACTCGCGCATCACCGCTCGGTGCTCTTTGTCGATCTTGTGGTGCGACGCCGCATACGCTTTCGACCCTCGTTCAAAGTCCTCGGCTTCCATCACGTACACGAGGAGCGGCCCTTCTGCTCCCGCTACGATGTACGCTTGCTCGGCTCGGACAGTTTCGCCTCGAAACGTCTCGCGAACTTCGTCAGCTCGCGAATTGAGCTCCGCCAGCCATGCACGAAGGCGAGGCTCCTTCTCAGGACGAATGCGTCTTATCACGACTCGAAGCATGGCGTGATCCTCCAGAGAAATCAGCCGCTCAAACACGGCGCCCAACGTTTGAGCTCACCTGCGGGCGACAGACGGCGAAGCCGGCTGGCGGACGTCAGGTGGAGCGAAGAGTTAGACGCCATCAGCGCCTGCCCACGCGAGGAACACTTGAAGAATTCGCTCGAGTTGTGATTCGTCCCCCGCGCCTTGCCAGACCTCGCCTTTGACGCTGCAGGCAAACCAGACTGGTGCAACCGGAAAGCTCTGCGCGTCGACGCCCTCGGTGATCGCCTTGAAAGGCCGGCCCTGCAGAGCAGTGCCAGCAAGATTGATCTTGACCCACCAGCCCGGGTTATCGCAGCTCTCAATCGAAATGCCTGCGGAGTGCTCCCACACGCCATTGCATTGACGTGCGTACCACTCTTGGAACCGAGCGAGTGTGGACATGGCGCCTAGCTTCCAATTAGCTTGGTCTTCTCAATCCGACAAACGATGCAATTTCTGCCCCAGATAACTCGGGTGCAACGAAGCGTCCTTCTACTTGCACGCACTGCGGTTCGCAAGAATTGCGACGGATCAGTCGCTTCGAGTCTGCGCGTTATACAGACCTGGATAACTCGATAGAGGACTAAGGCGATCGCGCTTGACCAGTCATCGCTGGTTCGCAATCGCATTGTGGAGCCAGCGCATCCGATCTGCCGGACTGCGGACTGCGCCGGGGCCCGGGTTCAAAACGTGCGTGTAGATCTTCGTCGTCGCGACATCTTTGTGGCCGAGCAGCTCCTGCACGGTTCGGATCCGCTGCAACCGGTTGTTCAAATCGTGCGGGTCTACGCTTCTCGTTTCTTGAGCCCGTCGCGATGCATCAGGGCCTGCACAGCGTCCAATTCGGCATCGCGCCCCGAAGCGATGTCCTTCACGGTCGGGGCCACAAAGATGTCAGGCTGCAGCCCGGCATCCGGCCGCTCGCCATCCGGGAACTGTCCGATGAGAGGCAAGTCGAGTTCGATGCCGGAGTGCGGCAGACGCAGGAAGAAGAAGGCCCCGCCGTTGATACCACGCTGATTGCCACCGGTCGGCTGACCGACCAACGTTCCCAGCTTGTTTTGTCGGATGGTCTGCGCAAACTCGAACGTCGCAGAGCTGTTCGTGGCGCCGACCAGAACCCACAGTCGCCCGGTAAACCTGGGGAGAGAAGGCGTGATGACCCCGCCAAGATCATCGTCGGCGTCCCTCCGCAGCCGATAGAAGCGATCGGTTGAATCGATCGCCGCTGAGCCCCAGTCCTTAAAGCTCGGATCCCATGTTTCGAGGTATGGCGCCAGATCGTCTGGGACCTTGCGGTAACGTACCAGGCGATTGACGGCCTGACGCGGCACCGGCGCCGTGATCAAGTGACTGACAATCACATCACCGACATCGCTGCCGCCTTCATTACCCCGCAGGTCGATCACTAGGTCCGTGGCCCCGCTTGTGACCAGTGTTTCGAAAGTCTCATCAAGAGACGCCTTCCAATTCCACTTGCTGTTGTAGAGCACCCAGCTTGGCATGCGCAGGTAGCCCGTGCGGTCGTCTAGCAGACGAAAGCTCCAGATGGGCGCGTTCTTGTCGACGCTGGCGCCCCCTGCCGCCTCGACCACCGCGAGCCGGTCCTCGTAAGTGACGGGCGGCACGCTGACAACTTGTTCGCGGTTCCCCTCGGGGCCGCGCACGCGCAAGGTCACGACGGGTGCCGACGACGGGAAGAACAGCGGCCAGTAGATGTCGAATGCCTCGTATCGGCTCGTCCCCTCCACTTGCAAATAGGCCACCCGTTTGGAGTCGTTATTGCCATCAGCCCGTGCCACCGTCATGAGCCGCTCGAGGATGGCGGCAACGGAGACGTCGTTGATTGCCACTATCTCCACTCCGGCGCGAATCCGCTCGTCGGTGGTGAAGGACCTGGTCACGATCATGCGATCGCCCAGCCAACAAAAGTAAAAGGGGAGCCGGGGCGCTTGGAACAGCGCCGCGGTAACAGACTCCGATTGGTTGAAGAAATTGGGATACGTGTGGCCGCATTTCACGGTTGCCGCGAACACTGAGAATGCGAGATAAGCCTGGGCCAGTGTTCGATCCTGACGGAACTCGAGCCCCAGCGTGCCGACGGCCGCATCGAACTGCGCGGGCGTGTTGTAGCGGAGCAGACCTGGGTGCAGCGTTTCATAGGCGCGCCGAAGGATCGCGACATCCGCCTGTAGGTCCGCCGCACGCAGCATCGAATCGGCTCCGCTGGCCGCGGCTATGCCGTCAGCTCGGAAGTCGCGATTGTCATTCGAAGGGACTTGGACATCGGACGACTTGGAAGGCGTCTTTGTGTGAGTGCATCCGGAGGCGAGCAGGACTGCAATCAACAGCGAGATTCTAGTTTTTGCGTTCTTCATCGTTGTGTTTCTGTTAGCGCGGCATAGCCGCCGAACGACCCAAGCTCAGCGACCCGGCCGACGAGGGCGTCGGATTGCAACCGCGACGCGATGGCCGGGTTCGCTGCAGCGCATGGTTAGGCGGCATTGCGTCCATACACTCAACGAGAAGTGTCGGTTCTACTCGGTGTGCTGCTGCTACGTCGAGGGCGTAAAAGCACCACTGCTCCACCGAGACAAACAACACCGAGCGCTCCGTATCCTATCTGCCAGGGCAATCGCTTGGCGGTCTCGGAATACTCGAAGCTCGCCATGAATCCGAAGACGCAAAAGCCAGCGATGGCGAGCAGTGCCAATGCTCCGATGATTCGCGCGAGTGTTTGCATGAGTGTTGTGTTTGAGTTTTGCCGAGCGCGTTCGATGCCGCCTAACGCACAGCATCAGCGGCGGCGCGGAGCGGCGTCCGCTGCACGCTGTTGTTAGGTGTCATTTCGTGACCTCCACTTGCTCTCCTTGTGGAATGGACAAGAATCCCGGAATCTCGCCAGCGGCCACGCTCGACGTGAGGCCTGGCAAAGGCTGAAACCGAATCGGGAATACCTGCTGTGGTGACTTGGCAAAGCAGTCGTAGAAATGCGTGTCGGACTCCGAACGGCGAAACATGCCATGCCAGAACGCAAACCTCTGCCCAGATGGTGCGAAAACTTGGGGCTGAAGTGAACCGATACTCCGCAAGCCTTCGTACGTGTCGGTGGGAGTGACGAATCCGTCGAACTCCGTGCCATCTGCAAACGTGAATCGTGCGCTGACCAAAAACATCTCGTCGGATCCGACGGGACGGGCGTCGAGCCAAGGACGAAATGTCTCCTCGTCGGTGTCGTCATACCACTCCTCGTCGTAGTCGAGTGTATGAACGCTGACCCAAATGGGATGCTGCCTGAAATCGCCGGGCGTCAGGTCGCCGAATTGTTTGAGTGCTGGGCGTGGCATAGGATGACACCTAACTTCTAATTAGCTTGGTCATTCCAGTTCGACGGACAGTGCAACACACACCCCAGATAACGCGCTCGAATCGACTCGAACGCGCGGCGATGGCAGCGCGAAACGTCAAGCGTTCGGACGGACCCGCCATTTCGCGACTGCGCGTTATACAGACCACGATAATCCAAGTCGAAGCATGTCGCGCCACTCGCCGGCGGCCTGGCTGCTCATCGACCAACGTCATCTCGACGACGGCGTCGCGACACCGGAGTCGTCGCTCTCGAGCTGACAAGGGACGCACACCCAAACACAGCTCCACTCCGAGCAGCAACGACCCACCGGCGGCGTCGAACTCTCGCGTGACCTCCGCCTAGGTGCGCTCGCGGCCGTCTTGCAATCTCCCTTCATACCGGCAGAATTCGCGGGCTCGGGGTTCGTCGCTTGGATTGGAAAGGCACGCGTCATCATGTCGCCAGAAACTTCGTCGACGACGGTTCCGGTATCGATTGTCGCTCGGCTCGCTGAGCACGATGGAAAAACCGTCCAGGTGCAGGGCTGGCTGCAAAACCGGCGATCGTCTGGCAAGATCGCGTTCCTCCAAGTGCGCGACGGCACCGGCACGGTTCAATGCGTGACGATGAAAAACCAGTTTCCCGAAGACCGTTTCCATGCCGTGAACACATTGCCGCAGGAAAGCGCGCTCAAAGTCACCGGCCGCGCGCGACTCGAGCCGCGCGCACCCGGCGGCGTGGAACTCGAAACGACCGACTTCGAAATCGTCTCGGTCGCCGAGCCTTATCCAATCGCAAACCAAGCGCACGGCGCGGATTTCTTGCTGACGAATCGCCACCTGTGGCTGCGCTCGTCGAAACAAGTCGCGGTCATGCGCATCCGCGACGAAGTCATCCGCGCGATCCGCGAATTCTTTCACACGCGCGACTTCGTCAACATCGACGCGCCGATCTTTACGCCGAACGCCTGCGAGGGCACGACGAACCTGTTCGAAGTCGAGTACGACGACGAGCAAAAGGCATACTTGAGTCAAAGCGGCCAGCTCTACATGGAAGCCGCCGCGATGGCCTACGGCAAAGTCTATTGCTTCGGACCGACTTTTCGCGCCGAGCGCTCGAAGACGCGCCGCCACCTGCGCGAGTTTTGGATGATCGAACCCGAGATGGCGTTCGCGCAGCTCGAAGACGTCATGAATCTCGCCGAGGATTTCGTGTGCCACTTGGTCGCGCGCGTGCTCGAAAACCGGCGCGCCGAACTCGCCGTGCTCGAGCGCGACCTCACGCGCCTTGAAGCGGTCAAGAAACCGTTTCCGCGCCTGAGCTACCTCGAAGCGACCGAGAAAATGGCGAGCGGAGGTCACCCGTTTAAATTCGGCGAAGACTTCGGCGCGCCCGACGAGACATTTATCTCGGGGCTCTACGATCGCCCTGTGATGGTGCACCGCTACCCGCACGAGGTGAAAGCGTTCTACATGAAGCGCGATCCGCTCGACGCGCGCTTCGCGCTCGGCGTCGACGTACTCGCACCGGAGGGCGCGGGCGAAATCATCGGCGGCGGCCAGCGTGAAGACGATCTCGAGACACTGCGCGCGCGCATCCGCGCACACGAGCTTCCCGAGGAAGCGTTCGCGTGGTACCTCGACTTGCGGCGCTACGGCACCGTGCCACACGGCGGTTTCGGTCTCGGCCTCGAACGCACCGTCGCTTGGATCGCCGGCATCGAGCACGTCCGCGAGGCGATTCCGTTTCCTCGGATGCTCTATCGGATCTATCCGTAGACCGGCCGCGGGACCGCGTGAGCGCAACCGCAAAACGCTCGATCCACCCAAGCGGAAGCCCACGCGACGGATATCACCCAAATCTTCACGCTCGCCGGGGCTGCCAATGGGCGCTCGCAGGCTGGCGAGTCTTGCGAGCCTGACCGACCTGGATATAATCCGCGACTCTTGAGACTGACTGAGATTCCGGGTCTGATACCGTTCTCGAATTGTGATGACGCTGCATTTTTGACTGGGGTTCGTGCCGCGCGCCGGCGTGGCGCAGAAGTTTTTTCGTGGGCTCGATCCCGAAATTTTCGCGCTCGAAGGAGCCTGCGCTTCGACGCGTGATCGTCCGCAGCGAGATTCGAGACAGCGTCGAAACTTGTACTGGTTCGCGGCTTTGAATCTCTGAGTCGTCGATTGCTTAGCTGGGCTGTTTCCTGTCGTTCGATCGCTTGCTGTTTGGAGGAAACTCATGTTTCAGACAAAACGCTTTCCCGCCGGCCAAGTAGCTACGGTGCGCTGGATGTTATTGGGCTTGGCAGTCATCGCGGGAGCGGCCGGCTTCACATCGGCGACGCCCGCGCATGCGCAGACCGTTGCGTTTACGATTCCGCACTGCTCGTCAACACCGTTGAGCGGCGCGACCGACCTCGCCTACGACTCGTCGGATCAATCGTTGTGGGTGCTCGATCAAGGCGACGGGGTAATTTGTCACTACGGGTTGTCGGCGTTTCCGCCCGACATGGTCGCGCTCGGCAGCATCCCGCATCCGTTCGGCGCCGCGGGCGGCTTTCCGCCTGCGCCGCTTTGTCGCGGTATCGCGTATCAGCCGTCGAATAACACGCTGTGGGTCCTGAACGGGACGACACAGCAAGTCCGTCAGTTGAACAAGACCACCGGCGCCGCGATCGGCGGCGCGATCGATCTCACACCGACGATTCCGGGCGGCTTCATTGGACTCACCTTTGATACCGTTACGAACACACTGTGGTCGCGAGATGTGCAAAACAACTTGGTCGTGAACTTCTCGCTCGCGGGCGCGCAGTTGGCGAGCATCGCGATTCCCCTGATCGACGGCGTGGCCTTCGGCGACGGCATTCATTTCGTCGCGGCGGGCTCGCCTGTGCAGCGATTCATCGAGGTGACGTACGGCGACATTTTTTCCAACCGCGCGGATCGCACGATGCGCCTCAACATGGCCGGCGCAGTGGTTGGCATCGAAGCGCCCTTGCAGAACGTGCCCGATACGATTTTGGGCTTCGTGCGTTCGACGACGGGCAGCACGTCGTATGTGACCACGAACGCGAATCAGATCCACAAAGTAACGACGTCGATTCCGTCGCTGCAACCGCCGCGCAATTTGCGCGGACGCGTGAGCGCGACGACGGGTGAAGTGACCCTGACGTGGACCAACCACGGGCCGGGAGCCGGCGGCGCGTACACGTTGATCACCGTCACGCGCGACGGTTCGACGGTTGCGGCCAGTCTGGCCGGAACGGCGACGTCCGTCGTCGACCTCAACCCGCAGCCGGAAGGTCAAGTCGTGACCTACCGCGTGACGGCAGTGTCCGCCGCGCTCAGCAACTTCTCGGAAACCAACGTGCGCATCGGCACCGGCGGTTTGATCGATCACGAGCAATTCGCGGGCTCGTCGATTTACGACATCGCCTACAACCCGAATACCGACCTCTTGTACGTGACCGACTACAGTCCGATCGCGCTGCAGGGGTTCATTTACATCTACGACCGCAACCTCAATCTCGTCGGATCGACGAACACCACGGCGAATCGGCTGCGCGGCATCACCTACAACCCGCTCGTGAATCAGCTTGTGCTGTCTCGCGAAACTTTCACCGCGTTGCTGCGTATCGACGCGACGACTTTCTCGAGCCTCGGTTCGTTCACGACACCGGGCACCGACATCGGCGGCGTCAAGTACGATCCCATCGCGGATTCCTACGTCTTCGTCGATGCGAGCCGCGGGGCGCCGCAGTTCATGTCGGTCGATGCAGTGCCGGCGACGATTGGTCAATTCGAATGGGAAGCGACGCCGCCCCTCACGAGCGGCTTGCAACTCACGAGTGGACTTTGCCATTTGCCCGCGAATGGCGTCTCGCCACTCGGCTACTTGCTCGCGCCGGTTGGCGACGCGACGGGATCGACGAATCAAGCGCAGCAGTTCACGCCGGTCGATGCGTTCCCGGTGCCGTTCACCGTGCCATTCGACATGGTCGGCGTAACCGTACAAGATTCCGATTCGATCAAAGGGATCGAAGACGTCGGCAACGTGCTGTTCGTCGCGAATCGCGCGACCAACACGATCTTCAAGATTCTGCTCGCGCCGCCCGGAGCAAACTTCATCCGCGGTGATGCGAACCAGGACTC
Source organism: Planctomycetota bacterium (assembly GCA_046154185.1). GTDB lineage: Bacteria > Planctomycetota > UBA8108 > UBA1146 > JAJFFE01 > JBJXGE01. The sequence continues at coordinate 71,302 of JBJXGE010000021.1, forward strand.
GCTTGTCAACTTGAGTGACGTGTTGTTCATCGCTGACTACCTGTTCGCCGCCGGCGCGCTGCCTGACTGCCGCGACGCGGCGGATAGCAACGACGACGGGCTGGTCGACATCTCGGACGCGCTGTTCTTGGTGTTCCACTTGTTCTTGAGCGCGAGTCCGCCGCCCCCACCCTTCCCGGGCTTGGGACCGGACCCGACGTTCGTCGATCCGCTCGGCTGCTAACGCCCGGCACTGAATTCCAGAAGGTTTATCGGGCAGGCTCAAAACGAGCCTGCCCGATCTTGTTGCGAGAGAATCATCGCGGAACACGGCCGAATCTCACCCGCGCGTTGACTCCGCCTGCTTGGTCCCTAAGATGTCGTTCTGTTTGGCTCTGATCCACTGACGTCAAAAAAACGTGTCGTGCCCGAGCGCTCGTTGAGCGCGGCGGCTTGAGCTTTCGCCTGAGTTCAGGGAGTTCCACATGGTTCGAATCTTGTCGAGTCTGTTCGGCGCCGCTTTGTTGCTTGCCACTTGCCAGACCCATGCGGGTCCGCCGGCTTTCACCCTGAGCTTGTCGAGCGCGTCGGGCGCGCAGGGCAATCTCGTGACACTGACCTCCTCGCTCGATAACAACGGCGGGCCCGTGCAGGGTTGGTCGTTCGGTCTTTGTCATGACGAGGCGAGCATCGATTTCATCAGCGCCACCGAAGGCGCGACGACGTTGACGATCGCGGGCGGCGCGCTCGCGGATTTCTCGTCGATCAATGAAGAGATCGGCGGCGTCACGTTTGGTGTCGTGATCGACTTCTTCGCGCTCGATACGCTGCCGATCGGACTCGGCTACGAGCTGCTCGAGATCACGTACCAAATCATCGGGCCGGCCGATACCACGACGGAAGTGTCGTACTGCGCCACGCTCGGCTCACCGCCCGTTTCCACGGTGATGGTGGTCGGCGGCACGAGTTTCACGCCGGTGCAAGAGAGCGGTTTTGTCGTGATCTTGAATCCGAACCGCTTCACCGCCGAGGACAGTTTCGGCGCGCCCGGTTTCGAGGCGAGCACTAACCTGCGGCTCACCAACACGCAGAATGTGTCGGCGCTTTCGGTCTCGCTCAGTTATGACGAGACGATGTTGACGTCGGTCGGAGTGAACGCCGCGGGAATCGCGGCGGGCGCCGAGTTCTTTCAGCTGCAACCGGGACTTGCACCCGGCGAACTCGCGTTCCAGCTGATCGTCGATACCGTGCCGCTCATGGGTGCGTTCTTAGCGCCGGGTATCGAACAGCTCGTCGCGACGCTCGATTGGAGTGTGAGCCCGTCCGCGCTGCCGGGGAGCGCGAGCGCGCTCAGCTTCAACAACGGCTTCGGTAGCCCGCCGCTGAATAACGTGATGATCGTGAGCGGCTCGCCGGTCACGCCGGGGCTCGACTCCGGCACTTTCGGAATTCTCGAAGCGTTCGTGCGCAGCGACTGTAATGCGGACACGACGATCGACATCGCGGACGGCATCTACCTGATGAACTACCTCTTTGCGGGCGGCCCGGATCCGACCTGCGATGACGCGTGCGATTCGAACGACGACGCCCAAATCGACGTGTCTGATGCGATTTACGTCTGGAACTACGCGCTACTCGCGGGCCCCGCGCCGCTCGCGCCGTTCCCGCTCGCCGGCCCGGATCCGACGGCCGGCGACGGCCTCGGGTGCAGTGGGGATTTCAATGACTAGCGGGGGCGAGACCGGCAAACGCCGACCGGCACAAATCCTCGGCGAAGCTCAACTCGCTGATTGCTGGATTGTTAGAAAACGTCGAGCAGCGGAAAACCACGCCGCCCTGCGCACTTTTCCCGCTGCCTCTGGAAGAAATGGCTCGAGCTGATACAATTCCCGCCGGTCTGGAAAGTGTCTGCGGCTCGAATCACACACGACTGATCGAAGCTTGAAGCGTATGTTCGCGCGGTTGCGTGTTGTTCGGCGCGCGGGATCGGACGAAACGATGCTCGATGCTGCCCACAAAGCTGAGGGGGTCAGGCCCATGTTCAATAGTGTTCTACGACTCAAAACCGCTGGCCTGCTGCTCGCGATCGCGGGTGTCTTTGCGGCACGTACCGCGGTCGCGACCGACACGCTCGTCGTGGGAACCGGAAGCGGCGATCCCGGCACGACCGTGACGATCCCGGTGACGGGAACGAATGACGACGATTTGCACGCATACTCGCTCGCCGTCACCTACCCGGTCGGCGAAGGCATCGATTGCACCGCGGTAACGCTGACCGGCACCGTTGTCACGACCGCGCTCGGCGCGACGCCACCTGACTATTTTTCGACGGTCATCAATCCCGCGACTGGCGTCGTGATCACCGGCGTGATCCTCGAGTTCACGCCGATCCCGGGCTCCGTCCCCGTGATCCCGGCGTCTCCCACGACGGCGCAGACGTTTGCCAACCTCGTGTTCGACATCGACTCCGAAGCGTTGCCGGGAACGCATGTAGTGTCCCTTATCAACGGAATCGGCAGCCCACCCATCAATAACACGTTTTCGTCGGCAGGCGTCAGCGTGCTGCCAGCGTTGACGGGCGGAAACATCACGATCAACAACGAATACCGGATGTACTTCAACAACTTGACGCTCGGACCCGGTGGCTCGGGACAGGTCATTATCAATGTCGATCACCCGGAGGCGCTGCAGGGATACCAAGTCGGGATCATCTATAACAGCGCGCAAATCACTGTGAATGGGTTTCCGTCCGGATCCGCGCAATGGTGGCAAGGGCTGCTGGTCGATCTGCTGATGACTCCAACGCCATCAGGTCCAGATATCGAGGTATTCACGACGTCTGTGATTCCTAGCTTGTCACTCGGGATGGGCTGGGTCGGCGTCGGAGCGGTGTTCGATTTCGTGCCGCCGTTCGCAGGGCAGATGCTGCCGCCCGGGAACGGACACTCGATCTTGCGCGTGCCTGTTACCGTCAATGGCTCGCTCCCAATCGGCACTTGCCCGATGTTTCAATTGGCGAGTGGATTTGGTTCACCGACCCCGCTCGACAACCTGTGCATAATCTCCGGTGGTCAAGGCGTCATTCCTTTCCTCGATAGTGGGATCGTGTGCGTCGGCAACCCGCCGCCCTTCCGTCGCGGCGATACGAACTCCGACACCGCGCTCAACATCGCGGACGCGATTTATCTCGTGCAGTACATTTTCGTCGGCGGAACGCAACCGTCCTGCTTCGACGCGGCGGACTCGAACGATGACAGCACCGTCAACGTCGCCGACGTGATCTACATTCTGAACGGCCAGTTCTCGGGCGGTGCGCCGCCGCCGGCGCCGTTCCCGAGTTGCGGGAACGACCCGACGGCCGATGCGCTCGGTTGCGGCTTCTACCCGACCTGCTGATTTCAGATTTGGGATCTGTTGCTGACTACGAGCGAAGCGGGTCGGACTTTCGAGTCCGACCCGCTTCGCTTTGCAGACGACTACCCTTACCCGCGGTTCGCGAACGATTTCGATATGCGGTCGACGAAAGGCGCTGATCCAAGAGATGGCGTCTGTGGCTCTCTCTCTCTCGCTACCGAAGTTTCACGATACGAGTCAACGCACCGACGCTTAGCCGGAGCTGAATCTCGCGGTTGAGACGCGCGAAGCGGGACGCCTCGGCAAAGGGCGCACCGGGCGAAGGCGTGAGAATTGCGCCCGGGATCCGCGCAACGATGGGATTTTCGCGGATCGAGAGCGCGCTCGCGGAGGTCGTGATCCACGTGATGGCGGCGACGCTCGTTGAATCGATGCCGGCCGGGAGCGGGATGGAGAGATCTCCCGCGACGCGAAATTCGAACGCCTCGGCCTCGAGTCGTGCGTACGCGCGCCAAGGCGTCGACTCCACGGCTTCGCTCTCGGCCCATTCGAGATCCACTTCGTCGAGGAGCCGCGTGCTGCGCGGCGCGGCGCCCGCAGTGTGAGTCTCCCTTACCCACCGCCAGCGCGCGCCGACGCGACTCCACACATGGAAACACGTGGCGCCGGGCGACGCGTCCGACGACGCTTCAGCGTACGGCCCGAGCCGCACGCTCGTCGAGGTGGAGCGGAACTCAGAACTCTCGACTTGTCCATCGACGAACACGAGACCGGGCGGCAGGTCGACGCCATCGACCGCCGCGGAGCGCGCGAGGTCGGCGCGCAACTGCCGAACCGCGTCGTCGAGTTGGCGCAGCGCGAGGTCGTGCGCTTGACTGCGCCGCAACCGAGTTGCCGCGGAACTCAACACGGTCAGTGCGCAAGCGATGATCAGCGCTCCGAGACTTGCGCTCACCAAGACTTCGGCAAGCACAACGCCGTGGGCGTGCGTGGTCGCGCAACCCGCGGAACTCACGGCTTCGGTCGCGCCCGCGCAATCGTCACGCGCGTTTCGTCGACCCGGCCAACGAGCAGCACCCAATCGCATTCGGCGCCCTCTATCCACTTCAGGCGATACTGAAACGAGAGTCCGTTGAAGCGGGCGCACGGCGCACCGCGGAGCGGTTGCCAACTGCTGCCGGTTACGTCGCCGCGGCACACCGTCGCGGCTGCGTCCGCAGTCGCGACTTGATCGCCGCGAAATTCGAGCGTTGCGCGCATCGTTTCGAGTCGCTCGACCAACTCTTGGCGGCGCTCGAGCACTGCCAATCGGATGAGTAGCCGCGCGAGCGCCGACTGCATCGGAAGCAGCGCAAGCACCGCGATGGAGATCGCGAGCGAAACTTCGAGCAGCACGTAACCGCGCGCCGTCATCGCGAACGATCATCGTCGAGTGCGGACAGCAGTACGGCGCTGAGTTCCTCAATCAGCGGTGCGCGCTCCCCGTCGGCCGATGGAACGAGCCACAGCGCGACGATCCACGTCGACACTTCCCGCGCGTCGAAGCCGGGGTTCGGCGCTCCCGCGAGCGCGACCGCATCGGCGAGCCGCATCGTGCGACCCTCGCCGAGCGACGATCGCACGTCCGACGGCCCCACTTCGGTCACCTGCCAACGAACGGACGTGCCGAGCGGAAACGCGCCGCTCGCATGAACCGCGACGAGTTTCGTGCCGGGCGCATAGGGACCGAGCACGAGCCGCGCCTGCGGGAGCCCCGACGCCGGCTCGTACGTCGCGCCAAGAGTCGCCGCGTCGTCATCGCCATCGTCATCGTGCCAGTCGATGGCGAGTGCGCGCAGCGTGCCGCGAAACGAGCGCCCGCTGGCAGCGCCGCCGAGTTCGAGAGTTGCGGCATCGAATTCGCGCGCGAACGCAGCCGCGAACTCCGGCGGCTCGCTCGACGGTGCCGGGTCGGCGTGCGGCGACACTCCGTCGACAGTGAGAGCGGCGCGATCGCGGTTCAACCAACGCCAGCCGATGCGCGTCCAATCGCCCGCGCTTGCGGTGTCCGGCACGCACACGGTAGACCCGTCGTCCCCGACGAGATCGTCTCGATCGATTGTCCAATCCGCGAGGCGCGTCGGAGTCCTCGGCGCGGCTGAACTTGGAACCCAAGCTTCGATGCGCCACGGTATGCCAACGAGTTCTGTCGTTCGACGATGACACCACACCGTGTCGAGCGGCCGCCGTTCGATGGTCGACGTCGCCTCGAGCGGGCGAGTCGGCGCGCCATGGAGTGTGAAGCTGTGTAGCACCGGTGGAGCCGCCGGATGAAAACGCCGCACCCATTCGGCCTCCGGTGTGAAGCGCACGGAACCGTGTTGGCGCAGTGTGACGAGCGCGCGCGGTTCCTCCGGTTCCGGTTCCGCGCTCGCGGCGCGCTCGGGTTTCACCCAGAGTTCACCCACGCCGGAGTCGAACGACGCGCCGGCCACCTCCCACTCGAAACTCAAGTGCTCGCCGCGCAGTGGCGAGACGTAGAGCCCATCCACGAACAAGTCGGAGAGGTCGGGCGCGCGCAGCACGCTACCGCCGTGATTGCACGTGCCGGCGCCGATCAGGTGCGCACCGTTTGCGAGCGTCGCGCGAAAATCGCCGACCAGCGGCGCGCGAAAGTCGCGGTCTGAGTCGGTAGTGGTTCGCGGCGCGAGCGCGAGTTGCCAACCAAACTCGGGATGCTTCGGTTGCGCGGCCGCGAGTGTCACGCGCCAAATGCGTGTCGCGTTCACGATCCACAGCGCGCCTTCGCCGCCACTCTCGGCGCGAAGCGCGTCCGGACGCTGCGGCAGCGCGACGAGACCGCATTCGGCAAGTGCGGCGCCGGTGCGACGCAGCAACAAAGCGCGCGCATCCGCGCCGACGACTGCGAGGAGTTTGCGATTTGCGAAGGCCGCCGACACCAACGGCGGCAACGCGAACCCGCTCGACTCGTGAGTCAAGTCGTAGGTCGCGACCTCGAGCGCGTCGTCCACCAGCTCGGCGTGCCAGACTTGCGACGACGCGACTGTCGACGATGTCCACCAGAGGCCCGCGCAACCATCGGCGTGAAGTTCGCTCGCGAAGACGTCGAGCGTCGGCCCGCCGATGGCATGCGGCTCGAGATTGGCGTCGACGACCGTCCAAGAGCTTATTGCGTGCGCCGGCGGAAACAGTACGGCGTCGGCAAGCGGCAGGCACACGCCGCCGCCGCGCAGACCGGCGATGTATTTGGACGTCACGAGGTCGCCCGACTCGTAATACAGCCTCAACTCTGCGCTCGCCAAAACTGCCATGAGCTTGCCGCCAACGGAGTGCAAGTTGACGAGCGGAGACTCGAGCGCGACACGACGCACGGACCAGGTCGCGGCGTCCGCGGCGGCCGGAGCAGATCCCGCACTTGGCGAGGCGCGCTTGGTCGTGAACCAGAGCGAGTTCGTGGCGCCGAACACGAAGCCGCCCGTTAAGAGCGGTACGACGAAACACACCGGCGCATCGACAGTCGGCAGCGGCTCCGTCGCCAACTGAAGCGCGCCCGCGCGCGCAAGCACGCTCGCGATGACTCGCGGCGCGACCGCGGCGCTCGTCGCCGATCGGCCGACGCCAATGAGTCCGCCAGGCAACACGCGCCAACATTCGGGCTCGACCGCAACACCCGCGGCGGCGCCATCGAGTTCCACGGCCGACCCGAGCGAGTAGTGACGATCGCACAAGTCTTCGGGCCCTTCGAGCGCGCGAGCTTTCTCGCTGCCGCCAGGTTGCAGCAGTGTCGGCGCGTTCGCCTCGTCTTCAGCCGCGATGCGATGCACGCGGCACACCTCGATAGCGCGCTCCGTCGACTTCGACGGAGTCGGCAACACGCGCGCGCCGGGTGCGGCAGCGGCCGGTTTCACGTCGACTCGCAGCCGGTAGTCGCCGCTCGGCCACGCGCTCAGGGTCGGCCCGGGCGCCGCGAAATGTCCGCGATCCTTGCCGTCGACGCGTGCGGGATGCGCATTCGTGCGACGCAAACGCGGGACTGGATCGAGCACCGCGAGCAGCGCGTCGAGTCGCGACTCGAGAGCGGCCGCGGCGCCCGCTTCGATTAGCGGCGCGGTCGCAAGGCGCGCGCGCAATTCGGCGCCGACTCGTTGCCAGTCGCTTGCGAGCGCCGCGTCGCTCGCGAGTTCGCGCAACGTGCGTGCAGTCCACTCAGCGGCCTGGAATGCGCCGGTTGACGTCAGTGGCGCGGCGGTCTCAGGGAGCGCGCGTAATTGCAGCTCGATCGCGGCCGCTAAATCCGGCGTCGCCGTCTCAGGAATGCTGCGCACCTCGCGCACGACCGTTCGCGGTCGTCCATCGAGGGGATCGCGCGCGATCGTGCGACATTGCGCAGGAATCGCGCGCGACCAGACTTCGCCTTCGACGCTGAAAGGCTCGCAGTCATCCAAGCCGAAGGCCGCGAGCTCGGGCGGTGGATATTCGGCGGCGAACCGCACGCCGACACGCGAATCGTCGACGGCACTCGTCGATGAATGCGACGAAGCAAGCGGCGATGTCGGCGGCCACGTTGCGTCCGTGATCGCGGCGCGAAGCCGCGTGATGAGCACCGCCTCCACATACTCGCGCGCGTCCGCGGCGCGACGTTGACGATCGCGAGCCGCTTGCGCGAATCGCGCGGAACGCAACTCCTCGGCGGCGGCGAGGAGGAAGGCGCTCGCCGCGACGAGCAAGATCAAGATTGCGATGAGCGCGAAGCCGTCGCGGTCGTTTTCTTCCGAGCGACTATTCATGCGAGTAGACCTCGTGCACAACTCGAGGCGAACGCGCGCCGCGTGCGGCGTTCTCGAGGATGACCGCGCGACGGCCGACATGCACGACTTGCCAGCCCTTCAGCGTCGCGCCCTCGGCAAGCCAGCGCCGAGCGCCGCGATATTCGAGGAGCACGCGATCTCCGGTCGGACCGCGCAACGATCCATGCGCAGTCGGAGCGGTGGGCGCTTCGATTGGCAACTCGAAAAGCATCGGTGCAGTCGAAGCTGACTCGGACACGACGAGCGGTTCGACCACCGACTCGCGCACAACGGGCGCGGCAGGCGGCGGCGCGACGACAGCCGCCGGGTGCGGCGCTGGGACATCTGCTCGGCCCGCCACGGGCGCGGTCGAACGCATCGCGTCGCTGCGCACGGCGAGTTCGAGCGCCGTCAACACGCGCGTGCGCTGTTCGAGTTTCCGCGCCAACTCAACACGTTCGGCCGTCAGCGAGCGGGCGTGCGCGCCGATGGCGACCGCGACGCAGGCCGCGAGCAACGCGGAGCTGAACTTTGGCGAGAGCATGTCGGCTAACTTTCTCGTCAGTGATGAGAGACGCCGCGCGCAGCAAAGGCATCGATTCGAGCCTGAAGTTCGCGCGCGGTCGCGCGCGCCGCCTCGAGTGCGCGCATTGAGTGGAGCCAATAGCTGCTGCTCGCGACGAGCAGTACCAGACTCGCGACGAGTAATCCGGTGTTGAGCCCGCGGCGGGACGACGCGCGCGTGAGCGTTGGAATCTCCGGGAAACTCCCAGGAGCGAGAGCGCCGAGTGCACCGCCGACGGCGAGGAGTTCGCGCGGGGTGATTTGAGAAAGAGCACGAATCGCGCGCGCGACCGCGGCAGGTGGCGAGAACGGCGCCTCGCCCCGACGAAGCGTGATGGAACTCGTGCGCGGTGACGCGCCGGCCGCGATCACCAACACGAAGTCGCGCGCGGAGGTCGGCTCTGGCGGCGCCGCGGACAGCGCCGCCAGCCGACCGGCGCGCGCCCGACAAACGAGGCGATGCGCCACGTCGTGATACTGAATCTCGACCGCGCGCCCGGGCCAGAGCCAACCCGCGAGCGCCGCGAGCGCGACCGCCGCCGGCACCGCGCGCGCGCCGTTTTCCAGTGACGCGAGTTGCGCGCGATCGGCGGCGACGAGCGCGCGCGATCCTGCGAGCCGAGCGGTGGCGAGACGGCGGCGACCGAGCAGTTCGAGTCGACGCACGCGCCGCTCGAGCGCGTCGGGCTCGTCGACGACAACCAAGTAACGGCCGGGTTCGAGCACGTGAACCTGCGACGACGATGCAGCGGCCGCGCCGCCGCTGCGAATCGCCAGGAGCGCAGGCCATCGCCACGCCTCGCGCCGCACGCTCACGACGCAGCGCGGGCCATCTTTCCAATCGACGATGCAAATCGTAGCCGGCCGGCGCAGCGTGTTCATGCCGCGAGAAGATCAATCCGCATGCCAACCGCGCGCGGCCGCTGCGCGTCGCGCGCGGCGGCAAGTCGACCTGAAGCGAATCACACCGAAATGAATCGTCCGGATCCGGGTCGATCCGTCATCCGTCGCCCCTGTGAGCGCGGGCGTCCCGCCCGCTCCGCCGATCGCGCTGCGCGCCTTGCCTCGCCTCGAGCGCGATGAACCCATGGCTTGCGATTCGCTCTCCGGAGCGGGCCAGAGGCCCGCGCTCCCAGGAGCGACAGGTGATTCAACACTCCGCTGGGAGCGCGGGCGTCTCGCCCGCTCCGCCGATCGCGCTGCGCGCCTTGCCTCGCCTCGAACGCGATGAACCCATGGCTTGCGATGTGCTCTCCGAAGCGGGCCAGAGGCCCGCGCTCCCAGGAGCGCCTTTCTTGGGAAGGATCTTTCCGATGTCGCACCGAACCAACCCGTGGCACAGCCGTGGCTATCTTCCGCATTTTGATCAGCCAGGTGCGACACAGTCGATCACGTTCCGGCTGGCCGATTCCGTACCGTCGACGCTCATTCGCCGATGGCGCTCAGAATTGAAGCTCGATGAAGCAGAAGCCGCCGCAGAACCACAGCGTGTCGAGTTACGCCGACGAATCGAGCGCTTCGCGGACCGAGGTTTCGGCGAGTGCTGGCTTCAGGTTCCATCGATCGCCGAGATCGTCGAGAACTCGCTCTTCCACTTTGATGGAGAGCGCTACGCGCTGATCGCGTGGTGCGTGATGCCGAATCATGTGCACGTCATGGTCGAAACGCGCGCGCAGTCGAGCTTGCGCGAGATAATGCACTCTTGGAAATCATTCACGTCGAAAGCCTGCAACCGGTACTTGAATCGCACCGGACAATTCTGGGCGCCGGACTATTTCGATCGGTTCATTCGCGACACTCGGCATCTGCAAGCTGCGATCCAGTACATCCACGAAAACCCCGTCAAAGCTGGGTTGGTGGAACTGCCCGCTGACTGGCGTTTCTCGAGGGCATACTTCACCCACGCCGATCGGAACTCCGAAACCTATCCACTGCGAGGTCTCGATTGTGGCAGCTCCGCGTCCAGTCCATAACCAACGAAACAACCGAGCGAGCCCGGGCGACGCGGGCTCGCTCGGGCTCTTCACTAGCTCTTGCCTCACCTCGGCAGCGGCGGATCGACGGGCTTCAAAATCGGCGCGCCGTGGCGTTGTAAGACGACGAGGTTTTGCGCGACATCGTGCACGAGCACTTTGAAGTGCGGCGCTAACACCGGATGCTGTGCCCAACCGATCTGGCTCGCCCAATCGACAAAGTACTGCACGCCGCGCTCGACCATATATTTGTGTACGCCGCCGGCGGGGTCGCGTTGGCGCGCGGCGAGCGCGATGGGATTTACCTTGCCGTCGAGATTCAATGTTCGATCGTGGTAGAAGCCGACGGTTCCCGATTGCGGTGAGCCGATCCAAACATCCTCGGGCACATATTCCGCGACCCATTCGACAACTTGGAAATGCTGATGCTGGGCGCCGTTCATATGGATCCGCAGCCCGAGGCGCGCGCACAAGAGCACCGTGAGACTGATGGCGACCGCCGCCCACGCGGTGCGCGGCGCGACGTAGCGCCCGAGCACGCACGCGCCGGGAATCACCAAGAGCGGCGACAACGGAAACATATACCTGGCGACAAACCAACCCGCGCCGAACAGCAAACCGTAATACGCGCACAAGAGACCGCCGAAGATCCCGCCTGCGAGCACGAGCAAGCGGAGTTGCGGCCCAAGCTGCGCACGCCGCGCGAATAGTACAGCCAACGCGCCGAGGCAAATCACTGCGGCTGGCACCGCGACCCACAGACTAGTCTCTAACCTCGCCGGCACGGGAAACACAATGAACAAATACTCAAGCAACGACGCGGGAATCTTCACCAAGTTGCCGCCGAGCTCCGCTCCCATCGATTCGGATTGACCGCTGATGGGAACGATGCTGCCGAAGTTGACTTTGTTGTAGATCAACCACGGCGCCGCGATGACGACCGACAAGCCGCCGAACACGAGCGACTCTTTGAAGCGCCGCAGCACGGTCGACGTGCCATAGAGAAGCGGTCGCGCCAGATGACTCACGCACACCGCCAAGATCAAAAACACCGAATCATTGCGCGCCCAAAACACGAGGCCCAAGAGCGCGCCGAGTCCGAGCGAGCGCTTCAGGCTGAACTCGCGATCGCTCGCTGGCGACAAGAAAACCGCGAACACCCAGATCACGACCAACGCGTAGAGTCCGGTCTCGAGACAGTTCATCGCGTGCGGGATCGCCGCGGCACTCGCGAACCAGGCTGCGGCGGTAAACAGCGCGACTTCGCGCGGCAGTGCGAGTTCGTGGAGCACGCTGCGCAGCAGTCGGTAAAGGGCAAACACGGCTACGAGCGAAAACAAGATCTCGAGCACGAGCACGTTGCGCACGCCATCGACGCGATCGCCACCCGCGACACCGAAGGCGGCCGCCCACAGTATTGTCGCGAGCGGTTGGGTGCCGTTCGTGAGCTGCTCGCCATCGGCGACCGACATCGATTTTCCGATCGCGAGATTCCGCGCGATCGTGAGCATCAGATAACCGTCTTCGGTCGGAAACTCGCGCAGTTGTCGACCGTGCGGCTCCGCGAGCGGCGCAACGCGCACCGCTAGTCCGATGACGAGTAAGGCGATGGCGCCGAATATCCACAGTTTGGCAACCGACGGCGGCAACGCGAGACCGCGCGCGGCCGCATCGAGTGCGTTCGTGACTGGTACAAATTTAGCAGCGACGTTCAAGGCTTAGCTTTCCGGGTCCAAGAGTCGGCGCGACAGCGCACTGCGAATTTTCCGCGCGGGATCCCACGCGTCCCGCACGCGTTGCCATTCTGGAAGGCGCGGCTCCATGCGCCGAAAATGCTCGCGCCGCGTGAAGGCATCCTTCGCCAAATACACGCGGCCGTCATGCTCGAGCACAAACTCATTCAGAGCATCCACGACGGCCTGAGTGCGCTGCGCTGCGATCGGAATGTCGAGCGCGAAGGACACACCCGGCTTCGGGAAAGAGAGCAATCCTTCCGCCTCGGCCCCGCAGTCTTTGATCACGCACAGAAAAACCTGACCGCCATGCGCGCGAATCCGCTCGAGAAAGACCCCATAGCGCTCGAGGTCATCAAAATGCGGCAAGACGCATTGATACTGCGTGAAACCGCGCCGCCCGTAGAGGCGATTCCAATCGCCGAGCCGATCGAGCGGGTAGAAGAAGGCGTCCGGATGAATGCACCCCGTATGAGCGCGCAACCGTTGCTTCCAATAGTTTGTCCAGTTGAACGGTCGAATGGACCACGTACCGAGTAACCAATTCGGCGCAGTGAACGGCACGTCGATCGCCGACTTCCAGCGCGGCGGCGCGACCGGCGCCTCCGCGGCCGTCGCCCACCGCCCCTTCATCAAGATGCCGCGCCCGAAGCGGCGCCCGCGCGCTTGCAGATCCGCCCACGCGACAGTGAACGGCCAATCGGCGCCAGCCTGTCGCAGCGCGCCGATGAGCGAATCGAGATTGTCGTGCGGCTCTTGCTCTTCCCAGATCCACGGACTCGGCACGGCTTCTAGTTGGAGACTGACTTCGAGTATATGGCCGGTCAGTCCCATGCCGCCGAGCGTGGCGCGAAACAACTCGGCGTTTTGCTCGCGACTGGCGTCGACGACGACACCGTCGACGAGCCCGATTCGCAGCGAACGCACATGTCGGCCGATCGTCCCGGCAACGTGGTGATTTTTTCCGTGCACGTCCGCCGCGACCATGCCACCGAGCGTCACGTGCTGTGTCCCTGGCGTCACCGGCACGAACCAGCCGCGCACCAAGAACAGCCGCTTCAACGCTTCGAGCGATATTCCCGCTTCCGCGCGCAAGAGCCCTGACTTCGCATCGAAGCTCAGCACGCGATCGGCCGCGACGCTGCAGCTGACGCGATCACTCAGTTCGGCGGGCAGCGCCGCGTCACCATAGGCGCGGCCGAGTCCACGACTCAGCGCCGCCTTGTGCGCGACGGTCGCGAAATCTTCCGACTGACTCACGAGCGCGTCGACGGCGACGTGGCGCCCCCAGCCGCTCAAGCGCACGCGTTTGAAGACCGAGTTATTGGCGTCCGACATTCGTCTTACCCGCGCCACTTTCTCGGCTCTCATTCAAACCCTCGACGCGACCGGACGTCGCGCTGGGCGCGGCGAGCACGCGCCGCAAATACTCCTTGGCTTCGATCCACTGCGCTTGTCGTTGCTCCTTCGAGCCACGACCCAGCCGCACGCGCGCCAAAGTCTCGAGGCGCCAGAGGAAGAGTCCGAAGCGCATCGCGCCGACGCCAAGCCATCCATAGTGTCGGCGGTAGTACGCCATACTATTCAGGCCCCACAGCAAGTTCGTGCGCCGCAACTTCCGCGTCGACTTCCCTTGATGATGCAGCACGCGGAATTCGGCGAGATAGCGGATACGCAAGCCGCGTTTCCAAACGCGCCGGCAAATATCGACGTCGTTGAAAAACAAACTCAGCTCCGGATCGAAGCCGCCGAGCGCCTGATAATCCGCGCGCCGAAACATGAAACAGGCGCCCATCGGCTGCGGAACATCACGACTCTCTTCATGGTTGAAAAAGCGCATGCGCTTGTGCGCAAGCCACCAAGTGAAGGGTGGGAAAAACGCTAACGAACAGCAGTGAATCACCGCGTCAAAGAGGCCCGGAAAGCGAGCGCAGCACTTTTGAGTCGAGCCATCCGGACTCACGAGTCGCGGACCGACGAGCCCATAGGCCGGATCACGCTCAAGAAAATCGGCGAGACCGTCGAGCGCACCTGGGTGCACCTCGGTGTCGGAATTCAAAATGCACAAGTAGCGGCCGGTCGCGAGTTCCGCACCTTGATTGTTCGGATACGCGTAGAGAAGATTCTCGGAATTCTCGAGGAGCCGTACTTGCGGAAACTCGGCGCGAATCATCTCCTTGCTGCCATCGCCGCTGTTGTTGTCGACGACGATGACCTCGCGCACGCGGCGCGTGTTCGGTTCGCCAAAAATAGAGGCGAGGCAGGCCCGCGTCAGGTCGCGCGTGTTCCACGACAGAATGACGATGGAGATGGCTTGTGACTCGGACACGGCGACACCTGACTTACATTCGACAAATTGCGGCGGACGACACTCGCCCGACCGCCGCCAAAATATCACTCTGCCCCGCAAATAGGCAGACACGATTCCGCCGGTAGCGGCCGCGGACGCACGTTCCTAACCAGATTTCCAGAGCGCAGAATGGCGCCAGTAGTCGCCGAGCAAGTGCGGTGGGTCATAGTCGGTCTTGCGCTCCAGCCAAGTGCGCAGCTTCCAACTGATGACGCCGGCCATCGCGCATAAATCCGCCAGCACCGCGTACGCGCGGCCGTAGTTGCTGGCGAAGTAACGGCGGCGCGACTCGAACCAATAGCTCGGTCGCCGTGGCAATCGCTCGCCGCGCTTGGTGACCCCGGTCGTCTGCCCCACGTAGTGGATGATGCGGCTCTGCGGAACGTGCCAAATCAACCAACCGGCGCGTGTCGCTCGCAGCAAGAAATCGGTTTCCTCGAAGTACAGAAAGTAGTGCTCGTCCATTAGCCCGATTTGATCGACCAACGAGCCGCGCATCATGACACTTGCGCCCGACAGCCACCCGACCTCGTGTGGCTCGTCGCGAATCGGCAAGCGCGTGATCCAGTGCGCGAAAACGCGGTCGAATAGCCCCAGTCGCAAGTATTGCGCGAACTCATCGATCAGTCCCGGAAACCGAAAGCAGCAATGTTGCGGCGTCCCATCGGGGTCCTCGCTCCGACCGCCGACAATCCCGATCTGCGGATGACTCTCGAGAAAATCAAACAGTGCGCGTATCGCCCCCGGCCGTGCGACCGTGTCTGGATTGAGCAGCATCAGGTAATCCGCGGCGCGCCCGCACGCGCGTTCGGCGCGAATCGCTACGTTGTTCCCAAACGCGAAGCCGCGGTTACCCGGCGCTTCGATTAGATCTACCCAGGATGACCAACCGGACGCCTTGATCGCGGCCGCAATCTTCTCGAGCGAGCCGTCGGCTGAGCCGTTCTCAACGAGACGCACGCGCGAACCCGGCAAGCTCGCGAGTTCCGGTTCGAGCGACTTTAGACATTGAATCGTCAACTCCGGCGCTCGGTAGGTCACAATGCAGATGCAGATCGTCTTCATGGCGGGCCGTCCATCTCAGCGAGTCTTTGATCAAGCGCGATTCTAAGCAATCGCTTCGCAATCCTAACGTTACGAGCCGCTCCTCGAGCCACTCCTCAAGACACCGGCGAGCTCGTCAGCGCTTCACGCAACGGAGCCAAACTTCACTCTCCATGCGCACGGATTTTTCGATCGCGAGCCCGCTCGCGTGCAACACACGGCGCAGATAGCGCGCGGTCGGGTAGACCGGCGCGGAAGTCGAGAATGAGTTCTCGCCACTCTTCAAGCGACGGCCGAAAACTTGGTAGTAGAGACTATTCACCACGATTCTCACATCGCGCGCGAGCTCAACGGGTCGCCGCCAATTGCGACGAAAGTGCGACCGCACGAGCGCGAACAGCGGCACCGAGGTGGTCATCAAGACGCCGCCGCGCCGGAGCACTCGCACCATTTCCGGCAGGCACCGCTGGTAGT
This sequence comes from Planctomycetota bacterium, assembly GCA_046154185.1. Classification (GTDB taxonomy): domain Bacteria; phylum Planctomycetota; class UBA8108; order UBA1146; family JAJFFE01; genus JBJXGE01. The sequence goes on from JBJXGE010000021.1 coordinate 87,560, forward strand.
CCATGTATTGCAACGCACCGATGCAAATGACGACGTCAAAGGTCTCCGCCGCGAACGCCAAGCGCTCGGCCCGACTGCACGCGACGCGCGGCTCGGGGCGCGCCGCGAGTTCCGCGAGCACCGGCGCCAGCAACAAGTATGTCGGCTCGACGTCGACACCGATCACTTCGGCGCCGAGCGCTTGCAACGACAACAGATTGCAGCCGACGCCACTTCCCACTTCGAGAATGCGCTGGCCGGCAAGCGGCGTGGGCAGAAGTCCGAGCATGACGCCGCCGCCCGGCATCGCGCCCGCGCGCTCGCGCCAAAAGGTGAGTTCGCGCGCTGGATCGGCCGCCTTGAGCCCCAACATCGTCAAACCGGGACTCGCGGCGCCGGCCGTGTCATTCCCGCGCGACACAAGTCCGAGCGACTCCGCAAGCTCTATGGCGCCGTCGCCGACACCGTCGATCGGCAATTGCAGATTGAGCTGATGCAAGAGCGCGATCAGCGCTTCGCCGTGCGGTCCGACCAACGCGCGCGACAGCGGCGCGAGTTCGTCTCGTAACTTCGAAACTCTCGACATAGTTCTGGGTTCGACCGTTCGCGTCAACGCGGATCCGCCGGCAGAACGGCCGGCTCCTTCAACAGATCAAAGGTCCACTCTAATCTCCGCTCGAGCCAAATCTCTTGCGTGTTCTTCCATGCGTATTGAGTGCCGCTCACCGCCATGCGATCGATCTCCTCACGGTGTCGATCGAGCTGCGCCAACCGGTCGGCTAGTTTCTCGACCGAAGGCCATTCGACGGTGATGACCGCTCCACTCGATTCGAGGCTTCGATAGTACGCCAAATCGAAGGCGATGATCGGCACGCCCGCCGCCATTGCGTCAAACGCGCAACGCGGCGTGTCCTCGGACAATGGCGTTGCCAAGCTGAGATCGGCATTCGCCACGGACTTGAAAAGGTCTTCGCCATACTGTTGCGGGGGCAGAAAGTGGATGTACGCGGTTGCGCCGAGTTCCTGCACCAACTCTTGGAGCTTTCGCTTTTGGTCGCCGTTGCCGATGATCAGCAACTCAAACGGTCGACCGAGCACGGTGTTCACGCGGTGAATCGCGCGGATCGACCGATCGAGTCCCTTGTATTCGACGAGACGCCCGAAATAAACGGCCTTGAGCACATAGTTCGGCTGCGCTCGCTGCGCGCGTTTGAGCGCGAGCGTCTCCGTTGTCACGATGTGCCGTCCGGTGTGCGCCGTGTCGTAGAAGTTTTTCACATTCGATTGGCCGCGGCCGAAATCCTTGACGAGATCGTTTCCCTTCAGCAGCACGAGCGAGCACGTCCGCACGGCGAAACGAAGCTGCCAGACGCGCAACTGATCATAGACGTAACGACACAGCCAATAGCTCTTGTAACTCCACATGCCTGTTTTGTAGCGCCGCCACGCGTCTTCGCGAAAGTCGATATCGACGATGAAGATCGTCTTCTTGCGCTGCAAAAAGCCGCTGAGATTCGCGAATAGAAGCGCGGGTCGCCAAACGTCGTCCGCGATGCCGGCGTGCACAACGAGCGCTCGCCGCGACGCCACCCACAATTTGCGCCACACTCGAATCCATTCGAGGAGCCAGAAGCGCACGAACCGCATGTTGACCGGATGCAGCGCGACGCAGCGCAAACCATCCCGCTCGTTCGACAGCGTCATGTAGTGGCCGCGATTGTCGAGATAGTCCGCGTGCGTGGTTCTCGGCGCAGCCAGACACAAACAGGAAAAGCGTGTCCCGAGTTTCTCGCGAAACATCAACAAGTGCTGACCGAAGGCGCTCTGCACGGCGAACTCATCCGGCGAAATGGGATACACCGGCGCCTGCACAACGACCAGGTACTCGGTCCCCGCGCCGGCCGGCGCGGCTCGCTCGCGCGGATTGAAGAGCGCCAGCGTCCACGCCACGCGTCGATCGAGCCACAGATCTTGCGTATTCTCGCGCGCGAACGTGACACCCTTGTGCACCATGCGCTCGAGGCGTTCGCGGTCAGCGTCGAGTTCAAGAATGAGATCCGCGAACTTGTCGGGCTTCGGCCACTCCGACACTTCGACGGCATCACTCGTCGCCAAGTCTCGGTAGTACTGAGTGCCGAACGCAGCGATCGGCACTCCCGCCGCAAGCGCATCGAATGCGGCGCGCGGCGTGTCCTCGCTGAGCGGCGTCGCGAGCGCAACGTCGCATTCGTAGAGCACGTCGAAAAGCGCCGTACCGTACTTGATGGGTGGAATGAACTCGACGCGTCCACCGAGCCCAAGCTCCGTCGCGAGTGCTTCGAGTCGCGGCTTCTCGGGGCCGCCGCCAAGAATCTTGAGTTCCAGCGGACGCGGACTGCGTGCGACCGCGTCCGCAAACGCGCGCAGCATACGATCGATCCCTTTGTACGCGACGAGTCGGCCAAAGTAGACAAGCCGTAGCGCGTGCGCCGGATCGCGCAGACGCGCCAATTTCTGCGCGAGACGCTCGGCCGAAATAATGTGCTCGGGCGCATGCACCGTATTGTAAAAATACCGCACGCTGTCGCGGCCCCTGCCGTAGTCCTCGACCATCGATCGCCCTTTGAGGAGGACGAGCGAACAGCGCCGCACGGCCAACCAAATCTGCACGCGTCGCAGCAGGTCGTATACGAACCGACAGAGCAGATAGCTCTTCAACGACCAGCGACCGGTCACATAGTTCATCCACGCATCGCGGCGAAAATCGATGTCGACGAAGTACAGCGACTTCTTGCGCTGCAGCACCGCGCACAACATCGACAACAGCAGCATTGGCCGCCAAATGTCGTCGGCAACGCCGGTATGAACAACGGCGCAACGCCGCGTCGCGCGCCAGAGCCGGCGCCAGCAACCGAACGCGTGGCGAAACCAGAAACCGAAGAAGCCCGTCGTCTCGGGGTGCATAGCGACGTACTCGACGCCGGTCGCTGCCTCGTCGATCTCGATGAGATGGGTCTTGTTTTCCTCATAATCTTGGTCCGACAACTGCGGCGCCGCGATGTGCAAGCGCTCGAAGTGCGGCGTGAGCTTGCGCCGCAAGAGCAATAGGTGTTCACCGAAAGCGCTTTCGGTAGCGAAGAACCCCGCGCGCACTCGATAACAAGGCGCTTGCACGGCGATGAGATAATCCATCGCGCTCACCTTCGACCTCGCAGCTTGTCGAACGACCAAATACCTGCGCGCATCAGCGTCCCCTCCGCTGCGCGGTCTTGCGATGCGGTCGATAACCGCGCGCAAGCGCCGCCGGTCCGCCGCGGATGTGATCGCCCTCGTTCTCTTCGGCGAGATCCTCGGTTGCGCGACGACGACGCGCATCGAGCGCCGCCCGCGGCGGCGCCGCCGGAATGAGACAATCACACCCATTGCCGATGAGATCTCGCCGACCAGCGGATTCGAGTGCGCGCCGCACTTCGAAGTAATTGTCTGGCTTGAAAAACTGGAGGAGCGCGCGTTGCAGCTTGCGGTCGCGCAAATGGCGCGCGATCAAAACCGGCTTGAGTGTGAACGGGTCGAGCCCGGTGTGGTACATGCACGCCGCAATGTCGAAGGGGCTCGGGATGAAATCCTGCACTTGGTCCGGGCGATAGTGATTGCGCTTCAAAAAGACCGCCAAATCGATCATCGCCGCGAGGTCGCTCCCGGGGTGGCTCGCGATGTAATAGGGAATCAGATACTGCTCTTTACCGGCGGCGGTCGACGCGGCACGAAACTCGCGCTCGAACTCGACGAAGTCCTCGCGCCCCGGCTTCTTCATCAGCTCGAGTACACGCGGATCGGTGTGCTCGGGCGCTACCTTCAAATAACCGCCGACGTGATGCGCGGCGAGTTCGCGCATGTATTCTGGATCACGGCGGGCGAGATCCATGCGAATACCCGACGCCACAAAAACCTTGCGAATGCCGGGCGTGCCACGCGCGGCACGCATCAATTTGATGAGCGGCGCATGGTCGGTGCCCAGCAACTTGCAAATCGTCGGGTGCACACAGCTCAATCGTTTGCAGCGCGCCTCGACTTCCGGCCGCGTGCACCGCATTTCGTACATGTTCGCGGTCGGACCACCGATGTCGCTAACCACACCGCTGAAGCCCGGGTCCGCCGCCATCTTCTCGAGCTCGGCGACGACCGATGCTTGGCTGCGGCTCTGAATAATTCGGCCTTCGTGCGCGGTGATCGAGCAGAAAGTGCAGCCGCCAAAGCAGCCGCGCATGATTTGAACGGAGTCCTTGACGACTTCGTACGCGGGAATGCGCGCGGCGCCGTAGCTCGGATGCGGCTTCCGCGTGTAGGGCAAGCCGTACACGCGATCCATCTCTTCGCGCGTGAGCGGGATTGCGGGCGGATTGATGACGACGTGCGTGTCGCCATGCGCTTGCACGAGACGATGCGCGTTGAAGGGATTCGTCTCGTGATGCGCGATGCGAGTCATCTCGCAAAACGCGCGCGGATCGGCGACGACGCGCTCGTAGCTCGGCAACTCGAGCGTCTCCGGCGAACTCGGCGCCGGCTCGCGCGCGCCGAGCCTATAGGCCACACCGCGCAGATCGCGCAAGTCGCGCGCGCGCGCGCCACTCGCGAGGCGGGCGGCGATTTCTAAGATTGCGCGTTCGCCCATACCGAAGACCAGCACATCGGCTTTGCAGTCGAGCAGGATCGAGCGGCGAACTTTGTCGCTCCAATAGTCGTAATGGGCGATGCGACGTAACGAGGCCTCGACACCGCCCGCGATCACCGGCACACCGCGGTACGCTTCGCGCGCGCGTTGACAATAAGCGAGCGTCGCACGATCGGGACGGCGGCCGATCGCGCCACCCGGACTATAGGCATCGTCGTTGCGGACTTTGCGATTCGCCGTGTAGTGGTTGATCATCGAGTCCATATTGCCGGCGCTGATGGCGAAACAGAGTCGCGGCGCGCCGAACTCGCGCCACGGCTCACACGAACGCCAATCGGGTTGGCTGAGAATGGCGACGCGATAACCGGCGCTTTCGAGGAGTCGTCCGAGCAGCGCCATCGCAAAACTTGGGTGATCGACATAGGCATCGCCCGTGACGAAGACGACGTCGACGGCGTCCCAACCACGCGCCGCCATTTCGGCGCGCGACATCGGCAGCGGCGCGACCGACGCTGAGCACGCGGAGTTGGCGAAGCGCTGCCCGTTGAACGCCGACGGTGCGATTTCGCAACGCGTCGTTGTCGGGGTTACTTCGATGTCACTCGACATGATCACGGCCTCAAGTTGAGGGGACTGACAACTGGCAGTCGGGGCGGCACTCGATCGGCGCTTCGCAACTTGCAACGATTCGAAAGCAGCGCGGCATTGTATAGAAATAACGCGAGAAAGACACCGCCGATGCGGCGATGCCTACGGAACCACCGTGGTCAGCAATATTGCACCGCACTTGCGGGCCGCGAGCCAGTTGGCGCGGACTCGACGCCCGCCGCGCAGGCTGCTCCGATGATGCCCGCGTTGTTGTAATGCTGAGCGGGCACCACACGCGCACGAGTCTTTAGGTATCGGAGAAACTTCTCGTGACTTCGACTGATTCCGCCACCGATGATGAGCAAGTCGGGCGACAAGAGGAATTCGATTTTCTGCAGATATTCCGTCACGCGCGCCGCCCACTGCTTCCAAGTCAGGTCCTTTTCATTGCGCACACGCGCCGCCGCTCGCTTCTCGCCGCTCTTGCCACGGATCTCGATATGCCCGAACTCGGTGTTCGGCAGGAGTTGCCCGTTCCAGAACAACGCACTACCGATTCCCGTGCCAAACGTCAGCAACAACGTCACCCCGCGTTGTCCGCGACCTGCCCCGAACTCGACTTCGGCGAGGCCGGCAGCGTCCGCGTCATTGAGCACGAACGTCGAAGCGTTCGTCGCGCGCGCGAACAGGTCCGCCGCGTCGATGCCAACCCACGCCGGATTCAAATTGGCGGCGCTTTCGATGACACCGCGCCGCACGATGCCGGGAAACGTGCAACCGATGAGGCCGCGCCAGCCGAGCGTCACCGCGAGTTGCTGAACGAGGCGGGCCATCTCCTCCGGCGTCGCCGCCGGTGGAGTCGGGACGCGCACACGCTCGCCACACAACGCGCCACTCGTCGTCTCAACGACTGCCGCTTTGATCGCGCTTCCACCGATGTCGATCCCGAGGACTTGCATGCGTTACTCCGTTTGCCTAAGGGGCCGCGCGCGCCCGGATGCCGAAATGCGAGAACCCTGCACACGAAGCGATATCGCCCCTGCTCAATCGGAGCCCCAACGAGCCGCGATTCACCAGCCACTTCCGCCAGGAGCAGCGAAACCGTGGGTGCGACACGGCGTCGCGGAGTCGCAGCCTTTCAGGCTGCATCGCCTTCTTGCGGTTAACCCGGGGCTTCGCCACTTCCTGGTGAAGCGGCTGATGAATCGCGCCCCGTTGGGGCTTCGGTTGAACAAACGCGGCGTCGCTACGCGCACAATGTTGCATTGAATCGCGACGGAGCTTCGGTTGAACGCGCGCGACATCGCCGCGCACGCGCGAAGCGCGATTGCACGCGATAATGCACGTTGCGAATTCTGAAAACCCTGCACGCGAGGCGACATCGCACGTACACAACCGAAGCCCCGCAGGGGCGCGATTCAACAGCCACTTCCGCCAGGAGCGGCGAAGCCCTGGGTAACAGTAAAAAATCGTCCGCACCCTGAAGGGGTGCGACACGGCGTCACGGAGTCGCAGCCCTTCAGGCTGCATCGCCTTCTTGCGGTTTACCCGGGGCTTCGCCACTTCCTGGTGAAGCGGCTGATGAATCGCGCCCCGTTGTGGCTTCGGTTGAACACCTGCGACATCGCCACGCGCACAATGTTGCATTGAATCGCGACGGGGCTTCGGTTGAACAAACGCGGCATCGCTACGCGCACAAAGATGTGTTGAATCGTGCTTCGGTCGAACACATGCGATATCGCGACGCAATCGAGAATTCATGCACGACCCATCCCGGTTGTCCTGTGGCCCGCGCGAATGTTTTGGGCTCGCGACTCCGCCGCAAACCCCTCACGACAACGAGTTCGCAACCGGCTGATGCCATTAGACCCGTGACTCTGTTATCGGTTCCGCCGCGCTCACGCTGAAACTGCTCAGCCCACAGCTTGGCGCTACGGCACCGTGGCCGCTTGGCCGTTGTGCGCCGGCCCCAGACTCAGAAAGAACGGGACGGCGCGCACGCTCCATTCGTCCGGTCGTTCGTACGCGCGTGCGCCGCGACTGCCGAAAGCGGTCTCCAGCATATCCGTGCAAATGACGCCCGGATTAACGGCGATCGCCGCGAGTCCCGGCGGCAGCTCCTGGGCAAGGGCTTGCGACAGTCCTTCGATGGCCCACTTCGTCGCGCAATAAGGCGCCACGTCGGGCGACGTCGAGCGGCCCCAACCCGAACTGATGTTCGCAATGACGCCGCGGCCGCGCTGCACCATCGTCGGCACGAAATGCCGAATGACATTCACGACCCCGTTGATATTGATGTCCGTGAGCTGCGCGAATTCCGCCGCCGAAACTTCCCACAACCGGCGCGGCGCATTGATCACGGCTGCGTTGTTGATGAGGAGGTCCGGCGTTCCCCACTCGCTGAGGACACGACTCGCCCACATCGCGACATCGTCGTCGCGCGCGACATCGACCACGCTGAAGTGCCCAGCGACGCCCACCGTTTTTCGGAGCGTCGCGATCTCATTCGCGCGGCGACCGCAACCCGCGACCCGGTGGCCTTGCGCGACAAAGCCATCGACGAGTGCGCGCCCGAGTCCGCGCGTCGCGCCGGTCACCAAAATGTGTCGCGTCGTTTTCACCGGCTGCGTGATCTTCACTCGTTGTGTGTCCCTCGATCGTCAGCGATTGACCATCTTGCGCGCGCTGCGCCGTGCGGTCAGGATCGCGCGCAAGATACCGAACCGCTCGAGCGCTGAATAGGAGAAGATCGCCGCGTGACACACCCACCGCCGCGCCATCCACTCGCAGATTTTCTTGCACTCCGCTCGCGCCCAAGCGTGCGTTGGATCGGACTCATGAGCGGCACTTCGTGCGACGGCATCGATGCGGCGCTGATCGAAGTAGCGGAGGATGCCGCGCGCGGGACTCCGAGCGTGCGTTGCGTGGGCGCTTCGTCCCTGGCGTTTCCGGCGAAGCGGCAGACCGCGCTGCTCCAAGCACTGGCGCAGCCGACCGACGCCGAGACCGCGGCGCGTTGGGATGCGCGACTCGGCGCGTTGTTCGCCGCGACCGCACGGGTTGTCATCGAAGAATACGGCCCGGCCGACGCGGTCGCGCTTTCTGGTCACACGTTCGCACATCTACCGAACGAACGGACAACGCTCCAACTCGGTAATCCAGCGCTCGTGAATGAGCTGTTGGGGATCCCGGTCGTCGCCGGCTTCCGCGCGGCCGACGTCGCGCGCGGCGGCGAAGGCGCTCCGCTCGTGCCGGCGGGTGATCGTCTGGTGTTCGCTCGCACGGATGGCGCGGTCGCGGTCATCAACATCGGCGGAATCAGCAACGTCACATGGCTGCCAGCGCGAACCGGCTCCCTCTTCGACGACGCGAACGAACCCCGCGCGGCAGACTGCGGGCCGGGCAATCTCATACTCAACACCTTGGTGCGACGCGCAACGAACGGTCAGGAGTTATTCGATCGCGATGGCGTCCGCGCCGCGGCCGGTCGCGTGCGTCTCGAGTTGCTGGAACGCTGGCGCCGTCATCCATTCTTGACCAAACTCGCCGGGTCGCGCCCGCAACGCTCCACCGGCCGAGAAGAATTCGGCGAAGCTTGGGTCGCTGCCGAACTCGAGGCCACTGCAGAAATTCCGCTCGAAGATTGGCTCGCGACCGCCGTCGACTGGATCGCCGAGTGCATCGCCCTCACGCTTGCCTCGCTCGGCGGCGGCCGCGAACCCATGCGCGTCTTACTCGGGGGCGGCGGCGCGCGTAATCCAGCGATCCTGCGAGCGCTCGCACGCCACATCAAAGTGCCAACCGAGGTGCTCGACCAAAAACTGCACGGCGTCAGCGCAAGTTTGCGCGAAGCTGTTGCCTTTGCGCTCCTCGGCCACGAGTATCTACATCGCCGTCCCGGGTCGTTCCCGGGAACTACTGGATGTCGCTTCGCGGGCCCGCTCGGCGCCCTCTGGGTGTGATCGCGGTCCGGTGTGCTTCGTCGTTCCAATTCTGCCGATAAGAGGTTGATGAAAGTCGCCAAAAAATCGTACTTCAGCCGCGCACGCGGCTGGATGACGGCGCTCGTCGCCAGTGCATTGAGTCAACTCGCGCTCCTATTAGAGGGCACGCCGACGCCGAATGCGCTCAACCGCCGCCCACTCGAAGTCGGGCCGGAGACGACGCACTACCGATTTCTCATCGCGGGTCATGTTCGTGGTCGAGGTAATCAGGATGAAGCGCCGCTACCGGCCGCGACATTCCTCAGTCAGATCCCGCGCCTAGACACTCTCAAGCTCAACTTTGTCGTGCTGCTCGGCGATTGCTTTTGGCGAACGGAGGAGCCTTACCTCGCGAATTTTCGCGCGCAGGTGCTCGACCGCGTGCCGGCACCGATCTTCAACGCGCCTGGCAACCACGACCTCACGGACCGGCAGCGTTATGCGACGGAGTTTGGCGCTACGCATTCCTGGTTTCGCGTCGGGAGCGAATTGTTCATACTGCTCGACACCGAAGAACGCGATTACTTGATCACCGGCGCGCAACTAGAGATGTTGAAGAGTGCGTGCGACTTTGCCACGCGCGAGCCCGGGATCAGCAATGTGCTGATTTTTTCACATAAGCTTATTTGGAGTTTTGCGAATCCGTTTTACGCCGTGATGCTCTCGCACGGCCACGGCTTTCCACCGCCGGCGCAGCGCGATTATTTCGAGCGCGAGATTCGACCGCTCATCGAAGCGACGGCGCGCACGCGACATGTCTACTGGTTTGCGGGCGACACCGGCAGTATGCCGGGAACCATCCCAGTGCTTTGCCAACGCGATCCGAATGCGGATATCACCTTCATCGCGACTGGACTCGGCGACCTGTCGAGCGACGCATGGATCTTCGCGGACATCGAGCACGGTAGGATCGGACTCACGTTGGAATCGATGACGGGTGCGGAGTTGGAGCCGCTCGAAAACTATGACGTGGGCTACTGGCAAAGACGATTCAACATCGATCCGCTCGCGTCGAATGAGTCGTGGGCCGGAACCATCACGCTTGCGGTCGCGTCCGTCGTCGTGGCGCTGGGTGTGCTCCATTTGCGAGGTCGGCAGCGACGGCGAGCGGGTAACGGAGGCGGCAACCGCTATCGCTTCCAAGATGAATCAGAAGTCGGTCGCAGAACCGGCGTACCAGGGTTGTAGAGCGCGCCACATTTCGCCTTCGATCAGGGCGACTTCTTCTTGAGGTCGGACTCGAATTGCTTCCGCACTTTCTCGACCTTCGGCAACGCCACCGCCCGCACATAACCCTGCTGCGGGTTCGTGCACACGTAGTTTTGGTGGTAGTTTTCGGCGGGGAAGAACTCCTTGAGCGGCTCGAGCGTCGTCACGATCGGCGATTTCAGCGACTTCGCGGCGGTTAGGCCATCGAGAAATTCCTGCGCGAGTTTCCGCTCCGACTCCGATGCGTAGAAAATCGCCGAGCGGTACTGGGTTCCCGAATCGTTGCCCTGCCGGTTGAGCGTCGTCGGGTCGTGCGTCGCGAAGTGCACCTGCAGTAGTTTGCCGTACGAGATCTGCGCCGGATCGTAAATGATCTGCACCGCTTCGGCGTGGCCCGTGCGACCGCTGCAAACAGCGTCGTAGTTCGCCGTCTCGCGCGTCCCGCCGGCGTAGCCTGACACAGCATCCACGACGCCCGCGAGTTCTTCAAAGACCGCTTCGACACACCAAAAGCACCCGCCCGCGAAAACCGCGGTTGCGCGCTCCGGCCGCGCGACCGCGAGCGGATCGGCGAGCGATTTCAATTCGTCGCGGTCCGTAAACGTCAACGACTCCGAGTTGAGGCAATAGCGCAGTCCAGTCGGCCGCGGTCCATCGTCGAACACGTGTCCCAAGTGCGCGTCGCAGCGCGCGCACAAAATTTCGGTACGCCGCATCCCGTGACTCACGTCCGAGTGTTCGGCGACGTTCTCGGCGGCAATCGCTTGAAAGAAGCTCGGCCAGCCGGTGCCTGAATTAAACTTGCTCGCGGACGCAAAAAGCGGCAGCGCGCAACACACGCACGCGTAGACGCCTTCCTTCTTGTTGTCGAGCAACGTGCCGCAAAACGGACGCTCCGTGCCTTTGCCGCGGGTGATCTGATATTGCTCGGGCGTGAGTTGCTCACGCCACGCGGCCTCCGATTTACTGATTTTCGCCGTGGGAAACGGCCCGACCAGACGACCGTTGGCATCGTAAACGCGAACACGAACACTCATGGCTGGATCCTTGCCGGTAGACGGCTTCTCACCGGACGCACTGCTCAGCAGCGGTGCGTCCTGCATTGCAGAGACACTCTCCGCGACGCCGCGCTCGGAACTGTCCGTCGTCTCCGATTGACCGGCCGAGCAGCCGACGACGACGACTAACAGTGCGACCAGCATACAATTCACACGGCACTTCACACAGGACATGGGGCTCCAGTTCAGGTTCTTGTCTGCCACCAAGAGCTACGCGCTCGGGCGGAAACTGGAATGTGTTTCTCGACGGGGCCGACATCCTCCAGCCCCACCGTCCATCGCGCGTCCGGCGACATCAACGATGGCTCAGCCGATTTGTTCCCGCGACGTCCCTGGCGATGGCGAAAAAGTGTAGAGTCTCGGCGTGAAAAAGAAACTGCCAGCGGCGGTGCGGCGGGCCGGGACCACGGCGCATTACCGCGATGCCGCCTATTACGACTTCATTTATAGAGCGCGGCGCTCGGACGTGCGATTTTACGTGCAGTTGGCGAAAACTCTGCAGGCCAAGTCGGTGCTCGAACTCGGCGCGGGGAGCGGTCGCGTCGCCGTGGAAATTGCGCGTGCCGGCTACCCGATCGTGGCCGTCGAACCAGTCGCGGAGATGCTGCGAGCGGCGCGCGCAAAAATCGCCGCGCTCCCCACCGCGGCGAGCGCACAGATTCAATTGCACCGCGGCGACCTGCGACGACTGCGACTGGGTCGCCGCTTTCCACTCGTCATTGCGCCCTTCAATGTTTTCATGCACCTCTACACAGCGAGCGAGTTTGACGCTGCGTTGCAGACTGTGCGCCGCCATCTCGCGCGCGGCGGCCTGTTCGCATTCGACGTGCGAATGCCGCAGGTCGAAGAACTTGCGCTCGACCCGACCCGGCTCTATCCGGGGCGCTCGTTCCTGCACCCGACCGATGGCGTGCGTTATAAATTTCGCCAACGGTTCGCTTACGATCCGGTCTCGCAATTACAACTCATCACGATGGTCTACGAGTCCGCGCACGACGTCGCGCGTTCCTACGTCACGCCGCTCCTCCATCGCCAATTCTTCCCGGCCGAACTCGTCGAGCTACTCGACTCGAACGGCTTCGAAGTCGTCCATCGCTGGGGCGACTTCGCGCGCGCGCCCCTCACGCCGACAAGCGAGTCGCAGTTGATCGTCGCGCGACCGCGGCGTCCTCGCGCCTGAACCCAAGCGTCATGTCGATCGAATTCATTGCGGCTCTGCCGGCGCGCAAACTCTGCCGGCCCTTCAGGCCGGAATCATCTTCTTCATCGTTTCCCGGGGTAGGCCGCAGGGCCGGCCAACCCGCCATCCCCCGGGGTAGGGCCGCAGGGCCGGCCAACCCGCCATCACCCGGGGTAGGCCGCAGGGCCGGCCAACCCCGGGCTTTGCTCCGTCGGACCCTTCAGGTCCTCTCAGATGCGGACGGAGCGAATCCGTACTCGCATGTTGGAATCGGCGCGCCGTGGATCGCACGACGACACGACTCCTCGAGAAACTCCATCGCCCCCGCGCCGGAGGCGCGAACGTGTGGGGTGAGCCTTTTCGGGTCCTCCCGAAAAGGCGAGGGGTTCTGCGGACAGCACCCCTAGAAAATGCACCAATAAAAAGATCGAGGCAGTCCGCGCGAACGGACTGCCTCGATTTCGCAATTACCCAGTCTTGATCAGTAGCTCAAGACTTACGGGCAACTCGGCGTGAGGCAAGTCAACACATCGGCCGTACCGTCGCTGCCGCAGCCCGGGAACGGAGTGGGCGGTGGCGGCGAACCCGGCACGAACAACGCGCTCAGGCCGTACACTGCATCGGCGATGTTCACGACGCCGTCGTCGTTGATATCGGCAGAGTCTTGGCAGCTCGGTGGCGGCGAACCTGGCACGAACAACGCGGACAGTAGGAAAACTGCGTCCGCGATGTTGAACACCAAGTCTCTGTTGACGTCGCCACGACGGAACTGGCCAACCGGCGGTCCGCTAGAGCAAGGCATCGCGGCCAGAATCGCCGCGAGCAGCGCGTCCTGGTCGCCGCCGTAACCGCCGAATTCCCACGACTGGTTCCACACCGCGCCGGCTGGGTCGGCGGCCGCGTAGTAGACACCGGTGACGTAGAACTCGTCGTTGTCCTGCCAAATGTCGCCCGCGGTCGGACCAAACTCGTCGGCCGCCGACGACGACAACTGATCGGTCCAGTCGTTGCCCCCTTGCGCCTGGTTGTAGGTGCTATCGAGGCCCGCGCAGAGCGCGACATCGAAGTCGAAACCGGTCATGCCGGTGAACGTGTCGCCCCCGTCGGCAGCGAAGCCCACACCGTCCGCGTTGTAGAACGCGCCGGCCCCACCTTGGAAGCCCCAGAGGTCGCCGCTCTCGATGTAGAGGCAGCCACCGCCCGCGATGAAGTCGCGCAGGTATTGGCCTTCCGCGGCGGTCACGAAGTGATCCGCCGGGAAAGTACCGATCATGGCGAAGAGGACCGTGCCGTCATCCGCGCACGGAATATCGGCCAGGTTCGCAACGGTGGCGAACGTCTCGCCGGCACTCGTGAGCGCGGTCTGCAGCGCCGCCACGCTGTCGACTAGGTCGACACCCTCGGCAGCCCACACGACGATCGGCAACGAACCGGTCGAAACGACCGTCAAGCTGCAGCTGACGGTGAACGCTGACGTGCCGCACGGCGGACCGCAGTTACCGGTCACGGAGAATGTATGCGGACCGTCGGGCGCGGTCGTGTCGGTGTACGTGGTGAGACCACCACCGATCGTCGCGATCGTCACGCCATCACGACGGATCGTGATGTTCGTGTAAGCACTCAAGTTGTTCCACGTCATCGTGACGTCGCCATTGGCGCAGTTGAGCACGCAGTCGAGATTGACTGTCGGCAGGCAGCACGGCGGCGGACCGCCGCAACCCACCACCATGTTGGCGACCAACTCAGCCCACTCGCCTGGGCAACCCAGTTGGACTGCGCCAGCACCGTTCGAGTACATGACCGCAAAGTCCGATCGATACGCGTGGGCGATCTCGCCGTCCGCGTAAGTGCCATCGACGATGCCAGTGCCTTGAGTCACCAAGAAATCGCGGAACGTGCAGTCGTAGTTCGTGATCGAGTTCGGGATCGTGTGAATACACGTCACGCCGTCCCCGACGTACGGACTCATCGAGAAGTGGTTGTTACCCGCGGGCGAAACGACCGGGCAGTACGCGTCGGTCATGATGTTGCCCGAGAGGAAGTTTCCGGACGTGAAGGTGCAGAATGCACCCAAAATCACTCGACCACCCGCATCGACATACGTCGCGAGGTTGTCACCCATCAGCACGTTGTCATCGTAGGCGAAGTTTGCCCAGGTGTAGACAACGTCGTAGGCCAGCATCAACGAAACATCGGGCGTACCGGTGGAGGCGTCGAAGAAATCGACTGGACCACCGGTCAGGGCCATGATCGCAGCGCGGTATGCTGGGTCATCGGCTTCCGACGGACAGTACAGGACCGAGGGCCCGAGGAAGCAATGGTTGATGAAGCAATTGGCACCAGGGGCTGGGCCAAACGGGCAGATCCCGCGCACCGTGTAGTTGTACGACATGGCGGGAGGAACCGCGACGTCCGTGTAGGAGTTCGAACCACCCGGCAGAGTCGCGATCAGAACCGCATCGCGCTCGATTTCGACCGAGGTGTAAGTCGACCCGTTGGTCCAGCTCAGCGCGATGTTGTTATTCGTGCAGTTCGAGACACAGGTCACACCGGTCACGTCTGGACAAGGACAATGGTTAATGTTGCAAATGATCGCAAACGCCGGACCCGCGGCGCAAATGCCGCGCACGCGGTACTGATAATCAATACCGCCGCCGGGGACCGCGAGGTCCGTGTAGCTCGTCGCCGTGCCGGCCAGAGTCGCAATCAGCACCGCGTCGCGCTCGACTTGAATCGAGGTGTAGATCGCGCCGTTCGTCCAAGCAAGTGCGATGTTCTGGTTCGTGCAGTTCACGGTGGTGCAAGTCAAACCCGTCACCGCCGGACAGAGCACAGGGCCGGCACCGCATTGGACAATGTTCGCGACCAACTCCGCCCACTGACCAGGGCCCAAAACTGGCGCCCCGCCGTTGCCGTTCGAGTAGACAACTTTCAAGTCCGGGCGGAATGCGTGGGCGATCTCGCCGTCCGTGTACGAGCCGTCTTGGATGCCCCCACCTTGCAACACGAGGAAGTCGCGGTAGATCGCGTCGTACGCCGTAATTGGAAACGGGGTCGTGTGAATGCACTCGACGCCGTCACCAACGTACGGACTAAACGCGAAGTGGTTGTTTCCCAATGGAGAAACGACCGGACAGTACGCCGGGGTCATGATCTGACCCGCCAAGGAGTTTCCGCCCGTAAACGTGCAGAACGCGCCAAGGATCACTTGGCCGCCGCCATCGACATAGTCCGCGAGGTTGTCGCCGTACGTGACGGCATCCGCGAACGCGAAGTTCGCCCAAACGAGCACCGCGGAGTACATGTTCAGCGTCGCGAGATCCGGCGTCGCGGCGGTCGCATTGAAATAGTCGACCGTCGCGCCGCCCGCCGCCGCCGAAATCGCGGCGCGGTACGCCGGGTCATCGCCTTCAGACGGAGCGTAGAGAATGTTGCCGGACCCGGGTCCGAAAGGTCCGGAACCCGTTCCGACCGTCAACACATTCGGGGAAAGATCGAGTGGCCGTATCCCGGTCGCGTTTGTCTTCGCCATCTTCGGCACGTTTTGGCCGAATGCGACGGCAGAAAACGCGACGAAAATGAATGCCAGGAACACTACTGAGACTCGAGACATGCTACCTCCGACTTCTGTCCTCCAACCGTCCAAATTCACCAGGCTAAAGGTTGCTCGTTCGGCCTACACGATAGGCCGCAATGCGCTTGGTGAATTCCCACGCGGGCGTGATCGCTGGACGGCTAACAAAACTGCTGCTGCTACACGCGGGAGTCTCCCCCGCGACGGCGGAGACCCCGTTACCCGATCCCGACACAACCACTTTGAAAACCGCCGTGTTCTGTCGACGTGTCAGCGGAATGACGCGTCAACAATCCGACCGCGATTTTCAGGCCAGGATTCCTCAACCGTCCGAGAGATGATTGCCCACGATCAGGCGATAGGTTCGGGGTTGGAGCGGGTTCTGTCAACCATCCATACTTGGAATTCTTGACCGGTCGTCTAGCGTCGTTACGGGATCAGGGTTTCAGGAGTTCTGCGACTTGCGCGTGGCGCGACTCGAGCGGGTCGCGTGCGGAGAATTCGTGCGGAGACTCGG
The DNA here is from genome assembly GCA_046154185.1 of Planctomycetota bacterium. Lineage (GTDB taxonomy): Bacteria > Planctomycetota > UBA8108 > UBA1146 > JAJFFE01 > JBJXGE01. Next base: position 104,299 of record JBJXGE010000021.1, read on the forward strand.
GAATCCGAACCCCGATTGGGCCTTCGCGCCGTCGTCGTTAATATCGTCGCTCGCCGATTGCGATCCCACGCCCTCGCTCGGAGCACCCTTGCACGCCTCGACCGCCCACATTCCACCGTCGCGCATCCGTATCATCGCCGCGTTCGCCAGCATCTATGTGCTCTGGGGGAGCACGTATCTTGCGATTCGATTCGGCGTCGAGACCATCCCGCCGATGCTGATGGCGGGCGCTCGGCACTTCATCGCGGGCGTCTTACTCTACGCATGGACGCGCTCACGCGGCGCGCCGCGGCCGACCCGCGCGCACTGGCGCTCGGCGACACTCGTCGGTGCGCTGCTCCTCGCCGGTGGCAACGGCGGCGTGACGTGGGCGGTGCAACACGTGCCGTCGGGGCTCGCGTCGGTGGTCATTGCGACTGTGCCGCTTTGGATGGTGTTCCTCGACTGGGTGCGACCGCGCGGTGTGCGACCACGCGGCGCCACCATCGTCGGGCTCGCGCTCGGGCTCGTCGGAATCGTGTTGCTCGTCGATCGCGATGATCGCAACAAACTCGCCGTCGATGCGAGTCTCGATGTCATCGGCGCCGGCACACTCGTCTTGGCGGCGCTCTCCTGGGCAATCGGCTCCCTCTATTCGCGTCATGCGCGGCTCCCGTCAATGTTGTTGCATTCGGCGGCGATGCAAATGCTCACTGGCGGCGCGGTCCTTGCGGCATTGGGTTGCGCGCTCGGCGAACCGGCGCGGCTCCAACTCGCCGATGTCTCGCTGCGTTCCTTCCTCGGCTTCGGCTACTTGGTGATCTTCGGTTCGGTCGTCGGTTTCACATCGTATGTCTGGCTCTTGCGTGTGTGCCCTGCATCGACGGTGGCAACCTACGCCTATGTGAATCCCGTGGTCGCGCTCTTCCTCGGTTGGGCGTTTGCGAGCGAGCAGTTGGCGCCGCGAACTCTCGTTGCAGCCAGCACGATCGTCGTCGCGGTCGCGGTCGTCATCCGTTATCGAGAAGCCAAATGAATTCTTGTCCGCTCGCGCGCGGCGATTTCGTTCCTGAGAGATAGACCGATCCCGCTCGCGCCCGCGACCACCGATGTGGCCGACCGGACGCCGGCAAAAAGATCCGACGATCTCCTGGAGGAACGAACCGATGCGCCTGTCGAAAAACGCTTGGCGTGACGTGTTGCTACTGACTCTCATTACTGCTCTAGCGACGGCTTGCACGCCGCGCACCGGCGGCGGTGGTCGTGGCGGCGACACGACCGTCCCCTCGACCGACAATAGTTTCACGTGGTCGAAAACCTATGGAGGCCCCGACGATGACTCGGCGTCGGCGATGGCGGAGTCGTCACGCGGCGGTTACTTGGTCGCGGGCAATACCAACGGCTTCGATCAGAATGCGAGCGACATCTGGGCGTTTCGCGTCGACGGCCGCGGCCAAGCCATGTGGTCGCGCACGTACGGCTCCGCTGGAATTCGGTTGCAAGAGCTTCGCGGCATCGCGGTCGAACCGTCGAGCGGCGACATCGTGATCGTGGGCATCGAAGTCGTACGAAAGGATGTCGTCGAGGGCGTCGCGATCCGTCTCACCGCGGACTTCCAATTCGTGTGGCGCCGGCAACTCGAAATGCAGCAGCCGCAGCACGTGCTCGCGTTGCCGGATTCTCAGTTTCTCGTCGTCGGCGCGGACCTCGCCGTCGACGGCGACGTCGCGGTCGCACTGCTCGATGCGGATGGTCGATCACTTTGGCAGCGCACGTACGGCGGTGGCGCCGCGTACACCAGCGCTCGCACGGACTCCGGCCGCTACTACGTCGGCGGCGCCCATCGAGTCACGGCGGCGCCGGAATACACGCGGCCCGTCGTCTACGCGCTCAATACCGACGGCGACATTCAATGGGTGCAAGACGCCTTTGATCCCCTGCTCACGCAAATGGCGGTGCGAGTCGTCGAAGTCACGAATTTCGCCGGCGACTACATCGCAATGGGCACTTGGCACATTCCGGCGACGCAAGAGCGCACGGTCTTCCGCCAACTCGGCGACGCCGCGGGCAACTTGATCGACAACAATGATCTCGAGTTGTCGGGCGGCGCGTTCAGCGGCGACATCGCGTGGGACTGGCTCGAGCGCGATCAAAACGGCCAATACATCGCGACCGGCGTGGAAGTCTCCGACACGGCCGGCGTGCCGAACGCCGCGATCTATGGCCGCTTTGACGAAGACTTCGATGAATTGAATACGCAGGTCCTGAGTTTCCCAGCGCCGAGCACGAACGCGGCCGGCACGCGGCTACTGCGGAAGTCCGGCGGCTACATGCTCGTGCTTGGACAAATCTCGGGCGTTTCCGGCAATGTATTCATCGCGCAGATTGGCGCCGCGGACACGATTGTCGCGCAGATCGTCACGGGCGCTGGCTCCGGCACGACGACCGGCAATGAGTTGTTGCTCGCCGCCGGATTCGCGCTCAGCGGCAAACTTCTCCTCGGTGGGCAGACCACGACCGGTCCAAACGGCGAGGGCGCGTGGCTCAGCGAATTCGACGACAATTATGTGAAAGACCGCGAGACCTACCGCAGCCTGCGGAGCCGCGACACGATCGTAGCCGCGATCGAAAACCAAGCGGGTGATGGTTTCGTGTGCATCGGCACCACCGAGTCAGCGGCGTTCGCGCAAGCGGACAAGCAGTCCATGTACGTCTTTGAAGTCGCGGAAGACGACGGCGCGCTGCGCTGGCTTACGATCCTCCGCGCCGAAACGCAGTTCAACGAGCAGGGTGTCGGTCTTTGCCGATTCGGTGATGGCTATGCGGTGATCGGTCAAAGTGCCGACGATGTCTTGCTCGCCACGCTAGACGCAGCGGGCGCCCTCACGCAGGCCATCCAACACGTCGCGCCGCCCGCGAGCGACTATCACATGGTCGCCGGCGGAATCGTGTCGGCGTCGAACGACACGCTCTACGTCACCGGCACGCTGGCGCCAGACGAATCCGGCCCAGGCAATTCCGCGCTCCTCTGGATCGCACGACTCGACGCGCAACTCGGACAAGTTTGGCGCACCGAGTTTCAGCCGAACTTCGTGATCAAGGGATTCCTGTTCACTTCAGAATTGCGCGGCCTCGGCGTCGCGGCGCTGGATGACGGATGCGTTGCGGTTGCCGATCTCACCTCCGCGGGACTTGACGTCGACTCGGTTGCCGCGGTGCGCGTGAACGCCGCCGGCGAACTCGTTTGGGCGCGCAGTTACTTCCGGACCGATGACGCGGCCGGCATCGCGCGCAGCGGCGCCGGCTCGTTGACGCTCGCCGCCACGACGACACAAGTCGGCGGCGGCCTGACCTGTGATGGCGACACGACCTGCCCAAACATGCTCGCCGTGCGCATCGACGAAAGCACGGGGCAGGTCACTTGGGCGCGCACCTACAGCACGGCGACCGCCGATCACGCACACACGATCGGAGTGAGCACGAGCGGCGACTTCTTCCTCGCCGGCGATACGGATGGCGTTACCGGCAATCGCGACTACTGGGCGATGCGCATCGCGAGCGATGGAGAGATTTCTTCGGGTTGTCCGGGCGGGATCGGCGAGAGCGCTTCCGTCCACGGCGGCAACCTGCCGCTCCTCATCAACGGTGTCGCGGCGAGTGAGAGCACCGAGCCGGTCGATGCGCTGTTCGCGGAACCCAATGCCGTCGAGCGTTTCAGCTACGTCCAAACGCAGCAATGCGTCGGCGGCGGCACCGATCCGGCGCCCATCGAGTTTCTCGTCACAATCTCAATCAACGGACAAGGAAGTGTCAGCGCCTCGACCGGCGACACGTGCGAGAGCATGTGCGGCTGGCTCGTGCCCGCGGGCACGATGTTGAGTTTGAACGCGAACGCCGCCGCGGGTTGGACGTTTCAGAGTTGGGGCGGCGACTACGCCGGCGCCCCGGTCGAAGTCACGACCGATCTCGAGATCGTCGTGAACTTCGCCGAACCCTGCGCGGGCGGCACGCTCATGTACGCGGTCGACGATTGGAATGAAGGTTGGACCGACGTGGATCTCGTCAGCACGGGAACTTCATTCAGCGCTACCCAACAATCGCCGACTGGCGGCGCTCCCGGCATTTACCGAGAGACGTACAATGCGATGCTGCAGTTCGAGAACCTCACGGTTGCGCACTTCACGCCGGAAGTTCTGTACGACTTTTCCTCCGGCGGAGCGATCGTCAGTCTCGACTTCTCGGCGCAGCTCGGCCTGAGTAATCCACTGCCGGCCGGTGATACCGTGCGCTTCAATTTCGCGGTGCGCCAAAATGGTGTCGTCCACGTTGGCATCGGCAGCGCCGTTTTCACCACGTTGGGCTGGACCGAATTCGCGGCAACGGGTCAAAGCGCCCAGTCGTTCGAGATCGTCGGCGGGCAACAGGTTGACTTCTCCGCGAGCGCGCCGCCGATCGAATTCGGCTACGTGACGAGAGCGGAGAGTCCGGGTGGACCGATGAACCACTTAGTCGGCGTCGATACTTTGCGCGTGACGGTGCATCGGAACTGCCCATAAGGTTCGATCTCGGCGGGCGCGCGCGACGGATTTTAGCGGCGCGTTGGTCGGAGCGTGGAGGGTCGGTAGAATCGTCGACTGTCGATTCTCGAACCTTCACGCCCGACGAACGAACCGCCTATGGAAAATGGCTCGGAACACGCGCGCACACACGCCTCGCACGAAGTCACCGCCGCGCTCGGCGCGGTCAAGGACGGCGTGCCCGGCGCGCAGAATCGCCTCATTCAACTGGTGTATGAAGAGCTGCGACGGCTGGCGCGCCAGCGCGCGCCGCAATCGTTGGGCCCGGCAACCTTGTGTCCGACCGCGCTCGTGCATGAGGCTTATCTGCGTCTCATGGATGGGCAACAGCTCGGGTGGGCGGATCGCAACCATTTTCTCGGCGCCGCGGCCTGCGCGATGCGCTCCGCGGTCGTCGACTACGCGCGACATCGCAACGCGCAGAAGCGCGGCGGCGGCGCCGTACAGCTCGAGTTGTCGCCGCAGCTCGCGGAGGTCGATCAGCGCGTGAGCGATGTGCTGGAAGTGCACGAAGCGCTCGATCGGTTGGCGCTCGTCAGCAGCCGCGCGAGTCGGGTCGTGGAGCTGTTGTACTTCGGCGGTTTGCAGGAAGATGAGGCGGCGGCCGTGTTGGATGTGTCGGCGCGCACGGTGCGGCGCGAGTGGCGGTTCGCGCGTGCGTGGCTTTTCGATCAGCTTCGAACGCAGTAAGGGTTGCCGGTGATGAGCGAAGACAGCGCCGACTCGGCGCGGACGGCATCGCTGATCGAGGAGCTGTTCGCGGTCGCCATCGACTTGTCGACGGCCGAGCGCGACGTCTACTTGGCACGCGAATGCGGGGCCGACCTCGAGATGCGCGCGCAGATCGATCGACTGCTGAGCGCGGATCTCGAAGCGGGATCGTGGCTCGAGGGCACGGCCGCCGAGCTTTTGCCTTCGCTCTCGAATTTCGATGCGCCGCTCAGCGCCGGCACGATGCTCGGCGCCTACCGCATCATTCGGCATGTCGCGTCCGGCGGGATGGGCACAGTCTACGAAGCCAGTCAGGAACAGCCCCGGCGCGTCGTCGCGCTCAAGCTCCTGCGCTCGACGATCGCCACCAGCGATGCCTTGCGCCGTTTTCAACTCGAGGGTCTTCTCCAGGCGAGCCTCGAGCATTCGGCGATCGCGCGCGTCTACGAAGTCGGGACGCTGCGCTACGGCGATGGGTCCTCGCCCTACATCGCCATGGAATTCGTGCACGGTGCATGCGACATCGTGCAGTACGCCCGGCTACACAAACTCGACCGCGATCAACGCCTGGAGTTATTTCTCGCCGTGTGCGAGGCAGTGCGCTTCGCGCATCAGCGCGGGGTACTGCACCGCGATCTCAAACCGCACAACGTGCTCGTCGGCGCCGACGGAGCGCCGAAGATCATCGACTTCGGCATCGCGCGCGCGCTCGATCCCGATCTCAAGCAATCGATCGAGACGCGGCCCGGCGTCCTGGTCGGTACCGTGCAGTATATGAGTCCCGAGCTGCTCACCGGTGACCGCACGCATGGCGACACGCTCAGCGACGTGTATGCGCTTGGCGTGATTCTCTATGAACTGTTGACGGAGCGCCGACCCTACGTTTTCGACGGACTCAATTTCGTGCAGATCGCGCGCACGATCAGCGACTCGTTGCCAACGCGGCCGAGTAGCATCGATCCGACGATGCACGGCGACTTGGAAGCAATTCTGCTCAAGGCGGTCGAGAAGGAACCCGGGTTGCGCTACGCATCCGCGCACGAACTCGCGGCCGACTTGCAGCGATTCCGGCGGCACGAGCCGATCCTTGCGCGACCACCGAGTTGGACGTACACGTTGCGACTCCTCGCGCGCAAACATCGCGCAGCGGCCGTCGCGCTCTCGGTCATCGTCGTGAGTCTTGCGAGCGCCACCGCGTTCAGCTTGATATTCGCGACTCGCGCCGCGACCGAGCGAAGCGCGGCCGTCGTGGAACGCGATCGCTCGGAACGCAGCACGTATAGGGCGCGCATCGCGGCGGCCGATGCGGCGCTCCGCGGTTACGAGATCGGCACGGCGCGCCTCCACTTGAGGCAGGCGGACGAGCGCTTGCGAGGACTCGAATGGCAAATCTTGACGTCGCGCATCGACACCAGCGATCGCACGATTCGCGACGAAGAATGGCGCTGTCTGCGGCACGATGCGAGTCGTGATCGCAAGCGGATTGCGAGTCTCTGGAAATCGAAAACCACGGGCGAAGTTGAGTTGCGCGTGGGAATCTGCGAGCCCGCCGACTCCGTGCGCATTGCGGTCGATCCCGCGACGGCGCGACTCATCGTGAATGCCGATGGATCGCGCGCGGCCGTGAGCGGCGACACTGGCTTGTTGCAGCTCGTCAACCTCACGGCGGCGCGCATCATCGGTGAGCGACGCCGCCTCGATGGTTACACGACCTGCATGGCGTTTAGCCCCGACGGCACGCGACTCGCCAACATTGTAGGCGGACACATGTTTGAAGTGATGGAAGTGCCGAGCTTGCTGAAACTGCAGGAGATCCGCAGCGAAACGGTTCTGTGCGATGTCAGTTACCATCCCGATGGAACGACGATCGCGACCAGCGGCCGGCGCGATCTGCGGTATTGGGATGCCGACACGCTCGATTTGCAGCGCGTCGCCATCGGTCATGATTCCGACATTCTCAGCATCGCGTGGAGCGACGATGGCAAGTCATTGGTGTCTGGTTCGATCGACGGCACCGTGTTCCTGTGGGATGCCGAGCGCACAACGCCGCGCTTTTCGTGGCGCGCGAGCGCGCGCGAAGTATTCCGCGTGCGCATGACGCCCGACGCGAGCTGCATCGCGGCGGGGTGCGCGGACGGCAGCGTGCGACTGTGGTCGGCGCATAGCGGGCTCGCTGTGCACAACCTGTGGGGCGAAGAGGGCGCGATTCAATCACTCACCGTGGCGGCGGATGGCCGCAGCTTCGTCGCGGCTGGGGATTCCGGCGTGTTGCGCATCTTTCCGCGCCAGCCGATTCTCGAACTTCGTATGGCGCAGGCAGAGGCGAGCCTCGTCCGCGGCATCGATTACAGCCCCGACGGTCATTGGCTCGCGGCCGCGACCTTCGATCGCTCCGTCGTCGTGTACGAAGCGGAATCGGGTCGCGTCGAAGTGGAGCTCGGCAAGTTCAAGGCGGTCGCGTCCGACGTGACGTTTAGCGCGCGCGGCACGCTCATCGCGGCGATCAGTAATGATCAGCGCGTTCGGGTTTGGCGAGTGCCGACTTGGGAGCCCGTCGCTGAGTGGCGTGCGCAAGATGATGGCGGCCACGGCGTCGCGATTTCGCCCGACGACGCGCTCGTCGTGACGGGCGGTCGCGATCGCGCGATGCGCGTGTGGTCGCTCGCGGATCAACAGCTCCTGCGCGAGATCCCCCACTCGGATTGGTTATGGAACTTCGAGTTCAGCGGCGATGGCGCACTCGTCGCGAGTGCTTCGCGGAGCCGGCAGTTGCGCGTCTTTCGCGTCGCTGATTGGAGCGAGTTCGATTGCGAGCAAATCGGCATGACCGGCGCGTACGACGTCCGCTTCCATCCGACGGAGCCGTTGGTCGCGGCGGCGTGTCATGATGGGCGAGTCCGGATCTGGCGCATGAACGGCGACCAACTGCGCGTCGTAAACGAAATGCCGGGCGAATCCGGCAACGTCTTCTGCGTCGACATCTCGCCCGACGGCCGCCGCCTCGTCAGCGGCGGCTCCGACGGTATCGTCCGGCTGTGGGACCTCGAGAGCGGCGAAGCACTGCTCACACTCACCGGCCACCGCAGCAATATTTTCGGCGTCGCGTTCAATCCCGACGGTACCCAGTTCGCATCCGCCGGTGGTCGCTATGAACCCGGCACCGGCGAAACCATCGTCTGGGGCCGACGGAGCGGACGACCATGGCCGCCGGTGCTCGAGGTGAAGTGATGGGTTTTTGGCACCCCCCAAAAAAAACAGCTGGGCCTGCAAGGCCCACAGACCAAAGCCCAGGGTCGGCCGGTCCGCCGGCCTACCCTGGGTCCACCGCATGCGAGAATCCGTCACCCCGCCCGCGCATGGACGACGTCGAGCTGATTGCGCGGTTGAATAGTGGCGACCCGACGGCGTTCGCGGCCCTTTACTATCGCTATCGCGATTGGGTCTATCGGGTGGCGTGGCGGCACACGCAGCATCACGAGGACGCGCTCGATGTGGTGCAAGACTGCTTCGCGTACTTTGCGAACAAGTTTCCTGGGTTTGCGCTCCGCGCGCGCCTCACGACGTTTCTCTATCCGGTGGCGAAGCACCTCGCGCTGAAAGCGCGGGCGCGTCGCGCGAAGGTCGCCGGTGAAGTGATCGACATCGACTCGATTCCGGCGCTGCCGACGGGCGAGCCTGATCAAGAGGACGGCGCGGCGCTCGGGCGCGCGCTGGCTCGATTACCCGCGCCGCAACGCGAAGTCGTGGAGCTGCGGTTCGTCGACGAACTTAAGCTCGAGGAGATCGCGCTCGTCCTCGAGGTGCCGCTTGGGACCATCAAGTCGCGACTCCACCACGCGCTCAAGGCGCTCGCCGAAGTGCCAGAACTCTCCGCGCTCTTTCGGGAAGTGTAAGAATCTAAGAAATACTTTGAACCATTTCGCGCGTTGCGGACTTCAGCCTGCAGAGAAAGCGAGTGCGAGGGTCGACGCGGACGATGCGCTTCGGCGTCAATGCGATCGCCGCGCTGAGCGCACGCAGATTCAAGCGTCGTCCCCAAACGAGGGTCTGAAAGACCCGCAAGATTAGAGACCAGGGTTGGCCGGCCTGGCGGCCTACCCTGGGAAACGAGTGCGAGCGATGTCCTCAGCGGTTGAGCCTTCGAACGACGATGACACTCTTGCGACGCCGCAGCTTGCGCGTGCGCTGCGCGCGCATTATCGCGCACCGAGCGAAGTCACTGCGGAAATCGACCGGCGCGTCCTCGCCGACGCCAATCGCCGGCTGCGTCTCGTTCGTTGGGGACGCGCCACGCGATGGATAAGCGGCGGCGCCGCGGCGCTCCTTGTCATCGGCGGGGTCTATTTGGCGGTCGAACGTGCGACGCGGACGCCGGCGCTCGACGATCGCAGGTCGACCGCGCTGCGAGCAGACATCGATGGCAGCGGCCGCGTCGATATCCTCGATGCGTTGCGTTTGGCGCGGCTTGTCGCCGAGACGCCGGTCGTCGATCGCCGCTTTGACATGAATAGCGATACAGTCGTCGACCAGCGCGACGTCGATGCCGTGGCCGAGCGCGCGGTCCGGCTCGAGAAGCGAGAGCGACCATGAAACAAGCGACGGCTAGAACCTGCGCCGGCGTATTGTCGTGCGCCGCGCTCCTGGCCGGTTTCGCAATGGCGATGGCACAGCCAGCGCCGCCTGGACTCCGCTTTGCCGCGTACGAACTCTGGATCGAAACCGGCGACCGTGAACTGGCGGCCTGGCAGGTGGAGGTCACGGATCCCGCCGCGCACGCGCAGCTCGTCGGCCTCGAAGGCGGGAGCGAAGCCGCCTACGCCGACGCGCCGTATTACGATCGAGCGGCGCTGCTCCAACATCGCGTGATCGTCGCCGCCTTCAGTCTCGAAGCAACACTCCCGAGTGGGCGAACGCACGTCGCGACGCTGCATTTCGCGCTCGACGCGGCGAGCGACTCAGCGTTCGAAGTTGTCCCAGTCGCAGCCGCCGATCCGAGCGGCGCATCCATCACAATCGATGCCGTGCTAGTCGAGAAGGAGCAGAAATGAAGTCGATGCGTCGACGGGGTATTTTCTGTGTGAGCGCGGCGGTCGCGATCGCGTTGGCGGTTTGGTCGTGCACGTCGGCGCCGTTGAGTCAGTCGGAGCGCTACGAGAACACGCCGATTCCCATCGATGACATAGATGGCAGTTCACACCCACCCATTGTCGCACCGACGCTCGCATGGGACGGCAGTTCCGACGGAGACGGCGCCGGGTATGAAATTGTCTCCAATGGCACAGGTCTCGTCGTTGGTAATGTTGCCGACCCTTTTGTCGCGGTCGAGGCTCTCGAGGCCGCACGGCGCACAGGTCTCGTCGTTCAGGAAATTGCCAACGGTTTCGAACGCTTCTCCTTCGAAGTGGACGACAAGAATAAAAACCTCAGCTTTATCGACCTCCCTAGGGAGCAGGAGCAGGAACTGATTGTTCTTGGGCGACGCGATGAAGATGTACGTTCCGGCACGCGCGGGCCAACGGCCAATGACCCCGACTGCGGCTCCCTCCTCGCCCGCCGCGACTCGACGTGCGAAGAACTTCCGCTACCGCTCCGCCATACCGATGTGCGCGCTCAACTCGACGGCCCCATCGCTTCGGTGCGGGTGCGCCAAGAGTTTCACAATCCCTTCGACACCAAGATCGAGGCGCGCTACGTGTTTCCGCTGCCGCACGACGCCGCCGTGAGCGATTTCATTTTGACCATCGGCACGCGCCGAATCCGCGGCATCATCCGCGAGCGCAAGGAGGCGGAACGCATCTATCAAGCCGCGCGCGCGCGCGGCCACGTGGCGACGCTGCTCGAAGAGGAACGCCCGAATATTTTCGAGCAGAAGGTCGCGAACATAGAGCCCGGCAAGGCGATCGAAGTCGCCATCGATTATTTCAATCTGCTGCCCTACCGAGATGGCTCCTATGAGTTCGCGTTTCCGCTCGTCGTCGGGCCGCGTTACAACCCGGCGGGCGTCGCCGCGCGCGGCGCCGGTGTCGGCGCCGTCGCGCACACCGCCGCCGGCAGCTCTGGCCAAGAGGTTGAAGTCACCTACCTCAAGCCCGGCGAACGCAGCGGCCACGATGTTTCGCTGACCGTCGATATCGCGGCAGGCGTGTCGCTCGGCGAGATCGAGAGTCCGTCGCACAAAGTCGAGATCGACCGCAACGGCGAGCGACGCGCCCGAGTGACGCTCGCGAGCGGCAGCACGATCGCAAATCGCGACTTCGTGTTGCGCTACCAAGTTGCAGGCGACGCGACGCAAGGCGCGCTCCTCACCCACTGCGACGAGCGCGGCGGTTTCTTTAGTTTGCTGCTCGTGCCACCGAGAAAGCTCGAGCGCATCGAGCGCGCTCCGATGGAGTTCGTATTCGTCATCGACTGCTCGGGCAGCATGCAAGGCGCGCCGCTCGAGCTTGCGAAAGGCGTCGTGCGGCGCTTACTCAAAAAGCTCGAGTCCGACGATAGTTTTCAGATCATCCAGTTCTCGAACGTCGCGTCGACGCTCGGCGACGCATCGCTCCGCGCGACGCGCGACAATGTGCGTCGTGGACTTGCGTATTTGGACGATCTTCAATCCGAGGGCGGCACCGAAATGCTCGCCGGCGTGCGTGCGGCGCTCGAACTGCCGAGTGACGACGAGCGCGCGCGACTCGTGACCTTTCTCACCGACGGCTTTATCGGCAATGAAGGCCAAGTGTTTGCCGCGGTCGCGAAGAGCGTCGGTCAGTCCCGGTTGTTCAGCGTCGGCATCGGCAACTCGGTGAACCGGCACTTGCTCGCCGGCATGGCGCGACTCGGGCGCGGCACGACGATCGTCGTCGGCACGAACGAATCGGCGACGCAGGCGGCCGACCAATACTACGAGCGCTTGCGCCATCCGGCGCTCGAGCGCATCGAGATCGATTGGGGCGGACTCAAACCCGAGGGACTCGCGCCCGCGCGCGTCTCGACGCTCTTTGCCGGGCAACCCATCCTGATCACCGGTCGCTTTGAGGGCTCGCCGCCCGCAGCGATTCACGTGCGCGGCCGCGCGGGCGGGAAGCGCATCGAATACACGATCCGCTGCGATGGCGAAGCCGAGCGCGACGACAATATTCCCGCGCTCGCCTCGATCTGGGCCCGCCGCCGCATCGAACAACTCAGCGATGCGTACGCGGTGCGGCGTGACGAAATCGTCAAAGCGGACATCCGCGCGCTCGCGTGTCGCTACAACTTACTGTCGGCCGAAACCTCGTTTATCGCCGTCGATAGCGCCAGCGTGACGGACGGCGACCACGGCGTCACAGTGCCGGTCGCCGTACCGGTGCCGGCGGGTGTGCGCTATGACACGACGGTCGGTGGCGGCCGGAAGCACTGACCCGCCAGGTGGAGGGTGGGACGCTCGGCAAGCTCTATCTCTGGGCCGCGATGCCCGCGGTAGTTGCGGGCAGGTGCCCGCGAACCCGGTGGCTGTTTTTTGCGCTTCCCCATGGCGCGAATCGGTCCCTCCACTAGAATCTTCTCCATTCGCAATTGGGTAGCGACACACGAGACTTCTGCGGAGTCGTTAAGCGTTGTTCGGGGGTGAAGTTCGTATGTCCGTCGCGCCGGGCCGCGCAGGCGCTTGATTCGATGTTCTAGAAGGGTAGGAGTGTGCATGAAATCACTGCTTGGGCTTGGGCTCGTTCTCGCCATGATCTGGCCGGTCGACGCACTGCGTGCGGGCGACTTCATTCGTGGCGATGCCAACGCAGACGGGATCGTCGACATTTCGGATCCGGTGAAAACACTGCAACACTTGTTCCTTGGCGGCCCGAGCGATTGTCGCGATGCCATGGACACAAACGATGACGGAGTGCTCAATCTCGCGGATCCGATCTACGAATTCGCCTACTTATTCACGAGTGGGCTCACACCGCCCGCCCCGTTCCCGTGGTGCGACGCCGACCCGACCGACACGGATCCCCTCGATTGCCAATCAAACGTCACGTGCGATCTCGGCGGACCGATCGGCGGTTTGACCGCCGATGAAATTCGGTCCTTCCATCGCGGTCGGCTCTTAATGATCAAGCGCTTCACGCCGAGCGAAGGATTGGGGCCGTTCTACAACACCACTTCTTGCGGCGCGTGCCACGAAGTGCCGGTCAATGGCGGATCCGCCTCGCACTACCGCAATTTCTTCTTGGTTGGCGTCGGCGCTCCCGGCATGCAGGTCAAGATTTCCTGGAATCCGCCGATCCCAAGTCTGGTGCTACCGCTCTACCACAACCAAGACGGCGAACGTCCACTGGTGCCAGCGAGCACACCGGGCGCGCCGGTCGCGATGGCGCTGCGCAACGCGCCGTCGATGTTTGGCACCGGCCTGTTCGAGTTCGTGTCGAACGCGACGATCCTGTCGAACGCGGACCCGGATGATGTGCTCACACCGGACGGTGTGAGCGGACGCTTCAATACCGATGGTCTCGGCCACATCGGTCGCTTTGGCTACAAGCTGCAAGCAAACTTCATTGAGCCGTTCATCCGCGGCGCGGCCCAGAACCAAATGGGCATGACAACGAACCCGGTGGAGGGCAGCGCTGGCGTCGTTTCTTTGTCGATGCGCCACCGACAAGTCGCGACGAGCCTCGACTCCCCGACCGTCGATAACGACGGTGTGCCCGACCCGGAAATCAGCGTTGCGGACTTTGCCGACATCATCAATTTCAGTCGCTTCATGCGACCGCCGGAGAAGAAGACCTTTGGCCCCGACGAGATCGCGGGCGAGATCCTGTTCGATCAGATCGGTTGCACAAAGTGTCACGTACCGGAGATCCCGAGCAGTGTCGGCCCGCTCGGCGCCTACACGGATTTGCTGCTGCACGACATGGGGCCGGTGCTGTCCGACGGACTGGCCATGGGCATTCCGATGTTCTCCTCGACTTCGCCGCTTTCGACCGAGAACGAATTCCGCACACAACCGCTCTGGGGCGTGTCGATGCACGGGCCATGGCTGCACAACGGCATGGCTGACACTCTGCAAGACGCGATCACCTTGCACGGCGGAGAAGCCGAGAGCATCAAGCTCGCGTACCTCGGACTCACAGCTCCTGAGCAACTCCAAGTCATCAGATTCCTGGAGGCCCTCTAATGTTCAACCACACAAAGCGCCAACTCATGGCTGCGACGGTTGTGTTCGGGGGGCTGGCCCTGCTACTCCCGAGCTTTGCTGACACCATCACGGATGCGACGCCGGTCCCGGCCGTCGGCGCGTTCGGCGGCCCACGCGTGGCGCTCGACGCGGCGCAACTCGAACAATTCAAGCGCGGCCGCAAGATCTTCGATCGCGACTTCCGCCAAGCCGGTGGGCTCGGCACGGACTTCAATGGCGACGCCTGCCGCTCGTGCCACCTCGATCCGACGATCGCTGGTTCGGGCGGCCTGGATGTCAACGTCACGCGATTCGGGCGCGACTTCCTCGGCACCTCTCCTTACGAGGATTTGCCGGGTGGACAAATCGCGAGCCGCGAACGCCGCCCCGATACACCGGGACGTGAGCAGCACGATCCGGACGCCGACTTGTTCGAGCAACGACAGACGCCGCCGATGTTCGGTCTCGGCCTGATCGAAGCCATCTCGGAGGCGACAATTCTCGCGAACGAGGACCCGCTCGATTTGAACGGCGACGGCATCTACGGTGTCGCTCGTCTGATCGATATCAATGGCGACCTCGAAGTCGGCAGGTTCGGCTGGCGCTCGCAGGTCCCGCTGCTGCTCGACTTCGTCGGGGATGCCATGGGCAATGAAATCGGCATCACCGTGCCGGACACCGGTCGGCCATTCCCGTTCGTCACCGACACGGACGGTGTTGCCGATCCGGAGCTGCCGCAGAGCGAAGTGGACGACTTGCTCTTCTTCATGCAGATCCTCGCGCCGCCGCCGCGCGGCGGCTCGACCGCGCCGGCGGTGGCGCAAGGCGAAGCGCTGTTCAACGCGATCGGCTGCGCGAATTGCCACATCCCGACGCTCATGAGTACGCTCGGTCCGGCGAATCTCTACTCGGACTTGCTGCTGCACAACGTGCAAGCGCCAGGCTTCCGTGGTATCGCCGATCTTGGCGCGCCGGTCGGTTATTACCGCACGCCGCCGTTGTGGGGTATTCGCGCCTCAGCGCCATACCTGCACAATGGCAAAGCGGAAACGATTGAAGACGCGATTCACGCGCACTTCGGTGAAGCGACGACCGTCGTTGCGAACTTCGACGCGTTGACGGCCGCGGAACAATCGGCGGTGTTGGAGTTTCTCGGCGATCTGTAATCCAGTCGAGCCGACAATGAAATCTGCCCGGCGAGTTCCACTGGCCGGGCAGATTTTTTTGGAGTCGAGTGTGCGCAATTCGACGCGTGGAATCGCAACGATCATCTTGGCGCTCTTGACTTGCGGCTGTCGAATGGCAACCACTCCACACTTCGCGCCCGCTCCACTCGTGATCCCGAACGCGTCGGCTGTTTTCACGGTGCTTGGGAGGCGCGAGCGAGCGCACGACATCACCTATGCGGTTGTCGACGCGGCGTGTCCCATGAACCTGGCGGATGCCAAGGCCGCGATCCGTGCGGCGCTGGATGTTTGGGAAGCGACAGGCCTCGTGAGCTTCACGGCCGCACAACCCGGCGTCGCGCCAGAGATCGAATTCCGTTGGCACGCGTCGCGTTCGCCCAATTGTCAGCACGGATTGGGATGGGAAGCAAACGTCGCGCACGCCGGGTTATTTCCGACCGGCAGTTTCGTGCACTTGAGTCGCGAACAGAAATGGTCGCCGCGCGGCGGTGACGGGACGATCAGTCTGGAGCAAACCGTGCTCCATGAAGTCGGACACGTGCTCGGGCTGCATCATAGTCCGGAACCCGACGCGTTGATGTATGACGCGCTGGATCGCGATCACACGGTGCTGCGCGCCGCGGACTTGGCCGGGCTTGCATCCCTCTATGGCGGCGCCGCGCCGGGGCCCGGCGATTTGACGATCTTGAGTTTCGACACGAACGGCGTGCCAACTCAACTCGGTTACGTCCTCGCGCGCATGGCGCCCGCCGGCAAACGCGACTTCGATGTGCTCGACATCGATGGCGATGGACGTTGCGAGCTCTTCTGTTGGCCGACCGATGGCGATCCCGAGCGCGGCTGCGTAATCTACTCCTTCGATGCGCTGGGGCGGCTGACGTCCAGCAGCGAACCACTCCCCGTTTTGATCGATCCGCGCCACGAAGTGCATCTCGAGCGCGCGCTCGATGGAACGCCGATTCTTCTTCACATCTTTCCGAACGGTCGCTATGCGGCAGCCAAGTTCGGGCTGCACGGCTTGCCCATCGAACTCGTGCGACCCGGCACTCCGATCGAACTCGAAAACGGTATCCGCGATCGCGATGGTGACGGCGTGCTCGAGCAGCGGCAAGCCGATGAACACGTGAGCATTCAGGCCGTCGGGAGCGCCGGCGGCTGGCGCTTTTCTGCCGGCGACCAAGCCGCCGGCCCCACGTTCTTCGGCCACCGCGTCCGCGCCGGTGATATCGATGGTGACGGACGCATCGACGTCGTGGTGGAAGACTATCGCGCCCCTTGACGCGAACGACGCGCACGACCGCGGCGTGCGCTCGTCTAAGCGACCGCTCGTGGAAGCCCCAGCAATACCACGACTGCCGTCCCTACGCTCCCGACATCAGTCATTGACCACCGGCTCTGCACGATCGAGACTCCTCTTCGGATCAGGTTCTGATTTGCAAACCTAGGCTTCGCCGCTCGCGCCGCCATCTTCGCGCTCGAAGGGTTCAGGTAACGAATCGATGCCAAGAGCTAAGTTGCTTTTAGTCTTGCTGCTTTTGCTCTCGACCGCGTGCCGAAGTGTTTCTGCGCCCGAGGCGGTGTCACTCGACGGCCGCAGCTTGTACGCTCCGACCCTGAATGCCGAGGAGCTGGCAAAGAAGCAGCATCAACTTGAAGAAGCACGCCGCGCTTACGAACTGGCTCCCGACGACGTCGATGCCGTTGTGTGGTTCGGCCGACGGCTGGCGTATCTCGGGCGTTTTCGTGCGGCGATTGAGGTGTTCGACGAGGGCCTGCGGAAGCATCCGAACAACCACATTCTGCTGCGCCACCGCGGACATCGATGGATAACAGTGCGCGAGTTCGAGCGCGCGATTACGGACCTCGAGCTGGCGGCGGCGGCCACCGAGCGAACACCGGATGCCGTAGAACCCGATGGAGCGCCAAACGTTCGCAACACACCGATCAGCAGCTCGCACTCGAATATCTGGTACCACTTGGCACTCGCTTACTTTGTGTCGGGCCGTTTTGAAGATGCGGAGCGCGCCGCTCGCGCTGGACTTCGGTTCGCGACGAATCCCGATAAGGTTTGTTCGACGCGTCACTGGCTTTTCATGGCGATGGCGCGGCAAGGGCGGCTCGCGGAAGCACAGCGCGATCTCGCGTCCGCCGATATTCGCGATGACTGGGATCTGCTGGAGAATCAGAATTACCATCAGCTACTCCGCATGTACCTTGGGCGACGCACTGCGGACGACCTACTCACCGAGGCCGCCGAGATGTCAGGCGCGAACGCCGCGGCAATCCGCTTCGGCGTCGGTCATTGGTTCCTGTGCCAGGGTGAGCGAGCGAAAGCCAAGACCATCTTTCAACAAGTCGTAGCAGACTCACCTTGGACGGCGTTCGGCCACATCGCCGCCGAAGTTGAACTCGGACGAATGGCGGCGGCGACTCGTTGACGCTATTTGCTTATCTGCCACGTGCTCGGTTTTGGCGCGCAGGCGATTCTTCGAACTTGCCAGCGACGCATCGCGCGGCACAACCAAGCGCAAGGACTACAACGGCACTTGGCAGCGGCGGCTCGACCGGCGCTGCGTAGCGGGGCGTTCGGCTGAGAACGCGGGCGTCCCGCCGCTGCGCCGCGGGTCTCGGATTTCCAGAGCGCGGGTTCACAGTTAGAATCCCACACGTTTCGAATCTCGGGCTCTCAACGTGAGGAGAAATCATGCGCGTCCTCTTCGCCGCTCAGTTACTCATCATCCTCATTTTGGCGACCAGCGCGAACGCCCAGCCAGCCAATGACAATTGCGTCGGTGCACTTCCGGCGCTCGAAGGTCTCAACGCTTTCAACATTACGTCGGCGACCGATTCCGCGGTCCCAGCTGATGGAAGCGCGTGCTTCGGCACATTGCTCGGTGGGCTCCACCACGATCTTTGGTGGACGTGGACGGCACCGGAGTCTGGGATACTTTCCGTGACGACTTGCGGTCTCGCCGGCTTTGATACGGATCTCGCGATTTACTCGGGCGCCTGCGGCGCGCTCTCACTTGTCGCCTGTAACGGCGACTACTCCGGCTGCGCGGGCTTCACCTCCCAAGTGCTCAATCTGCCGATCACGGGCGGCGCGGAAATGCTGATCCGCATCGGCGGTTGGCAACCGACTTCGCTCGGCAGCGGTCAGTTCTTGCTTGAATTCGCGGTTACCCCCACGACCACGAACGACACTTGCGCGACCGCACTCGCCGTCGCGAGCGGCTCGATCCCTTTCAACACGCTATCGGCAACGGACGGCAGCGAACCGTTCGATCCCGGGCCGTGCGCGCCGTCGTATCCGGGCGCACTCGTGCAAGACGTCTGGTATGCATTCGTCGCGCCCGAGATTGGCGCACTCGATGTTTCTACTTGTGACAACGCCAACTTCGACACTTCGCTCGCCGTTTACCGTGGCGCCTGCGGTGCGCTCGAACAGCTCGCGTGTAATGGCGACGCGCTGGGTTGTGCCGGGTTTACTTCCGAGATCGCGAACATCCCGGTTGACGCCGGCGAGACGCTGCTGATTCGCCTCGGCGGTTGGCAAACGGGCTCGGCTGGCACTGGCGTGCTGAGCATTGAGTTTCACCCATCCGTCATCGACGCGTTCAGCGTCAGCTCCGTACCAGGTTCCGGCAGCATCACGGTCGAATGGAGCGCCGGCGCAGATCTCTCGAGCGCGGCAATCGCGGTCGACGGAGTCTCGTACTGGGTTTCCGGCGCGATCACCGAGGGCGAACTCATCAACGCAACGCTCACCGGCTTTGCTTGGCCGGCATCCGTCGAAGTCTGCGTCACCGCCGAAGCTGCGAGCGGATCGAGTGCGCCCGCGTGCGCCTTCGTCGATGTCATCGCTGTTCCTTCCGAAGTCATCACCGGCGTGCCGATGCCGCTCGCCGATAGTGCGATCACTTCGTCGTCCGCATTTGCCATCAGCGTGACGCCACCCGCCGATCTGCGCGTGCACATCGACATTGCGCATCCGCGGCTCGCCGATTTGAAATTGACTTTGTATTCACCCGAGGGCGACAGCGTAGTGCTCCACAGTTCGGGCCAGGCGGGAACCAACGGGCTCAGCGCGACGTATTGGCAGGCGGCGGCCGCGAATGGCCCGCCATTCGATGTCGGCCGATCGATGCGCCCGGCCGGTCCCGGCACACTCCCCGGCCTTGGCACATCGTCGCCTGCCGGCGCGTGGATCCTCGCCATCGAAGATACGGTTGCCGGCGAGACCGGCGCGCTCAACGGTTGGACGCTCGAATTGTTCGACGTACCGGCGGCTGATCTCCCAGCTCCTGACTTGTTCGCGGCCGATCACACACAAATGCTGCAGCTCGGCCGCGTCGGCGACGAAGTCGGCCTCATGCTGCAATCAGTGTGCTGCAACCAGGGCGAGGCGCCGCTTGACTGGCACGGCAACCCCGACACGCGCCACCCCTTCATGGTTTTCAATTTGTATCGAATGACGAATGAACGCATCACACAGATCGGCGCGTCGTGGTCGAAACACGCGCCGGGGCCGGCGACCACGGCCGATGCGTGCGGCTTTGGCTGCGTGCCACCCGCGGATCCCTACACGCTCGGGGTCGGTTGCTCGGATATCTACAGCGCGGGCTTTAACGGCATCCAAACTAACCTCGGCCCGCGCACGGAAATCGACCCTTTTACCGGCGCGTATAACTACGGCACGTCGGTGTTGTCGCAGCCACCGCCGAGTTTCAATGCGATCGAGCGACGCTTGCGCGTCCGCGATGTGGATCTCGATCCGGCAACAAATCCTAGTTCGACCGCGGTCGTCGAGGCGCTCTACATCGCCGCCGACGATCCGCAGTTCTCGGACAACGTGACCAGCGAGCCAATCGGCATCACCGGCGCACCCGGCGGTATCTGGAACTTCAATCTCTCGACGCCGGGCACGCCAACTCCGGCGATTTTCGCGTGGCCCGGGGCACAGTTTTCGGAAGTGACTCCCGCCGATGCCAGCGATGGTCGCTGTTGGCTCGCCTCGAAAGCGTTCGAGCTACCGGGCGGCGGCTGGCGCTACGAGTATGCGCTTTGGAATCACAACTTCGCGCGGCGCGTCGGCGCCTTCCGCGTCCCCGTCGCGCCGGGGATCGGGATTTCCGATCTGACGTTCCACGCGCCCTGGATTGAAACCGTCGTGTTCGACAATGAGCCCTGGGAGGTCAACAGCTCGTCCGCCGAGATCGAGTGGAGCACGGCCACGAACCCATTGCGATGGGGATATCTCTACGGTTTCGGCTTCACAACGGACGCGCCGCCGATCGCGAGTCTGGTCGATGTCGTGGGCGACGCCATCCCGGACGCGATTGCGGTCGCCGCCGTCGCGCCAGCGCCCGCTGCCGCGACGTTGTTTCGACGCGGCGACTGCAATGCCGATGGCGTGCTCAATGTCGCGGATCCAGTTACGCTGCTCACGCGACTCTTCGCGGGCGGCGCGGAGCCGCCTTGTCTCAACGGGTGTGATAGCAATGACGACGGCGCGCTCGACATCGCCGACGCGGTCGCCCTCTTGAGCGGCCTCTTTAGCGGCGGTCCTCCACCGCCGCCGCCGCATCCTGATTGCGGTGTCGATGCCACGGCGAGCGCCCTGGGCTGTCTGTCGTCGCCTGCGTGTCCGTGATCTAAATCTCAGTCGGCACGTTGTCGGCCGCCGCGCGCTCGGGATGAAAGTCGCCCTCCCAGCGCGCCATCACGACGGTGGCCAGACAGTTGCCGATGACGTTGACCGACGTGCGCGCCATATCCATGAGTTCGTCGATCGCCAAAATAAACGTGATCGGGAGGAGCGGCAGTCCGAAGGACGATGCGGTCCCCAGCAAGATCACGAGACTCGCGCGCGGTACGCCGGCGACGCCCTTACTCGTGAGCATGAGCGTAAACACGATGGCGAGCTGCTGCGTGAGCGACAAATCGATGTTGGCCGCCTGCGCCACGAAGATCGTCGCCAGCGAGAGATACAACGTTGTGCCATCGAGATTGAAGCTATAGCCGGTCGGCAACACAAACGCGACGGTCGAGCGCGGCACGCCGAGTTTCTCCATGGCGTCCATCGCGCGCGGCAGCGCGGCCTCCGAACTTGTCGTTGCAAACGCAATCGACACCGGCTCGGCCACGGCTTGCACGAAGCGCTTGATCGGTACGCGCGCGATGAGCGCAATCGGCAGCAGTACAAACAGCAAGAACACCAGCAGCGCCGCGTACAGCGTGGCAAGCAGCTTGAATAAGTTGTAGAGAATATCGAGCCCCATGTGACCGACCGTGAAGGCAATCGCGGCACCGACACCGATCGGCGCGAAGTACATCACGATTTTCGTGAACTTGAACATCGTTTCCGCGAGGCCCTCGGCGAACGCCAGCATCGGGCGCCGCTTCGGCTCCGGCAGCATCGCGAGCGCGATACCAAACAGAATGCTGAACACCACGACCTGCAATACTTGCCCCTCGGCGACCGACTTCGCGATGTTCTCGGGGAAAGCGGCCAACAACACACCCGTTGTGGACTGCGGCGTGACGGTCGGGACCTCTTCCGCACTTTCGATCTGCTCGATGCCGACGCCGGCCTTGCTGATGTTGATGGCAGCGAGACCGATAAACAGCGCAATCGTCGTGACGACCTCAAAGTAGATGAAAGACTTGATCCCGAGCCGCCCAACCTTCTTGAGATCCGGATGGCCGGCAATACCCACGACCAACGTCGCGAAGAGTAGCGGCGCCACGATGGTCTTGATGAGTCGCAAGAATATCTTGCTCAGTAGTTGTGCGTACTCGGCAACGTGTGGCCAATCGCTCGTGGGGAAGTCGTGGCCGATTTCGATCCCAACGAACATGCTGACCAAAATCCAAGTGGTCAACGACCGGCGCAGCGCGGCGAAAACGCACATCGCGAGGATCGCGATCCATCGTACGGCGGTTTGCACCTCGGCGCCGATCGGAATGATCTTGCGATCATCGATCACCCACAACGCCGCGGCCAACGTCGCGGCGCCCACCGCGAACCAACGGGCGGTGCGTTTCAATTGCTGGGACTTTTCGAGCGTCATGGGTTCGGAACGATAGTCGCGGGCCGACGCAAAGTCCATGGTCGGCCCGACGTTGCGGACCGCGGCGACACGCCGGCGTCACGGCCACAGCATTGCATGCAGTCTCGCGCCCGCGACGTATAATGTGCGCCGCTTTGCCAACACCGACAATTTCTTGGATACGACGAACCGGAAGGACACCGCATGGCGACTCGTTGCCGCCCGGCCCACAGGACGAAGTCGACGCTCCTGGCGCTCGCCGTCATCGCTACTTTCGCGAGCGCGCCACTCGAAGCGCTGCCGCCTGGCTACGTCGCGGAGACCGTCGCGAGCGGACTCTCGAACGCCGTGACGATGGCGTTCGCGCCTGACGGCCGAATTTTCTACAACGAGCGCACGACCGGTCGCGTCCGCGTCATCGAAGGCGGTACGCTGCTGACCCCGCCGTTCTCGCAGGTCTCGGTCTCGACCTCGGGCGAACTCGGACTATTGGGCCTCGCGATCCATCCCGATTTCACGACCAACGGCTTCGTCTACATCTGCTACTCAAAGTCGTCGGGTGGTCACGAGATCGGTCGCTATACGGCGGTCGGTAGCGTCGGCACGAATTACACCGTGATCGTGCCGAGCTTGCCTGCCGGCGGCATCCACAACGGTGGCAACATCGCGTTCGGTCCGGACGGCAAGCTCTATCACACGATGGGCGACAACGGCTCGAGCGGCAACTCGCAGAACGCCAGCACTTATCCCGGCAAGATACATCGATTCAATGATGACGGTTCGATTCCGGCGGACAATCCGTACACGACCGGGCTCTTGTCCCGCTACTGCATGGGGCTGCGCAACAGCTTTGACCTGTGTTGGAACGAGACGCTGAATCTGCTCTACGCATCCGAGAACGGAACGCTCTCGAACGACGAAGCGAATCGAATCGGCGCCGGTCTCAACTACGGCTGGCCGACTTTCACTTGCACCGGCGCGGGTGGGTTCGAGCCGGCACTCACGTGCTGGACGCCGACCATCGCGCCGACGGGTATCACGGCCTATACCGGGAGCAACTTCGACCCCATCTACCTCAACGACCTGTTCATGGCGGACTACTTGAACGGGCAGATCTGGCGCCTCAATCTCTCGGATGACGGTCTGACGTATATCGCGCGCGAGGTGTTTCACGATGACTCGTCGGTGTATGACGTTTTGACCGGCCCGGACGGGCTGCTTTACTACGTGACATCGAGCGCGATCAAGCGCATTCGCCGACTCGTACCGGTGATGGCGCCGGATCAACTCGATTGCACCCTGGTCGGCGATGAGTTGACGCTCACTTGGGTGAATCACGGCAGCGGCGCCGGCGAGAGTTATCAAAACGTGCGCATTTTGCGGGATGGGTTGCTCTTTGCGACCTTGCCCGGCACGACGACGAGCTACTTGATCGCGGATGCGCCGGGCGGGACGCACACGTTCGAAGTGCGTGGCGTCGAAGGCGGTCAGGAAAGCGCTTCGGTGAGCTGCACGGTCACCGCCGCGCTCGACAGCATTGCGAGTTTGACCTGCGTGGAAAATGGCGCCGTGGTCGACCTGACTTGGACGAATGGCGATCCTTACGAGAGTATTCTCGTCGAACGAAACGGCGTCTTCATCATCGCGCTCGCGCCGAGTGCGCAATCCTTCACCGATCCGGCGCCGCCCTTCGGCAGTGTCACCTACGAACTGCAGGGCGTGGTCGGCGCCGAGTTCGCGCCGCCGGCGATCTGCACCGTGTTCCTCGGGACTGCGTTCGTGCGCGGCGACTGCAACGCCGACGGCAATCTCGACATCGGCGACTCAGTCTTCCTGTTGAGCGCGTTGTTCTCGGCCGGTGCAACGCCGAGCTGTTCCGACGCCTGTGACGACAATGACGATGGCGCAGTAGATCTCGGCGATCCCATTCACCGACTACAGGCGCTCTTCGCGGGCGGGGCGCCGCCGCCGGCTCCGCATCCGTCGTGCGGTCTTGA
The DNA here is from genome assembly GCA_046154185.1 of Planctomycetota bacterium. GTDB lineage: Bacteria > Planctomycetota > UBA8108 > UBA1146 > JAJFFE01 > JBJXGE01. The sequence goes on from JBJXGE010000021.1 coordinate 128,938, forward strand.
TCCGTCGGAACTCGATCCACTCGATTGCGGCACATTCACGGCGTGCCCGTAGTCGGAGAGTTGGAACGGAGCGCCGGCGGCCGCTAGGCCCGGAACAAGCGTTACGCGCTTGTTCCGGGCCTAGATTTTTCCTAAGGGTTGTAACGGTAGGGTTGCGAACCGATCGCTTAGAATCGCGCTTGTTGAAGGGCTAGCCACTGCGCCCAGCACTCATGCAGATTGAAGAATTACGGAAGTTGAGGCACTTCTTCTCGGAATACTCGCGGTAACAAGAGATCGACCCCGAAAGCTTCGAAGGTCGTCAACAAGTCCGCGGGGGGTTCGATGATCTCGACCCTGAGCTGGTGATCTTGCAGGAGACGCAACATCGCGATGAAACCCGCCGCGCCCACGACCGTCATGACCGAAAGCCCGTCGAGATCGATCACGACATGTCGACGGCGACCGGTCAAGTGGTCCGCCATCGCCCGCTGAAACTCCTGAAAACTGCGAAAAGTCAACCGACCCTTAAGCCGCAGCAACACGCTCTCGGTCCCAAAGGACCGCGCGTGCACATCGAGATGCTTCGCCATCCGAACCCTCGGCTTCCTAATAACGGCACTCTAGAGAATAACATCGTCTCGCCCCCGTCGCGCGCGGGCGGCCGGCGCGCGCCGGAACACTCGGCGGTCCCGTGGTTAATTGCGGTCACGCGGCGGGAAGCGACGGTTAACCGCGCTTCAGAATAATCAGCGTGATGTCGTCCGACGCTTCGCAGCCCTTGGTATGTGCGGCGACGTCGCGCAGCACGTGCTCGACGATTTCGCGGGCGCCGCTGTTGGCGTGGGTCGCGAGCTGTTTACGGAAGCGCGCCTCGGTGTACTCCTCGGCTTCGGCGTTCATGGCTTCGATAATTCCGTCCGTGTAGAGCACCAAAAAGTCGCCGCGCGCGAGCGTGTGGGTTTGCACTTCGAGACTTTTCGCGAACAAGGGGCCCGGATCCATGCCGAGCGCGATTCCCTGCGGCTGCACCGCGACGACCTTGTCTTCGGCACGCCGGTAGAGAAGCGCCGGATTGTGGCCGGCGCGCGCGATGCGCACTTGGCCGCTCGTCGGCTCGCAGTCGGCAAACACCATCGTGACGAACATGCCGCGCGTCATGTCGCGCGATAAGTTTGTGTTCACGAGATTGAGAATCCCGATCGGATCATCGGCCATGCGCGCCGCCATGCGCACCAAACTGCGCGTCATCGTCATGACGAGCGAACCGGGGATGCCCTTGCCCGAAACGTCCGCCACGATGAGCGCGAAGCGCCCGGTGCGCGTCGGGATGAAATCGTAGTAATCCCCGCCGACTTCCTTCGCGGACGCGTAGTACGGAAACAGCTCATAGCCTTCGACCGTCGGAATGCGACTCGGCAACAGCGCGGTCTGGATACTCGTCGCGATCGCCAGTTCGCGCTCCAGCGCGTGAAGTCCGGCTTCTTGTTCCCGCGCCTCTGCCAGCCGCGACGTCATGCGGTTAAACGTGTGCGCCAGGCTCTCGAGTTCGTCGCCGCTCTGCACGCTCGATTGATGCAAGCGGTCGCCACCCGCGACGATCTCCATGTCGCGCTTCAAATGCCGGACGGGACCCGTCAAGTAGCGCGCCACCAGCATGACGAGCGGAAAGCCGACAAGAAGCGCCAACGCGACCGCCCACAGCACATTGCTTTTGACTTGTTGGCGAACTTCTTCGATTTTGTCGGCGGAGAGAAACACCCGCACGAAGCCAACCACGCCGCCATCACACTTAAGCTCACGCTCGTAGGAGCGCGTCGCGCGCGCGCGGCCGCCTTCTTTCGCCATCGTGCCGCCGAATACTTTCACACCCGCGACCTCGGCCGGCGCGCTCGTGACTGGATCGCCCTGCAATTGAAACTCGCGCGTGCCGCTCGCGTTGGCGTAGGACTCTTTCCTGCTCGTCGAATAGACGAGAATATCGATCAGGCCGCTCGAGCCGGGATCCTTCAACACTGCAACAAGGTATTTCTCGAGCCTTTGCTCACCGATGCGGTACTCCGCCGTCGTCGGCGCGTGCGCGACCCAGTGCGGCCGCTCTTCCTCGATCTTGCACGCGATCGTAGCGGCGAGTGCGATGCCTTTTTCGTTGATCTGCTCATCGATATCGCGGCTCGCACTCTGATACCAAGTGCTGCCGGTGTAGAGCAAAAACACGACGAATAGCACGCCGGTGAAGACCGCATACTTGATCGCGATCGGAATTCTCATGCCGTGCCGAACATTTGCGTCGGCTGAGAAGCGCGGCCGCGCCGACGCGCGCCCGCTGTCGCGTGGATGCGGCGACTTCGCGGCGGCCGCCTCGCGCGCGCCGGCATCGTTGTTGTCGCGTGCGACGGCGCTTCCTATACTCTGCCGCTTCGAGTTTGCGGAGTTGCCCGCCTTTGGTTCCGTCATCGTGGGCTCCTGCTTCCCGACAAACATTACCGCCACAACGTGCTTTTGCCAGCGCGACATTCGCCGTGGCGCGGAGCCATGCGCAAGAAAGCCAACATTCGCATCGAGACGTCACCGCCTACTCCGAGTCTTGCGGCCACGCCAACGGCAGGACCCGCGCTGTGGGCGTTATCGTTTTGCCGACTCGCGGAAGCGATCGCACTCGGCATGCTCGTGCCGTTCTTGCCGGTTTATTTGATGACGCTCGCGACGCCATGGCTCGACGCATGGCTCGCCGCGTGGTCGAGCGCCACGCCCGGGGCGGCAACCAATCGCTTGGAGCAACTCGTCGTCGCGGCGCTCGTTGGCCTCGATGCGGAAGCGAAAACGGCGCTTCTCTTCAGCGCAACAGCGTTTGGAACCGCGGCGATCCAAATCGCCGCCGGCCGCCTGAGCGATGCGTTCGACGTGCGGAAGCCCCTCATAGTTTGCGGCATGATCGGCGCCACGTTGTGCGGCGTCACCTACTTGCTGATCGAGACATTCGAGTCGCTGTTCGTCGTACGTGTCTTGCAAGGCATGTGCGTCGGCCTCACGTTCCCGCCACTCCTCGCGATTGTCGCGCGCAATCTGTCGCCCGGTCGAGGGGGCCGAGTGCTCGGTACTTATACGACGATTCGCATGCTCGGATTCGCGAGTGGCCCGCCCATCGGCGGCTGGATCTCCCATCAGTATGGTCACGTCGCGAACTTCTCGGTGTCGGCGCTCCTCCTCGGCACGTCGGCGTTGATGGTGGCGCTGTGGGTGAACGACGCGCCGTCGCGCCCCACGACGCGCGCCGAACGGCGCGCGCGCCCCAAAGTGCCAGGTGAGCAACGAATTCTCGGTTGCGGGATTTTCATCGCGATGGCCGGCGTGAGCGGGATCATCTCGCTCTTTCCGTCGTATCAACGCGAGTTCGGCGCGACGGAGCAGGAGCTCGGACTCTGCTTTAGCGCGTTTCTCGCCGGCCGTGTGCTCATGCAGTATCCGACCGGTTGGCTCGGGGATCACTATGACAAGAAATACGTGCTGTTGGCGGCGCTCGCGCTTTTTGCGCCGCTCGTCACGCTACAAGGATTCGTCACTTCGCTGTGGCAACTCGGAATGTTGCGAATCGCGATCGGCGGGGCGGTCGCCGCGATCAGCTCGTGCATCGGCGGTATGTCGGCCGAGCGCAGCGTCGATGGCAATCGCGCGCGCGTAATGGGTATCAACACGCTCGCGTTCTCGTTCGGCGTTTCGCTTGGCCCTTTGCTCACTGGGTTCCTGGCAGATGCGCGCGTCGCGTTTGCGCTGCCCGGCGTCGCGAGCGTCGTGCTCGCCGCCGTCGTGCTGGGGACGATTCGCAGCGACCGCGCGATCAAACTGAATTCAACGTCCAGCACGCCGTCGGCAAGCGCCATCGATCCTGACCCGGCCGCCGCGTGATCCGCGGGCGTCTATCGCGACCAAAACCACGCGCCACATTGGATAACCGCCGCCGCGCACGCGCCAGCAGCCAAGTCATCGACCAAGATGCCCCAACCGCGCGGTAGACGTTGCAAGCGGCTGATGCCGAGCGGCTTCACGATGTCGAAGAATCGAAACAACGCGAACGCAAGCACCAAGGCGAAATAAGGCGAAGTTGCCCGCAACGGTACACAGAGCGCCAACGCCATGCCGGCGATCTCGTCGATGACGACGGCGCCCGGATCTTTACCACCGAAGTGACGTTCGCACCAACCGCCGAGCGCGATGCACGCGATCGAAGCCGCGAGCGTAACACCCACAAAGAGCCAAATGGAGGCATACCCCGCGAACTCGAGAGCTCCCGTGACGCCCGCAAACGCAAGCGACGCGACAGTCCCCGGCGCAACCCGCGCGCAGCCGAGGCCGCCGCACGTGACGACGAGAAACGCACAGCGATCCGCCGCCGTCACCGCACGCTTTCTTCGGCGGCCGATTCGCAATGCGTGCGAATCGCCACTCTCACATAGTCCCAGGCCGATGTGATGGTCGTGACGAGCGTCACCCACACCAACGTCCAACTGAGCCAATAAAAGATCGCCTTCCAGGTCGTCTCGTCCTCGCTGTTGGCCAAGTTCGCTTGATAGAAGAGTACGACCGGAATGGCCACCGATTGCGCGACCATCTTGATTTTGCCGCCGAGACGCGCGCCAAACGGCACACCTTGACTCTCCATGTACGAACGCAAACTGGTTACTAAAAACTCGCGCGCGATGATCGTCACCGCGAACCAGGGTCGGATGATCTCTGTGAGGTCGATCAAGTACACAAATGCGCCGCAGACGACCACCTTGTCGACGAACGGGTCGGCGATTCGGCCCAAGGTGGTGACCATCTGGTATTTGCGGGCGATATAGCCGTCGATCCAATCCGTGGCGACGCAGATCACGAAGATCACGCACGCGAGATTGAGCGCGATGCGGTCCCCGAGCGCGCCGGTTTGCCGCTCGACGGACAACATCACGAACAGCATCAGCGCAATGATGAGCCGCGCCAAAGTGATCTTGTTCGGCAGATTCAGCCACTCCCGCGGCACGGCCATACCTTCTCCTTGGTCATTTAGCCTCGGTGGCATTTGAGAAGAATCCGCATTCGCTTTCAAGGTCGCACGCCAACGCGGGCCGCTCACTCAGCGACGGTCGTGCATGCGCACGCTCAGGTTGTACTGGCCGCGCATTGCGCGCCACCGCACCCCGAGGACGGCGAGGAACATCTCGAAGCTGTGTCGCAGCGCGTGCACGCGCGAGTCCGGATGATGGCGCCAGAGGATCGGGAGCTCGCGAATCTCGTGGCCGAGCGCACGCGCGAGGTACAGCGCTTCGACGTCGAACGCGAACCCTGGAATCGTGACGCGCGAGAATACTTCGCGCGCGACATCGTCGCGAAAGAGCTTGTAGCCGCATTGCGTATCCTGGATGTACGGCACCGCCAAAAAGCGGACGAGAATGTTGAAGATGCGTCCCATGTAATGCCGATGCCACGGCTCGTTCTCGCGGCGCGCGCCCGGCGCCTCACGCGAGCCGATCACGACGCCGACCCCGGTGCGCGCCAGTTCCAAAAAGCGCGGCAACTCGACAAACGGCATGGCGAGATCGGCGTCGCAGAGAAAACGATAAGCGCCGGTCGCCGCCAGCATTCCGGCCGCGGTCGCGCCGCCCTTGCCGCGATGCTCGCAGCGCAGCACCGTCAACGGTGTCGTCAATTCGGGCGCGAGCTGCTCGGCGACCTCTACCGTGCGGTCCGCGCTGCCGTCGTCGACCACCAGAATTTCGACGTCCCAATCCTGTGCAACGACGAACTCGTCGGCCGCCAGCAAAGTCGCGGGCAGTCGTTCCTCCTCGTTGAACGCAGGAATGATGATCGAGAGCAGCTTCACACGGCGGATTCCGCGGCACACGCGCGGCCGAGCGGTGTGGCGCACAGGTCATAGTCTTCTGCGGCGGCGATTCGCACGCGGTGATATTCGCCCGGCTGGCCGAGATTGGCCGGCAAGTAGATGCGACTGTCGATTTCCGGCGCTTCCGCGTAGCTGCGACCCGCGAGGCGGCCGCTTGCTGCGTGAGGTCCATCGATCAGCACGAGTTCCTCGCGCCCGATGCGGCGGTCGTTCCACGCGAAGGCCACCTCTTGCTGCACGGACATGATCTCGTGTTTGCGTTGCTCCGCAACCTCGGCCGGAACTTTGTCCGGCAGGCGCACCGCCGGCGTACCGTCCTCGTCCGAGTAGGTAAAAACGCCGACGCGTTCGACTTTGAAATCGGCAACGAAGTTTTTCAGCGTATCGAACTCCGCCTCGGTCTCGCCCGGAAACCCGACGATGAAAGTCGTGCGCAGCACGAGCCCCGGAATGCGCGCGCGCATGCGTTCGAAAAGTCGGCGCGTGCCGGCTTCATCCATGCGGCGCCCCATGCGCTTGAGAGTCTTGTCATGGATGTGTTGGATCGGCATGTCGATGTACTTCACCACGCGCTCGAGATTCGCCACGGCGTCGATCATCGCGTCCGAAAACTTGAAAGGGTACGCATAGAGGAGGCGAATCCAACGCACACCGTCGAGCGCATCGAGGCGCTCCAATAGCTCGGGCAAGTGAAACTTGCCATCTAGGTCATAGCCGAACGACGTGAGGTCCTGCGAAATCAGATTGAGCTCGGTCGCGCCGGTTGCGATGAGGGCGCGCGCTTCGTCGACCACGATGTCGACCGGCTTCGAACGAAATTTGCCGCGAAACGTCGGGATCGCGCAAAATGTGCAAGCGTTGTCGCAACCTTCCGAGATGCGCAAGTAAGTCGTGTGCGGCGCGGTCAGCCGCAGCCGCGATCCTTCCGAATACGAAGGATGCACGGGCGGCGCCACCTGCAGCGGCTGCATGCGGCGATCCGCCCCGACCAAGTCATTCAAAATCTCGGTGACGCGGTGGTACTCGCTGAGTCCGATGATCGCATCGATCTCCGGCACTTCCTTGAGCAACTCTTCGGGATAGCGCTGACCGAGGCAACCGGCGACAACAATCTTCTTGCCCGGATCGCTCTCCTTGTAACTTGCGAGTTCCAAAATATTGTCGATCGATTCCTGCTTCGCGGCCTCGATAAACGCGCAAGTATTCACCATCAACACATCCGCAAGCTCGGGATACGGCGTGAGGCGATAGCCCCCGCTCCCGAGTCGTCCAAGAATAAACTCGGAGTCGACCAGGTTCTTTGGGCAACCAAGGCTGACCATGTGCACGTTAACAGGACGCAATCGATTCTCCGCGGCTCGTGACGTGAACGGAAAGGGTAGGAGCATATCATGCCCGGTTGCCGCTGGGAGCGGGATTTTGCAGAACGACACGCCCCTACCGTAGTCGCCGCCCACTTCGTGCCCACTCTCTTTACGGTCGAGACACTTTGGGATTAATCTCGTTGCTGTCAACTTCCCGGTTGCAATTAGTCTGTCGAAGTCTGGAACTCATGCTCCGAACGACGCCTTTTCATACTCGAACGGCCCCACTCGTGAAGGGGCAAGCGTGGCGGCGCTGGGCGGGCCATCTCGTCGCGAGTTCCTATGAGCTGACGCATGAGCGCGAGTACTTCGCGATTCGGCAAGCCGCGGCGGTCATCGATGTCTCGCCGCTCTGCAAATATCGGATTACTGGCCGCGATGCGCGGCGGCTTTTGAATCGCGTCGTCACGCGCAACATCGCAAAGCTCGCGCCGGGCGCCATGGTCTACACACCGTGGTGCGACGCGCGCGGCAAGGTCATCGACGACGGCACCATCGCGCGCTTTGCGGACGGTAGCTACCGACTCACATCGGCGGAGCCGAATTTGCGCTGGCTCGGCGACAGTGCGATCGGACTCGACGTCGCGATTGAAGATGTGTCGCAGCAATTCGGCGCGCTCGCCGTGCAAGGGCCGGAATCGCGCGCGCTGCTCGCCACGTTGACCGCCGCCGATCTCGCCCAGCTCCGCTACTACCGCTTCGTCGAGGCGGAGGTCGGCGACGTGCCGGTCATGATTTCGCGCACGGGTTACACGGGTGATCTCGGGTTCGAGCTGTGGGTGCGCGCGGAACGCGCGCCGGAGTTGTGGGATCGCGTCTGCGCGGCCGGCTCCTCCTACGGCCTGCAACCCGCGGGCATTTGGGCGCTCGACCTCGCGCGCATCGAGGCCGGGCTCATCATGCTCGACGTCGATTACACGCCGGCGCCGCGCGCGCTCAATGATCAACAACTGTCGACGCCGTTCGAACTCGGCCTCGGACGCTGGGTCGATTTCGCAAAGGGACCGTTCACGGGTCGGCGCGCGCTCCTTGCCGAAGATGCACGCGGTCCGGCCTGGGAATTCACTGGTCTTGAGATCGACACACAGGAGCTGAACGAGCGTTGCGCGATGCGCGGACTGCCGCTCGAGCTCCCGGCGATCGCGTGGCGCGGCGCGACGCCGATCCGCGCCGGCCGCCGTCAAGTCGGTTATGCGACGAGCGGCTGCTGGTCGCCGCTCCTCAAGAAGTATTTGGCGCTCGCGCATCTCGATCGCGCGCGCGCGCGTGTCGACGCGCAACTGCGCATCGAGTTGTTGGTCGATCGACAACGGCAAGAAATCGCCGTGCGGCGCGCGGAGCTGCCCTTCTTCGACCCAGAGAGGAAGCGAGCCTAGTCGCTCGCGCGCAACGCATGGCGAAGTATGACGCGATCATTATCGGCGCCGGCCACAACGGTCTCGTGCATGCGGCGTATCTCGCGCGCGCCGGATTGCGCGCCTTAGTGCTCGAGCGGCGCCACGTCATCGGCGGCGCAACCGTCACCGAAGAGATTTTCCCCGGCTTCCAGTACCTGATCGGCTCGTATCTCATCAGCTTGCTGCGCGCTGAAGTCATTCATGAACTCGAACTCGCGCGCCACGGCCTCGAGCTCATGCCGCTCGAGAGCACATTCATGCCGCTTCCTAACGGCGACTACTTCGCCGAGTGGTCCGATCACGATGCGACGCGCGAAGAAATCGCCCGCCATTCGCCGCGCGACGCGGAAGCGTACGAGGAATTCAGCCGCACGATGCGACGCATCGCGCAAGCAGTGAAGCCACTCCTTGACCTGGCGCCAGCCGACCCGAGTTCAACGAGCGCGCGGAACCGCGAAGGACTCTTGCGCGTCGGGAACGTCCTGGGTGCCCTCAGTCAGGAGGATTTCTTCACGTTGACGCGGCTCCTCACGACGAGCGCCGCGGACTTCCTCGATGGCTGGTTCGAGGGCGAAGCGCTCAAGGGCACGAAGGCGACGAGCGGCATCATCGGTACGTTTCTCGGACCGCGCTCGCCGGGCACTGGTTATGTGTTGCTCCACCACTACCTCGGCGAAATCGACGGCGCGCTCCGCGCGTGGGGATTCGCGCGCGGCGGCACGGGCGCGCTGAGTCGCGCGATCGCGAGCGCGGCGGTCGAGGCCGGAGTCGAGATTCGTGTGAACGCGCCGGTCGCGCGGATACTGGTGCGCGCGGGCAGCGTGCGCGGCGTTGCATTAGAGAATGGTGAGGAGCTCCTCGCCGATATCGTTGTCTCGAACGCCGACGTGAAACGCACGTTTCTCCAGCTCGTAGAGCCGGCGGAATTGCCGGCCCAATTCCTCGCGGATGTCCAGCGCGTTCGCATGCGCGGACCATCCTGCAAGGTAAATTTGGCGCTCGCCGGTTTACCGGAATTCACGGCGCTGCCGCGCGGCAAAGAGGCGCTCCTGCGCGGCTCCATCGAAATTGCGCCGAGCATCGATTACCTCGAACGCGCTTACGACGACGCGAAACACGGCGGTTGGTCGCGCCGGCCCTTCATGGACGCGCTCATTCCTTCGCTTCTCGACCCCGGCATGGCGCCGCCGGGGAAACACGTGATGTCGATCTTTGTCCAGTACGCGGCGAGCGATCTCAGCGGCGGCTGGAACGAAGCGAAGCGCGCCGAGTTCTTGGAAGTCGTTGTCGATACGCTCGCCGAATATGCGCCGAACTTACGCGAGATCATCTTGCACAAGCACATCATGACGCCGTGGGATCTCGAGCGTGAACTTGGCCTGACCGGCGGGCATATCTTTCACGGCGAGCTGGCGCTGCATCAGATTCTGTTTTTGCGACCGATCCCCGAGCACAATCAGTATCGCACGCCGATCCGGCGGCTCTATTTGTGCGGATCGAGCACGCATCCAGGTGGCTGCATCACGGGCGCGCCGGGGCGACTCGCTGCGTTCGAAGTGTTGCGCGATCTCAAACGGCGCCACGCGGAATGACGGAAGACGCAAAGCATGAGTGAGACGGAACCGCAGGATTGCATCGTCATCGGCGCGAGCATCGACGGGCTCGTGGCGGCGACCTATCTCGCGCGCGCGGGTCGGCGCGTGCTCGTGCTCGAACCGAGCGATGGGGTGAGCGGCGCCGCGCGCACGGAAGAGCTCTGGCCGGGAGTGCGGGTCGACGCGCTACTCGGCGTCGGCGCGCTCGCGCCCGAGATCGCGAGCGAACTCGGGCTCGCGCGCCACGGGTTGGTGTTGGTGCGACGCGACGGACTCACGAGCCTGTGGCCGGAAGGCGCGCTTTGTTTGCCGACCGAAGGCGCGCTGACGGTGAGTGGCCGCATCCCGTACGTACCGGCCGATATCGCTCAGGCGGATGGATTCGCGCGGCTGCTTGCGAATGCCGCGGGCGTGATCGGCGCCGTGCAGCGACTCACGCCACCAACGACGCGGCCCGGCGAGCGCGCGGCGGCCATCGATTGGCTGGAGCTGGCCAAGGTCGGCGCACGACTGCGTGGGCTCGGTCGGCGCGAGATGCTCGAAGTGTTGCGCACCCTCACGATGTCCATCGCCGAGCTCGCAAACGAGTGGTTCGCGGGCGATGCCCTGAAAGGCGCACTCGGCGCGCTCGCCGTGCGAAACACGCGACTCGCTCCGTTCGCTGGCGGCACCGTGTTGCACTTGTTGCATCAGCTGGCGCTTGGTGACGCCGTTTGTCGCACGACCGCGCGCGGCGGTATCGGCGCGCTCAACGCGGCGCTCGAGCGCGCGGCGCGCGCGGCGGGCGTGCGCATCGAGCGCGCGAGCGGACCGGTGCGGCTGCTCGTCAGCGATGGATGCGCGCGCGGCGTCGTGCGCGTGGCGGACGGTCGAGAGTACGAGGCGCGCCAGATCGTCGCGAGTTGCGATGCGCAGCGCGCGTTCGTCGAGCTTGTCGATCCATGCGAGTTCGATCCGGAGTTTTTGCGCGCACTTCGTCAGTTTCGCTCCGCGGGCTCGGAGGCGCGTGTGCATTTGTTGCTTTCGGAGCCGCCGGAGTTTCCCCATGCGCCCGCTGGAATCGGCGGCACGCTCGTCGTCGCGCCGACCTTGCGCTATCTCGAAGACGCAAGCGATGCCGCGAAGTATGGCGAAGTGCCGGCGGCGCCGTTCATCGAAGCGTCCGTGCCGACGTGGCTCGACCCGACGCTTGCGTCGCGCGGACGCCACGTGATCTCCATTGCGGTGCACACCCTGCCACGCGCGGCGAATTGGGGCGCGATCCAGGAACAAGTCGCCGACGCCGCGATCGACGCGCTGGCCACGCACTCGCCAAATCTGCAGCGCACGATCGTCGAACGCGTCGTGCTCACGCCCGACAGCATCGAAGCGCGCTACGGTCTCACCGGCGGGCATCTCCATGGCGGCGAGTTCGCCCTCGACCAGTGGTTCTTGCTGCGCCCGATTCCCGGTTGGAACGGCTATCGCACGCCGATCGAAGGCTATTACTTGTGCGGCGCGAGCACTCATCCCGCGAGCGCCACGAGCGGCCTTTCCGGCCGCAACGCGGCACGCGTCGCGCAAGCGGATGTGCGGGGCGAGTTTTGAGGGCGAGCTGAAAAACGTTCCTCGCGAGAACTATGGTCCCAGGGCGCGCCTGGAGCGGTCGCCCTGGTCTGACCTTTCGGCCTTGTCGCGGCGCCGGACATTCTCGAATTGCAAGACTCGCTACCGAACTGCTGCTTGAAATAGTCGCGTGAAGCGAGAGACTGAGCCCTAATGTCGCTCGTGCCGCGACGCTCACGCGTGCGGCGTGCAAAGGTGTTTGTACGAATGAGTGCTTTCAAAGCCCCGTCGGAGCGGGCGAAGTTAGACAGCACGCTAACGGCGGACGGACCATCGCTCGAGCTGATCGACGGTGAACGACTTTCATCGAAATTGATCGGCGGTCGATTTCGACTCGTTCGACAGCTCGGCAGCGGCGGGTCCGGCGTGGTTTTTGAAGCGCTCGACGAGGTGCTACAGGAACGAGTCGCCGTCAAAATCCTGCGCAAAGCACGAGAACGTGATGCGCCACGCATTGCACGAGAGATCGCGGCGTTGCGGCGTCTCAGGCGCGCGCAATTTCCCGGAGTCGTGCGACTCTTGACCGAGGGAAAGCAGGATGGTTTCGCGTACATCGTCATGGAGCTGGTCGACGGCAGTCCCTTTCCGGGTCGGGCGACGCCTACCACGTGGGAAGAAATCGCGGCTCCGACCCGCGAACTCTGCCTCGCTCTCTCTCGCGTGCACGCTGCGGGAATAGTCCATCGCGATCTCAAACCGATCAACATCTTGGTCACCGCCGAGGCGAAGCCGATCATCCTTGATTTTGGATTATCGACCGGATCGCAGCTCGGTGAGCGAATTACGGATACCGGGCAAATTCTTGGGACACGAGACTATTTGGCGCCAGAACAAATTCTCGGAGAACCAACCGATGCGCGAACCGACCTCTATTCGCTCGGGGTCATGTTGTATGAGGTTCTGTCGGGTCGACTACCCCATTCGAGTTTGGATCTCCGAGAGCGGACCCACCGACCGCCCATCCCGCTCGACCAAGTTGCACCGCAAGTTCCGCCTGCTGTGCTCGCGATCGTCGACTCGCTGTTATCCCCACGCCCCCAAGATCGCCCGGCGTCAGCGGCACACGTCCTGCTGCGGCTCGAAGACGAACGAGCCGTGCTCCCAGCGCTCGACTTGCGTCGGGTTTCAGACTCCGGCGAGTTGGAGCGGATTCGCGGTGCGATTCGCGCTGGCGTCGCGATCGATGTCGTCGGGTCAGCTGGTGTCGGGAAGACGCGATTGCTCACGGACGCGGCGAAGTACGCAACGAGGCTCGGCTGTGAGGTCAAGTGGGCTGTCGCCGCATCGCGGCCATTCGCGAGCCTCGAATCGATCCTAGGAAAGCCGAGTTCGACACCGGACACGAACCTGCAGATCGTACGTGATTCGGCCATCGAGCGTGTTCGCAGCCAGCTGCGCCTCGGTACAGTTATCCTCGCAGACGACGCGGACGGACTCGATTCCGCCAGCCGACAGATCCTCGACGATTGTCGACATATCGGTTGCGTCGTTCGAACCTTCGTGGAGTTTGCCGCTCCGGACATAGTGCTAAAGCCGCTCTCGGAACTCGCGTTGAGGGAAATTTTCGTTGGACCAGATCTCGTTCTGCATTTGCGTGAAGACTCTGCGCGAGAGTTGTTTCGCCGCAGCAGTGGTCTGCCCGCACGAGTCCGTGAAGAACTTCATGCGTGGACGTCGGCGGGAATCGCTCAACGCGAAGGCGATAGGTACCGTGTCGATCGCAACGCGCTCAATCGATTGCGTAGTGGCCTCGATTTCGCTGGATTTCCATATCGCATCGCACGATCCACTCTGGCTCTGTCCGGTTCTTTGCTACACGCGCTGGCGTGGATACAACTCGCCGGTCCCAATGCAAGGGTTGGAATTCTGGCGACGGCAAGCGGGATGCAACTATGGGAACTACAGGCTCACATCGAGGAACTCGAACAACTTGGAGCTGTCCGCAGGCTCGAAGATGACCTTGTCGAGCCTATCGCAGGTTGCTCTGGCCTCGAGAGCTGGACTCTCGCCGCTCGAACCGAGGGACATTTGGCGATCGCTCGCCTGCTCGAAGTCGGAACGAACGGCCGTCTGCAACATCTCATCGCAGCTGGCGATGATGCAGAGATCGTGAAAGAAACGCTCCGGGTCGCGAGTCACCTCGCACAAAGTGGTCACACCGGCGAAGCATCGGAAGCGGTGGCCGAGGGATTGATTTCGGCTCGAAATCTGGAGGATAAGTCCAGTGAGACCGAATTGCTGCGCCTGTGGGTCCGTATCGCTTTCGACGAGCTGTCGACACGCGGCCTGGCAAGACTTGGTCGCGAACTCAATCGCTCAGAGGTCGATCCAGTAGCGTTGGAGCCGCTGTTGCGACTCGTTGAGGGCGCACGATGCGCCTGCCAAGGAGATCCGGATGGTGCGAGAGCGGCGCTTGGAAGTCTGGATCTTCAAGACTGGCACGACTTGAAACCGCTTCGATACGCCGCAGAGATAAAAGCCTGCGACTCGAGACCAGCCGCGGAGCTGGAGGCGATGCTAGCCCGGATCGAAGCGGAGCCTGAATCGCAAAACACTCCGCGTATGCGCGCGAACTTGGACATGTGGCACGCCAAGCTTGGATACCGGCGCGGAGAGTTTTCGCAGGCCGCCGAGCGCCTCGTTCGGGCCGCCGCTTGCGAAGAGCGCCTAGCGCCACGAATCGGCGCGCAGCTGAATGCGGCCGCTGCGCTCTTGGAAGTTGGGGATTTCGCGAAATGCCGGGAGATAGTGTCGCAGGCATTCGCAACGGCTGAGAAGAACAGGCTGCTGCTTCTAGAGGCACGCGCACTTTGGTTGAGGCGTGCACTTGATTATCGCGAGAATCATCTCTTGTCACCGAAGCTCGATTTCGTTGCCGCGGCGCGTCTCCTCGACCAACCATTGCTGCTTGCGCAGATTTGCCTGACGGAGTCCGCGATTGCCTGGCGTAGTAACGAGAGACTTCAGGGCGAAGAACTCGCGGTGCAGGCGCAGCATATCTGGCAGAAGCACCATCTCGATGCGCCGGCCATGCTCGCTGCGGCGCTCGCTCGAGTCTGCCGTTCTCCGGCTCCTGAGTCCCGAGACGCGGACAAGATCGAAGTTGTCGCCGCGCTCGCAGAGCGCGCCCACGCAAGCCTCGCCATCCAAATCGCAGCACTCTGGGTGAAGAGCGGGGCCGTTCGCGCTAGCTCGGCGCTGCCTTTGATTGAACAACTTGCAGCAAGAGTCGATCCTTCAACCTGGACGATGCGGCGCGAAGTGCTGTCGATGGACGAGGCGTTCGCAATCTGTACCGGAAGAGTCTCGGACACCTAGACTATTTTTTACTGGAGAGTGCGCAGTTCTCGGCGCCGCAGCTGAATTGTTCCGAGTTCGCGGTGGGTTTGTTGCATATTCTGACAACTATCGAATCTCGCGAGAAGTCGTCGCGCAGCCTATCAACTTCACAGGGCCCGAAAGGCCCACCGGAACCTGTCAACGAAAGTGAGACACCTCGTTGGTTAATTTAGTGTACAGCGACGACGGTCGCCGCACGCGCGTTGGGTGCTCCCTTCTCGTTCTTAAGGGGCCAAGAATTTGAATCCTCGTAA
>JBJXGE010000009.1:0-297026 GCA_046154185.1 Planctomycetota bacterium
CGATGCCGAGCGAGCAGTCATCGGTCGGACCGAAAAAGAGTTCCGGGAAGGTGGCTGGATTCGGGCTCAGGATGCGGATGCCGTTCGGGTCGCGAAGCTGCAGTCCTGGGGACGCCGCGTCGATGCCGAGCGAGCAGTCATCGGTCGGACCGAAAAAGAGTTGTGGAGTGCTCGCGCCCGAAGTCGAAGTCAGGATGCGGATGCCGCTTGGGTCGCGAAGCTGCAGTCCTGGGGACGCCGCGTCGATGCCGATCGAGCAGTCATCGGTCGGACCGAAAAAGAGTTCCGGGAAAGTGGCCGGGTTCGGGCTCAGGATGCGGATGCCGGCGGGGTCACGTAGCAGCAGCCCGGGCAGCGCCGCGTCGATGCCGAGCGAGCAGTCATCGGTCGGACCGAAAAAGAGTTCCGGGAAAGTGGCCGGGTTCGGGCTCAGGATGCGGATCCCGTTCGGATCGCGAAGCTGCAGTCCCGGGGACGCCGCGCTGATGCCGAGTGAGCAGTCGTCGGTCGGACCGAAGTTGAGTGTCGGCTCACCCCCGATGGGATCGGTGATTCGAAAGGAACCCTCATCACAGACGCACGACACACCTCCAGCGATCGCTACGGGCGCCGGCCCGCTCGAAAACAAGAAGGTCAATAGGTAGACGGGGTCGCCGATGTTGATGGAGCCATCGCCATTCACATCGCCATTGCCGGATGGTCCTCCCGCAACGGAACTCGATGCCCTGATCAGCCCAAACGTGGTCAGGGCGACAACCGCTCCCGCTGCCACGACGTAGCACAAGCGACGACGCATGACGCCACACCTCTCTGGTACATGTCCTTCGGAGCCCACCCGCACTGTCCGAATCGTCGGACGAGTTGAACGATCGTGATTATCTTCGGCGAAGAGAACTCCGCAAGGACGTAGGCGACATCCAGGACGACCAGAGATCGAAAGCTCGGAGTCGACATATTTCGTGAGTGACCGATCTTCAATGGATCGACGTAGTTTTGGAGTCGTTCGAAGTTGACTTTGGAAAATGCGCTCGCGAGGAGAGGAAAGTTCATCACCCCGGCGCCATCGACGCCAGCGCTTTGACCTCGTCGGCGGTCGCCTCGCGCGCGGCGCCGGGCTCGAGTGAATCGAGCGCAATCGGGCCGAAGTGCGTGCGCACGAGCCACTCGACTTCGCAGCCGATCGCTTGGGCCATGCGGCGAATTTGTCGGTTGCGGCCTTCGTGCAATTCGAAGCGCAGCACCGCGCTCTTTGGATTCGTGCGCTCCAGCGTGACGCGTGCCGGCAGGGTTGGGCGCGCGTCGCCGATGTCTATTCCGATCGCTAACCGTTCTATGTCGACCGCCGTCGGCGGTGGCGCAAGCTTCACGCGATAAATCTTGGTTACCGCAGCCTCTGCCGTGAGCAGTCGATCCGCAAGGCCCATATCGTTCATCAACAAGAGCAAACCGGCGCTCGCGCGATCGAGGCGGCCGACGGCGCGTAAGGATGTGTCAGTGCGATACGGTTCTGGTAGGGCGAGCGCAAGATCGAGCCGGCCCTCCGGGTCCCGCGCCGTGACGACGACGCCGCGCGGTTTGTTATAGATCACGACGCGGAGCGCGGTCGGGGGGCCGATTTCTCGCCCGTCGATTTGAATTCGGTCGCTCTCGAGCTCGATCCAATGCTCGGGTGCACGAACGCAACGGCCATTCACCGTGACGCGGCCGCCAACGATGAGTTCGACGGCGAGCGAGCGCGACGCAACACCGAAAAACGAGAGTGCGCGATCAAGGGTCTTGCGGTGAGGCGTCATGGGGTTAGCCTGTAGTCGGGATTCAGCGCCACGTGCGACCAAAAAAGAAAAGCGAGTTTTCGCATGCACGACACGGCCGAGGCCACGGAGACGATTCGCGTCGGAATCAGCGCGTGCCTGCTCGGCCAGAAAGTGCGCTACGACTCGGGCCACAAACGCGATCACTATATCACGCAGGTGCTCGGCGAGTTTTTCGAGTTCGTGCCGGTTTGTCCGGAGTTCGAAGTTGGCATGGGCATCCCGCGCGAAGCGGTTCGACTCGTCGGCAGCATCGAAGCGCCGCGCATGATTGGCACGGCGACCGGCGCCGATTGGACGGAGCGCATGCGGCGCTACAACGCCGAGCGACTGGCGCGCTCGGACCTCGAGAACCTCAGCGGCTACTTGCTGAAGAAGGACTCGCCGAGTTGCGGCATGGAGCGCGTGAAGGTCTATCGCTCGGACGGCGGCATGCCGGAAAAAAAAGGCAGCGGTCTGTTTGCCGCGGCGCTCAAGGCACGATTTCCGCTCCTTCCCATCGAAGAGGAAGGTCGACTCGGCGACGCGCGCTTGCGCGAGGGGTTCATCGTGCGTGTGTTCGCGTACCATCGACTGCGCGCGCTCTTCGCCGGGCGCCTCAAGCCACGCGACCTCGTCGCGTTTCACACCCGCCACAAGATGCAGCTGCTGGCGCACAGTCCGACCCGTTATCGCGAACTCGGCCGAATCGTCGCGACCCACGACAAATACGCACCCGCGGAACTGCGCGACGAGTACGCCGAACTCTTCATGACCGCCTTGGCGGAACGGGCGACGCACCGAAAACACGCCAACGTGCTGCAACACATGATCGGCCACCTGCGCGATCATTTAGCGGCCGATGAACGCGCGGAGCTCGTGACGCTGATCGATGATTATCGCCGAGAATTGATTCCGCTGATCGTGCCGCTCACGCTGATCCGCCACCACGCCGATCGCCATGCGGTCGCCTATCTGCGCGATCAGGTCTACTTGCGGCCGCACCCGAAGGAGATGCGGCTGCTGAATCACGTGTGAGCTCGACCTAGATGTCGACGAATTCGGCTGCTCGGCGGGAATTGGAATAGTGGTTCAAGTTCTTGCGGGATCGATCCAGGCGAGTCCCCGGACTTTTGCAAAGTGTTGATCCTCTGACAACAGCTCCGCGCCGGTTTCCAGCGCGTGCGCGGCGATCCAGATGTCATTCGTTGGAATCGGACTCCCAGCGGCACGAAGATCTGCGAACACCAGCGCGAACCGGTCGGCCGTTATCAGCGTAACCGGGAGGAACTTGACGAATGGTGCCGCCAAGAACTCTTCGAGTTCGGCGCGTTTCAAGTTGTATCGACTGCCGACGCGAAATCCGCTTAACAACTCGCCCTTCACTATTGCAGACATCAGTATCTGTGGCGCTTGACGAATGAGCCGTTCGACTCGGCTGTCTCCTCGCCGAAGTGCCGAGTACGCATTTGTGTCAAGTAGCAGACTCATCGCCAGAGTGATTCGTCGATGACTTCGAAGACCCGTACGGAGTCGTTAAACTGCTCAGCTTCGTGAAGACTCCAGGTCGATGAGAACGGCGCTATCGCATCGCCGATTTTCGACTCGTCGCCGAGATTCCCAATTGTGAGCCCGGCTCCTTTGCGGAGCAGTCGGAGTGCGGCTTGATTGAGCGAAATTCCCTCCTTGCGAGCGAGGTCTCGGATTCGTTTTTGTAGTTCCGGCTCTAATCCCCTGAGAGTTATCTGACGCGACAATTTCCTCTCTTCCAACGACTCACCTGCGGCGCATTGTGCGTCAGAATCCTACCCAGCTTCGTTCCATCTTGTGAACGAACCGATCGTGCTCGGTGGATATACGGCAATCTATAGCAACATGTT
Organism: Planctomycetota bacterium; assembly: GCA_046154185.1. Taxonomy (GTDB): domain Bacteria; phylum Planctomycetota; class UBA8108; order UBA1146; family JAJFFE01; genus JBJXGE01. Next base: position 3,671 of record JBJXGE010000009.1, read on the forward strand.
AGAGCACCTGTCGCGTCCTCGCGAGGCGGCGTCACATATGAGGCATCGGGTGCCGTGCTTCAGTCGATGTCGAAGTCGTCCGATGATGTGGCAGCCGCGGAGAGGATTCTGACCGTGCGTCTATCGCTTTGCATGATTGTGCGCGACGAAGCGGTGGCGCTGCGCGCGTTGCTGCCCTGCGTGGTGGGGATCGTCGATGAAGTCGTGGTCGTCGACACGGGTTCGTGCGATGACACGGTTGCGCTCCTCGAACAACACGGAGCCCGTATTCTGCACGCGCCCTGGCAAGACGATTATGCCGCGGCGCGCAATGTCGGGCTCGGCCATGCAGTCGGTGACTGGATACTCGTTCTCGATGCGGACGAACGCGTCGACGCCGGGACCATCGCCGCGCTGCGAGAACAAGCCGCGACCGCACCGACCGACGTATTCGGGTTCGTCTTCGACATCCACAATTACTGCGCCGAGAGTTCGGATCTCACTTGGCAGCGCTTGTCGCCAAGCGAAGCCGAGCGCTACGGCGCGCCCGGGTTCCATCGCACGCAAGTCGTGCGAATGTTCCGCCGCGATCCGGCGCTGCGTTATCAGGGGCGAGTGCATGAGCTCATCGAGCCGGCGATCGCCGCGCGCGGCAGCCGCTTCGTTCCTTGCGGTCAGCTCATTCATCACCAACTCGTCGAGCGTCTCGATGCCAAGGGTCGCACCAAGAGTGAGCGCTACTGCGAGCTGTTGAGACTCAAGATCGGCGACGACCCCACGTCCGCGAAAGCGCATTGGGAATACGGACAGCAACTCCTCACGCAAGGAAAAGTGCCGGCCGCTTTGGACGCGCTCTTGCGCGCGCGCGAACTCGCGCCGGGCAATTCCGAGATCGAGATCCTGCTCGCGCTCGCCTATAACGACGCCAATCGGCCGCTCGATGCTTTGCGCGTGCTTGCCAGCATCCAGAATCGCGATCCGATGGCGATCGGCGAAGTTCGCACACTGTTTCAGCTCGGTCGCGCGTACGCACATCTCGGCCAAGTCGACCGCGCCGTCACGGCGTTTTCGAGCGCGCGACTCCTCGCGCCCCACATGCCGCAACCCGTCTATTGGCTGGCGCGACTCTCGCTGACTCATGATCCGGCCCGTCATGATCGGTTTGCGCAGGCGCTCCGCCGCCACTGGCCGCGGTTCGTGCCGGGCGCTTGGCTCGAGTGCGAACGGGCGATCCGCGCTGGCGCCATCACCGAGGGACTCGAGCGCCTGGATGAGTTGCTGGCGGCCGCCGAGACGGACGACGCGAGCGCGGAGCCGGTGCTGATCGACGAACTCGCGAACTTTGTCACGCGCCTGAGCGACGCGGCGGACGCACTCGTGGGTGAAATCGGCACGATGACATGGAGCAGCGACTTCGGCGCGCGCCTGATGACAAGCGCGCTCTATCGTATGGCCGCCAATGAACTCGCCGCGGGCGACGTTACGGCGGCCGCCGCACTCCTCCAATCGCTCTTGCGAATTACGCCCGGGCACGTCGAAGCGCTCACGGATTTGGCCGGCCTCCATGGGAATAGTGGTCGCGTCGAAACGGCGTTTGCGCTCCTCGAGCGCGCGGTCGCGCTCGCACCGAATAATCCGCTCGTGCATCACAATCTGGCTATCGCCGCCGCGCTCGCCTCGCCACCGCGGCTCGCCGATGCGCGCACGCATGCCGAACGCGCCCGCGCGCTCGGCCACAGTGCGGATCCGGAATTGGTGGCGCGCCTCGCGACGACGGCGGGTTAATCGGCGACTTCGATCTCGATGAAAATACTTCTCAAATCGGCTGCGGCGCTGTCGGCATGCCGAGCGCCGCGCGGACGCGCGCGTTCACGATCGAACCGCCGCGCGTGACGAGGGTGTCGCGCAAGACTTCGTCTTTTTGGATCTCCTCATCCGTCGTGAGCTTCGTCAGCTCGCCGTCGTTCGCGAAGCTCGTCAAGAAGTTGCAAATATTGCGCGCGTACAATTGGCTCGCGTGGGTCGGGATCGTCGCCGGCAAGTTCGCCGGGCCGTTGATCGTGACGCCGTGGCGCACGATCTCTTGGCCATAGATCGTGAGTTCACAGTTGCCGCCGCGCTCGGCGGCGAGATCGATGATGACCGAGCACGCCTTCATGCCGCTCACCATGCTGTCGGTGATCAAGACCGGCGAGCGCTTCCCGGGAATCGCCGCGGTCGTGATGATGACGTCGTGCTCCGCGACGACTTTGGTCATCAACTCCCGTTGGCGTCGCAGAAAATCCTCGCCTTGGTCGCGCGCGTAGCCGCCCTGTCCCTCGGCGCTTTCGAGCGGCAGTTCGACGAAACGCGCGCCGACGCTTTGCACCTGTTCCTTGACCGCCGGTCGCACGTCATAAGCGGACACCACCGCGCCGAGTCGGCGTGCCGTCGAGATCGCCTGGAGTCCCGCAACGCCCGCGCCGATGACGAACGCCTTCGCCGGCGTCATTGTGCCGGCCGCTGTCATCATGAGCGGAAACAAGCGCGGCAGAGTATTCGCCGCCAACAGCACGGCTTTGTAGCCCGCGATGGTCGCCATACTCGACAACACATCCATACTCTGCGCCCGCGTGATGCGCGGGATCAGCTCTAACGCGAAACTCGTCGCGCCGGTCTCGGCGATGCGCTGTTGCGCCGCCGCTTCACTCAAGGGATCACCCATGCCGATGAGCACGTGTCGACTCGAGAGCAGCGAAAGATCGTCGGCGCCGTGCTGCTTGTTGGCGCCATACGTTCGAACTTGCAGAACGATGTCGCAGCCGCCGAACACGGCGGCGCGCGACGCGCCGATCTCCGCGCCCTTCTCGCGATATTCGCGATCCGCAAACCCGGCGGCTTCGCCGGCACCCGACTCGATGACGACCGAGAACTTCGCTTTGGTGAGGGCCGCGAGCGCCGACGGCACGAGTGCGACGCGACGTTCTCCAGGCAGAGTTTCTTTCGGCACACCGATGCGCATCCGGGTCAACCTCTCGTGCGATGATTCGTCTGTTCACGCGGCGCGAGCCGCGCGCCGTTGTGAAGTGGAACCAAGTGAGCGCGGCATTCAAGCAAGCAGAGCGGGGGGCCGCAAGGCTACTTCGAAGCGAGAAGACGCCTCGCTACGGCTCCTGCTCGCCGGTTTCACCGAGACCATCCGCGCCGCGCCGCGCTAACGTATCGCGCCACGCGCGAAACGCGTCCGGTTCGAGCGGAATCCACCGCTTGAGTCGGAGCCGCTCCTCGATCGACTTGGCGCTGTACACGATGCTCGTGATCAACGTGCCATCGTGGCGAAACACGTGAACCCGTTGCCGCGGGCCGCGCACGATCAGCGTGTCTTGTTGTCGATCGAGAAAGATGTCCTGGTTCGACGCGCGATGCGCGTCGGCGAGCGCACTCGTCGTCGGCCGCGTCGGATCGAGTGCACGCTCGCGCGCGTGGAGCGTGCGTCCGTCGAGGCGGCGGCCGTATTTTTCGAGTTGCGCGACCGTGCGCGCGAGGGCGCGCCACGCGAGTTCGCGCGCGATGCGCTGTGAGCCGCGCGCTCGAACTGAGTGTTGCTCGCGGAGCGCGCTGCGCAAATCCCGCATCGCTCCGCGCAAACCGTCGACCCATTGCGAGAGCAACGGACACGCGCGTTCCGCGATGAGCGTCGGGAGCTGGGGCGACGTTGTGGGTGACCACAAGAGATTGAGCGTGTAGCCGGGCGTCAGCCGGGACGAGCGCGACTGCTCGATGATCTGCGCGCAGACCGCGATGCCGCGCTCGCCATCCCCGTTCGACTTCGCTAACGAAAAATTGCCCGCGACGACTTGCGCCGCAATACGGTACGGACCGCCGCGCTTGCCGAACTCCGGCAACAGGTCGGCGACGAGGTCGCTCCCTGGTGAGGCAATGGCGAACGGTTGCACCGGTTTGAGAAACAATCGGTCGACGCGCAGGTCGCGGCGCTCGATGACCCAGCTCGTAAAGTCGCGCCAACGCGGCGTGCCCGTCGGTTCGTAACCGACGAAGACCGCGCGCGCGTCCGGCGGCACGGCATGCTCACACGCAGTCGTGCCGCACCAGTGGCAGTGCAGTCGACCGTCGGTGTAGCCGAGCTGTTCGAGCTGGAGATCGTGCTTGAGGAGCGCGATGCGTTCGCGGATGTCGGCCGCGAGTCCAGCCGCGGGCGCCCGCGCTGACACGCCGAGCGGCATGCTCAGTCGGATCTCGATGCGAGAATTCGCAGGAACGCGCACATCGTCGCCGAGCGTCTGATGGACGGCCCCCCGCACGGCATCCGCAAATGCTTGACACGAATCTTCGAGGGCAAGCTCGGTCGGCGTGTCCTCGCCATCGCGACGCGACGACTCGTTGGGCGGCGTCGTCGGACGCTCGCCGCGCTTGCGCCGCGCGCGCCGCCGACGCGCGTTCGCGCCGGCTGGGTTTGGTTTCGGACTCGGAGCGTCGCCCACGATTGCAACTTTCTGCCACGAACAGTCGCGAGCTCACTCGGCTAGCGCCGTGTCAGGCAACTTTGACCCTCTTGGTTCGGGCAGCCTCGGGTCACTCTTGGCCGCTCCTCCGTCGCGAAATTCTCAGCGACCAGGCCGGTCGCCTCCGGTTTCGCTCGGTCGCTCGCGACCAAGCCTAACCCAAGTTGCCTCGAACCCAGAGAGCCGAGGTTACCTGACGCGGCGCTCGCCGTTCGCCTCGCGTGGGTCCACGACGCGCGGCCCAAACTTTTTGCCGTGACCCGGTCGCGGATTCCATTCATAATTCCGCGCACTCGTTGCTTGAGAAGTCGGCGCGGGATTCACATTCGCAGAGAGCTACCAACGTGAAGTGCTTGAGCCGCCGCGCAATCATCTGGCTGTGCGTGGCTGTCAGTTATGGTGCGATCGCCGCTTCGGTTTCGCGAGCCGGCGAGCCGGAAGGACTGGCGGTCAAATTGACGGCGCTCGCGGAGGCCGCCGGCGTGGCTCCAGAATCGCTGGCCTTCGCCTTTGCGGAGCCGAACAGCGGTGCGGTCTTCGGCCATCGCTTGAACGAGCCGCAGAAGCCGGCTTCCGTCCAGAAGATTCTCACGTGCGCCGGTGCGTTGTCGCATTTGGGGCCGGATTTCGTATTAACCACCGAACTCTTTGGGGAAGGTGAGATTCACGCGGGCGTGCTCGATGGCGATCTCGTCGTCGTCGGTCGCGGTAGTCCGAATAGTCCGGAAGGGGAGCAAGATCCCTTCGGCATTTTCCAACGCTGGTCGGCAAACCTGAAGAGTCGCGGCATCACCGCCGTGCGCGGCCGAATTCGCGCGGACGATTCGTATCTCGCCGGCGCGGCGCGCCACGAGGACTGGCCCGTCGAGCAACACTCGGAATGGTATTGTGCGCCGTCGGGAAGTCTCAACGTCAACGACAATTGTTTGCTCGTGCGCATCGTCGCGAAAGCCGAGCGCATCGATGTTGAACTCGAGCCGAGTGTCAGTCCGTTTCGAGTCGTCAAGAAACTCGTCGCCGTCAAGGATCCCAAACAACACGTTTTCTCCGTCGAGCGGAGTCGCTTGAGTCCCGAGATCGTCGTGAGCGGACGTTTTCTTGCGGGCGGCGGAACCCGCGAACACTGGATCGCCATCGACGCGCCGACCGAGTTTTTCGTCGCGGCTCTGCGCTGGGTGCTCGCGAAGCACGGCATTGAAGTGCGCGACGAAGCGCTCGAGCCAAAACTGGCGAGCGCACGCGTCTTGTTCGATCGCCATTCGATCGCGCTCGCGCCGGTCCTCGCGCGCGTCCTTAAAGACAGTCAGAATCTCTACGCCGATTGTCTTCTGCGCATCGTCGGTCGCGAGCGCGGCGGCGACGGCAGCTTCGCGAGCGGCGCCGACGCGTTGGAGAGTTTGCTCGCGACGACGGCGCTGAAATCCGTCGGAACCGCTGGCCTGTCGGTGCGCGACGGTTCGGGACTCTCGCACTCGAACCGCGTCACGCCGGCGCAGCTTGTCGCCGTCTTGGATTTCGCGCAGCGTGAACCATGGGCAAAAGAACTGCGCGCCGCGCTCGCCGTGGGCGGCGTCGACGGCACATTGCGAAAGCGGTTCGCCAACAGCGCTTTGAGCGGCGTCGTCGTCGCGAAGACGGGCCACTTGAATGGCGTGACAACGCTCGCCGGTTATCTAGACACGAGCCGCGGCGCAGTGAGTTTCGCCTTTCTCTACACTGGTCCGTCCGCGAAGTTGCGCGCTGCTGAATCTTGGCAACAACGGGCCCTCGAAGAGCTGCTTTCGCACTATGGACCGAAACCAGCGGCTCCGCCGTCGGAACGGCAGTTGTAAAGTTCGGTTACAGCCAACGACACGGCCCGGCTCGGCAGTAAATCGGCGGTAGTCGTGAAGTTTGACCGGCGCCACGGCAAAAATATTCTCAAAAAAACCCCTGCAATTTGTAAGGAGGGTTTTACAATCCGGGCCCGAGTGGGTTCCGCTCGCCGCGCCGAGCGGTCGAGTTCCCTCCACCGAAAAGTCGCACTCGAGGCGCTCAGAAAAGGTCCCGTTGTCGACCACGCCACCCGCTGAACACACTCCTCGCAAGGCGCCGGCCCGCGTGATTATTCGCGAGAACGGCACTGAGCGCATCGTGGAAATCACGACGCCCGAAGTGCACATCGGTCGCTCCAAAGAGAATCAAATCGAGATCGACGATATTTCCAGCTCGCGACGTCACTGCAAGATCAGCCAGAGCGCCGCGGCCTTCATGATCGAAGATCTGCAGAGCCGCAACGGCACGCTCGTCAACGGCATCCTCATCCGCAAGCAAGAGCTGCACGACGGCGATTGCATCGAGATCGGCAAGACGCGCTTGTTCTTTGGCCGCGTCCCGACGCTGGAATTGACGCGCACCGAGACGGCGACCGACACGCTGTTGTTGTCGACTGAGTTTTTCATGGAGCCGCTCACCGAAGTGTCGGAGAGTTCGCAGGTCGAACTGCTTCAGCGCGAACGCGAGATCTTTTTGCGACTGCTCCGAATCACGAAGCGGCTTTGCCAAATGCGCCAGCTTCCGGAGTTGCTCGACACGATTCTCGACACCGTCCTCGAAATCACCGGCGCCGAACGTGGCTTCATCATCTTGAATGACGGTGGCGAGCTCAAAACAAAGACGTCGCGCAACATCGACAAGGAGGCCGTCAAGAAAGCGGAGCTCAAAGTGAGCCATTCGCTCTCGCGGCAAGTGCTTGCGACCGGTCGCTCGATATTGACCGGCGACGCGCGCGCCGACTCGCAAACCAAGGATTACAAATCGGTCGTCGACCTCAAGCTCGAGTCGGTCATGTGCGTGCCGCTCCAGATTCGCGGACAGAATGTCGGCGTGATCTACGTCGACAATCGTTTCGAAGCGGAAGCGTTCCAGCGCTCGCAACTGCGCTTTGTCGAGTTTCTCGCCGACCAAGCGGGAATTTTCATCGAGAACGCGCGCCTCTTCGAGGAAGCGCACTTGAAGCAAGAGGATCTGCGCAAGGCGAAGGAAGAAGCGGAGTACCTCAATCGTCAATTCCAAGAGCTGCTGCTCGCGCGCGACCTCCAGCTCAAGGAAGTGACCGATCTCGTCACGCGGCGGCCCGAGCGCAGCTTCAAGTATGACTACAGCCACATCGTGACGAAGAGCGGCAAGATGCATCAGCTCTTCGAGATTCTCGACCGTGTCATCGACACCGATATTCCGGTGTTGATTCAAGGCGAAAGCGGCACCGGCAAGGAGCTCATAGCACAAGCGATTCACACGCAGGGGAAGCGCGCGAAGGCGCCCTTTGTCTCGCAAAACTGCGCGGCGATTCCGCCGAATCTGCTCGAGAGCGAATTCTTCGGTCACGTCAAAGGCTCGTTCACGGGCGCGGTCGCCAACAAGAAGGGCCTCTTCGAGATCGCCCACGGCGGTACGCTGTTTCTCGACGAAATCGGCGATATGAGTCTCGACCTGCAAACCAAGTTGTTGCGCGTGCTCGAAGACGGCCAGATTCGGCCGGTCGGCGGTCGCGAACACATCAAAGTGGACGTGCGAATCTTGTCGGCGACCAATCGACCGTTACAGGAAATGATCCGGCGCAGTGAGTTTCGCGAGGATCTCTATTACCGCCTCAATGTCATCAATATCACGCTGCCGCCGTTGCGCGATCGACGCGAAGATATTCCGCTGCTGACTGAGTTCTTCATCGAGCGTGCGTGCGAACGCGCTGGCCGCGAGCGCCCGAAGATGGACGCGAACACGCTCTATCTGCTCTACAACTACGATTGGCCCGGCAATATTCGCGAACTCGAGAACGAAGTGTCGCGACTCTGCGCGCTCGCGGACGGCGTGATCAATCGCGACTTGCTCAGTTTGTCGGTGCTCGCCGGCCGCGGTGGCTCCGGCGCATTGCGGGCCGAAGGCACGCTCAAGGAGCGTGTCACCGATGCGAAGGAAGAACTCGAGCGGAACCTGATCGAGAAGTCGTTGAGCGACTCAGATTGGAACAAGAGTCGCACCGCGCGGCTCTTGGGTGTCTCGCGTCCGACGCTTGACCAAAAGATCGAGAAATACGGAATCCAGCGACCGGAGAAGAAGAAGAACGGATAAGTGATGAAGCCGAGGATGGTGATCGAAGAGGAAGGTCAACGGCGCGAGCTCGAATGCGCCGCGCAGCCGATCACGATCGGTCGCGATGTGCATTGCGACATCGTCATTCGCGATGCGATGTCGTCGCGGCGGCACGTCCGCGTGGTACCGGAAGCCGAGCATTACGTCATGGAAGATCTCGGCTCTTCGAACGGCACGGTCTTGAATGGTCGCAGTGTGAAGCGCGCAGTCCTGAACTCGGGTGACGTAATTCAAGTCGGCGAGGTGCGCATCACTTTTCAAGCCGGGGCCGCGACAGTATCGCAAGCAAACGCGGGGCAACCGAACGTCGTTGCATCGAGCGAAGAGACTTCCAAACCCGTGACCGTGGCCAATGTGCTGCCTGAGAAGATCACGTTGAACATCGTCGGCGGCGACCGAAATGGCGAAAGTATCGCAGTGGAACAAACGCCGTTTCGATTCGGACGCCGTTCGGACAACGACGTGGTTTTGCCGGATAACCGCGTTTCCGGGCATCACGCGAACATCGAACACGATGCGCAAGGTTGGCACATTGTCGATCTCGATTCCGGGAACGGCACGTTTATCGGTCAGCAACGCGTGAAGCGCTATCGGCTCCGCAACGACGATCGCATCGTCATCGGTTTGACGACGTTTGTCGTGCGTGGCCTCGGCGAGCGCGCCACGACCAGCAATACTGGCGGCGGCATGGCCGGCGCCGAAGCTCTCGATCAGCAGTCGGCGCCGACGAAAATCGCCAACTCCAGTTCCGCCGGCGTTCGCCGCGCACCCGCCACCTCGTTGGCGAGCGCGCCGGTGCTGATCGGGGAAGACACTCGACGCGTCGACGTGCGCGCGGAGGCGGTGAGCGCCGGCCCGTTGCAAGCGGTGTGGACGGCGCTGTTCGGACTCTCGCTCCTCGTGATTCTGTGGTTCGGCTACTCACAGGTGCGCGAGTACGTGGCGGTCCGCAGCCCGCAAGCCGACGTCGCGAATTTGCTCACCAATTCTTCGTTCGAAACCGTGTCGCCGACCGGTGAGATTGTCGGTTGGAGAGTGGACCCGGCGTGCGACGCCGCCAGTATCGAGTCGGTGGAAGGTGGCGCGGGTCATGGCACGCGCGGCTTGTTGCTCAAAGGTACCGGGCCCGGCAAATCGGGCTACGCGCGCGCGTTCCACAGTGAAGAACGCAGCGTGGGGGATGGCGCGATCGAGATTACCGGACAGATTCGCAATGACAGTTTCGAACTCGCGGCCCTCTCGATCGACTGGCTCGCGCGAACCGGAGATGGCTTCGAACTCATCGCGCAATCGTTCTCGCCGGTTCTCAAGCGCGGTGCCGTTTACCGCAACATCGGCGGTACCTTTGCGCCACCGGCGGGGCGCGTGGTCGACATGTGTCGAGTCGCCATTCTTGGGCAGGGCCCGGGTTCGCTCGAAGCAGATAATTTCGTCATGAAGACCGTTCCCATTCCCGACGGCGCAACCGCGCTCGAACTGGCGTTGCCGGCGGCGCCGGGCGGCGGACGGGACCTGCGATTGAGCTTTGAGCCGAACGGTTCGTTCGCGGTGCTGAAGAGTCGGGATGTGATGTTGCGCAATGTGCGGCTCGCGGTTGCGCGTGAGGCGATGATGCCGCTCGGACAATTACTGCCGCTCTCGAGCGACTTGATGGCGCTCGATCCGGGCGGCTCGATGCGCGCGAGTTTCGCGCTCGCGGGCGGCGGCGCGGAAAGCGCCCTGGTCGTCGATCAACTGGCGCAAATCAACGACGACGCGGTCAAAGTCTCGTACCAAGTCACGAGCGGGAGCGCGACCGACCAACTCATGGTGATCGTCGAATTCGAGCAGCGCGCGGAGAAACTGCCGATGACCGCGTTTCTCGGCGGTGTCGCGCTGAGCGCGCCCGGGGCGCGTATGGCCGATTTAGCGGGCGTCGAACTCGATGAACTCGTGCTGGGGGATCGCGGCGATCAGATCATTTGCGAGTTATCCGCCGTTGTTCGAGTCGCGTTCGTTGAGCCGGAATTGACGCGCGGCGTTCGGACTCTGGCGCTTCGACCGATCGAGCCGCCCCCGCGCGGCACGCTCGATATCTATTTGAGCTCGGTCTCGTCGCGTGAAGAGCAGCGCATCGAAGAAGTGCTTGCCGCCGCCACGCTCGCGCAGCAGCAACAGCGGCCCGGCGTCGCGATCGGCCAGCTCACGGCGTTGACGGCGGAATTCCCCTGGCGGAAAGATCTGCAAGAGCGCGCGCGACAATTGCGCGAGGAGATGTTGACTCTCGGCCGCGTGCGGCTCGCGACACTCAAGGCGATCCAAGCCGATTTCGCTGCCCACCCGAACCGCGCAATCCTCGACGTGTTTCGCTTGCGGGCGAGCGAGCTGGAGACGGCGTACGCCGGGACGCCGCTCGCGGACGAAGTCGCGACGCTGCGCAAAGAGCTGTCGGACAAATTGAGCGGCCAAGACGAAGCGCGCGCGCGCGCGCAAGCGCAGAAATTGCTCGAAGTGGCGCGTCGACATTACGACGCCCAGCGCGACCAGATTTCTCGGTTCTTCGCGGAATGTGTCATCGAGTCGCAACCGGATAGCGAAGCCGCCGCCACGGCGCGGCAGATGGTGAGGATGATCGAAGCCCGCAACTAGCCACAGATCAATCGCGCGGAGCGCTTGATCTGGGTGCTGGAACTCGCCCAGGAGTGCGAGTGTAAATCTCGCTCAAGAACGGTGTAGGAATGTTGAACGCGAATTCTGTTGGGATCGAAGAGGGTTCGGAGGCGACGCGCGTACTCGCCATGCGTGGCGGCACGGGGCATCTGCAAGTTTCGAAAGCCATCAAACTCACTGGCGCTGAAGAACGTGGACCCGCCGCGGTCGGACTCAAGCTGCGCACGGAGCGCCTCGCCAGTAACGGTATTTGCCTCGGAATCGGCGGTTCGCAATTGACGTTGCGTTACAACCTAGTGCCGCCGGTACCGGATTTTCGCCTGCAGTTGATCATGAAGTATGAAGTCGAAGGGATGGCCGAGAAGTCGAGCGAGCCGCTCAGCGCCGATTGGCGGAAGCTCGAGATTCCGGAGAGCCAAGGCGACGACAACGTGTTGCTCGTGGCAATGGGCAAAGAGTCGCTGATCAAGCCGCAAGTGGAGGCCTATCAGACGGCGGGAGCGCGCGTGCGCCTGGTGATGCCGCACCCCATCGCGCTTTATCACGCCTACCGACAACCCCATAAAACCGCGCCGCGCGAAACCGTGCTGTTGGCGGATCTCGGCGGGCGCGAATCACACGTCGCGCTCGTCGCCGATGGTCGGCTGCTGTTTGCGCGCACCGTCGGTTTCGGCGGCGGACGCGTCGATGATGCGCTCGCCGGCGCGCTCGGCGTCGACAGCGCGCACGCCCGCGCGGCCAAAGAGAAACTGGTCGCCGGGACGTTGGCCGGCCACCTCACTGAGAACATCCAGCCGGCGCTGCGCGGCATTTTTGGGCAAGTGCTTTCGATGCTGCAGTCGTCCGTGAGTTTCTGTCGTTCGCAAACCAAAGTCGCCGAGCTGCGCATCGATCGCGTGCTGCTCAGCGGCTACACGGCGCTCTTGCCGGGTCTCAACACGTACCTCGAGTCGAGTCTCCGCATGCCGGTCGAATTGCATCAACCGGCGGTCGCGCCGCCGGGCGGCTGGCCGGGTCATCCGTGCGAATGGGTGACGGCGTTTGGACTCGCGGCCGGTGCGCTCGATAGCGAGCATTTCTATCTCGATCTGTTGCCAGCTGCATTCAAGGAACGCCGCCATTTCCGCGAACGCACTTTTTTCATGTACGCCGCCGCGGCCGTGCTTGGCGTCGCGCTGCTCATCAAGTTCGGCAGTGCTTACGCGGCGGGCGCGAGTAACAACGCGCTCGCCGAGCGCTACGAGAACGACAAGACCCGAGTCGACAGCTACAACGCTGAGCACGTAAGTGCCGTGAAGCACAATGCGCAACTGCAGACTCACATCGAGCGCACATCGCGCGAAGTGCTGGTGAGCGCGCTGCCGGCGACGGTCTTAGCCCAATTGGGCGCGATCACGCCGGCCGCGATCTCCATCGACGAGGTAAGAACCACGCGCATCGAAGAGACGGCCCGGGTCTTCTTAATGATCGAGATCATCGGCAAGGCTGACAATTCAGACCGCAACGGACTCGAGCATGTCGCCGTCTTGAAAGCGAATCTCGAGAAGATCCCGGGGCTCTTCGTGACGCCCGAGCTTGGCAAGCGCGAAGGCGGCCACTACCCGTTCAAGTTGCAGGTGTCGCCCGACAAGGACGGTCCAGCCAAGGGCAACTGGCCGACGACAGGAAAAAAATAGGCAGGCATGGCAAATCTCAAATTGATCTGGGCGAAGCACCAACGATTTCTGCTGCAGATCGCGGCGGGACTCGCCGTGTTCTTGCTGATGTTCCTCGGCGCCGGGAGCTACGAATCGAGCGCCAACGACGAACGGATCGCTCGTCGCCAATCCTTTGATGCGTTACAGGAGCGACTCAACAAGCTGGATGTCAAAGGCCCGCGTGAAATCGCCCAGCGCCAAGTTTACGAGGCGCGCTTTCAAAACCTGCTCGAAGCGGTGTCGGTGACGAGTGGTGCCAAGATTCAGGCGCCGCCAGATAGCGGCGACATCCAATTCGTGAAGAAATTCGAGCAAAGCTGGTCGACTTTTACGGATCGCGCTGACCGCGTCGGTATGCGCTACCCGGTGAGCAAGGACATTACCTTTGGTGTTGGCTCGCACTTGACTGCGGAAGAGTGGAATGATCGCTACGTGCAACTCGACATGCTCGATCGGTTTTTGAATGTCGCGGTCGACCAAAAGGTGCGTCAGCTCAATTCCATCCAGCCGCTCGACGTGGCGCAAGAGAGTTTTCCCAACGACAAGGAACAAGCTCTGCTTCGCCACAGCATTCAGATCGAGCTGCTCTGTGAGTACGCGCAATTGCTCGCTTTGCTCGAGAGTTTCCAGCAGCCAGGACGCTACCTCGGTCTCGAACTCGAAAGTGTTACGCGCGATCCGCGGGCCGGCGCGGCCTTACTCAAGTGCACTCTGACACTCGTCGGTGTTGAGATCGGCAAGCCCCGGCAAGAACTCAAGCCGGGTACGCGGTCGCCAAAGGGGAGAAAGAGACTATGAGCTGGAACAAGGAAAAAGCAGTGTTCGCCGCCAGCATCGTGCTGTTGGTGTTAGTCGTGGTGACGACTGCAAAGTCCTGGCTCGCCGGTCGCGAATCCGCGGTGCCCGAACTTTCCGAGCCGCGACCAGCTGGGGACTTGAAACTGCGTACGACCGTCGATCTCGCTTGGTTCAAGGTCGCCGTGGCAGACATTCCATTGCGCAATCCCTACCAAGCGCAGTCCGATTGGCAAGCCGCGCAGCCTGATCCGCTGCGGCAACCACCGCTCGGTCCGTTGGCGCGACGCGTGCCCGTGCCCGCCACGCTGGCGGCGGCGCGCGGCGCGCGCCCTCTGCGGGAAGCGACTCCGCCGGCGAATCGCGACGAGGCGACCGAAGAATCGGCGCCGTCGAAGGGAGCGCCGAAGTGAATTTCCTCGCGCATTTATCTTCGCCGCAGAGGCGGCTGAGTTCGCGTGCGGCCGTCGTGCTGGTCGGCGGTTGGCTCGTGCTGTTTGGGTCAGCGCGCGGCGCTGTCGTCGCGCAAGAAGTCGATGACGAGATTCGATTACTCGACACCATTCGGCTGAAAAACGGTAATGAGTTTCAAGGTGTCATCTTGAGCGAGGATCCGTATCGCGTCGAGTTTCAACGTCGAACTGGGCTGCAAGCAACGGGCGGCCCGATCATCACGTACAACCGCGACGACATCGCCGCGATCGTCCCTCACAACTGGCCGCGCGACATTTACGTGCGCAAGGCGCGCGTGACCAAGGCGCACGACGCGGGCGGACAACATGAGCTCGCGCGTTGGTGTCATGCCACTTGCCAAGATCCGAAGATTCCCGACGACCAAAGACTTTGGGATGAAGCGCGGAAGCACTTCGAGCTGGCGACCGCGATCGATCCGATGTTGCCGACGGCTTACCAAGCGCTCCTTGAGCTCTACGCGCGGACTCCGGATTCCCAAAAGACGATGGATCAACACAACGCCGAGATGGGCGTCTACCTGCGCGGCTTGCGCGCGGGCATCTCAATTCCGGAACTCGCGTTTCGCGCCGCGCGCGTGCTCGAAGCGCTCGGCGAGCCGGAAGGCGCGTCACTCATGCTCGAGCGGCTACTCGCCAACGCGTCGGCTTTGGAGCTCGCTTTGCGGGAAGCGGTCGAAACCGAATACGTGCGACTCCTCGAGGCGACCGGTCGGCGCGCGGACGCACAGGAGTTCATGAAGGTGATCGGTCAGCGCGGTGGCGACACCTCGGTTGACCTGCTTCTCATCAAACTGAATTGGCTCCTGGAATCCATGGCGCAGGGCGACGCCACTGCTGCGGCAGCGATCGACGAAACGGCCGCGGCGGTCCTAAAGCTCGACCCGGAAAGCGGTCGGGCGTTCCTGCTCCGCGGCACGCGCCACATGCTCGCCGGCGACTACGACCGTGCGGCGCAGGATTTCACTCAAGCGATTCAACAAGGCATGGTCAGCGCTGAGCCGATTCTGACGGTGGTTCTCAATTACGCGCTGTCCGGGTTCGGCAAGAAAGCGCTCGAGATGCTAGGGAGTGTTTCGACTCACAACGTGCCGGAACAACAAATCAACCAACAGCTCGTGCGCGCGTACTTGCTCGAGAATAGCGGCGATCTGAAGAACGCCTGGGATCTCATCCGCCAGTCCGCGACTGCCGAACTCACGACTTGGCAAGCGCGCATCGTCTACTTGCAAGCGCTCGATCGGTTTGAGCCGTCTGCGTCGTTCGATGCGCTCGTTGGCGCGTTCCTGAAAGACTATGCGCAAAACCCCGTCGCCTTCGCGGAGTGCGCGCTGCTCATGGGAGATCGCGCGTTGCGCGTCGGCGACGGCGCGCGGGCGCGTCGTTGGATCGACTATGCGGCGAGCGTGCTGCCGCTCGACATCGAATTAGCGCTGCGCCTCGGTCACGCGCAACTTCTCGAGGGTGGCGATCTCGAGCGCGCCCGCCAAGTCCTGGAAGACGCGCTGCGGCGCGATAACAAGAACCTCGACGTTCGGAATGCGCTCGGCTGCCTCGAATATCGCGCTGGCAATCTCGAACTGGCGCGCGCGCAGTTTGACAAAGTGCTCGCGGGTTTTGACAAGGCGGCGCTCGAAGCGGCGGAGCCGCAGCCGGCGCTCGCTTACGCGCTCGCCAGCCGCGCCCAGATCGAAGCGACCTTGACCGAGGAGCTGTGGCGCGACGACTTCGAGCGGGAGAACGCGAAGAAACTGCTCAACAACTGGGTCGACGCGATGAGCTACGGCGTCGAGCTCGGTATTCGTGGCGGCGCCGCTGCGTTTCAAGGCACGCAGAAATTTGAGGCCGACGCATTGACGATGTTCCACCGGACGTTTGACGGCGAGTTGCCGGTGCGGCGGGTGCGCGCGCGATTCAAACTCGTGAGCGGCATGGACCGGGCGCGCGTCGCGCTGCGTTGCGAGGATGCGCAGGGCGTCGAGGGGCTGGTCTTTTATCGCGATCTCGACGGCGTTATGTGTTTTGCGCTCAACAGCCGTGACAAAAGTGAATCGTTTCGGCCGGCGGAAACCGCTGCGGTCGCAGTGCCGGCAGAGTCGACCGCGGCGTCGGCCGAGCGCCGGGACGATCCGTTTAAGCTCCAGCGCGTGGTGTGGCCGCTCGACGGCCATCCGCATCGGCTCGAGATCCGGGCGACGGGTGAAACCGGTGTGGCGGAACTCTACTTCGACGATGAACGCGTCGCGAGCAACGTGCGCGTGCCGATTCGCGCGCGCGGACAATTGCGCGTCGGCGTTTCCGGCCAGGCGGAACTCGGTGTGAATTATGATTTCGAAGTGCTCGATTTCGAGGTCTTTCGTCGCAAGGCCGTCGGTGCGAATACGCCCCGGAAATAGGAAAGTGAGGATCTGCGCATGCAAGTGAGTCGAATGCGATGCACCGCGCCGGTGACCGAGTGGCGGCGACCGCTCATCGATTCGCGCGGCTTCACGCTCGTCGAGCTGCTGGTCGTGATCTTGATTCTGTCGATGCTCATGGCGCTTTCGATGCCGGTGTTGTCGTACGCCCGCGCGAAGCAGAAGAAGACGGTCTGTAAGAACGATATCGAGCAACTCTCGCTCGCGATCAGCAGTTACTCGACGGAGACCGGGGACTTTCCCCCATCGCGACTCGGGCGCGGTGGCAACGGCCAGAATGATGGCATCGAAAGTTTGCTCGCGCATCTCATGTCGCGCGATAACGGCGGACCATTCTTGACGGAATTGAAAGAGCAACAGCTCGAGAATCTGGATGGAGACAGTCTCACGGATGCGGCGCTGGCGAAGACTCTCGATTGGACGTTCGGCGACCTACAACTTCGCGAGTACGTCGACGTTTGGGGCAATCCCTATGTCTACTTTCACAACCGCGACTACGAGAGCACGCAAAGCGTGCAGCTCCCGCAAGCGAAGAAGATTGTCGTGAGCGCAGGGCGATCGGCGAAGACCGCGACCTTCTACTCGCCGAGCAGTTATCAGCTATGGTCGCTCGGACCGGATGGCGCGAATGCGCCTCCTAGCGACAAGGACAACATCGGCTCATGGTGATCGACGTCACGCGATCGGCGGGAAGCCACGGCGTTGCGGCCGGCAAATTTGCCGCGTCGCGCGCGCGGTTGCGTGGCGTGACGCTGATCGAGTTGTTGACGGTGTTGGCGATCATGACGAGTTTGCTCGGCATCTCCGTGACCGTGTACCGCAAGGCCGCGAAGACGCACGCGTTGCCGGCGGCGGTCACGCAAGTGTCGAGTATCGTGCGAGCGGCGCGTAATTTTTCGCTCACGTCGAGTTTGCCGAGTCGCGTGTTTGTCGAACCGGATCAACAGCGCATCACGGCATTCGGCTACGAGGTCGTGGCAGCCTGGCACTTCGAGGATGCACCGGTGGAGACCGCGGCCAACGGTGATCTGCCGAGCGCGACCGAGCTGGTCGGCGCATTCGGTGAGCGGCTGACAGTGGCAGGCAGCTGCCAGATGGTGCGAGGCAAAATCGGCAAAGCCATCTGGTTCGCGAATGATGGTGCGGCACTGATCGCGGATCACCGGTCGCGCTATGTAGCGCCCATCGGGCTCAGTCTCGAGGCGTGGGTGCAGTTCGATCCGCCCGAGCCGCCCGACGCCGAGGCGCTCAAGCGGCGGCGCGGCGGCAAGCTCGGCGAATGGGATGATCCGCGCCGCGAAGAGCAGTACGCGATCATTTCGAAAGAAGACAGCTACGAACTTGGGTTGCTCGGCGATGGCGCAGTCTACCTGCAGCTCGGCGATCC
Organism: Planctomycetota bacterium; assembly: GCA_046154185.1. Lineage (GTDB taxonomy): Bacteria > Planctomycetota > UBA8108 > UBA1146 > JAJFFE01 > JBJXGE01. The sequence goes on from JBJXGE010000009.1 coordinate 21,698, forward strand.
GAAGGATGAGAAGACCAGTTACCACGTTTATACGCGCGGTCGCTGCGTGCTCCCCGGTCGCTGGGCCCATGTGCGCGGCAGCTTCGATGGTTTCGGCATTACAGTGGAAGTCGATGGCATCGAAGTCGAGTGGATTCCGCGTACCTATCAACTCATCGACGAGCGGGATTGGCCGGTGCCACCCACGCGGCTGAGCGGCAGCGAGAGCTATCTCAGTATCAGCCATCCCGAACGCATGTTTCTCGGTGCGATCGACGAACCGAAGGTGCGAGTGGCGATCGAGCCGCGCAGTTACGTGTTACCGACTGGAGTGCACTTCCTCGGCTTGAAACGGCAAGTCATCCGCTTCGATACGCGCGGCAGTCTTGATCCCCTCTATCACACGCGACCCGAAGTGATTCAAGTTGGTGACGAGCCGCGGGCGAAACCGGAAGTGACCGGCATGGCTCCGGGCCGGACCGCGGTGATGGCGGAAGTCAAAGACGAATCGGCGAGCCGTCCGACCAGCGACGAAGTCGGTGATCCGCTGAAGGCGCTGATCGAGTACTACGGGAAGAACGCCGAAGGCGAGATCGATGTGGTTTCCGAGCGTAGCGATGGCCAACTCATCGACGGTGCTGGGGGAGAGACCAATACATCCACCACGCCGAACGCGGGCGCGAAACAACCCGGCCGCGTGCAGAACGTGATCATCGACTTGACAGGTTCGATCCGCGGTTGAGTTGCGCGCGCTTCCCCTCCAAGGTCGCGAGCCGCAAGAATTGAGCGAGAGGCTGAGTCAGAAATGAGTGAACCCAGTTTGATCCGCGTGAAACCGTGCCTCGACTCAGTAGCTGAATCCTCCCGCGGCGTGGCGTTGTTGATGGTGCTGCTCGTGTTGGCGGCGCTCGTCATCATCGGAACGCCGTTTGTCGTGTCCATGAAGATTCAGGAGCAGGGTTCCGCGCACCACGCGGCGAGCGAACGCGCTCGACTCGCGCAGTTTTCAGTCCGCAATCACGCAGTCGCCGAGCTCTACAAGACTCATCCCCAACGCGAAAGCGGCGAATTCGAAGTGGCGGCGGGCAATCGTGAGCGCGCCGCGCGATACAGCGATATCGTCGTGCCAAACGGCAAGGTCGATGAGTATGAGGAACTCGATATTGAAGTGAAAAGCCAGTTGCCGATCCAGTCGCTCGGCGGCGAGGAGACCAACGAGAATTATGTTCTGCAAGACGTGAAGCAACGCGTGTCGGATGTCGCGGTCGAGGACGAGCAAGGCAAGATAAACCTCAACTCGGCGTCGCCGACGATGCTCGGTAGTTTGTTCGGCGCGAGCCACCTGTCGAAGACCATCGGCTACGACGACAACCTGACCGAATTGCCACTGGAGAGTACCGAGCCATTCATTGTCGACAACAACGGCGAAACGATCGACGGTGTCGTGGTGATCTTCAATCCGGGGCTCTTCACCATGGAGGCCGTGTCTTACACGGGCAAGACTGACACGCATTTGACGGGTTGTTTTCGTGGCGCCTACATGTCGGGGACCTGGCCCCAACAGGTTGGATTTCCAGTGTTCGATCTGCGCGGCATCAAACTTTATCTGCATAGAATCTACGACTTGTCGGACAACGAGCTCCGAACCTATCGCACAACACAGGGCGTGCGGGAAATCGCGGACTGGTCGATGGTGCCGTATTTTCTCAAAACGCTTGCGCTCGTCGGGCTCAATCTTCGCAACATGGACGAGTACGGACTGACGCCGGCAATGCTCGCGCGTGCTGGATTCGACAAGTTGCTCCTCGACCGCAAGGACGACGCGCCGGTCGACGAGGGGGAGCATCGGCGTGCGCGGGACGCGATCACGAAGCTCGGCGTGCCGTCGGAAGCCATCGATTTGCTGGAGCAGGCGCGCGGCAAGGCCGCGGTCATCGAGATTGCAAAGTACGCGAAAGACGCCGGTGTCGAACGTGCGCAAGGGCAGCTCTTCTCGGCGTTCTTCGAGTCGACGATCAAGAAGGAGCTCACGAAGCTCCGCAGTCATAGCCAGAAGTATTTCCCGAAGGCCATCGAGAGCTTCAAGTTCCTCTATGATCAGCCAGGGCTCGAGACCATCACAGCCCGCAACTATGAAGACATCCGCCATCTGATCACGACGACATCCAGCATTCCGGAAGAGTGGAGCGAAGAGCAACTCGTGCTCGGCAATGTCGAGAACAATCCGCTTTTGGGATTGCCCGTGTTGCCGGTCGCGCACATGGACTGGTTCAACGCCGGTACGGTCGTGCGTATTCGCAGCCTGAAAGATCCCGCGAAGAGCGAGTACAGCGTCGTCGGCGCCGGCTTGCCGACGCGAGGCGGCGGAGTGAGATCTCGCAGCACGACGCCAGGCCCGTTCGGGCGCGGCGGCATCATTTTGCGCGAGCCGCTCAAGCACAAATACACCGAACAGGAAGCGGTTATCAGCGCGCGGTTGCGGCACCCGATCAATATCAACACCGCGGCAATTCCGGTCCTGGTCGCGGTCTTCACCGGGTTGCGTTCGTTTGCGGCCGTCACGGCGCCGCCGGATCGCGATCCGCCGCGCGTCACGGCGACCGAGGCGCGGCGGCTCGCGGCGTTCCTACGCGAGAACCTGCCGATAGCGGGGTTCGATCACTTTCGGCGCTTGATCGAAGAGGCGGCTGGGGCGAAGCTCATCGATGACGAGGACTTGCCGGTCGTGCTCTTGAACGCGATCAACTCGAACCATCCATCGCTCGGTGTTTCGACGACGAGTTTTTGTTACACGTCCGGAAATGTCTACACGATTGAGTCCGCCGGCATGGTGAACGCGTCGTCGGGGCTCGAACTCGCCGCGGCGCGCGTGCGCGAGATCATCGAAGTATCGCCGCCGGAGCTGCTCACGCATCGCATTCAAAGCCAGGACGATTGGGTGTTTCGCCTCTTTCACGGTTCCAATGTGCAGTCGCTCTACGACCCGGACCGGTGGAATAACACAACCGTCAGCAGCTATTTGGCCGGCCGCGAGGGCAATCTCATGATCACTGGGCCGGAAGTGTTGCAGCAGGGAATTCGCGTCAAAGGACCGCATCAGTTCCAAGGTTCGCTGAAGGCGCTGACGACCCAGATCAAGGCGAATCAACAACAGCACAATGGTTTCGCCGCCAGCACATTTGGACCGGTCGAGCATTTCGACGCGACGCTTGAGGGGCTAGAGCTGAGCGCGCTCGAGGGACATCGGGTCGCGACCATTCAACAAGCGCCGCAAGGCGGCTTCGGCGCTGGCAACCCGACGACCCAAGTCGAGGATCTCATCACACTCCCGGGCAGCCTGGAGTTCTGGATGCGACCGCGTTGGGGGGTGCGCACGGCCGATCGCACGTTTTTCGACACGCTGGCCGATCCGAGTCAGCCGACTCGCAATCGCATTCTCATGTACTTCGATGCTGCGCAGCAGGAGATCGTGTTTCGCATCATGGATGACACCTACATGCCACCGGGTCTCGCGCCGATCTCGGTCGTGAGCGGCGCGGAGATTCGGCATCCCATTACGCCACAGACTTTCGCCGACGATACGTGGTACCACATTCGTGCGACGTGGGGATCGACGACGCCCGGTGACCAACGGTTGATGATCGACCACCGGCCGGTCGGGCGCGATATGTGGACGACGTCGCTTGCGGCGCGACTGCCGGCGATCGGGATGAAATTTACGTTGCGTGACGCCGACGTCGCCGACCGCTACCCGCGCACGGGCGCGTTGATGATCGGTGGCGAGGTCGTCGAATACGAGCGGCGAGACGGCACGACGTTTGAAGTGCGTCAGGCCGATCCGATGAAGGGGACGCCCGCTGGTCGCGGCGCGCGCGGCTCGACGCGTCAGGAACATCCGGCCAAGACTCCCGTGCGGCTCTTCGGCTATTCGTCCGATTTGATGCACTCCGATCCCACCGTGACCACCGTTTTCGATCCGCTCGGCAACGTGACGCCCTACGATCTCGGCGACGTCATGCTGGTCGGCAACGGTGGCGCCCGCACCAAACACCTCGTGCGCGCGACGCAAGTGTGGGATCGAATCAATTTGCGGTTGCAGAAGACGAACTTCGCGCGACTCCAAGCACAGGATCCGACCGCGCCCCCCGGCAGCATAGCGAGTTTCGTCCCCTACATGGTCCAACCGGGTGATTCCGCGATTCGCGTGGCAGTGGATGTGTTGCAGGCCGATCCCGCGACGCTTGGATTTCCGATCGAAGGCGGCTATCTCCAACTCGTCAGTTACCAACAGACGCCGCTGAGCGGGTTTACCGTCCTTCATGTCTGGCAGCACTTCGAGTACGTGAAGTACGCCGGATTGAGACCCGTGCCCGGTAGTGCCGGGCTCGTGTACGAGTTTTTTGGCCTCGGCCGGCGCATGCTCGGCACGACTTCGGCCACCAACCTAATCGTCGATGGTCCGGTGCGCGGCACGACGGTGTACGCGGTTTCGATCGAGACGGCGAGCAGTGACCTCGATCTGCATTATCCGTCGAGCGGTGTCGTGCAACTCGATCGTTCTTTCGTGCCCAACGCGTCGGCGACCGGTACGCAACCCGGGGTGCCGTTACCGGAAGTGGAATGGATCTATTACGCGCGCATTGCCGAGGGCCGCTTCTTCATCGCCGATCCGTTCAACAACCGCCGCATGTTTCGTGGGTTTAGCGGCGAGACGAGCTTTTACCGCGATCCAGATGACTGGACTTCCTTCGGTCGAGCGCGCTTTGATCCGAATTCCGTCATGGACCACCCGGAGGATCAAGAGGTGTTTCCAGTGCTGCGCGTCGCGAGTCCGACGATCGGCGTCGATGACTACGTTTTCATCGGCGACAGTCACGGCCCGTCGCAATTCCGCGCGTTTGAGCCGCAACCGAATCGAGTGCGGATCGCGCGACCGTTTGGTTCCGGCGTGTACGCGAGCTTCTATCGCCAGTTCACGAATCCCTACTTCGTGCGCGGCAACCCGAAGATCAAGATGTTCCCGAGCGGCGAATTGCCCGTGCGTTCGAGCCAGGCGATCATCGTCGGCGCCACCGCGGGCGCTGCGCCAGGCGGTCCACTCGAAGCCACGGTGGATGAGATCCGCTTATCGCGCGCTCGTTTCACCGACGTCGACTACTTCCCATTCCCGTTCGCCAATGGACGACTCACGCGCGATGTCGCGCCGCAGCCGCCGGGGGCGCAGGACAGTTTTGAGCGCAAGTTGCTGCGCACGTATTACGACGATGGCGCGAGCGTCGATGCCAGCGGCGTGATCGACAAGTTCCTTTTGCTCGGACGCGGCCGTATCAACGCGTACGAAGGGAATGGCGCTATTTGGCGGCAACTCGATCCCGGCTATCCGCGGAGTTTCGGTCTCGGCAAAGACCAGGGGCTGTGTTCGATCGGCGGCGAGTTGCTGCACTACAGTTTTCAACCGGGTGCGGTCGAGGATCTCGCGACAGTGCGCATTCTCCAAGAGTTGCCGTCCGACCTGGCGTTTCTCTATGAGCAGCCGGACGTCGATGGCAACTGGCCGGTTCGCAACGTCTACCGCGACTTGCGCACCGAAGTGTGGCCAGAGATCAGAGTCAACATTCTGCAGGGCACGTTGCCGCCGCGGGACGGATTCATTGAGATCACGACCAGCGAACTCAAGGAAGTCATTTACTACGAGATCTTCACGGGCACGGCGCTGCGCAATTGTCTGCGCGGTCAACTCGGCACGCAGGTGGGCTCTTACGCGTTTACGACTTACCAGTTTAATCGCCAAGGTGGTTACACAGTTACCGAGAATCTAATCCTCGCCCGCGTGCTTCCGCGGCGCGAAGTGGATCTCTTGCGGCGCCAATTCCTCGGCACGACGGCGCCGGAAATCGTCAACTTGACGCAATCGCCGATTCTGCCGCTCGCGGAACTCGCAGTGACGACGAGTGTCGGCACGTTGACGGACGCGATGCTACAGGTGGAGTCGGTGCGCGACTTCCCGACCGGCGCCGGGTACTTGCTGCGCGATCTCGGTGTCGGCGCCGCCACGGGCTTGAGTCCGGTGGAGATCCTCGGCTACACCGCCAAGGAGGGCGACAACTTCTTCGCACGCGCGCGCGATGATCGCACTGGCTCCGGACTGTTCCGCGAGCGTTACGGAACCGTCGGCGACACCGATCTCGTCGCCGGCGAAACATTGGTCGAGTTTCCGGTGCGCTACCATGATCACTATCAACCGCGTGTCGAAAGCACCGATCTCATGTACTGGCAGCGCACGATTCGCGTGCCCGGCGCGCACTGGGAGCGAGTGCGCTGGCAGGCCGAAGAGATGCGCAATCGGACCTTCGACACGGAAGTGCGAGTGGTCGCGCGACTCGATGGCGTTCCCGATTGGGACGCGGAGCCGACCAACAAGCCGGGCGGACTCTATCTTTTCACGGAGTCGGATGGCCGTAACGAGATCCAGCAGTCGGGCGAGACTCTCGAGTTGCGCATTTACTACCGTTACCTGCCAGGTTCTTACGGACAGAACGCTGCCGTCGCTGGCGGCGGCTGGAACGATAGTTGGAAACACGCGCCGACCTTGACCTCGCTCGAAATCGACTACCGCAAACCGTGGCGCGTGCTCCACCGGGAAGACTTGCCGCATTGAAGACGCAACGTGGGATGACGCTCATCGAGTTGATTGTCGCCATGAGCATTTTTGTGACGCTCGGCGGCGCACTCGTGATGTTCTTGCGCGTCGGCGTTGAGACGTGGCGCGTCGGCGAAATGCGGCGCGAGGCGTATGAACGCTCGCAGGCGATCCTGGATGCGCTGACGGACGACCTCGCGAGTGCCTTCAGCGATCCCGAGCACGGCGCCGAGGGGCAAGTCGATGTGCGCTTTTTCGCCGACACGGATCACGCGGGCCGGCAGCGGCTCCGTTTTGTCCGCACCTTGGCGGGGGAGATGCGCCATCCCATCACGCAGCAAGCGGGGTCGTTGACCGGCGGGCAGTTCGACTACGACTACATCAATGATGCGATGGAGATGGAGCAAGGGTTGTTGCGCGCGCCCGGTGGATTGATGGAGATTGCGTACTTCATGGATCCCGTGGCGGCGAGTTCGCCGACCGGTGGTGGCACGAGCGACGTGTTGTGGCGCGCGGTGAAGTCGCCCATCGGCGGGGAGGGTTCGCTCTTCGAGGACGCGAATATCTACGAGTACCCGGAGGGGGATGACGCTTTGCCGATGGGCACGCGGCGCGCGCGGCCACTGGCCGCCGGCGTCCTCTATTTCGAATGCCGATATTGGGGTCAAGAGACGCAGACTTGGACCAGCACGACGGAGCCCGGCGGGCGGGCAGCCTTGTCGTGGTGGGATTCGACGCGCGCCATCACGCGTCCATCCGATGTGGAGAAAGGCGACGCCGCTTACTTTGACCCGGCATCGCTGCACGATTTCCGCGACGATATTTTTCCAAGCGCGGTGCAAATCACGCTTGTATTGCGGCCGGCGCGCGCGACGCGTTTGGCGCGCCTGACGCGCGCGATCGCGCCCAACGACACCGAGATTCAGGTCGATCGCACCGACAACTATCCCGACGGCGCGTTTCAGTACATTCGGATCGGCGACGAGTGGATCCGTTACGGTTCGAAGAGCGAGCGCAGGTTTCTCGCCTGCGAACGCGCGCAACGCGGCACGACCGCGGCGCCGAGTTATCCGTCCGGCACGCCTGTGATCTACGGCAGCACTTTCTCGCGCGTCGCGCGCATTCCGACCGCGCGCCAGAGCGGATGGGGGCGATGATCAACAGGTCTAGCGGCAGTCGACCCCGCGAACAGGGGTTCACCTTGATCGAGATTCTCGTGGCGCTTGGCATCCTCGCGATCGGCGCCACTTCGGCGCTCGCGCTGTTTGCGGCGGCCAGCGCCGCGCACAAACGGGCCATCGACCGCACGAATGCCGCAAACATCGCCGAGCAGGCGTTTGCCGATGTCGAGAGCGCGCTAGCCAACGGCCGCACGGGAGAGGAACTCAACCTCGCACCGCCCTTCGCCGATATCGCGAGCAATTGGCCCGGTTACCAGGCGCAGCTCGAAATCTACGCTTTGAGCAAAGATGAACTGCTCGTCCGCGTGCTAGTTTATTGGCAGTACCGCGGCCAAGAGCGGCGCGAAGTTTTTGAACAGATTCTGCTCAGGGGCGCGAGCGACGCGGGGAGTGGCACGTCCGCGGATCGTCCGCAAGCGCCACAGCCACCGTCCTCGAACGGCAAGACGCGTGCGTACTGACGCGGAGCCGCCGCGATCTCAATCGACACGCTGAACCATGCGATCGCGCGAGGTGACGCGTCGAACAAGCTCGACTCCGAGCGCGAGCGCGGCGATGACCGCGGCGATGAGCCCCGTCGAGTGCCAGGACGATTCCATCGCCGGTTTCAGCGGCATGACGGCGCGCGCGGCGGGTTTCGCGGCTTGCGTATTCACCGTGTTATCGACCCACTTGAGCGTGCCGCGTTCGCCATAGAGGGCGAGCGTGCGGTCGTGCAACTCTTGTTGGTACGCGTCATCATCACGCGGCTCGGGAAACTCCGCGTCCTTGAGTTTGGAGCCGAACGGCACGTGTGGATTGTCCGACTCGCGGGCGCCCACCATGCGATCGTGCGCGCGCTCGGCGATGCTGACCTTCTAACTGCGCGCGCGGGTCGGTGCAGACGGCGCGGATGGCGCGCTCGTGGGGGCGAGCGCGAGTCGCTCGAGGAGTTCGCGACTGCGCGAAACGCGCCCGCTTTTGAAGTCACGGTCGGCGCGATAGAGCTCGGTGATCAGCCGGTCGAGTTCGGTCGGTGGTGTGGCGCGCGCTTGAATGCGAAGGCGCGGCAAGAACGGTCGTTTGATGCCGAGAGTTTCGAGAATGGTTTGCTCGTCCGCATTCTGCGCGAGTGCGCGATGGAGCGCACGAAGTTGTCGCACGCGTGCGATCGCGGCGCCGATGAACTGCAACAGCACTGCGTCGCCATCAAACACGCGTTGGCCGCGAGCGTCCGCATTGCCGCGTTCGACCAAGTTGCGGGCAAGGCTCAGCGTCCGGGCCCGCGCGCTGGCGCCCGAACAGAAGCTATCGACGAGTTCGAACACATCCGACTCTTCGCCATCGGGCGTGAGTTTCTCGATGATCTCGCGGTCGACGGCGCGGAGCGTGGCGGCGCGACTCGGCGACTGAACTTTGCCAACGGGGATCGTCAGCGAGACGCGTTCGAGCGCGGCGGCGAGATCACTCAGCGACGTGCCGACTCGACACTGCAACAAATGCGCGATCGGTGGGTCGAGCGCAAGCCCGAGGCTGCGAGCGTGCGCAACAATCCAAGAGTTGAGCTCGTTCTCCCACGGTTTAGAGCCGGTTTTCCAAGGCGGCGGGCGGTGGAACGGCCGTTCAATTTTGATCAGCCACGCGTGCTTTTCGATGCTCTTGCCGACGCGTGTGCGACCGTCGAGCGAGTCGAGATGCAAAATGAGCGTCGCGTTTTGCCACGGCCGCGAGCAGGCCTCGATCCACAGCTCTGGGTCGGCTTCGAGGTACGCTTCGGCGCGTTGGACGACGATGCTCGAATGCGCCGCGAAGAGCGACGGCGTGCGAAGCTGATCGAAGAGGTCGACAATGCGTTTGGGGTCGGCGAGCTGCTTGCCGCCGTCGAGGCGCGTGATTTCCTCGTCGTTGGGCGGACCGGAGTGGACGCGTCGCAGAATTTTTTCGACCGCGTCGCGGCGCAGCCAATCTTCGTTGCCGACGATCGCGACGAAAGTCGGCGGTGGCCCCGCGAGCAGTGACGCGAGATCTTTGTAGGCTACTTGCATCGCGACCTTACGGATGGCTCCCGGAACGGACGCCGATTGATGGAATGCGAGGTTACTCGGAACGCGGCGCTGCTGCCAAGCGCGAGTGCGGTCGCTCGAATCTCTCGCATCGGCCACTTGCGACCCGCACTCGACCGTCATACACTCGCGGCCTTACGGCAGGAGCCCGGAGGTTCCGGGCAGGGAAGTGTGGTGAAAAACCACCGCGGTGCCGCCGCTGTAACGGTGACAACGCCCGTGCATTCGCGACACGCATTTTCTTGCGCGTCGCGAAGACCCACTGTTCTGCTTACTGCAACTTGAAGCGGACCCGCGAGGATCCGACGGAAAAGAAGCGGGAAGCGGCGGGAAGGGACGGGCTGCGGACGATCCGAAGCCAGAAGACCGGCCTGCCAACCGCACCTCACGAGAACGCGATTCATACGCGTTCGAAACATCTCCGCGCAGAGATGGAAGGGGCCATCATGGCCACCGCGTTTTCGCGGCCGCGTCGTCGCCTGCTGATTCTCTTTTCCTTGTCTGGGTTCACTCTATTGACATCGCCTGCGCGTGCGGCGGGACTGGACTACACGGTCATCGGCACGCTCCCCTTCGCCGGAATAGATCCCAACAATTCGAATCCGTACGGACTCGTGCTGCATCCCACGTTGCAGCTCGGTTACGTCACGCTCGCGGGCTTGCCGGACTTCGCCGCGCCCGCGCTCTTTAACGGCCGGAGTGTCGTCGAGTTTGATTGCAACACGCTGGCGGTGACGCGCGTGTTCGAGACCGAGCTCTATCCCGTCGAGCTGGCGATCAGCCCGGACGGCGCGGATCTCTACGTCATCAACTCGACGAGCGCGAGTCTGAGTCACATCGCGCTCGCCAGCGGCGTCGTCACGTCCGTGCCGCTCGTCGACAGCCTAGGAGTCGCCGTCGCCTATCCGTCGGGCGTGTCGTTGAGTGCCGATGGCACGCAGCTCTACGTGACGAGTAATGGCAGCAGCTTCGACGGATCGGCTGAAAATTTGTTGGTACTCGATCGCGCCACACTCAGTCTCGTCGACGCGGTGGAAATCGTCGGCGGACTCGGCCGCTTCGCCGTGCGTTCGGACGGGCGGGTCGTGTTGCCGGTCGGGTATCCGGATGACATTTTTCCGTCGCAACCGCAATTGCGCGTGTACGACGCGGTAAACGGTTGGCAACTGCTCGCCAACGTCGAGCTCACCGTCGACATCACGGATTTTCCGGCGCCGATCGATGTCGTGTTGTCGCCGGATGGATCGCGCGCCTACGTGAGCGTGTATGGCGGCTCGAGCGAGATCTTCGTTTTTGACGTCGACAACTTGCTGTTGCTGCCATCGCTCATGTTGCCGCTCGTCGATTTCTACCAACATGGGCTCGGACTCGGCGACGACGGCGCGACACTGTTCGTCACGGATTTCTTTGCGGCGCAGACGCGAGTGATTTCGCTCACGACTGGTGACGTGATCGTGACGATTCCTTCGCCCGGCGGACCGAACAGTGTGCGGCTCGGGGCCGGACGCGCTTGGATTACGGACCAAGCAGGAGTCACGCTCACGGCCGTGCGGTTGCCCGGGTCGTTCGTGCGCGGGGATTTCAACGGCGACACCGAGATCGACTTGGGGGATGCGATCGCGATCTTGAGTTACTTGTTCAGCGCCGGCCCCGGCAGTTGTTTGGACGCGGGCGATGCGAACGATAACGGCGCGCTCGATGTGGCAGACGCCGTGACACTACTCAATTACTTATTCGCGGCGGGAAGCGCGCCGCTGACACCGTTCCCGCTCGCCGGCGCGGACGTGTCGGTGGACGGATTGGCGTGTCCATGACCACGAGCAAAACGGAAAACTTGGAAAGGTGGGGGAGCATGGTGCAGGGAAGCAAGCGCTGGCGCGGCCGTGTGCGCGCGTTGTTGGTGGCGACGATCGTCGGTGCGTGCGGATCGGCCGACGCGGCCGGTGATGCGTGGCTCGTGGCGCGGGATGGTCGCGCGTTGCTGCGCGTCGGTACCGCGGGTGAAGTCGAGGTGGCGGTTGACTTGCCAGGCGTTGGCTTCGCGGTGGCGGCGCGCAGTGATGGCGGCGCTTGGGTTGGAATCGAAAATCCCCCGCAAGTCGTGGCGGTCGCTGCGGACGGTGCGCTCTTGAATTTGGTCCCGACGCCGGCGCCGGTGCGAGCGCTCGCCATCGCGTCGGACGACAGCGTTTGGGCCGTTGTGACATCGCTGAGTCTCGTGATGCATCTGAACGCGGCGGGTCAGGAGCTCGGGAGTTTCGCCACCGGATTGCTGCCGTCCGGCGTGTGTATCGCCGGAGACGGACGAGTTTGGGTCTCGAATGCGTATGGCAACAGCGTCACACGTTTCGAGGCGAACGGGAGTGACGCCAAGGAATTTGCCGCCGGGTTTTTCCCCACGGGCATCGCGGCGCACTCCGACGGTCGAATTTGGGTGGTTTGCAAGGAGTACATTGCGGTTCTGTCAGCGAGTGGGGATGTTCTAGCGACCCCCTTTGCCGGCGTTTTTCCGCGCGGCATCGCTGTCGCGCGTAACGGCGATGTGTGGGTGACGAATCAGGTCTCGAGTAGCGTGACGCGTTTTGCCGCGAGCGGCGATGTGCTGGCTGAGCTTCCCGTCGGCGCTCTGCCGTGGGGAGTCGCGGCGGCGGGTGATGGCAGTGTGATCGTCCTTTCGCGGCTCGCCGACCTCGTACAGCGATTTGCGGCGGATGGCGCCCTCATCGGAACCATGAGCTGTGACAATCCGCATGCCTTCGGCGATCTCACCGGACTGGCGCGCGCGCTCATCGTTGCGCCGGCCGCGGACGCGGATCGGGACGGCGCGTCGAATTCTCATGAGGCGCTGGTCGGTGCGGACCCGCTCGACGCGGCATCGTTTCCCGCCACTTTCATGCGCGGCGATGCCGACGGCAATCACGGTCTGGAACTCGCGGATGTCGTGCAACTGCTGACGCACCTGAGCGGTGACCTCGCGTCGCTTCCGTGTCCGGAAGCCGCCGACGTCGACAATGATGGTTCGCTCACGATCGGCGACGCCGTGAGTTTACTCGCGTATCTGTACGTCGGCGGGCTCGCGCCCGCGGCCCCCTACCCAAGCGTTGGCTACGATCCGGATCCGCTCGATGCGTCGAGTTGCGGAATGTGACGCGATGCGCGCTGCTCGCGATCGGCGATCGGCTACTTGCGCCGAAAGTGTGGGTGAAGTCGATCATAGGTCGCGAGCAGATGTTCGGGCATGCTTTTGATCTCGGCGATGACCGGCATGAAATTCACGTCGCCGGCCCACCGCGGGACGACGTGGTAATGCACGTGACCTTCGATGCCGGCGCCGCCGGCCTTGCCGAGATTCACGCCGATGTTGAATCCCTCGGCGCGATACTCGCGGCCGAGGATCTCGACTGCGCGCGCGATGGTGTCGTGGATCTCCGTGGCGGTAGCCCCGGCGATTTGCGTCAAACTCGTGGTATGCACGAAGGGGACCACCAGCAGGTGGCCGCTCGAGTACGGATACTTATTCAGAATGACGAAGGCGTGTTGACCGCGCGCTAGCACGAGGTTTTCGCGCAACACGGCGTCGTCGTTGGGGCGCGGCTTCGTGCAGAAGATGCACTCGCTCTCGCCCTTTTTGCCGATGAATTCCATCCGCCAAGGCGCCCAGAGAGCTTCCAAGTTGCACTCCTTCGGTCGATGCGAGGCGCGAGGTGGGCCTGCGCCGAGTTCGGTCGCCACACTCTGCCGGAGAGCCCGATTCTTGGCAACGGCGCCGTGGCGCGCCGGCGGTTGTCGAGGCGGAATCGGCCGGCCGCCGCGTTGCCACCAACCGGGCGGAAACGGTAAAACTCTCGGCGCGCCGGTTGCCGGCGAGGGTGCGCCGTGCGCTTCCTATTGCGACCTCCGACGGAATCGACTCGAAAGGGACGCGCGTGCATCGAGGACCGCAGCCAGCCGCAGCCAACATCGCGATTGTGGGCGCATTGATTCTGTTCGCGATGTGCTTGAGTGTCCTTGCCGAAGAGCCGACCGCGGAACAAAAAGAAGCGCGCCAAGCACGCATCGACCGCGCGATCGATTCCGGCATCGACTTTCTTGTGCGTGAGATGGAACGAAAACAAGTCGATGCCAACGGTCCTGGCCAAGTGGCGTTGGAATCCTATGCGCTCGTCGTTGCCGGAGTGTCCGGCGAGCATCCGGTCATCCAGAAAAACCTCGAGTACCTGAAGCGCACTGGCTTTGGGTCGCGCAACACTTATGTGCTCACCTGTTGCGCCTTCTTGCTCGACGCCTTGATGGTTCAGCTCGAAACCGACTTTTTGATCACGAGTGGCGGCAAGTCGAAAAAGATCCCCGACGAATTGACGAGCCACTGGCGCGGCAAGTTTGCTGACGTGATCGAACTCGTGCAAAACGGCCAGAACACGTCCCGACTGTGGCGCTATGAGCCGAACGCTCGCGACTTCGATTTGTCCTGCACTCAGTTCGCCGTGTTGGCGTTGGGTCTCGCGGCAAAGCGCGGCATCGCTACGCCGCGCGCGAATTGGGAGAAACTCATCGATGCAATTCTCGATTTTCAACAAAAAGAAAGCGTGCTGACCAGCAAGCGCATCACGCTGTTGAGCGCGGAGGAACTTGCTGCACGGGGAGACGGTGTCACGCTCGAGCCCGAGCTCGAGGACGAGAAGGGCAAGGATGGGCAGCCGCGCTTGGGGAAACGCAAAACGGGCGGCGGCACCTCGGTCGCCGAACAACCGCGACCGCGCGATCCCGTGGTTGGCCGCGAAGACATCGACGTTCGGGCGCGCGGCGTCGGGTATCACGTCACGGATCGACCGACATCGAGCTGGAATATGTCTTGCGCCGCTTTGTCATCACTGCTCGTCGCCGATGACTTGATGGGCGGCGAATTGCCAAAAGAGAAGCGGGACCGGCTGGCCGCTGGAATTCGTGATAACTACGGTTGGCTCATGGAGCATTGGACTCCGACACAGACACTCTACGGTATGTATAGTCTCGAGAAAGTTGGGGATATAGGTAACGTCAAACTTTTCGATGGCAACGACTGGTTTGCAATATTGTCGGATCACTTGGTCGCGCGGCAAGAAATGACCGGCCGCTGGAAGGGCCAGGGTGACTATGGCGAGAACGAGCGGGTGGCGACGGCGTTCGCGCTGCTGATTCTCAATCGCGCGACCTCGCTTTTGTCCGGCAACCAGAATCCCGCGGCGCGCGTCGTGTTGACGGGCACGAGCGGTGGCGAGCGCGAGCATAGCCGTTGGGTGCACGTGCCGGCGCTCGATACGTCGATCTATTATCCGCAACTGATTCGGACGATGGCGTTGCGCCCGAGCCCGCGACTTGCGGAACTGCTGGGTCTCGTGATCGCCGAGTTGCCGATCGACGAGCGGCCGGAGCTACTCACGGAGTTGGCGCAGGGCCGCGCTCGGACCACGACGCCG
This sequence comes from Planctomycetota bacterium, assembly GCA_046154185.1. Lineage (GTDB taxonomy): Bacteria > Planctomycetota > UBA8108 > UBA1146 > JAJFFE01 > JBJXGE01. The sequence continues at coordinate 36,996 of JBJXGE010000009.1, forward strand.
GCGCTCGGCAAATTGTTCAGCAACGTGATCAAAGAGATCACGGGCCGGGCCGAACTCGATGCTGCGGGTCTCGAGACGTGGCAACGCGAGTGGCGCCGGGTGCGCGCAATCGCGCGCTCGAAGCGCGCGGAGGACGCCGGCGAGCTGCTCGAGATTTATCAAAACGCCGGCGATTCGCTCCCGCTCAAGCGCGCGTGCCTCGCCGCCATCGTCGCCTTGCGCTGGCAACTCGCGGCGCCGGCGTTGCTGCGTGATCTCGAGCATACGAACGTCGACGTGCGCGTCGCTTCGTTCGAGACGCTGAACGCGCTTTTTACGCGCGTACCGCCGGGCTTCGACGCGCATGCCAGCCCCGAAGCACGACGCGTCGCGCTGGAAAGCTTGCACGCTTGGTACGCGACCGAAAAAAGCGCTGTTATGGTTCGACTCGGCGAAGAGCACGAATTCGAGCCGCATCTCATTCCGTACTTGCGCGACGTGAAGCGGGCGGCGGGCATCTGCGAGCTTGGCCCCGCGAGCCGCATTTGCATCGAGGACACCGCGCTGCGTCGCGTGGCGGAAGCGTTTGCCAGCGACCTGCGCCGATTGTGCGGACTGCCGCTGCCAGTGGCGCTCTTGGAAGGTTCGACTCCGGGGCCGGCGAACGGCGACATTCGCCTCGCGCTCAGTGAGTCCAGCGCGGCAGAGAGCTACTCGATCGTCGTCGCGGACGCCATCGAGTTGCGGGCGCGCGAGCCATTGGCGATCGCGACGGGCGCCGCATCGCTGCTGCAATTGGTCACGAACTATGGCGGCCTGTGGGGTGTGCCGCGGTGGACCATCGAGGATGCGCCGCGCCTTGCCTATCGAGGTTTGTCGGTCGACATAGCCAGCGCGCCGCACACGCTCGCGGTGCTCGAGGACCTGATCGTGTTGTGCCGGTTCTACAAGATCCGCTATCTCGCGCTGCGGCTGGGCGGCGACCGGGCGTGCGCCTACGAGTCCAAAGCGCTGCCAGCGCTCGCCAACGGCACCCCCGAGTCCTTTCCGACGTTCTCCATTTCACAATTGCAGGAACTCGAGAACTTCGCGCGTGACCGCGGCATCGTCTTGACCGCCGAGTTCAGTTTGACGAGCCAAGCCGGCGCGCTCGTGCGCGCGATTCCAAGCCTCAAGATCGATGGCGCGCAAACGCGCGAGTTGAGCCACACCGTCAATTTTGCGAGCGAGCGCGCCGTGAAGGCGCTCGAGCCGTTGATCCAGGAGCTTTGCGAGCTCTTTCCGGCGGCACCGCACGTGCACCTCGTCGGTGTCGCGGTCGATGCGAAGTCGGCCGGCAAGGATCCGGACTTTCAACGGGCGCTGCGGGCCTCGAAGCTCGGCGATGTGGCCATCGACGACTTGCTGCGCAAGTACATCGTCCAGCTTCATGCGCTGGTTCGTGCGCGCGGCAAGCAGCTCGTGGTTTCCGATGCGTTTGCGCGCGCGTCTCATCCGAAGATCGTGGTGCCGAAAGATGTAGTCGTGTTAGCGCACGGCTCCAGCGATTACCCGCCGAGCGCGCTCGTCGAGGATGGCTACTCGATCATCAACGCGGCCGACGCACCTCTCCGGGTAACCGAAACGGCGCGCTGGATCGTCGATCGTTGGCTCGAATGGAAGTCGACGCGGTGGGGGAAACATGCGAGCCGTTGGTCCGACGTCCAATGGCAAGAACTCGCAGCAGGCGCCGACGCGGTCGGTGGACAATTGCGCGCCTGCGAACTGCGCGCGGCCGTCGAGTTGGAGAGTCTGAGAACTCGCGTGCCGGTCCTCGCCGACAAACTCTGGTCGAGCGTCGCGCGCGACGATGCGGACGAGTTTCGAACGCGGCTCGCCGCGACGGACGCGCTGCTGGGTCGACTCCTCGGGGTCGTGTCCTTCCACTTCGATGGTCTCACCGACGCTATCGTCGCCGAGCCACGCGTGAATCTCTTCAAAGACGCGGTGCTGGTAGCGATGCGTTGTCGCACGCCCGGGGCGGAGATCCGCTATACGCTCGACGGCAGCGCGCCGACCATGGGCTCGCTCGCGTATGCTGGTCCGCTGCGCATTTTCGAGAAAACGACCGTGCGCGCGATCGCGCTCACGCCCGCGGGTGAACCGCTCGGTTCCGCTTATGGGGCCTGCTTCGAGCGCGCCGGCCGCGCGGTCGAGAATCTCGCAACGGGGAAGCCGGTGCAATGCTCCGGCGGTACCGAGAAGGACCACGCGCCCGAGTTGGCGGTGGATGGGAAACGCGAGCTGGCGTCGAGTTGGTGGGCGTCGCCCGCGCCGCAGTGGCTGATCGTCAATTTGCAAAAAACGCATCAGCTCGGCCGCATCGTCGTGTTTCCCTACTGGGACGGCAATCGGTCGTACCAATACCTCGTCGAGGTCTCGACGAACGGCAAGACCTGGAAAGTCGTCGGCGATCGCCGCAACAATTCGGCCGCGGCGACTGAGCAGGGCGACAGTTTCGAGTTAGCGCCGCCCGTCGAGGCGCGACTCGTGCGCATTACGCTGTTGAAGAACAGCGTGAACGCGGCGGTGCACCTCGTTGAGCTCGAAGTCCACGAAGCGAAGTAGGGACCCTAAAGCGCTTCGTCCACTCAGTTGTTCAGGGCGCCCGCCGCGATCCAACAACGCACCATGAAACTGTAGGCGCCGAGCGTGAACATCGCGTCGCCACACGCCTGCGTTCCCTCGAGCTTGTGGACGAGATAGCTATTGTCAGGATCGAAGGGTTCCACGTACGGAAGGCCGAAGCAGAAACTCGGAACGCCAACCATGTTGGCGTACGCGGCCGCCTGCGTGCCGAGAAACGGCGCTTGAGCGCCGGTGTGGCACGCGGCGCCTTCACAACTCGCGGCGATCTGCTGATAGAGAAACGCAAACGTCGGTCCGATCGCCGTCACCGTTGCGACGGTCGAGCAACTGCTGCTGACGCCGAGCGTGTCGGTCACGGTCAGCTCGACCGTGAAAACGCCCGTGGTCGCGAATGTGTGAGTGACGATGGCGCCGGTGGCGGTCGTGCCGTCGCCGAAATCCCACGCATAGCTCGCAATAGCATCGAAGCCGTCGAGTTCTACCGAGCCGGACCCATCAAAATAAGCGGGGCAGGTTGTCGTCGCTGCAATCGCTGGACCGGCCGAGCAAATCGGTGGTTGATTGACGACGATCTGCACCGTCGCCGTGCAACTGTTCGTAGCGCCGGCAAAATCGGTGACTGTCAGCGTCACCGTGTAGACGCCAACCGCGGCGTACTCATACTGCAGCGTCATGCCTTCGGCGCCGGCGGTTCCATCGCCAAAATCCCATTCGTAGAGCGCGATACCGTCGTCTTCGTCGACGTCGAACGACTGCGATCCGTCGAGCGTGAACGGCACGCCGAAAGCTGCGATTGCTGGCACGCCGATTTCGCAGGTCGGTTCGTGATTGCGTTTGAGAACCAGCAACAATTCCGGCGTTGCATCGGCGGCGCCGAGATTTGTCGCGTCAGTTTGAAACCGCACCACGCCGCCGCTATAGCCCAACCCATCGCGAAACGCGGCGAAGCGCGCATTGCGGCTCGCTCCATCGCCGTCGGTGCCTTCGGCCGCGATGCTGATGCGCGAGAGTTCGAACACACCGTCGGACCAGTAGCGACTCAAGTCGACCAGATGCACGTCCTCGACGGCGTTGCGGTCCTTGGGACGAACACCGTCGATGTTGCTCGCAAAACTGTGGAAGGCGAGTGCGTCACCGGTCGGGCTGAAACTCGGCGCCAATGAACGCGCGTTCGCGGCCGACCCGTTCGGTTGGCGACTGACAAGCAGGGTCCGCGCGCCATCGCTGTCGTGGAGATAGATGTTCGTTTCGGGCAAGGCGCCGTTCGCCGCGACCAAGTTGCGTTTGTTGGACTCAAACGCGATCAGCGTGCGAGCCGTCAAAGGGTCGCGATAAATGCTCGCGTGACGTGAGCCGCCACCCATCGCTTGGGCGCCGCCCGTCTGCAAACTCGCGCGCACAAGCGGCGCCGGCGCCCCGGTCACGACGTCGAGAGCGGCATAGTAGATGTCGCGCACGCCGTCGCTATCGGCGGTCGCGACGATGTCGCTGGCGTCGCTTTCGAAGGCAATCGCCGCGCCGTTCACGCTGATAGCCGGCGCCAGCGATGTGCCGTTTGCTCCCTCCGTGGGGCCGAGCGCACTGCTGCGGCTCACGAGCTGCCGGCTGCTTGCGATGAGATCGTGCAGGAAGATGTCACTCGCATCGGCGCCGTTGTGATCGACGAAGCCGGCGATGAAATTTGTCGCGCGCGACTGAAACGCGATGCGCGCGCCATTCTCCGCGATCACCGGCGCCGCGCTATCGCCGTTCCCGCCGGAATTCGCGGCGCCGATCGCCGACGAGACTAAGAAGGTAGCCGCTGGTCGCAATTCGAGGTTAATGGCTTGCGTCGTCGGTGCGCCCGATGGGTCTTCGTCGACGAAGACATCGATGACGGCGCGATAAATGTCGGCGTTGGTGACGACGGCCGGCGCCGTCCGCAAATTACTCGCGCGCGAAGTGAAGGCGACAAAGAGCGTGCCGGCGGGATTGGTTGCCGCGGGATTGTTCGGGTCGAAACTCGCATTCGACACGTAGACGACGCTGGGGGTCGCCGAGTCCGCGTTGCCGCTCGAGCTCGTCGCACCGCTTTGCGCCTGCGACACGAGGACGATGTCGCGAACGGAACTCGCCGTCGAACATTCGAATCCGCCGGCGGCCCAAGCATCGATTTGCTGGTCCCATTGCTCGAGGCTGACGGACGCGGGTCCGCCCGCCGCGACTGCGCCGCTCATGGGAACGGTCGCTCGATCGATGGCCCACTGAATGAGGTCATCGGTTTTCAAGTGCTCGACGATATCGCCCGGAAAGGCCATCAACATGGCGCAGAGTTCGGCATTGGTCTTGTTGCGAAAATCGAGACCGAACGGTGCGCGCCACGCGATTCCGCCGGTGACCGACGGCGAGTGACAGTCCGCGCAACCATCGTTAGTGCCGGGATAGCCGCCCAAGTGATTGGGCACTGCCGTGGGACTCTCGTGAAAACCGTGGCAACGTTGGCAACGTTGGTCGCGAAACGTATTCACGAGCGCTTGGCTGAAAGCCGCCGGCGCGCCACCCGACACTGTGTTCTCGAGCGCCGCCACGAAGACATCGGCGACGCCATTGGTATCGACGGGCGCGGGTATGTTGCGCACGAGCGGTTGACCCGCGCCGTCGGCGTTGTCGGCGGCGGCAGCGGTCGAGAACGCGAAGAACAGGAGTTCGCGGTCCGGTCGACCACCAGCGCCTGGGATCAGCGCGGCTGCAATCGCCGTATCCGTTACCGGCGCAGTCAACGCGACACCCGGATCGAACCCCAAAGCACTGTTCGCGCTCGGGACATTCGCTTCTGGCGAGACGTTGTTCGTCTTGTTGCCGAGACCCGATGTGCACGCGACGATGCCGACCAAGCACGACGTCGTCAGACTCAGGAGTCCAACGATGACGTTCGAGCGGTAGCGGCGTTCACGCGCCGTCGCCAGTTTTCCTCTGTTCCGCATTCGGCGGCTCTCCTCGTGTCTGCGCTTCAAAAAGTGAAACCAACGCCGGTCGTGATCCAGACATTGTCGGGCGAGATGTCTATGAGCTCAAACCAGTCGCGCAAGTCGTCGTCGAGAATCGTCGACGCCGCGAGACCGAGCGAAAAGGTCGTGTTTGCGTTGTAATCGTAAAAGAGCGTGCCGGCCGCGCGCAGGTCGGAGAATCCACTCTCGTCCAAACCGTAGGTCCAATCCGAGTGGTTGTCGTCCGAGTACCCGAGTGACAACTTCACCAACGCACGCACCGGGTCGATAGGAGGTAGCGCAAGCGCGCGCTCAATTGCGGTGTTTAGGTAGTAGCCATCGACTTCGTCCCAGTCGATGTCTGCGCGGAAGCTTGGATAGAGTCCGAACGGGATCTCGTGGCCCACGACGCCGAAAACTTCCGTCGTGGTACCGCGCACGCCATTCGGAAACTCCGAGCCGTCCGGCAACACGTAACTGATGACCCCGCCGCGCAAATCGAACCCGCCGACTTGCCGCGCGTAGGCGGCCGTGAGGTCGACCTCTGTGAACTTGCCGCCATGTCCTTTTGGGAACCACGCATCGCCGACGCTGTCGCCGAGATCGAGATTGCCCCACGCGCCGAACTGCACCGCGCCGCCAAAGCGATCCGCGAGGTCGGTGCGCAATTCGCTCTGCCAGACGCCGCGTTCATTCTCGACCATGCCGCGATGGTTGTATTGCGAAGCGAACTGAGTATTGATGCGTGCCACCGGAGTCGTACCTTCTGGAATCAAGCACCCACTCAACCAGCACGGAAGCAACAAACACGGCAGGAAACAAAGTGCGGAATTGTATCGCATGAATTCGCTCATTCCGGGCTTCGCAGGTCGAAGCGTCGCCGCAGCGTGGCGCAACGTGCACGGTTTCTTCCGCGGCGGCTTTTCGCAAGTAGCCTTGCCGCTTGAGGGTGGCATTGCAAGCGCGGAATCGCGAGTGATAGCATGCGACGCACATTCTGATTGTGCGGACGCACTTGAGTGATGGCCGGGCTGGGCTCGTCTAGAACGGGCCGCGAAGTCACTCGTGCAAACTCTCAGCGGATCGGGCCACCGATTGACTTCAAATCGTCGCGTATCAATTCTGCTTTTCGTGTCGATGGCGCTGACAGGCGCCGGCTGCTCCGGGCTGCGCTTCGTCGAAAACTATCCGAGCGGGAAGCTGCGCAAATCCGGCATGACCGCGCTCAACGGCGATCAGATCGGCGAGTGGACTTTCTATTACGAGAATGGCAATCGGCAAGCACAGGGTTCGTACGTAAAAGACATCCAAGAGGGCGATTGGAGTTATTGGTTTCCAAACGGTGAGCTGGAGATGCAAGGCGCCTTTCGTGGTGAACGCAGGTCGGGGCGTTGGCGGTATTTTCATCCGAGCGGTTTGCCGCGCGCGCAAGGACAATTCGAGGACGGGCGCGAAGCGGGAAAATGGACGTTTTGGAACGTGCAAGGGGAGCGCGATCAGCGCGGCGACTACGCGCGCGGCAAGCAGACATTGCGATGGACTTTTTGGCATCCGGGCGGACAGAAGAAAGCCGAAGGCTATTTCCTGAATGGCCTCAAAGTTGGCGGTTGGGCCTTTTGGGACAAGGCCGGGCAACCGTCCGCAAAGATGTATGCGATGCCACCCGGCATGCAGCTCGTGCGAGAAGTTTGGGAAGATTCTGACTCGGTGCGGCGCGAGGGGTTCATTCTCGCCGGCATCCCAGAAGGTCGATGGGTCACGTGGCACCAAGGCGGCACGCGACGACTGGACGGAGAATTTTCGAAAGGCGAAGCCGTCGGAAATTGGACTGCGTGGTCGCCATCCGGTCAGCCGATCGCGTCGGGGCCGGTCGTGGACGCGCGGCCGACCGGGGATTGGCGCGTGTGGCGGAGCGGCTCCGAAGGAGTTTGGAAACCTGAGAATATCCGCCCGCCGAGCGGATTTGCCGCCGAGTGGACGGCGGATTCGACGGCGGAGACGCACGCGGTCGACGCGCTGATCGATGCATGGTTGGCCGAGGCGGCCTCGCCGTTCGAAACCGAGGCAGTACTTGCGGTCGTTGAACCGAGCATCGCAACGGCACCGTCGCCGGAGATTGAAAAAGCGACGGAGACGCGCCAGGTCGTGCCGATCCGCGCGCAGCCGTGGACGGTGCGCGAAGAGCGCAATCTCGACAAGTACATCAACAGCTACGGCAGTTCGCCGCGACCCGGCACGCCCGGTGGGGCGGACCGCTACGGTCCCGTGGCGCCGGTCGCGCAACAAAAGGGCAATACGAAACTCTCCGAACAAATCGTCGGCAAGCCGCTCCCGCGCACGACCTTTCGCGCGGCGGATGGCAAAGATCTCGAACTCAAGAGTTTTCACGGCCGTCGCAAAGTGCTGTTCGTCATCTTGCGGGGCTTCGCCGGACAAGTGTGCGTGTATTGCACGGCGCAGACTAAGGCGCTTGCGCCGGAAGCCGCGCGCTTCGAGGCGCTCAATACCGAAGTGGTCGTGATGTTTCCGGGGCCCGAGAGCGGCCTCGATGCTTTTCTCGAAGCGTACCGACGAACGTTTGGCGATACCGAAGCGCCGCCGTATCGCCTCGTCTATGACCCAGACCTCGAGTTCGTCGAAGCGCTGGGGCTGAAATCGAGTCTCGCGTTTCCGACCGCGCTGATCATCGACGAGGCGGGCATCGTGCGGGATGCGTACGTCGGACAGAACATCGCCGATCGACCATCCGCGAAGGCTCTCATCGAGAAGTTGGAGGCCTTGCGCGGGAAATGACCCCGGATGGCGACACCTGGACTTTGAAATTGCCCGACGGCGACCGGCCGGGGTCCGACAAGCCCCGGTTGGACAAGCAACCGGGGGCGGCGTCGTCGGAACGGCCGCCAGCGAGTGACGCGCCCTTCCCGCGCATTCCAGATATCACGATTAGTGCGCTCGTGGGTCGCGGCGGCATGGGCGCGGTCTATCTCGGCAAGCAGAGTTACATCGAGCGCGATGTCGCCGTGAAAGTGCTCGACGCCAATCGCGGTGACCCGAGCTACGCGGCGCGCTTTCAGCGCGAAGCGCGCATTCTCGCGAATCTCACGCACCCGAATGTCGTGGCCTGTTACTCGGCGGGCACGACGCCCGATGGCAATTGCTATCTCGTCATGGAGTACGTGAACGGACCGAATCTGCGGCAGTACATTGCGAGCGAGGGGCCGCTCGCGCCGCGGCATGCACTCGCGATCAGTCGCGACGTTGCAGTTGGACTCGGCCACGCGTGCATGTCGAACATCATTCACCGCGACGTGAAACCCGAGAATGTATTGCTGAAGCCGTCTGAGAGCAGCACCGTCACCGATGGTTTTCCGTTTCAAGCAAAGCTTGCCGATCTTGGGCTCGCGCGTTCGATCGCATCCGCGGAGGAAAGCCACGACGCCGCCACCGCGATGAACATCACGGCGCCGGGAATGATCTTCGGCACGCCGGCGACGATGAGCCCGGAGCAGTTCGAGGATCCATCCAAAGTCGATCTGCGGACGGACATCTACGGTCTTGGCTGTGTGCTCTACTTCATGCTCACCGGATCCGCCGCTTTTCGCGGCGCGAGCTACGCGGCGATCATCGCGTCGAAGCAAAAGCCGCCGCCCGATCCACGGCAAGTGCGACGCGAACTACCGCCCGCGATCGCTGATCTCGTGTTGCGGATGCTCGCGACCGATCGCGCCGAGCGACCGAGCGACTATCCGAGCTTGATCGAGGAACTCGAAAAGCTGCGACTCGCGCAACCGATTCCAAGACCGGTGCGCGCGGGCGGAACGCCGCGGGCAGAACCGGTCGTGAGCGCGCCGACGCGCTCGAGACTCATACTTTGGTTGTGCGTCGGCGCGCTCGTGCTCGGTGGGGCGGGGGGCGCGGTGTGGTGGGCAATGCGAACGACGCCGGCGCCGATCAAGAACGACGAGCCGGTGACACCCGTCGCGAACCTGCGACCGACGATTCAGGGCATCGCGAAGGAACCGCTCATGCCAACGGAGCACTCGCCGTTCACGCTGCGAGCACAGACGGCGGATCCGGAGGGCGACACGCTCGAGTACGCGTGGGCGCTCCAGTCGTCGCGCGCGGATGTCACGCTCGATGTCGCGAGCCAGTCGACCGCGAACCTGATCGTCCATCCGGCGCCCGGCGATCGCGACTACTCGCTGACGTTTGAACTCAAGGTTCGAGACGGACCGGAGTACGAGTGGGTCACGCAGGAGACGACTGTCGAGATTCAGGCAAACGACGATGCGCCGAGCGCCGCGTTTCGGGCGACGAAGGAGATCTTTGCGGAGGGCGAGGTCATCGAACTCGCCGTTGACGCGACGGATGATGGGGATGGCAGTCGGCTCGAGTATTCCTGGACCGTCGATGGGTTGCCGGAAGTTGCCTCGCAAGCCGCGACATTGAAGTTCACGCCGCCGCCGTTGGCGCGCGCGGAAGAAACGCTTCGAGTCGCCGTCGCCGTTGAGGATCGCGGGCGGAACAAGACGATGTGCAACGTGGAGTTGCGCGTGCGGGCCGCCGCCGACGCGGTCGCATTGGGCACGGAAATCGTGCGACCGATTCTGCGTGAAGTCGGATCCGCGGACGAGCGTCTTGCGGGCTGGCGGCGCGCTGCGAGCGACCAGGGAATCTGGGGGCTGGAAGAGTTCGAGGATGCCGAGGGCTACTGCGGTGTGAATTGTCGTACCAAGAAGCCCGAGGCGCGGGAGCTCGACTTGCCGCGTGGACCGTGGACGCTCAAGCTGAAGTTTCACGCGGTCGATGACGATCCGGAACTGCGAGCGAACGGCGGTTTGCGCATCGTGTTATGGCATCGTCGAGCGCTTGCGATCTGTCAGCGAGAAAGTGTCGACAAAAAGCTGGCCGCCTTTGTCACTTTGCAACGCCACGACATTGCGACGGGCGAGTGGTCGGACGAAAGTAGTTCTTCTGAAGTCCAAACCGTCGAGTGGTCGGTCGGTGACCCGGTTGAAGTCGAACTCGACTATCGCGCTGAACTCGCGGAACTCCGTTGGCGCCGCGCAATACCGGTCGGCGAACAGCAAGTCTCGTGGCAGATTTTTTCGATCGCGACGACTCCCCGTACCGCCGGCGAACCGCTGGCGATCCGTCCGACCCTGGCGTTGTTCGTCACAACGGGCCACTTTTGCTTTTGCCGCGCCGAACTCGTTGGCCAACAGCCGTAGGGTCGCCGGCAATCGAAGCGCTCGGGCTCTCGCGGCGGTTGGATTCTTCTCCCCGGAACCCGAGACGCGTTAGAATCCGCCGCGAAGTCGCGCCGGTGTCGGTGCGGCAGGCGCGCGACTCAGCGGCCGTCAACGTAGGCGGCGCCGGGGCTCGCCGCCAGGTACCGTCAGTCCCATATTGGAAGGGCAGGGGTCGATCCTTGGACAAAAAGACTTTCTTCGGGGCGTTGTTCGATTTCTCCTTCACGGAGTTCGTCACGACTCGCCTCATCAAATTGATCTTCGGGCTGTCGATTCTTCTAGCTGGCTTTTCGGCGCTCGCGCTCGTCATTACGAGTTTTGCGGCTGGCACACTGGCTGTGTTGGGCGCGCTTGTGGTGGCGCCGATCGTGTTCTTGTTGTACGTGATCGTCGCCCGAGTCTGGCTCGAAGTCGTGATCGCCCTCTTCAAAGTCGCGGAGCACACGTCGCGAATCCCGGAAGTTGCCCGCGCGCCAAGTGCATCGCCGATGAGCGCGCATCCTTCTGCATGACGGCCGCCGGAGACGCGCGTTCGAGACTTGACATGTCCAACAAGTTATCGACGGTATTGCAATCGTGGCGCCGGCGGATCTGGTCAGTTCAAATCCTTGGGAAGCCTCTGGGAAACAGAAGGAATCATCAGGCGAGACCCGAAAAATGCAAAACCCGCGAGTATTATCCTCGCGGGTTTTATTTCTGGTGACCCTGGCACGATTCGAACGTGCGACACCCAGCTTCGGAGGCTGGTACTCTATCCACTGAGCTACAGGGCCATGGTTTCTTTGTCTGACCGACGCGTGAGAGCACACGTCGAATGATGGATGTACCAGAACGATTCGGCAGCGTCCATAAGCGACCGGGTGTTTCGTAGCGCCGGCGGCTTATCGCACGCCGTGGCCGCCGCCCGGGACCAGCGGCGGGAGACCGAGGGCGTCGCGCATGCGGAGGAGGCGCTCGACCTCTTCGGGCGGCAGCGCGCGGATGCCGCCGAGTTGATGGGCGACGAACAGGATCTTGGCGGTGTGCTCAACCTTCTCGAGCTTGCGGAACGCGGCGAGGATCGTCGGGCCGACGGTGACCGAGCCGTGGTGCTCGAGCACGATCGCGTCGCGCCGGCGAATAATCGGTCGGACCGCGTCGGCGGTCTCGCGGGTGGTCGGCGTCGTATACGGCACCGTTGGAATGGTCCCGAGGCCGACGATGACTTCCGGAATCACGCAGCTCGCGAGACTCAAGCCCGCGATCGTGAAACCGATCGCAATCGGCGGGTGCGCGTGCAACACGGCGCACACATCGGGACGTTCCTCGTAAATCGCCAAGTGCAGTTGCAACTCGGACGATGGTCGGCGGGCCGGCGTGCCGGGCTCGAGCACGCGACCGGCGGCGTCCGTGCGCACAAAGTCGGACGCGGCCACCTCGCCGAGGCAACACCCGCTCGGCGTGATCAAGAGCGTGCCGTCGCCGAGCCGCGCGCTCAGATTGCCATCGGTCGCCGCGACGAAGCCGGCGGCGTACGTGCGATGCGCGATCGCCGTGAGTTCTTCGCGCCGGCAGGATTCCTCGGTCGGTGACATCGGTGGCTCTCACGTTCTTGAGATTCGATGCTGGACTCGGGCCGCTAGAAGCCAGCACTCTTCACCAAATCCAGTCGCAGCAGTTGGAGTTCCCGCCGCAGCGCATCGAGCCGCTCGCGCGGGAGCGCGCGCGCCTCGACCGATCGCTCGACCCAATCCTCGTAGCTCATAAGCTCGCGCCCGAGTCGCTCCCGCGCCTTGCCTTCCGGTCGCGCACCGAGAGCCTTCCGCGCCTTCTCGAGCAAGCTCTTCAGATGCTCCACCGACTCGGGCGGATCGATGAGGTCGTCGTTTGCCGGCAGCGGTAACGCAGGCTGCACCTTGGGTACTTGGACCGCGAGCGTCGTCGAAGCCGGCGCCGCGCTCGCGCTGCGCCCGAGACGCTCGAGCGCCGCCAGCAGAGATCGTGACGTCTGCGGTCCGAGGCTCGCCGCCAGCGTCATGGGCGCGTGCGTCGCGTACCAGTTCTGGAACAACGACTCGGCCCGCGCCAAGTCGCGACGCGCGAGCGCCCGACAAAGTCCATGCTCGACATCGGCGACCACGCGCACGTCGAGTTGCTCCATCGCGCGCGCGTACTCGGCGGCCGTGCGCGACAAGTATTCGGCGGCCGGCAATTCCTCGAGCGCCTCCACCTGCGAAACGGCGAGCGTGGCGTTGCCGCCGCCGATGATTTCGATTCGATAACCCGTCGTCGTACGCTCGACTCGTTCCGCAAAGAGCGTCCGTTTGTTGTCGAGTTTGAGGAAGCTAACAGTCTCCGGCGGCGGGCGCAGGCGAGTTTGAAAAACCTCGAGGAACGCGCGCTTCAGTCGCCAGCGAACGGCGAGGTCGAGGTCCTCCGTTGCCACCTGCTGAAGGTGCGAAACCCCGACATCGAGAATCGGCGTGAGCCGAGCCACCAGAGTGTCGTTTTCCAATTGCCAGTTTGCCAGTTGACGCGTAAAGGCGTCGCGCTCACCCGGTGCCAAGGGCGTGGGAGGTTTCGTGGCTGGCAGCGGCGAGTCGGCAACCGAGACCGAGTGAACCTCGGCGTCAATAACTGCGGCCGATTTCTCAGTGGAGTTTGGGCTCGGCGTCGATCGTCCCGTCGCTGACCCGTCTGGAGTTCCCGCTTTGGCCTCGAGGGCGGCACGCGTCGCTCGCGCCGCAATCCAAACGCCACCGATCAGGACAATGAGCACGAGCACGAGTTGCAGAGTGCGCATTTACGTCCTTCTTCCGAGGCCGATGGCTGCTTCGAAAAAGACGACACGATGGACATCCTAGCGGCGGGCCGGCAAAATTCGAAAGTGGCCGCGTCGTTCCCCGCTCCGCGCTCCGGTACCGGAGGTCGTGCGAGAATACCAGGCAATTTGACGAGGGCAATCTAGCCGGCGGAATGTGACCGGCGGAACGTGACGAGTCGAGACGAGTCGTCCGGTGCGCGGTCGGCGTTCAAAGAGTGTGTGGGGGATTGCGGCAGTCGGGACGGGGAGGAAACGGGGACCCTCAAGTGAGAGGGGAAAACCTGAAGGCCCCCGCAATGACTGTGCGGATAAGATCGACCGCGACTCACTTCCGACTTGAGAGCACGCGCGATTTTTTTTGGAGTCGTGGCACGAACGCCTGACGATGCGAACTTTGTGGGAGTTGGGTCGGGCGTGCGGTGCCGAATCGCTAGGTGGAAAGTCGAGGCGATAAAGAGGACCTCCGAAGGGAGAGGGGAAACCTTACGGAGGCCCTTGGTGAACTGACAGTAGGGATATCGAGTTCATGCTCGGATTACTTGAGTGCTTTTCTCGCGCGTCAGACCGCATGCATTGCTTCGTGAAGAGGAGACGATTCATGGCCTTGGGATTCAGTTCATCCGCCGCGTCGGCCGCGCCGCGCACAAGCGTTTCGCGCCCAGAATCACGGCTCAGGACTTGCGTCGTCTTCGCGGTTTGCGCCGTGGTTCTCTCGGGTGCCGGGTCGGCGACGCAACTCGCCACCGCCGCACCGCAATTCGCCGGCGGCGTCGTAGCAGTCCGCGCCGATAAATCGGAGCGCAAGGATTTGCTGCGGCGCTTTCAGGATCTGAAAGCGCGCTTTGAGGCCGAAGCGCAGAAGATTCCGCTCGAGCGGGAAGAAGCCATCAAAGGTCTCGCGGAATTGCGACTCGATGCGGCGAACAAGATTCTGTTCGACGCGGTCGAGCACCCGAAGGAAGACTACGTCTGCAAGGAAGTGATCGTCCGGGCGCTGGGCGCAAATGCATCCGCGTCGGTCGTGGGCTTCCTTCTCGACAAGGGTTTCGCAGCGCTCAAGGACCGCAGTTGGCCGGTCATCGGCGAATCATTGTCGAATCTGACGGACGAAAAGGCGCGCGACTTCTTGCTGCGGCACGCTTGGAAATCGATTCCGACGCTCGATCCAAAGGCGCAACTCATCGTCGTCAAAATCTTGCATGCCACGAAGGACGAGCGAGCCGGCAAAGCGGCGATCGAGCTGCTTGGCAACACGAGTTGCCCGCCGGCGACGCAAGCCAAACTTGTCGATCTCGTGCGGCCCTTCAAGCTCCCGGAAGCGATCAAGAAACTCGTGCGCGTGTTCAAGATCGAAGACTCCGAAGTTCAGGTCGCCGTACTCCTCGCCCTGCGCGATCTCGAGGCGACCGACCAAAGCAAACTGTTTCTCGGCGCGCTCGAGAGCCAGAGTTGGCAAGTGCGCGCGACGGCGCTCGATATCCTCGGCGGAACGCATGACTCCGGGCTCGTCGGCGAAATCGTGCCGCTCATCGACGATCCCTCGCTGCAGGTGAAGATCGCGGCCGTGAAAGCGCTGCGTGACATTGGCGGGGACGATGTCATGGATCCGCTGATCGCCGCGCTCGGCAAGGCATCGGACCGCGTGCAAGATGATTTGTTGGACGCGCTGATGTTTCTGACGGGACAAAACGCCGGTGTGGATGCGGTCAGTTGGAAGAGCTGGTGGGACGAGAATCGCGGGAAGACGACGATCGCCGGCATCTCGCGCGAAGAGTACGAGAAACTCCTAGCCAACGAGTCGAAAGGCTCGACCAGTGTGTACTACGGCTTGCGAGTTATCTCGAAACGGATCTGCTTTATCGTGGATGCGTCGGGCAGCATGGGTGAGCCGTACGACGTTCCAGAAACTGAGAAAGATCGTGATGGTGAGAACGGTAAGGGCGGCACCGCAGTCCCGAAAGGGGATGGCGGTGACGGAACCGACAATGCCGGCAAGAAAAAGAAGACGAAGACCGTCAAGCGGATGAAGATCGAAGTGGCGCGGAAAGAGCTGACGGGTGTGATCAACGGGCTCGCCAAGGGCACGCAGATCAACATCATTCCGTTCAGTGGTATGCCGTCACCGTGGCAAGCGCAATTGGTCGCGTTGACGGACGAAGTGCTCGCGCAGGCGCTCGAATTCGTCCAGCGACTCGCACCTGGCGGCACGACGAACGTCTACGACTCGCTGGTACTCGCGATCGAGGATCCGCAGGTTGACACGATTTACTTTTTGTCGGACGGCGCGCCAACCGCGGGAACGTACCAGGACGCGGAATCCATACTCAAGAACATCGCTGCTTTGAACGCCCTGCGAAAAGTGAAAATCCACACGATCGGTTTTCACCTCGACGAGCCATCGACCTTGCTCATGCAGAAGATCGCGGAGCAGAACTACGGGACGTTCGTCTCGATGTGATTCGTCGAGGGGTCGAGCAAACTCGAGATGAAACACAACAGCCGTGATCGGCGCGTTTGCGCGGGTCACGGCTGCTCTGTTTTAGATTGCGGTCGAAAGAGCTAGAAGTAGACCTCGTAGCGATTGTTCTCGTACTTGACGCTCAACGCGATCGTCACGATCAGAAGCACGGCGAGCCCGCCCAAGAGTCCGTAGTTGAGACCGGCGTCGATCGGGGGGCTGTCGGTGCGGCTCACGAGCCAAATGTAGACGAAGCCGAGGATCGTCATGACGATGCCAGGAACCAACGCGAGCAGCATTGCGCCCTGTTCGCCTTTTTTCACTTGGGCAATCTGGGCCATGGCATCGGACTGTCCGACTTCGCCAAGGTGCAGGCACTCCGGGCAAGTAATGCGTTTCGCGCCGGCGCCCGAGCGAAAACGAAACTCTGAATAGCACTCGCTACACGTCACGGCGTAACTCGTCCCGCCGCTCGTCGAGATCGAGCGCGGGGCCGCCGCCGGTGCTGCAACCTTTTTCTTCGCGGCCGGCTTGCGGGCGGTTGCGCTCGCGCTCGCGGTTGCGGTGCTACGACTCTTGGCGGCGGCGCGTGATTTGCCGGCGGCCTTGGCCATGACTCATTTCCTTCCACTCTGCGATCGACACTTCGGTGAACGTGGTCTACGAGCCAGAGCGCTCTGAATCCCCGTTTTGAATCGGCTCGTTCCGAGTCGGCGGATGGTATCACGGAGGGGGCCAGCGTCAAGCGCGCCGTCCACGCAGGGTGGCTGGAAGCAGCGAAGCGGTTGGCGGATAGGAATCGCGAGCCGCGCCGAATCAGTCGCGCTGACCGACGGCCGTGGGCGTCGGTTCGGTCGGAACTCGGCGCGTCGCAACGTCGGGCGCTTCCACGTGCGGAACCGGGTCGACCTCCGACTTGCGAACGGGCGCGGCCCAGCTTTTTCCTGCGATCGGAGGATCGTGCTCGAGCTTGTAGGCTTGAACTCGGTCATACGCGATGTGCAGGCGACTTTCATACCAACGTCGCCGTACGTACGCGTGCCGCCGCCGCAAATCGCAGGCGAGTAGCACCAGCAATACTAAAACGCTCATCACGAGCAGCACGCACCCAAGCAGCAAGTACGTATACACGCGCTGGCTCTCCCGTCGCGCACGGAACGCGGCGGACGCCGGGAAGCTCTTCACCGACAGCGTCCATCCATCAGCCTCTATCGAACGATTCGTCCGCTGGCTTCAGGATGAGATGCGTCGCGAGCGCCGCGAGTCGCTGAATTGGCTACCAAACTTGCGCGCCCAAATCCGATCGGCCAGGCGAATTCGAATCGCCCTGCGCGGCGGTTGGTGACGGCTTGCGCGGTTCCCCTGGCCGGCCAGCCTCCCCTGGAAGCTTATCGGGACGATCCGATGGCGGTCCGCGTCGATCGCGCGGACGCCAAAGATGCAATAGTCGCCCGCGTTGATGTCGGGTTAGTTTCGTCACGGAATCCCGCAACTCCGGGGTGAGTTTCGGATGCGCGTTGGCGCTGGTCGGGTCCGCGAGAAGTTCTTGGCGCAGCTCAAGCGGCAATTCCTCGAGTTGCACTCGGAGCCGACCGAGCTGTTCGAGTTCGGCGCGGAGCCTGCTGCCACTTGGGGCGCCGCTCGGCGGTGGACCTTCTCTTCCGTCGGGTGGCGGTGGCCCGAACTCGCCGGGTCGATCGCCATTGCGCGCCCCACGTCCTCCGTGTGGAGGATGGCGCGAGCGATCGCCCGCGCCCTGCGGTTCGCGGCCATTTTCCGGCGCGTCGCCCGCGGCGGGCGGTTTCCGCCTCGGCCGGCTCTCCAGAAATCGGCGACGCAGTTCCGCCTCGCGATCGGCGGCCGACAGCGCATCCAAGCGCTGCTGCTCTTCGGGCGGAAGCGAATTGTAGAAGCGTCGCATCATGCGCTCGACGATGGTGCGTAGCTCGCGAGCGCGCGCTTCCGGATCGAGCGCGAGTATGCGCTCACGCTCTTCATCCGGCAACTCGCGCAGGAATCCTCGCAGTGCCTGATGCCGTTGCTCGTAGCGCACTTGCTCATCGGGCGCGCGAGTGCGAAATTTCTCGAGCCGCTCCAAAAGCGCGCGGCGATCATCTGGGTTCAATTGCCGAAAGCGCTCAACAAGCTGTTTCCGTCGCTCTTCGGGCAGATCTCGCAGCAAGCGATGCAGGCGCCGCATGCCCGCCCGCTCATCGGGATTCATCTGCCGCCAGCGCTCGCGATTTCGTTTCCAGCGCTCGTTCTCCTCCGGCGTGCGATCGAGCTTGCGCTCGTCCGACCGGCCGCCAGGAGAAGCCGGGCGGCGCATCCGGCGCTCGGGTTCCGCCGCCGGTGGACGCGGTTCTTCCGTCAACGAACTCAGATTTTCTGGTGGGGGAGAAACCGCTGCCTCCTGCTCGGGAGTGTTTGGCGCTTCCTGTGAAGAACGAGTTGGCGCTGTCTCTTGGGCCTCGACACCCGTCGCGACACCGAGCGATACGAAGAGCACGAGTGTGTGAGCTACCCCGATGAATCGCGCGACGCGCATCGACTTGAATACGTTTCTCAAGCGCACCTTTACCATCCTTGCTATTTGCTCGCTCAAGAATTCTCGAGCAGCCATTCGAGGTATGGATCGTTCAACAAATCGAGTTCTTCTACGATGTCGAGCGCCTCCAGGTCTTCCGCGGACAACCGATCGTTGAACACTTCACTCAACAAAGCGGAACCAAGTTCTGAAAGTTCATCGAGGTCTGCTACGACATCGACATCGTCGTCCGGCAAATCTTCGACTGCCACGACTGCGCCGCCGCTCGAGCCGTCACCACTCAAAAAACCCAGATCCTTGCGGACATAAACGATCGCCGCGGCGCTCATCAGAATCAGCAGCGCCGCCGCCCAGCGTAGGTTCGCACCGCTCAGTCGGTGACGAGCCCGTGCGCTGTCGAAGCGAGCTGCCACGCCCTCACCGTCGCCGCTCGCGATCTGTCGACCGTCCGCCGGCGGATCCGCCGGCGCATCCGCCGGCGCATCCGCCGGCGCACTGCGGGTTGCCGCGCGCAAACGCTGCACGAACACATCGGCGTCCGGTAGCGGTTCACGCCGCTCGACCAGACGAAACGCGTGCAACAAGCGATCGAGCGCGAGCTCGCGCTCGGGAGTCGACTTGTCATTCAGCTCTTCAGCCATGTTTCCTACTACTCCTCGATCGCGTCTTTGATCGAATCCCTCTTCGCGTTCTTCGTCACATTCTTTGTCAAATCGCGGCCGGCTTCGGCGTCGCGCCGCCATCGATTTCGAAGTACGGCGCGAGTTTCTCGAGCAAGGCGGCGCGCGCGCGATGCAACAACGACTTGACGGCCGGCACTGTCATTTCGAGCACGGCGCCGATTTGCTCGAGCTCAAAATCCTCGAAGCGCTGGAGCTCGATCGCTAACCGTTGCCGCTCCGGGAGCGTCGCGATCGCGGCGCGCACGATCGCCGTCATCTCGTCCTGCAACAACGGGTCAGCGTCGGAGTCGCCGCCGAATCCCGCGCTGTCGGCGCTGGCACGCGCCCCAGCGCCATTCCATTGCGCACTCGGCGCGTCAAGTCCGGGACGCCATTCCTGTCCCATCGACGAATCCGCGCCGCCGTTCGCCGCGGAGAGCTGTGACCTTGGCAGCCAGCGCTTCCGGGAGCGCGTTCGCAGCTCGTTGAGCGCGAGTCGAGTTGTCATCGTTGCGAGCCAACCGAGGAAGTTGCTCGGATCGCGGAATTGCTGCTGCTGACCAGATCGATAGAGTCGCAAAAAAACTTCCTGCGCCACATCCTCGGCTCCTGACTCTTCCGCGAGGTAACGCCGCGCGTGTCGGATCACGAACGCCAGGTGTCGCCGCACGAGAAACTCGTACGCGGTTTCGTCACCCCGTTGAAAACGCAGCATCAGCTCAGCGTCGCTGACGAGGTCGGCGTCGGGCTCGGTTCGGGCTGCATCCGCTGCACCCGCGGCCGCACCCTCAGCGGCGGCTCGGCCATTTTTCGCCGCGACGTTTTTCGTGCTCCGGGCATCTCGCCGGCGCGCGATTTCCGCCGCGGATCGCGGATCGATCGGACCTGGCAAGGCCGAACCTCCTGGTTGAAGAACACCGACGAGCGACTCCGGGTTGCGCTCGCTTATGGTATATACTCCCGGGCACTTGGAGAAGCGCCAGCCGGCGCCGTGAGCGGCCGAGGAATGGGAGTACGGTTTGAACTTGCTCGAGCAGCTGCCACTTATCACCGCGCCGGGCTCCGAGAGCGCCAGCAGCGACGCGACCGAAGCCGCCGCGTTCGCGGGCGGGCGCGAAGCGCGCGAATTCGTGCTCCGAGATCTCGCGCTTCGGGATCTGATGGCAAGTCGCAGCTATTACTTGGTCGACGTGCGCTCTCCCGCCGAGTTCACCGAGGACCACATTCCGGAAGCTCGCTCGGTGCCGCTCTTTTCCGACCAGGAGCGCGCGGTGGTCGGCACGTTGTATCGTCATGCCGGTCCCGGCGCAGCACGCGCTTGGGGGGAAGACCGCGTCGTGGCGCGCCTCGCCGGCTACTTTGCCGAAATGTGCGAAGCCTTTGATCTCGACGCGACCGGCCAGCCGCGCGCGAATCCCACTTGGCCGCGCGTGATCGCGTGCGCTCGCGGCGGCCAGCGTTCGCAAGCCGTAGCCGATTGGTTGCAGGGCCGTGGCGTGGCGGTCCGTCGATTGGTTGGCGGCTACCGCTCGTATCGGGCGACCGTGCGAAACGAACTCCGCCGCGTCCGCATTCCGCGCCCGATCGTGCTGCACGGCCTCACCGGCGTCGGCAAAACGCACGTCCTGCGTGCCGTCGCCGCCGCACTCCCGGGGCAGGTACTCGATCTCGAGGCGCTCGCGGGCCATCGTTCGTCGCTCCTCGGCGACATCGGATTGATCCCGGCCTCGCAAAAACTCTTTGAAAGTCGATTGGCCCGAGCGATCGCGAATCTGACCGGTCCGTTTACGCTTTGCGAATGGGAAGGGCGGCGGATCGGAGATCGAGAATTGCCGCTGGAGGTCTACCAACAACTGCAGCGGGCAACTCACGTCTGTCTCGAGGCACGCATCGACCAGCGCGTCGACCTGTTGTGCCGGGAGTATCTATCGGTCGGTGGTGTCGAGGAAGTGACGCAGCGACTCGCGGGACTCGAGCGTTGTGAGACGCTCGGTATTCAAGGCGTCAGCGAAGTCGTAGCGTTGTTGCGGGCCGGCGAGATTAGCTCCGCCGTGCGGAGACTTCTCGTCGAGCATTACGATCCGCGCTATCTGCATTCTCAGCAGCATTTGAGCTGCGCGCGGCGCTTTGCGCTGACGACGATTCCGGACACCGCGCGCGCGATCGTCGAGTGGAGCGAGGAACACGTCCGGTGATGCGGCGCGTCGCGGTGCTACTCGCGATTCTGAGTAGTTGCCTCGTCACCTGCGTGGCGCTGTTGATCGGACTCTCTGGCGCCGGTGGTCCACTCGCCGCCAGTCTCGAGCGCGCCTGGCCGCTCGGGCTATTGAAGATCACAAACGCGGAACTGCCGCGCCCACTCTTTGCGGAATTGCAGTGCGCGCGTTGGGAGTTGGCGCTCGCGAAGAATCTCGAGCGCCCGTGGGCGGACTGGAGCACGATCGCGACGCTCGAAGACGTGAGTTGGCGCCAAGACGCATGGCTGCCATTTCTCCGGCGGCCAAAATTCGGGGCGAGCGAGCTACGCTTCGAGCGCGGCTCGCTGCGACTCGCAAAGTTGCCGTTTGGTCTGAACAGCGCTTTGCTCGCCGAGTCGCAGCCCGCCGGATTCCTGCGGGCGATCCTCAGTGATGGCGCAATTCCGGAACGGGTCGCCGGCGCCAAACTCTCGATCGAGCTCACCCGCAAGCCCGACGTTTGTGAGCAACGCCTTGAACTCGAAGCGCCGACCTTTTCGCGCAGCGCGGAGGGAGTCGAGCTGAGCGCCGGATTGACGGCCGCGAACTGGCGTGATGGCCGATTGTCCTGGCAAGCGGCGCGGACCAAGGATGGCGCGCCCGCGCAGACGTGGCTCGTGCATTTTGGCGACGCCGATTTCGCGAACTTTCCCTTCGACCTGTTGCGAGAAGCATGCGGAATGCCGTGGCCATTACCAGTTTTTCAAGGCATTGGACGCTTTGATCTCGATTGGCGCGGTGATGCCAACGGCTCGGTCGTTGACGTGCAACACTACCAATCGGCATTGGCGTTTGGTTTCCTACCGCAGACCCTATCGCATGTGTCGGGGCGGCTGACCGCGAGCGACACCCACGTCGATTGGACCATCGAGCGCGGAACTTGCGCGGAACTCGCGCTCACCGCCGAGCTCGCGGTCGACGCGCGTCGCCTGCGACTTTCGGGTGCCGCACGACTCGACGGTCTTCTGGATGCGGTGAGCTTCGGTGAACTGTTGCCGGAGTTTTGGTCACTCCTGCTGCAGATCTTGGCGGTGAATGGTCGCTGCGAACTGAAGCTCGAGCTCGATGGTTCGTATGTCGGCACGTATGGCTCGCTGGTACGCCGCGCAATCTTGAACTTTCGCGACGTCGAGACGCTGGATAGCACCTACGGCGAGTATCTCACCGGTACGATCGACTTTTCACCGACTTCCGTTGCGGGACGCTGGCAAATTGCCGCCGAATGCGGCGCGCTGCGGATTTGCGGACTCGATATGAGCCCCGGCCGTTGGGAGGGCGAGCTGCACGCGCGCGGATTGCGCCTCGAACGGCGCAGCGGCGATAAACCGCGAGTTGCGCTCGAGGTTCGCTATGCGGGTGATCCAAAAGATGCGCAGGCGTTGATCACGCGACTCGAAATCCGCGACGCGTCGTTGCCAGACGAAGTGGGTTCGCCGGCGGGCGCGGGTCGCGTCGATGTGATCGTTGATGGGACCTGGAACGAGCAACAAGGGTACGCGTGTCGCGCCGCAGTGAGTTGGCGGCATGCGAGTTTGCCAACGGTCATCAATCTCGTCGACGGCGAGTCGATCGAAGCGGTTGAGTGGCCGGGCCGCGCGCTCGTCGGTCCGATCCGCGGCCGGCTCGTGGCGTTGCGCGATGCGGGCGAACCGAATCGCCTCCGCATCACCGAATTTATTGCCGCAGACGCGGTCGGTTATTGGTTGGGACTCGGCGGAGAAGCCACGCGCAATGGCGCCTGGCGGCTCCTTGTGCGGGAGGTGGACGGGCGCGTGGCGCTGGATGATGTCGAGCGAATCCGGGAAATTACGCAGTCGCCGCCGCCCGGCTCCGACTATTCCGTGGAGGGCGTCGATTGGCGCTTTTCAGTCGTCGAGTGAGGAGTCGCGCAGCAACTTCCGCATGCGCCGGCTGAGCGCCGCAATTTGGCGCGCAGCGTCACGACGACAACCGCAACGCACAGCGCCGTGACGGCGTAGAACTGCCAGTCGGCGAAGACCGACGCGGATCCGATGGCGACAAAAGATGTCATCCGTTGATTCCCATCGCGAGGACGGCGATGTGAGTCAGCCAGGCCGCGCCGTAGGCGAGGGCCGACATATAGGCGAACTGCAACAACGCCCAACTTGCCGCGCCGGCCTCGCGCCGCGTGACGGCGAGTGTCGGCAGGCATTGCAGCGCCAGCACGTAAAAAACCAAGAGACTCGCGCACGTCGCACGATCGAGGAGCGGTTGACCGTCGTCGCGACGCGCGGCGCGCACGCGAGCGCGAACACCCGCGTCTTCGGCTTCGCTGTCGGCCTGACCGAGAATCACCAGCAAGGACGAGACAAAGACTTCGCGCGCCGCGAAGCTGGTCACGACCGCGATATTGAGCTGCCAATCAAAGCCAAGAGGAGCAAACACGGGTTCGAGTCCGCGCCCGAGTCGGCCGGCAAAACTGTGCTCGAGGGTTTCGCGTTGCGCGAGTGTCGACGCTTCCGATTCCGCGGTGGCGAGCGGTTGCGCGAGCGACTCGCGTTGTTCAGAAGGGGCCGCGGCGAGTTCCGCTTGCGAGTTGGCGACGATCGCTTCGACCGCCTGCAATTCCGCGCTCGGCGCCGCCGTTGGAAAATGGGAAAGCCACCAAAGCACCATCGAGATCACCACGATGACGGTGCCAGCCTTCGTGAGAAACAAACGACCGCGATCGTAACTCGTGACTAACGCGGTCCACATCGATGGCCACTTGTAACTCGGCAACTCCAGCACCATCGGTCGCGAGCGGCCAGGCAACAAAGTGCCACGCGCCAGCGCGGCGCTGGCGAGCGCTGCCAGTGCGCCGAGCGCGTAGCACGCGCTAAAGGCGCCCGCGGCGGCGAGTGGGTTGTGCGGAAACAAGAAGCCGATCAAGAGCGTGTAAACGGGGAGTCGCGCCGAGCAACTCATGAATGGCGCCACCAGAATGGTTGCGATGCGATCGCGGCGATCCGGGATGAGTCGCGTAGCCAAAATGCCGGGCAGCGCACACGCATGGCTCGAGAGGAGCGGCACAAACGCCTGGCCGGGCAACCCAAAGCGTCGCATCCAGCGATCGACGAGAAACGCGGCGCGCGCGAGATAGCCTGTGTCTTCGAGGAGGCTCAACAGAAAAAACAGGAGACAAATCTGAGGCAGAAACACAACCGTCCCGGCGATGCCGCCGAGGACGCCGTCGATGAGCAAATCTTGGAATCGCCCCGACGGCAACACCGCGCGAAGCCCGGTGCCGGCGAGCTCAAAGAGCTGCTCGATAGCCGACATTGGGTAATCGGCGAGCGCGAAAATCGAGAAGAAAAGACCGACCATGACGACGGCAAAGCAGGAAAAACCGTAGATCGTATGCGTAAAAACGCGATCGGCACGATCGGTCCACGCTTGCGAGTGCGCCGATTTCTTGTTGGGCGCGACGGTCCCGCCGCGGGCCGCGACCGACTCGGACCAGCGCGTCAACGCGGTCGGCGTGAGGTCAGTCGGCAACGGACAAACCGGCGCGGGCGGTAATAGTTGTGGCGTGTGCAGCGCTTCGACGAGCTGATCGAGACCTTCACCGGTGCGAGCGGAAACGGCAACCACGCGGCAGCCGAGCTCACGTTGCAACGCGCCGGCATCGATACCAAGGCGTTGACGGCGGGCGAGGTCGATCATGTTGAGCGCCACGATGGTCGGCAGCTTACGCGCCAGAATTTCGCCCACAAGCACGAGGTGACGAACGAGATTCGTGCTATCGACGACGAGGAGCACGCCGTCCGGCACGCCCGGTTCGCCAACGAGGTCACCCGCGAGGCCGTCGCGCGCGATCTTCGCATCGGGGGTATCGAGCGCGAGACCGTAGATCCCAGGCAAGTCGATCAACTTGATCCGTTGGGCGTCGGCTCCGATGCGGCCAATACGTGGCGCGGCGGTCACGCCTGGGTAATTACCGGTTTTTGCGCGTAGACCACAGAGTCGATTGAAGAGCGTCGTCTTGCCGCCGTTGGGATTGCCCAACAGCATCCAGCGCCGCTCACCGCGTCGCGTGCTCGGGTGATCATCAACGGTCGAACGAGTTGCGGACGCGGTCGTCGGCGGATGTGATCGAAGGTCGCGGGCGATCGGATCAGGAGCGATCATCGTCTCACTCCCAAAACCGAGCCTTTGCGTCGGGTGGGCAGTTCACTGGTTCGCCCGCCATACCGGCGACCAAGCAATCCAGCTCAGCAAACAAGCAAACCGCGCGCGCACCCACCCTCGACTCGAGTCGCCGTGTCACGCGACGTCGGGGGCGCTGAGCGGTTCCTCAGTTAGTCCTCGGTCGGTAATCGGGACGACCAGCAGTTTGCGCGCAACGCAGGCCGACAGACCGATCCGCGTCGTGCGGACTTGCACGATGCACGGTTCGCCGGGCCGACACACGCGCAGCGGGCAACCGTCGGTGAGTCCCAATGCCGCCATGTACGCCGCATCCTCGGCGTCCAGTTCCATCGCGTGCAGCGTCGCCGAGGCGCCCTTTCCTATCGTGCTCAGTGGCACGGCGGAACGCTCGATTCGCCTCGCCGCCGTCGTCGTCGGACCTTGCCTCGTCGCCGCGGGACTCACGTGCTCTTGTATCCTTTAGCCGCGAACCTGAAACTTCTACCGTGAGCAAACGACCGACGGTAGAGCTAGACGACGCGGGGCCTATTCTAATGAACGCTTGACCTGGCGTCAAAGTGTTCTGTATGCCAAACGCGACGGCCCCGTCTCGAGTTCCAGCTAGTACGCGGTGCTAGCGAAAGAGGACGCGCATGGAGACCTGGAAAGAATTTGATCAAAACCCGGTCACGCACTCCGCGGCGCACCATCTCGTAACGATCGAGGAGTTGTTGCAGCGCTACGGTTACGCGCGAGTCTCGGACGTCGCGCGCGAGCTGCAAATCACACGCGGCAGCACATCGGTGACGCTCAAGGGGTTGAAACAGCGCGGACTCGTGACGGAAGACGACCGCCGGTTCCTTCGACTTTCCGACGAAGGTCAGCGGATTGCCCGCGCCGTGCGAGCCAAGAAGCAAGTGCTCAAGACGCTCTTCATCGATTTGCTGGGCGTCAACGACGAGCAGGCAGAAGTCGATACCTGCAAGATCGAGCATCTCATCAGCAACGCTACCGCGGTGCGCGCGAGCCGCTTTCTTTCGTTCTTGCAGTCCGGCTCGAGTGAAGTGAAGACTTTCTTGCGCGCGCTCCACAGTTTCAAGGGCTGGCGCGACAACGATCCGGCGCACTTTCCACAACCCGAGGTCGACGCGCTCAAGTTGCATGGTCCGGCCGAGTCGCTCTCGGCGCATCCTCCGACGAATCCGTCGAACGCTCGGAAAGGCTGAGTTTGCGATGAGTCACGAAGAGAACATGGCGCGCCTCAATGAGCTGTTGGCGGAAGAAATAGAAGCTGGCATCCGCTATTTGCATTTGAGCATGACCGTGAAGGGGCTCGACCGATTGCTCGTGAAGAATGTGTTGCTCGACAACATGAAAGAGACGTTTGAGCACGCGCAGATGATCGCGGACCGCGTTCTGCAACTCGGTGGAGTGCCGCGGCTCAATATTCGGCTCAGTTTGCCGCCAGAGAAAACGACGGCGAAGGATGCGATTCGCACCGCGATCGCGTTCGAACAAGCCGCGCTGGACGCCTACCGCGAGCTGCTCGAGAAAGTCGAACACGAAGGGAATACCGTGCTCGAAGAATTCGCGCGCGAGCAAGTCGCGGTCGAAAGCCAACACGTCTCCGACCTACAGCTGCTGTTAGAAGACTAACCCTGCGCGAATACGAAAAACTCTCGGTCGGACCGTGGCAGGTCGAACCGAGAGTTCGTCGGATTCACCTAATCGACTACGGGCAAATCGGCGCGAGGCAATCGATCACGTCCGGTGTCGGGTCTTCACCGCACACCGTGTATGGACTTGGCAGAGGACCTGCGGCGGAGAACAACGTTCCGAGGAGTGCGACCGGGTCCGCGACATCGAGCAAACCGTCGTCGTTCGTGTCACACGCGTCCGCGCAGCCCGGCGGCGTGCCGCCGCCGAACAAGACGTTCAGCAGAAAAATCGCGTCGGCGATATTGAATCCCGAGTCCAGGTTGCAGTCGCCGCGATCAAACTCAGGTCCGCCGCCCAGCACTTGAAACATGCGACTGGTGCCGGTTCCCGAGTTGCCGGCGAAATCGGTCGACGCGGGATAGTAAGTGACGAGCGAGCCGGCGGCCTGCCCCGGAATTGCGGCGCGATACACGTCGCCGCCCATCCAGCGCAGCTCTGTCGACTGCTCGGGGCCGACATCTACCGTATAGCGCAATTCCGCAGTTTGGAGAAAGAAGCCGTGATCGGAAGTCATGTCGTCGCGCATGATCACGCGCACGACATAAGGTCCGACGGTATCGGCGGTGTCCGCCAGTTGTTCGATCGCCGGAAAGGTCGGCGCGAGTATGTCGGCGACACCGGTATTCATGAAGACTCGATTGATGAAGCTCCCGCTCTCGCCCTGCGCCGTGACGACATCCAAAGTCCCATTGCCGTCGAGATCACCGACTTCTACGTCGAGACTGGAATCGGCTACGGCCGTGATGGCGCCGGCCACTAACGTGTAGAGCCCGGAGCCGTTGTTACGACAAACGCGCTCGGTCGAACCGAGCGAGGCGACGATCAAATCGAGATCCCCATCGTAGTCGATGTCGAAGAATTTGCTGTCGTTGTCGTCAACCGCGGGATTCGCCGAGCCGGTCAGGAGCGTGCTGGTCATGTTCGTGAACGTGCCGCTGCCGTTATTCACGCACAACGAGTCTTGCGCGCCGCTGACGGCCGAGTTGACGCCGAGCAGGTCGATGTCGCCGTCGTCGTCGATGTCGCCGAGATCGTAAGAGTAGGTGCTGAGATCGGGTGGCAAGTTGCCGGCCGTGAAGTCAGTGAAAACGCCCGTTCCACCATTGCGGTACAGCTTACTTTGCACGTCGCGGTGCGCTTCGACCATGTCGAGGTCGAAGTCGCCGTCGATATCGCCGAAATTTGCATCCATCGGCGAGTTTACGAGTAACGCCGGCAGGCTCGTTGCCGTGGCGTTGGTGAAGGTGCCGGCGCCATTATTCAAGTACAGTTGGGCTTGTCCCGAACCAAAGCGCGACGCGCCGCCGTTCGTGAACCAAAGATCGAGATCGCCGTCATTGTCGACATCGCCGAGCGCAACATTTGAGCTACCGAGGTTGATGGCGGGCATCTGCATGAGCGACACATCGGTGAAGAAACCGAGGCCATCGTTCGTCAGTAACTTGGGTCGCGTATTGAAGTCATTGGCGACCACCATATCGAGGTCGTCGTCGCCATCGACGTCGCCGAATTCCACATCGCGGCCGTAGCCGACAAAGCCGCCGGTCCGCGCATCGGTTTCGTCGTCAAAAAAGCCGGCCCCGTCGTTGATCAGGACGCGCACTCTTTGCATCGTCAGCGCAGTCGAGAAGCCGCGACCGTTCGCGAACGCGATATCGAGATCGCCGTCGTTGTCGATGTCCGCGATCGCCGCTTGACTCGAATACTCGAGTGGATCCGGCTGCGGAAAGCGGGACATCGTTTGATCGACAAACTGCTGCGCTGAGACGGGGGCGAACGCGGCCGAGGCGAAGCAGAACAAAAATGCGATCCACACTCTGACGGCGTGATGTTCTTGCCGCATGAAGAATCCTATTCGGTCGAGTAAGGAAGGGTGACTGCGCGACGACTCCCGCGCACGAGTAGAGCGGGGATTGTAGTGTTCGGATTGATCGTACGGAAGAGCCGGTCAGAAACGACGACCAGAAAAAAGAAAAACCGGCGCGGATTGAAAGTGCGGAGGCAGCGATACCTTGCAGCGCGCTGGCCCGGAGTCGTCGCTCGTCCTACGAGCAAACGCGATTATAGGCCATCGCTTCGCGCTCTCATCATTACGAGCCGGAGGCGAGCTCGTTGGGGTGAAGTGTTCGTGGCGGAGCCACGACCACGAGGGGTGTTGGAGCAACACCCCTAGGAAAAGTACTAGCCCAAGAACAGGCGCGTAGCGCCTGTTCTTGGGCTAGTACTCGAGGCGCCGCAGAGGTGCGCTATTGGCGGCCGGCGTCGTCGCGGCGAGGCGTGAGCGCTCGGTCGCGACGCCGTTCCAGTGCTCGGCTTTCGCCGTTTCGCCGAGCTCGTCGAAGAGTTGCGCAAGTCGCGCCGCTGGCTCGACGGCGTGAAGAGCTGTCGCGGCCCAGTATTCGAGTACGCGTATGGCACCGGGCACATCCCCGCTGATCACGAGCACTGCCGTGTAACCGTCGAGCACTGCCGGGTGGCGCGGATCATCGTTGTAGGCGGTGCGGAGTTGTTCGAGCGCCGGGGGAATGCGGCCCGCGGGCAGATAGATCGCACCGGCGAGCTGCGCACGCCGTCCCGCGTCCTTCGGGACGACCCGCAGGTGTTCGAGGTAGAGTTGTTCCGCTTCGGCAATGCGGTTGCTCGTGACATAACGAGCAAAGAGCTCATCGAGGACTTCGACAAACTCTGGATGTGATCGACGTGTCTCAACCAATAGCGCTTCACTGCGTTCGAGCGCGCCCGCCGCGCGTTGAACGCGGGACAAGTCGACCAGCCAACGGTCGCGTGAACCGTGCGCAGCCAAAGCATCGAGAAGCCATCGCTCAGCGGCCGCGAAGTCGCCGCGCACGAGCGTGAGCCATGCCAGCCGCGGGCGAATGCGGACATCCGCAAAGAGGCCGGCGCTGAGCGCGCGCTCGTAGTAACGGATGGCCGTGTCGGCGTGCTGTCGCTCGGCGGTATTGCTACGATCGCTCTTTGGATCGAGCGCGGTCTGCATCGGCATCGCGACTTCTTCGTCGTGCGCGCTCGCCAGCGTGAACATCGTTTTGACGTAGCCGGTGTGGACGACGAATCCCGTGATGAGGAACGTGATGAGGGCGAACGAGTAACCGGCAAGCGTGAGCTTGCCGTGCGACTTGAGTAATCGGCGGTGCATCGACACTGTGCGCTCGGTCCAGAGCGTGCCGCATTTCCAAAACAAGAACACTGCGCACGCAGCGATTCCCATCGAGAACAAGAGCGGCACCTGGCCATAAGCGCCGCGCATCGCGAAGAACACGCCGATTCCACTGCACCAGAGCGCGAGTTCCGCGCGCAAACTGACTTCGTACTTCCGGCGCGGCAGTTCGCGCCCCTTGAGCGGCGCCTTCATCGCCGTCGGCACGCCGAAGCCGAACCGCAACGCGCCATTCGGACAAACGCTGACGCAGTCGAGGCACTTCATGCAATTGCGATCGACGACCTGTTTATAAACCTGAATCTCCTGATGCACTTTGACATTCGACGTGCAAGTTGCCGTGCAGTGGCCACAGCCGTGGCACGAATCGAGATTCGCGATAATGCGCCCCGGACTGAGCGCGTCGAGCTGCCAGAAGAACGCGCCGTACGGGCAGCCGTAGTTGCAAAAACCCTTTGCGCCCAACAAATAAACAACGATGAACCCGCACACGATGAAAGTGACCGCGGCAACCCACGGACCAGGAAATGTCGCCCAAAAGTCGCTCTTCACGAGCTCTAGCTCGAAACCTGTGGCGGGAAACGCGCTGACATTGCTCGCGAGCCAATTCGCCAGCTGCGGAAACACTCCGTCGAGCGCCGGTATCAAGACGAGGCGTTTCAGCGTCGGCCAGAGAAACATGTAGAAACCGATGGCGAAAGGCGCCAGCACCATCGCCCGCAGCCGAAAAATGCGCGGACGAATTCCGATCTTCTTGAGCAGCCACGCGCACAGATCCTGCAACGCGACCAGGTGGCACGCCCACCCGCAAAAGAAGCGACCGAACACGAGCGTCGAGAGCATCGCGACCGCGAAGAATATCGCGCCGGCATTTATGCGACCAAGCTCGATGGTGTACATCGCTTCGGACGGCTCGACGGGTGAGATCGTGGTTCCGGACGTGAGCCAATGCGTCAAATGGAGCGCGAATATCACATGGATGCTGATCAAGACCGCGGCGCGATATCGGCTCGACCGTGATTTGCGGATGCGCGGCGGCGCTGCGTGCGGCTGCCGCGGAGGATGTTCGTCCCGGCGCGCCGGTTCACCGCAAGCGGGGGGTTTGGAGCTACCCTTCAGAATCGACATGCACGGCTCCGAGTCAGGATGCAGTTTGCTGGCATCAGCCGCGGATATTAGAGCTTCTCGACGCGGTTGCAACGCGCGCCGTTTGCTTTATGAAGCGAAGTACAGTTTGCCGACTAAGATCGCTGCGGCGGCCACGACGGCGGGAACATTCGCGCAGACGAGGACCTTGCTGCGCACCCAAAACCCGTAGCTCAGCCAACTCCCACAGACCCAGGTGTTGATGAGCGCGGCGCCGAGGTGGATGTCTTCGGCGCTTTGCGCGGCGAAGATCTGCCACGCCTGCAAGAACAGCCCTGCGGAACCGCCGATGCCCACGACAATCATGTACCGCTCGAATCGCCTCGACGCGCGCGGTGGGACGGAGCGTCGCGATTCGACAGCCTCGGCCGCGCTCGTCACGGGAGGTCGCTTTCGCCCGAGCTCGTCAGGTTTTGCACGGTGATGATCCGCGCGATGGCTTCGACGTCAGTCGTTGCGCGCACGAGTCGCCGCGCGCCGTCCGCGAGCGCGAGGCCGGTCCAACGAAACACGAAGCCGTCATCGATACGCCGCAGATACTGTCCCGTATGCCAGGGTCGCGTCGGCGGGTCGCGGCGCGACGCGCCAAGCAAGAAGTGGCTCAAACCGTTGCTCTCCAACTTGCGCTGAACGGCTTCGCAAAAAACGCCCAACGCCAAGTGACCGCAATGTTGACCGATGTTGCACGTGCCGGCGAGGCGCGCGATCCATTGACCGAGCGGAGCGTGCGCGTCGACTTGCAGGGTCCACGGTCGCGGTCCGCGCGCGGTGACCATCTGCAAACAGCGCGCTTCGTCGAGGTGCCGCGGCAAGACGTCGCTGATCTTGAGCGTCTCGGCGACCGCGCGAGACTCTAAGGAAAACACGACGCGGCGCAACTCGGCGCCGCGTCGTATCTCCCAGCTTCCGCCGAGGAACGACGGATCGTTGGGATTGCCCGGTAACCGTTGAATTTGCCCGAGCGTCTTGGTGCGTGAGCGCCCGCGTCGTCCCTCGTCGTTGATCTCGACAATCTTCCAGCTGCCTTCGTAGGAGTATTCGTCGACGGCACTCTGCAGGATCTTGTTGATGAAGCCAGGTCGGCGGGCTGGAAGACGAAGCAGGCAGTACTCAACGCATTGCAGTGCATTCGTGACGAATTGCGCAGACTGAGCCGCCGAGAGTCCGGATTCGTCGAGGCGTGGCATCGCGTCGATGATCTGCAGCAACTCGGCAGCCTCCGACTCCATCAGCCGGTGCCGATCGCGCGCCGCGAGCGCGGCTTCGCGCGCATAGACCGCGAGTGGAATACTCGCATCAAAGCTGGAATCGGCCTCTATGAGTTCTGCATCGCTCGGCGATGACGAGCATTCGGATGTAGGAGTGATGCCGGATTCACTCATAGATGACCGTGCGAACCTTCTTGCGGAACTTGCGAAGCGAGCGCGCTACGTCCCCGATTCCAATCGCGATGTGGCGCAGAGTCTAGCGCGAGTTCAGGCGTGATTCCAAGCAACGCGATTGCGAGCCGCGTGACGAGCGACTCTCCGAGCTGAAACGGCAAGCTGGTTGGTGTGCAGCCAGATCGAGTGCTCTGCGCTTGGTCGGGGTCTTGCGCGCTGGCTGAGTCGATGCTCACGTGCTGGCGGCGGGACTCACCGCACGAGCGGCCGAGAGATCACACAGGCGTTGATACCGCCGACGCCCATCGACAGCTTGCCGGCCGGTCCGTGCGCCGCCGTGTCGTTGCCTTCGAACGCGAATTCCAGATGCACTCGCGCTATCTCGCGATTGAGCTCTTCGGATTTGAGCGGCGTCCCATACAAATGTCCCCGTTCATAACCGAGATACTGCGCCGTGAGTTCCCAGCCACCAGCTGCGCCCATACCATGGCCGAGGCTACCCTTGCGGGCCGTCATGCAGGTGTCGGCGCCGACGACGCGGCGCGCGTTCTGCACCTCGAGGTAATCACCCGGCGTCGCGGTCGCGTGGAGGTCCCAAGTTTTGATTTCTGCTCCATCGATCCCCGCCGCCGCTAGCGCCATCCGCATCGCGGCATAGGGGCCTTCCGCGGATGGCGTGATGATGTGGTGCGCATCGGAACTGACCCCAACCGAGAGCGGCTCCATGCCGAGCGGTCGAAATCCCTTCCGCGTGAAATACTCCAGGTCGCCGATGATCCACACGGCGGCGCCGCCGGCGACATGTGTTCCGCGCAAACCAGTGAGCGGTTTCGACACGACGCCGTCCGCTGAAAGCACGCGCGCACCGAAGAATGTCCCGACCGAAAGCGGATGCGGTTTCGGGTCGGCGGCGCCGACGACGACCGCCGTGGCATCACCCGAGCGGATCGCATCCATTCCCAGCTTGAGCGAGTAGCTAAAGCTCGAACAAGCCGCGAATGGAGCGAAGGTCATGCCTGTGATCTTGCCCAGCATGGAGACCTGTGACGCGGCGATACTCCCGATATTCCAAAGTACATTGGGCGAGACGATATTCCACGGCGGATCGGGCGCTTGCCATCGACGTTGCAGTTCCTGCGTGCGACTGCGCTTTTGTTTGATCACGGCCGCTTTCGCGGACTCTACTTCGCCGACGATATCGAGCGATTCGATGTCGCAGTACTCGCGCAAGTACTCCTTGAGTTGCGGCGAACGCCCCGCCCAGTAGGCCCACCACGCATCGCGGGCATCGTCGGCGTCGTCGCCGGAAAGCTGCGCGGGATCGGGAGGCAAATCGGTGCCGTCCGCGCGTGCGGCGGCCGGTGTCGCGATGAAATCCTCGTACGCGCTGTTGTGCTGCGGCTGACTCCAAAAGCGATTCCACCGCCTTTGTGCGCGCGCGAGCGCGAGCCCTTCCTCGTAGTACGTCGGAATATCGTGCAACCCGCCGCCGAGATAGATGTGCGCCGCGGTACCGAGTTGTTGCAGCTCGGCTTCGAGGCCAGGGTTTTGCCCGAGCGCTTGGATGAAGCTCGCAACGGCGTAGTGCGTCGGGGTGCCGAATTTCTTATGCAATTGCGGAAATCGATTGGGCGGAAAGCGCGCGTCGATCCACTCTCGGTAGTCGGCGAAATCAAAATCGGGTTCGCCAACCAGGAACGGGCTCGGCCCAAAGCCGTCGAAAGCGGTGAGGTGGCTCGCGGTGGAATCGAGGTTCTGCGCAAAAGCCTCGACGTTGCGAGCGCGCGGCGCCACGATTCCCCAGCCGAAGACTCCGACGCGCTTCTTCAAGCTCATCCCCTCAAAGCTCCAAGAAATACTGATGCACGCGACTCGCTGCGCAGACCAGCGCGCGCCGAACATCGCCGGTTCGGGTCGCTGGCGTCAATAGCTCTGGATGGAAAGTCGCCGCGAGTAACCTCTGCTGCCTGACCAAAATGACGTTCCCATCGTGCGTCCCGAGCACTTCTACTTCTCGACCTACGTTGCGAAACGCCGGCGCGCGGATGAAGAACGCGTCGAGTTCGCCGAGTGGCGGCGCGAGCGTGACGCGCGCTACGAAGCTGTCGACTTGGCTCCCGTACGCATTGCGATCGACGTCCACCGCGAGCACACCTAAGCGCTCAGGTCGCTCGGCGGCGGCGCGACCCATCAGGATCGCGCCAGCGCACGTGCCGAAGAGCGCGAGCGTTCCTTCCAACGCGCGGGCGCGAATCGGCTCCCAGAGGCCGTAGATCTTCATCAGTTTTTCGAGCGCCGTGCTTTCCCCGCCCGGGATCACGAGGTGAGTCGCGCGCCCCAGCTCAGCGACTCTGCGCACGAGGAGCGGCTGCGCGTACCCGAGGTTTTCGAGCGCGCGCACATGTGGCTCGACGGAGCCCTGGAGCGCAAGCACCGCCGGCACGAGCGAGCGATTCGCCGCACCCGACGCTGTGCTGCGCGTCAGTATCGATGGGCTGCTGCTCGCGACGATTTGCAACGGGCTGCCTCGTGCTTTTCTACCAGCCGCGCTGTTGAAGCTGTTGTTCGACCGTAATTTCGCTCGCTGGGAGTCCCATCATCGCCTGCCCCAGGTTGCGCGAAACTTCCGCGATGATTTCGGCATCCTCGAATTGCGCTGTCGCTTTGACAATCGCCGCGGCGGTGCGCTCCGGATCTTGCGACTTGAAAATCCCGGAGCCGACGAAGACTGCCTCGGCCCCGAGGCGCATGCAAAGCGCGGCGTCGGCCGGTGTCGCCACTCCGCCGGCGGCGAAGTTCGGCACGGGGAATCTACCCTTCGCGGCCACTTCGCAAACTAAGTCATACGGCGCACCGAGCTCCTTCGCCCGCGTCATGAGCTCTTCCCGCGGCGTCACCGTCAGTGCGCGCAATTCGCGAAAGATGAGCCGCAGATGGCGCACGGCTTCACTGATGTCACCGGTGCCAGCTTCGCCCTTGGTCCGAATCATCGCGGCACCTTCGCCAATGCGCCGCAACGCCTCGCCGAGGCAGGTCGCGCCGCAGACGAACGGAACCTTGAACGCGCGCTTATCGATATGGAAATGAGGATCGGCGGGCGTGAGCACTTCACTCTCGTCGATGAAATCGACTCCGAGCGTCTGCAAAACTTCCGCTTCGACGAAGTGCCCGATGCGCGCCTTAGCCATCACGGGGATCGTGACCGCGCGTTTGATGGCTTCCACCATCTCGACGGCGGACATCCGTGCGACACCGCCTTCGCGGCGAATGTCTGCGGGCACTCGCTCGAGCGCCATCACCGCGACCGCTCCGGCGTCCTCGGCGATCTTTGCTTCGCGGACCGTCGTAACATCCATGATGACGCCGCCGCGCAGCATCTCCGCCAATCCCACTTTGACGCGGAAGCTATCGTCCTCGCGCCACTCGCGACCAGCGTTCAAGAGCGTTCGTCCTCTCCCATGCCAGGCCGTGCCTGGCACTCGAAGATGGTGATTTCTCGCGATGAGCTTGGCGTGCGAAGTGCTTGCCGGTCTAGAGCTGTCGCGTTGGGTCTCGTTCTCGTCGAACTCACCTGCCGCGTCATTATAGGCGGCACCAGCGGATTTTCTGTAGCAGCTCGAAGCGCGCGGCGGGTGGAACTCCGGCGCCGAGAGAAGTTCAGGATCGGCGGCGCGACACGTCTGTCGGTGCCTGGGCCCGCGACATAAACTCTGGTATCAAGCAACGGTACGCTTTCGACGAAGTACGAGGTGGACGCGTGGGCGCGCCGGCGCGGCGCTCCTGCAATCAGTCCCAAACGCGAGCCAGCTTGCCACATGTCAACCCCTTTGTGCGCGCGCAGCCGGTGAAATTCGCGGCCTGGAATGCGAGGTCAGCCATCTTTTCTTCGATGCCCGACGTGCTGTTCACGCCGTACCCGTTTCGCGGCGACTGCCAGCCGGCGCGCAGCACGCTGCTGCTGTTGGCGCTCGGCGCGACTCTATTTCTCACTTCGACCAAGCTCACGGCGCAACCATTTTCAACTTCCTGGCTCAGCGGCGGAGTGTTGATTCGTGACGCGACCATTCTCACCGCCCCGGATCAGCAACACGCGCAGACCGAGCTTGGCTCCGTCCTCATCGATGATGGGAAGATCAAGTCGATCGGTAGCGCGGTGAACGCGCCAGTTTTTGCGCGTGTTATCGATGGCAAAGGGAAGTTCGTCGCACCCGGATTCATCGACATCGATAGTACGCTCGCGATGACAACGACCGGATCCAGCGTCGCGCAACTAACGGCGCGCGCCGAAGACGGCTTCGACCGCTTCGATCGCGACGCGCTCGTCGGCGCGCTCAAGAGTGGCGTGACGTGTGTTTACTTGCGCCCGGGACCCGCGCTCGGATTCGCTGGACTCGGCGCGCTCGTGCGCTTGGCAGCCGAGGGCAGTACGAGCGTGGCGATCGGGCAGGTATTGCAAACTGAAGCGGACTTGTTTCTCAATCTCGGCGCGACGCAGCGCCCGATCGCGCGCGTTCAACTCATCGCCGCCGTTCGCAAGCAACTAGACGAAGCGCGCGACTACCGGCGGCAGCTCGACCTCTATCAAGAAGAATTGACCGAGTACGAACAGCAACTGGCGAAACGCGCCGCCGAGGCGAAAACGGCGGGTGATGCCAACGTCGAAAAGAAAGTCGCCGGAACCGACGCGCCCATCGCACCGCTCGTCGCGACGGATCTTCGCCCGGCGCAGGATGCCGCTAGCGCTCAAGACCTCCAGAACCCGAACCCGATGCAGGCGCCGCCTTCGCCCGTTCCTTCGCCGACTCCGCCGGATGGAAGCGGTGCCGGCGCAGCAGCCGCGGCGCCGGCGAAGGATGCGAAAGCCGAATTGAAGAAACCCACGCAGCCGCCCCGGCGTGAAGACTTGCGCATCTTGCTGCGCGCGCTCGATCGCGAGATTCCCGTTCGGTGCGAAGCGCACCGATCGAGTGATATTCTCAACGCGCTCGAACTCGCGGATCGCTATGGGTTGCGTTTGATACTCACCGGCGCCACCGAAGCGCATTTAGTCGCCAAGGAAATCGCCGCGCGCGAAGTGCCAGTTGTACTGGGACCACTCGAGGCGCCACTCGACATGACTGATGAACTCTTGCGCCGCGTCGCCGATAACGCGCCGGCGCTGCTTCGCGCCGCCGGAGTGGCGGTCTGGGTCGGCTCCGGCGCGGAGCCGTTTTCCAGTCGCGCGCTACTCGGCCGGGCCGCCATGGCCGAAGCCCGCGGTTCGGGTGTCGAATCCATCGCGATGGTGACGAGCGCGGCGGCGGCGTTACTCGGTGTCGATTCCGTCGGCGATCTGCGTGTCGGCGCGCGCGCCGACTTTGTCGTTTGGAGCGGCGATCCGCGCGAGCCGGGCGCCGTTGTTGAACGCGTGTTCGTCGGCGGCATCGAAGTGTATGTGCGAACGGAAACGGCTTTTTGATGTTGCAGCGTTGGCCGCAAGTCGTGCGTTACGTCGTCTCCTGCGCCTGCATCGGTGGACTGCTCGCCGCGCCGCTGGACGCGCAGCCACGTGACGCTTCAGCCGCGAGTCCCAGTGTCTTCACACTCGTGGGCGCGCGCGTCGTCAAAGCCGATGGCGAGCTCTATGACGGACTCGCCGTCGTGGTCGACAACGGCCGCATTCAACGCATCGAACTCGCGAGCACAACCGGGTTGCCGACACCGGTCGAGCTGCCGGCCGGTAGCGTGCTCTGCCCCGGATTCATCGAGCTCTGTTCGAACCTCGGCGCCAAAAATCAGAACTTTGAGCTCGCGAGTCCGATCGACGCTGAGGCGTCCGCCCTCGACGCCTCCGACCCATCGAGCGCGCACTTCGCGAAGGCGCTGGCAGCCGGTGTGACGGCGGCACTCGTCTGGCCGGCGCCGATCAATCTCGTCAGCGGCCGAGCGTTTGTCGCGCGCACTCACGTCACGCGCGACGAATTCGACTGCTTGCGTGTCGATGGGCCGCTCGTCTTTTCGCTCGGCAACCAGGTATTGCGCATGGACCGCGAACCGACTTCGCGGGGCCGCGCGTTGGCGTTGCTCACCGAAAGTTTACGCACCGGCGGGCAACAATCGCCCACTTTCCGCGATTACCTCGCGGGTCGAGTCCCAGCGCTCTTTGTCGCTGGCGATGTTGTCGATGTGGAATCTGCGCTCACGCTTTTCGGTGGCGGATTGTCGATGCCCGTGTTGGTTGCGGATCTGGATGTGAGAGCTACGACGGAACGATTGCGGTTGGGGCGCGAGTTGGCGGCCCGCAAGGCGGTTGCGATCCTCGGCCCTTTCACTTTTGCGACGCCAGAGAATAAAGTGCGAATTGCCGGCGAGTGGGATCGCGCCGGAGTAAGAGTCGCACTGGCGGGAGGCTGGCCCGCGGCCACGCCGACGAGTCTGCGACAGAGCGCAAGTCTCGCCGTACGCGAGGGGCTTTCACTGGCGGCGGCGCGCCGCGCACTGACGGTCCATGCGGCCGTCGCGGGCGGCGTATCGCATCGCATTGGCGCCATCGGTTCGGGACTCGATGCCGACCTGGTTGTTTGGAGCGGTGATCCGCTGCGACTCGAGAGCGAAGTGTTGGAAGTCTACTCGCGCGGCATCCGCGTTGTGCATCGCGCCGCTCTGCGCACGCCGCAGCGAGCAGCGACAGCAAAGAAGGACATCGATGAGTTGTAGCCAACTACTCGCGCGCTGGTCGATGGTTTTTTGTTCGATTTTGGGCAGCGTCACATCGTTGGCGGTTGCGGCAGATCCCGAGCCAGCCCCGCAGGTCAT
Source organism: Planctomycetota bacterium (assembly GCA_046154185.1). Taxonomy (GTDB): domain Bacteria; phylum Planctomycetota; class UBA8108; order UBA1146; family JAJFFE01; genus JBJXGE01. Next base: position 76,880 of record JBJXGE010000009.1, read on the forward strand.
CGCCATCCGAGTTGGACGCATTTATACCGGCCAAGGGGAAGTCCTCGAGCGCGGCGTGTTGCTGATCAATGGTGGGCGCATCACCGCGGTGGGGCGAGATCTTGTGATCCCCGCCGATGCCAACGTGCTGGAGTTTCCGACCGCCTGTCTGACGGCGGGGCTCATCGATGCCAACGCGCGCATCGAGTCGCGCGACATCGTGAGTCGGGATCGAACGGGGAGCGGCGTGAGCGAAGCGCACGCGCCAACCGAAGTCACCGGGCACGCCCCACACGACCCGTCGCATGCACACGATTCCACGTCGGACGCGCATTGCGCGCCACCGAACGCGAGCGTTGCACGAGCGAGCGGGCATGACGAGGATTCGCCGTGTTTGCCGCCGGCGTGTTCTGTGCCGCATCATTGGCTTACGGAAACCGAGGAAGAGTTTGTCTGTCATGCGTGCGGCGGGGCAGACATTGATCCGCCGGAGTTGGCTTCCGGAGTCGTCGAGACCTTCGCGAGTTCTGAACAAACGGCGGAAGTGATTCCGCACACGCGCGTCATCGACACACTGAATCTCGATTCGCCGGACTTTCAACGCTTGCTGCGCGGCGGCGTGACGACTGTGTACGTGTCACCCGACTCGTCCGCCGTCCTCGGTCCGCGGGGCGCCATCGTCCGAACCGCAGGTTCGGCGCGTGAGCGTATCGTGCGCGCCGAGGATGCCGTGAAGGCGACCATCGGGCGCGATCCCATTTGGGTCGGTATGCCCAATCGTCCGGCGCGGGGCGCGGCGGTGAGCACGTACACCCGGCGTCCGACGACGCGCATGGGAGTCGTTTGGGTGCTGCGCAAGGCTTTTCACGAAGCGATTCTTCGCATGCAGGGTCGCCCCCTGACTGGAGGCGCCGATACGCCGACGGAGCCGGCGCTCGACTCGATCATCGAGATTCTGCGCGGCGATGTGCCGCTGCGGATTCAAGCGCGATCCCTCCACGACATCGCCACGGCCTTGCGCATCAGTGAGGAGTTTGGTTTTCGCTTCACGCTCGAGGAGGCAACCGACGCCTATCGCTGCGCGGAACTGCTGAAATCCCGCAGCGTGCCGATCATTTTTGGTCCGATCTACATGCAAGCGAGTGGCGTGCGCAGCATGGGCGGCGAGGTCCGGGAAAACCGCCTGAATTCGATGAGTTTGCTGCGAGCGCACGGCATCCAAGCCGCGCTCAGCGCGCAGGAACTCCGCGAGGAAGATGGACTCGCGCGCCAGGCGATGTACGCCATGCGCTTTGGTTACACATTCGAAGATGCGTTGCGCGCGGTGACGTTGATTCCGGCGCAACTCCTCGGCTTGGAGCACGAACTCGGCAGTGTCGAGGTCGGGAAGCGCGGCGACGTGGTCGTGTGGAGCGGCGAACCGTTCGCGGCGACGGCTCGACCGTTACTGGTATTGAATGGCGGGCGCGTGGTGCTGGACGCGCGCGACCGGGAGCCGGCGGCGAAGGTCGGGAAAGCGACTCAAAATGGTTTCTAGATTTTCTTTGCTGCCCATTGCGGCCGCGTTCGCGCTGTTGTGGAGCGCGATGCATGTCTGCCCGGTCGCGTGGAGTGCGCCACCGGAGAAAATCGCGCTCACCGAGCTGCGAATAATTCCGGTGGGTGGTGACGAGGATGAAATCGCCAACGGCACGATCCTCATCGAGCACGGCAAGATCACCGCGATCGGCGCCAAGGTTGAGATACCGTACGACGCGGTGGTCGTCGAATTGCCCGGCAAGATCGCCTTCCCCGGCATGATCGACCCGCACAGTGCGCGCGGCCTCGACGTCGCGAACGAGAGTCTGCCGGTCACTCCTTTCGTCGATGTCTACGACGCGCTCGATCCGGCGCGGCTCTTTTTCGAAGACAGTTTGCGCGACGGCATCACGAGCGTGCATACGATTCCGGGTGACAACTGCGTTATTGGTGGCTTGAGCCGACTCGTTCGACCGATCGGCATGACACCCGACACCATGACGGTCAAGACCGCAGTCGCGCTCAAACTGTGCACGAGTCCGCGCCGCGGCTCGGATCGCATGCTGCAGATGCAGTCGCTGCGCGGCACGTTTGCGGAACTTGAAGATTACCTCGAGCGGGTCGCCGAGGAGCGCTACGAGGAGAGCGTCAAGAGAGATGGCAAGACTCTCGACGTGGGGCCGGCGGAAGCGCGCAAGCGCGGCCGGGAACTCGTACGGGAGGAGCACCTCGACGACGCGCATCGCAATCTCGCGCGCTTGAAGCAAGGGCGGCTCGACGCGTGGATCTACGCGGGCGCCGCAATGGATGTCGGACCGGCGATCGAGCTGGCACGGAGCCAGGGATTTCTCGAGCACACGGTGTTGGTGCTCGGCGGCGATGCGTTTCGCGCAATCGATGAACTCAAGGCGGCGCAGCGGCCAGTCGTGCTCGCGGCGGATTTGGTCTTTCGCGATCGCGATCGCGCGACCGGAGAGATCACCGAGATTTTTGTGCCGAAACTGTTCTACGAGGCCGGGCTCCGTTTCGCGCTGCAACCGCACCCGGACGGTTCGCTCGCGGAGCGCTATCTGACTTACCAAGCGGCGCGCTGTGTGCGCGAAGGTATTCCGCGCCGAGTCGCGCTCAAAGCGATCACCTTGAACCCGGCGAAAATGCTCGGCTGCGGCGATCGTTTCGGCTCACTCGAAGTCGGCAAGACGGCGAACGTAGTCATTTTCAGTGGCGATCCGCTCGAGTTCAGTTCGTGGGTGGAGCACGTCTATATCGACGGCATTCTGGCGTACGACCGCGCCCGCGATCCGCGGATTCAAAAATTACTGCCGAAGCCCAAGGATCCGGCACGCGCAGCGGAACCGATCGACGCGCCGACTCCCGCACCGCCGGTGGGTGACGAAACGCCGAAGCCGAGCGGCGATGGCAAAGGCGGAGGAATGCGCGCCGAATCTGCGGGCGGTAATCGATGAGTGCTCGCTTCGGCGATCGACCTACTCGTGGGACGAGACTTTGCGGTCGAGTTCGTTGGCTCGTAGGAGTCACGCTCGTCGCTTGTGGCGCCGTCTGCTTCGGGGCGGAACCGAGACCGAGTTTCGTGTTGCGTGTTGGTCACGTGTTGCCGGTCAATCCCGCAGGCGCGTGGCAGATCGACGATGCCGTTGTCATCGTGCGGGACGGCAAGATCGAACAAATCGGGCCGGCCGACACGACCACGATCCCGACCGACTTAGAAGTGATCGCCGAACCGGACGCTTGGCTCGTCCCGGGTTTCGTCGCGGCGGATACGCGCTTTGGCGGCGCACATGCGGGCGATGAGTCGGTCGCCGCCGGTTATTACGCGATCGATGCATTCGACCGTTACGGTGATTTTGCTCGCAGCTTGGCCGCCGGTGTCACGACCGTGCATCTCAATCCGGGATGGCATCGACTTCTGAGCGGCCAAGGTGCAATCGTGAAACTCGGCGGGACGCCGGCCGAACGCGTGCTGCGTTCGCACGCGGATTTCTGCATCAATCTCGGCGTCTACGGTCCGCCGCGTGATGTCACGTTTTCGTTTCCAGCCTCGTCGGATGTCGCGATCGAAGCGCCGATCGTGCAGCGACCCGCATCGCGACTCGGGCAATTTCTCGGTTTGACCGAAGCGCTCGCGGCGTCGCGCGGCGCGTCGATCAACGACGAGTTTTCCTGGCATCGAGCTGCGTTGCGCGCCGGTTGGGATGCCAAACTTCCGCTCCGCATCACTGCGGAGCGCGCAGCGGACATACTCGGCGCGAAGTCTTTCCTGATCGCAAATGAGCGCGCGGGTTACCTTGTCGGCGGTCTCGAAGCGGCGCGCGTCGCGGCGAGTCTCGAGCGCGAGAAAATTCCTCTCGTTTATCGGCCGGGCGATTCGTTCATGGCCGGTGGCGCCGATTTCGGCAGCAGTCCGGAGGCGCTCGCGACGCACTACGATTTACTTTCTCTGCACAAGAACATCCCATTGGCGTTCGCGCCGCCAACGACGAGCGGAGTGCGCGAACTGCGCTTGGTCGCGGCGCAAGCGCATGCCGCCGGCGTGTCGGAGTTGCGCGCGCTGAGCGGCATTACGCGTACCGCCGCCGAGATTCTCGGCGTGAGTGATCGGGTGGGATCGCTCGCTCCCGGGCTGGACGCTGATTTTCTTTTGATGACGGCGCACCCACTCGACATCGCGAGCCACGTCGCGCAAACCTTTGTCGGCGGAACGCGGGTCTACCAGGCGCCCGAGAGTACCGCGCTCATCGTGCGCGGCGAACGCATTTGGGTACGTCCAGGGCAGGAAATCGAGCAGGGTGAACTACTGATCGAGAACGGCCGCATCGTCGCCGTGGGTCGTGCGGTTCCGCATCCGCCGCACGCGCGGGTCATCGATGGTGGACCCGGCTCCTATATCACGCCGGGTTTCATCGATGGGTTTGGTCACCTCGGTTTTGGCGGCGATGCGAACGCGACCAATCCGGAAGACGATTTGAGTGGGCTCGTCGGCGCGGCGAGCGCCGCGGAGTTGCGCGTCGCGCACGCCGGCGTGACGACGCAGCTGGTGGGGCCACGCCGCTTTTCGGCGCGCGGTTCGCGGCTGATGGCGATGAAGACATCCGGTGTGCGTCGCGCCGAACGAGTGTTGAAGCCGACCGCGGCCATAGCCTTCGACGTGCGCGGCACCGATCCGCGCACGATCGGCGAGACGCTGCGGCGGCGACTCGAAGCAGGCAAGAAGTACATCGCGAGTTGGGAGAAATACGAACAGGAACTCGCGGCGTATCGCGCGAAAGAAGCGAAGGGCGAGGCGACGCCGGCAACCAAAAAAGTCGAGGAGGTTGTCGAGCAGAAGGCCGATCTGATCAGTGGCACGTGGGAAGGGACGGCGACCGGCGCGCCGCTGCCGGCGCCGCAGCGCGGCAAGGTTGTGTTGCGCCTCGAAGGCAAAGAGATCGAGGGTCGAGTGATTGAACCGCCGGTGCCGTTTGAGCATCGGATCTTGCTGACCTTGAATGATCGTCAACTCAAAGGACACATCGAAGTCGACACCGGGGGCCGCGGAAATCCGACCGTGGAAGCCGAGTTCGTTGGGGATGAACAAATCAAAGGCAGCGTTGCGCTCCTGGGTTTTCAAGTGCAATTCGAGATGCGGCGAATCGACAAAGCCACCGTCGAGTTCAAAGTGACGCGCCGGCTCGCGACGAAGAGCGGTCGACCAGAACCGCCGACGATCGATGAATCGCTCGAACCGCTGCGCGCACTCTTGCGGAAGGAAATTCCGGCGTTGATCGCCGCGAATTCCGCTGCCGAGATTCGCGAAGTGCTAAAGGTCCTCGTGACCGAACATCAGCTGCCGGTCGTGCTCATCGAAGCGCAAGAGGCCGACGTGCTTGCGGCGCAGCTCGTCGAACAACAAGTCGGCGTCGTGCTGCCGCGCTTTCCGGTCACCGAACGGCGCGAAACCGAATACCACCATGGCGACACGTTGCAGCGCCACGGCGTTCGCATCGCATTCCAGAGCGCCGCCGAGGATGGCGCGCGCGCGTTGCCGTTCCAAGTGCTGTTCGCGATCGAACGCGGCTTGAGTGCCGAGGCGGCGCTTGCGGCGCTGACGAGCGATGCGGCAGCGCTGTACCGCGTCAGCGATCGCATCGGAACGCTCGAACTCGGCAAGGACGCCGACCTCGTGATTTTCGCCGGGCATCCATTTCAGCGCGGGAGCAAAGTGGAGCGAGTGCTCGTGAACGGCAAGGAGGCGCGCGAATGAGGCGGTCGAACGAACGGTTTGCAAACTTCCGCGTCGCGCCGTTCCGTTGGGTGCTTTTTTTGTGGACGGTCCTGATGGTCGGCCCTCACGGGCTTGCAGCAGAAGAAACTGCGCCGGTCCGAACGGCGGCGCCGGCCGTGCTGGATCCCGGCATTACTCCGGACCCCAATAGCGCGGCACGGTCGAAAAAGTCAGCGAGCGCTCAGCCACAACTCGCATTCCGGGTCGCCAAGGTCATCACGTTCGATCGCGAAGAACGTGTGATCAATAATGCGGTTGTGCTGGTCGCGAACGGCAAGATCACCAAGGTCGGCCATCACAAAGACGTGACCATTCCGGCCGATTGTCAAATCATCGATCGCCCCACGCTGTGGCTCGTGCCGGGCATGGTCGATTGTCACAACCATATCGCCGGTTCGTTGAGCGATCTCAATGACATGGTCTATCTCACTAATCCCGGCCTAAACACACTCGAGACGCTCGAGCCGGAGAATGCCAACCTCAAGCGCGGGCGCGCGGGCGGGGTCACGACGGTGCTCCTGATTCCGGGGAGCGGCACGAACATGAGCGGCTTCGGGACGATTGCGCGACTGGCGGGTGACAGCGTCGATGACATGGTCGTTGCATCGCCCGGCTCATTGAAGATCGCGCAGGCCGGCAATCCCGAGAGCTACTGGTACGGCGTGGGGCGCTCCTTCATGAATTACAACACGCGCCAAACGCTCACCAAGGCGCGCGACTACCACGAGCGATGGAAACGCTTTGAAGCCGATCAGTCGCTCGCGCGACCCGACTTCAACCCGATCTTCCACAACTTTCGCGGTTTGTTCGAAGGCAAGTTCGTTGTCTCGGTGCACACGCAGATCTACCAAGTCGTGATGATGTCGATCTTGATGTTGGCGCGCGAGTTCAAGCTGCAAACCGTACTCGACCATAGCGAGTTCGACGCGTGGAAACTCGCGCCACTCATCCGCGACGACCCCAACGTGTACACGATCTGCGGACCGCGCGTGTTGCATTTCGATCGCACCGAGCGCCGCATCGTAGGGCTCGCGGCCCAGTGGTGGCAGCACGGTGTGCGGCGGCTCGGCATCAACACCGACGCGCCGGTGATTCCGCAGGAAGAGCTTTCCTACCAAGCCGCGATGGGGTGCTGGTACGGCTGGAAGCCGTATGAAGCGTTGCGCGGTGTCACGCAGTTGCCGGCCGAGGCGTTGAAGATCCAACACCGCGTCGGTTCCATACAAGAAGGACTCGATGCGGAGTTTTGCTTGTGGACGGGCGATCCGATCGACCCGCGCTCCGTGTGCGAAATCACGGTGGTTCAGGGTCGCGTCGTTTACAACGTCGCGGAAGGTCGCGAGTTTTAGCCTATGAGACTTTGCATTCTCACTTTGCTCTGTTCGTGGCTCCTGGCGCTGACGACTTGCGCGTCGGCGAGCGAACCGCTCGTTGTCATTCGGGCGGGAACCGTGATCACCGTTTCTGGGGAGACTTACTCACCCGGAATGATCGTGATCGAAGATGGCAAAATCCGGCACGCGGGCGCGGCGATCACGACGCCAAGTTCGGCGCGCGTGATCGCGGCGGAACGCGAGACGGTGTTCCCTGGCTTAGTGCTCGCGTCGACACGCTTCGAACTCGCGGACCATCCGCGGAGCGGAAATCACGCGGACGCCCGCGTCGCCGACGACGTGCGCCCGCAACAGATCGACTTCGATGCGCTACTGGCGAACGGCTTCGTCGCCGCGAGTTTCGTGCCGCCGGGAACGGGAGTGCCCGGTCGAGCGGCGCTCTATCGGACCGGCGGTGCTGCCGGCGTCGGACTCGTCTCCGCGGACGGACCACTTCGCATCACGTTCGACAATCCCGGGCGCGACAAACGTGAACTCCTCGGAATTCTGCGCGCCGCGCAAAAGGCCGTGAAGGACCGCGACAAGGCGCGCGAAGAGTGGGACAAGCAGCAGGAGGCGGCGCGCAAGAAAGCCGAGGCGACGCCAAAGCCGGAGCCGTCCGGCGGAAGCGGCGCCGAGCCGGCCGTACCGCCGGCTACTCCGACTGGTGCTCCGCCGGCGGCAAAACCGCCGGATGCTCCCGCGGAATTCAAGCCACCGGAAGTCGCGGCGAATCTGCGGCCGTTCATGGATCTGCTCGACAAGAAGATGGCGCCGCTCTTGGTGATCGAGCTTGCGGGTCCTTCCGACTTTCGGCATCTCGAGGAAATCCAACAAATCTTCCCCGAACTCGTCGGCACGCTGCAGTTGAAGCGCGGATTCCAAGTCGACTACCGCTACATCGCGGCGGATCTCGGCAAGGCCAAAGCGCGTGTCGAACTTCAGCCGCTACTCGACCGCGTGCCGAATGCCGCTGAACGCTTCAATCTTGCGGCCGAGCTCGCGGAAGCTGGCTGCGAGCTGGTTTGGTTGCCGGTTGCGGATGGGGCCGACGAGTTCGCGCGATTCCGGGGTCGCGTCGGCGATCTCGTGCGCGCGGGATTGAATCGCGATGCCGCGTTGAAAGCGTTGACGCTTCATGCCGCACGTGCGCTCGGAGTCGATGATCGCTACGGCAGCATCGAAAAAGGCAAACTCGCAGACCTCGTGTTATTGGATGGCGATCCGCTCGATCCGGCGACGCAAGTGACGCGCGTTTTGATCGGCGGAGAGATCGCCTGGAAGCGGAGTCAGCCATGATAAAGGCCGGCAAGGTGCGATGCGTTTCGCGACGAAACGGAATGCTGGTATTGGTGCTGATCTGCGAGCTTGGCGCGCTCACGCTACCGCGCGTCGTCGTGGCGCAAGACTCTGAAGTCTTGCAAAACGGCGCGGCGCTCAACGATGCGACCTGGGCGTTGCAAGATCCACCCGAACCGCCGCGTCCGCGACGGCGACGTCCGGGCGGCGGCCGCCCCCCGGGGCCTGGCGCCGATCCTAGTGCGCCGAGCGCGCCGGATGCCGCCGCGAAGCCGGCCGCCGATGCGGCGAAGAAGACGACTACGCCCGACAGTTACCTCGCGATCGAAGGTGGCATTGTGCACACGGTCACCGGCGCGACGCTCGATGGCGCGCGCGTTTTGGTGAAGAACGGGCGCATCGCCGCGATTGGCGCCGAGATCGAGATTCCGAAGGATGCCGAGCGCCTCGACGCGAAGGGTCTGCACGTCTATCCCGGATTGATTGGACTGAACACGCGCGGGATCTTGAGCGAGCCGGATGGCACGGACTTCTACAACTTAAACCTGACGCTCGCGCTTTCGGCGGGCATGACAACGATCGCGACTGGCAATAGTGTGCTCAAGCTGACGTTCGGCACGCCGACCGATCACGCGTTGCGGACCGAAGTGTTCAGCACGCTCAGCTACAGTTCGAATAATCCCGGCGGTCGCCGCGCGTTGCGCGAGTCGCTCGAGCGCGTACGCCAGCATTTGCGCGATCTCGACCGCTATGAAAAAGATCGTGCGCGCGATCCCGAAGTGAAGCGGCCGGACGAGAGCTGGATTCGCGGGCCATACCAACAAGCGATGCGACTCATGCGCCAGGAGCAGACCGCGATTGCCGATGGCGAAACCGCGCAAGATTTGCTCGAGCTATGCGGCTTGGCGGAGCAGTTCGATTTCGGGCTGGTCATCCGCGGTGCGCGCGAGGGTTACTTGGTGGCGCGGGAACTCGCGCGAGCTGGCGTCGCCGTGATCATCGATCCGCGCGTGCGCGCCGATCGCGACGAGACGCGCATCGCCGACAACGGTTCGGCGATCGAGAACGCGCGCATCCTCCACGACCACGGTGTCCAAGTGACGATTTCGCCCGGCGGCGGCATCTCGCTCGGGGGGCTCGGTGGGCGTGACCTGCAACATCTGACGATGGCGGCCGCGTTCGCCGTGCGCGGCGGGCTCAGCGAGGTTGCCGCGATCGAATCCATCACGATCGAAGCCGCACGGCTCCTCGAGGTCGATCACCGCGTCGGCTCCATCGAAGTCGGCAAAGACGCGGACTTCGCGATTACTGACGGCGAATTGCTCCACTACATGACGCACGTCCGTTACGCGATCGTGAATGGCAAAATCGCCTACGACAAACAAAAGGACTCGCTGTACCGCCACATTCGACCCGACGGTCAGCTCGACCCACCGCCACCGCCCGACCATTGGCCGCGCGAACTGGGCCAGGCTTGGTGAGTCGCAGAGCGCGTCGTCGCCAAATTCGAGTGCTCTGATCGAGTCGATTTCGCGCCCTCACAACGTCCGTTTGCACTGCATCTTGTTGCGAACCGGAGCGGCGCACGCCGTGACCGGCATGGCGCGTGCTTTCCTATATATATAGGTGTGACGGGCGCGACGCGGTCGGTTTTCTTCGACTTACGACTCGAGCTATTCGCGCGCGAATTTTTCCGCGGCGCGGTCATGCTCGTCGCTCACGCGGGCGAGTTCTTCATAGAGTTTCTCGCTGCGCGTCGTGAGCGCATGCAGCTCGCGTGAACACCGCGCAATCGTGGCGCCGTCGCCTTGCGTGGATGCCGCGATGAGCGCTTGTTGAGTCGCTTGCGATTGCACCTCCGTCGCGGCGATATCGCGCTCGAGGGTTTTCATGCGTTCCTCGATCGGTCGCAGCGCGCGTGCGCGCGCCGTCACCCACTCGGCGCGTGCCCGACGTTCATCGCGGCGCGAAGTCTCCGTAGCGCGAGCTGCGCTGCGACTATCATCGCCGGTCGCCTCATTGCTCCAACCAATGCGGCTCAAGAAATCGTCATACGTACCCTCGAAGACGTTGACGCGATCTCGATCGAACACCACGAGTCGCGTCGCCAGCGCCGACAGCATGCGCTCATTATGCGTGACGAAAACAATGGCGTTTTGAAAAACTGCGAGCGCCTGAATCAACGCATCGATGGCGTCCATGTCCAAGTGGTTCGTTGGCTCGTCGAGCAACAAGAAGTTCGCCGGTGTCACGAGCAGCTTGCCGAGCAACACCCGCGCGCGTTCACCGCCCGACAGCAGGTTCGTGGTCTTGAGCGCTTCTTGATCGGGAAACATCATCGCACCGCAAATGGCGCGCGCGGCACGCCGATCGTTATCTGGGTGCATCGAGAGAATCTCGTCTTCGACGGTGCGCTTGGGATCGAGTCGATCGATATTCATTTGGCCGAAGTGCGCGGGCCGCAGATTCTGGTGCCGGCGCACTCGGCCGGCAGTCGGAGTCAATTCCGTGGCGAACAGGTTGAGGAGAGTGCTCTTCCCTTGGCCGTTCTTTCCGACGATGCCGATGCGATCCCCGCGTCGCACCTCGATGTTGAAATCCTCAATGAGCAATTTGTCGCGCCCCGAGTAAGTGAATGCCAGCTCCTCTGCGCCGAGTAAGACCTCGCCACTGAATGGCGCCTCGTTGAAGTGGAAGTCGAGCGACGCGAGCGCGTCGAGTTCGTCGAGTTTCTCATGCTTCGCGAGTTGCTTGATGCGCGACTGCACCGCCCGCGCCCGCGTCGCCTGCGCGCGAAATCTATTGATGAACCGCTCGGTGTCCTTGCGCGCACGCGCCATGTTGAGCCGGGTTTTCTCGTGGTGCTCTTCTTCTTGCGCTATGAGTTCATAAAGCTGCGTCGTCGGTCCCGCGATGCGGCGCGTGCCCGAGCGGTGAATCATCATCGTGTGCGTTGTGACGCTATCCATGAAATCCTGGTCGTGCGTCACCAGGATCATCTCACCGGGCCACGCCCGCAACCAACGTCGCAACCAACGGACCGTCACGATGTCGAGAAAGTTCGTGGGCTCGTCGAGGAGCAACAGGTTCGGCTCACTGAGGAGCAGCTTCGCGAGCTGCAAGCGCACTTGAAAGCCGCCGGAAATTTCCTGCGGCGGCCGCGCGAGGTCGCGGGCCGGAAAACCAAGACCGGCGAGCATCGCCTCCGCTTTGTGCTCGGCGATCACGCCGTGCTCATCGGGTGTGAGTCCGAGGCAGGCTTCATCGCGAATCGTGGGTGCGCTGAAGTGCAAATGCTGCGACAAGTGTCCGACGCGATAGTTGCGCGAGATTTCGATGCGTCCCTCGTCGCAGGCTTCCTGGCCGATGATCATGCGCAGCAGCGTGGTCTTGCCGCTGCCGTTGCGACCGACGAGCCCAAGCCGCTCGCGCGGTGTCATCACGAGGTCGACGCCGGCGAGGAGCTCGCGCTGACCATACGATTTGTGAATGCCGAGCAGTTTCAACATGACGAAATCCACGAGCAGGCGGGCCACAACGCGCGAGTTTGGACGCGCGTTATATCACGGGATTTCAGGCGCGAGCCAACGGAAACTCACGGCAGTGGCCCCGAAACTCGCGATGCAACGTCCTCGCTCACGCCCACAAGACGAGATTCAAGAGACTCTCGTCGAGCGGACCGTTGCGACGCACGCGGGCGCGGATGCCGTAGGAGAAGCGTCCGCAGCGTTCGAGCCGCACGCACCCGTCGTAGATGGTGCTGCCGGAGCTGAGGCGATCGGCGGCTGCGAGCGGAATGATCATCGGTTTGTCGAGCGCCGCGCCCGCGTATTTCGAATGACCCACGACGAGTTCGACGGAGATATCTGCTGGAGTAAGCGTACCGAGCGCGACCTCGACTCGCGCCTCGAGTGTGTCGCCGACGCTGACGTGATTCAGCTCGGACACACGCGCCGATAGAATCTGCAGCCCTTCGAAACCCTTGCGGAGCCGTGCATGTTCCGCCGTGAGCTGACGCAACGGCTCGTAGCGCTCCGCTGCGAGCCGCGCGTGCTGGCGCGCCAACGGGCAGTAAGCCGCGCTCGAGTACTCGCCGACCATGCGATCGGTGTTGAACTGAGGCGGAATGGACTCGAAGTTTTGGCGCACGCGGGCGAGCCATCCTTCGGGGATTCCATCGGCATTGCGCGTGAAGTAGAGCGGCAGGATCTCCTCTTCGAGCAAGCTATAGAGCGTACCGGCGTCGAGTTCGTCCTGGAGATTCTGATCGGGGAAACTCGAATCGCGCGCAATGACCCAGCCATTCTTTCCGTCGTAGGCTTCTTCCCACCAACCATCGGCGACGCTTAGATTCAGCGCGCCATTGGCGGCGGCCTTCATCCCGGACGTGCCGCTCGCCTCGAGCGGCGGCACCGGATTATTGAGCCAAAGATCGACGCCGCGCACGAGTTGTCGCGCGAGATCGATATTGTAGTCCTCGAGAAAAATCACGCGTCCGAGGAGTCCCGGGCGTCGACATTCTTCCGCGACCGAGCGCAGGATCTGCTGGCCTTGACCATCACGTGGATGCGCTTTGCCGGCGATGAGTATGCGCACGGGGCGGGTCGGATGATTGACGAGCGCCGTGAGGCGCGCCAAGTCGCGAAACAAGAGTTGTGCGCGCTTGTAGGGCGCGAAGCGACGTGCGAAGCCGATGAAGAAGGCCTGCTCGTCGAGTCCGCGCAGGCACTCTTCCATCGCCGCGGGACTGTCACGCCGCGCGACGAAACCATCGGCGAGTCGCTGCCGCGCCATGGCGAGCAACTCCCGCTTGGATTCCGTACGCACGCGCCACAAGTCTGCGGACGGCAGCGTCGCGGCGCGGCGCACGAAGTCCTGCGCGTTGACCGGGCGATCCTTCGCGCCGAAGAGCGCCGCGACTCGCGGCGCCACCCAAGTCGGTAGGTGCACGCCGTTCGTGATGCTGCGCACCGGCAAGTCGCCGCTGAGGAGTTGCGGCCAACACGTCTTGAGAAGGCCGCGTGTCACTTCGCCGTGCCGCCGACTCACGCCGTTGAGGAAGCCAGCGAAGTGAATCGCCAGGTACGTCATATTGAATTGGCCGCGATCCTCTTCGGTCTCACCGAGCGCGAAGAATCGCTCCCACGGCAATCCAACCCAGGACCCCGCGTCTGAGAAATAGCGTCGCAGGAGATCCTCGCCAAACCGATCGTGACCGGCCGGCACCGGCGTGTGAGTCGTGAACAGCGTCGAAGCGCGCACCATTTCGCGCGCCTCGTCGAATGTGAGTCCCTGCTCGCGCACGTAGGAACTCACGCGTTCGAGCGCGAGCAAGGCCGAGTGACCTTCATTCATGTGGTAGACGAGCGGATCGAGCCCAAGTCGCTCGAGGAGGCGGATCCCGCCGCGACTCAGCACGATCTCCTGCTTGAGTCGATGCTCGACGTCACCGGCGTAGAGCTGGTGGGTGATCGCGCAATCTTCGGCGCGGTTCTTCGGCGACTCTGAATCGAGCAGATAGAGCGCCACGCGACCGACTTTCACACGCCACACCGTCAGCGTGACGACGCTGCTCGGAAACTGGAGCGCGATTTCCATCGGCTCATTGTTCGGCCCACACACGAGCTCCATCGGCAAAGCGTTCGGATCGTTTTCATCCGGCCGCGCGAGCTGCTCACAGTTGGGGGCCAGCTGCTGACTCAAGTAACCCTTACGATAAAAGAGCCCGACGCCGACGAGCGGCAGCGCGAGATCGCTTGCGGATTTGAGGTGATCGCCAGCAAGGAGGCCGAGGCCACCAGCGTACGTTTTGAGCGATTCATGCACGCCGAACTCAGCGCAGAAGTAAGCGACCGGGCGCGTCGAACTGAGACCGTGCTCAGCCGCGGTCTTGCTGTTCGAGCCCGCGAGGTAACTGTCGAAACGGGCGAGCACGCTGGCGAGTTTGTAGACGAAGCGACTGTCTTCCGCTTTCGCGCGCAAGTCTTCGGGGTACACCTCGCGCAAGAAGCGCACGGGGTTGTGCTGGCACGCGTTCCAGCGGCGCTGCGACAATTCCTCGAACAGCGAGCAAGCCTCCGGATCCCAACTCCACCAGTAATTGTCGGCAAGCCGCGCGAGCCCAGCGAGTTTCTCGGGCAACGTAGCGGCGACGTCGAACTGAAAGAGTTGCGGGCGGCGACCCTGCAGCGTCGGTCGCACGGGCACGGGAATCTGCTGGCGTTTTGTCAGCGTGCCGCGGCCGCGCCTCTCGGTACAACGCGTCGCCGCCTCGAACGCCGCTTCGTAATGTTCGATCAGCACCGGCCAAGAGGTGTGCGCCGCTGTTTGCCGACAGCGTTCGCTGACGGCCGCATTGTCGATGTGGTTCGCAATGCGCTCTTCGATGATCTGCGCGAGTTCCCGCACGGTTTGCGCTTCGGTGAGCCGCGTTCGTTGTAGGACGTGCACGCCGTCATTCGGGCCGAGCCCGGCGGCTTGGATCCAGTGGCCGAAACCCGCGAGGTCGCTCGTGACCGTCGGCACCCCGACGGCGATACTCTCCATCGGCGTGTAACCCCACGGCTCATAGAAGGACGGAAAGCACGACAACTCGAATCCGCGGAGCGCGGCTTCGTACGGCAGATTCAAGACGCCGTCGGTCGGTTCGAGGTAGATCGGCACTTGGATGACGCGCACGCGTTGGCGGATGCCATTGACGAGCCCAAGCTCGCGGGCACAGCGCTGCACTGGATCATTGTCGGCGTCGAACAAATTGTGCGTCGAATAGCCGGGCAGCGGTTCGCGCTTTTCTTCTGCATGCACGTCGCCGACGAGTCGCGCCCGCAGCGCCGCTGAGACGCCGGAGTTTCCGGCCGGCACCAGCACCCAGGCGACTATCGGACGACCGGCGGATTGGTTGAGTTGGCTGAGCGCGCCGAGGTAGACGTCGATGCCCTTGTTATGAAACTCGTAGCGCCCGGAGATGCAGATGTGCGCGGCGTCGGGGTCCACGGCGCCAAGCATGGCGGTCGCCAAATGATCGAGCGCGCGACGCGCGTCGGGCGGCGTCGCCGGTCCACAGATTTCATCGAGTCCGTCGAGGTCGATGCCGTTTGGCAGCACCGGTGATGGCTTGCGGCCGTGGAGCACCTCGGCCTCGCGCGCCGTGATGTCGCTGACGGTCGTGAACACGTCGGCCTCGCGACCGCACACACCCTCGAGCGAGTGTTTGGCGCGCACGCCGTGCGCCTCGGCGAGTGCGCGCGGGTCGCGTCCGCCGAGTCCCGCTTCGGGGCTGAGCCCGGTCGCGCTCAGCACTCGCCCGAGCATCGTCGCGTGCGTGGTGAACACCGTACCGACGTTGGGGCAGCGCTCCTTGAGATAGAGGATGCCGGCGCCGGTCATCCATTCGTGAAACTGCGCGACGGCGCGGCCGCGTTGCGGCGCGACGTAGCGTTCGCAGAACTCCTCGATCACGAGTCCGCACGCGTGGCCGAAGAGGAGGGGCTCGATGTAATCCCACGTGCCGAGCAGAGAGTCGACCTGAAAGCGCTCCCAGAGGCCGGCGAGGATGCCGTCCTTCTGGGCGTAAAACCCCGAGAACTCGACCAACACGGTGATGGGTCGGCCGGGCACTTGCCACCGACCGACGCGGACGGGCACGCCCTTTCGCCGACAAGCTTCCGCGAAATCTTCGTAGCCCGGCAAATCTTCGAACGGCAAACCCTGCGCGCTGTGCGACGCGAGTAACCACGGTCCGAGCGTGATGTATTGATCGCCGTATTGGGCGACGAGCGTCTTGGCCTTGGAAGAAACGACCGTGTGAATGCCGCCGACTTTGTTACACACTTCCCAACTGGCTTCGAACAGTGTTGTCGTCACGGTGTTGCTCTCGTTCGTTCGTCGTTGGTGTTAAACGCGGAAAACGGCGCCAATGCCACGCGCTCCGCCTCGGCGCGCGCGCGTGTCGTGCGCTGCGTGAGATCCGCGAGCACATTCATGAAGGCGATGAACGCGTCGTGTGGACTCGCGTAGGGGCTAAAGTACTTGTGCACGTCGCCGTCTTGAAAGTACTTCGTGCACATATAGTACAAGTGATCGGACGTGGTGAGCCGGCGCCAACTCTCGAGTAGGTCGGCGCGCCCGGCGCTCGCCGCGGCGCGCACAGCGGGGCCGAGGTCGTAGAGCGCCGCGTGCGCGGCGCGTTGCATGTTGTTGCCGAGCCAGGCGGTCAGGTCGCGCTCGGTGTCGGCCCACGAGATGGTCGCTGGAAAGTCGAGCCGACCGACGGGTTCGTGTCCTGCGATTACTTCGGACGGCGTCGAGAAGCGAAAGCGTGGCGCTGCGAGCACCGCGCCGGGCAAGTGCCGCATGAACTCGAAGATGCCGGTTTCAGTCCACTGATGCTCGCCGAAAGTTTCGTAGTCGATGAAGAGTCCGACGAAAGGGTGCTCGGGGGGCAGCGCATGGAGCCACGTCGCGAACCGATCGGCCGTCAGCGGCCATTCGCACCAGTCTCGGTTCGAGAAGCGGAACGCGATGTCGTCGCTCAGTTGATACGAGCGGAGCAGCATCTTGACCTTGCGACAACCTTCCGGCTGGTAGACGAAGTGCGGGCTGCGCCAGCCCAATAGCTTGTCGGCGCCCTCGGCGAGCAATCCCTCGTAACCGAGCGCCTCGATGTGCTGCGCGATCGCGTTGCTCGCGATGAGTTCAGTGTTTCTAAAAACCGTCGGCCGGCGACCAAAGAGATGCTCGATGCGACGCGTGTGCCGCGCGATCTGCGCGGCAAATTCCGCGGGGTCGCGCTCGAAGGCGAGCGAGTGGAAATACGTCTCCGCGAGAATTTCGACGCAGCCGGTCGCGACGAGCGCTTGGAAGCTCGCGAGCGCTTCCGGCGCCCAACGCTCGAGTTGGTCGAGCACCACGCCGCTCAACGAGAAGGCGCAACGGAAGCGACCGTCGTGCCGCCGGATCAATTCGAGCAGTACGTCGTTCATCGGCAAGTAACACTTTTCGGCGACGCGCTTCAGGATGCGCGCATTCTCGACGTCGTCGAAGTAGTCGCTCGCGTGACCAATATCGAAGAACGAATAGCGCCGGAGTCGCAGCGGCTGGTGAACCTGGAAGTAAAAGACCACTTCGGTCATGCGACCAACTCTTCGTATACCCGGCGTAGCTTGCGGCCCGGAACATCCCAACTCATGCGCGCGACCTCCGTGCGGCCTTCTTCGCGGAGTTGCAAGTTGAGTGGGCGATAGTTGAGGAGCGCGAGAATCTTGTTGGCGAGCTCATCGACGTCCCAGAAGTCGACCTTGAGCGCGTTCGTGAGCACTTCCGCGACGCCGCTTTGGCGCGACACGATGACGGGCACTTCGCGCGCCAGCGCTTCGAGCGGGGCGATGCCGAAGGGCTCCGACACGGAAGGCATCACGTAGACATCGGCAAGCGCGAACATGCGATCGACGTCTGGGCCCTTGAGAAAGCCGGTGAAGTGCATGTTGCGCGCGATCCCCAGCTCCGCGGCGCGTTCGATCATCGGAGTCAGCATGTCGCCGGCGCCCGCCATCACGAACCGCACGTGCGGCGCGAGTTCAAGCACGCGGGCCGCCGCGGCGAGAAAGTAGTCGGGCCCTTTTTGAAACGTGACGCGCCCCATGAAGAGCACGACCGGCGCGGCATTGGTGTCGGCGGCCGGCGACCGTCGTCGATCGGGGCCCGGCGCCACCGCGTTGTGTACCACGCGGATTTTGTCGGCGGCGATCTCATAGCGGTTTTGAATCACGCCGGCCGTGTAGCGACTCACGGCGACCACGCGCGTTGCGTGGTGCATCCCATGGCGTTCGATCGCGCGGATGACGGTGTTGACGTTCTCGCCGCTGCGGTCGTATTCGGTCGCGTGGGTGTGGGTGACGAGCGGCTTCCCCATCACCGCTGCCGTCAGGAGTCCCGCGGGAAACGTCATCCAATCGTGCGCATGCACGACGTCGAACGTGCGAGTACGCGCGAGTTCGGCGACTGCGACCGCGTAACGACTGACTTCGGCAAGGAGGTCGTTGCCGTAGCGGCCGGAGAATCCGGGCGCTCTCGCGGCGGCACCGCACTGCCACGCTTCGGGCACTGGTAGTGCGTCGAGATCTGCGAACCGGTGACGCCAGTGGGCAACGAGCTCGGCGTCGAGACCGACATCGGAGCGCGCGGGGTCGCCGCCATCGAACGCGGCGAAATGCGCGCGACGGCGTGCATATTCGCTGGGAGTGAGATAGGGGCTGAGCGCGCTCGCGACAGTCAGGCGCTCCAACGTACCGGCGGGGCCACTGCGGCGCGCTTCGCCGTTCGCCGTCGTTGAGAGTGTGCCGCTCGCTTCGCCGCGCGCTGGCGCATTGGCGTTCGCTGCCTCCGTCTCCGCCGGGGTCGAACTCGCGAGTTGATTGCAACCGATGAGTTCGACTGCGCCCGTGCATTCGTCGCCGTAGACGCACGGCACGACAAATTGCACTTCGACCCCCGCGTTCAGAAGGCCGTGACTAATGCCGTGACACGCGGTCCCGAGACCACCCGAAATGTGCGGCGGAAACTCCCACCCGAGCATCAAGACTCTCATGCCGGGCACAGCTCCCGTTGGTTGGTCGACCGGACTCTCGGGCGATGGACGTAGAATGGCCGCGTCCCGCGACGGGCTTCCGTGTTCCATTTATCGGCTGGAGCGGGGCGGTGCTGCGTAGCGGCTTAGGAAATATTGTGGGGGAGCGGACCCGACTCGAGTACCGGAGCTTGCGATCGCGCGCCGCTAGCGAATCCCCTGCTTGGCGTAGATCACTTTATCGTCGTGGGGCGCATAAAAATCCTTCAGCAACGCCACCTGTTCGTAGCCGCTGCGAAGATAAAAGCCGCGGGTCGACGCATACTGCGGCTTGTTCGATGTATCGATGTAAATCGCGCCGCCGCCGGCGGCGCGCACGCGCTGCTCGACTTCCCGGAGAATCGCGCTCCCGACGCCGCCGCGCTGAAGCGTCGGGTCGACCGCGATCCAGTACAAATCGAAGCTCGCGACCGTACAGGCGATCGGCCCATAGCACGCGTAGCCCGCCAGCTTGCCGCGTGTCTCCGCGAACACAAAGTAGTAGCCGCTTGCCGCGCCGAGCTTGAGTCGCTCGACGACGAGTTCCATCGCGACATCCACTTCAGCGTCGGTGAAGTACCCGGTCGCCGCGACGAGACTCCGCACGCCCTCGGCGTCGCCTGGTTGCACGCGATCTCGAAATGTCAAAGCAAGCGGCGTCGAAGCACCGCGGTTGTGTTCTGGAGTCAAAGTTTTTCGATTTCACGATTGGCGATTGTGGAGACGCGCCTCGACCGCGGCGCCAGTCTCACGGAACGGACTTGGATGATCAAGCCAGAGGCGAGCGCGAGCGGTGTTGGAGCCTGATCATGCCCCAAATCTCTACGCGCTGGCCACGGGACAACGCAGCGTGAGAAATCAGGGGCCAAGATCGCGAAGCGATGTCGGAAGTGTTCGACGTCGCACGGGCGACGTCGAGTTGCAGTCATGGTTCTCAGCGATCGACAATCGAAGTCATCGGTGCCCGGCGCGAAGAGATGTGGGGCGAGATCAGGTTGGAGCAACACCCTGAGGAAAAATCTAGTTCCAGAACAGCGCGGAGCGCTTGTTCTGGGACTAGATCACGCGCCGCGCCTCGGCAGCGGCGACGATGCGGGCGACGGCGCGGGGGAACGGAATTCCGGCCGTCGTGAGCGCCGCGGCGAAGCCGGCGTCGGGGGAGAGGCAGGGGTTTGCGTTGATTTCGAGGACCCAGGGCGTGCCGGCGGCGTCGACGCGATAGTCGACGCGCGCGAAGCCGGCGACATCGAAGCGGCGCCAACAGGCGAGCGCGCTCGCGGCGAGTCGGGCGCAGAGTTCGCGATCGGCGTCGCTGCGCAGGAACTCGCGCACGGTGTGGTCGTACTCGAACGACGTTGGATCCCATTTCGCGCGATAGCCGACGATGCGCGGCTTGTCGGAGGGGAAGTCCGCGAAAACGATTTCGGCGATCGGCAGTACGTGCGGTTCGCCCATGGCGTCACACAAGAGTGACACATTGAATTCGCGGCCGTCGACGAAGCGTTCGGCGAGGCACGCGCGACCGAGTCGTTCCTCGCGTTTGTGCACTTCGGTCTCGAGCGCCGCCAAGTTCGTGACGGAAACAATCGAGTCGTCGGTGATGCCCATCGACGCATGCTCGCGTGCCGCCTTGATGATCCACGTCCCGCGCGCCTCTCTTACGTCGCCGGTCTTAGTCGCGAGACGACCCGCAAAGTACCAATCCGGCGTCGCGTGACCGCTCAGGCGCAGCCAATCCTTCGCCACGGGCTTGTCCGTCGAGAACAAGAGTCCCGCGACACCCGCACCCGTGTAGCGAATGTGGAGCGAATCGAGGAGCGCCGGAATCAGGTGGAGGAGTGAGTCCGAGCCGCCGAGACTCTCGACGAGATTGAAGCACACGCGCGGCCGCAAGCGCTCGAGTTCGCGCGCGAGCGCTGCGAGATCGAGCGTGCACGCCAACGCCGTGACTTCGAAGCCGAGTTCGCAAAGCGCGCGCGTCACGTGCTCCGTTTGGACGAGCACATCTTCTTCGGCGGCGTCAGCGTCGTCGGCCACTGCGTTGTGGAGCACGACGACTGGGCCAGCGCTCATGTCCGCGTTTTCGCGGCGACTGGAATGCGCGCCGCCGCTGACGTCACGATGTTGCCGATGAGTTCACGAAACGACATGCCGATCGCAGTGCAGATCATCGGCAAATCCGAGTGGTGGGGGTGGAGGCCGGCGAGCGGATTGACTTCGATGAAATGCGGCCGACCGGCCGCGTCACAGCGCACATCGATGCGGCCGCCGTCGCGGCAGTCGAGCGCGCGCCAGGCGCGGAGCGCGAGCGCTTCCGTATCGCGAACGACTGGATCGCGGGCCGGATCGCGGAGCGGATAGTCGACGAGTTCTTCGCTGTTTTCTTTGTTCGCGTAGGAGTAGACCTCGGGCTCCGCGCTCGGCCGCAGGATGACTTCCAACGTGCCGAGGACGCGCGACCGGTCCGCCGTTCCAACCAGACCGACCGTGAATTCGCGACCGGCCAAGAACGTCTCGACGAGCACCGGTTGCTGGAAACGATGCAAGAGTTCGCGCACTTGCGCCTCGAGTCGCGCTGGATTGGCGATCTTCGAGGCCGCGGTGATGCCTTTGCCGGTGCCCTCCGCGATGGGCTTGGCGAAGAGCGGATACGGCAAGTCGACTTGACGCAAATCCGCGACACTCTTCACGACGACAAACGGCGCGGTCGGGACGCCGGCGTGCGCCACGGCGATCTTGGTGAGCGCCTTGTTCAAACTGAGCGCCATCACCAACGGATCCGAAAA
Source organism: Planctomycetota bacterium (assembly GCA_046154185.1). GTDB lineage: Bacteria > Planctomycetota > UBA8108 > UBA1146 > JAJFFE01 > JBJXGE01. The sequence continues at coordinate 98,720 of JBJXGE010000009.1, forward strand.
TGTGTAGGGGATCTCGTACGCATCGAGGAGCGCCGGCACCTGCGCTTCGCGTCCGCTCCCGCGTAAGCCCTCGGCGATGTTGAACACCAAGTCCCAGCGCTCGCCGGCCGCGAGTCGCGTCACGAGTTCACGAATGTGGCCAATGCGCTGCGTCCGATGGCCGAGTTCTGTGAGCGCCGCGGCGATCGCGTCGATGGTCTCGGCGCGATCGAACTCCGCCGTCTCTTCTTCGCCGTAGCCCATTTCCAAGTAGGCGCTGCGCAAGTCGTAGGTCAGTCCGATGAGCATGAGCGCGCGAGCTTTCTCAATCTCGTGAGAAGTTCAAAAAACCGGCCGCTGGTATTCTCGCCCGCACGGCGGGGAAGACCAGCGGCCTCGACGTTACCACAATCCCGGATCGATGCGCTTACTGCAGATCCTGGTAGCGGTACTCCTTGCCCTCGAAGTTGCGCAGCAATACGTCATCGCCGTCGCGGCCGAGCAAGTAATCGGGCTGCACCGGAATTTTGCCGCCGCCGCCGGGAGCGTCGATCACGTAGGTCGGCACGGCGTAACCCGTCGTGTGGCCGCGCAAGCCCTGAATGATCTCGAGTCCCTTCGCGACCGGCGTGCGGAAGTGCGCTGAACCGGAAATCGGGTCGCATTGGTACAGGTAGTAGGGGCGCACGCGCATGCGCAGCAAGTGGTGAACGAGGTCCTTCATGATTTCCACGCTGTCGTTGACCCCGCGTAGGAGCACCGTCTGCGAACCCATGGGAATTCCCGCATCCGCAAGCCGCGCGCACGCGCGATACGACTCGGGCGTGCACTCATCGGGATGCAGGTAGTGAATGCTCATCCAGAGCGGATGGTGTTTGCGCAGCATCTTGCACAAAGCTGGTGTCACACGCTGCGGCAGCACCGCGGGCATTTTGGTGCCGATGCGCACGAACTCGAGATGCGGAATCTCGCGCAGCTTCGTCAAGATCCAGTCGAGCTTGTCTTCGCTCAGCGCCAAGGGATCGCCCCCCGACAACAGCACATCGCGAATCGTCGGCGTGCGACGAATGTAGTCGAAGGCCTTTTCGAGGCGCGCCTCGTTCGGCGAGATTTCGCCGTGACCGACCACCCGCGAACGGGTGCAGTAGCGGCAGTAGGTCGAGCAGAAATCGAGCACGAGGAGCAGCACGCGATCGGGATACCGGTGCACGAGTCCCGGCACGGGACTGTCGTGGTCCTCGCCGAGCGGGTCGTCCGCTTCGCCGGGTGTGCGCAAGAACTCGGCAGTCGTGGGGATCACGGTGCGCCGCAGCGGTTGCTGCGGATCCGACGTCGACAAGAGGCTCATGTAATACGGCGTAATGCCAACCGGCAGCATCGACGCACCGAGCACGAGCGCTTGACGCTCAGGATCCGACAAGTCGAGCACACGCTCGAGTTGCGCGAGGGTGCGGAATCGATTGCGGGATTGCCATTTCCAGTCGTTCCAGTCCGCGGCGGAGGCGCTCGGAAAGTGCGCGCGTCGAAACGCGATAGACTGCTCCGACTGGCGCGGCAGACGGGACGGGTGAACTCGCTTGTGGATAGGGGTCGGCAGAAGCGGTGTGACGTTGGGACTCGAGTAACCAGTACTCGGGTAGCCCGTGTAGAGCGCGGTGGCGCTTTTACCTGGAGGCTCTTCATCCTCCTGGATCTGCAGTTCCACGGCCGGCAAAACTTGGCTCATTCAAGACCTCCTGTTTCTGGACCTGCTAACGCTCGTATTGTTCGGATCTGCGAAGTCACCGGACTTCTAAACGTAACATCCGACGCCGATGGAATGGATGACGGATGCGTCGCACTCCGCTGCCGATCGCTGAGATCAAGCTGCGGATGGCTCGTGGAAATCGTGAGGGGGAAACTGGTGCGGCTCATAGCGCCGAAATCGCAAGTCGGCGCGTGCACGTTGCTCGATTCTCGATGCGGCTGCGCAGCGAGCCGCGTGCCGATGCGGACGAACGAGCTTCTTGCAAACACACTCGGGGCAAGTTGACCAAGCGCTTGTAATTTTGCGACGGCGCGCGAATCGCCCCGAACGGCACAGCGGGCGGCGACCCTGTCGTCGCGGTTATCCGAATTGTCGCTCTGCCGACACATCTGCCGAAATGCTGTGTGCCGGTCCGCGACGGAACCGCTCATTAAAAGTATCGACCACTCTCAAGACATTCCCCACCACAGGTACACCGTGGAGAGACTCGAGAACCGCGCAATCCCGGGAAGGATTGCGATTCTCGCAGCGACTCGCGGCTTCCCCCACCGCAGGCACTCGAAGGATTTTGTTAGAACACTTCGTCGCACGCCACCAGGGCGGTCAAGTTCGGCCTGCGCGCGGGGCGCCGCCGTTCCGTGCCTCGGTCTGATGGCGGAATAGATATCCCATTCGAAATCTTCGTCAATAGTCCGTATCGATGTTTTTTTAGATTTCGCCCACTAAGGGTGGTGGCGACTCGCGTGGTTCGCCACAGTCGGTCGCGGTTTCGACCGGCGAATCCCGAGTCGCGAGTCGACTGGGACCCGGGTGAAAACCCGGCTATAAGCTGCTCGATGCGCGGATCGCTCGCGGTCGAAGAACGCGTTCCGAAGCGCAGATGCGCGGCAGAAAGTGAGAGCAGAGCTGAGATACTTTGTCACGTGCACGCGCGGACTCGAGGGAGTGCTGGCCAAGGAAATCGCCGATCCCAGAATTGGCGGGCGAGACATCGAACCGCAAACGGCGGGAGTCGCGTTCGTCGGCGATCTCATCACCGGTTATCGCGCGAATTTGTGGCTCCGTTCCGCCGTGCGCGTGCTCGGCGAGTTGAGTCGCGCGCCGGCCCGGGATCCCGACCAACTCTACGCCTGGGCGCGCGAGCTGCCCTGGCCCGAATTGATGCGCCTGGAGCAGACGTTTTCGGTGACGGCGCGCGTCGCCGAGAGCGCGATCAACCACAGCAAGTACGCGGCGCTCCGCATCAAGGACGCGATTTGCGATGTCTTCCGCGATCGAACCGGCGCGCGCCCGAACGTCGACGTCGAGACTCCGCACCTGCCGGTCTATTTGAGTTTGTATCGAGATCACGGGATTCTCTATCGCGACTTCTCGGGCACCACGCTCCACAAGCGGGGTTACCGCAGCGCGCTCCATCGCGCGGCGTTGAACGAGGCGACCGCCGCCGGAATTCTGCTGCTCATGGAATGGGATGGGACGGCCCCGCTCATCGACCCGATGTGCGGCTCCGGCACGATTGTGATCGAGGCGGCCCTGCTCGCACTCGATCGCGCGCCGGGTCTTTTGAGAAGCCAACCATTTCCATTTGAGTCATGGCCGGATTTTCAGCGCAACGTCTGGGAGACGGTTCAGTCGGAGGCGCGCGCCCGCGCGCGGGCCGAATTGAGCGCGCCGATCGCTGGCAACGACCGACACCGTGGCGCGGCGACCTTGGCACGAGCGGACGCCGAACGCGCCGGGGTCACGAGTTTCATCGCGCTCAGCGACGCGGATCTCGCGCATTGGACGCCGCCCTTCCACCCACGCGTGGTGGTGTCGAACCCGCCGTGGGGTGAGCGACTCGATCAAGACGTCGCGCAGAGCTGGGTCGATCTGCGACTCTTTTTGAAGGAACACTGCGCGCCGTCGACCGCCTGGTTCTTGTCAGGCAACGCGGAGGTCACAAAACACCTCGGACTCAAGGCCGCGGCGCGCCACCCGATCCAAATCGGTCGACTCGACGCGCGGCTGCTTCGCTATGAGATACTGCCGCCGCGTCCAAATCCGTGAGGTTTCTCATTCGACGTAACGGCTCAACACGAAGTCGGTCGTGTCGCCCGAGACGTGGCACTGAAAACAACCCTTGCTGTCGGTGTGGGTCGGTCGAAACCGCGCGTCGAAGCGCTCAAAGCCCCAACCGCCGGTTTCTTTATACTTGGCGGCGTCCTTCACCATGACCGCGACAAATTTGCGCTTGTCGGTGGTGATGGCGCTATCCGATTTCGCGGTTTCGAAGAGATCGAACACCAAGATCGAGCCGTCGGGAAACGGCGCAGCTTTCTTGTGAGCCTCCAGTCCCTTGTCGTTGACGTAGATATTGTGCAAGCCCTCAAACGGACTTGCTAACGGGTGACCCGCTTCAATCACCATCGTCTTGGCGTGATGCCAGCCTCGATAGTCCTTGGGGAAAGCGATCGAGTTGCCGGAGTCGCCGGCGGTTTGGCGAGCGGCGGCGATACCTAGGAACGCGACGAGTGCGAGGACTATCAACAGCGCCACATTCTTGCTTGAAGTCATGGGATCCTTTTCACGCTGACTCGATTGGTGGAAATCCACGACGCCAGGTGGTCCGTGGAACGACACGATGCGATAGGGGAAGACTCGCCCTGTCAATGATTATCGAGATTCGGCGGGGACGGCGACCGGCGTCGGCGAGTACGAGTCGATCGCGAGCCGTATCGCGGCGAGCAAGAGCGTCTTGTTGACCGGCTTCGCTAAGTATTCATCGCAACCGGCGTGCAGACACTTCGTGCGGTCTTCCGCCAGCGCGTGCGCCGTGAGTGCAATGATCGGCCGGTCGTAGCCGCTCTGGCGGAGCAAACTTGTCGCGCCATAGCCGTCGAGCTCCGGCATTTGCATATCCATGAGCAGCACGTCGTAGGGCTGCCCGGCGGCGAGCGCTCGCATCGCTTCGGCGACCGCCTTGCGACCGTTGTCGACGATTTCGATTTCGCAACCGGCGCGACGCAAGATGTAACTCACGAGCCGTTGATTGTCTGGGCCGTCCTCCGCGAGCAGGATCCGTGCTGAGATGTTCACCGGCTTCACTTCGTCCGGGATCTGTGCGCGTGGCGGGGACCCGGGGTCGTTCGAGCGGACGCATTGCCGCATTTGGACGCCGTCGAGTGAGCCGGTGGGAATTTCAAAGGTGAACGTCGATCCGCCGCCCGGTTTGCTCTCGACCGAGATCTTGCCGCCGAGCAGTTCGCACATGTTCTTACAAATCGTCAGGCCGAGTCCAGGTCCGCCGTGGCGGCGCGTCATCGAGGAATCGACTCTGCTGAACGGCTTGAATAGTTCCCCGACTTGATCCATCTCCATGCCGATCCCGGTGTCTTCGACGGTGAAACGCAGCTGCGGCTCGGCGCCTGGAACCAGTCGCAATCGCACGCGCACATTGCCCGAATCCGTGAACTTGACGGCGTTGCCGACCAAGTTGAGAAGTACTTGCTTGAGCCGCGCGGGGTCGGTCTTGATGTGGCTTGGCAATGGAAACTCATAGACGTTCTCAAACTTGAGGTTTTTCGCACACGCGCGGGCGTGCATCAGCGAGAACACTTCTTCGAGAATCCCGATCGGCGAGCACTGCTTCGTTTCGACGGAGAGTTGACCGCTGTCGAGTTTCGAGATATCGAGTAAGTCGTCGAGTAACCCGAGGAGCCGTTCGCTGCTTTTGAGGATGGTCTGCACGCAATCGATGCGTTCGGTTGGCGCCTGATAGGGGTCGAGCAGCATCTCAGCGTAGCCGAGGATGGCCGTCATCGGCGTGCGAATCTCATGGCTCATGTTGGCGAGAAACGCGTTCTGCGTGCGTGCGGCGAGCTCAGCCTTGCGACGAGACTCTTCCAGGTCGCGCGTGTTTTTGAATCGTTCCAACTCGGCGGCAGCGAGTCGCGCGAGGATCTCAAGCACTCCGAAGAGGTGCAAGCGGTCGTCGCAACGATCCGTGTGAAAGACGCCGATGACACCGATCGGTCCGCCGACGTGCGAGGGGATGGCCGCGAGGAGACAACCTTGCGCGCCGAGTTCGCTTCGCAGTAGATCGTGTGGAAAATGGTCGGCCAGGCTGTGGCCGTAGGCGCAACGCTGACTGCGCAGCGCCTCACCGCAGGAGGTTTCCGCGATTGCGTACTCTTGGCCGCTGCTGAAGGAACACCCGTCCCACATTTTCAGCACTTGCAGCTTGCTCGTGGGCTCGGCAATCGTGACCGCAATGAAGGCGTAGCGGGCGCAGAAAATCTCGGCGAGTTGTCGCGTCAGCGCTTCGAAGCAGGCGTCGCCCGAGTACTTCGCGGTACAGCCCACGAAATTCGAGAAGGCCGACAAGCTCTGCTGAGCTTCGCGGCGCTCGAGCTCGAGTTGCCGGACCGCGCGCCGGAGCTGGCGTTGTCGCGTCGCCCCCCAAATTCCGAACGCCACGATGCCCATTGCCAAGCCGCTCGCCGCGACCCGAAAATCGGCGAGCTCGATCGGCTCGGCGCACACGGCGGCGACCAACCAGATCGCGAAACCACTGCTGACCGCAACGATCAACGCGAGGGCGAACGGGTTCGAACTATCGTTGGGGGACGACTCTAGTGAGTCGCGATTCGACTTCATGATGGCGAGTCCGGCTTCCTTGCCAGCCCCTGATCCCACCGAGTGTGAAAATCCTAGCGCGCGACCGCGCTGGGCGAGCGGGCCACGTCGAAATCATCGTGTGGGATCGGATGCCAATACGGTATCGGACTGATAGTGGGCGGCACTTGAGATGAGGCCGTGAAGCAAGCGGTGAAATCGGAGCGGCGCGTGCGCCGCTCCGAACACCCAGAAACTACGGGCAGGTGTAGCTATCGCAATCGAGCGGATCGAGGGTCGAGTCCGTGCCGCACGAACCATACGGCGCCGGCAACGGAACACTCGGCGTCCCAAAGAGCGCCTGCAGCGTCGCGATCGCGTCCGCGATGTTGACCAGTCCGTCGTCGTTGGCGTCACATGCATCGGCGCAGGCCAACACCGTCGGGGGCGGCACGAACAAGTAATTCAGCAGCGACACGGCATCCGCGATGTTGAAGCCGCCGTCGCCGTTACACTCACCGCGCCGAAACGCGACGAGCGGCGAATGGATCACGGCGCACGAGACAGCCGTACCGTATGGACCGCCGCAACTACCGCGCACGGTGTACGTGTGGCTGCCGGCCGCGACGGCGCTGTCGAGGTAACTCGTTGCGATCGCTGGCAGCATGGCGATCGGCGAGCCGTCGCGCCCAATCTCGATCGCCACGTACGCATCGAGATTGACCCAAGTGAGCTGCACGCCGCTCGGCGACGATTCGCAGCTCACAGCGCCGACGGCGACGCACGGTGTGTAACATGGCCCCAAGGTAGTGGACGGAACGGGAATCGCGGCCGGATCCGATGGTGCGGAGACGGGCGGAAACGCCGGCGCGTGATTGAGCGTGATCGTGCCGGCGATGTCTGCGAGCATCTCCGCTTGGATGTTGATCTGCTGGTGCCCGGTAACTTCCACCGAGCCGGTGATCACGCAGCGACTGCGAATTTGGCCACCGGCGGCAAACGAGATATCGCAGCCTTCGATGGTGATCGCACCGCCGGTTCCGGCCGGCCCGGCCCCCGCCCCTTCACCGTTCGCGCGAATTCGGGTCGCGGCATCGGCGGTGATATCGAGTCCGGCACGGACTTCGATCGCGCCGCCGAATCCGTCCGGCGCATTTCCATTCGCGTCGAGGTGTGCGCCGACGAGCGCGATCGCGCCTTGCGGCGCCAACAAGCTGATGGGAGACGCTTCCCCGGCCGCGCCGGTGCCATCGGTCACGATGAACGATTGCAGAGTAATGTCGCCAGCGAGCGCGCTGAGAGTGATGCCGTCGAAGCTGATGTTCGCGCGCGCGTCCATGTCGCCCGTTACTTGTAAGCCGAGTCCGCCGACTATGGCGATGCCGCCACTGTAGGCGTCGGATCCGCCGCCCGCTTCATGAGTGCCGGCCAACGTCACGAGGCCGCCGGCATCGATGACGATGTCGCCGCCGTCACTGTCGATTTGCCGACCATCGACGCGCGTGCGGCCCGCTGTCTGTGTGTAACTGCCAGCGCAGGTCGCGGCGTAAACGCCGCCGTAAGCGTAATAGCCGCTACTCAAGTCGATATTCGCGCTCACGCTGATGTTTCCGCCGGCATTGAGTGTGACGTAACCGCCGTCGCCGCCGCCGTCGAGGAATGTGCCCGTTGGACCGGCGCCATCGATGACAGCGCCGATGCTGATGTTGCCGCCCGCCGAGAGATCCACCGAACCGCCATAGCCGGCAAAGTCATCGTAGACACGCGCACCGATATCGAGCCGGTCGCTCGTGATAATGTCCGTGCCCGCGACCATCGTGAGCGTGCCGCCGTCGAAAGAGCCGCCGAGCGCGTTGATCGGCTCCATCACCGTGATGGAACCGGTTGCAGTGATACTGAGGTCGCCGCCGGTCGAGTCGAGACCGCTCTCGAGATCAATGCTCGGCGCAAGGCCGTCGACGACAACATTGCCGCCCGCTTGAATCGTGATGATGCCGCCGTCCGTGTCGACGGTCGTGCCGCGTGCGCGCAAGGCGCCGCCCGGTCCGATCGAGACCGCGCCGGCTGCCTGGATCGCGATCGTTCCGACCAGGAAGCCATCGTTGTGGTCGATGATCCCGTTGATGTTGACGCTGCCGTCGTAGCCGCCGCCGAGGACCGTGGTGATCGTCGTGGTCGAGAACGTGTCGCCGTTGATGCGACCGCCATTAGCGAGCGTGAAGCGCGCCGCGATGATTGTTACGTCGTTCGTCGTGAACGTGGCTTCGAGATACACGTCGCGGGCGCCGAAATCGAGAATACAGCCCGGACCGATCACTTCATCGGCCGTGATAATGAGCGGATCCTGCGGACCAAAAACGGCGGCGCTGCAAACTTGCGCAATTGCCGGTCGGTGAATAACGAGCGCCAAAATCAGGGATGCTAGCGCACTGGCTGCAGATGGACGCACGAAGGACCTCTCTCTCGCAGCTCGACCGCCCTACGGCCCTCTTGCCGACAACTCTCTGCCGACGACGCGCGAAGTCCGGAGCGGTCAAGCTGCACGAAGATCCAGCTCGCGCATCGACGATTCGAGTGAGAAACCTTGCTCTTTCTTCTGACGACCAGCCCACGAACCACTGTGATGGATTGCTGGAAGCCTAGCGCCTCCGCTTCGAGAATTCCACAGCGGCGCGTCCCGCGCGTCCTCTAGTCCCCGTTTCAATCGTTGCACTCGAGGGTTTCAATGCCGCCGCCGAGGAATACCAGCACGGTTCGCACGCTAGCAGGCGGAAGCCGCCAAAGTTGAGCGACCGCCTTTCGATAGATGGCGAGCTGGGGTCCGTAGCGCTCGAGACGAGTGGCGGCGTCGGGCGCTCGTTCGCTCGTCGACTCTTCGGTTTTGTAGTCGAGGAGTTCGGCCGCCACGACGCGATCGGCCGCGCGCACGAGCGTCAGTCGATCGATGGCGCCGGTGCAGAGCCCGGAATCCAAGCGGAGCGCGAACGGATGCTCTCGCAACAATTCGACCCGCACGGCGCGTTGCGCATCGCTGCGTGAAGATGGCGCTACGGCGGCACGGAAGCGCGACGCGTCGAACCAACGATCGCGAGCGAGTTGCTGGAGATAAATGCGAAAGCGTTCGAGCAACGCCTGCGCGGTCACGGCATCGACTTCGCGCGCGACGAGCGCGAGGAGTCGTGGCGCGTCGATAGCGTCGGCGATAGTTGCGGCCGGCTCGAGCCATTCGATGGTCTCGAACCAACGATGAAAGACTCGGCCGCGCGCGACCGCGGTGTGATCGAGAAGTCGAAAGCTCGGCGGCGCCGACGCGCGCGCGAGCTGCGACGGCGTGACGCGCGGCAAGGAGCGACGCGCGCGCACTGACTTGGCGAAAGCGATGCTCGAGGCGCCCCGACTCGGCGGGGCCGATGGCGGCGGAGCTGCCACCATGGATGCTCGGCGCTGGCGGCTGGTCTGATACCAATTCTTGTCGCCGCCTTCGAGTTCGAACGCGACCGTCTCGGGCTTCAGCGACTGCTTTCCAATCAATTGGAGCCGCAGCAAATCGGCAAAGGACTTTGGCGCCTCGATTTTCTTCGCCGGATTAGGCGCAACGATGATGTGCAACGCGAAAGCCGCCCGCGTGAGCGCCACGTACAGCAAGCACAACTGTTCGCGGATCACTTCATCGCGCCAACTTCGAAAGTAGTCGCGGCACTCGGCGCTCAGCGCTTGATAGGGCTCACTTGGATACCGCAAGACTCCGCTCGGCCGCAACGTCGCCGGGTCCTTGCGAACGACGAGCCTTGGTCGTAGCCGAGGCGGCAGACACTCAATGTCCAATTCCGGCAACACCACGATGTCGAATTCGAGCCCCTTCGCTTTGTGGATCGTCATCACTCGAATGCGGGACGCGGCGGGGTTTTCAACGCGCTCGAGCTCGACGAAGCGGCAGAAGTCACTCGGTCGGGTGTTGCTCGTATTTGGAAAACGTCGAGCCAGACCGAGCAGCTGGCGCAAGCGCGATTGCTCATGCGGCGAAGCGCGCGCACTGAGCCACCGCACTGGTGCGTCGAGGGCGGCGGCGAAACCGAGGCGGCAAATGTCTGCGCGCAGCGCGCGCGCCGCGGTTTCGAGCGTTCTGCGCGTCGTCTCGTCGCGCCACGCCGTGTCGGCCTTGAGTCCCAACAACTCGGCGAGCGGCGAGGTCAGAACGTGGAAGGCGGCGACCGTGTCACGGGGCTGATCGGCGAGTCGAATGAAGGAAAGCAAGAGCCCCACTGCCGGAGAGTCGGTCAGTGGATTGCCGCCTTCTTCACTGGCGAGAATGCCGAGGCGTCGCAGCTCGTAGATGAGCCGACTGACCGCGACATTGCGACGCACCAGCACGCCGATCGTGGTGTTCGGAGCATGCGCGGCGAGTTCGGCGATTCGGCGCGCCGCGAACTTCAAAGTCTCCGGGGCGACCCTTGAAGTGTCCGGCGCCGCGGGCGCGACTTCGATCGCGACATAGCCCGGTTCGGTCTTATCGGCCTGATGGGACTGAAAGTGCTGCAACCACTTCGACACCGCGGCCTGATCCTGCCCGTCTACGACGTTTGCGAGCGCTGGCGCGAAGACACGGTTGACGAATTCGATGACGACCGGCGTCGAACGGTAGCTGCGATGGAGACGGTGCCAATGGATATTGGGCAGCGACTCTTCGAGGTGTCGAAAGAGGTCAGTGTCGCCACCGCGCCAGCCGAAAATCCCCTGTTTCAAGTCGCCGACGAAGAAAAACGAAGACTCGCCACTCACGGTCGCGGTCAGTTCCTCGGCCATCGGCGCGAGGACGGTCCATTGCGTCAACGACGTGTCTTGAAACTCATCGAGCAGTAGGTGGCGCAAATGCGCGTCGAGTCGAAAGTGGAAATCGGCTAACACTCCGCGCGCGGTGGCGCCGGCCAGAATGCTTGCGAGTTCACCAAAACCGAAGGCGCCGCGCTCCTGCAGAGTTCGACCGTAGTGTTTATGAAACGCGGCCAGTAGCTCGAACGTGGCCAGGGTTTGACGATTGAACTCGAGCACGAGCTGGTGGGCAGCGAGCTGATTCAGCACGCGAATCGGCGCGGCGAGATCTTCTGGAATCTCTTTTTCGTAGTACTGAAGGTCTTCCTCAAAGACCTTGCCAGCGATGCCTTTCGTAACGAGAAGCTTCCATTTGCCGAGAGCGACCTGCTTGCGGAGCGCCGCCAATCCCGATTGCCAATTCTTGTTCGGCTCGCCGTTTTTTTTGACCGGCGTCGGCCATTCCGCCAGCACCGCCTTCGCCCACGCGACCCGCTCCGGGTCGGGCGCAGCGGGCGTTGCGAGTTGGCGCCAAATTTCGCGATCCGACGCGGCCAAATAGCACGCGTACAGCTCGCTCGCTAGGTGGGCGAACTGTTGCATGACGGTTGAACCGATCGTTCCTCGGCTCATGAGTCGTAGCAGATCGCGAAGCTGCGCCGGGTTCTCGGCCGCGAGCAGTTCGGCGATCGCGAGACTTCGCGATTGATCAGCCGTCTGTGAATCGGCAATCGCCCAGTCGGGCGGCAAGTAGATTTCGTCGCCGCAACTCTTCGCCAACCGCACGAAGAGACTGTCGAGCGTGCCGACCTCCATGGCGTGAAGCCCATCCACGAGCCGGAGCAAGATGCGACCAGCGGCGGCCGAATCGAGCGGTCGATGCGCAAACCTCGCGAGTTCAGCGCAGTCGCGCGGGTTGAGCGTCGCACTGGCGAGCCAACGGAACAACGACTTCAAGATGGCTCCCGCTGCCTTGCGAGTGAATGTGACGGCGATAATCTCACTCGGTGACGCGCCATCGAAAAATAGTCGCACCAGTCGCATGGTGAGTTGATGCGTTTTCCCGGAGCCCGCCGATGCCAGGATGCCAATGTGCGGAGCGCTCGCTAATTTTGCTGCGTCTTCGTGGCTCACGCCGACTCCCCCTGGTCATCGGCCAACTCGTCGTCGCTGCCAGCGATCAAGAGCCCGTCCATACAAATCGGTGCGTATTCGGCGAAGCCGCGCGGCGGCTGAGGCGATGGCGGCCAAAACACGCCGTTGCCAATTGCTGCGAGCACTCGCAAGAGCGTCGCGTCCGCGGTCTGCAAATCACTCTCGTTCCACTTCGCCAACTGTTCGACCTCGACGTTCTCGTCCTTTGACAGGCAGAGGTAACCGAGCTCCGGCGAGCGAAAGTTTTTCGTTCGCACGAGGCGCGCATAGAGTGGTAGTTGAAGATCGATCCACTCGCGACCGCCGTCCGCGGCCGCTCGCCGGTGCCGCTGATCCGGAGACTTGACCCTATCAGCGGTCTTGTAGTCGTAGACGCGAACATCTTCCGAGTCATCCAAGCGATCGATGCGATCGATGCGTCCAATCAGTTCGATTTCGCGACCGCCGACCAGGAGCCGCTCCGCGACCTCGAGCTCTGCAGCCACTATTCGCCAACCCTCCTGGCGATGCCTGGCCTGCCAAGTCGCGAAGCTGCGCAAACGTTGCTCGAGCAGCAACTGTTGGAGCCTCACGGCCGGCAACGAGTTCGCGGCAATTGGGCTCATGCGCGCACGGAGATCGAGAAGAAGTGCTTCGGCAATCTCATCTTGATCGCAACTCGCGCTGACAGGTCCGACGCCGAACGCATTCAGGACTTCGTGCGCGAGCCGACCGAATGCGGCGGCATCGAACTCGCGCCGATCGTCGTCCACCGTCCGGAGGCGAAGCACATGGCGAAGGTAGTAGCGGTAGGGGCACGCGAGATAGTCGCGCAGCGCCGTGACGCTGAGACGTGCCGGCACTGGCGCGTTGGTTTGCGGCGCCGGCACTCGATAAATGACGGAATCGGCCGAGACGTCTGTGGGCGTTGCGGCGACGGGCGGGGATTCCGATGGGTGAAACAACTGGAGTCGACGCGCCACAACGGGAGCCGCATGGCCGAGCACCAAGCGACTCGGCGCCAGGGGATCTTGCCGACTATCGGTGCGCGAGACGAAGTAGTGACAAGATCGGCGCGAGTGCTTGAGCACGTGCAGGTAATACGCATCGCGCACGTGGCGGTGCGCGTGATGTGGTAAGCCGAGTTGGCGGCGCACCGATTCTGGCAAATGCGGGTCGACCCGCAGCGGGCCGGGGACGGCTTGATCGCTCATGCCAGTGATCAACAAGTGCGGTGCATCGTCGAGCGGCAACTCGAGCCACCCGACGATTTCGACGGCAGGCGCTCCAGCTTCTTCAGCGATCGACTCGTGCTCCGCGTCGCGCAACAGCCAGCGCAACAACTCGACGCTCGTCAGGGGCGTGGTGAGGGTCGAGGGCAGTGCGGCGTTGTCCTCGAGCGCCGCCAAGAGCGAATCCCAACCTTGGCGGGATCGCGCGTCGATGTTCGAGAGCAATTCGTCCGCGCTCACGGCGGCGTAAACGGGCGCGAGCACGTCGGCCAAGTTGCGGGCGATGGTCTGCGGCGGCTGCGGAGTCGTCGCATCGAGAAGCGGCGTGCACAGTGATTCGAGCTGCGACTGAATTCTCGCCAAGTCGCGCCAATCGTCGGTATCGTCGCGCGCCTCGAAGCGCGCAGTGCGTGGCAGGAATCTTTCGTGGTACTCCGCGAGTCGCGCAAAGATCTTGGCCGCGGCGCTGCCGTTCGCTCCCGAACCTGCCAGCAGCCACGCCTCGAAGTAGGGGTGGCGAGCCAGCGCCCCGAAACTCGCGAACGTGCGGTGCTCGAGGAAATCCGCGAGCCGCGCGACCAACAACCATGGCGCGGTTTCGCTGACGGCGGAACCGGGCGCGGCATGGTGGGGAACGTTGGCGCTCGCGAGCGCTTCGCGCAAATCCGGAATGACATCCGGGTCGGCAAAACCGATGGTGACGTCGTCGATGGTAGAGTCGGGCGCGAGCTTCGCCATCAACTCGAGCGCTTGCCCCGCTTGCTCACGCGGATCTTGCGAGAAATGAAGGCACTCCTCGGCGAACTCGAGTGAACGGTCAGTCCACCGTTCGACGACGAGGCAACCCCACGAATCAAAGTCGTCTTGTAGCGCGACTGGCGCGTGCACGAAAATCTCGGGCGTCAGGTTGAGTGTGGCGAGTAACCGCTTGAGTTCGGGGGCGAGGTCAACGATGCCAACGAGGACGAGTGCGCCAACCACCACGCCGGAACTGCTCGCGAGCGCGTGGAGCGCCCGCGCGGGATCGATGAGTCCCGCACTGGCGAGAATCTCGTGGTAGCTGCCTTCCACTTTGGTGAGCCAGTGCCAGTGTTGGCGACCCGTTTTGGCTGCGATGGTTGCGAAGTCGAAACCCTGCGCCGTAATCTCGTTCTGCGTTCTTTGGATACGGCGCGCTCTCTCGAGTTGCAGGAGAGTCGTCGCGCCGAGGTCGGGCGACGCGGAATCGAATGAGTGCGCATCGGACGAATCGGACTCGGGCGGCGCAAGCAGCATTGCGCGCTGCCACGCGTGGATGGCAGCGCGCGGACTCGCTAGGGCGAGCGCGCTCGGAACGACCGCGCGCTCGAGCAGCGCCGGCAGCAGTCCTTGCGGTGTGAGGAGACGAGGCGGCACGAGACCCAAGCCGCGAGCTTCGCTCGCGCCGATCAACAACTCGAGCAGCCGACGTCCGGACCGAGCACCCGGCAACACCACGAGCGTCCGACTCAAGTCGATGACGGTTTCACGGACCGCGCCGTCGACGAGCCACGTCGCCACCGTCGGCAACAGCGGGTTTTTCCAATCGACAAAAAGCATCGGGCCCTGCGTGTCGGTGAGAGAAATGCTGGAACGCCGCGCCGCCAGCTCGTTCACTGCGCCGGTATACACTGCGCGATTAAAGCTGAGGAGCCGAATCCCGCGGCCGCTCGGCACCGACGTGGGGCCGCGAGGAGTTCGTCGCTCGGCTCGAGGATCGCGCTAGAATGCGCGCTTCGTCCGACCCGTAAGCTGGAATTGAAAGGTGTGCATGTCGTTCGAGACCATTGCTGACACGCCCTCCGGACGCGCCGCGACCGCGGCGCGCGGTGGCGTTATCCCAGCATTCGTGTTCGCGCTCTTGTTGGGCGCGGCGTTTCTCCTTGTCCATTCTTCGAGCGACAAAGGAACTGGGCTTGGCGGTGCGACGCCCACGCCGATGAGCGATCGCGGTTACGAGCAGCGACTCGAATCGTTGCTCGCGCAGCGACGGCCAGACGCGGCCGGCACCGACGTCGGTGCGCAACAACGAAACACCGCCGGTATGGAAATCCTCGAGATCTTGCGCGGCCTCGGCGCCGCGGATGTTTCCGTGCTGCGCGGGTTCTTGGCGCGTGAAAAGGATTTAGACAATCGGCGACTCTTGGTTGAAGGCATTGGGAACACACGGTGCGCGGACGCCGCGTTGGTGATCGATCAACATCTCGAGTGGGTGATTCAGCAACCCGAAGGACAACACCTCGCGCGCACGCGCGAAGAGCGGCACACGCTCGCGGCCCTCGCGGCGGTGAAGAACGCGACGTCGTTGGAGATTCTGACGCGCTGGGCGCGGCGCCGTGCGCGGATGACCGTGCCCGTTCGAGCCGGTGTGTTGGCGGCGATCGGCGGCCACCCGCAAGGCGCGACGCTTGCCGATGATCTGCTGCTCGGGCTCAACGACGACTCGCCCTTGGTCCGCATCGCAGCGTGCGACGCGCTCGGGCAGTTGCGAATCCTCGCCGCGGTCGAAAAGTTACTCGGACGAGTCGCCGGCGATCCCGATGACTCGGTACGGCAGGCCGCTATTCGGGCGCTGTCCGGACTGCAATTGCCCGCGATCGTCGAGCCGTTGGCTGCCCAGTTGTCGCGCGAAACCGTGCGACAGCTTCGCCTCGATTTGGTCGATGCTCTGGTGGCGATTGGGACCCGCGCAGCCGGTGAAGCACTCGAACGTCACGCGTCGAACGAGCGCGAGCCGCGGGTCTTGGAACGAGCAAGACGCGGCGCGCTGCAGATTTTGAATCCGAACTGACCCGCGCCCGCACTCGGCTACTTGGTGTCAGTGACCTTTGAAACCCCGGTGACTTTTTGAAAACGCTGGTAGTCCGCGCGCCGCGTCGGGCTTGGCCAGCGCGCGTAGATCGCGAGGAGGCGGCTGACGCTCTCTTGCGACCATCGATTTTCCAGGCCGCGAAAGCGCGTGTGTCCGACGAAGCACCGCATCGCGAACGACTCGGCCTTTGCGTACCGCCCGACCGCCGCGAGGCTACCCGCGACTGCGGCTTCGACGTCGAACCACGGCTGGCGGCGCAGGATCCCGCGGTTATCTTCCAAGCTCAGAAACGATGGACGAATCCCCGTGCGGCTACGAAAGCCATCGCCACGATCGACGAGATACGGCGCGAGTTCGTAGTGGTACGCAAAAACGGTGAGCGGAAGACGCGCGGTGCTGCCGATCACGTGCGGCTCACGGTAGCCGCGCTCGATGTCAGCAAAGCGACCGGTCGAGCGCGCATCGAGCGCCGCGAGTTCGCGGCCCGTGACGAGCATCTGTAAACGCGACGCGGTGGCCGGGCTCGGCGCGAGCAGGACATCGTCGAGCGGTTGACCCGTTGGCGAAACGACGCTGCCCGGCGCGGTCGTCGATGTCAGCGCGGCGGAAACCGACGGTTGGCTGCTGACAGTGGGCTGCTGCGCGGCGAGCCTCTGGGAGAAATGCGGGGCGAACGAGACGCCGACGACGATCCAGATGAGGCGACGCGTTGTTCGTCGCGAGAGCATTGCGGCCCAGAACATGTTTTGTCCTTTCAAGACGCGCCCCGCGGCCGTCTTGTCGTGTCACTCGCGGGTAGGGCGCAGTCGTGACTCGCTGCTGACAGGGATCGGCAGATTCTCTCATGCTCCGCGGCTATTTGCGCGGTTCGGGCGGCTTCGGCGTCGGCTGGTCGGCCTTGGCGCCGGCTAGCACTTCTGGCATGCGCCGCGCGAGACTTTCCTCCATGCGTGCACGGAACTCATCGGGGAACATGCGCGTGACGATGCGCGCACCGCCGGCGATTTGCGATCCGACCGTCGACTCGCGGATCGGTGCGTGCAGCCAAGACTCGGGAAATTGGAGGACGCCGATCGAGAAGAGACCGAAAAGCGCGGCGCCGAGACCGAGCGCGAAAACGCCGCCGACGGCGCGATCCGCGAACCGGAGCGGCAAAACGAGAAAGCGGCGCAGGATCAGAATGCCAATGATCCCGACGAGGAGCGTACCGCCGAGAATCGTCGCATAGGCGATGCCTTGCGCGCCGCCCAAGCCGAGTTGCGCATGGACGCGTTCGAAGAGCGGCGTGGCGGCGAGCGAGACCGTGAAGCAACTCGCCAGAGCAATTCCGATCACGAGCGACACGAGTAAGACGATTTGTCGGATCATGCCGAGCATGGCGCCTGTGACTAATCCGGTGAGGAGGAGCGTGACGAGACTCCAGTCGAGCCAGTTGAAAGTCTGCACGCTGATCGACTGTGCTGCGCTGAGTTGTGTTTCCATCTACCTTACTTTCAGAGGCACCTGACTCGCAGAATCACGTAGCTTTCCGAATGCCGAGTCGCGCGGACCTTGGCACTCGCCTGGGAACCACCGGCAGGGCGCATTATAAGGGTTGCCCGCCGCTCTGCATGCTCTCCTCTTGGATCGAGGGGCGGAGCTTCCAACGCGAGAAGGGTCGAAATGTTCGACTGGGCCGACAAGACGGTTGCGATCACTGGCGCATCGAGCGGCATCGGCGAAGCGCTCGCGCGCCGTCTGGGCGGGAAGGCGCGGCGGTTATTGCTCGTCGCGCGATCACGTGCTCGGCTCGAGGCGATCAGCGCGGACATTGTTGGCGCCGAGGCGGTGGCCTGCGATCTCGCGCTCGCCAACGATCGGCAAGCGCTCGCCACGATGCTGGTCGACCAGCGGGTCGACGTGCTCGTGAATAACGCCGGCGTCGGCCTCTTCGGCGAATTCTCGAAGGCGGATCCGCCCCGCATCGCGGAACTCTTGGAAATCAACTTGCAGGCGGTGGTGGAGCTAACGCGCGCGTTACTCCCGCGGTTGCTCGCGCAGGGTTCCGGCGCTATCGTGAATATCGCCTCGAACGCGGGTTTACAAGGTTGCCCTTATATGTCGGTGTACGCGGGCGCGAAGTCATTCTTGATCAACTGGTCGGAAGGCTTAGCGGGCGAGTTGCGTGGCACGGGCGTGGGTGTCCACGTTGTGTGTCCGGGTTCCACGCGTACGAGATTCTTTGCGGCGGCTGGTTTGGACGTAACGACGATGCCCGTGAAGGTCTATCAGACTCCGGAAGATGTAGCGCGTGAGATTCTGCGCGCCGTCGACCGCGGCCGCGTCTTCACGATCACCGGCCGCGCGAATCGCGCGCTTTACTACTTGGAGCGCTGCGTACCGCGCGCCGTCGCGCGCGCGGTGACTCGCAGATTGTTTCGGCGCTTGAAAGACGCCACGACCGAGTAAGTCCCACGAAAAGCGCCGATCCACCGCAGCGAGTCAACGCGCCGCATCGAGAGCGATCGATCCAGCGATCGATTTATCTTCGACCGCCAAAGCTGCGGGTACCGGCGACGACGGCCGGCGGCAAGTTGCCGGGTTGTGAAACAGTCGGCAAGCCGCGCGAACCCCAGCCAGCAAATGTGACATTACCGAATGGATCGGTCTCGCCGATGATGCCACCGCGCATGTCGTAAATGTTGCGGAAGCCGGCTTCCGCAAGCTGCTCCGACGCGCGTGTTGAACGACCGCCCTTCGCGCAACCGAGAATCAGTTTGTCACCGAGGTCGAATTGGTTGCTCATGGTCTGCACGAAATCGCGGTTCAATTGCAACCCGATGCCGCCGGGTCCGCGCACCATGTAGGGCACATTCTTCGAGTCCGGGATATGACACTCTTGGAATTCGGATTCCGTGCGCACGTCGACGTACACGAACCCCTGCGAGGAATCGAGGAGTTCATGCGCACGATCCGGGTCAATACGCTTGACGGTCAAATTGACTCCTTCTTTTTCTTTTTCTTTGGGTGACTTCAAGTTTTTTATCTCTTTCTTTACACACAAACGCTCGTGCAGGCGTAGCGAGAAAAGGCACTGCGTTTGTAGGACCGCCGTGATGATGGACGCGACATCAGGATTGACGCAACAAACAAAACTGCCTCGCCAACGCGGCGGCTCAGCAGCAACGGCTTGGTCGGAGGTAACGTCAAGCTGGGAACGCTCGACGAGGAATCGTCGACAGCCTGCCCCGGAAGCGCGACACATCCGCTGGTCACGTTGGGCTAGATCGGTAACCCCCGCTCAGAAGGGTGGTAGAGTGCCATACGCGGCCGAATTCGTCAAGATCGTGTAGAGCCGTTGGATGCGACGCGAACACCGCGAACCCGGCCGGCGCGCCGCGAAATCAACTCGAGACTGATCGCATTGATCGCGAAATGCGCGGCGATCGGCGCCAAGAGCGATCCTTCGCGATCGTAGAGCCAGCCCAAGAGGAGGCCGGCGAGACCGGCGAACACGGGCCAGCACCACAACTCGCGGCGAAACGGAAAATGCAGCAGCCCGAAGAGGAGCGCGGTCCAGCCCAATCCGAGCACAGGTTGCAGTGCGCCGCGGAACAAGACCTCCTCGCCGACCGCCGAAGTGGCCGCGAGCAACATGATGGACTGCCGATTCAGCGAGCCGAGGAGACTCACGAAGGTCCGCTCGAGGCGCTTGAGTTCGCGTGAGCGACTCTTGGCGAGCTGAAAACAACCCACGACGAGAGCGCCAGTCGCGAGACCAAGCACCATGTCGAGCAGAATGGAGCTGCCGAACAAGCGAGCAACAAACTCCTGCGTACTCGGAGCTCGCCAATACATGACGCCGCCGCCAATCGCTGTCATCGGCGCATAAGCGAGGAACGCCAACGCGCCGAGCGAGCGAGCGTGAGTCTCGCCTTCCACGTGGAAGCCGCCACTCGTCATGCGCCGCCGCCATCCGCGCGCTGATTCTTCGCCACCAACTCGGCGTTGCGTGCGAGTCCGGCGTCGGTTGCGCGCATGATCGCCGTGCCGCGAAAGGCTTCCAGAAAGCCCGCGCGATCCATGCTGCTAAGAGTTGCCAAGTCATCCGGCAGCGCGCGCGGCGTGAGTTCGTCGCAGATCGGCGGTCGCACGCGGTTTCGACGCTGGTTGAACGGGCAAACCTCTTGGCAGATGTCGCAGCCGAAGACCCAGCCGCTGCGACCGGGATCGGTCGCCGAGTCGACGGGTCCGCGATGTTCGATCGTCAAGTAGGAGATGCAACGGCGCGCGTCGAGTCGCCGCGGCGCGACGAAGGCTTGTGTGGGACACGCATCGAGGCACGCGCGACACGTCCCGCAGTGATCGACCGCCGGCGTGTGGGCGCGGTAGCGTCGGTCCGTGACGAGGGCGCCGAGAAAGAAATAGGATCCCGTCTCGGCGTCGAGGACGAGACAGTTCTTGCCGATCCAGCCAACGCCGCTCTCTTCCGCCCAATCGCGTTCGAGGAGCGGCCCCGTGTCGACGGTCCACCAACAACGCCAGCGCTCGCCGTCACGCACGAAGTCGGCGAGTTTCTCGAGTCGTGCGCGCAGAACCTTGTGGTAGTCGCGTCCGCGCGCGTAGCGAGCGATCTTGCCGCGCCCGGTCGCACCAGCCGGCGGAAACGAAACCTGATCCTGATACGGCAGACTCACGACGATCACGCTCATCGCTCCCGGCAGCGTCTCGCGTGGATCGACCCGTCGCGCGACGTGGCGGGCCATATAGTCCATCGTGCCGTGCTGTCCTTTCGCTAGCCAATCGAGATACGCGGCGCGATGGCGCGACGGTCCCGCGCGCGCAACGCCGAGTCGCAAAAATCCGAGGCGTGTTGCCGTCGCCGTGAGCGCGTCGGTTAATTCTTCCGTTGCCTCGGTCATAGCGGCTCTCTCTGTGGCCGGCGCGACTCACGCTCGCGTCGGGAGAACTTCGTAGCATCGATCATTGTCGAGGCGATACCAATCGAATGTGAAATCACCTTCGGTCACTGTGAGTAGCAGGACCGTTGGCGGATGTCCGAAGCGCGGTGTGCTGGCGCTACCCGGGTTGAGGATCGTCGCTCCATCACTTTGCACATGTGTGGGTCGATGCGTGTGTCCCGCTAACACCAAGCGAATTCCTTGCGCCGACGGCCTGAGATCCAAAGCGGCGAGATCGTGAAGGCCATGCACGAACAAGTGCCCAAACTGCCAGGTGTCGCGAACCGGCAACGCGTTCGCCCACGCCCCGAGATCGCAATTGCCGCGGACCGCCGCGACCGGCGCCACTTGGCGTAACTCGTCGAGCAACGTCGGCCGACAGACATCCCCGAGGTGGAGAATCTGTGACACGCCTTGAAACAGACGCAAGACCGCTGGCTGCAGCGTGTCGTGCGTGTCGGAAACGATGCCGATTTTCATGTCGATCTCACTCGACCGCCGCGGTCGCGCCGCGGCTTTGGTTGCACTCGAAATCTGGTGCCCGGCAGGATATCGCGAAAGTGTCGGTATTCCGGAGATTATTCCGCGGCGGTTGCGTTGCGCCTTCGAACGCGCCCGACAAATTGCACATCTCGACCGCCAGCGACGCTGGTAGAATCTCGCGGCATACGGCGCCGCTACCCGCGCCGAAAGGACTTGGCTGGCAATGCGCGACGAACTCAAATCTCCGTGGCTGATTGCGATCTGGCCGGGCATGGGCAGTGTCGCGTTGACCGCCGGCGGGTTCTTGATTGAGCAGACCGGTATGCGACGGCTGATGAGTTTGCCAGCCAGCGAGTATTTCGATATCGAGAAGGTTGATATCCAGGAAGGCGTCGCCCGCGTGGGTTGGTTGCCGAGTTGCGCACTCTACGGTTACAAGAACACGCATCCGGGCGGACACGATCTACTGGTTTTCGTCGGTGAAGCGCAACCGAGTCAGCGCGGGTATGAGTTTTGTAAGCAGATCCTGCAAGTGGCGCGGCGCTACGGCGTCTCGCGGGTCTACACCTTTGCCGCCATGGCGACGCAGATTCATCCGACCGCGTTGCCGCGGGTATTCGGTGTCGCCAATGAGGCGGCGCTCCTCAGTGAGTTGACGCTGCAACGCGTCGAGATCTTGCGGGAGGGGCAAATCAGCGGCCTCAACGGCGTGATGCTGGCGGCGGCGGCCGAGCTCGATATCGAGGGTATTTGCCTACTCGGCGAGATACCGTTCTTCGCGGTGAGCGTGCCGAATCCGAAAGCGTCGATGCGGGTGCTGCGGGTGTTTTCGCATATGGCACGGCTGCGACTCGACTATTCGCAACTCAAGACGCAAGCGAGCGCGTTGGAGAAGCGGCTCGTCGAGTTAATCGATCGCATGAATGTCAGTTCGCAGGCTGCCGGCGATGAGCGGGCCTCCGGCGACGAGGCCGCTGTCGGCGACGAGCGGGAATCGACCGAGGAAGAAGAGCAGCCGCCGGTTGAGCTCGCGCAACGCACCGCCGACGGATTGCTGCTCAAGTACAACGACCGACTGCGTATCGAGGATTTATTCCAACAAGCGTCGCACGATCGCGCCAAGGCCGGCGATCTGAAGACTGAACTCGATCGGTTGGGCGCATTTCGTGAATATGAAGATCGGTTTCTCGATCTCTTTCGTCGTAGCAATTCGTAATTGCACGAATCTCGTGGCGGAGTTGCGCGGACTATAGTGCTAATCAGCCTGACTTCTTCGGCGGCGTCGAGTGCAAGAGTTGACTCACGCCGAGCGCGAGAATGGCGAGCGAAATCGCACCGCATGCGACTCCCCAAAACCAGAACGGCAAGAGGAGATTCTGCGCGATCACTTCTACATCGGAAGGCTGGCCGACGTTGCCAGCGACCGTGCGAGTGAACAGATAGTCGCTCCGCGAGAAGACGCTGAGCGCGAGTTGCGTCCCGCTCAGATAAACAACGAACTGACAGAACCAGCCAGCGGCGCAAGCGCTGATGACAAATGCCAGGGCGACGGTGGGGAGGAAGAAATAACCGAAGGCACTCGACCCGACGAAGCAAACAACATAGAGGAGTACCACCGCGAAGCTCGCCAGCAGCTTACGCGCGCGGGACGGCGGCCCGCCGCAAATGAAACAGAGTGCGGCGACGAAAGCCGGGCCGACCAGTCCGCCGGCGGCGATGAGACTCGTGGCGATGGGCCCGACGTTGCCTCGATAAGCCGCGACGCCGCTTCCATCGCTCCGCAGTTCGAGACTGAGCGGCTCACAGCCGAGCGCGATCGCCGTCAACAGGTGACCGAGTTCGTGCGCGACGGTCGAAAGCAGAAGCAGTGGATATCCAATGACGTGTCCGAACGGCGCCAGATAGAGGATCACGGTCGCCAGCACGGATGCGAGGACCACCCAGCGAGTTGCCGGGACCGGGCTCGATCCGGATAAGAGGCGGCGATTCCGGTCGATCGAGGTTCTTGCCACTCGCTATTTTTTCGACGTGATCAACAAACGCGTTTCGCCGTGTTCGTAGCAGCTGCGACGACCACGGCGAAGTTCACGAATCAACATCTAGCCCCGAGACACGCGACCCACGCGACGCTACATCGGAACGCCGTAGAGCGGATCGGCGCAGCCCAGCCCATCCGGCGTAAAGTCGGAGCCGGGATTCGGGAACGGCGGCCAGGGTTGTTGGCCGTCAAGGAACAAGAAGTACAACATGAAGATCGCATCGCTGATGTCGGGGTGACCGTCGTCGTTAGCATCCGCAGCATCGTCACAGGCGGGCAGCACGCCGCCCTGAAACGTATAGTTCAAGTGAAAGATCACGTCGGCGAGATCCGCAACGCCATCCATTGTGACGTCGCCGCGCACGAAATACGGAATGATCGGAATGATCGGGTCACGCACCATCAACGTGCCGCCCGTCGCGACGTCGACCGCCACGCTTTGGTAATCGACGACAAAGATGTTGTTGATCGGCGGAGTTCCGAGCCCATCGACGAAGTCGAACGTGTAGTCCGACTCGGGCGTGCCGGCGTAGATGATTCCAGTGAGTTCCGCGATCAAGAGCGGGAAACCGACCGCCGGCAATGTAATGCCTTCAAATGGCGGCACGACTTCGAACAGCACCGCGAAAATTGCGGCGCCTTGATCGATCGAGGGATTGAATTGAACAAACTCCGGATTCAACTCCCCGACGATTCCGCCGTCGATGGAAATGGTCAAGGCTTGAATTGGCAGTGGAACCGAAAATCCGATGGAAAGACTGAATCCGACGACGTTCTGTTCCCAAACACCGTTGATCGGCATGGCGAATGCCGAGCCTGGATTCACCACCGTGTCTTCGAGCGTCAAAATGTACTGTGCGTTGACCGGCGTCACGAACCAGCATGCCCCAATCAGCGACCATGCTGCCAACGACCACGCGAGCGTTTGACGTTTCAATTGCATCGAAGT
The DNA here is from genome assembly GCA_046154185.1 of Planctomycetota bacterium. Lineage (GTDB taxonomy): Bacteria > Planctomycetota > UBA8108 > UBA1146 > JAJFFE01 > JBJXGE01. The sequence continues at coordinate 123,457 of JBJXGE010000009.1, forward strand.
TCTCCTCCTCAACAACAGCCGCTCCGCGACAGAAACCACCGTTCTATCGCAGCGAGCACCGTCACGTTCCCGCGCACTTCGCGCGCGAAGAGACATCGTCGGTCGAGCCTAACTTGTCCGCAAATGGCGATCCGATTCGAACGCGCAAGCGCCCATCGTCAGATGGGGCGCGCAGCCAGACGAACACGCGTGCTGCATTTGGTTCAGCCCACGATTTAGTTCAGCAGTTTCGGTTCAGCCATTTCAGTTCAGCCCAGGAGGCCGGATTCTAGCCTGGCCGAGCGGCGGCGTAAAGGATGTTGGGACCCCGCGCCGTTGGCCTCGGCGACCCCGAACAGCCCACTTACGCTGGCAGCAACGCTCGCAACTCCATCATGGCGGCGACATGTTGGCGTTGTTGGCTGCGTTGGAACAGGTTCTCGAGGTTACTCAATAGGCGAATCAACCAATCCTCCGGCGCCGCGCCGATCAAGACTTCTTGACCGGGTCGACGAGTAAAGCCAGACAACTCTTGGATGCGCTTATAGGCTTCCTCGCGCGTGAGGATTTGCCCGCCGCTGAAGGGATCGACCAGCGTCGCTTCGCCGTCCATTTCGACGCTAATCAAGAAATGTCCCGGCGAATTGATGCCGGTGACTTCGATCTCGAGCAGTTCGAAGACGACTTTATAGATCAAGCACAAACTGACCGGCAAGCCACGACGCGTCGCCAACACCTTCGACAAATAGCTGTTCGTCGGGTTGTAGTAATCCTGCTGGTTGCCGCGAAATCTCTGATTGTCGAACAGATACTGATGCCCGTGCGCGAAGATGGCTCGTCGCAATCCGCTGCGCGCCCGCTCTTTGATGCGCGCCGCATACGCTTCGAGTTGTGCCAGCACCGCGTCCGGATTGGCGTCGTCGAGTTGATGCATGGAGATGGCGACCGCCGCGCGCACGAGCGCTGCATTGCTGCGCAGGTTTGGGAGTTGCGCGGCAAACAAGTCGTAGGCCTCGCGGCGACAGTACCGCGGTAGCGGCACCGGTTTGAGATTCGGCATGCTCGTCCTGATCTTGTCGGCCGCGCCGGACGGCGCACACGGCCACGTCCCTCGTTTTCAGTTTTCCCGTCGGCCGCCAATGGTAGCGCTTCCGGCGTCCGCCGCAACCGCGGTCGTTCGGCGCTGGTGTTCCGCACTTCTGGCGCGCGACGGCCAGCACGCGAGGCCAACTCCAAGGACCACGAGAATGAAGTCGAGCGAGAAGTGCTCGTGGCGCGGCGCGAAAAAATGAGTCGATGCGGCAAATTCCGCTAGCGGCCGCGGGTCCCAAGTCGAATCCGCCGGGATCCAAGTACTACTCGTGGGCGCGACTTCGATCGTGACACCGTGGCGCGCGTCGGCTGGTCGCGCCAACAAATATCCGCCACGCTCCCACGCGGCTGCTGGAATCGTACGCGTTCCTTCGCCATCGATGCGCAGTTGCGCCGCAAGCACGAGCGCCTCTCCATCGCGTCGTTCCAACCAAATCCAAGCGCCACCCGTCGCGTCACGGCGCAGTTCGACGCGGCGCGGTTCGGTCGGCGCATCCCGCACCGACGCTAAGAGCACTTGCGCGAGCGCGCTCGAGAGTGCTTGGCCCGCTTCGCGCGTCGGCCAGTCGGCGGCGGCGAGACTGCTTTGCCAAGTCAGAGCGCTGCCCCGTCCGAGCGAACGCTCCACGAACGACGGCAGTCCTTCGCCGTCCATCCAAAGTGTTCGCACTCCCGCGCGCTGCGGTAGCGGCGGTGTGACGATCGCGCGCCGCGGCGCGGGAATCTCCGCCGGCACGCCACGCAACAGTGGATCGCGAACCGCGGGCCGCAGCGGGCCAACGATATCGCGCCAAGGACTGGGTGGATGTTCGATCGCGCCGCGAACGACGCTCGTCGCGGTCCGCACATCCCCGACCGCCGCGTAAGTTCCGCCCGCCGCCTGCACGAGTTCCTGGAGTGCTGAATGCTGCGCAGTCGCTCCCAACGCGACGATGGCGAGTTCGACCTGCGAGTGCGCGAGCTCGGCGCCGATTCGGCTCCAGTCCGCGCGTTCGACGAGACCATCCGTCACCAGCAAGATCGAACGCTTCCCGACGCGTGCGCTCAATGTCGTGCGTACGGCTGTCAACGCGCGATCGAGATGCGTGCCTCCGCCCGGCTGCTCGCTGAGGACGCGCGCGACGAGTTGCGCATCGACCGGCGCGCCGGGTTGCGCGATCCAGCGCGGCTCGTCCGCGAACACGCACACACCCCAGCGACTTGCGAGCGGAGTCGACTCGAGCGCCGTCGTGACGGCTGCGAGCATCGTTGCCAGCGCATCGCCGCGAATGCTCCCGGAGAAATCGACGAGCACGACGCCGTAGTCGCTGTCGTCCGGCGGCTGCCGCGGGAGCGGCTGCGCGAGTAAATCCGAGAGCTGGGTTTTCTGAGCCGACTCGGCGTGAAAGGTCGCGCCTGCCGCGACGAGCAAAGTGCCGCCGTTCTCGATCCAAGTGCGTAAGGCGTCGAACTCGGCGAATGCGAAACGCTCGGGAGCAGCGTCGTCCCAGACAACGAGCTGCGGTGCCCGCTCGCCGACCAAGATCGGTGCCAGTTCGACCGCACGCGGCGCGTCGAGGAGTTCGAAGCCCGCAGCCGCGAGCCAACGCCCGCGCGTTCGTGTTTCGGTCGCCGCAAGTGGGTTGGTGAGGAGCAGCGCCCGTGGCCGTGATTCGACGACGAACGTCGCTGGCGCCGCCGCCGTCGCGTCACTCGTCTGAAACTCGCACAGCCAGTTGCCAGCGACTTCCGGTTGCATCGCGAACGGCGCATCGGCTTCGAGCGACTTTTCGCGGCGGGCGCCATCCGCGCCGGTCACCACGAGTCGTCCCGCGCGCGGCGGATGCACGCGCACGGTCAAAGTGCCGCCGACTTCGATGCGGCTCGCGGAGAGGACGAGTTCGACCGCGTCGCCAGGTGACTCGATCGCGAGCGAGATCTGCCGCTGGCGGAGGTGTGAGCGAAAAGCTTCCGCGTTCGCCGGCACAGCGGCATGACTCGGGACGCGCAACACGCCGCCACTTGGCAGGAGGTCGAGATCTGCAGCGCTGAGCGCGTGTCGGGAGTCGATCGTGGCTGCGACGGTTCGCGGTTCACCAAACGGGAGCGGCGGAACGAGGAGCGCCGCGCCGAGCGCGCTGAGCAACAAGCTGCGACGAAGGTGCGAACTCAGCGCGGCAAGTCGCCAACCGAGCACGGCGAGCACGCACAACAACAAGAACCGCGGGAGTTCGCGCCAGCGCGCACTCGGTGCTGGTGCGTTCGGTTCGATTCGCAGCAACACACGTTCGACGAGACGACCCCAGAGGACGGGCCACGCCGCCGTGTCGATGAGGTCGGCGCGGTCCGGATCGAAGTCGAAGGCGAGCGAATCGCGACCAGCGCGCAAGAGGGGACCAGCCTCCGAATCGATCCAGACGGAGTCGAATCGTCGTGCATCTACGACCGCTTCTTGGCGAGTGAGAATCGTCCAATGCTCGAGGTCGAGACCGCGGACCAACGCGTGCCCGGCAATCGTCGAGCGGGCACGCGGCAGAAAACCCGTTTCCGGCGCATCGGTCGCCGGCAAAAAAATCAGAAAAGGCGGTTGGTCGGCTGCTCGCTGCGCGTCGGCGGTGCTGCCTGCCGTTGCGCGGCGAACGATGCACGCGGGCGCATTGTCGTCCATGCGGGTCCAGCCGGCAGCGCACAGCGCGACGAGCGCGGCTTCGACGGCCGGTGAGCGCGATTCATCGCGAACCGCCAGCGGCGTGAAGCGCGGTGGAATGACGGCCTGCGCTCGAAATTCGACGCGGGTCGCGGGCGCGCTCGTGCAAACTTCCATGTGAAGGGATGCGCCGGGCGGCAGATCCGGCGCGGCGAACTCCCACGTGTCGACATCGCCCGCGTCTCGATGTTCTACGGGCGCGGTCTCGGACCAGGCGCCGCAGGTGAATGTCGCCGTGCGGTCGAGCGCGCTTCGCGGCAACAGCGCTTCGACGCGCAATCGACCCTGCGGTCCCGGTTGGCGAACAACGCGCAAGACGCCGTGCGTGCCGGGATCCGCTGGCGAGCCGGGCAGCAACACCGGTCGGCTCAGCGCGCCGACGGCGACGCCGAGGAACAACAGCAACAGGAATTGCGACACTCGCGGTCGCGCCGTTGAGCCGCTGACTCGTCGCCAAATGAATGTGCTGCCGACCGCGATGTCGAGTGGACGCCGCGCTGCGATCAACCAATAGATGAACGCCGGAATTGCCAGCCAAAGCGCGTTGGGGCGCAGCAGCACGAGTCGACTCAGCGCTAGCTCGGTCAACTCCGGCATCGACGCAACAGCCTTCCTGAGCGAAGTATCGCCGTCGCCATCGAAAGCAGCGGCAGCTCGGTCTCGATACAGATGAGATCGCCGCCGGCGGCGCGCAAGCGCCGAGCCAGTGACGCGTGATAGCTGGCGAGCGCTTGGCGATAGCGATCCAAGGTCGTCGCGTCGAGCGTTCCGCGCCACGGCGATTCCGGCTCGCGGGAATGAAGACGCAGCGATCTTTGCCCTAAGCGCGGGTTGACCAATAACTCTGGACGCAATTCGGTCGGTTCGAGGAGCGCAAGCAGGAACGGCGGCCCGTGTCGCAAGAGTGGGGCGATCGTCGCATCTGGATTCTCAACACCAAAGGCATCCGAGATCACGATGATGGCGCCGCGCCCAGCCGGATGGGGGGGCACGGTTGCGAAGGAGCGTTGTAGATCGCTGACGCGCTCGGTCGGCGACGGCGAGCGAAGTTCGCGCGTGATGGCGTCGATCGACGCACTGCTCGTGTTGCGCCAGCGCCACGCCGTGCCGCCCGCGTAGCCGAAGACGCGGAAGGCATCACCGCGCCGCCGGGCCACCGCCGCAAAGAGCCACAGCAGTTGGGCGGCGGCGGCATCGCGAAGACCATCGCCGATGCCTTGCATCGATGCGGTGCGATCGACCAGCACCGTCAGTGGCAGCGCAGTGTCTTGCCGCGTGACGCGCACGACACGACGGCGCAGGCGCGCGTAGATTTTTAGATCGAGGCGCCGCACGTCATCGCCGGGTTGGAAGTCGCGATATTGTTCGAACTCGCCGGAACTCCCGCGCCAGGCGCTCGGCGCGCTCGCGCCGTTACCGTCGCTGCCCCGCACGGCCCAGCGCAGATGGCGAACTAGCCCCTCGACGATTTCGGTGGATTCTTGCACTAAGGGTCCGCTCTCCAGCCTTCGACAACCCCCCAGGGCCGCGCGAGTCGGAGTTCGTCGTTGATGACGGTCGGTGGAGTCTGCACGTAAGAAAACGAGCGCCCAAAATCCTGTTCGGGCCAAGCCGTGCGCGCCGAGATGATGACGCGCCAACTCGACGGCGAGGTTCGTGTATCGAGCGCGAGGAGATCGCGACCCAGCACGAGTAACTCGTCGTGCCAGCGGCCGAGCGCGCAAAGCCGCACGAACGCTCGATCCGTCTCGACTGGCAGCTCCGGCAGCGGCAGGAGCGTGAAGGCATCGGTTCCCAACGGAGTCTCTTCGCTCAGGCGTTGCGCCGCGAGCCAATACTCGCCGTCAGCGAATCCAAACACGTAGAGTTGTTCGCCGGCGATTTCGAGGTCGAAGGCGCCCGTGCGCGGTAACGCGATGCGATCTGCCCCGATCCACAACTCATCGCTCTTCGTCGTCGCGGGCAAGAGACAAAGCGCGCCGTTCCGGGTGCGCGCGACATCGGCGAAACGCGTCCAGCGCGTCGCGTGAGGTGTCGGCACGAGCTCTATTCGCGGCTGATCGGAGCTCGCCGCGACGACGCGTTGCACGAGATCCGTGAGCACGACAAGTTCATCCTCCGCCGCGAAATACCAAAGGCGCGGTGTGTTGGCGGCGCTCGTCACTCCGGCGAGATGGGGGCCACGCGATGGTTGGGAGTTTTCGTCGTCCCACAGATTTGGCGGCGCGGATGGGAATCCAGCGGGCCCCGGCAACGGAGTGCGAAGGTCGGCGATCCAACGCGGCGCGGATGTCGAGAGTTGCCAAAACAACACATGACCACCCGTCGTGACCGCCGCGGCGCGTTGGTCGGTCCGCAGCTCGGTGACGATCGTCTCTGTCTCGAGAAAAGCCGGCAGCGCAAGGCGCGCCGGCGGCTCGGGTCCGAACGGCCACGATTCCCGCTGCTGCAGAGTTGTCTCTGGAGCGCTGCGTTGCCAGACTCGACGAAACTCGGCATCGAAGACTCGCGGTGGCATCGCTCCAGATTCGGGAAGCAGTTGCTCGAGCGCGGGCGCTTCGCGAACCCAAAATGCGGGAGCCGCGGCTTCGAAGTCGATGTCACTCCGAAGGTTCGTCGCTCGATAACCGGGGAACTCGCGATGGCGCGGCGCCTTCGCGAGGGCCGCAAGTTCGAAGACGGCCCGCGTGCCATCGGCCATGCGCAGCACGGCACCACTCGGGCTGGCGATCCAAGCCGTCACGTCGAGGTTTGGATTTCCCGCTCGCAGTCGCGCGCCCTTGATGAAGTCTTGGATTGGCGCGGCATCCGGCGGCGGCCCGGGTCTGCAGCGCGTGAGCAGTTCGTAGTCGACGCCCAACTGGTCCTTCAGCTCCGGGTCAATGGTGAGCAACGACATCGGTGTCGGGGATTCCAAGCGCCATTCCTCGCGCCAATGATCTTCGTGCCAGGTCAGAAGTGCTGCGCCGAGCCCAGTGACCAGCGCGGACTTTGGGCTCCAACGAAGAACGTCCGTGAGAGGCGCGAGCGCACCTGCGGACCAGGCAGCGCCGTTCGCGCCGATGAGTCGGTTTGGCTCTAATTCGATGCCGAGGATTCGCTCGACTTCTTCGATATCGGGGTCGGGGTCCATACGCCAGGATTCGAGTTGAGATCCCGTCGCAGCTCCAGAACACCAGGATAAACGAAGGGCTCGGCCGCGAGTCACGCCGACGATTCGGTCACGGTCGGATTCACGGGAACTGAAACTGAGGTTTGCCGGACCTACTTTCATAATGATCCGGTCGGATAGCTTTCGAATCCAAGTTCCCCATCGCGACGGCTCGCGGACTCGGATCGGTGTGGAACTGTCGAGGCTAGGTATCGCGATGTGGACGGCACGCGACATATCCGAGTGATTTGCCGAGAGTCGCCCTCGATGGTAGAGGAGCTGGGCCTCGCGGCCGCTACCCGGATCGCTGGCCAAGATTGCCTGCGAGAGTCGCGGGATCAGGCGGGCGCGCGCTTCGGTGATGACTGTGGAATCATTTAGGCTTGGAGTTGCAAGCAGTTCGGCAGCTTCGAGCACGTCGAACTCGTTCTCAAGTGTGGTTTCCCAACCCAGCGATTGGCGCCAAACTCGCGGCAGATACTCCGTTCGATCGAATTCGTTCGGTTCCAGTTGCCAGAGCGCAAATTCGCGGCGTGCGGCGATTGGATCTCGAACGGCAAGAAGGGCTAAACAAACGGCGAGACTTGGACGTCCACCCGGCGCACAGAGGCTTTGGATCGTAGCGCTGCGCCGATCCGAAACGAAAGGGCCTGGGTCTGCGAGTACTTCGAGTGCGAGCGAGTCGCGAGGTTCGGTCGCAGTCACCGCAGCTGAGTTCGAGGATGTCGGTGTTAAGGCGTTCGCAGTCGTGTTGTCGACCGACGAAGCGCCAACTCCGTCCGTTCGGTTGTTTCTCGTTTCTTGCTCGGCGCTCACGAATGGCGCAGTCAACACGCGAACTCGTTCTTCCTCGCTCAACCCAAAGAGCCAGACTCCATCTCCGGTCAACCGAAAGACCCGCGCGCGCTCCTCGTTGGAGATGGGATATGGGCTGCGCGGGTCGGGTTCCGCGTCGATCGCGACGAGGTCATATTTCCTCAACAGCTCGTCGGCGCGCCAGCCATCGGCCGCATCGAGATAAACGCGAAACGCCTCCGCGTCGCGGCCTTTTTCGATGAGGAGCGCGGCCACCTCGAGGTAGTGTCCTTCCTCGATCGCCCATGCGGCGGCGGTTTCCAACGGGACGTCGGCGATCGCCTGCGCCAGGAGTTCGCGAATGCGCGCGGGATCGCCCGCGTGCAGGCGTATTTCGATTTCCCAGCGGTCGATCGGCGGGAGCGTTAGCGGTGGACCCGCGGCCCACACTTCGCGGGCGCGCTCGCGCCAACGGCTTGTGAGGCAGAGGCGCGTCAGCCGCAGTCGCGTGACGTCGGCGATGGTTGTCGAGCTCGCGTCGCCCGCCGCGAGGCTACGTTCAAACGCGACAAACGCGCGCGCGGGCGCCGCCGCCGCTTCCCAGAACCGACCCGCGAGGTACGCGTCGACGCCGGTCGCACCGCGCTCGAGATGTTCGGCGAGCGGCGCGATCCCGCCATGATCGGCGGCCCAGCGTGAAAGTTGCGCGACGGCGTTCTCGTCGGTGGGTGCGCGGCGCAGTGGTGCGAGCAAGCGATCGTAGAGCAGCTGCGAGTCGTCCGCGTGTGTGCGTTGCGCTAGCGCGAACACGATGCTGACAACGATGAATAGCCATCGACTGCGAGGTTCCAGAGTTGTACGCATCAAGTTGGCTCCGTCTGCGGAACGACACTCACGGCTTGATGGCGAGCGCGACTTCCGCCGCAATCTCGGCGCCGGTGAGGCCGCGCAATTCGCCGTCCATGCTGAGCAAGAGTCGATGGCGCAAAACTGGCGCGAGAAACCGCAACAAGTCGCCGTGACTCAAGTGGAGACGACCGGCGCGCAAAGCCGCGACCTTGCCGGCGAGCACGAGACTCTGCATCGCCCGCACGCCGCCGCCGTACCGCACGCCTTCGCGCACGATCGCGGGCGCCTCGCGACCGGCCGGTTGCGTCGCCTCGATGAGGCGCGCCGCGAAATCCAGAACGGCGCGCGCGGCGATGACGTTCCGGCAGTCAGCGCGCATAGCGAGGAGCCGTGCGCGGTCGATCACGGTCGGCGCTCGGGCGCTGTCGGCGCCGGTCGTGCGCTCGGCGATCTCGATGAGATCGTCGTGGCCGGGCGGGTCGAGATGAATTTCCAGCAAGAATCGATCGAGCTGCGCTTCCGGCAGCGGATAAGTGCCTTCCATCTCGATGGGATTACGCGTCGCAAAAAGCGTGAAGATCGGATCGAGCGGATGGCGCACGCCGCCGGTGGTGACCGCGCCTTCTTGCATCGCTTCGAGGAGCGCCGACTGCGTACGCGGTGTGCCGCGATTGATTTCATCGGCGAGCAGAAACTGCGTGAAAATCGGTCCGGGCACGAACTCCACGCGGTGCGCGCTCTCGGCGCCCGCACTGGCGCCGCTCGTGACCATGCCACTGGTCACCAACGTATCGCAGCCCAAAATATCCGCCGGCAACAAATCCGGCGTGAATTGCACGCGGCCGAACTCGAGTCCCGACGCGACCGCAAGCTGACGCACGAGCAGCGTTTTTCCCGTACCCGGCACGCCTTCGAGGAGGCCGTGCCCGCCAGCGAGCAGCACGGTCAAGATTTCTTCGAGCGCGGCGTCTTGCCCAACGACGGTTTGATGCACGGCGTCGATGAGCGCCTCGGCGTCGCGCGCAAACGCCGCGACGCGATCCCGCACGCTCGCCGATTCATTCAACGCTGGCATTCGTTCTCTCCAATTTGCGCGCGCGCGACCCCGTGGCCGCGATGGGCGTCGCAACTACGGACGCGACTCGTGTTGTCGACTTCTATAGCGTTCCAGCACACCGTACCAGCGCGCTTCGATTTCCGGTCGCGTGCACAACTCCAACCAGTGGGGGTCCCCGCCTGGGAGCGGCGTGTGGGAACTGGCCGTTCGCTCGCGATCCGCGATCTGGTGGTCGGGGTTGATGACGAGCGGGGACTCGCGCGTGTGCGATGGATCTTCCGTTGCGGATTCCGGGGCCGCGTTCGGGCGACCCGCGTCGCGCGGTCGCGGCTCACTGCCGCTCGAAGTTGGGGCAGCCCCGGCGAAACTCGCGGGCAAATCGCGCGTGCCGCGCACGATTTCGGCGACCCATGTTGCGTCCCGGAGCTCGGCGTCGACCGGCGGTACGGTCGGCAAGGACGCGGCGTCCGGGAGTCGACCGCGCGCGGCCGCGGCGTCGAGTGCGTTCGCCAACTCCGGAAAGCGCGCCGCGAGTGCCGCCGCTGCTCGCTCGAGGGCCGCCCGTTCGCCCGGCGACAATTCGCGGTCGACGAGGGCAGGGACCGCGCGCGCGCCTCGCAACCACTCGGCGAGCGGTCGCGTGCCGGCGAGCGTCGAGAGTTGTTCCATCGCATCCAAGCGATCGCGCAGGCGCGCACGCGCTTCTTTCAGCCACTCGTCGGCGGCAAACTCAGCGCCATGGCGGAACGCGGCACCGAGCGCGCGGTCCGATGTGGCCGCCGCTTGCAGTGCCGAGTTCAGCGCTTGGCGATGGTCCGGCGTCAATGCAGAGCTCGCCTCGATGATCGCGCGAGCCCTGGCGGCCGCGGCGGCGTCGGGCGCGTGAACGACGATCGAATGCGGCGGCGACGCGGACATCGCCTGCGCGATCCCGAGCGCGAAGAAGCTTGCGACGACGACGAAATTGGCTCCGAGCGCGCGGTGCAGGCGCCATGGCAACGCTTTCGCCAAGCGGGAAAACGGTGGCAGCGGCGTTGACGTCGAATCGAGAAACGCCGCGACGAAAGTCGTCGACGGGTGGCTGCGTGCTTGAACTTCCGCAAGGGTGACGATGGTCTGCGGCAGTCCCAGTGTCAAATCCCAGATCGAAGGCCAACGACGCCGAGCGTCGCTCACCGCGCGGAATCCGAAGCAGATGATGAAGATGATGATCAGTGCGCCCGTGATCACGGCGCCGCGGCCGCCACCCATCGTAGCGAGCGCGGCGGAGTAGTCTTCGCCGCGCTCCGGCCCGACGAATCCCAGCCATCGAATTCCGGTCGCAAAGGCGATGCAGGCGGCCAAGATCCACAACGCGCCGCGGGCCGCGCCAACTTCAAACGCACGCAATAAGACGCGCCGCCGACCCGTAGCGAGGCGAATGCGAAGTTCGTCGCTGCGCTGCGGATCGCGGTGAGCGGAAGCGGGAGTATGCAAGGCCGTCGTGGCGATTCCTGACTCCATCCTGCTCGCGCTGCGTCTATCGCCGCGCAAGCGCGTGTATCTTAGTGGGCGATTCGCCGCTCACCAGCCTACTGAGAGCTCGTCGACCACTGCCGGTTGGTGCGCGACTCGGCTCGCGACCCAAGATCTTGGATCCGGACCGGTCGGCGCGCTTGCAAACGCTATAAAGACTGGGTAAAAACTCCGCGCGAACCAGCTACGGGCCTTTTCGAGACGGGGGAGTGCTTCATGGCGGAATGTCTCAACCGCTACGCGCGACTCAACGAAATCGTTCCTGTACAGAGCTGGATTCAGGATGGCGTGGACGGCTGGTTGTTCAGAGACCGGGACAATCGGTTTGTCTTCGTCGCGACATTGAAGCTGCTGGAACTGAAGAACGGTGAGTGAGCTTTCGCTCGCCGAATGACAGCGATCTGGTTGCCGAGTTGTCGCCTGCAGTTGTCCGATAGGGGTTCTCGTGACTCTTCGAGAGTAGCTGGGCTTTCGAAGAGAGCTCATGTGGGCTGCCTGTGCTGGTTCGCATCCGTTATCCGGTAGACCTCTTGATTGTTATTCTCGGGTGTGCTGTTTTCGCTCGGTTGTCCCAAAAAAATGTCGTTCCCGCTGTGCGCATCGCACTCCGTCGATGCCGATCGAACGCGCGAGAATCTTCGGACCGCTCTGGATTTGCGATTGTCATGCCCGCGCGCGCCGACTAGAAATATTGTACGAACGGGGTGTAGCTCAGCCTGGCTAGAGCGCCAGCTTTGGGAGCTGGATGCCGGAGGTTCAAATCCTCTCACCCCGATTCATTTCCTCGGCGCTTCGATCTTTTTGATGCGTCGGGACCGGCAAGCACCGCGGAAAAACCGGGCAATTCAGAGCGAGGTCTTCATGCCGCACGTCGTCACTGCGCGTTGCATCAATTGTCGCTATACAGACTGCGCCGCGGTCTGTCCCGTCGATTGCTTCTTTGAAGTGAAAGACCCCGCGATGTTGGTGATCGACCCGGATACCTGCATCGACTGCGAACTCTGCGTGTCCGCTTGTCCGATCCACGCGATTTGGCCCCAAGATGAAGTGCCGGCGCAGTATCAAGAGTGGATCGACAAGAACCGCGAGCTGATTCAAAGCGGCGCTAATATCACCGAACAAAAGGGCGCCCTGGCGAACGCGCGCGACCTCGAGTCGATTCAATCCGACGAGCGCGGCAGAGGCTGGAAAATCACGGAGCCGTCTGGCGCAAGTTGAATGCGGACGCACCGCGTTTCGTGGTGGGACGAGGCTGAATGATCAGCTCGCGGGGGTGCGGCCGAGTTCGACGATGCAGGCGTAGTCGTCGGACGTGACGGGTTGGACGGACAGGCGTTGGCCGGGTTTTATGCACATGAGTGAGCGCAGGCGGCGGTCCGCGCGGAGCGCATCGAGCGTCACGAGCGCCGGAAATTTCTCCACGAACTCGATCTCGACGCTAAACCACGTCGGTTTTTCACGGACCGATTTGGCGTCGAAGTAAGGACTCTTACTATCGAAAGCCGACGCGTCGGGTCGCGCCGTGCTCGCGACGCGTGCGAGTCCAGCAACACCGGGCGGTCGACAACTCGAATGATAGACGAGCACGCCATCGCCCACACGCATGCGGTCGCGCAGCAGATTCCGCGCTTGCCGATTGCGCACGCCGTCCCAGACGCCGCGGCGCTGACGCGCGAGGTCATCGATCGAATACGTTTCCGGCTCGGTTTTGAGGAGCCAGTAGCTCGCGGCGTCCATGCGTGATTCTCCCTACGGCTGAGTTCAGTTTCCGGTGCACGAACAGGCGTGAAAGGGTTCGAAGGGCACGGTGTCGAGTGGCGGTCGCGGCGGCAACGGACGCCGATGCGGATGCAGTTCATCCAGCGTCGCCGCATCGTAGAGCCGGCCATCGACCATCACCAAACTCACGGTCGCCGTGTTGCGAATGTTGGCGAGTGGATCCGCTTCCAACACGATCAAGTCGGCGAGTTTCCCCGCTTCGACGCTACCGAGCGCATGGTCGAGTCCAATCGCGCGCGCACCGCTGAGCGTGCCGACCTGTAGCACTTCGTGCGGCGTCAGTCCGCCTTGGTGGAACATCCACATTTCCCAATGCGCGTCGATGCCGGCCATTTGACCGTGCGCGCCGATTTCGACGTTGCCACCGCGGTGGAAGATCGCGGCCGCGCCTTCGGCGAGCCGGATGTGATTGACTTCATCATCAGGAATCATTGTCGGTCGACGCGCGCGCGGATCGACGACGGAACGCGGCACGAAGCTGAGCAGCCGTTCGCGCTGCCAAACCGGATCGTGCTGGTACCAGTAGTATTCGCCGAAGACACCGCCGTACCCGACGACCAAAGTCGGCGTGTAAGACGTCCGACTCGAGCTGAACAGCCGCAAGCAATCTTCGTAGAGCGGCGCGACCGGGAGCGCGTGCTCGATCGTCGTATGTCCGTCGAGGATCATCGTCATATTGTGATGCAACATCGAGCCGCCTTCGGGCACGACCATCATCTCGAGCGTGCGCGCAGCGGCCAACACTTGCTGGCGCTGCTCGCGGCGCGGCTGATTGTAACTTTTGACGCTGAATGCGCCGTAGGCTTTGAGTCGGCGCAGGTGCTGGAGCGCATCCGCTTCGGACTTGATGACGGCTTTGAACGATCCTTCAGCGCCATACAGAATCGTGCCGGTCGAAAACACGCGCGGTCCGACCATGCGGCCGGTTTTCTGGAGCTCCGATTCGGCGAAGATGCCCTTGGTGTCGTTCGACGGATCGTGCGTCGTCGTCACGCCGTGCGCGAGCATCGAATGAAACGCCCATTTATTGACGGGGATCAAGCCAAAGCTCGAGCTGCCGGAATGCGCGTGCACGTCGACGAATCCGGGCAGCAGCGTCCGGCCTTGCACATCGATGCTGGTCGCGCCGGTCGGGACGGCGATCGTCGCGGCGGGCCCGACCGCCGTGATGCGATTGCCGGTGACGATGACCGTGCCGTTTTCGATGATCTCGTCGCCGCGCATCGAGATGATTCTCGCGCCGGTGAGAGCGATCGTGTCGCTCGTGTGCGAACGCTCGACCGCGAAGCCGAGCGGCTTCGGGGCTGGCGCCTGATACGCGGATTGCGCTGCGCCCAGCACCTGGGCGACTTCGACCTCATAGAAGCTGGGGCCGAGTCCAAATCGCAACGCGCGACTGTCCGCGCTCCAACTTAGAAACTCGCCGCCATCGACCGAGAGCTTGCGCACGGGCAGTGAAGTCAACTCGGGCGAAATTTCAAGCGCGCGGCCGGTGTTCGGAAACGGCAACACGTAGACGTGAAAGAGCTGCGTGAACGCGAGCGTCGATTCGTCCGGACTCGGCACGAGTTCGCCGTCGTATTGCATCCGCACGTGAACGCGGCGATCGCCACCTAGTAAGTCGACGCTCACGAGTACGGTCTTTTCGCCTTCGGTGTCGACGAGATAAATGCGCTCACCCGTGCGTGTGTAGCGTGGTTCACTCCCCGAGCGCGACACCAGTCGCGGCGGCGCGGAACCGTCGCTAGGGACACGGTAAATACCCGGGTCTTGCGCGTGCAAATGGCCGCGATAACGATCGCCGCCGCCGCGCCGGTAGACCACCCACGCGCCGTCGGGCGAAAACGCCGGCTCCGCGTAGTGCCCGGGCCGATCCGTCAGACGAGTGACGACACCAGACTCGCGGTCGAGGATTTCGACGTGACCGGCGGTCGGGTCATTCCAAGAGACGAAGGCGAGCCGGCGACTGTCGGGCGCGAAGACGGGAAAAAATTCGCGCGCGGCGCCGCTGGCGATGTTGCGCAATTCGCCACCGGATTGCGAGCGGAGGAAGACTTCACCGAGTGCTTGAAAGCAAATCGTCGTACCGTCCGGCGAAACGCTCGGCCAACGAATGACCTTTACATCCATCGTGTCGCCGCCGATGGCCTGCGGAAAACGGAGCGCGTCATGAACGACGTGCCGCGCGTTCGCGCGAAACGGAATCGGCACGACTGCACCCGTGGCGGTGGCGACACGCCAGAGTTTCCCCATCGACCAATAAACCAAACCCGACGCGTCCGGCAACCAAGCGAAGTTCGGATACACACCGAAAATCGACCACGTTTCTTGACCGTCTTTGCTGAGGCCCGTCACTAACACGCGATCGGCGCCGCTCGCGAGGTCGCGCAAGACGAGAGCGCTTGCGCCACGCATGCGGCGCACGAACGCCAAGGTCTTGCCGTCGGGAGAAACGGTGGGTCGCACGGAGCCGCCGGGAAGCTGGATCGCGGTTTCGACGTCGCCGCGTGTGAGGTCAAGTCGGCGGATCGCATAGATCGTGCTATTCGGATCGCGGTTGTACTCGTACTGGCCGCCGGGGCTGACGTCTTCCGACCAATAGAGCCAGCGGCCATCCGGCGCCACCCAAGGCTCGCCCGAATCCTGCTGTTCATTGCGCTTGTTGGTGAGTTGAAGACCCGGCCCGCCGTCGAGAGGGTACATCCACATTTCCCCGGCGCCGAGCGACCGACGAGAAGTGAAATGTTTGCGCGCGACAAGGTAGCGACTATCCGGAGTCCAGACCGCGTTGTTGAGGAGGCGAAAGTCTTCCTTCGTGACTTGGCGCGCGTCCGTGCCGTCGCGGCCCATGACCCAAATATTGTCGCCGCCGCCGCGATCGCTCGTGAACGAGATCCACTTGCCGTCGGGGGAGTAACGCGGCTGCAACTCGTAGGCGGATCCCGAGCGCAAACAGCGCGCGTCGCCGCCAGCGATCGGCAACGTGAAGAGATCGCCGAGCAAGTCGAACACGATCTCGCGCCCGTCGGGGGACACGTCGAGCGACATCCACGTGCCCTCGGTGAGTTCGAAGCTCAAGATTTGGGCGGCATCGCGGAGCTCTTCCACGTCCCACGATTCCGATGCGGCTGGAGCCGCCGAGTCTTCCTGCGCGGATGCAGCGCTCGTAACGGCGCTCAAGAGCGCTGTCGCGCAAATGACGCCCCAGCGTCCACGCGCCGTGCGCCGACGGTCGATCGATTCGTTCATCGAACTGATTTCCTTCTCAGTCTTTCGTTTCCTTGGCGAGGCGCGTTTTTCCAGCTGGCGGTGCGAGGACGACACCTGCACCACGGCTAAGCATTTGGAGTCCGCCACCTTCGACGGTCGCGAAGCGCTCGCGCCCGCCATCCGGCCAAACGACTTCGACGGCGCCGGCCGGCGGCTGCACACCGAGTCCCACGTGCAAACGCGCGTCGTTACTCGCCTGAAACGACGCATTGCGTCGCACCTCATAGGTGCGTTTCACGTCGCCGATGCTCACTTCGACGCGCGCGCCAAGCGCCTGCGGATTGAGTCCCGGTTGCGAAAGTTGGAGCGTCAGGCTCTTGTGATGGACCGGCGCGTGATTCTCGTAGAGCGACGGCCGTCCATTGATATGCGTTTCGATGATGTCGATGTCGCCGTCATTGTCGAGATCACCGAAGGCGGCGGCGCGACTCACGTGTTTCTGGGTGAATCCGAGTTTCTCGCCTTGTTCCAAGAAACGCGCGTTCGCTGGTTTTTGCCGGCCTGAAACCGTTGCCTGACCGACAAAAAGCTGGTTGCGTTGCGGATACCCCATGACGCCGCGCACTTCATCCGCTTGTGGATAGACGTGGCCGTTGGCGACAAAAATGTCGAGCACGCCATCATTGTTAAAGTCCCGCACTCCGACACCCCAACCCAAGAAATCTTGTCCCGGCGGCCCAAAGCCGGACTGATCCGCGGCGTCAAAAAACGACTCGTTGGCGTGATTGAAATAGAGGTTGTTGCGTTCGCCCTCGAAGTTTGTTTTGACGAGGTCCATGCGACGATCGCCGTCGATGTCCGCGGAGTCTACTCCCATGCCGGCTTGTTCCTGACCGTCTTCACTCACGCTGACGCCGGCGACGTATCCGATTTCTTCAAAGCGATCGCCGCGATGGACGAACAGAAAACTTGGGCTCGAATCGTTCGCCACGTACACATCCGGCAAGCTGTCGCCCGCGAAGTCGCCGATGATCACGCCGAGCCCGAACTGCGCCGGTACGCTGTCGAATCCCCAGGCGGCGCTGACGTCGTCGAACGTTCCGTCGCCCCGGTTGCGGTAGACGCGATCCGGCTCGGCTTTGAAACCGCGTGGACCGCAGACGACCGTGAGATCCTTCCACAGGCACGAGAATCCCTTGCCGTGTTCCGGCGGGTTTGCGAAATCGAACTGCACATAGCCGCACACGTAGAGATCGAGATCGCCGTCGAGGTCGAGATCCGCGAAGGCGGCGCTCGTGTTCCAACCGCTGTCGCCGAGCCCGGCGCGCGCCGTGATCTCCTCGAAGCGACCGCCGACGTTGCGAAGTAAGCGATCGGGACCGATACACGTGACAAGCAAATCGTCGCGGCCATCGCCGTCGATGTCGGCGGCCGCGGCGCCACAGACCCAGCCGAAGTCGCTGGGGATTTGCGCCGCCGACGTCACGTCCTCGAAACGCAGCTCGCCGAGATTTCGATAGAGGCGACAGCCATACCCCGGCTCCCGCTTCAAGTGACGCTCGATCGAAGAGCCGGCGCTCAGAAAAACATCCAGCAAGCCATCGCCGTCGAAGTCGAGCAGCGCAACGCCCGTTGATTTGACATCGACGATATAGCGCTGTTCGGCCGTGCCGGATCGTTGGACAAAATCGAGGCCGGTCGCCGCGCCGACATCTTCGAAACGCCAACTGCTGCCGTCGTCAGACCGAGCGACGGAGCATAGTGCAGAGAGCATCGTCGAGACCCAGAAAACGGTTCGCATCGCCGTCCTTTCGCGCGCCAGAGTCTAGCGGATTTTCCGCGCCGTCACACGCAGAGATCGCTGTGCCGCGCTCGCCAATCCGCATAGACTTCCGGCGCAGTTCGCAAAAGGAGCCATGCCAGAAGACTTCGCACTCTTAAAACGAAACCTCTCGGCTTTGACCGCGCAGCCGCGTTTGCTCAAACGGCTCGAACCCATCGTGCCTTATGGTGACGAGCAGCTTTCGCGGGCCCGCAGCGGCGATCTCAACATCGAGTTGGTCGGCGTCGACCAACTCAAACGCCCACTCCACTCTCGTCACGAGCCGCGCGCCGAGGCCGAGCGCCTGCTCGACGGTTCACTCCCGGCGGCGGGCTTGCGCCAGGTCCGCAATTTCCTGTTGCTCGGCGGCGGCCTCGGGTATCTGGCGTTGGCGCTCACGCGACGACTCGGACCCCGCGACGCCGTCGTCTATGTCGAACGTGATCTGCGACTGTTTCGAACGCTCCTCGGATACGTCGATCTGAGCGCGCTTTTCGAACGGCCCGGCGTCTTACTCGCCATCGGCGACTCCGCGCGCGAATTGCACGATGCGTTGATCGACCAGCTGCAACGGCTCATGTCGGCGCCGCTGACGTTGATCGCGCACCCGCCGGCGCTGCAGCTCGACCCCGAAGGCTATCGCGAATTTCGTGACGTCGTGCAGGAGTTCATCACGGAAGGCGCCGTGCAGTTGCGCACCGCGATGTATTTGCCACGCATGACGCTGCGGAATCAAACGCAAAACCTCCGCACCTATCTCGAGAGCCCCGGGTACTCGTACTTGAAGGGCGCGTTGCGTGGCCAACCGGCGATCCTCATCGCGGCAGGGCCATCGTTGCGCAACAACCTCGAACTCCTGCGCGCGGTGCAAGGTCGCGTGACTCTGATCGCGGTCAGCACGAGTCTGCGCCTCCTCGTCGAACGCGGAATCCAACCGGATTTCACTGTGCTCATCGATTATCACCGGGTCTCCAAGCGCTACTTCGAGGGCATCGCGTCGGCCGCCGCTCCGCCGATGATCTGCGATCTGAAAGCGTCGCCGGAAGCACTGGCCGCGCATCGCGGACCGCTCTTGTATGGCAATGACTTGGTGTTCAACACGGTCTTTGACGGAATATTCGGCGACCTTGGTGAGTTCCCGCCGGGTTCGACGGTCGCGCACACCGCGTTTCATTTTTTGCGCTTTCTCGAGGCCGACCCGATCATTTTGGTTGGTCAAGATTTGTCCTATCCGGGCGGCCTCATCCATGTGCCGGGGACGGCGATTCAAACGCAGGAGTTTCCGTCGACGCATCGGTACTACACGCTCGAGATGCGCGAACTCGAGTATTACTACTACGCGCGACAGAAATTTCACAAAGTACCGGCAAACGATGGCGGCGTCGTGCCGACGGACGATGTGTTTTTGAGCTACATACGAGAGTACGAACGCTATATCGCGGAAGCGCCGGTGCGCGTCATCAACGCAACCGAAGGCGGTGCGAGGATCGCAGGATGTGATGTCAAGTCGCTCGCCCAGGCGCTCGAAGATTTTGGCGGTCTTGAACGGCCCGATCTGCGAGCGCGCATCGAGGCGGCGTGTGCGGCGCTCAATCTCGAAGAGCGGCGCGCGAAGACGCGCGATCTTCTGGAGCAACGCATCGACCAAATTTCCGAGCTGCGCGACTCTTATGATCGCATGCTCAAGTTGCTCAACCGCATCGTGCGGGCGAATGAAAGCGGACGACCAGCCGATCGGCTTGTTGAAAAAGTGCATGAGTTGCGCACTGCGGTCCGCGAACACGGCAAAATCTATCTGTTACTCACGACACTCGCGCAAAGCGACCTCTGGCGGCGTTTGCAAGATGACCGGACTTTAGATGCCGAAGAAGGCCAAGGCATCGCCCGCCAACAGCGACAAGCGGAACGCGATCAGCGCTACGTGAAAGGCCTGTACGAGGCGGCGGCTTTCCTCCTCGATTGCTTACGCGAATCGCGCGACTTGCTCGGCGCGACATCCAGCGCCACGATCACGGTCAATGACTGAGTTATCGGACACTCGTGGATCTTGTGTTTCTCGCAACTCGAACGGATGATTCTGGCGCTTGTGGGCGCCCGTAGCTCAGCTGGATAGAGCAACGGATTTCTAATCCGTCGGTCGCAGGTTCGAGTCCTGCCGGGCGCGCCAGATTCAACAAAAAGCGATGAACACGCTTGCGACGGAACGCGTTTTTCACCAACACAAGAAGATGGGGTCGGGTGGGCAATCGTGTGAAGCTGCGCGTAGGCGTGGAGGGCGCCACGACGACCCGTGCCTTGCATTGCCACGTCGAATCGGTCTAATCCAATCACAATTCATAATCACACTCTGCAAATCGGCCCGGGCTACCAAAGCAAGTCTGCTCTTTTTGGCAAAGGAGGCGTGCGTGTTTTTCCCCAAAGTGAGTAACTCTGTCGGCACAACAATAGGGTTGTTCAGCTTGCTGTTGTTTACGACAGCGGTCGAAGGGCAATGGACCTTCGTGCGCGGCGACTCGAACGGCGATGGGCAAGTGCAGACCAGCGATTGGATCTACACGCTCGCGTATCTGTTCTTGTCCGGGCCCGTCGAGTGCAAGGACGCGCTCGACGCGAATGACTCGGGCGGCGTCGACATCGCGGACGCAGTCTACGTGCTCGAGTATTTGTTCATCGCGGGCGCGCCGCCGCCAGCGCCGTTCGCGGCCTGCGGTGCCGATCCGACGCTGGACGCGCTCGACTGCATCGGCCCGCTTCCGGGCTGCCGGCCAGTCTTTGACGGCCCTCTGTATCCAGGTCCGCAGTTCGATGTGGGCGTGTTTCCCTTTTCCGTCACGGTCGGTGACGTGGATGGCGACGGCGACCTCGATGCGCTGACGGCGAACCCCGACTCCGAAACGATGAGCGTGCTGCTTGGAAACGGCGACGGCACGTTTGCGGCGCAGGCGCAGTACGGCGTGGGCGCGGGTCCCTTTTCCGTCACGGTCGGTGACGTGGATGGCGACGGCGACCTCGACGCGTTGGCGGCGAACTCGGGCTCGGACTCCACCACAATCAGCGTGCTGTTCGGAAACGGCGACGGCACGTTTGCGGCGCAGGCGCAGTACGGCGTAGGCGCGAATCCTCGGTCCGTCACAGTCGGTGACGTGGATGGCGACGGCGACCTCGACGCGCTGACGGCCAACGTCGACTCCAACACGATCAGCGTGCTGCTCAATCGGCGACTCAGTCCGTGATGATGCCCGGTGTCTCACGTTCCGTAAAAGCGTGGGACACGAATGGACTCAGTCCAGTGCACCAGCATTGGACGCTTTCAAATGGCCAACCAGGTTCACGGACGGGCATTCAAAATGCGTAAGTCAGTCGTTCTTTCATTCGCCAGTGTCACTTTCTTGACCGTGGGCTGCGCCACACAGCCCGAATCCGCACAAGAATCCGACACGATCAGTCGTTCCCCGCCAACGTTCAACCAAACACAATCGACTCAAGACGCTACCCATTCTCCGAACACGCCAGATGTGCAATCGCGGCCAACTGCTCTCGTCATCGACGTGGCGCCAACGTCTGAAATACGCGGAGTGGTGCGATCAGTTTTTCAGGATTCACGCGGAACACTTTGGATAGGCGGCGAATGCGACCTGTTCCGGAACGACGGAAGTACTCTGACCAGCTACGGCATCAGGGATGATCTGGGCCAGGGCGTCACGATCAAACAGATCGTCGAAGACAAGGCCGGCAACATATGGTGTGGAACAACGGGTGGCATCACCAGAATCGATGGGAAGTCATTCACGAGCTTCGGCGAACAACACGGCTTGATCAGCTTCGATGTATGGAGCATGGCTGTTGACGCGAGCGGCGTGATGTGGATTGGCACCATCGAGGGTGTCTGTCGATTCGACGGAAAAACGTTTTCCCCCTTCGCACTTCCAGAAGCCCAGCCCGATCCGACCAGGGGCGTGACCAGCGGCAAGTTCGTGCATTGCATCACGGTGGACCGCAAAGGGCAGGTGTGGTTCGGCACAAATGGAGGAGCGTACATCTACGACGGAAAGACCTTGAGAAACATGTCAGAACGCGACGGCCTGCCGAACAACGCCGTCGGCAGTATTCTCGAAGACAAGTCGGGAAACATCTGGTTCGGGACGGGTCACGGGGGAATAAGTCGGTTTGATGGAAGAGACTTTACAAACTTCACCGAGCAAGGAATCGTTGAAGGCAAGGAGATCTGGTGCATTCACGAAGATCGATCCGGAAACGTGTGGTTCGCCGGCAAGCGTTCTGGCACGTATCGATATGACGGCAACGCTTTCACGAGATTGAATGAGCAGGACGGCATAACTTCACTCGCGTTTTCCATCCTGGAAGACAACAGCGGACGGCTGTGGCTCGGCGGAGTACAAGGCCTCTTTCGGCATGACGGTGAATCGTTTATCCGAGTCACAAAGGATGGTCCTTGGCGGTAAGAAAGCACGGTTTCGAGCTACTACGAGCTCGCTAAATAAAATCGCGCGATAGTTCCAACTGCTATTCCGACGCGGGTTCTGGTTAGGACGCGACGACTGAAGACTTGCTATTCTGCGCCGCGAGATACACTTCGCCTCACTGTAGTTTCTTTCGCCTGCGTTTGAATTCGTCAATGCACCAGCTCAGCAGCTGCCGCTCGCTTCGTCTCCAAACGGCTGCGGCGTGCCTGGCGCATGCCTTGGAAAAACAGCGCGAACGTTGGCGAATTGAGTTGGCAATTGGAACGCACTAATGAGTGCTTGGAGGAACAATTGAGCCAGAGGCAAATTCGACTATTCCTGACGAGCTGGCTCGCCTGCGTGGCGTTGGCCAGCGGCGGCTGCCACTCCGAAGGTGGCGACGCCCGAGTCGACCAGGAGGTGTCGCTGGCGGTGCCGGATGCGCCCAGCACGCGAATCGCGCATGCCGCCACGGAACCAGTGGCCCCGCGGAAAAAAATAAACCTCGCGTTTTTTCAACCGCCGGAGAATCCGCCGCCTGGTCAACCGGATGACCCGCCGCCGGAGCCCGAGATTCCGGAAGCGCGGCAAGCACCACCCGCGGTGAATGGCCCCGAGCCGTGGCGTCCGCTCGACTATCAGCCACCCAAGACGGATCCGGAGGCGAGCGTCGACGTCGAGCCCGCCATTCCGCTCATCGACGATGAGCCGCGCACGGGTAGTTGCCCGAATAACCTGTTCATCGATTTGACGGCCGGCGCGCTCAACGAACCTGGCTCGATCGCAACGGCGTACGGCTCGCTCGGTCTCAACCTGGGATTGCCGCTGTGTTCAGACCTCGGGGCGGGCTTGCAGATCGGCGGTGACATCACCAAGCAGGAGGAAGACGCGTACGAGGTCGATGGAACCGCGGGTGGATTCGTGCGCGGCATCGCGTTCGGCAAACGTATCCAAGCGGGCGGAGCGGTCGTCGGCGACTTCCGCCATGCGGCAAGCCACGAGGAACTATTCGATCTGCGAGGTGTCTTGGGGATCACGCTCGACGAACGCGAGCATTTCGGCGTGACGGCGACGTTTCCGCTGAACAACGTGCGAATCGATACGCCGACGGAACGCATCAAAGAGCAAATGTCGCAGCGGCAGTCGTTTTTCTGGGGACACGAATGCACCGACAATCTGCAGAGCGAACTCTCGATCGGTTACCAAGCCGGCGAGACCGACGCGATGATTCTCGGGGCGAACTTGTCGTGGGAAGTCTCTCCGGTCTTGGCCATCGCACCGATGGTCGAAATGAACACGCGGGGTGACTACGCGGCGGGCGTGAGCTTTGTGCTGGATGTCGGAGCGACGGGCCGTCCGTCGACGATCAACTACTTTCATCAGCGCGGGAGCGACGACTTCACACCCTTCGCCAAGCGCAGCTTTCCTGTGATGTTGGTCGAGCGAACCGATCGTTCGCTGCTTGCGAGTGGATCTGGAAGTGGCCCAGGACCCAACGACCCGCCACCAGATGGCCCACCCGATGATCCGGACGACCCGGACGACCCGGACGACCCGGACGACCCGGACGATCCACCTTGTCCGAAGGACCCGAAGGACCCGAAGGACCCGAAGGACTGTCCGCCAAAGCCGCCGAAGTGTCCACCGGACCCGAAGTGTCCGCCGAAACCGAAGTGCCCACCGGAGCCGAAGTGTCCGCCGAAGCCGAAGTGTCCACCGGAGCCGAAGTGTGAGCCGAAGCCGAAGCGTCCACCGGAGCCGAAGTGTCCACCGCCACCGAAGCCGCCGAAACCTCCGCGTGATCCGAAATGTCCAGACCCGCCGGGCAAAGGGAAGGACAAGAAAGACCGCGATGATTACTGGAGTGGCAAGTGGAAAGGCAAGTCCGACGGGCTCTGGAGTGGTGGCTGGAAGGACTAAGCCCAACGGTGCGACGGCGCGCTAGGACTTGCCATGTTTCTCGTCGAGGCGCTCCCGGAGCGCCTCGATTTCGCGCTCGAGCTCCGCGAGCCGCACGCGCAGTTCGGGCAACCGACTCATGCTCGCGAAGACCCGGGCAGCGTGTCGCGAATCGAGCGCGGGCGATCCCAACATCGTGCTGCCGGCCGGCACCGAATGGTGAACTCCCGCCTGCGCTCCGATCCGCGCGCCATCGCCGACGACTAAGTGGCCCGCAAGTCCGACTTGTCCGCCGAGCATGACCCGCGACCCGATCGTACTCGATCCGGCCAGGCCGACCTGCGCGCACAAGAAACTGTGGGCGCCGACGCGACTGTTGTGTCCCACTTGTACGAGGTTGTCGATCTTCGTCCCACAGCCGATGACGGTGTCGTCGAGCATGCCGCGATCGATGGTGCTGTTCGCGCCAATCTCGACATCGTCTTCAATGACAACGCGGCCGCAGTGTCGAATTTTATGTGCGCCCGTCGGCGACTCGGCGTAGCCAAAACCATCACTGCCGAGTACTGCACCCGCATGAATAATGCAGCGTGAGCCGACGACGGTACGCGCGTAAAGCGTCGCGTTCGGGTAGATGACGACGTCGTCCGCAATTTGAGTTCCGCGGCCGACGCAGACGCCCGGATAAAGAGTCACTCGGTCGCCGATGACCGTGTCCGCCGCGATAAAAACATTCGCGCCGATGCGAGCGTCTACCCCGACGCGCACGCTCGAGTGGATGGTCGCGGCCGGTGAGATGCCCTGAAATGGCGCCAGCGGCTCCGGATGAAAGAGCTCCAACGCGCGAGCAAATGCGAGCTTCGGGTTTTTCGCGCGCAGCAGAGCGACGCGGGGAGTGAATCCCGGCGCCGCGAATTTCTCCGCGACGATGAGCGCACTCGCGCGAATCGCCTCCGGTTCCGGCGCCTTTTTCAATTCATCGGCGATGAAACTCAACTGTCCGGCCTCGGCTAACAACAACGGCGCTACCGAACTCACGACGAGGGTCGCGTCGCCTTCGAGTCGCGCGCCGACCTGCTCCGCGATTTCGCCGAGCATTATTTTCAATGTGTGATTTCCATGTTTCTTGGCAAACCTGTCCTTGGTGAGCCTGATTGTGAACGAAGGTTTCTGAACGAAGACTCTGTGCGGAAGTTAAGGGCGCTTCGTCGTTTCGGGTATGAATCCCAAAGTTTTGATTCGGTATTCAGGCCGCTCCGGGTGGTCCGTTTTGATCGTGAACTCGCCGCTGATCCCACCCGAGCTCGGGTACGGAGCTCTCAGCTTGGCGGTCAGCACGTAACCGCCGCCGGCTCGTTCGCTTTGACTGACGTCGAGCTGCGCGGGGACACCTTGCTTTTGGGGACCCGGCGCGTAGGTGATGTCAAGGATGCGAAACGCGCGTCCATCAACCGCGAACAACTCAACACGTTGCTCGGCTTTCACGAGGTCGTCGATGCGATTGAAATTGAAGAGATCGGGCGATGCGCGCAGCCCGCGATAGACCGTGCCCGAAATCGGCACCACGAGCGCGAGCCCGTTGACTGTGCATCGCAGTTCGCCGCTGAAGTTCCCTTCCGGTTGTTCGGTGTCGAGCTCGAGACCGATCGTGACAGTTCCAGCGGCTGCATCCGTTGTCGTCTTGGCCGCGACGCGCAAACCTTGCTTGACGAACGCCGACGCGACGACTTCCACGTTCTCGACGGTGGGCGCGCGAGCTTGCGGTCGTGATCGGCGAATCGTCACGTTGCGCCGCGCGTCGGGTGCCGTGCCGCCAAAGACGCCGAACATCGACAAGTGTTTCTCTTCGTTGGCGATGGCGATATCGGGGTGAAATCGCGCTTCAATCGTCAACGAGGTGACGGGCTGTTGGCCCGCCTGTAAGGCGAAGTCAACATGCTTCGAAAACGCTCCGAAGCCGCGGCCGAGTGAGACCTGCACTTCGCCTTCCCGCTTCTCGCCCGGGCTCAGCGGCTGGAGTGCAAACACGACCTTCATGCAGTCACAGGAAGACTTCGGCGCGGCTAGGACGAGCGGCTGATCGAGCAGGTTCTCAATGGTGAAACGGACGGACTTTTTCTCGTTGTGGCCGACGACACCCAGGTCGAATTGGTCGGGCGTAAGCCGGAAGGACGGCGCGTTGGAGGCGACCCGCGTTTCGGACGCCTGCAGTACGACCGCGCAGACCACGAGTGCCGCCGCCAAGAATGTTTGTCCTGCGCGATCGCGCCGCCGCAACGACCGGCGCAGAATCGTCCAACGCATCTTCTTCACGACTACTCTCGACATCGTTACCGAACTGCCTTTCGCGGCCGGGCAGAATACCCGGCTCCGAGGCTCCGCGGTAGGCACGCGTTCGTGCACTTACCATCGACGTGCGCTAACTTCAACCTCACCGACCGGCAAGCGGAGCGTGGGAAAAAACTCGAGACCCTATGCCATGCGCGACTTTGGCGAACGAACTGCCGAGCCCAACGGCTGCGTGAGGCAAGATCGCTATAATACCGCGGTCTTGCGACGCCAAACGGAGTGCGCAGGATTCCCCACCGGTGCTCAGTGCCGAGGGCGAGCTGTCGATCGAGCGTCGTCAAGACGAGCGGAGATGACGGCGCGTCCGAGGCCGGGGATTTCAAACGAGGAGAGACCCGGACGCCCGCAAGGGTTCCGGGTTTTTTTATCGTCGAGGCGCTTCGTCGTAGCTCGCGAACGCCGCGCCCTGGCGGCACACGATCGAGAAGTCACCGAGATTCTGGGGGCTCCGCGCCATCGCCGCGACAAGATCGATGTAGTAGTCGACGCATTGCCCTCTGACGAGTCCGATCGCCGCGAAACGCTGGATCGCGGGCGAAGAACTCTCTAGGAGCGGCACCAGCGACAACGCCAGCTGCGGGTGCGTCGACGCGGCGAGCACAGCCATCGCCCGGCTGGCGAGCTCGGTCGGAAGTTCCGCCCGACCGAGGAATTCAGCAAGCAATTCATGGTCGGCGAGTTCGTCGAGGACTTCGAGCGCGCAGATCGCGTCGCGCTGAATTCCGAAGTTGCCGTGCCCAAGCATCCAATGATAAATCGGTCGGTATTCGCGCCGCGGCAACATCCCGGCGGTGCGCGCGATCTCCTCGCACAGTGTCGCGGCGCCCGGATCTTCCGCTGCGGCGATCGAGCGCCAGTTGTCGATGGCGATGGGGAAGAGTTCCCGGAAGTCTTGGACGCGAGCGGCGTGCACGGCTTCGCACTTGAGTGCGTAGGATTCATCGCGCACGAGCGCAGCCGCGATGAGTTGCGCCGCCAGTAGCCGATCCACCCGTGTCGCAACTTCGAACGCGCTGCGCCGCACGCACGGCGCGGGATCTTGCGCCCCTCGCACGATCGCCGGGCGCAAATCGACGCGCTCGATGAAGTTCGCCAAGCCGTCGAGCGCGCGCTGGCGAATTCGTGGGCGCGCGTCTTCGGCCGAGATGGCTTCGAGCTCCACCGCCAGCACGTTACCGACCTCGCCGAAGAGCTGGCGCAGACGCGGCGTGAGGACCTCCAAGGACTCTCGCTCCAGTGTTTCGCCGAGCGCCGCTAGCGCGGTCGTTCGCTCGAGCACCCACTGCCAACGCCAGCGGGCCTCGGCGCTCTCTGGTTGCCAACCCGCGGGAACGAGCGCGATCCACTCGGCGCGGAGTTCGACGAGTCGGCGCGCGGCCAACTCGCGCGTTTGCCAATCCGCGTGATCCAAGTTCCCGAGCGCGGCGCGGACCGGACTTGTTGGTGCCAGTCGATCAACGGCGAACGGCGCGGGTTCGGCGGGCGAGGTTTCAATTTGCGACTGCTTGGTCGGGAAATCTTGTTCTTGGCGAGTCGGCAACAATGCCCGGGCCGTTCGCTGGTAACGAATACTCCACAGCCCCGCGCCGATGCAGCAAGCGATCAAGAGCGCGCGGCAACAGTGCTGAAAATGACGAGTCGATCGGTGAGAAGCGAGCACGCGGCGACTCCTCCTTCAATGAGGTCTTGGGCGCGCATTATAGCGTTTAGCGGCGGTTTGCCGACTCTCGCCTCTCGATGTACTCTTCCAGAGAGGACTCACTATCGTGATTGTTTTCCGGTATGCGCGTGAGTCCAAAACGAGCGATGCGCGGCGATAGATCAACGATCATCGAGCAACGTCGCGAGTGGTGACGAGTATTTAAAGTCGAAGGGGAGATCGAAGTGAACCGGGCACCAGCGACCACCGACAATGTCCAACAACACGTCACTGAGAGCATTCAATCGCTGCTGTCGGCGATGCGCGCGCTGGCTCAGCCAGCCGCGAGCGTCAACACCGATGCGTTGAAGCGAGAAGTGCTCGAGGACTTCGCGAAGCAAGTGGCGGGTCCGTTGAAAACGCGCGTCTGCGAAGAACTCCGCAAGGAGTTCAGCGGCGTTTCGAGTAGCGGCGGCAAGGGCGGCGGTGCGGCGGTCAGTGCCGAAGAGATCGTAAAAATCTGCGTGCAACACGCGGAGCAGCTCTTCGTGTCACCGAGCTGGCAGAAAGCCGTGCAGAGCATTATTCAGGATGCGCTGCAAAATGTGTTACCCGGACTCATCAAGCGACTGCGGGAAGATATCGACAAGCGACTCGGCGAAGGCGGTGGGGCCGAGAGCGGTGGCGGCGCCGGCATCTCGAAGGTCGTCAACTCTGCCGAGATGAAGGAAATGATCGAAGAGCGGTTTCGGATGATGCTGCTCTATTTGAAACAGGAAGTCATTCCGAAGGCAGTGCAAGCCGCTCACAGCTAGTGCCTGACACGGCGCTAGTTTCGATCGCGCGTCCAGCAACCGGTCTCGGAACCGCGCTCGAGTTCGGGCTAGGTCACGACGACTCGCTGATCGGCGCCTCGCAAAATTTTTCCTCGAGGCCCGTAATGCGCAGAAACTTCTGCAGCCAACCGCAAACCTCGACGAGTCGAAGCTGCCCGCCGCGCGACTTGACGTGCTTGTACAGATAGAGCAGCGCGCCGAGTCCGCTCGAATCGATGAACCGCAGGTCGCCGCACCTCACTTCCACTCGCGAGGGCGCCGGATCGAGCAGGCGAGTTACCCAGGTTTTGAATTCTGGCGTTTCTGGACTCGTGAGTTCGCCCATCAATGTGATGATCAAAGTCGACTCTTGCCGCTCGACGCGTTTCTCGAAGTTCATTCTTATCCTTCTGCATGCTTCGCGGCTGCGGCCGATGTCATCGCTGGTGTCTCATGCCCAGGCCTCTATCGCGTGGCACTCGAGTGGAATCGGCAATCGAGCGCCCGTCTCTGTAGTGGATCTGCAATCGCCGGAGAAGTCTGACCGTAACTCCGAGCTGGAATTGACTTGCAACACGCAGGCAAATTCCGTACAAGCGTCGCGACTCGCGTCTGTGAGCGCTTTCTCCGCCCGAACCGACTAGCTATAATCGCGCCCCTTTCGGTGGGGACCGGCCGATTCGGACCGGTGATCGGATGGCGCGAGTGGCTTGCCGCGAGCATTTCGCAGATGCCTCGTTCTGTTACCCGGTGGTGTAATTGGCAACACAACAGGTTTTGGTCCTGTCATTCCAGGTTCGAGTCCTGGCCGGGTAGCCATAGTCCTCTCGTCGGTCATCGAGATCCTGCTGTCGTCTTTTTGGCGGCGTTCCGGCAGCTCGGAAGTGGCTCGGAAGGGCTCGGAAGCAGCAAACTGTGACAGGACTCCCGTGAGAGTGGTTTGGGGTATGGTGCTCGCGGCCGGCAAAGGAACACGCATGCGATCGCGTCGCCCTAAAGTGCTGCACGAATTGCTGGGCCTGCCGCTCCTCGAATATCCACTGCGAGTGCTCGAGCAGTCCGGCGCTGAGCGCGTCGTCGTCGTCATAGGTAGCGAAGCGGAACAAGTGCGCCGACGTTTTGCGCGGCGAACGATCGGCGAAAACTCCACGGTCGAGTTTGCTCTGCAAGTGCCGCAACAGGGAACCGGCGACGCGGTGCGGGTTGGGCTCTTAGCGATGGCGCAGTGGACCGCCGCGCAGAAGGGAATGAGTCAGTCCGTCGTGATCCTCAACGGCGACTTGCCGCTCTTGAGTCGCGCGACGATTGTGGAGATGTTGGCCGCGCATCGAGCCGCCGCCGCGGCCCTGACGTTGCTGACGGTCACGCTCGACGTACCTGCGGGTTACGGGCGGATTATTCGCGACGCCGCGGGTGAAGTCGCCGGGGTCGTCGAAGATGCGGACGCGACGCCGGCGGAGCGCGCAGTGCGGGAAGTCAACGGTGGAGTGTATATCGCGGAGATTTCGGCATTGCACGCGGCGCTCACGACCTGGATCCGCGAAATGCCGGCAAACAAACAAGGCGAGATTTATTTGCCGCCAGTCATCGGGCCGATGCGCAAGCAGGGCGGGAAAGTCATCGCGTTTGCGCTGCCGCGCGGCCGCGAGACGGAATTGCAGCAGGTCAACGATCGGGTCGAGCTCGCGCGCGCGACGCACTTGCGCAGGCTCGAGATCATCGAGCAGCACCAACGGTCGGGAGTGACAGTCGTCGATCCACTGACGACGACCATCGAAGAAGATGTGCGGATCGGCGCGGACAGCGTCGTGCATCCTTGTTCGGTGATTCGCGCTGGCGTCGAGATCGGCGTCGGTTGCGAAGTCGGGCCGTTCGCGCATTTGCGCAGCGGCACCGTGCTCGAGGAAGGTGCGGAGGTCGGCAACTTTACAGAGGTCAAGAACTCGAGACTTGGTCGCGGCGCGAAGGCGAAACATCTTTCCTATCTTGGCGACGGTCGAGTCGGCGCCGGCGCGAATATCGGCGCCGGGACGATCTTTGCGAACTACGACGGTAAGCAAAAAGCGGAGACGCGCGTCGGCGAGCGCGCTTTCATCGGCAGCGGCACGATACTCGTCGCTCCCGTCAGCATCGGCGACGATGCGCGTACCGGGGCGGGCGCCGTCGTGCTGAGCGGTAGAGACGTGGCGGCCGGAGCCACGGTGGTCGGCGTGCCGGCGCGGCCAGTACCAGCGCGGGCCGCGGCAGTCGTCAGCCAAACGCTCGATCCGCAGACGCGAGTCGGCTCCGCACCTACCGAAGGTCAGTCGGAAGGAAAGCTCGGATGAATCCATCGTCAGCACTTTCGACGCGCGGGTCGACGCCCGTCAGCAGAGTCCCGAGCGGAGAGGAATCACTCGTGACGCCACCGGCTCGGCTCGAGGACAACATGGTGGTGTTCCACGGCAATGCAACGCCGGAGCTGGCGCAGGGCATTTGTCGAGAACTCGGATTGCGTCCCGGCCATCTCGAAGTCGGCCGTTTCCCGGATGGCGAAGTCGCCGTGCGGTTGCACGAAGAAGTGCGCGGCCGCGACGTCTTTATCGTTCAGTCGACGTGTCCACCGGTGAACGAAAACTTGATGGAACTGATGATCATGATCGATTGCGTGAAACGCTCCTCGGCGGGGCGCATCACCGCAGTGATCCCGTATTTCGGCTATGCGCGCCAAGACCGGCGCGAAGCCGGATCCTTGGTGCCGATCAGTTCCAAGATGGTGGCGAACCTCATTGTCAAGGCGGGCGCGGATCGCGTGCTGACCATGGACTTGCACGCCGAGCAGATCCAAGGGTTCTTCGATATTCCGGTCGACCACCTCTACGCGGGGAAGATCTTCATGGATCATTTCGCGCAGATGTGCATTCCGGAGCTCGTCGTGGTGAGTCCAGATGTCGGCAGCATCAAGATGGCGCGCGCCTACGCCAAGTTTCTCAACGCCCGCTTGGCGACCGTCGACAAGCGGCGGGTGAATCCGAGCGAGATCGCCGCGGAGTTTCTCATCGGCGATGTTGCGGGAATGAACGCAATCTTGTCGGACGATGTCATCGCCACCGGCGGCTCGATCACTCAAGCGGCCAACCTCATTCATGAAAAAGGCGCGCGGGATATCTACGTGGCGGCCACCCACGCCGTCCTGTGTGGCCCAGCGATGGACAAGCTCGAGAAAGCTCCGGTCAAAGGAATCTTCGTTTCGGATACTATTCCAATGTCCGGCAAACCATCCGGCGGTCGTTGGAAGGTCTTGAGTAGCGCGAAATTGTTTGCAGAGGCGATCCGACAGATCCATCAGTCGGCGACTTTGGGAGTCATGCGGCAGCGCCCGAGTTGAAATGCGGAACGGGGGCACTGAGTGCCCCGCGGGCCAGGCGAATACTAGGAAAGGCTGTGTTGTGAAGAGAATCGTGATTGAAGGCAAGGTTCGCAGCGAGGTCGGTACGCCGGCATCTCGGCGAGCGCGCGCCGACGGCTTCGTGCCCGCCAACATTTACGGGCACAAACAACCCAACGTGCACTTCATGCTGCCGCGGGACGAGATCACTCGTATGGTGCAAGACGAACATCACTTGCTGACAATTGACATCGCCGGAAACAAAGACAGCGGATTGTTGAAGGAAGTGCAGTTCGACACCTTCGGCAGTCGAATCCTGCACGTCGACTTCGTCCGAGTTTCGTTGGACGACATCATCGACACTTCGATTCCGGTGCACGTCATCGGCATCGCGCGCGGCGTTGCGGCGGGCGGTGTCCTGGATGTCGTGCTCCACAATATCGCGATCCGCGGCAGAGTGGGTGACCTGCCGGAGCACTTTGACTTGGATGTCGCGGCGCTCAACATCGGCGACGCAATTCGCGTCAAAGATCTGAAACTTCCTGCCGGCGTCGTGGCGCTCGCCGGACCCGAGGAACCGGTGTTGGTCGTTCACTACCAACGCAAAGAAGAGCCGGCTGCTGCCGCTGCGGAAGCTGCGGCTCCTGCGGGCGCTGCTCCAACGGCTGGCGCGGCTCCGACGGCCGCCGGATCCTGAACGGCGAACGGTTTTTCGCGCGGCGCCTACTCTGTGCCACTTCGCGAGGTGTGGGGGGCGCTGAGTTTGGGGTTTTGCTGGCGAGAGGTGGGACTTGAAGCGCGATCGCGTGGCCGAACGCCGTCCGGCGTTGATCGTCGGCCTAGGCAATCCGGGCACGCGCTATCATAAGACCCGTCACAATCTTGGATTTGAGATTGTCGATCGGCTCGTGTCCGGACTCGCCGCCACTCACCATGAGCGGTTGGCGGGATCAGACCTCTACCGGACGCGCAGCGCGGGGATCTCAGTCGGACTGCTCAAGCCGGGCAAATACATGAATCTCAGCGGGGGACCGACGCTACAAGCGGTCACTCAGCTTGAGATCGATCCGGATCGAGTGCTCGTCGTCCATGACGACCTCGATCTTGAGCTGGGTCGTCTTCGTTTGCGAAGCGGCGGGAAGAGTGGCGGACACCGGGGCATTGAGGATATTATCCGCGCCCTCGGTCGGGCGAATTTTCCTCGCTTGCGTATCGGCATCGGCCGCGGCGCCAGCCAAGATAATGATGACGCCGACGTAGGTGACGATCCCGATCGCCGCCTCCGGCGCCAACCGATCGAACAATTCGTGCTCGAGAAATTTGCCCCGAGCGAAGAAGGCGTGATGGCTGTTGCGGTTGAACGCGCAACGGAGGCAGCGCTTTGTTGGCTTCGACAAGGGCTACAGGTCGCGATGGACCGCTACAATTCCGCGGCTTCGAGCAAAGGCGACGCACTGCCGCCGGTTCCCGATGGTGCGTCATGACGAACGCTGCGTCGTAATGATGCTCGGTCGTCATGATGCAGGTCGTCGGGGGACGAGTTTGGTGCGCAATGAAACTGTGGCGAGTGAAACTTCGGCGAAGCCGGCAGGCTAAGCCTGGAGTTCACAAATGGGAAAAGGAGCTGTTTTGGTGAGTGAGCGATTGTACGAAGGGATGTTTCTCTTCGACGCCAACGAATCCTCCAAGAGGTGGTCCGATCTGGAGAGTCACGTTGGCAGCCTGTTGCAGAAGCACAGTGCAAAGTTGGAGTACACGGAGCGTTGGCCCGATCAACGCTTGGCGTACGAGGTCGGTGGTGCTCGCAAGGGCACGTATTACTTGACCTATTTCTCCGCGCCACCGGAACGCGTCAAAGA
Organism: Planctomycetota bacterium; assembly: GCA_046154185.1. Lineage (GTDB taxonomy): Bacteria > Planctomycetota > UBA8108 > UBA1146 > JAJFFE01 > JBJXGE01. The sequence continues at coordinate 157,783 of JBJXGE010000009.1, forward strand.
CATCCGCCGCGACGCGGAGCTGTCCGAAGACATCCTGCGACTTCTGATTATCAGCGAGCCCGGGCTCGAGCAGGAAATGAAGGACCGACGAGAATCGAGTGAACGACGGGGCGGCGAGATCCCAGTTCGCGAACTCCGCTTCGGCGAAGGCGAGTCGGACGACGACGGCGGCGATCGCTATGGAGACCGGCATGGGTCGCGTGATCGTTACGGCGGCGACCGATCCGGCGGTGATCGTTACGGTGGCGACCGATCGGGCGGGGATCGGTATGGCGGCGATCGGTCCGGAGATCGCTACGCAGCGCCACGGCATGCCGAACCTGAAGCCGCTGCCGACGAGGGCCTCGACGACCGCGATCGCAGTTAGTGGTCGACGTCGAGTGAGCCGCGAGCAGTCTAAATCCTGCTAGCGCGGCTCCACGTTTTGAGATAGCTTGCGCGGTCCTGCGCGAGATCGCTCCCGGCGATTTGGAGACTCACATGAGTTTGAACAAAGTCTTGATGCTAGGAAATCTCACGCGCGATCCGGAGTTGCGCTACACCGGAAACTCTGGCAATGCAGTCTGCAAGTTTGGTGTCGCGCTCAATCGGCGCTACAAGCGCGCGGACGGTGAGGCCGTCGAGGAAGTTTGTTTTGTCGATGTGACGGTTTGGGGTCGATCTGGCGAGAATTGCAATCAGTACCTGAAGAAGGGCAACAAAGTCTTCATCGAAGGACGGTTGCAGTTCGAGCAGTGGCAGTCGCAGGATGGACAAAAGCGGACCCGTTTGAGCGTGGTCGCTGAAAACGTGCAGTTTCTTTCGCGACCTTCGGCGCCGGGCGCGGGTGGTGGCGAATCAGGTCCCGAAGGCAGTGTCACCGATTTTGGCGAATCGTACGGTTCGGCACGCGGTGGCGGAGCTGGTGGCGGCGGAGAGGGCGCGCGGAGCAGCGGACATTCCGGCCGCAGTGCTGGGAGTGGTGCTGGGAGTAGCGGCGGCGCCGAAGGACCGGATGACTTTCCGTCCGGTTCCGGGGAGAGCGGTCCCTATCACGACGACAAAGTTCCGTTTTGATGTTCCGTTTGGATCTTGTGCCGGACGCCATGCTGCGTGATCACGGTGCGTGATCACAAAGAGGCGATGCGAAATGATGGAATGATACGAGCGTTCGCGCGTGAGCGCGAACGCGACCGCAACGCGTCCTGACGACGTGTTGCCCGGAAGTGAGAGAATGATCGCATGATGAGAAACGATCGGCGCAAGCCCGGGGTCGTCGTGACCAAGGGCACGCGCATCAACTACAAAGAGCTCGAGACGCTGGCGAAGTGCATGACGCCGCAAGGGAAGATTCTTCCGCGCCGTCGGTTGGGTGTTGACGCAAAGACCCAGCACGCATTGAAAGTGGCGATTCACCGCGCGCGCTTTCTCGGACTCCTGCCATACGGCGCTTAAGTTCGACTTAACGCCACTTCGATGCGTGACGCGTCGGCTGAATTGGACGTGGCCGCGCCAGGAACCACGCGAGATAGGGCGCCCGCTCGGTTGCGTCGCAGTCGGCGCGCAGGAATCGAATCGAAAATAGCATTGCGAGTTTGCCCGCGTTCTGACGCGTCAGACGTCGGCTGAGAGGTCGAAAGTGCCATGAAACTGCTGCTAAAGAAAAACGTCGGAAACCTCGGGAATCTGGGCGAAATCGTGAGCGTCAAGTCGGGATATGCTCGCAATTACTTGATTCCTCAGGGCTGCGCCATCGAGGTCACCAAAGGCAACTTGCAGTGGTTCGAAGCCCAGAAGCGGCGCTTGATCCAACTCGAGGAAGAGACGAAAGAGAAACTGCGGCTCATCGCGCAGGAACTCGACGGCGCGTCGTGCACGATCATCGCGCGCGCGACCGAGGAAGGTCACTTGTTCGGCTCGGTGACGCCACGCGATATCGCTGCGCACTTCGCGCAGGAGAAAATCGACATCGACCCGAAGACCATTTTGCTCGAGAAGCCGATCAAAGAACTCGGCATATACAAAGTCGCGGTGCGCCTGCACCCCGAGGTCACTGCGGAAGTCAAAGTTTGGGTCGTGAAGGGCGACGACAACAAGCTCGAGACGCCAGAAGTCTAACCTCAGCGGGCGAAGTCGCTCTCCGTTGATCCAGGCGGCTGTAATACCGCGGACGTAACACGGCGGACGTGATGCTGCGGAAGTCGGCCGTTGCGGTGCGGACCTGCGCGACGGCGTCGCCACTGGCTCGACGGTGCGAGTGGGGCTCGATCTAATCTGACGCGGAAGTAGAAGGGGAGTTTTCGCGTGAGAGCGCAGACCACGCGCGAATCGGCTGGCAACGATGGCGCGTCGACACCACGTGTTCCGCCGCAGAATCTCTCCGCGGAAAGCGCCGTGTTGGGCGCGGTCTTGCTCGCGCCGGCCGTCTCCATGCAGGTTTTCGACCGCCTGCGTCCCGAGCATTTTTATTCGCGACGAAATCAGCTCATTTATGAAGCCATGATTCGCCTGCACGACGACACGGGCAACGTCGACTTGCTGCTCCTGCGCGATCGGCTGGAACGAGAAGGCCTGCTCGAGGAAGTCGGCGGGCTCGAGTATTTGTTAGCGCTCAGCGAAGCCGTGAGTTCGAGTGCCCACACTGAGCATTATCGCGACATCGTGATCGATCGCGCCCTCCTGCGCCGCTTGATCGACACTTGCACGGAAATTGTGCAAGACGCCGCGCACGACACCGCCGAGGCACGAGCGCAAGTCGAGCGCGCCGAGCAACGCATTTTTGAACTCTCAAACAACACCAAAGATTCGGAAATCGTCACCAGCAGCGACGCCGTGAAAAACACGTTCGATCTCATCGATCAATGGTCGAAGGGTTTCACGGGTTTGCCGACCGGTTACATGGACCTCGACAAGATTACGAACGGGTTGCAGCCGTCGGAGCTGATCGTCGTCGCCGGCCGGCCGAGTATGGGCAAGACGACGTTGTGCTTGAATATTGCCCAAAACGTCGCGCTCCAGCAAAAAAAGCCGGTCTTGATCTTCAGTCTAGAAGTCGACAGTCGACAGCTCGCGATGAACTTGCTGTGTGGCATCGCGCGGGTCGAGAGTGAAAAACTGCGCGGGAACACGCTCGGTCAGCGCGACTGGCAGCGACTGTTGACCGCCGCAGATCAATTGTCCAGCGCGCCGATGTTCTTCGATGATTCCGTCAATCTGACGACGCTTTCGATTCGTGCGCGTGCGCGGCGCTGCAAGGAAAAGTATGGGATCGGCCTGATTGTGATCGACTACTTGCAGATGTTGGAACACGGCGGTGGGCAGCAGGAAAGCCGCCAGCAAGAGATCAGCGCGATTTCGCGCATGTTGAAGAGCATGGCGCGCGAGTTGAAGATTCCGGTGGTCACGGTGTCGCAGCTCTCGCGCGCTGTCGAGCAGCGCGAGGATCACCGCCCTCGGATGTCCGACTTGCGAGAGTCGGGAGCGATCGAACAAGACGCCGATCTCATCCTTCTCATTTACCGCGACGAGTATTACCATCCCGACCGCGAGGAGTCGAAGGGGCGGGCCGAGGTGATCATCGCTAAACACCGAAATGGACCCGTGGGAACCGTGAATCTCGCGTTCATCGGTGAGTACATGCGTTTCGAGAGTTGGGCGGGGCCATCGAACGATGAGCTCTGATGGCGCTCGTGAACGACGGTGAGTCCGAAGCAAGTCCGGTTGGCCGCAGTGTGCTGCCCCGCGTCGACGTGGTTGTCGCTCGCGACGACGAAGCAGGCGCGCGACTACCAAGAAGGAACCTAGCATGAACAGCAAATCGACAACGGGGTGGCTCGTAACGGTGTTTGTCGTTGGCGCGGTGGGTGGGGCGTACTTCGCTCGCAGCGACGCCTCGTTGTCGGTTGCGCTCGCGGCAGTCGCGGCGGACGGGAGTCTCGACGAACCGACGGCGCCGAAGCCAGGCGCGGTGATTCGCATCGCATACTGCGATTTCGAAACGGTGTTCAAGAACTCGGCGGCGTTCACGCGATTTCAAACCGAGCTCGATGAGTACGTGAAACGAGAGGGCGTCACGCTCAAGCAACTCGAGCAAGAGCTCAATGCCGACCAAGAGAAACTCAGCCTACTGAAGCGCGGCTCCGACGGCTTCAAGGAACTCGAGAGGAGCATCATCGAGCGCAGAGCGAGTCTCGAGTATAAGGACAAGGAAGCGAAGGAGAGCATCGAGCAGCGCTGGCTGAGTTTCCGGGAGCAACACTTTCAGACCATCGGCGGAGTAGTCCGCGGTTTCGCGGAAACGAATGGCTACGATTTAGTGCTCCAGAAGCAGCTTCCGCGTGTTGGTGGGGAGACGACTTGGGAATTAGTCGTCTACGCGCGACCCGAGTTCGACATCACGACGCAGGTGCTCACCATCGTCAACAAGGACAGCAAGTAGTGGTCACCGCTATCGCGGAACAGCGCACGATCGCCGGCGATGTCGAGATCGACGGCATCGGCCTGCATAGTGGTCAAACGGTCAAGCTGCGACTGCGGCCGGCGCCGCCCGATTCAGGCGTGTCGTTCATCCGCACCGATTTGCGTCCCGCGGTACGGATTCCGGTCGCGCTCGAAAACCATCGTATGCACCCGCGCCGCACGACCCTGGCGATCGGCGAGGTCGAAGTCCAAACGACCGAGCACTTGCTCGCCGTCTTGCACGTCTTAGGGCTGCAGAATCTCGACATTGAAATCAACGGCGTCGAAGTGCCGGGAATGGACGGGAGCGCCAGCCAGTTTCTCGACGCGATTCAGAGCGTTGGCGTCGTGCAGCAGGGAGCGCGCGCGCGCACTTTAACCGTGCGCGACCCGATCTCCGTGCAAAGCGAAGGCAGCTCCGTCGTCGCGCTGCCCGCCGAAGAGCGACTGCAAGTCGCCTACACCCTGCACTACGAAAATCTGCGCCTCACGCAGTATTTCGCCATCGAGATCACCGAGGAGAGCTTCCGTACGGACATCGCGCCGGCACGGACGTTCGTGCTCGAGTCCGAGACCCAAGAACTTCAGAAGCGCGGACTCGGGCTCGGCGCAAATCCCAAGAACACGCTCGTGATCCGGGCCGATGGTTCGGTCGTCGACAACGAATTGCGATTTCCTGACGAATTTGTGCGCCACAAGATTCTCGACATACTGGGCGACCTATTCTTGTTGCGTTGCGGTCTCAGCGGACAAATCATTGCGCATCGTTCGGGGCACGCGCTGAACGCGGAGCTCGCGCAGAAACTCGCCAAGGCCCATAGTCGTGAGCGCGAAGTCGAGGACATTCTGATCAGCGCGCACCGCGGTCTCGATATTCGGCAGTTGCAAAAACTGTTGCCGCATCGCTATCCGTTCTTGCTTGTCGATCGAATCCTGGAGATCGAAGACAACACACGCGCGATCGGCCTGAAGAACGTCACTTATAACGAGGAGTTCTTCCAAGGTCACTTCCCCGGCCAGCCGGTCATGCCTGGAGTCTTGCAGATCGAAGCGATGGCGCAACTCGGTGGCGCGCTCTTGTTGCGCAACGTCGAGAACACCAACAAGCTCGCCTATATCCTCAGCATCGATAACGTCAAGTTTCGTCGCACTGTCGTGCCGGGCGATCAACTCATACTCGAAGCCGAATTGAAGAAACTCAAATCGCGGACCGGCCAAGTGAACACGAAGGCATCCGTTGATGGCTCGGTGGTGGCGGAGGCGCAAATTCGATTCATGATCGTGGACGCCTACTAGTCGGTCCTAAGGGTCCGCGCAAAATTAACTTTACATTTGGAGGTCGAGATCTGACGTAGGTCCGTTCGCGGCGATTGAGCGGAACCGCAGGCGTAGCCTGGCTACGTTGAGGATTACGCGATTGAGCCGCGAGCGGAGATATGTTAGAGATCGGCCTCATAATGCGAAGTTAATTTTGCGCGGACCCTAACTCTGCGGTTGAGCACGGGAATTGAAGGACAGTCGCGGACGCCAAGGAAGGCGGGGTAGGCTCAATGACAGCGATTCATCCCACTGCGATCATCCATCCGACGGCGGAACTCGCCGACGGAGTGGAGGTGGGGCCCTATTGCGTGATCGGTCCAAAGTCGCGACTCGGCGCCGGCACGCGGCTTCTGCATCACGTGAGTATTGTCGAGCGGACAATCCTCGGCGAAGGCAACGAAGTTTATCCTTTCGCCGTACTCGGCGCCGATCCGCAGGATAAGAAGTTTGTCGACGAAGAGACTTGGCTGCACATTGGAGATCGCAACGTTTTTCGCGAATCAGTGACCGTGAACCGCGGCACGCGCTTCGGTGGCGGAGAGACTCGCATCGGTCATCGCTGCCTCATAATGGCGGCATGTCACATTGCGCACGATTGCATCCTGGGCAACGACATCACGATGGCGAACACCGTGTTGCTCGGCGGTCACGTGGTGGTCGAAGACAACGTCGGCTTTGGCGGCTTGTCCGCCCTCCACCACTATGTGACGGTGGGTCGGCTCGCCTTTGTCGGTGGAGCTTCGCGCATCAACATGGATGTACCGCCGTTCTTGATCAGCGAGGGTCGACCGGCCCGCGTGCGTGCCGTCAATCGGGTTGGGCTGAAGCGGCAAGGAATGGGCGAGGAGTTGATCGGTTGGTTGAAAGACGCTCAACGACTGTTGTTCCACGAAGGATTGCAGCGCGAAGAAGCGTTGGAGCGCATGCGCGCGATCGGGCCTATCCCGACTGAAGGCAAGTACTTGTTCGAATTCATGAGTCGTCGGTACCTCGGCAAACAAGGCCGAGCTTTACAACCCTAAGCTCTGGACCAAAGAGGGCTCACCGGCAGCTTTTGAACTCAGGGTTGTTTCTGGAACACGCGAATCGAACGGAACAAACCGGACGGTCCGCTCGAAAGGTGCGACATGCGCGCGCTCGTCGTCGGAGTGGGACATTTGGGTAAAGAGCATGCGCGCATTTACACCGAGCTGCCCGGCGTCGAGTTGGTTGGCGTCGTCGACCGAGATCCCGAGCGTGCGCGCGAAATCGCGGACCGACTCACAGCGACCGGCAAGCGGAAGATCTGGCATGGAACGAGTGGGGCGCAGGCCCCCGCCGACATCGACCTCGTCAGTGTCGTGGTACCGACTCCGCTTCACTTGGAAGTCGCGCGGCCGTTTCTCGAAGCCGGCAAGGCTGTGCTGGTCGAGAAACCGCTCGCGTCGACGCTCGCGGAAGCCGATGAGCTGCTCGCCATCGCCGAACGTTCCGGCAGCGTGCTACAGGTTGGTCATATCGAACGATTCAACCCGGTTGTCGTCGCCGCGTTGCCGTACTTGAAGAATCCGCTTTTCATCGAGTGCGATCGGATTCACCCTTTCAGCTTGCGCGCGACCGACGTCAGCGTCGTGCTCGATCTCATGATTCACGACATCGATCTCATTCTGCATTTCATCGGCGGTGAACTAGAGAACATCGACGCATTCGGCGCCAGCGTGTTGTCGCCAACCGAGGATCTCGCGACGGCGCGGTTGGTCTTCAAGAGCGGTTGTTGCGCGCTCGTCAAAACGAGTCGCGTCGCATTGAATCGGTCGCGAAAAATTCGCGTGTTCGGCGAACGAAGTTATTTGAGTCTCGACCTAGTGCAGCGCACGGGCTTTCGTATTTTTCTTGCGGAAGGTTACGACCCGCAGCAGTTTCTGGATCAGATGGGCCGTATCTCCGCGCCGGAAGGCGAGGCGGCGTTTCTCGCGAAGGTGTTGCGCCAAGAGAGTTTGGTTATTGAAACCTATGAGCCGCTGAAAGCCGAAATCGAATCCTTCGTGAGCGCCGCGCGCGAACGCCGCACGCCGGTCGTCACCGGTCGCGAAGGACGGCGCGCAATGGCGGCGGCCGCGGAGATCACTCGCAGTATCGGCGAACATCGCCGACGCGTGGCGTCCATGTTGGCGAAGAAGTGAGCGCGGGCCGCATCATTCGTCGCAATCGATTGACTTGCCGCGCGTACTCAGCGTTACGAGCCACTCTTCGAGCGAGCGGCGAGACGCGGGCGTAAGAACCTAGCCCCCGAAGCGCGCAGCAATTATTCGGCGGCTAGTCGCCAACGCGGCGCCGGATGATTCCCGGCGTGGTGTCGCAGAGTCGCTCGAGAAAACCGCCCACCCGCGACTTCGCATGATGGCGCGGCGATTCGGCCGACACACTCGACGCGACGACGTGCTTTGGCGCGTCGTCCAACGCGACCCGTATGCGATGAATGACTTCGTCGGCTGAAATGTGCTCCGCTTCCGCGTGATAGTTGAGAAGGATGCGATGTCGGAGTGCCGGCAGCACTGTCGCCTCGTAGTCATCGTCGTCGACTTCGTCGCGGCCGTGCATCGCGGCGACGGAACGCGCGCCGGCGAGGATCGCTTGCACCGCGCGCGGGCCGGCGCCCCAGAGTAGCCATTCTTTGGTCGGCGCTGGGATTTCCGCCGGGTCCTTTGCCTCGTGGTGCGGCCGAGTGGCACGCACCAGCCGCGTCGCCCGCGCAATGATCCGGTCGGGCACGCGGATCGACCGCGTCTCTTGAATCAAGTCCAGCACTTCTTGCCGCGACAAGACGGGCGGCGCCGAGTCATCCTCGATGGCGGTCGTCGCGCTGACGATCGTGAACTCAGTGTCGACGTCCGGATAATCGACGAGCACTTTGAACATGAAACGGTCGAGTTGCGTGATCGGCAGCGGGTAAGTGCCCTCGTGCTCCATGGGATTTTGCGTCGCGAGGACGAAAAAAGGCCGTTCGAGCCGATGCGGTTTCCCCGCAATGCTGACCTGCAGCTCTTCCATGGCCTCGAGCAACGCCGCCTGTGTCTTCGGCGGCGTCCGATTGATCTCATCGGTCAGCAGCAAATGCGTGAAGATCGGACCGGGTCGAAAGCGAAATTCGCGATTCGCGCCACTCGAAATCAAGATGCTAGTGCCGGTGATGTCGCTCGGCATGAGGTCCGGCGTAAATTGGACACGCGCGAAGCTGAGATCGAAGAGCTGCGCCATGGTCTTGATCATGAGCGTCTTCGCCAAGCCGGGCACACCCTCGATGAGCACGTGGCCGCCAGCGAAGAACGCGCTCAGCAGTTGCGACAGCACTTCTCGTTGGCCGTAAATACGGCGACCCAACAACTCGTAAAAAGTTGCGAGCTGCTCGGGTAGACGGCGCAACCGATCTCGAGATTCCGGCGAAGTCATGCGGAGTCCTTGTTGAAAAAATGCAAAACGCTGCGTTTGGCGGACGAACGAAGCAAAGACTAATGCGGTGTTCGCGCCGATGATAGCTGTAAGTGGACCGCGGAGCAGTTCGGGCAGGATCGCCGCTCAAGCAACATCCATCGACCTCATCAAAAGTTGCCGCTAGGCTGTGGCGCAAGTTGTTGGGGGGTTCCAGCGTCGACGTGAGCGGATGTTGCCGCTGCCACCGTCACCGATGAGGAGACCGAGACGTGCATCGAATGCTGCGTGCCTTTTGCGTCCTAGCTGTTGTTTTTGGCGCATTAACGATCGCTGCGGCCGCGCCGCCGCCGACCGCTACCGAGCTCGAAGCGGCCGTCGCGGCGCACGATTCGGATCGCATCGTTTTGGCAATGCGCGAGCTCGCGATCACCAATCCCGCGCTCGCTATCGTCGCTATTCCGGACGCCTATGCCAACATCGAGCAAGCCGGGTGGGAGGAGTTTTTTCAAGGCGATCGTTATCGGATCTTCAAAGCCGCCGTCGCCGCGCTCTTGAGCATCCAAGATGAGAAACTCCTCTTCGAGATGGTGAAGAACTACAAGAAGCTCAAAGCGTGGCAGAGCCGAGTTCTGGTGCTTCAGGTGACTTGGCAGAAGCCAAAACTGGATGCGCTCGGTCTGGCGCTCGAGGCGCTCAAGGACAAGTCGCCGCAGGTGGTTGCCCTTGCCGCCAGAATTCTCGGCAACAGCAAACTGCTGGCGCCGATCGAGCCACTCATCCGCGCCATGGCAGCGTGGGAAAAACGCGAGGTGCGCGAGAAAGTGGCGGTTGGCCGCGAGCAAGTGCAGGCGGAGATTGGCGGCCAGGCTTGGGTCGCGTGCCGTGATGCACTGCACCGTCTAACGGGGCAGAGTTTTTTCGACTCGCTCGACTACAAGAACTACTTCGACGCGCATCGCGCGAAGATCGATCCGGCAAAAATCGACATCGACAATGCCGCCGAGCACGAGGGAACGACTGGGGTTGGACTCTTCGGTCTCGACATTACCGGTCGCAATATTGTGTTCATCCTCGACATCTCCGGCAGCATGGAGACCTCCGACCCGCTAACGCCGGAGCAAGAGGAGGAATTGCGGCGGCCGCGCACGGGCGTAGGTGGTGTGGATGAGCGCGAGAAGGAAATGCTCGCGGAGCGAAAGCGCATTCTGCGGGCCAAAAAGAACCTCAGTAAGGTTGTCCAGGGGCTCGCCGAAGACCGCAACTTCAACATCATCGCGTACGGAACCGATATGTTCACTTGGCGCGACTTGTTAGTGAGCGCGACATCGGAATCCCGGGACAAGGCGCTCGAGTTCATCACGAATCTGAAAGCTGACGGCGTCACGTTCACCGATGTCGCGCTCCAGCGCGCGCTCGAGGATCCCAGCGTCGACACCATTTACTTGATTACTGACGGCGCGCCGACCCACGTGGGGATTTCCGGACCGGGGTTGCCATCCGACGCGCGCGAATTGATGGCGGAGATTTTGGAGAACATGCGTCAGAGCAATTACCTGCGAAACATTCGACTATTCACACTCGGCTTTGAGGGCGCCGAGGAGGATTTCTTGCGTCAATTGGCGCGCGAGAACCATGGAAAATACGTCCGCATCAAGTGACGGCAGCAGAAGACGGAGCCGGCGGAGCTGATGGTCCACAATTCGGCTAAGGTCCATAAGGCAGTCATCGTCGCTGGTTGTCGAACGCCTTTTGTGCGGGCGGGCGCCGAGTTGAAGGATGCTCCGGCTTGGCTGCTGGGTACGGTTGTGACCCGCGAGTTGCTACTGCGCAGCGGCATTGCGACGACTGAGATCGACGAAGTGATTTTCGGCTGCGTTGCGCAACCCGCCGATACCGCCAATATTGCTCGGGTCATCGCGCTTCGAGCTGGCATCGCAAAAGAAGTTCCGGCCTACACGGTCGCGCGCAATTGCGCATCGGGACTTGAAGCAGTGACGCAAGCCGCGGCCAAGATCGCCAGCGGTCAAGCCGAGGTGGTGCTTGCCGGCGGCGTCGAATCGATGAGTCGGATACCGCTCCACTATCCGCTGAGTTTCGGCTGGAAAATGGCGGCGCTGTCCCGTGCGCGTCGGCTAGGTCAACGGCTTGGTGCACTCGCCGCCTTTCGTTTCGCGGACTTGAAGCCCGAAATTGCGCTCGAGCAAGGACTCACGGATCCGGTCGCGGGCGAAATCATGGGCTTAACTGCCGAGCGCCTCGTGCGCGAATTCAATATTTCCCGGACCCAACAGGACGAGTACGCGCTCGAGAGCCACCAGCGCGCCGTGCGCGCACGCGCCAAATTGCAAGACGAGACCATTCTAGTGAGCGTGCCGCCGCGTTTTCAGAATGTCGTGGGTGCGGATGTCGGACCGCGCGAGAACCAGTCGCTCGAGGCGCTGAGTCGCATGCGACCCTATTTCGATCGACGGCTTGGCACCGTCACGATCGGCAACTCCTGTGGGATCACCGATGGCGCGGCGGCGTTGTTGATCATGAACGAAACGAAAGCGCTCGCGCTCGGCCTGACGATCCTCGGTCGAATCGCCGGTTTTGCCTATCGCGGCTGCGATCCAGGTCGCATGGGTCTCGGTCCCGTTGTGGCGACACCCATCGCTTTGCGACATGCGGGCGTGCGTTTTCAAGATCTGCGTTGCATCGAACTAAACGAAGCCTTCGCGGCGCAAGTGCTGGCGTGTCGAATGGCGTTTGCGACCCGCGCGCATGCGCAGCGGCTCGGGCTCGACCAAGCACTCGGCGAGATTGATCCACAACGGCTCAATCCCAACGGCGGTGCGATTGCGCTCGGCCATCCGGTCGGCGCGACTGGAACGCGCTTGCTACTGACGCTGATGAACGAACTTCGGCGTACGGGTGGCGGCTTCGGGCTCGCGACCATGTGTATTGGTGGCGGACAAGGCGGAGCTGTCGTCATCGAAGGACTGGCCGCATGAGCGAGTCTTGGCGAGTTCGTCGTGGTGATCTGCAAGCGCCGCCCGGACGACCGAGCGAGTGGGATTGGCTACCACCCGCGCGCGCCCTCGCGGAACAATCATCTTCCGCTGCGCCCATCGTTCACGTTCTTTTCGACGGGCCTGAGACGGTCAACACTTTGAGCGAAGCGGTCCTCACCGAGCTCGAGGCGTGCATCGCGCTCATCGCGCGCGCCGCTGGCGTGCAAGCTTTGGTCTTATGGAGTGGGAAAGATGATTACTTCATCGCGGGCGCACAAATTGAGGAGATTGAAAAAATTCATGACGCCGCGACCGGCACGCGGCTCGCCGCATTTGGTCAACGCGTCCTCGCTGGGCTAGCTAGTTTGCCGTTCCCGACCTTCGCGGTGATCAGTGGCGCGTGTTTCGGCGGCGGATTGGAACTCGCGTTGGCAATGCGCTATCGATTGGCGGTCGATTCGCGCGCAACGCGCATCGGGTTGCCAGAAGTGAATCTTGGCATCATTCCAGGATTTGGTGGTACGCAAAGATTGCCGCGACTGGTCGGGTTAACGAAGAGCCTCTCGCTCGTACTGAGCGGAAATCGGCTACCCGCGACGGCCGCCTACCGCGCGGGTATCGTCGATTTCGTCGTACCGGCCGATGGATTTGCGGTCGCCGCGCTGCGTGCGATCGAGTTGGTACTCAGCGACGGAGGACGAATCGTCGCGACGGCGCGTCGCCGTCGGCAATCGACTTGGCAGAGTTTTGTTTTGGAACGTAATCCGCTCGGCCGCGCGATCACGCGCTGGGCGACTTCGCGCCACATCGCCCGCACGACACACGGCCATTATCCGGCCGCGCCGGCGGCGATCGACGCGGTGTTTCGCGGTTTTCATCGGCGACGCGGTGATCTTGCGACGGGCTTAAGGAGCGAAGCGGAAGCCGTGGGCCCACTCGCCGCTGGCCCGGTCAGCAAGAATCTCATCTCGGTGTTTCGCAATTCGGAAGCGGCGCGTCGATTGACTTGGTTGACGGGACCGCGCGAAGAACTGCCGACGACCCAGACAGTCGCGGTGTTGGGGGCGGGCGTGATGGGCATCGGAATCGTCCGACTCCTACTCGACAAGGGATATCCAGTGCGGCTGCGCGATATCGGCGAGCAGCAGCTCGCGCGCGGACTCGCGCAGCTCGGTAGCGGCGTGCTGCGCAGCGTGCGCGGCTCGAACCGTCGCAATCCGCGCCAACTCGATGACATGTTCTCGCGGCTTACCTCGACGACCAAGCTCGAAGGGTTCTCCGCGGTCAGCATGGTGATCGAAGCAATCGTCGAGAAAATGGCGATCAAGAAAGCCGTGCTGCGCGAATTCGAAAACGTGTTGCCGGCGGGTGCGATCTTCGCATCCAATACATCCGCGCTCAGCATCTCGCAATTGCAGACGGGCGCGCAGGTCCCGAGCCGCGTCGTAGGTTTGCATTTCTTCAATCCAGTCCATCGCATGCCGCTGGTCGAAATCATTCCAGGGAGTCAAACTTCGGAGCGTACGGTCGCGATCACCGCGGGTCTCGCCGCCGCGCTCGGTAAGTATCCGGTGGTCGTCAAGGATTCACCGGGATTTCTCGTCAATCGTCTGCTCATGCCGTATCTCAGCTCTGCTTGCCGGTTGCTTGAGCAAGGCGTACCGGGGCCGACCATCGATCGTGCGATGGAGGAATTCGGCATGCCCATGGGACCGTTCCGACTCCTCGATGAAGTTGGCCTCGACATCGCGGTCGAAGTCGGCGACACCCTGTTTGGCGCTTTTGGCCCTCGCGCGGAGCCGCGGCCGATCTTGCGCCAGGTCGTGGATGGCGGCTTTCTCGGACGCAAGAGCGGGGCGGGTTTCTTTGTCTACGGCACACATGATCGGCGCACCTGGAATCCGAAAATCCCCGCGGCGGCACAGTCAACGCGGCAGAGCTCGTCCGCTGAGATCGTCGATTTTTTGTTGGATCGAATGATCGACGAAGCAGCGCGTTGTCTCGAGGAAGACATCGTCGCGTCGGCATCGAGCATCGATTTGGCGATGATCTTTGGCACGGGTTTTCCGCCTTACACGGGCGGTCCGTTGCGGCGAGTCGATGTCATGAACGCGGAGCGGCAGTCGGCGCACGGCGCGATCGTCGAGCGGCTGCGCGGACGCGCCGCTGGCGGCGAAGACTGTGAGCCGAGCGAGCTGCTTTGCGCGCTCGCGAAGACGGGCGGTACGTTCCAGGAGGTCGCGAAGGGGCCTAACGCCCAGCGTGTCGTGCACGCCGAGAGCGAGGTGAAGTAGGCATGGCCTCGGCGGACGCAATCAGCAAGTGGAGCGATGCGCTGCGGCGAGACGCCGGAGTTAGTCCGCCGTTGTTACTCGGCATCGACGAGTACCAGCCGCTGTTGCTGCGAATCGCGCAACTGCTCGCGGGCGAGATCGCCGAAATCGAATCGCGCGCATTTCCGGATGGGGAGATTTATCGCCGCATTCTGAGCCCGGTCATGAATCGCGACGTGATCCTCGTCGGCGGAACCGTTTCCGATTCGGCAACGCTCGCGCTCTTCGATCTTGCCTGCGCGGTCGTCAAGAACGGCGCGCGTCGACTTACGCTCATCGTGCCGTATTTTGGCTACAGCACCATGGAGCGCGCGACGCGTCCGGGCGAAATCGTCACGGCGAAAACGCGGGCGCGTTTGCTTTCGGCGATCCCGCCCGCTTCGTTTGGCAATCGCATCTTGTTGTGCGATCTTCACAGCGAGGGAATTCCGCATTATTTCGAAGGCGCGACGACGGCCGTGCACTTGTCGACGCGTAAATTACTCGGACCGGTGATTCGATCGTTGGGCGGCGCCGGATTCGTGCTCGCGAGTACGGACGCCGGCCGCGCGAAATGGGTCGAGTCACTCGCTAACGATCTCAGTTGCGAGGTTGCATTGATCGTCAAACGACGGATCAGTGGCGAGGAGACGCAAGTAGTGGCGGTGAGTGAATCGGTTGCGGGCAAGTCGGTCGTGATTTACGACGACATGGTGCGGACCGGATCTTCGCTGCGCAATGCCGCCAAGGTTTATCGAGCCGCCGGTGCGGCGAGCATCGCGGCAGTTTGCACACATGGAGTTTTTCCCGGCGATAGCTTTCAATCGCTCATGAAGAGCGGCTTATTCGTGCGAATCGTCAGCACGGATAGCCATCCGCGCGCCGTGGCGTTGGCGGCGAGTGGACTTGAGGTCATTCCTTTGGCGGAGTTGTTCGCCGCGAACATCCTCAAGTAAGCGAGGGCAGAGCCGAATGCAACACTTCGCGGTCGGCGCGGGCGAACTCAATCAAACACCGCTCGATTGGAGCGGGAACTGCGCCAATATTCGCGCGGTGATTGCGGCCGCGAAATCGCGCGGCGTGGGATTACTCTGCTTGCCCGAGCTCTGCATCACCGGCTACGGGTGCGAAGATGCGTTTCAAGGCGCATGGGTTGCCGACACCGCCTGGCAGCAGTTGCTCGCGTTGCGGTCGGTGACCGCCAATATCGCGGTTGCGGTGGGTTTGCCGCTCCGACATCGCGGTGCACTTTACAATGTGGTTGCATTGCTCGCCGATCAGCACCTCGTGGCACTGGTCGCGAAACAGCATCTCGCGGGTGATGGGATTCACTACGAACCACGGTGGTTCAAGCCGTGGCCCGACGGTGGCCGGGTCGTGTTCGAACGCGATGGACTCGCAGTGCCCCTCGGCGATTTATGTGTAGATCTCGGCGGGTTGCGCGTTGGCTTTGAAATCTGCGAAGACGCGTGGGTGGCACAACGACCCGGCGCCCGCTTGGCGAGTCGGGCATTGGATGTGATCTGCAACCCCAGCGCGAGCCACTTCGCCTTCGACAAGATCGATCTCCGCGAACGCTTGGTCTTGGAAGGCTCGCGCGCGTTCGGCGTCACTTACGTGTATGCGAATTTGCTCGGTAATGAAGCCGGGCGTGCCATCTACGATGGCGGCGCGATGATCGCGACCGCCGGCAAACTCGTGGCGCGCGGGGCGCGCTTTAGTTATCGCGATTGGCGGTTGGTGACGGCGGTCGTTGATGTCGGGACGACACGCACGCAGCAGGTGCGTTCGACGAACTTCACTCCCAGCGTTTCTGATGATGCGACCGGCGTCGTTAGAGTCCGGTGGACGCCCCCCGGCGCGGCCGCACAAGTGACTTCAGACGTTTGCCCCGCCTGGGAAGCGGCGGCGGAGCGCAAACATGAGGAATTTACACGCGCACAGGCGCTCGCACTGTTCGACTACTGTCGTAAGAGCCGATCGCAGGGATTTGTCGTCAGTTTGAGCGGCGGCGCCGACTCCACGGCCGTTTCGTGTCTCGTTCGATTGTCGGTCGATCTCGGCTGGCGTGAACTCGGTGGGGAAGAATTCTGCCGCAAGCTTGGGGTTGCGCGTGCCGACGACGCGACCGCGGTCATGACAGAGTTCTTGACGTGCGTCTATCAGCGCACGCAGTACAGTTCGACAACCACGGAACACGCGGCGCGAGATGTTGCAGCGGCCATCGGCGCGACGTTTCACGTGTTTGATGTCGAGCCGCTCGTCGCGGGTTACCTCGCGTGTGTTGAAAAAGCCTGCGGTCGAATACTGCGCTGGGATCGGGATGACATAGCGCTGCAGAATATTCAGGCGCGCGTGCGCGGGCCGTCGGTGTGGTTGCTCGCGAACCTGCGGAACGCATTGTTGCTGGCGACGAGCAATCGCTCGGAGGCCGCGGTCGGTTACGCCACCATGGATGGTGACACCTGTGGGGGATTAGCGCCCATCGCTGGGATCGACAAAGCGTACCTGCTCACGTGGCTCAAGTGGCTTGAGCACACTGGGCCGAATGAACTGCGCCCGATGCCGGCCCTCGCGGCCGTGACGCGGTTGAGTCCGACCGCCGAATTGCGACCGCGCGAAGCCGAGCAACTGGATGAGACGGATCTCATGCCGTACGCCGTCTTGGACATCGTCGAACGCGCCGCGATCCGCGACAAGCGCAGCCCCGAAGAGTGTTGGACGGAATTGAAAGCTCGTTGTCCAAACTTTGCGGACGAGCAACTGCGCGATTGGGTCGTGCGCTTCTTTCAACTTTGGAGTCGCAATCAGTGGAAACGCGAGCGGTACGCCCCCAGTTTTCACCTCGACGACGAGAGTCTCGACCCGAAGACGTGGTGTCGTTTTCCAATACTCTCCGGCGGTTTCTCGTTCGAACTGAAGCGGCTGGCGGGAAGCGGACTCGACGCCGCGCCGGCGTCGGCGAACAGCCCTAAGCCCCACGCAGAGCGAAAGCAAGGCGGCTCAACCGGGTCCTAGTTTTTTCGAGCATCGCCGTCGTTCGGCTCTATCATGGGTCGGCCCGCGACTTGCGTAGCCAAGCGGCAACGGTAACGCGGATAAGTCGATGGCGAGGCCAGAAGTCGCAGTCACGTGGCGGAGGTCAGCATGGACGGACACAGCGGAAGCCGAGGAGAGCGGAGTCATGCAGGTTCGTACTGATCATCATTGGCAGAGTGCTCGGAAGTTTCGCGCGCCAGCATTGGTTTTCGCCAAGCGGCTGTTGATTTGGATGTTCGCGAGTTTGTTGGTCGTCGCGTCGCCCAAATCGTCGGCACGCGCGGATATTTTCGAGCTCGACGATGGCCGGCGCCTCGAGGGCTCGGTCATTCGTGAAATCAATGATCTGGTCAGCATCAAGACGGTCACTGGGGAAATCGTGACGGTCGATAAGAAAGCGATTCTCAAACGCCAGCGCAGTGTGACGGTTTTGGATGAATATCAAGAACGGCTGAAGTCCTTGAAGTCTGAAGACTGGGCGAGCCAATTCGAGCTAGCGGTCTGGTGCGAAAAGAGCGGACTGAAAGACTATCAAATTCGCCATCTCAGAGAGGTCATTCGGTTGCGCCCGAATCACGAGAAGGCGCGCGAGGGGCTCGGGTATGAACTCATCCTTGGCGACTGGTATTTGAAGGGTTCACCCGAAGCGAACGAGAAACTCAAGGAACTGGAGCAACCGCTCACGGAAGCGCCGAAAGAAATCACGCCGTCGCGCGTCAGGAGTCGGCCAAAGGACGAGGATACGCAACCCGCCGCCCCGTTGCCGGCGGATGCTGAAAGCGTGCGGATCGAGATCGATGAGCTGGTTGACCGCGCTGCGCCGACGCCGTCGCTGGCGACCGCGCATCTCACGCGTTTCTTACAGGGCCTCAAGAAACCGATGCGCGTAGTCGGCGGCGCCGGGACCGAGCGGACGGACGGACTTTACTTGCGGGCGCGCGTCCGAGTGTTCTTCGTGCGCACTCACATGTACTACAAGAAGCTGCCGATCTCCAACGTCTTCAAGGGCGAAGTGGAGCTGGTCTTGGAAGAAGTGAAAGGCGGCGAGACGCGCACGATTCTCGATATCGGAAAGATGTCGGCGCCGTTTAGCGCCAGCGTGCAGAACACCAAGGAGGAGGCGTTCGATTACGCCTACTACGACATCGTCCAGCGCTTGATGGCGAAACTCAGCATCCATCCGTACTTCAAGGAGCGTGGCGCGACGCCGTTGCCTCAGCCGGAGTGATGCGTTGCAAGTCGACGGCGCCCCGCGCCAGTGCAGAGCAGCAGGGATGATGAGCAATAGCGGTGATAGGAAGCCGATGAGTCGCTGGCGGGCGCGGGCCATCGTCGGTTGGCACATTTTGTTGTGGGTGGGCGAGTGGGGCATCAACGCGTTGTTGCTGCTTCAGTTTTTGCTGTGCAGAAGCGCGCAGCGGCGGCGTTTTTTCCAACTCATTCTGCGTTCTGAAGGCGCCAGATAAGGACCGAAAGTGGATCGCGATCACCGCGACGGTTGGTTCCTACGGCGGGCACGCGGCGCGCTGTCCTTGCGGTGTCGACGCGCACTGGCGGTCGTGCTGTGCGGAGTGACACTGAGTGGGTCGGTCGGTTGCACAGCGCCGGCGGACGCGCGGTGGTCGCAGGCCGGGTTGCGGTCCGTGGTCTGGCATTTGGCTTCGGGACCATCCGCTTTCGAGGGACTCGCGGATACGTTCGATCACCTCCGCAGCCGTGGCAAAGTGCGTCCCGCCTATCAGCTCTACGCGGAGATCGGCCAAAGCGAGGGCGGCTTTCGGGCGGCGTTCGGCACCCTCTTTGGTCACGTCATCGGACCCTATGATTTCTCCGACTTGACATCGACCGTCAGTCACCTACGAAAGTAATGCGCACCATCAAATCGATGCGGTACGCGCCGAGACGACTCATTCAGCACGGGCGGCACTTTTCTGACCGTTCAACGAGAAGGCAATTGCAGTGAAGGTTCTCAAAGATTTGTTGGAAACGCTCCGGCCGGGGCAACGGGTTTTGCTCAGAGCGGATCTCAATGTGCCCTTGGAGCACGGCGTGATCACCGATGACACGCGAATTCGCGCGGTATTGCCGACTGTGCGTTCGCTACTCAATGCGCGCGCGCGCATCGTACTTTGTTCGCACCTGGGACGACCCAAAGGACGCGATCCGCAATGCAGCTTGCGGCCGATCGCCGAGCGGCTGAAAGAGCTCTTGAACGCAGACGTCGTGTTGATCGAGTCAGCGCCCGGCGACCAAAAGCTGGCGCTCGAGTTGCGAGCGCTCGCGCCGACCGCGATTGGCCTTCTAGAGAACCTGCGCTACTTTGCGGGCGAGGAGGAGAACGCGCCTGAGTTTTGTCAGCAGCTCGCGAGCCTGGCGGACTACTACGTCAATGACGCGTTCGGTTCGTGCCATCGCGCGCACGCGTCGGTCGCGGGCGTTGCGGCGCTACTGCCCGGCTTCGCAGGGGAACTCCTGCGCCAGGAGTTGGCGCAGCTCGAAATCGTTCGCGACCGCCCCATACGTCCTTATTGGGTAATTCTCGGCGGCGCGAAGGTCGGCGACAAAATCGGCGTCGTGCAAAATCTCAGCGCGAGAGTCGACGGATTTCTCGTCGGTGGTGGCATGGCGAATACTTTTTTGAGTGGGCTCGGCACGCCCGTTGGCACTTCGAAGGTTGAGACCGATTGGTTGCCGAAGCTCCGCGAGTTGATGGCGGCCAACTCGCGCGTGAAATGGGAGCTGCCCATCGACTTCATCGCCGGGGACGCGCTGCGTGGCCCAAAGCGAACTTGCATCGTTGCGCGCGGCGAGGCCCCGCCTGCCGGTTGTGGGTTCTTCGACATTGGCCCGAAGACGACTCAGCACTTCATTCAATTATTGCGCGGCGCGCGAACGGTGTTCTGGAACGGTCCGCTCGGCGTTTTCGAGGAGCCAGCGTACAGCGCAGGCACGCGCGAAATCGCCCAGGCGCTAGCGCAGCACGCGGGCCATCGCGTCGTCGGCGGCGGCGACACCGCCGCGGCGGTCGAGCACTTCGGACTCGCGTCGAAAATGACACACGTCTCGACGGGCGGCGGAGCGTCGTTAGAGTTTCTCGAAGGAAAATTGCTCCCGGGAGTCGCCGCGCTTGTCGATTCGGCGCGGCGTTAAAGAGTCGCATGACGCGAAGTATTCGGCGCTCGTGACACACTGGCGACGCTCGACAACTTTCGCGTTACCTGGAATCGCGCTTGTGTTGAGTCTAGAATCCGCCTCCCGCCCACGGATTGCACGCGAAGTCCCGGCTAGTGCCACCAGGGTAGAAGGAATAATCGTTCGTGAGCGAGGCCCTCGAGCGCGTCGAGATCAAGAAAATCATCGGCCCCACTCAAAGTGGCGCCGCGGTTCTGCTTGGCAGCGAGCACAAGACCTTCGTGATTTTCATCGGTCTCTACGAGGCGGCCGCCCTATTGCGCGAACTCAAATCGGAAGTTCCGCAACGGCCATTGACGCACGAATTGCTGCAGTCAGTGTTGCTCGGTTTTGATTTGACCATAAAGAAGGTGATCGTAACCAAAATCGTCGACAACGCGTATTACGCCACTTTGATTCTCGAACAGCGGGTTCGCGAGCAAAATGGGGAATGGGCGGGCCGGCGAAACGAGGTCCGCATCGACGCGCGCCCGAGCGATTGCCTCATCATGGCACTCAAGAATAAGGCCGAGTTGTTCGTGACACGAGAAGTGCTGGAACAAGCGCAAGATTTTTCCGAGTTGCTGACCGACACGATGGTCAGCGACTTTCCCGGCTTTCCGATCGATAGCGGTGTGTTAGAGTCTTTCAATCCGTTGAGCGAATCGGCGTCGGGGCCTTTTGCTGCGGAGAGCGATGTCGCCGAGCGCGAAGATGACGACCCAGATGCGCAAAGCCCCGAGCCGGACGACGAAAACGAGAGGTCATAAAGAATGGTGTGCTCGAATAACTCAGTTGCAGACGGTTGTGGGGGGAAGCTGAGCGGTCGGCGAACGCGTGCGTTCGTGGCGTTGCTCGGCCTGCTGCTCGCATTCTCGTGGTGGTGCGGTTGGAGTTCGCGGCCCGCATCGTCGAGTGTCATGAACTGGCCGCCGGAGCTCGCCTATGCCGCGACCGCGACCGGCGACTATTCGTTCTTTCCGTATCGACGAGACGTTTGGATCGTTTGTCATTCGAAGGGAACCGCGCAGTTCTTTCACAGCCCGGAAAGCACGACCAGTGAGCAGCCGCCCGTCAAGTCGCGCGTGTACACGATCGACCGGACGCTCTTCCCGCAGGATCAGGTCCAATTTCTGATCAGCGAACGAAATCTCACGAACTATCTGTGGATCGTGAATCCAACTACTGGCAATGGGCGGTTCATTCGAGCGCGTCGCGACGGCGGATTCGACGAGTCGCCGATCATCGAGTCGGCGAAAGAACTGTAACGGCGAGAAGCCGGGCGGACAGGCGCGACACGTCAGCACGCCAGAGGCTAGGTCGTGAGGGGAGTTCTCGCGTTCTCGGACTTGGAGACGGCATGACAAACCGCGCAGAGTTCCGGCCTACAGACCACTCGTTAAAGTTAGCGCGACCACTGTGGCGATTTGATTGTCGCAAAGGGCTTGCGCTTGCCGTTGCCGCGAGCTTCAGTGGCTGGCTGACCGGTTGTTGCACACCGCCGCCGCGGGCCGAAAAGTATTTCGACCGCTCGATCGACCCCGTCAATTGCTTCCGCATGTTTCAGTATGCGATCGAAGTTCGCCAATTTGAGGTGGCCCACCAATGTCTCACCGCAAAATCGCGCGAGGAGATCAAGCTCGATTTGTTGCCGTACCTGCGCAAACTGCGATTCGAAAACTATCCGTGTAACGCGTATGAAGTCATCGTCAACGCAGAGTGGTTTGGGGATCTGCGCATGAACAGCGAAGAGACCGCGGCGGCGATGCTGGTATTTCACCGATGGCAACGCGGTTCCACGGAATTCCAGTTTCTCTTCGAGAAAGTCGACTCGGAGTGGTTGATCGATCTCTTAGCGATGTCCGCCGGTGTTCCGCAATGAGCTGTGAGTTTCACTGCGGTGGGGCTCGCTGACCATGGAGCGGATCTATCTCGACTACAACGCGACCAGTCCGCTCCACCCGGTTGTGTGCGCAGAAATCATGCGCGTGGCCGCCGATCACCTCGGCAATGCGTCGTCGCGCCATAGTTACGGACGTCGCGCTCGCACGATAATCGAGAACGCGCGCGCCCAAATCGCCGAGCTATTCGGCGTGGCGGTGGACGAAATCTACTTCACGTCGGGCGGCACTGAGAGCAACAACCTGGTGATGAGTTCCTGTGGCGCGATCGGTCCCGTCACGGTGAGCGCCATCGAGCACGCGTCGATTCTGGAGCCATTTCGCCGGTTGCTCAACACACGCCGCGAGCAGCGTGCTGAGTTCCGCGTTCTCGCGGTCGATGCAATCGGGCAGGTTGTTGACGCACACGACGAAAACGTGCAACAGGTGGGCGCGGACTCTCCATCGCCGTCGGAACGGAACGGCATCTTGTCAGTCCAGTGGGTGAATAGCGAAACCGGTGTCGTGCAAGACCTCGAGCGAATCGCGAGCGTCGCGCGCGCACGACGGCAACTGTTCCATACGGATGGCGCGCAAGCTTTTTTTCGCTTGCCGACGCGGATGGCGGCGCTGGGTGTCGACGCCGCGACGATAACTGCGCACAAGAGTTTCGGACCCCAAGGCGTCGGCGTGCTCTATTTGCGCCGCGGAATCGTGCTCGAGCCGTTGTGCGTCGGTGGACCGCAGGAGCGGCGCGTGCGACCAGGCACCGAAAACGTGCTTGCGATCCATGGTATGGGAGTGCTGGCGAAACTCGCGCGATCCGAAGAGCTTTGGCCGCTGGATGAACTGCGCGTGAAACGAGCCGAGTTTTGGAGCGAACTCGCGACGATCGAGCGCATCACGCGCATCACTCCAGAGGCGGGGAGTTTTCCGGGCGTGTTGTGCGTCGCATTGCCGGACTTGTCGGCCGACGTCGTCTTGTCACGACTCGATCAGCTCGGTATCGCGGCGTCGAGCGGCTCCGCGTGCGCCGCGGGCGGCCAGGAACCTTCTCACGTACTCAAGGCGATGGGACTGCCGGAAGATCTGCAGCGGGGAGCGTTGCGATTCTCTTTCGGCGGCGAGATCTCGCGCGAGCAGTTGCGAACCGCCGCGGCTCGGACGTCGCAAGTGGTTCGGGATCTCCGTCGCGCGCAGTCAGTCCGGTGAGTCTGACCTGCAACTACCGAGAGAGTTTTTCCCAGTATTCTGCCGGCATTTCCCGGGCGAGCTTCAGTGATCCCGTGGCCCCGGCATAAACGGGTTCGTCGACCAGTGCCACATTGCCGCCGCCGATGCGCCGCATGCCGTCTTCCAGTGCTTTTCGCAAGCCGAATATTTGCGATCCACCGCCTGAGAGGAGTACGCGCTCGCGGATGCGATGTTGAAACTCAGGGTCAAAGCTCGCCACGAGTTTTTGGATAGCATCGAGAATCTCCGGCACGATGAGCGAGACAGCCTCGCGGATCTCCGCCGTAACGTCGAGTTCCGTGGGGCGGCCGTTGACGGGGAAGGAAACGATGGCTCGATCCTCCGATTCGATGACGCGAGAGAAACGCTCTTTGGCCTTCTTTGCCATGTTCTGGCTGAACTGTGCTTCCGGGTAACGCGCTTTGATACGCTTAGCGAGTTCCTGGTCGATGTAATTGCCTGCCCGATTGATGGAGATTTGGTCGTCACGCTCGGGCAGGGTGCCGTGCAGGCGACAAAGGTCGATCGTGCCCGCACCGATATCGACGATGATTGCATCGTCCAGCGTATCGATGCCGTAGGCGACTGAAAACGGCTCCGACACCACCATCGCGGCGGAGATGCCGGCGTGCGCGCCGACCTCGAGTATCGCTTGCTTGTTATGTATTGTCGCGTCAGCTGGAGCGCCGATGACGGCATAGACGAGCTGGTCCTTGCGCGCCCGCGCCAATTCGACCAAGTGGAGCATCAGCGCCTCAGCGGCCGCCTTACTCTTGCGTTGCGCTTCACCGTTCAAATTAGGAAAGCTGAGATTTCCATCGGCCAAGGGGAAGACCAGGTCGAGCGCGAGTCGATGATTCAGCGCCTCGTCGCCGTACAGAATCGACTTGCCCAGCGTCTTGCTCGACACATTGTCTTTAGGCCAGCCGACCACGCTGCCGACAACCTCGCGCACGCCGTTCGAGCACGCGATCGCCGACCGTGAGGTTCCAAGGTCGATTCCTAAATAGAGAATCGGCGAGTTCTGTAGCTCGAGATCGTCGTGCGGCTCCTGTGTCGGCATTCGTTGCTCCTCGTCGGCGGCTGAGATGCGGGCCGCAACCTGCATCGGTGGCAATCGTGTTCGTGGCTGGGACCCGTGTGGCTCTAGCCGTCAGTGGGGCGTTCCTTGTCGAGCTCGCGAAGTTTGAGATTGGCTTGGAACAACGCCTGCAGGAGCTGAGACTTTTTCTGATAGAGCGGATTGTCCGAGTCGAGCGCAGCTCCCGCCGCGAATTGGCCGGGGCCGACTTGGGATCCTGGCTGTTGTTGAAGGTGGGCGAGCACTCGATCCGTTGACTCGAGTGCGCGGACGAGCTTGGAGATGCGCTGCTCCAACAGCAAGATTTGGCGTTTATTCGAATCTTCGATTTGGCGCAGCTCGTTGCGCCAATCCTTGTCGATCAAGCTGCCGAGATCCTGCGCGATTCGTTTCTCGAGAGTCATCAAGTCCTCGCTCGTGTTTTTCGTGATGGAGCTACTGAGAGTCTCGCCATGCAACAATTTTTGAAGCGCGAGCTGTTCATCCGCCAAGATGGATTCGATGGTGCTCGGGTGCGCGCCGACGCGCGCAGTCGTGGTCTCCTCGGCGTTTTGGCTTGTGAGACCGGCCGCGAGAAGTTCGTGGAGTTCTTTTTCCGAGCGGTCAGAGAGGATCCGCACTTGCTCGGCCGTTAGTCCGAGACCTTGCAACTGGTCGCGCAGCACGCGATTCACGGCGAGGCGCAAGGTCGAGCTGAGTTGGGATTCACTGAGCACTCGGACTTTGCGAATACCGTTCGTGGCAAGATCATCGACCGCGTGCGTCGTCGTACCGGCGACGAGCTGGGCGCGCAGCGTGGTCGAGGTTTTCACGGAATCCTTCATGCGACCCGACTCCCATCCAAAGTTCGGCGGACCTCGCTGATTCGCTGTCATTGACCCGGCCCGAGCCGGTGGAGATCTTAGCGTCTCAAGAGGGGAGAATCGCAAGCCGCGGACCTGCTGCGGAGTCGCTGCGGCGCGAGAACGTAAGTGACTTCAACGCACAGGGCTATTGATATCGTCGAACCCGTCACTTGCGGCGAGAGCGCCGAAAACCGATCGGCGACGTCTATGAGTGCGACAACAACGCGGAGGTAGTCGCGGGCGAAAGGCGGGCCGAACGAACGTGGACACCACGGCGAACGCTGACCACGAGATAGCCGGTCCAAGAAGCTGTGATATACTGCGCAGCCGAAATCGAGTCTCGCTACGGCACGGCGCGCTCCCTCCAGCTCGACGCCTCCGCCGGGAAGCTGATTCTGCGTAAGTCTGTTCCTCGACAGTTCGGTTGCGATTTGTTTCTGTACTTCGTCGATAGGGGAAAAATGAGTCGTCCTGTTTTGACCTCGCCGGTCTTGACCCCGATGGTGTCGACCATCGTCGTCCTTGTGCTTTCGACATTGGCGCACTGCCAACCGAATCCAAATCATGTTTTAGGATTCGAAAGCGGCGTAGCAGGCAGCGGCGGCGGGAGCGCGACGATCACCTGCACGTACAACAACACGTCGACAAGTGTGATTGAAGGCTGGTCATTCGGAGTGTGCCACGATGTGACGGACCTGACGCCGACCGCGGTGGCCGCTGGGCTCACCACCCAGACGGTCAAAAACGGATCCCCACCTGACTTCATTCAGATGAACTTCAGCGCGACCGGAACGACGACGCCGGTGGTTTCGACTGCCGGAGTGAATCAAGCCGTTGTTATCTGTTTCACCGGATGTGCTGCTTTGCCGCCGGGATCGAGTTACCAGCTCATGGACAACACGTACTCGCTGATTGGGCCCGACGGCCCGACACCCCTTACGTACTGTAATACGACTCTTGGAGGAGCGTTGGTATCAACGGTCATAGTCGTTCAAGGGCAGAGCGTCACACCGACCATCCTTCCCGGTTCCATCGAAATTGGCGGCATCGAAATCCCAACACTTCGCGCGCCGACTGGCCTATCGGTTGCGCCTGGCGCGTCGGTCGATGCTCCGATCACGCTGGTCCACAACGCAGTCAACGTCTACGGCTTTTCGTTTGGCCTGACGCACACGGCGACGGTCGCGACTTTGACGGGAATCTCGGCGGGCGCGGCGACACTTGCCGCCGACTACTTTCAAGCGGACATAACGCCAGTTTCTGGCGCCGGAGGCATTGTCGGCTGCGTGCTCGATTTCGGCCCGACCAGCCCGCTCGGGTTCATTCCGCAAGGCCCGCTGAGTGAGATCGCCGTATTCGAGTACCAAGTGCTCGCGTCCGCGCCGGACGCCGCGACCAGCCCGCTCACGTTCAGCGGGAGCTTGGTCCCGGTGCTGCCTTCGCCCCCAACACCCATCCTGATCAGCATGGGTGAAGAAGGCATCGTGCCGACGCTACAAGCCGGGTTGATCACGGTCGATGGCGGTCCGCCGGTCGTTGAGTTCATCCGCGGCGATGCCAACGTGGATGGCGCCCTCAACATCGCGGACCCGGTCTTCATGTTGAACTACTTGTTCGCCTCTGGCCCGATCCCGACCTGCCTCAAGACCGTGGACTGTAACGATGATGGCGCGCTCAACATCGCAGACCCCGTGTACTCTTTGAACTATCAGTTCGCGGGCGGACCGATTTTTCCGGCCCCATTCGGATCGGGCGCCGCCGGTTGCGGCGTTGATCCAACCGCCGACTCACTCACCTGCCTGGGCTTTACGTTCTGTCTGTGAGGTCGGTCGCACCGAGATTTTTGCCGAGGGTGATCGAATGATCACCCTCGCTTGTTAGCTAGGCGATTGCCGAAACTGCGCGGCGGAAGGTGGCTCGTCGTGGAGATCCGCTCACCACTGACACCTGCGAGTACGGTGCTGCTGCGCTGGCTTTGCCTCGAGGGTTTGCGCGTAGAGTCCGGGCGTCCAATCGCCACCCTCATATCCCCACAAGGGCTCCTCGACGTCGCGGTTCCATGTGACGTCCGAATCAATGAGCTGCTGATCGCCGAAGGGGATCCCGTCGAAGGCGGAACCTCGATCGCATTAGTCGCTCCGGTTGACTGAGCGGATACTTTCTTCCGCAATTCCGATCGACGGACGACGACTGCAGGCTATTTTCTGTCCGCAGAACAAACCCAACACTGGCAGTGATTTAACCCGACTCGATCCAGTCGCACTCGCCGGACTGGATACGAAATATCCGCTTGTGAATCCTCACGCCCGCGCGAAGTGCGAGTCGGAATGACCTAAGCCACTAAATATTAATGCCTTGTGATGGCGTGGCACGGTCGACAAGAGATTGGCCCGCCGAGTGCTTGTGTGTGTTCGGGCTTTGAGTGAGTGGGCTGTGGGAAGGACGGCGAACGTCTTTCTTACGCCAGTATGTGACGCGCGTCGCGTGTTCGAGAAGAGAGTCGCTGGTGGTGCGACTGTCGGGGGCTTTCTTCTCGTCACGACGACCGCAAATCCTCGACTGCTGGACTTGCTTCATTTCTTTCCGCTGTGGGGCCAGATTCCCCGTCTGGCCCCAAGTTACTTTTCGGGCCCGGACTGTAGTACCTCAGAGATAGTCGTGACTGTCGTGACGGCCGAGTGAGGGCTCGCCGGTCGTTCAGGGCGAGATCAGATTCTTTTGGTGTTCCACTCACGCGGCAAAATGGATGGTTGTTTCCCGGAAAAAAAATTGGATAATCACGCACGTGTGCTGAACAGCAGTAACTGAGTTTTCTCCTCGTTTGTGCCCCTCAAGTCCTCCGGGATTTGAGGGGCTTTTTTTTGGTTTCACTTTGGTGTGCCACGAGCGTCGGCCGCCGCGGTCAGACTGAAAGTCCGAGAACTGACGCGCCGACGCGTCGTTCGGTAGATATTTTTTCGAAGGCGCAAGTTCTTGCGGCCGCGGGTAATCGCTCTGGGCTTACTACGTCGGGCCGCAGGGAATCGAATCCGCGGTCGAGTCGATTCCGAGATAGGGGAACGGCGGCGCCGGCGAAGCGCCGCCGGCGAAGAGGTAACTCAGCATCTGGGATGCGTCGAGTAAATCCAGGACTCCGTCATCGTTGAAATCTGCTGCGTCGAGACAGTTGAGCGTGACGGGTTGGCTCGCAAACAAGTAGCCGAGCAACCCAATCGCATCTGACACATCGACCGCGCCATCCTCGGTGACATCGGCGCGCAGAAAGATCGAGTTTTCGTCGACGACAGGTATTTCAATGTCGTGCGTCTCCGGGTGTCGAGCAATATGTCCCGCAGCGACGATCTCATTACCGATCGTCAATCCCTGATCGGTGGGTTCGAAAGTCAGCGGAATCGTTTCGCCGATCGTCAAGTCGGGAGAAAGCGTCAGATTCAAGGTGCCGAGTAACAGCTCCTGGCCGGGTGGAATCGTCGAGGCATCGTACGGCGGAAGAAACTCAAGGATCACGTAGCCGAAGATATGTCCTGGATCGACGTTACTGACCTCTGAGATCGTGAGATCGGCATTCAGCGCGTTCGCCACGGAATTCTGAAACGTGATGGTTGCACCCAAAACTTTGTCTTCAGGAAAACGCACGCTGATCGTATAGCCCTCAAACGGGAAAAGCGCGTTGACGAAAATCGGCAACGAGAGGCTCCCCTGGCCTGGCTTCACCGCACGGCCCGGCCAGCCCGCATCGGCGGTGAAGAAAAAGACGTGGTCGACTTCGGTGCCGGCGCCAGCTCCAGGAAAAATCTCAACGCCGCAGTCTCCGAACGGGTCGGGAGTGGAATCGAAACCCGGGAGGGGATAAGGGCTGAGTTGCAGCGGTTCGGGAAAATCTGAAAAGAGGAGACTCAGCATCGTGATGGCATCGGCGAGTTGGATGACGCCGTCGTCATTGAGATCCGCGGTGTCGGAACAAACTGGATTCGGACCCGCGAAGTACAAGTAATTCACAAAGTAGACAAGGTCGGTGATTGTCACTTCACCGTCGTGATTGAGGTCGCCTCGGACGAACGGAAAAACGATCTCGCCCGCGAGACAGCGCGAAGTCTTGCCGCCCGCAACGCTGATTACCAGGATCGCGACAGTGCAGCGGAGGATTTTGACGAGTCGTCCGCTCCAAAAGTCAGAACTTCGACGCATCTTGGCGATCTCCAAAAAAAGGATGAGCCTTGACATGCGAGCCGACGAAAAAGTCATTAGTAGCTCGAGCAAAGGAAGTATCCGGGATAAGAACTGGCGACACAACCCATAGCCCGAAAAGCTGGCGCAAAAATCGCGTGATGAACTTAGGGGGAGGTCCACCCTCTCCTCGTTTATTTGAGACAGTCGCCTCTTGACCCGCCCAAATCGCTCGCGCGATTTGAGAAACCAATGCGGCAAGCACAGCCCCTGGGTCTACCTCACCCCTAAGGATCACGTGTCGCTCGGTTCGCCAGAACCAATCGACAACCGCGTAGGGCACTTATCGTGCCGGTGCGTGTTGCTCGTCGAATTCTTCGATAACTGACAGCTGATTGGTGGGTTGCGCAATGAGCGCGCGCGCCGAACCTCGTTTGCTGGTCGGCGAGTGGAAAGCCCTTGTTACAGGAGGGGCGCTGACCACGGAAAAATAATTCACAGTGCGGTTAATCCTAGTTTTTGTAGCAGGTTGAGCAAGTGGCGACGTGTCAAGCCGAGCGCCTTGGCGGTCCGAGCGTGGTTTCCGCCATGAGCGCGCAGGCTCGCAAGCACGAGTCGACGCTGAAACTCGGCGGTCGCCTCCCGCCAGGAAAGCGATTCCAATCCCGTCGAGTCGGTATCGCGCTCAAAGACCTGACGAGCCAGTTCTGGGCTGATCGTCGCAACCTCCGCGACCATCCAGCGCTGTACCACATTCCCCAGTTCGCGAACGTTTCCGGGCCAATAGTATTGCCCGAGTATCTTGAGCGTCTCCAACGGGACCGCCGGAGTTGGCTTGTTGTTGCGCCGGCCGTGGCAGGCGAGATGCACTTCAAGCAGCGCCGCGATGTCGCCTCGTCGATCTCGCAACGGCGGGAGCTGAATCTCAAAGCCTTGCACTCGATAGTAGAGATCGGCGCGCAATGCGCCGCGATCGACCGCGTCGCGTGGGCTCGATCCCATGAGCACGATGAGGCGCGCTGAGAAATCGAGTTCGTCAATCCCACCGACGGGTCGATACCGGCGCGATTCCAACACGCGCAGCAGGCGAACCTGCAAGGACATGGGCATCGCATCGAGTTGGTCGAGCACCAACGTCCCCGCGCCGCTGCGGGCCAAAATGCCCGGATAATCGCGATGAGCGTCCGTGAAGGCGCCTCGACAGAATCCGAAGAGTTCCGCCTCCAACAACGGCTCCGGCAGCGCGGAGCAATTTTCCACCACGAACGGTTCGGCGCGGCGTGGACTCGCGTCGTGAAGTCGACGCGATAATCGGCTCTTGCCGGTACCGCTCTCGCCGAAAATGATGAGCGGCAAATCAGATCGCGACCAGATCGGCAGCGTCTTCTCGATTTGTCGCATGACGGGCGAAATGCCGACCCACGGTACTTCAGCGCCGACGTCGTCCGGAGGCAGCCCGTTGAGCGCTTGCCGACGGGATTCGAGTTGATCGGTGATCTGTTCCGTGCGGTGGCTTTGGCGCGATTGCAGATTTTCTTCGCGCAGGCGTTCGAGCTGCGTCCGCTGTTCTTCCACAACGCGCAGGCGCCCTTCCGCAAGCCATCGGTAGGCGACGAGCGCCGCCGCTTCCTCCAACTCATGCAAGTTTTCACGAACGTGAATTGGCGCGTTGAGTGGTGTTTCGAGCGCGAGTAGGGAGGTCAATTGCGCCCCCAGCCGAAGTGGAAGATACACACTCAAACCTGCGGCGGATTGTCGAGATTCACATTTCGTGATTGGCCCGCTGTACGCGCCAGGCCGCTTCACTTCGATCGGCGGTGAGAGGAGGGAAGGCACGGCGCCGTCGTGCTCGGCCAAGAGCCACGGCCGTTCGTCGCTGAACAGAACCCACTCGATTCGGCTTGCTTGCCAGCGCAAGCGTAAGGCTTCGAGCTGTTCGAGCACGCGAGCTTCTGCCCAATCCAGGGCGACATGTCGCAGCTCCAAATCGTGTTGTTTCGAGGTCTCAGTTTCAGTCAGCCACTCGCGAGAGGCGGGGATGATTTCCATGCGCCGAATGAGCGGTTCGATCGCACCTCGATAACGCTTGCGCACGCTGGCCAATAGCCGTGCGGATTCTTCTATGGCTGGTAGGGCGCCGGTTGCGATTTCGCGTTCCGTTGCAGTTTGTGCGTCCTCAATGCACCGCAAATGCAGCAACAGTGCGCCGAGTTGCTCCTCGACAATTTGATAGTCGCGCGCCGTGCGATAACAATTTTGCAATTCGGCGTACCAGGACGCGGACGGTCGTTTTTGCGTCGCAGAGAAAACCCGATAGTCGAGGCGCAGGCGTTGAATTGTGCAGCAGATCTTGGAAATCGCCGGACACGGGTCGACCGCGGCCCACTTTTCCGCACGCGCGATCAGCCTGCGCGCAAGTTCCACTGCACCGTTGTCCTCGACGATGCGGGCCATACCGGCAATTGCGCGGCTCGTGTAGTAGCTACGATGCGACCGAATCGACAGTTTGCAACTGTTCGCCCAGTCGCGCAGCGCGGCCGGTTTTCGGCCGCACAACCAGTTGAGTTCGCCACGAAACGCAAAGAGTATGGCATCGCCGCGAAACGTGTCCGCGCCGAGCTGTATCTTCATCGCCAGCTCGAAGAGCCGTGCCGCTCTGTCGTAGGCGCCAAGCCGGACCGCAACCGCCGCCATGCCGATTCGCGCACGGCGCTCGAGCGCCGGGTCGTGCGAGCGACGGGCGATTCGCAAGACTTCCAATCGATATCGGTACGCGCGATTTGGCGCGCCCAACAGGACCATGAGCTCGCCCAGATTGGAGTAGATTCCCGCGAGCGCGGGATAATTTCGTGTGCGCAACGCCGCGCGCACACCCTGTAAGCACGTGCGAGTCGCGCGCAAAAACTCGCCGCGATCGCGCTGAATCGCGCCGAGCCCGAGTACGATGTGAGGCAGCAAACGCTGATTGCCTTCGCGCAATGCCGCCTTATGAACGGCGCGATAGACCGCGAGTGCCGCATCGGTCCGTCGCAAGTGATAAAGCATCCCGGCGAGATTCACCTCGAGAACCCGCGAGTTCGGAGCGAGACCGGCCAAGCGGGCGTACCGAATCGCGAGTCTCAACAGTCGTTCGCCGCGCACGTAGTCGCCGCGGCTACGTGCATGACCGGCGAGTCCCGACAACGCCGCGACAACTTCCGCCGCGCCGTCGCGACCGAGCCGACGAGCTGTTCGTAGCGCATACTCGAACAGGGGAACTGCGCCGCCGATGTCTCCAGTCTCGTACAGGAGGCTCGCGAGTTTGTGAACCAGTGCGGGTTGACAGTTGAGCCGTTCTACCGCTGCAACGGGGTGCTCGCCGAGCAGCGCGGCGAGTCGAGACTTTGCGTTTTCGGATTGGCCAACTCGCAATGAAAGTCGAATCGCATCGACCACGATTTCGAGATCGAGGACTCGCGAGTCCGGTCGGAGTGCGAGTTCCAAGCACTCGAGAGCTTTGGTCGGCTGGCCGGCGTGCTCCAAGATCTGCGCGGCCAAATGACCTTCCCGCGCTTCAACGCCGCCCAGCCGCCAATCACTTGCGAGCAAATGCTCGGCCGCCTGTGCGGCCCGTCCGGTGTGGAATAACGCCGCCAGCCAATCCCACCATTTCTCGGAACGCTGAATCGGATTGCGGCCATCCCCGGCGAGGCAAGTCCCCTCCAGTTCGCGCCATCGATGCGTGGACCTCAGATTCGCGCGGAGCTCTCGAGCGGCGGCTTGGTTGCCATCCGCCTCCGCCCGCAGGAAACTCGCGATCCACGCCGCGTCCGAGCCGATCTTCGCTTCCCAAATCTCGGCGAGCCGGCGCAGCGTCGGCCCAAGATTCGGTGCCGCTGAATTCGCGAGTGCTGATTCGGCGACCGTCGGAGCCAGCCACAAGTCGGGATAGGTACCTTCGAAATGCAACAGCGAGTTCGCCGCCGGCGCAGAAGCGATTTGCCAAAATTGTTCGGCGGACCAATCGAGCGCAGCTAGGAGCACGGACAAGGGCATACGAGCGGGGATCGCGCGCAGGAGCGGTGAGAGTTGTTGCAACTCCGTCGACTGCGGGAGATCGGCAACGTCCCCTCCAGTTCGATTCGGCACGCCGAGCGCAGCAGCAATGATTCGCGCAGGAATTCCCTGCGTCTTTGTGCGGTCTCCGTTCAAACTCGAAGCGCTTCGATCGACCTGACACTCGTAAGCCAACTGGTCACTCGCCGCTCGACTCAAGGGCGGCAACATCTCGACCGACACGCGCAGTCCGTGAGCCTCAAACTGTTGCATGACGACCCGCGGCGAAAACGAGGATCCGGAGGAGCGCAACCCGATGAGACACTTGGCAGCCACGAGTCGAAGCGATTCGCGCAGACCGGCAAACCAACGCGCGACGTTTTGCCGACCCATCGCAAGATCGGGCGGCAGGTCGTCGACAATGAGGAGGCTTCGTTCGTACGCGCCCCCAAGAAACCGTTCAGCTTGCTGGATGCTCTCCGCGCTCAGACCACCGGCTGCGTTGTCGGCAGCGATTTCAAAAACAGGAATGCCGTGAAAACGCGCGAGGCCTGCAGCGACGGACAAAAGCCGCGTCTTGCCGATACCCGGAGGTCCACAAAACAGCCGAGCATCTTCGCTAGTCGTTCCCGCGGCCGTGATCCAGTCGCGTAGTCCGGCAACGAGCTGCTCGCGACCGACAAATTGCGGTGGCGTGTCGCGGCTTTCCCAAAAATCCTCGCTTACACGAAGTGTCGCCACGAGCGCCTCCGCGTCGAGCGGGCGATCTGCCGGACTTGGCGACAACGCGCTCAAAACGAAGTTGCGAAGCCGTGACGGCGGCGGATGCACGCAGCGCTGCAAAGCGTTATTCCGATCACCGGTCGCGTGCCAGCGGCGCCATTCAGCGGCGCCGCCGGTCATGGGCAACGAGCCGCACAAACATTCGAGCGCGATCATTCCAACTGAGTAGATGTCGCTGGTCTTACTGGGTGGTGTACCTTCCCAGATTTCCGGCGCGGTATAGGGCCACGTCCCGCGCGGCGACTGATCGACGAAGTTTGGTGCCAACGGCGCCGCGGCGCCCAAGTCGATAACGCGCATTTCGTGACGGGGACGCAGCGTGTACAAAACGTGCGCTGGCTTCAGATCGCCATGGCAAACACCCGCGTGATTCAGGTACACGAGCACGCGCAACAACTCGGCGAGGAGATTTTCGAACAGCTCCCACGAAAACGGTGAGAGGTGCGTCATCGGTTCGCCAGGAAAGTACTCCGTTGTGAAGAACGAACGCCGTGTTCCCTCGTCGTCCGCAATTGTGCCCGTGTCGAACACGCGCGCTAAGGAGCGATGCCGGAGCTGGAGTAACCGCTTAAACTCGGCCGGTGGCGAATCACCGGCGTCCGACTTGAGGAGCTTCAATGCCTGCAAAACTTCGCCGCGATACAGGTCGTGGACGAGATAAACCGTCCCTTCACCACCGCTTCCGATGGTCTGCAACAACCGATAGCGTTCACTGAGCTGAAACCCCATCCGTGCGCGGGTCCCCTTCACTCAACCGTCGATCCCCAGCGTTTTTCCGAGCCCCACCTCTCCTGTGCGAGGCTGTCGGCGTAGACATTGTAGTCTTATGTATCGTGGGCGGCAGGGCAGATTCCGCCCCAGGAGTCACTTCAGCCAATGTCGAGCCTTCGTGACCGCATTCGCATCGAGTTGAGCGCCGACCGCATGGAGGCGCGTGTTTCGGTGACGGGAGCGTTTCCGTCGTCGCGGCCGCGTTTCAAAGAACTCGCGGCGTATCTCGAAGCTAGCGGAGTCCGTTACGGCACCGACGCAGTCGCACTCGAGTTGTTTTGGAATTCGTGGCGGCGAGATGAAAAGCCGCAGGATGTTGTCGTGGCGATCGGCACGCCGCCGGTTTTCGGTCAGCCGCGCAAAATCCTCCGGCTGCCGCCGCCGCCACGCACGGGAGCACGAGCGCTTGAACTGCTGCCTCTCTTCGTGAAGGAATCCGAAGCCGTTTTCGAGATCGTGGACGGAACGCTCGGACAATCGGGTCGAGACGTCACGGATCACCCGGTTCCAGTGCCCGCAGATCCCACCGCTGCGACGCTGACCGCCGGCGCCGGCATTCGGGTTGACGGTGGAAAGTGGTTTGCGGCGCGCGACGGTTTTCTGGCCGAAATCGACGGCGCAATCGAAGTCTCAGAGACTTTGCTGCACAACTACGACTTGCCGAGCGGCGACTATCAATGGCACGGCGACGCGCGTATCAGCGGCGATATTCGGTCGGGCGTCGCACTCGACATCGGCGGTGCGTTGCGAATCACCGGGAACGTCGAAGATGGCGTGAAGATCTCGTGCGGCGGCAACTTGGTCGTCGAGCAGTGCGTGCGCGGTTCCGGCACGATTCTCAATGGGCACAGTTCGATCACGGTAGGGAAGATCGATGGAGCGACCATCCTGGCCGAGCAGGATGTGGAGATTCGACAAGGCGCGGTGCTCGCGTCG
Organism: Planctomycetota bacterium; assembly: GCA_046154185.1. Classification (GTDB taxonomy): domain Bacteria; phylum Planctomycetota; class UBA8108; order UBA1146; family JAJFFE01; genus JBJXGE01. Next base: position 194,197 of record JBJXGE010000009.1, read on the forward strand.
ATCTGCACGCATGGGCGCCTGCTCGCCGATTCGGCCGGCTGCCGACTCTCCGGTTCGCGCATCGAAGCCTTGGCGGGCGCGCGCATCGAGAGTATCGAGCGGCACGCGACGCAACGCACGACCATTTCGGTCGGCATAACGGGTTGGCTCGACGAGGAGCATCGCGCGCTCGAAGAGGAGATTCGGCGTTGGGAGCACTACTATTCGAAGCTCTACGAGGACTTCGCCGCGGAGTTTCGTGAATTGCTCTCCGACCGCGCTCTCATCCACAGAATTACGGCGGATTCGCGGGGGCGATTCGAGCTCGCGCAGGCCAAAGTTCTGAGCGAGCAGGCGCGGATCGACCGCCGCATTTCCGAGATCCGCTCCTTGCAATCGGAAATGCAAAAGCGGCGGCAGCGCGACGAATCGGCGACGATCTCGATCGCGGGCGTCGTGGATGCGGAATGCAAGCTCTCGATCCGCGGCAAGACCTATGCAGCGCCCGAGCGCATCCGACCGAACACGACGCTGTGCGTGCTTCCACCGGCCGGCCGGATCCACGCCGTGCCGCGTGCGATCTTTGAGTCATCCGAAATGTCAGTCAAGTAACGAGAATCGCGCCCGGAACCAGTAAAGCGCGTCAAGGCTGCAATCCACAAGCAAGTCGTTGGCGGCTACACTACGCAGCTCGATCGCTTGACGATTCGACCGCGTGAGATTTTTCCGGAGGCCGAATGGCGGTTGCTGACGAGTCCACTAGACCTTCCCAACATCGACCCATGAACCTCGACGAATTGAACGCGTGTGTCGAGCGGCGGCGGCGGCGCGGCGAGCGCCTTGTGCTCACGAACGGCTGTTTTGATTTGCTCCATGTGGGTCACATCCGATCGCTCGAAGCGGCCCGAACTCAAGGTGATTACCTGGTCGTCTGCATCAACTCAGACGCCTCGGTGCGAGCCGCGAAAGGCCCGGATCGACCGATCTTTCCCGAACTGGAACGCGCCGAATTACTGCTGGCCTTGCGAGCCGTAGATTATGTCTATATCTTCACCGAACCCACGGTGGATCGTGTTCTTTTGGCGTTACGACCCGAGGTCTATGCCAAAGGTACTGACTACACTCCCGACAACATTCCGGAAGCGCCAACAGTCGCCGCATACGGGGGAGCGATCGCCATAGTTGGCGACGAGAAATGCCATTCGACTCGAGCGACGCTTGCGCGCATAAGACAGAAAAAGGCTTCCGATGATTCGTGACAAGCGGGCACTGATCACTGGCATTACGGGCCAGGACGGCTCTTATCTGGCGGAGCTGTTGGTGGAAAAAGGCTACGAAGTCTACGGCATGGTGCGGCGTTCGTCCGGCGAACGATTACACCGCGTGGCCCACATGGAAGGCAAAGTCAAGTTCGTGCAAGGCGACTTGCTCGATCAGTATTCGCTGGTTCGATTGCTGCAGAAACACCGACCGACGGAAGTCTACAATTTGGCGGCGCAGTCGTTCGTGCCAACGTCGTGGGACCAACCGGTGTTGACGGCGGAATTCACGGCCGTTGGCGTCACGCGCCTACTTGAAGCCGTGCGATACGCCGATTCAAGTATTCGTTTTTATCAGGCGTCGTCGAGCGAGATGTTCGGCAAGGTTCAAGAAGTGCCGCAGAATGAACACACGCCGTTCTACCCGCGAAGTCCGTACGGTGTGGCGAAGACTTACGGGCATTGGATCACGGTGAATTACCGCGAGTCGTATGGGCTTTATTGCTGTTCCGGGATCTTGTTCAACCACGAATCGCCTCGTCGCGGCTACGAGTTCGTCACGCGCAAAGTGACCGACGCTGTAGCGAGAATCAAGTTGGGGATTTTGGATTCGCTGTCGCTTGGAAACCTCGATGCGAAGCGCGACTGGGGTTTCGCCGGCGACTATGTCGAGGCGATGTGGATGATGGTGCAGCAACCGGAGCCGGACGACTATGTCATCGCGACCGGAGAAACGCATTCGGTCCGGGAGATGGTCGAAATCGCTTTCTCGCACGTGGGGTTGGATTGGGAGCGTTTCGTGCGCATCGATCCGCAACTCGTGCGACCGGCAGAAGTCGATTTACTCGTGGGAGACAATACGAAGGCGCGCACAAAGTTGGGCTGGAAGCCGCGCGTGGGGTTTGCCGAACTGATTCGCATGATGGTCGATGCGGATCTCAAGCTCCAAGATGAGCGTTTACGCTTTTCGCGCTTCACTGCGGATTGCAAATCGTGAGAGTGCTGGTTACGGGCGCGGCTGGATTTGTCGGCCGCTACCTGTGCGAGCGACTCGCGGCCGAACACGAGGTTCTTGCGGTCGATCGGCTACCGGGGGATGGAATCGACCATGCATTAGAGCTTCCGGACGATGCAGGCGCGCGGGCGTTGATTGAGCGCACGCGTCCCGAGGTCATCTTTCATTTGGCCGCCTTCTCCTCGATTGTGGATTCCGAGCTGAAGCAGGAGCAATGTCGTGCGGTCAATGTCGACGGCACCCGGAGCTTGTTGCGCGCGCTCCCGCAGTCGAGTAGCGACTGTCGGTTTATCTATGTGTCGTCTTGCGCAGTCTACGGTCGAGTTGCAGCGAGCGCGCAACCAATTACCGAGCGACAACCGGTTTCTACGACTGCGTCGCAAGTTTATGCGCAGAGCAAAGTCGAAGCCGAAAACTTGGTGCGGGAGGTCGGTGCGCTGCGCGGTGTCCCGTGGCTGATCTTTCGACCGTTTAATCACTTTGGGCCGCGTCAGCAAACAAACTTCGTGTTGCCAAGCGTGGCGAGTCAAATCGTCGCCTTCGAGCGCGGCGAACGCGCACCTATTCTAAGAGTGGGCAATCTCAATATTCGCAGAGACTTCTTGGATGTCCGCGACGTCGTTAACGCCTATGCACTTGGACTGGCCCATCTAGAGCTGCATGGCATCTTCAACATTGCGACGGGCGTCGCCTATTTACTCGCTGACCTTGTCGCCCAACTTCGGAGTTTGGCGAAAGTCGACTTCGATGTTTCCGTGGATCCAGCACTCTATCGAGGTAAAGACATGGACCTACTCGTCGGGGACGCCAGTGCGTTTCGGACGGCGACCGGGTGGCGACCACAGCTCGACATGGCGACGAGTCTTGCGGCGTTGCTCGATTACTTTCGGTCGCAGGTGTCGGGCACGAAGAGCTGAGTTTTCGCCGCCGCGTATCAACGAAATGATGTGCCGTGTTGCAAGCCGTCCGGCGTCACCATGCGGACCGGCCGAAGAGCAATCCCCAAGATGATCCCGAGCGCCGCCAGGTAAACGAAGAGCGCCGTTCCGCCCCAACTGACAAATGGCAGGGGTAAGCCAGTCACTGGCGCCCAACCGGTCGTCATCGCGATGTTGATAAAGGTCTGAAACATCAACTCGGCGGTAATCCCCACAACGACGAGACGGCCGAAGGGCTCACGCGTTCGATAGGCGATAGCGAAGCAGGAAACGTAAAGGAGCAGATAGAGCGCGACGACGCTCAGCGTGCCCACCAGTCCCCACTCTTCTCCGATGACGGCGAATATGAAATCGTTGTGGCCCTCCGGCAAGTAGCCGAGGTAGTTCTGTGTGCCCAGGCCAACGCCTTTGCCCCAGGTTCCACCGGAACCAATTGCGGTGATGGACTGTCTTAGCTGGAAACTGGCCTCGCGAATGATGGGATTCTCTTCATACGGGTTCAAGAACACGCGCAGCCGCATGCGTTGATACTCGTGCAACACAAACCACGCGGCAGGCATCAGTGCCGCCGCGATGGCGCCATAGTTGAAGAGGCGTCGCCCAGAAATTCCGGACGTCCAAAGCATCGCCACCAATGCGGGCGGCATGACGAGGGCGGTACCGAGATCTGGCTGCAGAGATACCAGTACCGTCGGTACTCCCACGATCAGGAAGGGCAAAAGTTGGTCCCAGTTCTGCGGCGGCCGACGCCCCGGTATGAGCACGCGCGCCAGCAGCAAGACCGTAAATACTTTCAACAACTCCGCAGGTTGCAAATTCAAATACCCGAAACGTATCCAGCGCACGACGCCTTGCGAACTCACGTATTTTGTCACCAACAAGTAGCACAAGAGTCCCAGGCCGGCGGCGTACAAGAGTGGTGCCAGGTGTTTGAGTTGCCGATAATCGAACACCAAGAAAAAACTGAGGAAGACCATGCCAAACGCGATACGCTGAAAATGCTCGCGGGCTTGCGCGCCAGGGAACGGTACTTCGGCGCCGGTCGTGGCGGAGTGCACGAAGATCGTGCCGATCCACAGCAAGGACGCGAGACTGACGATCAGCGTGACTGCGGGAACGCGTGCGCCGCGGAGTAGTTTCATGTGCGCACCTGGCGGAACGAGTGCGGATTAACGGCGGAGGCGATAACCATGGTGGCTTTCCAGATACTCGAGAAGATTGACCGCGACGGGACCCGCCGCTTCGCCCCCGTGATACGGTGACCGCTCGATGCATATGACGATCGCGAGCTGCGGTTCCTCCACCGGCGCGAACCCGACGAGCCACGCATGGTTGGCCTTGCTGAGCGCGGCGCGCGGCGTCGCGCGCCAGCTGGTTTCGGCCGTGCCGGTCTTGACCGCGATATCGTAGTGACAAAGCCCGATCTGTTCATCGCTTGCGGTGCCATACGAAACGGCGGCCACCATTCCACTGCGCACGGCGTTCCACGCTTCGGCACGGAGTTCTAACTCATAATCGGCGCGGGCGAGTTCCGCGTCGGCAACGACGTGGGGTAACGCAAACTTGCCGCGCGTCGCGATGCCGCAAACCAAGCGAAAGAGATCGATGGCGGTGGTTGTGAAGTTTTCCCCGATTGCGACCATCGCAGGGACCGCGTCATGCCACGTCGTTTCCTTAAGCACAGGTCTGCGCGGCAAGCCGGGAAGCGGCGCCCAGAATCCGAAGCGTCCGGCCCAGTAGCGCATGCGCTCCAAGCCCATGCGGCTCCCGCCGAGATTGTAAAAGAAGCAGTTGCAGGAGCGCGCGAGCGCTTCCGAGATTTCCATCTCGAGCGGCATGTGACCGAGATGATTTCTACAACGCAGAATATCCGGACGCTCGGGGTCATGAACTCCGACGCACGTGAACCTGTCGCCGCGAGCGATGATCCCATCTTGAATCGCGCCGAGTCCCACGACCAACTTGAAGACTGAGCCGGGTGCCACCTGACACAGGGGCCTATTCAGTCGACGTCCACCGGGTTTAGCATCGTTGTACGCCTCATAGGCTGCGGAGTTCTGGAAGCGCAATTCCGGGTCGAACGATGGATACGAGCCCCATCCGATGAGCGCACCGGTATTGGGATCCCCAATCAGGACGCTCGCGCCGTAGGGATCGAGCTGCGCGAGAGTCGCGTAAATGTGTCGGCACAATTCGAGATCGAGCGTGAGGCGGATCTCGCGGCCGGGCACGGGCGGCAGTTTCCACAGCTCTGGACCGTAGGGGCGACTACGAACATCGAGTTCGAGCCCAAGCGCGCCGGGTCGACCGCGGAGTCGGTCGTCGTAGACGCGCTCGATTCCCGTCCGTCCGACCGCTTCGTTCGAATGATGCGCGGAGTCTTGAACGGCGTCGAACGCGCGCGCGTCCCGTAACTTGCGCAGTTCCCCGTGCTCCTTGATCCACGAGTCGACGATCGGCTCGCCACGTTCGATCCAAGTATCGATATCGCCAGGTTGCGGCTCGCTGACCTCGCCGATCAATGCCGCGAGCGCCTCTCCAGCAAGGTTGGTACGCATGCGACGCTCATTGATTTTGAGCCCGTGGTAGCGCTCGGGAAAATAGCTGAGTTCGCGCACTACCGCGAACGGCACGTCGCGGGTCAACAATTCCTCAGACTCGTACCACTCTTGCCGGAGTCTATGAATCGCCGACGGATCGTTCCTTAGATTCTCGAGCTGAGTGACGAGACGTTTGAGGCGTTGCTGCAACGCCTCGCGTCGTTCCGCGGCCGTCGCATCTTCCGAGGGCTGCGACGCCGACAATTTTTCCTCCAGCGACTTGATTCGGTCGACAAGCTGTTGTTCTTTGCCGGCGACAACGACCCGAAATGCGGGATCCTGCATGGCGCGATAGCGCGCCGCGACTCGCTCGTAAAGCGCACCCGACCGGAGCGCTTGACCTGAAGTTTGAAGTAAGCGTTCCAGCCGGCGCACGGCGGCTTCACCAGCAAACAGCTCGTCCGGCGCGATCCAGACACTCGCCGCCTCCGGCGATGTCCATTCGACCACGAGCCCGGGATAGGAACCGGGAAACTGACCGACGGCTTTCTCTAGACGCCTCGCAACTGGCTTCGCGAGTTGGTGAATGAGCGGCTCGAGCGGTGGCGGGGGCTCGGTCCCGAGCCGATCCCGAGTGAGTTCTCGCAACCGTTCGAGTGCTTGATAAAGGTGTTCCTCACTGAACGGAGTGGTGCTGTCGTCGCCGGACTTCTGCAATATTCTCGCCAGGCGTTTCGCGAGCCACCGCACTTCCTCGAGTTCGCGAAGCGAGTAGACGACATCATGACGGAAATCGTCCTGCGCCAAGACGGTGCCGTTGCGGTCTAGAATGCGACCGCGGGGAGCAGTGTCAAACTGCGTGAACAAGCGATTCTGATCCGCCAGCTGCTGGTAGCGCAGAGTATCAATAGCCTGCAACCAAACGAGTCGCGTGCCCAAGACCAAGCAGAGCACGAGCGTGACCATGGCTAGAACAACAACGCGACTTCGCTGCAAAGTGGGTCTTTCGCTCACAACTTCGACTCGCCGAATCGGCAGGCTGATGAGAACTTGCTCGAGATTATCGAGTCGAGCGCGGCGAAGACAAACAAGCATCCAAAATCGGAAAGAAAAGGGGCACGGCGAGGGCTGTTGCCCCAGCACCGATCACCGCGTTGAGAGGATCCGACTCCGCCAGGCCGAGTCGCCACCCGCCGTCCAGCCAAATGTACAGGCCGGTGGCGAGGCTCGTCCAGACTGTCCGAAAATACAGCTCCCGAAGATTCACCGCGCCTCGCACCACCCAGAGTAAGCTCGCCGACGCGATGAGTGGCCCCGCGCATAACATGATTGAGTCGATGCCAAAGGTCGCCCGCAATGCCGAGAGAGCGAGTGCCATTACCAGGGCCCATCGTTTCGGCACCTGTTGCGCAAGCCAGAGCACAAAGAGCACCGGCAAGTCGACACTGGCGAGGCCAAGTCCGAGCCACGGCCGCAGCACCCACTCCGAAGCGATGCACGTGAAAAGCATAAAGCTGTACGCAATCCAATTCATTGGCCGCTCGTTCGTTTTAATTTCTGATCGGGTGGAAGCAGCACGATGGCGACGTCGAGCGTCGCCATCGGCGCCGCTAGTTTCACTCGGGATCGATGGTAGGGCACACCGACTCGCTCCAGACTGCCGATCAGAATCCCCGGTGGAAAGACGCCGTCGGTGCCCGTCGTCGTGAGCAGATCGCCGGGTTCAAACATCGGCTCTTGTTGGACAAAACGCGGCTGCAGAAAGTCGGGATCGGGACCGCCGGCGACGATTCCGTAGACCGTGCCGCGGCGAAACTCCACGCAGAACTGCGGGTCATCGGCGAGGCGAACTCGCGCGGCGTCCTCCGACACCTCTGCCACGATCCCCACAATTCCGAGCTCGCAAATGACTCCTTGCCCGACGCGTAATCCTTGGCGCGCACCCGCCGAGATAACTCGGCTGCGGGCGCGCGGTGAAAGTTCGAGTCCGGGATGCACTTGAACCGGGACTCCGGCAAATCCGTGGAGTTTTCCGACCTGACTGGCGACGAGCGCGTGCAACGCGCGCAGTTGGCGATTCTCTTCCGCAAGTTGCGCGTTTTCCTGCTGAAGCTGGCTTCGATCGTGAGCGGAACCAGCATCCGAATCAGGACCGCGGCACTGGCGTAATCCGAAAGCGATGAAGAGCAGACCGTACCAAGCCAGCACGATCTGGAGCGCATGCTTGCGCGGTCTCCCCGGCAATTCCGGCCCCTCTCAGAGAGTGGTAGACGGCGTCTAGAGATCGTCCTGAATGGAATCGAGCGCGGAAGAATAAAGGTCGAGTTTTTCGAGGAAGATCGCGGTACCGCGCGCAACGCATGTCAGCGGATCGTCGGCGATGCGCACCGGGAGGCCGGTTTCCTGGTGAATCAGTTGATCCAGATTGCGCAGCAACGCTCCGCCGCCGCACAACACCATGCCGCGCTCCACGAGATCCGCGGAAAGTTCCGGGTCCGTCTTTTCCAACGTCTCACGAATGCCTTCGAGAATGCTGGTAATTGGTTCTCGTAGGGCTTCTCGCACTTCTTCACTCGTAATCGTCACCGATCGCGGCAAGCCAGTGATCAAGTCGCGTCCGCGCACGTCCATTGTCATCTCACTCGCGAGCGGACTCGCGGAGCCGATTTGAATCTTGATGCGCTCGGCAGTCAGTTCCCCCAACAGCAAGTTGTAGTTCTTCTTCATGAACAAAATGATCGACTCATCCATTTCATCGCCGGCCACGCGGAGCGAGACACTGGTTACGACATCCGCAAGAGAGAGCACGGCGATTTCGGACGTGCCGCCGCCGATATCGACGATCATGTTGGCAACCGGCTCTTCGATCGGAAGACCAGCGCCGAGGCCGGCGGCCCGCGGTTCCTCAACCAAATACACTTTGCGTGCGCCGGCGCGTTCCGCCGAATTGTAGACCGCGCGCTTTTCGACGGCGGTAATGCCGCTCGGAATCGCGATCACGACGCGCGGACTGAAAAAACGTTTGCGATTGTGGACCTTGGTAATGAAGTAGGTCAGCAGCGCTTCGGTGATATCAAAGTCCGCTATCACGCCGTTTTTGAGCGGACGGATGGCTTGGATGGAACCCGGCGACCGACCGATCATCTCCTTGGCAACACGACCGACCGCATTGCCATTGAGTAAGACTTTGTTGGTCCCCGCTTGCACGGCTACGACCGATGGCTCCGCCAGGACGATTCCCTTGCCGCGGACACACACCAGCGTATTCGCCGTGCCGAGGTCGATTCCCATATCCGTGGAGAACAGACCCCAAAATTTGTTCACCAATTTTATGACCATGAGATTGCCTCACGCCGTCGCCGAAAATCATCATTGTGTTGAAAGAATCCAGCACTCCCACCTCGCGGACGACTCTATACGCTTTCTCGCTGGCATGGGAGTTTTTTTTGCAAACGACTTCGAAAGCAAACGACTCCGAAAGCAGAACCGGCACGGACTGAAGCGATCGCTTCGATCCATGCCGGCTCAACGTTCTCACCGTCACGAAGACTCGGACGCGCTACTTCGGCTCGTCCGGCGCCTCGCTCTTGTCAAACTTCGTCGCCATGAATTTCGTGGCCTCGGCTTTGTGCGCGGAAAGCTGCTTGTTTTCCCACACGCTCGCGCTCATGGCGATCGACTCAGCACCATCTATTTGGTACTTCTTGAGCTGCATGCCCTGAATGATGAGCGCGCCGATGATGCAGGCCGCGGAAATTCCAAGCAGCGAAGTCGCGACTGGGCTGGAAGGCTTCTTCTCGATGATTTCGTCTGCCATGTTTGTTGACCTTTTTACTTCTCAGTTCAGGATTCTGGTCGTGGCGAGGTCGCCGTTCTGGATCTTCGCAGCCTCCGGATAGAGGATCGAAGCCGCAGCCATGTCCTCGGTCACGTGAGTGACCTGGACGGTCGCGATGTAATTGCTGCCGCGGTAGACGGTGAAGGTATACCCTTCCTTCACGCCATCCGAACCCTTACCGATCGACAACACGACGAGATTATCGCGCACCGAAACCACCACTCCGTCAAGCGGTGGCAGGACGCGCTTCGTGACGATGTCCTCGATCACTTTGGGGTATTTCTGCTCGATCGCGCGAATCAAGAGGCTCTGGCTATCGCGTTCCTCAGTCAGTGACACCAGCTCCGTACGATAGCCATCGGCTTCTTCCGTGATTTGCTGGCGGTCGAGGAGCGCGCGCGCGAGTTCGCTCTGTGCTTTGGTTTTCGCGGCGCCGGCTTCGGCGAGTTCTTCCGACATTTTGCGGTTTTGCTCCGCCAAGCTCGCGATTTCAGCGTCTTTGTCGCTGATCTGACCGTCCTTGCGATTTACGTTTTGGGTGAGACCGCTCTTTTCCTCATCGAGTTTCGAGATTCTCGAGTTGAGTGAGTTTTTCTCGGCGGCGATGTCGTCGTACTTAGCGCGCAGCTCGGTGTTCTTGTTCACCAACTCAGCGTTCCTCAGATCGCGCACGGAGATCTCGCCCTTTGCCTCTTCGACGATCGTCTTATACTCTTTGAGCTGGCTCTTCTGGGCTTCTTCGGCCCGTTCCGCCACGGCTCTCCAGTTCTTTTGCGTATGGTAGAGCGTGGCGCTCATCGCAAAGAAGGTCACATTCAGGAACGCGACAAGCACGACGAAAAACTTGGCCAACGAACTCATGCCGGCTGTCCTCCCTTCGGCCCAATCCAGTCAGCCTTGCTGCTGGGCCTACTTGGTGTTTGCTTGCATTTCTTTCAGAGAATTGGCGCATTTCCGACGAGCGGCATTCGTGCTGGGTATCCGAATTCAGTCCCCACACTTAGCTACCGCGACCAGCTGTACGCAATCTTATGCTGTCATCTCTGGCCGCGACTAAACAGCAACCCACGCCACTCTCAACACTGTGAAACTCACGGCAACTTCGCGAACGCAGCGAAACCTAAACCCCTTCGGTTCGCTCCACATTCGCAGTCGCCTACCCCGTCTGAGAATCCCCTCAACAATCCTGTCCCCGTTTGCGCAATCGCACTCCTCTTGCGCGCGTCGCTTGGCGTCTCGAAATCCCCGATCGCAAGATTCCCTGCGCGGAGGTTTGTTAGTAGGGCGGAATTATAGCGGTGCCCCTCATCGGGTCAAGGGCGTGGGGGGCCGCCTGCGTCTGAAAGTCCGACACCAATGGCGATTACGCCCGAGGTCGCAGCTGAATCGAGAAGCCTGGAGCCGCGCGATGTCCACTGTTAGCATGCCGGGCTTTCTTTCATCCGGGGAGGACCGGTCCGCTTGTTCACAGGAATCGTCACGGCGTGTGCTCGGCTCGAAGAGATCTCGTCGGTGAACGCCGACGGCAGTCGACGCCTGCGGGTCGCCACTTGGCGAGACGCGCGCACACCGGGGGCCTGCGCTGAATGGGAGGGACTAACGCTCGGCGAGAGTATTTGTGTCGCCGGAGTTTGCTTGACGTTAGTCGAGATGGACGGCGCGCGAATCGGTTTCGATGTCGTGCCGGAAACGCTGCGCCGAACGACCCTCGGTGTACGCGCGGCCGGCTCGCAAGTGAATCTCGAGCGCGCACTGCGAGCGGGGGACCGCTACGGTGGACACTACGTCACGGGTCACATCGATACAACCGGTCGGATCACCGGAATTCACGACTCGGCCGAGATGACAATAACCATCGACCGCGCACCGACAACCGCGGCGGAGTTTTGCGTGATCCCCAAAGGTTCCGTGACAGTGGATGGAGTCAGCTTGACGATCGCGCAGTGTGACGCGGCCACCTTCCGCGTCGCGCTCGTGCCTCATACTTTGTCGATGACGAGTTTCGGACTACTGCGCGTCGGCGATGCCGTGAATTTGGAGATGGATCAATTCGGTAAATGGGTGGCCCATCTGATGCCAAGAGTTCAGCGGTAGCGCTGCGAGAAATGACAACCATGACGCCAACAGTTCCACGAGTTCGAATTGCTCCGAGTCCCACCGGCGACCCGCACGTCGGCACCGCATACGTGGCCCTTTTCAACAGCAGCTTTGCACGCGCGAATGGCGGCAAGTTCGTGCTGCGCATCGACGATACCGATCGTCAACGTTACCAATCGGACTCGGAACAGCAGATCTTCCGCGCGCTGAAGTGGCTTGGGATTGAGTGGGACGAGGGTCCGGATATCGGTGGCCCCTTTGCGCCCTATCGCCAAAGCGAACGCACCGAGATTTACCATCGTGCGGCGCACGAGCTCGTGGCGCGTGACGCGGCGTACTACTGCTTTTGCACACCAGAACGACTGGAGAAACTCCGCGCCGTGCGCGAGCACGACAAAGGCGCGCCGGGCTACGATCGCGCGTGCCGCGCTCTTAACGCCGAGCAGATCGCGTCACAACTCGCGACCGCTCGTCCGTACGTGATTCGTCTCAAGGTGCCGTTAACCGGCGCCACTCGTTTTCGCGACGAATTGCGCGGCGAAATCGTTATCGAGAATCGCGAGATCGACGATCAAGTGCTGTTCAAGTCCGATGGCTTCCCGACCTACCACCTTGCCAACTGCGTCGACGACTCGGCGATGGGCATCACGCACGTAGTAAGGGCGGAGGAGTGGATCACTTCGACGCCGAAGCATGTCATCCTCTACGATGCGATCGGCGGTCGCCGACCGCTCTTCTTTCACGTTCCGCTGCTGCGGAATGCCGACCACTCAAAGATCTCCAAACGCAAGAATCCGGTATCTCTGAATTTTTATCGATCGGAAGGCTACTTACCCGAGGCGCTGCTCAATTTCTTGGCGAATATGGGTTGGTCTTCCCCGGACCAACGTGAAATTTTCGACCGCGAGCATTTCGTTCGCAACTTCCGTCTCGAAGACATCCGTTTGGGCGGACCGGTCTTTGATCTCGAAAAGTTGCGCTGGATGAACGGCGAGTACATCCGCAGCTTGCCACTGGGGGAGTTGGGTCAGCGTTTGCGCACCGAGGGATTTGCGGGTGACTTGAGTGACACCGAACTCGCGACTTTATTACCGCTCGCAATCAAGAGGATGCATTTACTCTCCGAGTTTCGCAGCGTGATCGCGTGGTTTCGCGAGCCGCCGCTTGAACTAACCGCCGTGACGCTCGTGCCGCAAAAAATGACGGCAACGCGCGTGCTGGAAGTCCTTGATCGTACGCTTCAGCATCTGCCGCAACTCACAGATTGGTCGGTCGCGGCGCTCGAGTCGGCGCTCGAGACGTGCACGAAATTCTGGCAAGTGAAAAAACCCGAGCTCTATATGCCGCTGCGGCTCGCGCTCACTGGGCGAAGCGACACGCCGCCGGTGCCGGATCTTCTAGCGACGCTGGGCGCAGTCGAATCCGCAGCCCGAATTCGACGCGCGCGCGCGGCGCTCGCTGGAAGCGACGCGGCTTGAGACTCGTTGCGCCAGCGGCAGACTTGCACGTTCATAGCACTTGCTCGGACGGTTTGGATGCGCCCGCGACGCTTGTCAATCGAGCGTCTGGTCGACTCTCGTTACTCTCGATTTGCGACCACGACACGCTGCGCGCCTACGACGACCCGGCGACAAATGCGAACGCGATTCCCGGCGTGCGAATACTCCCGGGCATTGAAATCAGCGCCGTCGTCGGGGACGACGAACTGCACATCCTTGGCTACTTTCCAAGCGGACTCAGCGCGGAATTGCGCGCGTTCGTCATCGGTTTGGAGTCGGCGCGTCGCTGTCGCATTCTGGACGGAGTCGCGAAGCTGCGCGCGCGCGGACTCGGTCTGCGGCTTGATCTGTTGGAAGACGTGGTAGGGGAGGGAGTGCCTTGTCGCTCGCACGTTTGTCGGGCGTTGATTCGTATCGGTGTCGCGCGAAATCCAGCCGTCGTTTTCCGCCGCTTCCTGGGTCGCGATGTTTTCGAGCCGCCGGAAGTCAGCGTGGCGGAAGCAATCGAACAGATTCACCGGTCGCAGGGCATCGCGATTTGGGCCCACCCGCGCATCGACCACCTCAGCCAGCACCTCGCGACGCTCTTGGCATGTGGGATCGACGGACTGGAAGTCGATTCGCCGTCGCGGCGGGGGACCGACCGCCGGCGCCTCCGGGAACTCTGCGTCGAGCACGAGCTATTGTCGACCGGCGGTTCGGACTATCACGGCGCGCACAACTCGACTCACCGGCAGCTCGGCGCTTGGCGTTTCCCGATTGAGTATGTGCCCGTTGCGCTGCGCTGTGAGACTCCGCTCTGCTAGCCGGTTCGACGGCTAGCCCGCCATGAACCTTGCGCCATCGTCGCCGATGATTTCAGCGGTCATCCGTGAATGAGAATAAGAACTCACGGTTGGTCGGGAAATTCTTCAGGCGCTCCTTGAGGATTTGCATGCCCTCCGCGGCTTTGACATTCGTCAGGACTTTGCGAAGTTTCCAGATTTGCTTTAATTCGTCCGGCTCGTAGAGCTTCTCTTCCTTGCGCGTGCCAGACAAACCAACGTCGATCGCTGGAAACTCGCGGAGGTCCGCGAGCTTTCGGGATAACACGAGCTCCATATTTCCGGTGCCTTTGAACTCTTCGAAAATTACTTCGTCCATGCGACTGCCGGTATCAATCAGTGCGGTACCGACGATCGTCAGACTGCCGCCGCCTTCGACGTTGCGCGCCGCGCCGAAAATCGCCTTCGGCTTTTGCAGGGTCTTGGCATCCACACCCCCCGACAACGTGCGACCGCTATGCGCCGTTTCAAGGTTGAAGGCGCGCCCGAGCCGAGTCAGTGAGTCGAGCAGCAACACCACGTCGCGACGCGCTTCGAGCAAACGATGACAGCGTTGCATCACCATCTCGGCCACGCGCACATGGTTCTTGGAACTCTCGTCCGAGGAGCTGGAGTAAACTTCGGCGCGCACGTTTCGCCGCCAATCGGTTACTTCCTCGGGCCGTTCATCGACCAGCATGACGATCACCGCCGCGTCGGGATGCAGACCGATGATCGAGCGCGCTATTTTCTGCAGCAACACGGTTTTCCCGGTGCGCGGCGGCGCGACAATCAACGCGCGTTGTCCGTGGCCTATCGGTGAGATCAAGTCGACTAGACGCATCGAGATATCCGAGTCGAAATCGCCGAGTCTAAAACGATTCTCGGGGTCAATGCTCGTCAGGTCTTTGTAGAACGGACGCTGCGGAACCATGGCGGGGGGGTCGCCGTCGACAGACCGAATCTCGACCAACGATGGACCACGATTCTTCGGCCCATTGCGAGGACTTTCACCGCCACCTTGCACGACGCCGACAATGTAGTGCCCCGTTTTCAGACGGAAGCGCTGTACGAGGTGCTTCCCGACGTGAACGTCGGTGTCTTGCACGCGAAAGTTCTTACGTGGATCACGGAGAAAGCCGAAACCCTGCGTGCCAACTTCGAGGATGCCGCGCGCGAGATCCGGCTTGCGCTTGGCTGCACGCTGGTGGGCGAGAGTTTGATTTTGCGTCATCACCGCACTAAAGGGAGGGTGAACGAACCGGGCAGTCCGGGACTTCCGGGCCTGAACCCAATGAGGTTCGAAAAAAACTTAGCAGGCTCGCAAAAAATTCCGGCCCGCAACAACCATCCGGTCGGACCATTCCTGCCGCCAGCCTTCTGACGACCGACGCCGACTTTCCGTCGGCCTTACCGATCCGGTGTCGAAAAACGTGTGAGGGGAGAGGTCGCGTTTTCGGCCTCCGTTAATTCGCTTTCAGCTTACTCGGCCACATCAGTACGCTCGACGTTGATCATGCTAAATTCGAGCGGCCACTCGCTGGTTCAGCCGACTGTCCATCCACCGAGCAATCGTCGCGATTTCTCTGCGGACAGGCTGAACCGGATGCACCAATACGTGAGATGCCATCCGTTGTGCCTGATCCGGGTCGTTTCGATTCCAGCCCGATTAGGATGCTGAGCCAGCCAGAAAGGCTCGGCCTGGTGGAAAGCTTCTTAACGGGCCGGATTATATCGAAACCGGCGAAGTGTCCAATGCTTTCTTCGAATTTCTAGCCGAGAACTTTAGGACGAGTTCGAGAATTGTCGCGAGCCATCGACTGCAACCTTCGCGCGAAGGCTACCGGGTTTCGCCACGCTGAAACGCGCGCAGTGTCGCAGATCACGGAGCGGAAACAGACACTTCCGAAGTCTCAACGATGTCACGGCTAGTTCCGCGACGTCGGTTCTCGCCTGCTCGCACTTCGTCAACATCATCGTTCTGCGAACATTTTCGTTGTCGATCTCGCCGCGTGGCCGAGCTTCTGCAGGCGTTATTGCGTCACGCGAATCCGCTTGGTGCTAGACCGAGTTTCGATGCGTTGCCCGAGACGAGACCGATCGACGCGATCCGGAAGGGCGGGGCAAGAAAATCATTTGTTCCGATAATGTATATTATGAGCTTGAAGGGGGGGTGGATCTGCGCTGGATATTCGAGCGATCGATTCTCGAGCTGGAAGCGCCTCAACGCTGTCGCGACTGCGACCTGGGATCGAGCGCGGCTCGCACGGCCTCGCCGATGAACGCGACGAGCAGCAACGTGACACCAAGCGCAATGATCGGACTCAAGATCAGGTGCCAATGTCCGCTACCGACGCCGCGCAGCCCTTGATCGAGTAACTCGCCCCAGCTCGGCGTCGGCACCGGCAGGCCGAACCCCAGAAAGTCGAGCGCGACCAATGCGGAGATGGCGCCACTGATCGCGATCGGCGCGAGACTGAGCAGCGGTGTCAGGCTGTTCGGCAAAATGTGACGGACCATGATCCACCAACGCGATTCTCCGAGCGCAACCGCGGCCATGACATAGTCGCGAGACTTCTCTCGCAAGAACTCCCCGCGTACGTAGTACGACACGGCAATCCAACTGAATGCCGCGACCAGCGCGACGAGCAGCCACAACGGCGGCCGCGCCACGACCGAACTGATGATCATGATGATGTAGAAAAATGGAATTCCGGACCACGCTTCAACTATCCGCAGGCCGATGAGGTCGACGAGTCCTCCGCACATTCCCAAAATTGCTCCGACGACGACACCGATCAAATACGCGATGCCGACGACTCCGAGCGCAAACGTCATCGAGATGTTGAACCCGTATACCAGGCGGGCCAAGACGTCGCGGCCGCGATCATCTGTGCCAAGCCAATTGGAATAGTTTGGCGAGTGCGGCGGAGATCCGGGCAGTTCCTGAAGCAAGCTCTCGTTGGGCTGAAAAGGATAGAGCGGCAACACCACCCTGTTGGCGCCCCCACGCGCGTCAAACTCGCGTTGTAACGCTCGGTAATTGCATTCTCCATAACGCTCGACTTGCCCAAACTTCTTCGCCTCGTGATACCCGCTGACGATCGGAAAGAACCACTCGCCGTTGTAGCGGACCGCAAGCGCTCGCTGATTGATAACGAGCGGCGCAAGAAAACTCAGCGCGTACGCGCCGCCCAGTAGCAAGAAACTGTACCAGCCCAGTTTCGCGGCTCGGAATCTCCCCCACTTGCGAACGAACGAGGAGCGCGGGCCTGCGCTCACTGAACTCCCTGCGAGCGATGTCGGTTTCATCTTCATCCTGATGTGAAACGTATTCGTGGGTCGATGACGACGTATAGCAGATCGCTCAAGATGTTACCGACCAACATCAGCGCCGCATTGATGACGAGTATTCCCATCACGACCGGGTAGTCGTGCCCTTCAAGCGCCTTGAAACCCAGGTAACCGATGCCATCGATGTTGAAGATTCTTTCGACGAGGTAGCTCCCAGCCAGCAAGAAACTGACGGCGTGACCGAGCCCGGTGGCGAGCGGAATCAGCGAATTGCGCAGTGCATGTCGCAAAATGGCGCCGCGCTCGGAAAGCCCTTTGGCGAACGCCGTCCGCACGTACTCCTGCCCCAATTGATCGAGCAGTGAGTTCTTCATGAGCAAAGTCAACGCGGCGAAACTTCCCATCGCATAAGCGGCGACCGGCAGAATGGTGTGTCGAACGCGGTCGCAAACGCGCCCGAACCAGTCGAGCGTGTGATAGTGCTCGCTTTGAAACCCGTCGAGCGGCAGCCAGCCGAGGTGTCCGCCAAAGTAGAACAGCAGCAAGAGGCCGAGCGCCCAGCCGGGTATCGAATAGCCGATGAAAATCAGCGCGCTACTCACGCCGTCGAAGACCCCGGAATGGCGCACCGCTTTGAGAATTCCCAACGGCACGGCGATACCGTATGCCAACAAAAACCCTATCAGGCCGAAGTAGCTGCTGATCGGTAATCGAGCGACGATGAGTTCCGTAACCGGCACGTTGTACCGGTGCGACTTGCCGAGATTGAATGTAGCCAGATCCTTCAGCCACAACCAGTACGCGACCAAAAGCGGCTGATCCAAATGGTAGTGTGCCCGGAGTTCTCGGATTAAGTCCTCCGAGACTACGACGCCGGTGGTAGTGCGTCCTCCCGAGCCTTCGCCGTCGCTCCCCATCTCAAGTTCGAGAATCATCTGTGCGATGGGACCACCCGGCAACATCCGCGTGATCGCGAACACGAGCAGTGTGATCCCGATCAACGTGGGCAGAACGAGCAGCAGGCGTCGGAGGAAGTACGCTCGCATGCTCCGTCATCTCCTGGCGCATTCTTGCGGCCCGCACGGAATCAGCGGTCGGTCTTGGCCTGCGGCGCGCGCGCGCGATTCCATGCCGGCCAGAAACGAATCTCATATACTGGTATCGGCAGTCGCCGATTTGTATCCGCCAGTGCGGCACGAAAGTCCTGATCCTTA
Organism: Planctomycetota bacterium; assembly: GCA_046154185.1. Lineage (GTDB taxonomy): Bacteria > Planctomycetota > UBA8108 > UBA1146 > JAJFFE01 > JBJXGE01. Next base: position 212,673 of record JBJXGE010000009.1, read on the forward strand.
GTGGGATCGATCCACCACGCGTGGTGCAAATGCTCGAACGTTCCGAGCCGGAATCCCCCCCACTTTGGCATCGAAAATCGATTCGTGTGTACGATGCGCTGCGCCGAAACGAACCAAGTCAACGCCCAAGGATGTAATGGATAGATGATGCCGTCGATCTGGCGCACGAGCGCGGCTCGTCGCACGGGATCGTGCTCGGCATTGTATTCATCGCACAATTTATCGACTTCGGGATGACGAAAAGCTGTCACGTTGTTGCTTGTTTGTGCAGCGATCGAGCTGTGCCAAGCCGTTTCAGGCGTCGGCAAGAGACTCGGTTGCCACATGAACTCCGCAATGTCGTAGTTCTTCTCCTGAATGTTCTTGAGCACGACGGCCGGCACAAGAAGCTGCAGATCGAGCCGCACTCCGAGTTTCTTGCAGGCTTCTTGGTACAGAGTTAGCCAAGGCTCTGAAGTCTTGGATCGATACGTCAACACAAACTTGAGTTCGTGCCCGTCTCTAACACGTACGCCGTTTGAGTTGAGTTCGGTCCAGCCCGCGCCGCGGAGCAATTCATCGGCGCGAGCTTCGCTGTATTCGACCGGCTGGTTGGCGGGATTCGCGTAGAGGCCGCCCTGCCAGTAACTCGACAGACGCTCATACTCGTTATTGAACAGCTTTTCGATAAAGGTCCGGCGATCGAGCAGATGCGCGAGCGCCTGGCGTACTCGCACATCGTCAAGCGGCGGGCGACCCATGTTGAATGCTAAGCCCGCAATTCCAACCGGCGCGTCATTGCAAATTCTTCGGCGAACGATCAAGCCCCGTTGAATACTCTCGTGTGCTGGCAGCTCCTCGGCAAACCACTTCGCTTTCGACGGAAAGAAATAATCGATGTCACCGCGTTTCACGAGTTCGTTCGCCGCCATGTCATCGCGAATGAAGCGAATCTTATAGCTGTCGAAATTGAACAGCCCGGTCCAAGCGGGGTTCTTTGCGCCCCACCAATTTGGCACACGCCGCAACGTCAACGACTCGCCACTCTTCACGTCGTCTGCACGGAGTTCGTACGGACCGCTACCCAAGTGCGGGAGGAACTGAAATCGTTCCAAGTACTCCGCACCGCTAAGTTCCGCAATGATTTTTGCCGGAAGGATGGCAAGTTCGCCGGCGAGGAGGAATGCGCGCCAATCCGGCTGCTGCAGGCGAATCTCGATGAGGTATTTCGATAACGCGGTTGCCGTTAGTTTCTCATAGCTAAGGGCCGCCGGGTCTAGAATGTCCTTATTGACACGGAGCCGCCATGTGGCGACGTAGTCATCCGCCGTGATTTCGCTGCCGTCATGCCAACGAGCCGCCGGGTTGATGCGAAACCGCAGGCAGCTGCGATCCGGGGAAATCCACCAATGGGTTGCGATGACGGGGATCGGTTCCAGCGTCGCGGAGTGCAGCGTAATCAACGATTGATAACAAAGATCGCGAAGTATCCGAGCCATAGCGTTATTCGAATTCTGGCCGACCAGTCGCAGCGTCGGCGGCCAATCCACGCCGCGCAAGGTGACTGCCCCACCCGCCACCGCCTCGGCGCTTCCTTGCGCCAAGAACCGGATTCGAGTTTGCCAGCCGTCGCCCGTGAAACCCGGTCCGCCCAATTCCGGTGGAACCGACTTGTCGCCATCTTGGGGGTCCCACGTGTAGCTGACTTCGGGAATCGTCAGATCGAGAATCGCCGCGTCGCTCGGTGGCGCGGTCGGTGGATTCGAACAGGCGTTGCTACTGAACTGGAGGGAGACCGCGAGGACGAAGCCAAGAATGGCGCCCCGCGAACTTAGCTTGAGAATCATCCACTTGGCGATCGAAGACTGAGAATACGCGTCCATTGTGACCTCTCGGCGTTTGGTCGAGCCGCAGCGAGACGTCCTGCCGCGGAGTCGCGTCGACCTCGCGCTCGCCCCAAACGAAGAAACGCGGGGCTTGGGTCCCCGCGTCTTCGAAATCTCGCGCCCTCGCGGGCGACTGGGCGCGCGGCACGCACCAATCGGCGTGCTGTTAAGCTTTCTTGGTCTCGGCCGCTGGCGCTTCTTCCTTCTTCTTCTCTTTTTTCTTCGCGCGTTTCACTTTGACGATGCGCGTTTTCGGTAATCCAAAGGGGCTCGAACTGCCCGCAGTGAAACGGCCGAGTCGCGAGAGTTCGGCGATCCGCTCGACGCGCGTTAGCACGTTCCGGCTTCGCGACATTCCAGCTTTTGAGCGCAGCGTTTTATCGACAGACATGGAAAAATCCTCCGCGAGCAAGATCTCAAGTTGGCGACAATTCGGGCACGAACTATAACCAATGGCGACCCTGCGAGCAAGCGGAGCGGCGTCCGAATCTGACGATGGCTACGGCGCGCTCGCAGCCGCCGGTCGGTCGTTTTGACGATCGGCGGATTCGGCATCGCTCGACTCGAAGACGGCATGCTCGAGTCCCTCGCCAATACCCTCTTGCGCCTGTTCTAAAGACGCCAAGATATCGCGACGACCACGCAGATAGAAAACCAGCCCCAAAAGTCCCCAGAAAATCCACGTCAGACGGATGAGCGCCGCAATCTCGAGTCCTTCCGAATGTCCGACTTGTCCGATCAAGCCGTAGTAGGTGCGGAACAGCTCATCGTACGCCCATTCGCCAACACCGAGTCCGCCCGGAGTGATCGGCAGTGCGAAAGCGAGTTGCCCAACCGGAATCAGAAACAAATATGACAAGAACGAAGGCGCCTCGCCGAGCAGTGCAATTGCAAGCAGTGTGTGTGTCGCCACGAACCCGAGATGATTGAGGACTGACAACGCAATGGACCCGAAAAAGATCCGACGGCGGCGGCCCCTCAACATCCAAAGCGATTCAACGAGTCGGCGCAGGACGCGCGACGCCGGCAAGCAGTTGAGAAAGCGGTCGACGCCAGGTCGACGCCAAAAACTCTCCCAAGACAAGAGCGCGCCGCCAGCGAGAATTCCGACGATGAGGCTCGCGAGCAAGTAACCTAATCCGCGCAGCGTCGGATCAGCGGTGAGCACTTTCCAATTCAAGATGAGGGCTACACCGCCGAGCATCATCAAGCTCACGAGGCCGACAATTCGATCGAGCACGACCGATAGCACCGCCTGCGCACGCCGATTCGGCGACTCTCGCGCGATGTAATAAGCCTTGATCAAGTCTCCCCCCGTCGAGCCAAAGGCGACTTGATTGAAGAATAGCCCGATCATGCCCAGCCGCAGCGCGTCGCGAAATTTGGCAGGCACACCGAGTGCTTGAATCAAGAACTTCCAGCGCACCACCGTCACCAAAAAACACGCAAAAAACAACAATTGCGCCGCGACGAAATACCCCCAGCGTTGCCGGACGTCGCTCAGCTTATTGAGATCAAACTTGTCGGAAGTCACCAGCCAGACCACGAGCCCGACGCCGACCGCGAGCTTCACGATCATCAGCCAGTGCGACTTGTGCTGCGTCTTGGGGTCGGCGGTGGAGCTAACGCTTGCGGCGATGTCGATGGCCTTCCGGGAAAGTCGGTTTGCTAACTATTCTCCGCGTGTGGCGGAAGACGATGCTTCAGGGTTGCTGGATCGCTTCCGGATGTTGCTGCAACCACGTCCGCCAGGAGTTTTCATCCGTTATCGCGTACTCAGCGCCCGTCAACTCAACGGCGGCGCGATGCGCTTGAAAACGTACACTCGCGTCCTCGTGCCGATCGAGAAACACTGCGATCAGGGGCGGCGCCCACGTCTGCGGAGCGTCGGCGCTTTCACGCGCGCAACGCATGGTCTTGACCAGCTCGATGCGCGTTTGCGTATCGTCTTCTCGCTGTACGCACTCGGCCAGCAATTCACGATGCGGACCAAGCGGCAAGTCTCTCAGGGACTGTATCGCGACGAGTCGCACCAAACGCGCTTCGTCGTCGTCGCGAATGGCCCCCGCCACGAGTTTCGCTGCACAATCGAATTCGCCCTGCACCGCGAGCGCCACGATTTGCGACCGCAAAGTGGTGTCTTTTTCGTAGTTCGTATCCTGATTCCGATCGAATCGTTGGAGGAAGAATTGTTCCAGTCGGGCGCGCGTTTCCGCGTGCTTTGCTCGCGGTGGAATGAGCTTGCGCACGATTTGTTCAATGCGCCGAAGTTTCTTCGTTCGAGTTTTCAGGTCGCCGCTGGCTGCCAGCTCCAACGTCGACTCGACACCGGCGCAACCGACCAGAGCGCAGCTCAAAAGCAGTGCGACCCATCGGCGCGAGACACAAGACGAGCCGGTCATGAACATTTCACCTGTCGGCGGACACTAGTACTTTCTCGGGCGGCCAGGAGGCGTCGGAGAGAATAGCGGCGGCCAGGTCACCCATCCAGGCCGGTGGTCACACGCATCCTTCCATCATTCTCTGCCGCGCAGGCGCGGATCGAGCGCATCGCGGAGACCGTCGCCGAGAATGTTGAGCGCCAACAGCGTGCTCGCCATCGCCGCCGCGGGACCGACGACGAGCCACCAGTACGTGCGCAGTGGGCTCACGGCCTCCATCGAGTCGACGGCGAGCAGTCCCCAACTTACTTTCGGCGCTTCGATCCCCAAGCCGAGAAAGGACAAAAATGCCTCAAACAACATCACGGCGGGAATGGTGAGGGTCAAGTACACGATGACGATCGGCAGCAGATTCGGCAGCAAGTGCGCGAAGAAGAGCCGCGTGCTGGACGCGCCGAGTCCACGTGTCGCCTCCATGAACTCGCGATGCTTGAGCGTCAAGACTTGTCCGCGCACCACGCGCGCCATGGTCAACCAAAAAAATCCACCGATCACGAAATAGAGTATGACCTCTCGATCGATACCGTACTGCTCTTCGAGCGCGATCCGGTGGCTATTAACGATCGTGACCAGAAAGATCACGACAAAGATGAAAGGAATCGAATAGAGTCCATCGACGATCCGCATCAGCAAATTGTCGCACCACCCACCGACGAGACCGGCCACCGCCCCGTAGGACACGCCAATGCACAAGCTGCACAGCGTCGCGGCCAGCGCAGCGAGAAACGAAGTGCGACTCCCCCACAGGATGCGCGCGAGCAAATCGCGCCCCTTCGCATCCGTTCCCAGATAATGACCGGTTTGCCACAATCCAAAGATGCTGCCGCGGAGACTGAGCAACGAACGATCGAGTGAGTTGAGCGACCAGTACTCATTCTCACTGCGAATTTCGCCGAGTTCGAGCCCGGGAAAAGTGCTGCGAATCTCTGCTGCCAAATGGTTCTTTCGAGTCTCGAAGTCGTCGACTAGCAGCGGAATCGCAAACGAGAGTTCGGTCGCGCCGGTGGCGGTCTTCTCTTCCGCGAGCCAGGTCGGTTCGCGCCCGAGACTCGCGCGAATGACTTTGGTCAGCGCAGATTGATCCGGCCCTGCGAGCTGCTGGCCCGAAGGTGTCACCAGCGTGAAAACGGTTCGGTATTGCCAACCCAGATCGCCGAGATGTCGCCAAGGCGGGATCGGCGGTGACGGTTCACGCGCAAGTTGCAACGCGATCGGCGAAGGCAGTGGCAACACTGGCGCTAAGAAGCTGAGTCCTGCAAAACCGACCACAAACAAGAAGCTCCACCAAGCCCAACGATTGCGGCGTAGGCGGTCAAAGGCATCTCGCCACAAGCTGACACTCCGTTTGCGGTCATGCAGCTCTGGCTGCTGGGCTTTCATCGGGTTACTGCTCTCGCAACTGAATTCTGGGATCGAGCAGCGTGTAGACCAGATCGACGAGCGTGTTGAGTCCGTAGACCAGCACGGTGTAGAGAATCGTCACACCCATCGCCAGCGTATAGTCCCGATTGAGTGCGCTGTTCACGAAATGCTGCCCGGTGCCGGGAATTCCAAACACCCGCTCGATCACAAGACTTCCGGTCAAGATTCCGGCTGTCGCGGGACCCAAGTAGGAAACGACTGGTAGCAAAGCGCCCTTGAGCGCATGACTCACGATCACCCGTCGAGGTGACAGTCCTTTTGCATGCGCGGTCCGAATGTAATCTTGGCTCAACACTTCGAGCAAACCGGTTCGGATGAGTCGTGCAATGTACGCCGCGTAAGGCGAACCCAACGCGATCGCCGGCAGAACAAGCTGACTCGGGGTCCCCCACCCGGCGGCAGGAAACAGCGGAATGAGAAACACGAATAGAATGATCAGCAACGCTGCGATCAGGAAATTCGGCAGCGCAATTCCAATAGTCGCCCACGTCCGCAGTGCGATATCGATGGGGCGGCCGCGATAGAGCGCCGAGCCGACGCCGGCCGCGAACCCTAATACCACAGCCCAAAGCAACGCCGCGCTGCCGAGCGCGAGTGAAATCGGCAACGACTGCGCGATGATGTCGTTGACCGTCAGATCGCGGTACCGAAAGGACGGCCCGAGGTCGCCGGTCAGCACGCCGCCGAAAACGCGCGTCCCGTCCCCCCCCAACCAACGCGCTCCGTGTGCATCGAGATTCAGAGGTCCAAGATACTGGAAGAACTGTTTGTAGAGCGGCCAGTCGAAGTGGTAGCGCGCTTCGATATTGCGTCGGATCGCGGGATTCAGCGAACGCTCGCCATCAAACGGTCCGCCTTTCACGGCTCGCATCAAGAAGAATGAAACCGTCACGACGGCGAGCACCGTGATGAGAAACCAGCCCGCGCGGCGGAAAAAAAACGAACTCATCGGCGGTCCGCCACGCGCAGTCTTTGCGCCGCAAGCGAATAAAGGCCGCGCGCCGGACCGGTAGCGCGAACGTGCTGAAAAGACTCACCCGGCGCGGCCGACGGATACGCCGCGCGCACGGCCGTCAATTCCGCGTCGTCCATCCAGTACCAGAACTTCGGAAAGTGCACGTCGAGTATGTTCTCATGGAACCCGCCGAGCCGCGGACTCACCAGATTCTGAGACGCGTAGGTGAAGACCGGAATGATCGGCATTGCTTCGAGCAACAATCGCTCGGCCTGCTGCAAAAGCTCCATCCTGCGCGTCGGCGCCAACTCGAGCGCGGCGCGACGCAAGAGCGCGTCGTACTCAGGATCGCCCCAGCCTGTTTTGTTGTTCTCCCCACCCGTGACGAATAGGTCGAGAAACGAATTTGGATCGACATAGTCGCCGATCCAAGCCGAGCGGGAAATGTCGTAGTCGAGACTCGATTGCGTATCGAGGTACACTTTCCACTCTTGATTGAGAAACTTGACGCGCACCCCGAGATGGCGGCGCCACGCCGTGCCAATGACTTCGGCAATATCGCGATGTGCTTCGCTGTGGTTGTAGTGGATCTCGATGGTTGGAAACGGCGTCCCGCCCGGCCCGAAGCCAGCAGCCGCGAGCAGGCTTTGTGCCTCGAGCCGCGCTGACTCCTCACTCGCCGGCGGCGTCGCCGCACTCTGATAGGCGCTGATTCCAGGTGGCACTAAGCCGTAAATCGGAGTCTGCCCGCACTGAGTGATCTTGTCGCAAATCTCCTGGCGCGGAACTGTCAGCGAAAGCGCACGCCGAACTCGCGGGTCGCGGAGCGGACCCCGCGTGACATTGAGCCGAAAGAAGTAGCTGCCGAGGTAAGTGCGGGGCTTAAAATCTTCGCGCTGCATGAGGCGCGCGGCATGCATCATTGGCACGCGATCGATCCAGTCTGCCTGTCCGGTCAGGTAAAGATTGAGACCGGTCGAGTAGCTGTCGACCGCCAGCACATCGATGCTGCGCAGGGCGACGTTGTCGACATCCCAATAGCGATCATTCCGTAGCAACCGAATGCGGTCATTGACGCGGCGTTCAACAATGCGAAACGGCCCATTCGTCACGAGGTGCTCGGGCTTGAGCCACTGGTACTCCCAGCCGTCGCCGAAACGCTCACGCGCGTTGGCGTGGCTGGCCGGATGAATTGGAAACAACGCGTAGAACGACAATAGGTCCAGAAAAAACGGTGTCGGCTGCTCGAGTTCAATTTCTAGGGTGGAGTCGTCGAGCGCCCGCAAACCGACGCTGTCAAAGGGCGGCAACGCGTCCGGCGCGGAGTGCGTGTACGCACGGGCGCCTCGCACGTACCACAGTTGATACGCGTACTCAGCGGCTGTCGCGGGATTGAGGAGCCGTTCCCAACTGTAGATGAAATCCTGCGCCGTCACAGGATCGCCATTGCTCCAACGCGCGTTCGCGCGAATGCGAAACGTGTACGTCTTGCGATCATCCGAAACCTGCCATGACTCGGCTACTCCCGGGACCGGTTCGAGCGTGCGCGGGTGCATCACGACAAGCCCTTCGAAGATCGCCCGCAAGACCCGCCCTTCGGGAATTCCCGTGATCGTCGCTGGGTCGAGAGATTGGATCTCGGCGCCGTTATTGAACACAAAGTCGGCCGGTGCCTCGCCGGCGCTCCCCAAGATGCCAAGCGTGAGCGTGAACAGCATCAGCAGGAGCGCGGCGCCAGCAAGTTGTCTCGACCTGGTGCTCACAGCGGACCTCTTCGTTACTCGGTAACGCGCCCAATCCTCACGTGCGATTGATCCGCGGATCTATAGCGTCGCGCAACGCATCTCCGACGAGGTTATAACTCAACACCGAGATGAAAATCGCGATGCAAGGCGGAAACATCATGTGCGAGGTCGTCTCCAGATTGTCTTTTGCGCTCTTGAGAATTCCACCCCAAGAAGCCTGAGGCGGCGCCACGCCGAAACCGAGAAACGACAAGGCGCCTTCGAGGATAATCGCGTTCGCGATGCCGAAAGTCACCATGACAAAGACGGGTGCAAGTGAATTCGGCAATAGGTGGTGCATCACGATGCGTGGCGCCGCGGCGCCGAGCGCCCGCGCGGCAATCGCGTACTCGGAATCTCGCTGCCGCATGAACTCGCCGCGCACAAAGCGCGCGATGCCTGTCCAACGGACGAAACCAATCACGATCATCACGTTCCAAATGCTCGGCGGGCGCCAAACCACGATCGACAGAATCAGGAAAAACTCCGGGAAGCACTGCATGACCTCAATGAAACGGGAGATCAGAATATCAACGATCCCGCCAAAGTACCCCGCAAGCGCGCCGAAGAAGATGCCAATCACCGTCGCTATGCCGACGGAAACAAAACCCACCAAGAGAGACACCCGGGCGCCATAAATCATCCGCGCCAGCAGGTCGCGGCCGGTCTCATCCGTCCCCAGCCAGTGCTCCGATCCCGGCGGTTCTAGCACTCGTGACGACGTATCGTACGGTCCAAACGGGATGAGCGGCATCCACGCCCAATCGGCGGGGTCACGAGACGCGGCATCCGCGAACTCGAACTTGAAGTCGAAGGTCGCCTGATTGAATGGCGGCGATTTTTTCACCAACGCCTTGGCGAACGGGATGTTCCAAGCGAATTCAACGATCGCCGGTGCGTAGATCTTGCCGTGATACCGACAAAGAACGGGTTGGTTGTTGGCCAAGACCGGAGCGAAAAAACCAATCGCCAACAGAATTGCAACGAATACGAGCCCGTAGATTCCGAATCGCGAGCGACGAAAGTGGCTCCACGTGACACGAAATAAGCCAGGTGAGCGCCGGCTCATTCGTTGGGGCGTAGCCAACGCCGCTTCGGCTCTTTCATTCAGCGCCTTCATCTGTGGGACACGCGCGGATCGACAATGCCGTACGACAAGTCGACGAGCAGCGTCGCTGCCAGCACCAGCAATGCTGTCGCGGTCGAAAGCGCCATCACAACGTTGTAGTCACGTTGCCGGATGGAGTCGATGAACAACTTTCCCATTCCGGGCCAAGTGAACATCACCTCCAAGATCACCGCGCCGCCGAGTAATCCCGGTATCACAAGTCCAACTAAAGTGAGAAATGGAATCAGCGTGTTGCGAAACGCATGTTTTAGGATCACGACGTGTTCGGCGAGTCCTTTCGCTCGAGCGGTCCGGATGAAATCCAAGCGCACGACTTCCAGCAGATTTTGGCGGACGAACCGCGAATAAAATGCGAGCGAGCCGTACATGCCGCAAAGGACATACAGCGTCATGTGCGCGACCATATCGAGCAATTGCTGGCTCAGACCGAGATCAGCAAAGTCATCGCTCGCCATGCCACGAAACGGCAAGAGGTCCCAGCGCACTCCCAAATAGTAAATGAGCACGATGGCTCCCACGTAACTCGGTATTGAAAACAGCATGTACAGTATGACGCTGCTGATCGTGTCGAACGCACCGTTTCGGCGCGCCGCGCTCACGATTCCAATCGGCACACTGATGAGAAACGCTAAGGTCAAAGCGACGATATTCACTCGCAGCGTCGGCCAGAGCGCATCCTTGATCTTGGCGGTCACCGGTCGGAAATCCACCAGTGATTGACCGAGGTCGGCGCGCAAGAGGTCCCAAACCCACAGCGCATAGCGAACGTGCAGCGGCTGATCCAGGTGAAAGTGCTGCTCAAGGTACTTCTGTATTTCGAGCGCCGCGCGCGAATCCTCATCGCCAAAATTCATCGCGGCCGGATCGCCGGGCGCCATCGTCACGATTGCGAACGTAACCATCGAAATGCCGATGAGCGTCGGCACCAGCAGCAGTAATCGACGCACTAGATATGCGACCATGCGTCGAGCCGCTTACTTCTCGACACCCGGGTACTTTGACGATGGAATCCACCAGCCCTGCTCAGCCGGTCGATAGTTGAAGAGTCCACGTGGACTCACGGTCACACCACGAATTCGGTTTGACACGCCCCAGAGATTCGAACGTTCTTCGAGAAACAAGTACGGCTGCTCGTCATAGATGATTTTGCCGAGCTCTTGGTAGTACTTGCGACGCTGCTCAAGGTCCATTTCTTGCCGCCCAAGTTTGAACAACTCATCCACGCGCGCATTCTTGTATCCGCCGAAATTGCGGCCGGACTTTCCGTCGGGCGAATAGGATGCGCTGTGCCATATGTTCGACAACACGTCAGGATCGACGCCAGTACCGAAAGCTTGCATCGCCGCCTGATATTGGTGATTGCGGATCTGCTCTTGCAACGTCGCGGCCTCCATGGGTTGAGTCTTCGCATCGATGCCGACGCGCTTGAGGTCTTGTTGAATGACCGCCATAAAATCAGCTTGCAACTGCGAACTACTCGCAATACGCACCGTGAACTCGAATTTCACCGGCTTGCCATCGATGACTTTATGGCGCCAGCCATCGCGCTCGGGATCAATGATCCAACCGGCTTCATCGAGCAGCGCCGCCGCCCGCTTGCGGTCATGTTGAATCAACTCGACCGGCGTGAACCACGGCGAGTTGCGCGCGAAGATTCCGGCGGATTGGGCACTCAAGCCGTACGTCAAATCCTTCAACATTTGCGGCATGTTGCACGCATGCGCCAAAGCGCGCCGCACCCGTACATCGCCAAAGAACGGATTTGAGCCGTCCATATTCCAACTCAAGTACGAATAGCTCCACTGTGGTTTCCAGATTTTTGAGCCGACCTTGGCGAAGTCCGAGCCCGGCAGGATCTGGGTCGCGAACTGCTTCGCGGTCAACCTCACTTCATCGAGATCCTGCTTGCAAAAGCTCTGGACTAAGACGCTGGCGTCGGCAATGAATCGGAAAACGATGCGTTTGAAATGCGGACGCGGGCCGGGAAACTCATCCCACCGATCCAAGACGATTCTTTCATCCGTCCACTCGACAAACTTGTAAGCGCCGTTTCCGATCGGAGCGCGATTTACTTTGTTGTAGTAGTCACCGGCTCGCAGGCTCGGATTCTGCGCTTGATCCACTTCGTAGATGTGTTTCGGAATCAGCGGATAAAGCGCATTCCATTTGTTCGTGGCGAGCGCTCGTTTGTGAACGATTTTCACGGTCAAGTCGTCAACCGCGATCACGTCCTCGAGTTCATCCGTGCCGGTTTTCGCCGTCGGACAAGGGACTTGTGGGTCCATGATGGTCTTGAAGGAATAGACAACGTCGTGCGCGGTGAGTGGCGCGCCATCGTGCCAGCGCAAACCGGGCTTTAGCCGCACAGTATAGGTCTTATGGTCGGCCGACTCGTTGAACTCCGCGACCAGCTTCTCGTTCACGGCAAAGTTTAGGTCCGCGTCAAATTGGAACAGCCCTTCAAACAAGGCCGATTGAAAATAAAACTCGGAGGTCGACGACATGAAGAGCGGGCACAGCGAAGTGGGTCTCATGTCGCTATTGCGATAGAGAACGGCATCGTAATCGATCTGGTCTGCATCGCTCGGTGCAGTTTCGAATAAGCGCGCCGGATTCACGAGTGGGTCTTTGGCTGGGTCGTAGAGAGTCGGCGATTCTTGCGCCGCCGCAGCGTAGAGGAAACCAACGAAGAGTAAGGCGCCGCCAGCTGCGATCGTCCAACGCGCTGCAAGCATTCGAACTCCGTTTCTGGGGGCAGTGCGCCGATTCGATCGGACGGCGCGTCGGTTCCTAGGGGCGATCAGTACGACCCGATGAACCCGGCTGATTGTCCCTGTCATACTGCCGTCCCGCAAGACGTTGACTCGGCGACTCAGCAATTGGACGTGCTCGTTTCGTGCGGCACCCGGTGTAAGGATTGCGAGAGGCGGACCGTTGGATTAAAAGGCGGTGGCGGCCGGATCGGCGCGCATTCCTCGAGTTCAACACGCGGGCTTCGTGCGCCCCACGCGCAACACGAACTCGACGACGCGGCAGATTTCACGCTCCCACCGGTAAGGATGCGCTCGTGTTGGCAGAGGAGTGTGTGGCGCAGGGCAAGGTGCTGTTTCGCTGGCGCAGTTATTTGCCACTCGTATTGATCCCACTGTTACTCACGGCGGTGTTGATTGAGCGGCCGTCTCCCGCGAAGCCTCGTGCACTGGATTTGTGGCTCGTGACCGCGCTTGCCGTTTCTGGCGCAGGCGTCGTGATTCGTATCCTCACGGTCGGCAATGTGCCGAAGCGCACGTCCGGTCGGGCAACCGTGAATATGCAAGCGGCGCGGCTCAACATGCTCGGCATGTACAGCGTCGTTCGGCACCCGCTGTACTTGGGAAATTTTCTGTTGTTCCTCGGGTTTTGCATGATCGCCGGGGTCTGGTGGCTCTGCGCGATCTACGTGTTGATGTTCTGGCTTTATTACGAGCGCATCATGATGGCCGAGGAAGCCTACCTCGCGGAACAGTTCGGCGATGAGTATCGCGAGTGGGTCTGCCGCACGCCGGCGTTTCTGCCAAACTATAGGCTGTGGCAGGCGAGCGAACGGCCGTTCTCCATGCGCATGGTGCTTCGACGCGAACCGGCGTGTTGGTTTGGTTGGGCGAGCGGATTTCTGGGTATCCATAGCGTCGCGCAGTCGATTTATGTTGCTGAGTTCCGGGTGAGCCCGAGCTTGATTGTCTGGACGGCGACTGCGTTCGTTGTTTATGTGGTGGCGAAGCTCATCAAGAAGAAGACTCGTTGGTTGAAGATTGCCGCGCCCGCCGGCGAACCGACCCTAGAGTTCCCTCCGCAGACGGCGTCGCGCGCGCGCGTGTGAGCGCGCAAGGGAAAGGACTTGCATGATTGCTATCGCGCTGATCGCGTGGCTCGGTCTAGTTAGCATCGAATCCGGTCCGACCGAAACGGCGGATCTGATCCTCAAGAACGGCAATTTCTATGCGCTGAGCGGGTCGACGAAACTCATCGCTGCCCTGGCGGCAAAGCACGGCAAGATCATTTTCGTCGGCGATCTCGAAGGGGCGATGGCGCTCGCCGAACCCGAGACCCAGGTGGTCGATTTACTCGGCGCGACCGTGGTTCCGGGCCTCATCGATGCGCACATGCATCTCGACGGTGTCGGATTCGAGGCGATGCAGCTCAATCTAAAGGGTGTCGCGAGTCTCAGCGAACTCCTCAAGTTGGTCGCGCGTGAAGCAGCTCAAGCGGCCCCCGGCGCTTGGATCACAGGTCGTGGCTGGATCGAGACGCACTGGACGCCGGCGCGGTTTCCAACTCGCGGCGATCTCGACGCGGTCTCCGCCGACCATCCGGTTTGGCTGCGCCGTGTCGACGGCCATGGCGCAGTCGCCAACAGTAAGGCGCTGGCGCTCGCCGGAATTACGCGCGACGCGCCGGCGAATCCGCTTGGCGGTGAAATCGTGCGAGCCGAGAACGGCGAGCCGACCGGCATGCTGCTCGATAACGCGCAGGAACTCGTCGAACGTCTGTTGCCGGCGCCAACCGCAGAACAAAAGCGCGAAGCGTTTCGCCGCGGCGCCGAGCTGTACGCAAAACGCGGTTGGACGGGCGTGCACGTGGCCGGCACGACGCTCGCCGATTCGCGCCTCCTCGCGACGCTCGTGGAGGAAGGCCAGATACCGATCCGCATCTACAGCGCGGTGTACGGCCCCGGGGAAGACGCCGACGCCTTGCTCGCGGAAGGACCGGTGGGGATCGCGGCGTTCGCGCGTTTCACGCGCCGCGCCGTCAAAGTGAGTTTCGACGGCGCGCTCGGTTCGATGGGCGCGGCGATGCTCGAACCCTATTGTCATGTCGACAGCACCGGCCATGGATTTCTCAAATACGAAGATGCGCCGCTCGCCAAAATGTTTGATGCCGCGCTCAAAGCCGGCATCCAAATCGAAGTGCATGCCATCGGCGATCGCGCGAATCGCCACATTCTCGATCTCTATCAAGCAGCGTTCGAACGGGTCGCGCCGCCGCTGCGAAAAGTGCCGGAGCCGCGCTGGCGAGTCGAACATGCGCAGATCTTGGCTCCCGTCGATATTCCCCGCTTCGCACAGCTTGGTGTCATTCCTTCGATGCAGCCGTCCCATGCCATCTCCGATCTCCATTTCGCTGCGTCGCGCATCGGTGTTGACCGACTCGTTGGAGCGTACGCCTGGCGCAGCCTCATCGATAGCGGTGCGCAAATCGCCGGCGGCAGCGACGCGCCGGTTGAGGCGGGCGATCCGCGTATCGAGTATTACGCGGCCGTTGCGCGGCGCGATCAGCAAGGATTCCAAGGACCTGAATGGCACCCCGAACAAAGCGTCTCGAGGCTCGAAGGGCTACTCATGTTGACGAAGTGGGCCGCGCGCGCTGCGTTTCAAGAGGATTGGCTTGGCAGCCTGGAAGTCGGCAAGGCTTGCGATTTATCGGTCTTTAATCGCGATCTGTTGAAAATTGCGCCGGCGGAGATCCTCACGAGCGAGTGCTTACTGACGGTGGTGGGTGGACGCATTGTGCATCGCGCGGGCTTGTGACGCCCCGCGTGGGCGATGAGAAAAGGCGGACACGTGTTGCTGCGAACGGCTGTTGATCGGATCTGCTGGCGCGTCTTCGCGGCGCTTTCCGTTTGTCTCTTGTTGGCAACCGCACGCGCCGACGATCAAGTCGACACGGACCGAACTGGCTCACGCGTGTTGCCGCTGCCCCGCAACGTCGATGTTTGGCACTTCGCGATCTTCGGCGATCGCACGAGCGGTCCACCGGAAGGCGTGGCGGTATTACGTCAAGCAGTCACCGACACGAATTTGCTCGATCCGGATTTAGTGATGACGGTCGGTGATTTGATTCAAGGCTACAACGCGACGCCGGAGTGGCTCCGCGAAATGGCCGAGTATAAGGCGGTAATGGCCGGCTTGCGCATGCCCTGGTACCCCGTCGCAGGGAATCACGATGTTTATTGGCGTGGCGACGGTCGGCCTGAGTTCGAGCACGAGGCAAACTATGAGCAGCATTTCGGGCCGCTCTGGTATTCCTTTGCGCATAAGAACGCCGTTTTTGTCGTGCTCTACTCCGACGAAGGCGACCCCGCAAGCGGCGAGAAGGGTTTTTCCAAAGCCAAGCACACGCAGATGAGCGCGCGACAAATCTCCTGGCTACGTTCGGCGCTCGAAAATGCCCGCGGCGCCGCGCATGTGTTCGTGTTCTTGCATCATCCGCGGTGGATCAGTCGCTCGTATCCAGGCACCAACTGGGCCGAAGTTCACGCGGTGTTGAAGGCCACCGGCAATGTGCGCGCCGTGTTCGCCGGTCACATTCATCACATGCACTACGCGGGGATCGAAGATGGAATCGAGTACTTCACGGTCGGCACCACGGGCGGTGACAAAGATCACGAGATCCCACAAGCCGGCTACTCGCAGCACTTCGAAATCGTCACGGTGCGGCCGACCGGCATTAGTGTCGCCGCCGTGCCCGTTGGCGCCGCCATCGATCCGCGGGGCATGACGCCCGAGCGCATCACGGATGTTCACAAGTTGTTGGCGCTCCCGACTCCGAACGGACTGCAACCGATCCGACTTGAAAGTGGCGCGCGACTCGAGGGCGTTTATGCCGTTGAACTCAAGAATCCTGCGTCGCAGCCGATCGATTGCACCGTGACCGTCGATGGTCGCAGCGCGCATTGGAACGTGGTTCCCGATCACACGCACGTCCGGCTGGCGCCGGGTGAGCAGCGACTCGTTGAGTTTTGCTATATCAAGGCCGAAGAGCTACGGCCCGGATCGCTGCCGGAATTGTTGTATACGACCGACTACTTGAGTTCGGGTGTGCGGATCACCTTGCCGGAACGTCGAGCGTCATTCGATGCGGAATTCAGTGCGCTCCTGGTTGAACAGTTGAGCGCGAGTAGTCCGCCGGGTTTTCTGAAACTCGACGGTAAGTCCTGTTTGCGCATCGCCGCGGCGGCAGCTTCGCCGCCACCGGGCCCCTTTACGATCGAGGGTTGGATTCGAGCGGCACAATTCCCGTCGAAGGCCCCGTTCGTCGCGAAAACCCAAAGCTCCGAATTCAGCATCGAAGTCAGCGGCGGCCATCCGAGTTTTTGGGTGCATCTCAATGGCGCCTACACCAAGGTGGAAGCGCCGCACCACACGCTCGCACCCAACGAATGGCATCACTTGGCCGGAGTCTACGACGACGCTCAGCTGCGACTGTACGTGGATGGCGCACTCATCGCCAAAATTCAGGGCACTGGTCGGCGGACCGGCAATGCGTTGCCGCTTTACGTGGGCGCCGACCCGAACTCGAGCGGCGAACCGACGGAAATGTGGCGCTGCGATATCGATGAAGTGCGACTCTCGAGAGTCGCCCGTTATGTCGGCGAATCGATGCAACCGGCGCAACGCTTCGACGCCGATGCGGAGACTTTGTTGCTCTACCATCTCGACTGCGACGTCGGATCACTCACGCCGGAGAGTTCGCCGGCTCGCGCGCACGCACGCCGAATCGGCAACGCGACTTGTCTTCCGCGTTGACGACTACCTGGCGGCGGCGACTGCATTGAGTGCTTCCGGATTGGCGACGCTGCTCAGATCGCCGAGGTCTTCGGCGCCGAGGTATCGGCGCTGGATCAGTCGGCGGACGATTTTCGCGCTGCGAGTTTTCGGTAGGTCGTCCGCAAACAACACGGCCTTCGGTCGATCGACCTTGCCGAGCGCGGCGACGACTTTCTCGCTCAGCTCGATGCGAACCTGCTCGGATTCCGCATCCCGTCGTTTGAGCACGACGAAACACACAATGTCCGTCCCCTTCAGCTCGTCCGGCACTCCAATTGCCGCGGCTTCGGCGACGAGTTCGTGCTCCATGAGCGCCGCCTCGATCTCTCCGGGACCGACGCGCCGGCCCGCAACTTTGAGCGTATCGTCGGCGCGCCCGTAGAGAAACCAGTCGCCGTCGGTATCGACTTTGGCCCAATCGCCGTGATTCCAAACGCCAGGAAAGCGCGACCAGTAGGTCTCGAGATACTTCTCGCGGTTCTTCCAAAGCCCGCGCGTCATGGATGGCGCCGGCTTCGTGCAGACCAAGTAACCGACTTGATCGACGACGCTTTCGCCGGCTTCATTAAAGACATCGACTGCCATGCCAAGGCCGGGCGCTTGCAAGGTTGCCGGCTTGAGCGGCATCACCGGGAGCGGCGCGAGAAAGCAGCCGACGATATCGGTGCCGCCGCTGATATTGATCACCGGCACCCGACGCTTGCCGACGTGCTCGAAGTACCACAAATAACTTTCCGGATCCCAGGGTTCACCGGTGGAGCCCAAGATCCTTAGCGACGGCATCGGATGACGATCGGCCCACTCGTCGCCGCTGCGTCGAAGGAGGCGGACGGCAGTCGGACTGATCCCCAGATGCGAAACCTCGTGTTTTTCGACGAGCGACCAAACGCGATCCGGCTGGGGCGTATTCGGTGCTCCCTCGTAGATGACGATCCCTGTGCCATGTTGCAGGCAGCCGATGATCTCCCAGGGTCCCATCATCCAGCCGATATCGGAGAACCACCAAAAGCGCTCGCCCGGTTTGACGTCGAAGTTGTAGCACAGCTCTTTTCCCATTTGTGCGAGGCAACCCGCGTGTGTATGAACCGTGCCTTTCGGCTTACCGGTCGTGCCGCTGGTGTAAATCATGAGCGACGGCGTCAACGCTGGAAGTTGCTCGGTTGCACATTCGCCCGGTTGCGAAGCCACGAATTCGTGCCAAAAATAATCACGACCGCGTCGCATGGGGCAAGCGAGCTGCTCACCGATGCGCCGCACGACGATGAGCCCGCGTACATGCGGCAAACCTTCCACTGCGCTATCCGCCGGTTGCTTGATCGAAAAAGGCTGGCCGCGACGCAGAGATCCATCGGCAGTGAAGAGGACTTTGACTTCCGCATCGGCGAGTCGCTCGCGAACGGCGGCCGGAGCGTATCCCGAAAAGATCGGCACGAAGATCGCGCCGATCTTTTGGGTCGCGAGCATCGCGAAAACGACTTCGGCGATCATCGGCATATAGCAGGCAACGGTGTCTTGCGACCCAACGCCGAGTGCGCGCAATGCGTTTGCGGTGCGCCCGACGTGCGACGCCAGTTCACCGAATGTGTATCGGCGTACTTCGCCGTCCTCGGTTTCGGCGATGAGCGCCGTGTGTCCCGCGTGGGCGCTTCGCGCATGTCGGTCGACGCAATTGAGCGCGATATTGGTCTTGCCACCGACAAACCAATCGGCCCACTCGACGCCCAGTCGCAGGTCGAGCACGCGATCGAACGGCTGATACCAATCGAGTCGCATATCCGCGAGCGCAAGTCGCCAAAACCACTCGGGGTCGTCCTGAGTACGACGCACAAACGCACGAGTTTGGCGCGCGACTTCCTCGCCGTTGTCCGGATCGACCCGCTCCCCGGCGAGCCGTAGGAGTCGCGTGATATTGGCGTGCTCGATTCCATCGCGCGTGGGATGCCAGATGTAGTCGGTCATGGTGCTTCTATGCTTCGAGTGTGCGAACGAGTACTGAACGCAAGATATCACCGACGGCACGGGCGGCCAAGGTGGCAGCGCGTTCGCTCAAGTACTAGAATCGCCCACCTTCCGGCGCGTCACGCGCGGGTCAACATCATTCCGCAATCGAGAAGAGTCCTTAATTGCTGAGTCATCGCACGGTCGTCTCTGTTTGCTGCCAGTGGCTGCACCCGGTACTCGTTGTCGCGATGGCGGCGGCGCCCATCGCTGCTGCAGACCGTCCGGTGGTCGAGTCGGTCGATCCCGTCGATTGGATCAAGGAATACAATGCGGATCTGAACTCGCTCCGCAGCTTCTATTCCCTGACGACGAGCCCCGCGCGCTTCGATCGGTTAGAGCGATTCCAACGCGCGTGGCTCGCGCGCTTCGAGACGTTGATTTTCGCGCGCTTGCCCGTGGAGCAACAAGTCGACGCGTTGTTGCTTCGCCAAGAGATCGAAGCCTCGCTGCGTTCGCTGCGGCGCGAGCGCGAGCGACAGTCCGAGTTGACGGAGCTTCTGCCCTTCGCAGCTCTCATCAACGAACTCGAAGCACGGCGCTGGTCCGGCCTACGTCCGGATCCTGAAGCAACGGCGACGCTGCTCGCCGCCGCGGATGAGAGCCTGCGAACGCTGCGTGGTCGCCTCGAGAGTGCTCGCGACGTTGCCTCGCAGGACGAACCGGCCAAACTGCGCGTCACACCGACGCGCGCGGCGCGCGCCGCGCGGCTCACGCGCGATTTGCGCCAGTCACTTGCCACTTGGTATGACGATCAAAGCGTCTATGTGCCCGAGTTCCTGTGGTGGATGCAAAAACCCTACGCGAGCCTCGCTAAAACGCTCCAGGACTACGCTGAGTTCTTGCAGAAGCAAATCGCTCAGGGCGGCAAAGACGAGGCGATGATCGGCGATCCCATCGGCCGCGCTGCGCTCTTGGAAGAACTCGAGCGTGAGTGGATCTCCTACACACCGGAAGAGCTGCTCGCAATTGCGGAAGTGGAACTCGCATGGTGCACGGCGCGCCAGATCGAATGCTCGCAAGCGCTGGGATTCGGCACCGATTGGCAGGCGGCGTTGCGCCACGTCAAGGAGCAGCACGTTGAGCCCGGCGAGCAAATGGAGCTGGTATTTCAGCAAGCGCGCGACGCCATCGAATTTCTCGACCAACGACAGCTCGTGACGATTCCGGAGCTTTGCCGAGAGACTTGGCGTGGGGACATGCTGACGGCCGACGGACAGCGCACGCTCCCTTATGCGGCATATGGCGGTCAAACGATGTTGGTGGCGTATCCGACGGTCGACATGGCGCACGACTCGAAACTCATGAGCATGCGCGGCAACAACATTCACTTCAGTCGCATCGTCACACCGCATGAGCTCATTCCAGGCCACCACTTGCAAGGGTTCATCGCGCAGCGTTCCAATACGCATCGACGGCTTTTCTCGACTCCCTTTCTGGTCGAAGGCTGGGCGCTTTACTGGGAGATGCTGTTGTGGGATCTCGGCTACGCGCGCGGGCCAGCGGATCAGATGGGGATGCTGTTCTGGCGCAAGCATCGCTGTGCGCGCATTATCGTTTCGTTGGAGTTTCACCTCGAGATCAGAACACCCGCGGAAATGATTGACTATCTCGTGACGCGCGTCGGCCATGAGCGCGACGGCGCAACGAGTGAAGTGCGGCGCTACATCGGCGACGCGTACGGGCCGCTCTATCAGTGCGCGTATCTCATCGGCGGGCTCGAGCTGATGGCGTTACGACGCGAGCTCGTCGACACCGGCCGCATGACCAACCGCGAGTTTCACGACGCTGTGCTGGCCGAAAACTCGATCCCTATCGAACTCATTCGCGCACGCCTGACTCGCCAAGAGCTGACGAGCGGGACGCGGAGCGCGTGGCGCTTCTACGGCGATCCACCCTTGCCGCGCAGCGAGCGATTCTGATCACTCAAGCATGGCGTCCAAGTAGCCCTGATACAGCGCGATGATGCGTTGCGTGGTTGGGCCGATGGTATAGGCCTTGGCGTCGAGGGTGACCACCGGTAGCACGCCCTTGAACGTCGAAGTGATGAAGATCTCGTCGGCCGCTTGCAAGTGTTCCGGCAAATAGTTCCCAAGCTCGACGGGTAGTCGGTGGTCGCGCGCCACGGCCAGCACGAGCCGACGCGTCACACCGAGCAAGATGCCGTCATCGGACGCCGAGTACAGAACACCACTTCGCACCCAGAACAAATTGCTGGTCGTACACTCCGCGACGTGTCCGCCGGTCGTCAGCATCACCGCTTCGTACGCGTTGTGCTTCCGAGCGTCTTGGTAAGCCAAGATATTGTTGAGGAAATTACCGCTCTTGATTTGTGGATTGAGCGCCCGCGCGTCGTTGCGCCGAATGGACGAGATCC
The DNA here is from genome assembly GCA_046154185.1 of Planctomycetota bacterium. Taxonomy (GTDB): domain Bacteria; phylum Planctomycetota; class UBA8108; order UBA1146; family JAJFFE01; genus JBJXGE01. The sequence goes on from JBJXGE010000009.1 coordinate 234,230, forward strand.
GCAAAGCGACGCCCGCGCGACGGAGCGCTTCGTAATCCGTGTCGAGCTGCCACGCAATCACGATGAGTTTGGGCGCCAAGCAGGCCGTGGTATCCAAGCCGATCGGGCCGACACCGCGGGTCACCATGAGTCTCGCGCCAACTTCACGCGCGCGGTCGGGCGCCGCGTCGCGCACGCACGAAAGTACTCGGACGAGTTCGTTGCGATCCGCCGGGATGGTCAGCGAGAGGGCGGACGCCGAGCGCTCGAGACGCTCCAAGTGCTCATCCAGCGCGAGCCATCGACCGCGGTGCGTCCGAATCGTCTCGTAGATGGAATCGCCGTAAAGTAGGCCGTGATCCAACACGGACACTTGCGCCGCTTCGCGAGCGACGATGCGGCCGTCGAGCCAAATCCACGGTCCAGACACTGTTGTTGGGATCCCTACTCCCATGACTCTCATCCGTTATCCTGAGGCGTGCAACATTCAAACGTCACGAGCGACTACCGCCAATGGAGCTAACCGTCATGGCCGCACCGCATCGACCGCCACTCGCTGAGCGCATGCGCCCGAACTGCTTCGACGAACTCGTCGGCCAACGAGAACTCTTCGGCCCGGAAGGGTTGGTGCGCAGGTTACTCCGCGAGGGCCGACCGCCGTCCCTCATTCTGTGGGGTCCGCCGGGTTGTGGGAAGACGACGGTAGCGCGACTCATCGCCGGCGCCCTCGCGCTTCAGCCGGTCGCGATTTCCGCGGTCACTTCCGGCGTGAAGGAACTCAAAGAAATCATCGCCGCCGCGCGCGCATCGTTGGCAACTGGCGGCGCGCCGACCTTGCTCTTCGTCGATGAGCTGCACCGGTTCAACAAAGCGCAGCAGGATAGTTTTCTCGGTCCCGTCGAGGACGGGACGCTGATCCTGATCGGCGCCACGACCGAGAATCCGTCGTTCGAGTTGAACGCCCCCCTCCTGTCGCGCTGTCGAGTCCTTGTGCTCAAGGAACTCGGACGCGTGGAGCTGCGAGACATTCTGCACCGCGCGCTCACCGACCGCGAGCGCGGACTCGGTGACCAGCACTTGCGACTGGCGCCATCACTCGAGGAGTTGCTCATCGATAGTTGCGCGGGTGACGCGCGCGCGTTGTTGACCGATCTCGAATGGCTCGCAGTTGGGCTCGCCGCAGCACGCCGCGAGTCGAGCGCGGAACCGATCAGCCCGGAGGAAGCACGCGACGTGCTGACGCGACTCCCGCGCTACGACAAAAATGGTGACGAGCACTTTAATACGATCAGCGCGTTGCACAAGTCGCTGCGCGCAAGCGACGTGCAGGCAGGACTCTACTACTTGGCGCGCATGCTCGAGAGCGGCGACGACCCGTTATACGTGGCCCGTCGCCTCGTGAGGTTTGCGACCGAAGACATCGGGGCGGCCGATCCGCAAGCGCTCGTCATCGCGATCGCGGCGCGCGATGCGGTTCATTTCCTTGGCATGCCGGAAGGTGCGCTCGCGCTCGCGGAGCTCGTCGTGTACTTGGCGACGGCGCCGAAGTCTGACCGCGTCTATCGCGCCTACAACTCTGCCGCGGACATCGTGCGACGCACGGGAAACTTGCCGATTCCGCTCGACGTGCGCAACGCACCGACACGACTGATGAAAGAACTCGGTTACGGCGCCGGGTACCAATCGCCGCAACAAGACGCTGCGGGTTGGCGTGTCACTCTGTTCCCAGCCGCGCTCAAGGAGCGCAACTACTATGAGCCGCGTGAAATTGGCTTTGAGCGCGAGATAGCCAAGCGCATGCGCTATTACGACGAACTGCGAAGCGCCGCGCCGCGTGAGCAAGATCCGGATGCCGCACTGCCCGTGCAGCGTGAGCCGCATTAGAGAGTCAGGAACGCGCGGCTCTTCTCAAACCGGGCTCGCAGCTCTTCGATGGCCTGCTCGCGCGGCCGACTCCCGAGCACTGGGGCGAGATGCGCTGGGAGCGTCGTCGTGAGTGAGTTCGCGGGTTTGCAACTCAAGCCGTGCCTAAAGCCGGCATCATTGGCCAAGATATTGGCGACGGTGACGAAACTCGTCACGCTCCGCTGCTCTTTTTCCAATTGCTCGAGTTCGCTCGGTGTCCAGTCATTCGCGGTCAGAGCATGATGGCGCAACATCGGTTCACGAATGAGCGGCGGCAGTCGCCATTTCTCGCCGAGCCAGCCGCCCAGCATGCAATGATTGACGCCGACCCGCTGCTCCTCGGCCGCACAGAGATTGGCGGATTGCTGCACATCGGCGGCGACCAATTTGAACTCATCCGGAAAATAGCGCGCTTCGAGCAAGATCCCCGCATCGTGCATGAGACCGGCGGTAAACGAGTCTTCTTTCAGCGCAAACCCGTTGTACTCGGCGATCAGGCGCGCACCAACCGCAACGGCCAGCGAATGCTCCCAGAATTTCTCTTGGTCAAAAACTTTCGGGTCGATCTTGAGCAAGGACTTCGTCGACACGGACATCGCCAAGCTACGAATCGAGTTGAACCCGAGCAGCGAGATCGCGTGGGCGAGCGACGAGACCGGCTTGGAAAACGCGTAAAAAGCGGAGTTCACGAGTTTCAAGACCTTGGCCGAGAGACCTTGGTCCTTCTCCATCACGTCCGCCATCATCTTGCTGGTGCACTTGGGATTGTCCGCGACTTCCTGCAGTTTCTGAATGACGGTCGGAAAGCTCGGCAGGTCGTAGATTCGCTGAACGACTCGCTTCAGCTTTTCATCGGCGGCACCACCCGGAGTGGCTGGCGGCGGGCTCGTAGTCGACGGACCTGGCATGATGTCGCGGCTCCTCGCGGATGGATGTTCCCTCCCTTTGATAAGAATAAGATGCAAACCCGACTGCCAACAAGAATCGCCTGGGCCGCGGCGTGCTCAAGGGGCAATTGGAACCGTCGGGTTCGCCGCGAGTCCGAGTTCCGCCATTTGCTCGCCGACGGCAAGGGCCAACGAAATGCCGTGAATCCCAAATTCGCCGCCGATGAGCACCTGGCCATCGCACTCGACTCGTGCGCTGGAGCTGGACGTCGCGAGCGCCGGAACAAATTCCGCGGCGGCGTGGCGAACTTGAAACTCTCCAAAACTCGGAATGAGTGTATTGATCTCGGTACGAATACGGCCGAATTCATCCCAGTCGACTTGTGCGTCCTGCGTCCGCAAATCGGCCGGCGAAAAGATGGAGAGCACGGTGTCCTGGCCGCCGCCGCACAACAAAACCACGCGATCGCGCGGCTGGAGCGTCGGCGATCCCGGACTCGGGCTGGATTCACCTTCATACTCGAGTGCGGCTGCTGCGGCAGATTCCGTCTCACTGGCGCGAGCGGGCGGTCCGGACGCGAGACGATAGAGCTGTACGTCTCCGAGCCGCGGGGCACCGTGAAAGCGTTGCCATGAAACTCGACGTTGACCTAACGCGATTCCGAGCCCGCGCGCGAGTCGCGCGTTCTCGAGCCCGCTCGCTAAGTAAACTCGCTCCGCCCGACCCTGGCGTGGCCCGGCACGAAACTCGACGCCGGTTGCGCCGCGCGCGATTTCTTCGATCGGCGAATTACAGACAACTCGACCGCCGCGTTTGCGAATCTGCCAATGCAACGTCGATGCCAAGAGGGTGGCGTCAACGACTCCATCCCAATCGTAGGTGACGCCCGGCGCCTCCTCGGTTGGCCGTGCCGGCACCCAACCGGTCGCGAACTCGTCGCCTCGGCTCGCATTCGCGATGTCGAAGTACCCGTGCGCAGGATGCAGGAAAGATCCACTCCGTTGATAACGCGGATCGATCTCGATGTAGTGGCGCCATTCTTCCAGCAGCAGAAAGGCGCGCCGCTCGAGGGATTCGTCGTTGATGCGACCGGTCGAAAGCACAAGCCCGGGCGCCCCGCTGCGAAGCGCCGCCGGCGCGCCGAGACTTTCCATCACCACAACTCCAGCGGCGCCTCGGCGCAGCAGGTGGTCCGCGGTCACGAGGCCCAAGAGCCCGCCACCGATGACGAGGTGTTGCACATGGAGAGGCTGCATTATCCACCTTACTCGACGGCCGCGTTACTCGACTGCCCTACCAACGATCTGTTTGCTGGAACGAGTCCGGCGCGCGCGCAAGCAGTGAATCTAGAGAACAACCGAGGAATTGCCAGAGCGGATTCGAACGGCGGTGTGGGACGCGACGCGCAACATTTTTTGCTGGAGCCGGTGCGATGGATTCGGTCATGATCTTGCACGAAAGCCATCCCCCCCACTCGCCGCACGGTTTTTGTCGTGATTCGCGTCGAGGGGTTGTTGCAATTTGCGGCACGCGCGGAGGAACTCATGCGGATCGTCACTTTAGTGGTGTTGTCGTCGCTCGCGGTAGTCGCAAGTTGCGCGAACCCTCGCGACAAAGTCACGGGGACTTATATCGATCTACATTCACCGGACGAGCTGGTCTTGATCAATGCGACGATTCGCGTCGGCGAGTTGGGCGATCTAAATGCGGTCCCGCACCTCATCGCCAACCTACGACACGAGGACGGTTCCGTAAGGTTGCAGACACACATGGCGCTCCTGAAAGTGCTGCGCACCCAAGGCAACCCGCACAAGTTTCTCGCGTACGACAGTCCCGGCGTCCGCGAACAAGCGGTGCGCGCGTGGGAGAAGTGGTACGAAGAAACGGGTCGCCAAGATATTCAGAATACGCTCGAAGCCCGCAAGGCGAAAACCGCCGCGGGTGACCCGCCGACAACCAAGCAATAGCCACGGGCGCGTCAAGTTTGCAGCGGCTGCCCGCCGATCTACTGAGGAATCAACTCAGTGGCCGATCGGCCGGGAGCGCAGCGATGTGGGCGAGAATTCGGACTCCTTTGGAATCGGTTGGTGATTGGGGCAGCTTGCTCCGCGAGACCGCGTATTGGTTGCGGCCGGCGCAACTGCGCGCGCGGGCGGGTCGAGTCCCGGTCGGCGACACGCTGCGACAGCTCGACCGACTGGCGTTCGGTGTGCTGCCTCTCCTCGCCGTGGTGTTGTTCTTCGTCGGCATGATCCTCGCCCTTCAGCTCGCGACGATTCTCAAGTTACTGGGCGTCGTCGAATACGTTCCCGACATCGTGGCGGTTTCGATGGTGAGGGAAATGGCGCCGCTCCTCACGGGAGTCGTGCTGTCCGGCTACGCCGGCGCCGCCATGGCCGCGGAAATCGGCAGCATGAAAGTGAACGAAGAATTGGAAGCGATGGAAGCGCTGTCGCTCCCGCCGGTTCGCATGCTCGTCGCGCCGCGCTTCCTGGCCGCGGCGATCGCGGGGCCGTTTGTCGCCATCTTCGCGTGCTATATCGGGATTCTCGGCGGCTTGTTGGTTGGCGCGACGATGTTGGGGCTCTCACCCGTTCAATATCTCCACCGCAGTCTCGACGCATTGAATCTCACCGCCGTTTCGCTGGGAGTCATCAAGGGCGAGGTTTTCGCCTTGCTCGTCGTCGCCATCGCGACCTTCGAAGGCTTGCGAGTTCGTGGCGGCGCGATGGGCGTCGGACGCGCCACGACGGCCGCGGTCGTCAAGTCGATCATCGCCATCATCGCGGCCGACCTGCTGTTGACGGTGCTGTTCTTCAATATCACATGACAAAGCACAGTGACGGACCACTCCTCGAGGTCGAAGACATCCACCTCGCGTTTGCCGGGCGCCCAATTCTGCGCGGCGTCACGCTCAAGGTTGAGCGCGGCCAGACAATGGTGATCCTCGGCGGATCGGGCTGCGGAAAATCGACACTGTTGCGTGTGCTGGTCGGTGCGATCAACCCCGATCGCGGAACGGTGCGCATTCTGGGACATGACCGCAGTGAGTTGTCGGTTCCGGAGTTGGACCGTTTGCGCATTCGGCTCGGGATGATGTTTCAGTCCGGGGCGCTGTTTCACTCCATGACGGTCGGTGAGAATATCGCGTGCGTGTTGCGCGAGCACACCGCGATGACCGAAGAGGAAATCGCGATCATGGTGCAGGTCAAACTCGAAATGGTCGGACTCCGGCACGCGGTTGATCTGCTGCCGGATGAGATCAGCGGCGGAATGCGCAAACGCGCGGCGCTCGCCCGCGCCTTGGCGCTCGATCCGCAGGTCATGCTTTATGACGAACCAGGTGCCGGACTCGACCCCGTGACTCTTGCCGGTGTCGACCGGCTGATCGACACGCTCGGTCGCGTGTTGAACATGGCCTCGGTCGTCGTTACGCACGAGATGGCGAGCGCGATGCGAATTGCCGACCAGATGGTCTACTTGCATGAAGGCCGCGTGGTGGCCGCGGGCACGCCCGAGGAGATCCGCGCACATCCTGATCCGCGACTGCAACAATTCCTCGCGGGTTCGGCTGACGGACCATTGACCGCCAAAGGCGCAGACGACGATTTCGCGCGATCACTGATCGGAGCACAGTAAGACGTGAAAAAAAAGAACGCTGACCACCGCTTGCGAGTTGGCCTCACTTTGAGCGCCGGCGTCTTGTTGCTCTTTGCTTTGGTGTTTTCGCTCAATGGCATGACGAGCTGGTTCGGCGGCTATAGCGTAGTCGAAGCTCGTTTCCCCCAAATCGACGGCCTGCGCGCCGGTGATCCCGTGCAGTTTCACGGACTCTACTGCGGCGTCGTGCGAACGGCGCATTTCGCTGACAAACAGCCGGCCGACACGCGCTCCATCGCTTTCGCCGAAGAACACGCGCCGAGCCCGTCGAGCCCGGCGAGCAGTTGCGAGGTCGTCGTCGAACTCGAAGTATCGCCCGCGGTCCGCAGGTTGCTGCGTAGCGGCAGCGTCGCGACGATTGAAAAAACGCTGACAGGCGTGACGCTCGTCAATTTGTTACAAGGGACTGGCGCAGCCTTGACGGCGAATGAGCAGCTTACGGGTCAAAACAGCGTGAGTATGAATTCCGTGACGGAGCAGATGCTGCACGCGGCCGCGGCGCTGACGAGACTACTCGGTGAACTCGAGCCTGTTGCGCGCGATTTCCGCGAGCAACAACTCCATACGGACGTGCTGTTGCAGATCGTCAACGCGGCGGAAGCGGCGCAGCGCGTCGCCGCGACCATCGACAACACGATCTCCGAGAATCGCCCGCACTTCAGAGCGAGCGTGGCAGGCGCGGAAGAGTTGGTCGGTCGACTCGACGGCGTCAGCGCGGCCGCGAACGAGTTTCTCACCGAAGCACGCGACACGACGGAGGAACTGGGGCAACTCTCGCAGCGACTGAATTATTGGTTTGCCGAGAATCGCGGATACATCGATCATTCGCTCGAGAACGTTGCGGACGCGACCGGCAGTATGAAAGGCCTCGCCGCCGAGTTGCGCCGCCGGCCGTGGCGATTGCTCCATTCACCGTCAGAGTCGGAGGCGTTGGCTCTCGACACCTACGAGAGTTCCGCGGCCTATGTCGCCGCGGCGACCGAAACTCGGCGGGCGATCGATCGCGTGCGAGAACTACTCGAATGCGGACCGGACGACCCGACTATTCGCGAGTTTCTCGCGCAAACGCTGACGACGCTCGAGGCGGACCTCAGTCGCGCGAGCGCGTTCCAAGCGGCATTCTGGGAGCGACTCGCGCACACGACGCCTTGAGGTGAGATCCTGGATGCTTATCCGCCGACCGGCTTGTCCGGCGCCGGTTTCGGCACGTCGGGCGCCCGCGGACTCACCGGCGCTTTCTCTTTGTCAGTTCCGCGCACAACGTCAAGGACGGCGGCGGCGTAGCGGTCCGGCAGATCCGCGGGAAATCCCTCCACAATTCGTCGCGCCAGCCCATCGCGATCGAGCACGACCAAGGTCGGATACTCTCGAAACGGGAGCAATTGCTGACGCATCTGGTCCGTGCAAAATGCGTGCGGCAGCGAGAGTCCCGTTGTCATCTGCGCTTCTGTGAGCGCGATCGACAATTCACTCTTCGACTTCCCAGTCACCTGCACAAGCAGCACGGAAGCGACCTGCGCGCCGTGCGGTTCGGCAGCGCTCTCCAAGTAGAATCCCGCCGCGATGGACGCGGGAATCGTCGGGTCGACGTAGAGCACCGCGGCAACTTTGCCTCTTGTGCCGTTCGGGAACACGGGTTTGCCATCGGCGGTCTGCGGATCGAGCGGAAACTTGCGCCCCCGAAGCACACCACGTGCACGATCGCGCAACTCCTCGATTAATTGCTCGAGTCCCGCTCGAAACGAGGCATTCTTGCTTGCGTTCGCAAGCTCCGGATCGGCGGCGAATGCCGTCTCCGCGTTCGGGAGTCCGACTTCGACGGCTGTGCGCAGACTTTTCAGTGCCTCGTCCGGCTGCTCGAGACCGACACTGCACAGTGCGGTGTAGTAGTGCGCAGTGAAGTTCTGCGGATCGAGACGAATCAACTCGCTAAATTTCGCGCGCGCTGCCTCGTGTTTCTTTTGTTGGTAGAGGCCGATCCCCTGTTGCAAGAGAAAAATCGGGCTCGCCGGCCCACTGGGCGTCGGCAATTGGCGTGCGAAAGACAACCCCCATTGTCCGACGACTGCAAACACGAGCGCGGTCAACAAGAATTTTCGCGCACGGCGTGAAGCTGTCATGCCGCGCTGAGGTTTTCGTTTTGCGTGCATCACGCAGCTCGCCTTTCGTTTCGCCGGTTGCACAAGTTCGCGCCGGGCAGCGTTGCCATCCGCATCAGGCGCCGCTCTTTTCGATCACTTGGCGCGCCTTGCGTTTTGGATTCCTTGCGGGCGCGGTTGAGCCACGCGCCAGCGGCAAGGGTGTGAGTTTGTCCCGCAGGAACCGACCGGTAGGACTTTCGATGTTTAGCGCCACTTGTTCCGGAGTGCCGGTCGCCACAATGCGCCCGCCCCCCTCGCCTCCTTCTGGACCGAGGTCGATGAGATAGTCCGCACACTTCACAAGTTCAAGATTGTGCTCGATCACGACAACTGTGTCGCCCCGATCCACGAGCCGCTGCAAGACCATCACAAGTTTTTCGACGTCGCCAAAATGTAGACCTGTCGTCGGTTCGTCGAGCAAATACAGCGTTTTTCCCGCCACCGAACGTCCGAGTTCGGCGCCGAGTTTCAACCGCTGCGCCTCGCCGCCCGAGAGTGTATTGCCGGCTTGCCCCAATGCGACATAGCCGAGGCCGACCTCGACAAGCAGGTTCAGCATCCCTGCCACCCCGCGATGGTTCGCGAAAAGATCGGCGGCGGACGCAATCTCGAGGTCCAACACGTCCGCGATGCTGTGTCCTCCGTAGCGCACCTCGAGTGTATCGCGCGTATAACGGCGTCCCTTGCAGACATCGCAGCGCATCCAGACGTCCGATAGGAAGTGCATCTCAACGAGGTGTGCGCCCTTGCCCTCGCAATTCTCGCACCGCCCCCCCGCCACGTTGAACGAGAAGCGACCGGGCTCGTATCCGCGGCTGCGCGCGAGGGGCACGCGCGCGAAGAGTTTGCGGATGCCGTCGAACACACCCGTGTAGGTGGCTGGATTCGAGGCGGGCGTGCGACCGATCGGCGCTTGGTCGATCAAACGGTAGTCGACGAATTGGTCGAGCCCGGTCAGCGCGCGATGGCGCGCGACCTGTGCGCGGTTATCGCCGAACGCGCGCGCGGCAGCGCGCGCCAATAGATCGATGACGAGCGATGATTTTCCCGAACCGGAGACACCAGTGACGACCGTCAGCGTGCCAGTCGGAATCGCGACGTCGATGTCGCGCAAATTGTTCGCCGCTGCACCGAGGATGCGAATCGCGCCACCGTCGCCCGCCCGGCGAGCCGCGGGAACTCTTAGGCCGCGTCGACCGGTCAAAAATGCGCCGGTCGGCGACGCGGGATTGCGGCAAATCGCGGCGATGGAGCCGGTCGCCATCACTTGCCCTCCTTCGCGGCCCGCACCGGGTCCCAAATCGATGATGTGATCTGCCATCTGCATGGCTTGTTCGTCGTGCTCGACGACGACAACCGAATTGCCGAGGTCTCGCAGTTTCAACAAGGATTGCAGCAAGCGCTCATTGTCACGTTGATGTAAGCCGATCGTCGGCTCGTCGAGCACATAGAGGACGCCGACCAGCTTGTTGCCAATTTGAGTCGCGAGCCGAATTCGCTGCGCTTCGCCGCCCGACAAGGTTTCCATCACGCGATCGAGTGTCAAGTAGTCGAGACCCACTTCGAGCAAGAATTCGAGTCGATTCGCCAACTCGCGTCGAACGTCTTCGGCGATCTGGGCGGCGCGCGGGGGAAGCTCGAGCTCGGCGAAATAAGTCGCCGCCGCGCGCACGGAGAGGCGACAAACTTCATGAATTCCATAGCTGCCGACCCGCACGCGCAGCAAGTCCGGTCGTAAGCGCCCGCCTTCGCAAAACGGACAGTTCCCGAGTGTCAGCAGATCCTCGAGCGCCGCCCGCCAGCTCGAGTCGTATGCGTGCGCATGCCAGCGCCGCAGCAGTTCCCGCAATCCCTCCCACTTCACGCCGTGCTTCGCGTTCCGTGCGCGTCCGCGATACCGCACGCTAAATGTCTCTTCGCCGCTGCCATTAAACAGTAGCTCGCGCGCGCCGCGCTCGAGCTCGCCATACGGAGTTTCTAGATCATAGTTATGGGCGGCGAACGCTGCTTTCACGAGCTGATAGACACGATCACGTTTGCGCCCCATCCACTTGCCGATGCGGTGGGTCATCGCGCCAGCAAAAATCGCGCGGTCGCGACGCGCGAACAACAACGACTCATTCGGCTCGCGGCTGGTACCGATGCCGTGGCAATGCGGACACGCGCCCGCGTGATGATTGAAGGAAAAATGCCGCGGACTCAAAGCCTCGCGCTGTTGAAAGTGACCTCGCGGGCATGACGGCAACGCGGTGGCCGACAATAGAAGCTCACCAGTCGGCGTTGTGACTTCGAGACGATCACGACCGCGCCGATATGCTTCCTCGACGCTCTCGGCGAGTCGGCTCCGCGCGACTTTGCCGGGCGTCACGCGATCTATCAGCAGTTGCACGGTCGCATTCGCCGTCAACGTCTCCGGTACGCCGCGTTCGAACTCTTCCAGTCGATGCACGACGCCGTTTACGACGACGCGAGCGAATCCGGCGCGCGATAACTCGGCGGCGGCGACACCGAGTTGACTCGGATTCTCGAGTACGTTCTGTACCGCGCCAGGAGTGTATAAAGACGCCAGTAAATGCACTGTTTGACCGCCGAAATTCTCTTCCAAGTGGCGCGCCGCCGACGATGGCGACATCGCGCACAGTTCGACGCCGCACTGGGGACAATGTGGAATGCCGATGCGCGCGAACAGCACGCGCAGGTAATCGTAGATCTCGGTGGCGGTCGCGACCGTCGAGCGCGGCGATGCGCTTTGGTGAGACTGATCGATGGCAATCGCGGGCGCGATGCCTTCGACGCGCTCCACTTTGGCCCGCTGCAGTTGCCCAACAAAACGACGCGCATAGGTCGAAAGACTCTCGACGTAGCGTCGTTGACCCTCGGCAAACAGAATGTCGAACGCTAGCGTGCTCTTGCCCGAGCCCGACGGTCCGGTGATCACGGTCAACTTGTTACGCGGCAACTCGACCGTCACGTGTTTGAGATTGTGCTCGGCGGCGCCCGTGATGACGAAGTTCTGCGAGGTAGCCACACCGTCCCGGTGCGCGTGTCCGGTGGGCGTTGTCGAGCGACTCGCGCGCCGAACGCGCGGTCGGCGCGCCGCGGCGGTCGGCGTCGCAGTGCGAGTGCCGTGACCTAAAGCCGCCGCGAGCGCGGCGCCGGTCGCGCCGGGCCGTCGGGCCACCGATTCCGGAGTACCGACGGCGATCAACTCACCACCACCGACGCCGCCTTCGGGACCTAAATCGATGATGTGATCGGCGACTTTCATCACGTCGACGTTGTGTTCGATGACGACGACGGTATTGCCTTTTTCGACTAACGCCGCCAGCGTGTTGAGGAGTCGCTCGACGTCCGCAAAGTGCAGCCCCGTCGTTGGCTCGTCGAGCACGTACAGTGTCTGTCCGGTTCCCGGTCGCCGCAGCTCGTGCGCGAGTTTGATGCGCTGCGCCTCGCCGCCCGACAAGGTCGTTGACGGCTGGCCGATCTTCACATAACCGAGGCCGATCTCATTCAAGACATTTAGCGTGCGCGCGATCGACGGCAGATCCACAAAAAATTCGGCCGCCGCCGAGATCGGCAAGTCGAGCACTTCCGCGATCGTGCGCCCGCGGTACACGACTTCAAGTGATTCACTGTTGTAACGCCGTCCTTCACATTCCTCGCACACGACATCGACGTCGGCGAGAAACTGCATACTCACCGTGATAACTCCCGCGCCGAGACAATGCTCGCAGCGTCCCCCTTTGACATTGAAAGAGAATCGACCCTTCTTGTAGCCGCGCGCCCGCGCCAGTGGCAACGTCGCGTAGAGATCGCGAATAGCGTCGAACACTTTTGTGTAGGTGCCGGGGTTGGAACGTGGCGTGCGCCCGATCGGGCTCTGATCAATTGCGATGACTTTGTCGATCCGATCGAGACCTTCGATCGCACGATGCGGTCCTGCTGCTGGCGTGGCGAGTCCGAGCGCTTGGCTTGCGGCGCGCAACAGCACGCCTTCGACCAAACTGGATTTGCCTGAGCCGGAGACGCCGGTCACGACCGTGAGAACGCCCAGTGGAAACTCGACGTCGAGTTGCTTGAGATTGTTGAGCGCGGCGCCGCGCACTCGAATCGCTCCGGTCGGGGTGCGGCGACGACTCGGTACGGCGATCGCGCGTCGGCCGGCAAGAAACTGTGCCGTCACGGAGTTTGGAGCGGCGAGCACGGCCGCGAGATCACCGGCCGCGACGACTTCTCCGCCGGCGGCGCCCGCACCTGGGCCCATGTCGACGATGAAGTCCGCGGCTTCGATGGTTTCGCGATCGTGTTCGACGACGATGACCGAGTTGCCGAGGTCGCGCAATTTCCGGAGTGTCTCGAGCATGGCGGCGTTGTCGCGCGGGTGCAGGCCGATCGAAGGTTCATCGAGCACGTAGAGGACTCCGCGCAAGCCCGAGCCGAGTTGCGAGGCCAGTCGTATTCGTTGCGCTTCGCCACCCGACAACGAATCGGCCGCGCGGTCGAGCGTGAGATAGCCGAGCCCGACACGCGCCATGAACTCGAGACGATGTTGAATCTCGGCGGCGATCGGTGCACCGATCGGTGCTTCGTGCGGCGCGAAGTTCAACACCGCGAACTCGCGTTGCGCGGCGCTCACGGTGAGCGCCGCGGTTTTCGCGATGCTTCGACCGCGAAATTGAACCGCCAATGCTGACGCAGAAAGTCGGCCGCCCTCACACTCGTCGCAAACGCTCGGCTCAAGCCAGCGCGCCAAGCGTGAATCCCCGGTCTGCGCGAAAGCCGCTGCCAGTTTCCCGAGCAATCCGTTCGGCGTGGCCTCGTCCGTCGTGCGCCTTGCGGACTGACGCTTGCGCTTCGTGACGACCACACCGCTCAAGAGTTCCGTTTGGTTCGCGATGGAGATTTGACGCCACGGTAGATTCAAATCGACCCCGGTGCGCTCGGCCCAGCGCGCCAGCTCGTCTTCAAGATCCACCCCCCACTCCGAATCCCATTCCGTATCCGCGCCGCCGATCGCCCCCGCGTTCACGGGGAGCGCTGGATTTGGGATGAGCTTTTCAAGCGCGACGGTGTGCTGGCGCCCGAGGCCTTTACAAGCAAGACAAGCGCCTTGGGCGGAGTTAAACGAAAAGAGCCGCGGTTCGAGTTCGGCAAGGCTCAGGTTGCAACGTGGACAGGCGAAGCGCGAAGACCAAAGCTGCCATTCGTCTGCAACCACGATGCCGACCAAGCCCGCGCTGAGATCGAGACACTTCTCAACTGCTTCTGTGAACCGAGAACGGCGCTCCTGGTCGAGTCGCAATCGGTCGAAGACGACTTCGATCGTGTGACGGTGGTAGCGTTTTAGCTCGATCGGACTATCGAGCCGCAGGACGACGCCATCGATGCGGACGCGGGTATAGCCTTGCTGGCGCAACTCTTCGAGTTCGAGGCGATACTCGCCCTTACGTTCCAGAATAATCGGCGCCGTGACGAGCACTTCGGAGTTCGGCCATTTTTGATACGCGGCATCGACGATTTGGTCGCAGCTCCGACTGTGGATTTCGTCGCCACACTTCGGGCAATGCGGCGTGCCGAGGCGAGCGTACAAGAGTCGCAAGTAGTCGTAGATTTCCGTGATCGTGCCGACCGTCGATCGCGGATTTCTAGAAATGGCTTTCTGATCGATGCTGATCGTCGGGCTCAGCCCTTCGATATGCTCGACCCGCGGTTTGTCGAGTCGACCGAGATACTGGCGCGCGTAGGCGCTCAGGCTCTCGACGAATCGCCGTTGTCCCTCGCGATAGATGATGTCGTAGGCGAGCGATGACTTGCCCGAGCCGGACAAGCCAGTGATCACGACTAATTGGTTGCGCGGCAACTCGAGACTGACGTTCTTGAGATTGTGCTCGGACGCGCCGCGAATAACGATTCGGTCCGGAACAACACTATTCGGGACAACGCTATCCGGAACCGCGACGTCCGTCACCGTGGTGCTCCCGGATGACCTGGACCGCGGCGTAAGATTTCGAGCAATTCCGAGTGCACGAACGGGGCGCCGACGACAATGCTTCCGCCGAACAGAAAGTCCGTGCCGCCTGCTACATCGGTGACACGTCCGCCGGCCTCGGCGACGAGCAGTGCGCCGGCGGCTACGTCATGCGGCTTCAAGTGATACTCCCAAAATCCGCCGTAGATACCGGCCGCCGTGTACGCGAGATCGAGCACGGCGCTGCCACATCGTCGCAAGTCTCGGCAGCGTTCGAGCACCACGCGAAAACAATCCAGACCGCCCGATCCGAGTTCGGAGCGCGCGTACGAGAAGCCGGTCGCCAAGAGGGCATCCCGCATTTCCACTTCCGCCGCCACGCGGACGCGGCGGCCATTCCAGAAACAACCGCGACCGCGCTCCGCGCCGAAACACTCGTCGAGCGCCGGCGCTAATACAACCGCCAAGGATCCGATCCCGTTGATATAGCGGGCGACCGAAATGCTGTGAACCGGATGAAAGTGCACGAAGTTGGTCGTGCCGTCGAGCGGGTCGATGTACCACGTTGCGGCATCGGGATTGGCGCCCGCGTCGCGTTCGTTTTCGTTGGAGAGGCGTCCGGATTCCTCGGCGACGATCGTGTCCTCGGGGAACATCGCCCGGAGCCCATCGATGAGCACGGTTTCCGACGCGTTGTCGGCGCGCGTGACGAGATCACGCGGCCCCTTGTGCGCGACACCGAGCTGCGAAACCGGCGCGCGAAAATAACGGAGCAACTCGGCGCCGGCGCGGCGGACGAGCAGCACGACAGACTCGAGGAGCGGCGACATGGAGTTATTCATGGCTGGGATCGCTGCCGTCCGGGCGCGCGGGCGCTATTCCTCCGCCGCATAGAGACTCTCAGCGCCTTTGGCGAGATAAGCCGAGAGCGCGTAATCGATGAGGCGCCGACAAAGTGCGTTGAACTCGATGCCAGCGGATTCGGCGCACTTGGGCAACAAGCTGTCCGCGGTCATCCCCGGTACCGTCTGCGTTTCCAAGATCACCGGACCATCCGCCCCCAGGATGATGTCCGTCCGGCTCACGCCGCCGAGTTCAAGATCTTGATGAATGTGGCTCACCATCGACTCGAGATGTTCGACCAAGTCGGCTTCGAGCGGGGCGGGAACCGTCTCCCGCACTTTCTTGGGATCATATTTCGCTTCGTAGTCGAACAGCCCGCTCTTCGTCAGCGGCTCGATCTCGATGATCGGTAATACATCCGGTGGTAGTCCGTAACGCGTGCCGAGGCAGGCGACCGAAATCTCGCGTCCGCCAATGTACCGTTCGACCAGCACCGCTCGCTCCTGCTCGAAGTGCTCGTCGAGCGTCGCCGAGACTTTCTCGATGTCTGCCGCGAGTATCACGCCGCACGATGAGCCGGAGCTGACGGGTTTGATCACGACGGGAAGACCGATGTCGACCGAGATCGCCGTCAGCACATCGTTTGGATTTTCTTCCCATTCGTCGCGGCGCACGACGCCGCCGACGGGAACCTCGTAGCCGATATTCCGCACGTGTTGTCGAAAACTCTCCTTGTTGAGAGTGATCGCGCTGGCATGCACGCCCGCGCCCGTAAATGGCACCCCGGCGAGCGTCAGAAATCCTTGCAAGGTTCCATCTTCGCCGAAGCCGCCGTGCAAGGCGTTGAACACGACTCCGAGCCCCTCTTCGCGCAACTCGTTCAGAACCACGAGCGGCGGTCGCGGCGCACCGGCCTCGTTGAGGTCTTGGCATTCGTCGTTGAGCACGGTCCAGCCTTCGAGATCCCAACGCACCGGTGTCACGAGGAGCGACCCCGCGCGCAGCGCTGAGAGAATGCGATTGGCCGACGCGATCGAGACATCGCGCTCTTCCCAAAACCCGCCGAAGATCAACACGACGCGCGAATGGCTGCCGTATTCCACAATTCACGCCTTTCGTTCCACGATGAATTCAGCGAGTTGGCCAAACACCGGGAGCGCGGAAGGCGGAATTCCCGGCAATCGTTCAAACAACGCTACCGCATCGGCCGCCTGCCGACGTGCCTCGGCGGCGGCAAATTCGATGGCTCCGCAATGATGAAACAGTTGGATGACCCAATCCACATCACGCTTGTCCGTAGTCTCACGGGGTTGCCCGTGAATCGCAATGAGTCGTTCGCGGTCGGCGCTCGAAAGCGTGGCGCGATCGAGCGCAAAGGCGTAAAGAATGCTGGGCTTCCCCTCGCGAATGTCGCAGCCGATTTCGCCACCGCGGGCCTTACCAGCGGTTAGGTCGAGTAAGTCGTCGCGAATTTGAAACGCCGGACCTAGCTGACCGCCGATGTCCCACAATTGCTGACAGAATTTCGCGTCGCGGCCCGCGAGCCGAGCGGCTCCAACCCAGCCGAAGGCGAGGTACCTACCAGTCTTGCGGGCGCTGATCGCGGCGTACTCCGCGAGCGTGAAGGTTGGTGACGCGCGGTTGACGATGTCGCGCGCCTGGCCTTCGACGGTTGTGCGGAAAACTTCCGTGAAGAGTGAGGCGATCTCAACGCGCGTCTCGATCGGCCACGGTGCCTCGAGTTGCACGCGGTAGGCTTCGGCCAACAGGTAATCCGCGGCATTGAGGGCGGTCGGGAGTCCATAGGCACGCCAGAGGGTTTGACGACCGCGGCGAAACTCGTCACCGTCCTCAATATCGTCGTGAACCAGAAACACGTTATGGAGGAGCTCAACGGCGAGCGCGAGCGGGAGCGTCGTCTCGGTCACAACGTCGAGGAGTTCGCCGAACCAGAGCGTTAAGGCGGGTCGCAGTCGCTTGCCGCCGCTCTCGATCTGATACTCGACGGCACTGGAAATACCGACGAGTTTGCAGTTCGACAGCGTCGCGTCGAGGCCGGCGGCGACCAATTCCAGCCGTCGAGGGCTCAAGACCTCTCCGGTGGAGGCTGAGCCGCCAGTCGTGCCGCCGGACGCGCCCGGTTCACTGTCGATTTTGGGAAGTTTGCTTGCCACGCGCTTGCGGTCTCAAGTGCTTAAGTGTTTATCGGACTCGAAGCTGAGAGCACCAACCGGAGACAAAGTTCGTTTCGGGACGTCGAGTCTCAGGGTGCCTGGGGATCATAACGGAGTCACGTGCTTCCGATAGACCGCCTGCTCGTCGCTGGTCGGGTCGAGAACCACAGCCGTTGACCCGTCGTCGTCTTTCTCACGTCCAGGGCGGTTGCCCGAGACGCCAGCCGCAGGCGCCCGTAACGCCAAGCCACCAAAATGCCCGAACTTCGCGAGAATTCGTCGCTTTACAGACGTCAACTGCCCGCTAGAATTCGCGGCTAGCCCAATGGGAGGGCGCAAGCGGTTCGCGAAAAACACGGCCCGCGAAGACACGACTCGGTTTGCGCCCCTCCTCATGGCTGTGCGGGAGAATGCGAATGCGCGGAGTACCTGCAGTGCGAAAAGCATGCGGACTACCGGTTTCTGCTCGCCGCCGAATCGGCCGACCGGCGAATTCACCGACGATTGCGCGCCGAGTGAAGTCGTTTGTCGTCACGTTTGCACTCCTGGCTTTCGTATGCATCGAGCTGCTGTTTTGCGTGGGCGTCGCGAGTGCCGAAAATCCCGTCAGTGCCGGTGGCCCGCTTTCGGGCGGCGCGTATCAGATTTCATTGGGCAGCCCGATCGTTGTTCCCGGCCAAACCGTCGTCTATGTCGAGACTTTGATCACTAGTCCGCAGGCAGTTTCAGGATATCAGTTTAGTCTCGACTACGATCCCGCGGTCTTGAGTCTCGTCGGCGTCGATTTCATCGGTACCGAATCTGCACTCTTGCATCCCGTCGTTGAACTGTTTCCATCGCTTCCGCCGATCACTTCGGTTCGCGTCGAGTACCCGCCACCGGAAGCACTCGTGGCCGGAAACGAAGTGTTGGCGATGTACTTGGTCTTTGTCGTCATGGCGCCCGGTACCGGTAGCGGCGTTTCGCTCGAGACCATTATCACGCCGACGGTCGGCGAGCCGTTCATGCCACAGATTACGGCCGGCGGCAGCCCGCAGACTCCGCTCACCGCGCCCGGCTATCTCACGCTGTATTTTGGTGAGCTGTTGCAAATCGAGCCGGGCGTCGGGGTGTGGAACGAGCCAGTGTCGATTCCGGTTCGCTTGTGGAGTTCCGGTCCTGGTGCAATCTTCATGCTGGGACTGGATTTCGTGGACTGGTTTACGATCAGCATCGACGCCGATGGCGACGCCTGGAGTGGTTTTAGTTTCACGCCGATCTACGAGCCGAGTCCGACGAACCCAGACAACACGCAGTTTTCGGTAATCGTGACACCGAGTGCCGGCGGCGAGATACCCGTGATGTCCGGGGAGATCATTTTCCATCTCATCGTGACGCCGAGTAGTCCGGTGCAGGGTGCGTTCCCACTGAGCCCAGTTCCGTCTCTCTGCACGCTCGACGGCGCTCCAATCGACAATCTGCTGGCGGGTACCATCACGCTGCTCGACGAGTTCGTCCGCGGCGATGCGAATTCCGACGGCATAGTAGGAACCGCGGATCCGATCGCGCTCCTCGGCAGCATCTTCGGTACGGGGCCACTGGTCATTTGCCCGGATGCGGGTGACGTGAACGACGATAACGCAGTAAACGTCGTGGATGCCGTCCAGTTGATCCACTACCTATTCATCCCCGGTTCGAGTCCGCCGCCAGCGCCATTTCCCGCCGGCGGTGTTGACCCAACCACCCCCACTGGCGATTTGCCCTGTTGGCCGGATTACTACTAGACTCACTCGCGGCTCGCAGCTGGCTCGAAGAGTGGCTCGAAGAGTGGCTCGAAGAGTTCCTCGTAACGCTCTAGGATCGCGAAGCGATTGTTTTGCGGTCTGTTCGCATGAGTGACTCATCGGCGAGATTGTCGATGCTGTCAGAGTTTTCCCGTCATCCGAGCTGATCTTCGTATTTCCCGCCACCGCTGGAGTCGTTTGCGCGAACGGATCTCCCGACGCGTCCGGGGCCGAATCGGCTTACTTGCAAGCGCCGGACGGCGGGGCTATCTTCGCAACTCGCGCCAACCGCGCCCCAACGAAACGCCCACTCGAAAGGAATTCTTGATGCCGCACACGCTGCCGAAACTTCCATACGACTATAAAGCGCTTGAACCGCATCTCGACGCGCAGACGATGGAGATCCATCACTCAAAACACCACCAAGCGTACGTGAACAACCTGAATGCGGCGGAGGACGCGCTCAAAGACGCATTCGCGAAAGGCGATGAGAAAGCCGCGGTCAAGATTTCTGCGGCGCTGAATTTCAACGGCGGTGGGCACGCGAACCATACTCTGTTCTGGACCATTCTCGACCCCAAAGGTGGTGGTGAGCCAACGGGCGAGCTCAAGAAGGCGCTCGATCAATCCTTCGGCAGCTTCAAGAGTTTTCAAGAGTCGTTCGCCAGCACCACGACTGGGATTCAGGGCAGCGGTTGGGGATGGCTGTGCGTCGACCCGACGACGAAACAACTGATGATCACGACGACGGCGAATCAAGACAGTCCAGTCAAGCTCGGTCTCAAGCCAGTTCTCGGTCTCGACGTTTGGGAACACGCCTACTACTTGCGCTATCAGAATCGCCGGCCGGACTACATCAAGGCGTGGTGGAACGTCGTGCACTGGCAAAAAGTCGGTGAGTTGTACCAAGCGGCGCGAACTTAGTTCGACCGCGCCGTTCCGCACTACCGTTGTGCTCCGGAGTTGACGCCGACGGGAACTGACGCGGCCATTCGGTAATGCGGACTGCGCGGCTCGTCGTCAGTTCAGTGGGAGGAGCCATTCTCGTTAAGAATCGTGGCGATCGTGAGTCGGGTGACTTTCCTCGGCTCGTGCTTGAAGTCGTTCCGCCGCCGCTGCGGCGCGGGGAAGAAGGACTTGAGTCTCGGCTGCAGCACATCGGTCGCATCCATCGCGCAGTGAATCTCGACGCGGTCAATATTCCGGAGATTCGCGCCGAGGAATCGAAACACGTTGATGGCGAACGCCGCAATCCCTACGAGCCGCGGTGGGAGTCGCGCGTGTTGGGTCAACTCATCCAAGATCGCTTGGGCTTACCCGCGATCGTGAATCGCGTCGTCGTTCACGCCTCGAACGAAGAAAACGCCGCATGGTTTCGTGACAGCTTCGTAGCCTTCGGTATCCGCAAATTCGTGATCGTCGGCGGCGAAAAAAGTAATGCGACCTATCCTGGCCCAAGCGTTTGTGAGGCGAATCGTTTGTTTCCGCGTTGGGTTTCAGACTCCGCAGCCACATTCGGCAATATCTCAATCCCCGGTCGCCGAAGTCGTGAGCGTGTCGAAGCCGCCCGCATGGCGGACAAAGTCGCCGCCGGTGCGCGCTTCTTCACCACCCAAATCATCTATCGTGCGCGGGAACTGACTGAACTCTTGGATGACCTGAAGGCGGCGGGAGACGCGGTCGCTTCGACGCCAGTGCTTGTTAGCCTTTGTCCGTTGCGCAGCCGTCAGAGTATCAAAATGCTGCACTTTCTCGGGGTTCGAATCGACACGGAGCTGGTCGAAAAACTTTGTCGAGTTCCCGAGCGTACGGCCGAACATTCCGTCGAACACATACTCTCGGTCGTCGACGAAATCTTGGCGCACCAACGACGGACGAATTCACCGACTCCACTCGGATTCAACGTGGCGCCGGTCGGTCCGGTGCCGGTCGTCAACACGATCGCGCTGTGTGCCGCTCTGCAGCGGTTGTTGCGTACTTAGTCGCATTGCACCCGCGAATCGCGCGGCGAGTCACGGTATTCATCGATCACCAATTCCGCGGCACTGCCGCGCTTTTTCAGTCCTCAACTGCCCTTCTCTACAGATCGTGTTACTCCTAGAATGCGCCACTCTCGAAGCGGCGGACGCCACTGAGAGCCATCGCGCGGGTCGATCGCGCGTCGCGTGGGACGGTTTTTCGCAAACCGAAATGGGCCTTGTTGCGGCGGTGAAATGGCGAGATTGTCGGTTCGCCAGATCGCCTTTTCGCCGAGTTCGCGGCGGCCGGCTTCGCGATGTGTGCGCGCCACGTCGCGATTCGATGGGCGTCCTGGCCTGAGTGTCGGTGGCATTCGCTGAGGAGTGAAATGACGCCTGAATTGTTCGGTTTCGCGGTGTTCTTGCTGCTCACGGCTGTAGTTGGCGCCGGGGCAATCCTCGTGTCCGAGCTGCTGGGGCCGCGCCGCAAGGACTCGGAGAAGTTCACACCGTTCGAGTGTGGCGTCCCGCCGTTCGAAAGCGCCCGTGAACCGTTCCACGTGCGTTTCTACCTGGTCGGAATACTCTTCATCCTCTTCGACATCGAGACCGTCTTTGTGATTCCCTACATCGTCTTGTGCGAGCCACTCGGGTACTTCGGCCTCATCGAAATGGGATGCTTCGTGCTGGTGTTGGCTCTCGGCCTCGTCTACTGCTGGAAACGAGGAGCGCTCGAATGGGACTAGAGAGTCTACTCAGTGGCGAGGGGTTTCTCACCACGAAGGTCAATCAGCTCATCAATTGGGGCCGCAAGAACGCGCTGTGGCCGATGCCGTTTGGTACTGCCTGCTGTGCGATCGAGATGATGGCAACTCTCTCCGGTCGCTACGACTTGGCGCGATTCGGGGCCGAAGTCGTGCGATTTTCTCCCCGTCAGTCGGATCTCCTCATCGTGAGCGGCCGCATTTCCCTGAAAATGATGCCCGTGCTGATCAAGATCTACCGACAGATGCCCGAGCCCAAGTGGGTGATTTCGATGGGTGCGTGCGCGTCGTGTGGAGGCGTGTTCGATACCTACACACTTATTCAGGGCGTTGACCAGTTTATTCCAGTCGACGTGTACGTGCCGGGTTGTCCGCCACGACCTGAGTCGCTGATGGATGCCGTATTTGAAGTTCAGAAAATCGTCGCCGGCGAGCGCGTCGACAGCGGAAGGCACGGAAGCTAATCATGACAGGTGTCGACAAATCTGCTGGGGATGGCGCGATTGCGGATGACCCAAATGCAGCACCAGCACGCGACCCAAATTTCGCGATTTTCGATCGCCTTTCGGCGCACGTTCAGTCGACCATCTTGGAGCGTCGCTCACACAATAAACAGCCGGCCGTGTACGTCCGACGCGAGAACGCCTACGCGTTGTTGGAAGAACTCAAAACCGTCAGTGAGCTGCTGCTCGTCGACGTGACGGCGGTCGACTATCTCAACAAGGATCTGCTCGAGCGTTTTGTCGTCGTGTACGTACTTCAAGACCGTCAGAATTCTCGGTACGGCCGTGTGCATGCGTGGGTGCCAGAAGCTGACCCGAGTATTCGCAGTGTCTCGTCGTTGTGGGCACTCGCCGGCTGGGGCGAACGCGAGTGCTATGACATGTTTGGAATCGTCTTCGAAGGAAATCCAGATCTGCGGCGAATGCTCATGCCCGAAGACTATCCGGGTTTTCCGCTGCTCAAGGATTACCCGCTCAAAGGGCGTGGTGAGCGCGTCCAGTTTCCGCGCGTGGTCCCGGCCGGCGGTGAAATGGTGACGACGGCGCCGCTCCCGTATCCAGTGACGATCGGTCGGGGCCTGCATACGCCTGAATACCAGGAGGAGATGAAGCGTGACTCCGAGCCTCGACCCTGACCTGCTCACGCGCGAGCTAGAGGCGGGCGCCAGCAATCGGTCGGCGCGCATGCATCACTTCGAGGACGTCGACACCGACCTCGAGGAAGAGCAGCAAAACCATCGCATGATCATGAATTTCGGGCCGCAGCATCCGGCGACCCACGGGACTCTGCGGTCAGTTTTCGTGCTCGACGGCGAGACGATCGTCAAAACGGACCCCGAGATTGGCTTCTTGCACACCGGTTTCGAGAAGCTCGCCGAGCACATGACGTATCAGCAATGGGTCACGGTCACCGATCGCATGAACTATTTGTCGGCGTTGAACAACAACGTCGGTTATGCGGTCGCGGTCGAAGAGTTGTTGGGGATCGAAGTACCAGAGCGGTGCCGGTTGCTGCGCGTCATCATGTGCGAGCTTTCGCGCATCGCGGATCACATCCTCTGCCTCGGACTGCAGGGCATGGACTTGGGCGCCTTTAGCGTCATGTTGTGGGCGTTTCGCGAACGCGAGGAGTTGTACGACATATTCGAGTCAGTTTGCGGCGCGCGCCTCACGACTTCTTGGACGCGCGTCGGCGGGCTGATGCGGGACGTCGACAACGAGCTGTTCCAGCGACTCGTCTTCAAGTTCCTCGATGAGTTCCCGCCGCTCATCGACGAGTATCACACGATGCTCACGGGAAATCGGATTTTTGTCGATCGACTGCGTCGCGTCGGCGTGCTGAGCCGCGAACAAGCACTGAATTACGGCGTGACCGGACCGATCGGGCGCGCTTCGGGCGTCAATTACGATGTCCGCCGGGCCCATCCCTACTTGGGCTATGACGCTTTCGATTTCAAAGTTCCCGTGCAGCGAGACGGTGATTGCTTCGCAAGGTATCTGCAGCGCATGGAGGAAGTCGAAGCGTCTGTCGACATCATTCGCCAGGCCATGGCTGTGTTACCGCCCGATGGCCCGGTCGATCATGAGGACTTCAAGTTGTCGCTACCGCGCAAGGACGCGGTCTACAACGATATGGAGTCTCTGATCCATCACTTCAAGTTGGTGATGCTTGGCCATGGCATCAAACCGCCGAACGGTCGCGAGCACTACTCCGCGACCGAAGCTCCGTGCGGCGAGCTGGGTTTCTTCATCAGCTCGGATGGCTCGGACAAACCCTACCGTACTCGCATTCGCCCGCCGTCCTTCTACAACTATCAAGTCTTTCCCTTGCTGAGCGAGGGCGGCATGATCTCGGACGCGGTCGCGGTGCTGTCGAGTTTGCACGTGATCGCCGGCGAATTGGATCGTTGAGGAACGCATGAGCACTTTGAAATTCTCGACGAGCGGCATGAAGCAGTATGAGTGGTTGTTGACGCGCTACCCGACCAAGGAGGCAGCGCTGTTGCCGACTCTTCGCATCGCGGAAACCGAGTTTGGAAACCTGGGGCCGGATCAGCTTCGCTATGTCGCCGAGCTGATGGGGATTCCGCCGGCTCGCGTGTACGGGGTTTTCACTTTCTATACGCATTTTCGACGCCAGGGAACCGGCAAGTATCACGTGCAGATCTGCGCGACGTTGTCCTGCGCTTTGCGCGGCGAAAAGCAAATTCGCGAACATCTTCAGCAGCAACTTGGAATCCAGGTCGGCGAGACGACCGATGACGGTTTATTCTCGTTGTCGAAGGTCGAGTGTCTCGGGTCCTGCGACACGGCGCCCATGCTGCAATGCAACGACGACTATCATGAGAATTTGACCTGTGCCGCAGTCGACGCTTTGCTCGCGCGCTTGCGCGCTGACGCGCGGAAGGAAGGCGCAGCTTGAGTTTCGAGAAGATTCTCACCGCGCACGTCGGTAAGAAGGGCTCGCACACGCTTGAGTACTATCGTCGACACGGCGGTTATGAGATGGCGCGCAAAGCGACTAAGGAATTTCAACCTGATCAACTCATCGAGTTGGTCAAGAGTTCAAATCTGCGCGGTCGCGGTGGCGCCGGCTTTCCGACGGGCGTCAAGTGGAGCTTTGTGCCGAAGTCCAGCAGCAAGCCCAAGTACCTGGCGGTCAACGCGGATGAGTCAGAGCCGGGCACTTTCAAGGATCGAGTGCTTATGGAGCACGATCCGCACTTGTTGCTCGAAGGCATGATGATTTGCTGTTGGGCCGTCGGCATCAAAGCGGCATATATTTACATTCGCGGAGAATTCGTATTTGGTTACAAGCGTCTGGTTGCGGCGGTTGAAGAAGCGTACGCCGCCGGTTTTCTCGGCAAGGGGATTTTCGGTAGTTCCTTCGATCTCGATGTGACCGTTCACCGTGGCGCGGGAGCTTACATATGCGGCGAGGAGACAGGGATGTTGTCCTCGCTCGAAGGTGGCCGCGGACTACCGAAACTGAAGCCGCCATTCCCTGCCATCGAAGGATTGTTTCGTTGCCCAACGGTCGTGAACAACGTCGAGACGCTGGCGAATTTGCCGGTGATTGTCGAACGCGGCGCGGAGTGGTACCGATCGATTGGTCCAGCGGATAGTCCGGGGCCAAAGCTCTACTGCGTCAGCGGTCACGTCGAACGGCCGGGCACCTATGAATTGCCGATGGGAGTGCCACTCCTCGAATTGATCAACGTCCATGCTGGCGGCGTCTGGAAGGGACGGAAGTTGAAGGCCGTCATTCCGGGCGGCTCGTCAGCGCACGTTCTGAGTGCCGCCGAGTGCAACGTCAACATGGATATCGAATCGTTGCGCAAGGCTGGCAGCATGTTGGGCTCGGCCGGTGTCATCGTCATGGATGATCAGACATGCATGGTCGACGCGCTGCTCAACATCATGAAGTTCTATCACCACGAATCCTGCGGCCAGTGCACGCCCTGCCGTGAAGGCACGGGTTGGCTCGAGAAGATTGTTCATCGCATTCACGAGGGTCACGGTCGCGAGGAAGATTCGCAGTTGGTCAGCTCGATATGCGATCGGATGATCGGTCGCACGATCTGCGTGTTGGCGGATGCCGCGGCATTTCCCGCGCTTTCCATAATGCAAAAGTTTCGCAGCGAGTTCCTTCCCAAGCCGGAGATTCGCGGCGACGTAGCACGCGGCTCGGCCGCTCTCAGCGGAGCAAAGCATGTCTAATCCGACGCCGAAGCCGGTCGTGACAGTCGCCGACAAGGCAGCCGCTATCGGTGACAGCGCCGCTAAGAGTGGCGCTGCAAGTGGCACTATCGAGTGGTCGTTGAACGGCACGCCCGTTCGTAGCCCCGCTGGAGCGACGATTCTCGAAGCCGCGTTGAGTCACGGTATCGATCTCCCCCACTTTTGCTATCACCCCGGTCTTTCGGTCGCCGGCAATTGTCGAATCTGCTTAGTCGAGACCAATCGCTCACCAAAACCGGTGATCTCGTGCTCAGAGAAAATTGCGCCGGGTCTTGAGGTCAAGACGCACAGCGCGAAGGCCGTTGAAGCGCGCGAAGGCGTGATGGAATTCCAGCTCATCAACCACCCGCTCGACTGTCCCGTTTGCGACAAAGCAGGTGAATGCACGCTGCAAGATTACTCGTACGAACACGGCCCCGATCGGAGCCGTTTTGTCGAAGCCAAGAGCATCCGTCACACCAAAGCACTTGGCCCCAGCATTAGGATTTGGGGCAATCGCTGTATTGTCTGCACTCGTTGCGTCAGGTTCTGCGATGAAATCGCCGGCACCGGCGAACTGTGCGTCGTTGAGCGCGGCGACAGATCCATCGTCGACGTGTTTCCTGGCATACCGATCGACAATCCCTTGGCGGGAAATGTGGTCGACATTTGTCCGGTTGGCGCGCTTATTTCAACGGACTTCATGTTCCAATCCCGCGTGTGGAATATGGAACAGACAGCGAGCGTGTGCGGTGGCTGCGCGCGTGGTTGCAACATCGATATTGAGACAAACCTCGGCTACGTCAAGCGGCTGCGTCCTCGCCACAATCCGGACGTGAATCAATGGTGGATGTGCGACTTTGGTCGATACGACTATCGCTACGTTCACGACAGCAAACGGCTTCTAAGCCCTCGCACTCGCTCGAGCACTGGAACTCTCCAAGATCTGAATGAGACGGCGGCGCTCGAGCAACTGATCACGATGCTGAATAGCGGTGCGCGCAACAAGAATGCTCGGGGCGCAAAAGCCGTCGCAATTGTCATCGACCCGTTCCTGACTTGCGAAGAACTTTACCTGGTGAAGAAGCTGGCGGCGAGTCTCGGGGATGTGCGTGTTGCGGGCTGGATTTCAGCTCCTGGAAAGAGTTACGAGTTCGGCGGCAAGTTTCGAATCAGCGCCGAGAAGTACCCCAACCGCGCCGGCGCTGAAGCGATCATCGGGGCGCAAGTATTTGGCGAAAACGCTGCGGCGCTTCGTCGCGAACTAGAGAGCGGCAACGTCTCGACCGCGCTAGTGTTCGCTGGTTTTCCGCATGCCGACCCGAGCGGCGAGCTGCTCACTGCGCTCCAACGCGCGAATCGCCGCGCGGTGTTCAGCCTCTTCGACGGTCGACACGCGCAGGGTGCCGAGTTACTTTTCGCAAGCAGTTCGCCGTTTGAGAAAGAAGGTTGCTACGTCAACGACGACGGCCTGATTCAACGCGTCCGCAGCAGAGTGCGACCGGACGCCGCGGCCGAGGCTTGTCCCGGACTGCCGACCGCTGCGCATCAGGAACTGCGCGTTGTGACTGAGTTGGAAATCCTCCAAAAGCTGCTCATTGGTTTGGGAGGTTGGGAGCGCGTACTTTCCGCGACCGCTGTGTTCCGCAAGTTGTCCGACGATGTTGGAGCATTCAAGGGCCTGACACACAAACAGATCGCAGCCGAATCCTGTTGGTTACCGGGCGCTCGTCCGGCCGCAGCTCCCGCTGGAGGAGTGCGATGATCGAGTGGGTGCTTTCCATACTGACGCTGCCGTACGTTTTTCCGATCGTCAAAGCAGTGTGCATCTTCATGGTCATCCTGCACGTCGTGCCAGGTCTGATTTACTTTGAGCGGCGCATCTGCGCTTGGATCCAAGACCGAGTCGGCCCGAACCGCGTCGGGCCGGTCGGCCTATTGCAGCCGGTTGCCGATGCGATCAAGCTTGCCTTCAAGGAAGATCTCACTCCGTCGGGGGTCGACCGCACGCTTTACATCTTGGCGCCGGTGATGGCGTTCGTGCCGGCGATGTTGGCCTTCGCGGTCGTGCCGGTCGGCGCTGATCTCCAGGTCTTCAGTTGCAACGTCGGAGTGATCTTTGTTTTCACGATCGGTTCCTTCGCCGTGTACGGGTTGGCTTTCGGCGGTTGGTCTTCGAATAGCAAGTATTCATTGTTGGGTGGACTGCGGTCATCCGCCCAAATGATTTCGTATGAAACAGCGTTGTTCTTGGCGTTATTCTCGGCGCTGCTGCTCGCGGGAAGTCTCGACCTGAATGACGTCGTGCGGGATCAGCTGAAGCACGGCTGGAACCTCTGGCGCCAGCCATTGGCTTCGTTATTGTTCTTGGTGGCGGCGTTCGCTGAGACGAACCGTTTGCCGTTCGACTTGGCTGAATGCGAATCGGAGTTGGTCGGCGGGTACCACACGGAATACTCGGGTTTGAAATTTGCGATCTTTTTCCTCGGCGAGTACACGGCGATGATCACAATGTCCGCGCTCTTCGCGACCTTGTTTCTCGGTGGTTGGAGCATGCCCTGGTTCCCGCAGCTCGAAACCTATGGCGCTCCGATGGTCGCGATCAGCGTGCTGATCTTTTGCGCCAAAGTGGCGGCGTTGCTCTTCTTCTTCATCTGGGTGCGGTGGACTTTGCCGCGCTTCCGCTACGACCAACTCATGCGTTTGGGCTGGAAAGTGATGATTCCACTGTCACTTGGCAACTTCGCCGCAACCGCGATCTACAAGGCATGGCCGGGAAAGTAACGCGTGTCTGATTCGAAACCCGACTCGACTCCTGGGCAACCGAGCCACGAACGCGGCGAGCCGCACGGCGTCTTGCATCGCACATTCATCCCAGCGATCGTCAAAGGTCTCGCCAACACTCTTGGCCACATGCTTTTCAGCAAGCCGAACACGCTGAACTACCCGGATGTGAAACGCGCACCTTACCCCGGCTATCGCGGCGAGCATCGACTCACGAAGGATGAGCAAGGCCGAGAGAAGTGCGTGGCCTGCTTCATGTGTTCAACCGTTTGTCCCGCGCAGTGCATCGAGATAGTGGCGGAGCCGTCGCCTTGGCCGGATCGCGAGAAGCGACCAAAACTCTTCAACATCGACATGATGCGGTGCATCTACTGCGGCATGTGCGAGTGGGCTTGTCCATGCGAGGCGATTGAATTGACCGAGGTCTACAACATTCCGTCCCGAACACGCGCCGAGAAAATCTATGACAAGGAACGCCTGCTTTCGAACTGATGCCAGGGTGCTGGATCACGAACAAGCGCGATTCCGAGGCAAGAATTCGCGTACGTGGCGTGACGAGCCGTTCTCCGCGCCGCAACCGGCGCGTTTGTCGGGGTGAAGTGGTCGTCGCGGAGTTTTGACCGCGTGGAGGCTGAGAGGCAAGCCTCATAGGAAACAGATTCCAGAGCACGCGCGCAGCGCCTGGTTCGGAACCGGTTCAACGAGCACTGGTGGATTTGTTTGCGCGCTGTTGGTCGCGGTTTTTTGGTGTGAAGGATCAGCCTGGTGGCTGGCATGCGGAGCAAGGAGTCGCGTTGAGAACGTCGCAGCTCGGGGAGATTCGTCGATGAACCCCACGCTTATGCACTTGCTCTTTTCCGCCGCCGCGATTGTGGCGGCGGTGAGCGCCGTCTTGGTCGTGACGCGTCGCAATGCGATCTATTCGGCGATGTTCTTGATCATCGTGTTCGCGATGGTGGCAATTGAGTTCCTGTTGTTGCACGCCGAATTCCTGGGCTTCATGCAACTCCTCGTGTATGCCGGCGCCATCATGGTGCTCTACTTGTTCGTGATCATGCTCATTAATCCCCGCGAAGGTAACTTGCCGGAAGAGGGAACCCTGACGGATCGACTCATCGCGGGCGGAGTCGCCTTTCTCACGTTCGGACTTTTGATAACGGCGATTCAAGGTTCACAGAAACTACAACGGCCCGAGTACGCGGATTTGGCGTCGATGCCGCTGCCCGGCCTCACTGCCGGTGCACGCGCAACGGCTGGCGCAGATCCGTCGGCGCAAGCCGCTTGGAGTCATGGCGGCGTGCAAGCATTCGGTTACGAGTTGTTCACACGCCATCTGCTCGTTTTTGAAGTGATTTCAGTGCTCGTCATGGTCGCGATCGTCGGCGCGGTTCATTTCTCATCGAAACCACGCCGAAGTCGGAGGTCTCAAGCCGAAGGTGAGGCGACCGCCACAACTTCCGGACCAATCGACGCCATTGCTTCCGCGAAGGAACATTCGCATGTTTAGCCTCATTAACTGCCTCTACCTCTCCGCGTTCCTGTTCAGCGCCGGCGTGTACGGGGTGCTCGCTCGACGCAATATATTGGTCGTGCTGATGTCGCTCGAATTGATGCTGAACGCCGTGAACTTGGCGCTCGTCGCGTTCGGGCGTGCGTTTGCCGCCGCGCAACCGGAAGCGGCACACACCGGACAGATTTTCGCGCTCATGGTGATCGCGGTGGCCGCGGCTGAAGCAGCGGTCGGCTTGTCAATTTTGCTGTTGTTGTGGCGCCGTTGGCAGAGCATAGACGTACGAGACCTGTGTCAACTTCACGGCTGACGCCACGACGCGGCGCTCTGAAGTGCGAAGTGTTGTTGTGTTTTCTGGGGGGATTTTAGCCCGCAATGTCGAATCAGCTCATCTGGATACCGGTGTTGCCGTTGCTCGGATTCCTCGTCAATGGGCTGCTCGGCAAACGACTAGGTAACCGTTTCGTCTCCGTCGTCGGATGTGCGATGCCGTTGGCGGCCTTCGTCCTATCCTGGCGGGCGTTCCAGGAGCTACTCGCGAATCCGCCCGGTTACGCGTTGCACCAAACGGTGTACGAGTGGATCACGCTCGTCATTTCGCAACAGCGGTATGACGCAAGTTTCGGTCTGTTGTTTGATGCGCTCGCCGCCGTGATGTGTCTTGTCATCACGGGTGTCGGTTCGCTGATCCACCTCTACTCCACTGGCTACATGAAGGGTGATCCCGGTTTTGCGCGGTTTTTTGCGTATCTGAATCTCTTTATGTCTTGCATGCTGATCTTAGTGCTTGGTGACAACTTGCTTCTGCTGTTCGTCGGTTGGGAGGGCGTTGGACTTTGCTCTTACCTGCTGATCGGATTTTGGCATAACGACGTGGCTAACTGCGACGCAGGTCGCAAGGCGTTTCTCTTCAATCGTGTGGGTGACTTCGGTTTCTTGCTCGGCATGTTGCTTATTTTTTCGTATCTCGGCACGCTCGATACCCTGGCGATCGGTGAGCGCGCGAGCGAACTCGCGAGTCGCACAGTTGCGGCGCCCGGCGGCACATTCATGACGGTCGCGACGCTCGCCACGCTGTTGCTCTTCGTTGGTGCCACGGGGAAGAGCGCCCAGATCCCGCTCTACCCGTGGTTGCCGGATGCGATGGCGGGACCGACGCCAGTTTCGGCGTTGATCCACGCCGCCACGATGGTCACCTCCGGCGTCTATCTCTGCTGCCGTCTGCAGCCGCTGTTTGCGGCTTCGGAAACAACACTTGCGGTCATCGCGGCGATCGGCGCTTGCACCGCATTGCTAGCGGCACTGATTGCGCTCGCGCAAAACGACATCAAGAAAGTGCTCGCATACTCGACCGTCAGTCAACTCGGGTACATGTTCTTCGCGATTGGCGTGGGAGCTTTTGGGGCGGCACTGTTCCACGTCGTTACGCATGCGTTCTTCAAGGCACTGTTGTTCTTGGGTTCCGGTTCCGTTATCCACGCGCTTCACCATGAGCAGGACATGCGGAAGATGGGCGGCTTGCGGCGGCTTCTCCCCTACACGCATCTGATTTTTCTTGTTGGCACCGCTGCGATTGCGGGCGTTCCTGGTTTTGCCGGATTCTTCTCCAAAGACGAGATCCTTTTTTCCGGCTATTTCGATGCGTTCGGGCTCGGCCGGCTCCCGATTTTTTGGACCGTCTCGCTTGTCACGGCCGGATTGACGGCTTTCTATATGCTGCGCATGGTGGCTTTGACCTTCTGGGGCGAGTCGCGGGTCGCCGCGGATCTACGTGACCATGTTCATGAGCCGGGCGGTTGGATGCCGGTTGTGCTGTTTGTTTTGGCGGCTTTGTCGATCGGGGGCGGGCTGCTCAATTCGCCAGAATTCTTGCATTTGCCAGTGCCGACGGCGGCCTTGAGTACGTTCACCGGGCTGCTCGGTGAACACGGCCAACTGAGTGCGGATGAAATTCATCGAATGGAGTGGTCTAGTCTGTTCCTTTCCGTCGGCGTCAGCGTCGCTGGTTTGGCGGCGGCCTGGTACTTGTACGGCAAGGGCCGCGCGGCGCGCGAACGTTTTGTGGCTGGCCACGGGCGCTCGTTGACAACGATCGCCCGCGAGAAGTTTTTCGTCGACGAAATCTACCAGTGGCTCATCATCGCTCCGTTTCAGTGGTTGGCGTTTTTGTTGTACTTGCTTGTCGATCGCTTGTTCATCGACTACCTCCTTGTGAACGGCTCTGCGCGACTCGTCAGTTCTACCGGAGAGTTCTTTCGGCGCATGCAATCAGGATTCATTTCCGCATATCTGCTGACCTTCGCCTGCGGAGCGCTGGTCTTGCTGTTCATACTGCTCAGTCTGAGGACCGGAACTTAACACATGAACAACCTGCCCATCTTAAGTCTCCTAGTCTTCGCGCCAGCGGTCGGTGGATTGCTGCTGATGTTTTTGAACAGTTCACACAAGCGTGAACTTCGACAGGGCGCACTCGCGATTTCCTGCATCACGTTCTTGTTGAGCCTTGTCATGCTCTCCATGTATCGCCAGGCCATTGGCAACTCCGAAGCACCCGGCGCGATGCAGCTCGCCGAGCACGCGCGCTGGTTTCCGACACTGCAAGTCAACTATCACTTGGGTGTTGATGGCATCAGTCTGCTCATGGTGCTGCTCACGACGTTTCTCACGCCCATCATTCAGCTCAGCACCTGGAATGCGATCGAGAGTCGCGTCAAAGAGTTTCAGATCTGCCTTCTCTTCCTCGAGTGCGGAATGATCGGTACCTTTCTCGCACTCGACCTCGTGCTCTTCTATGTGTTCTGGGAAGTGATGCTGGTTCCGATGTACTTGATCATCGGTGTTTGGGGCGGGGAACGACGGATCTATGCAGCGGTGAAGTTTTTCATATACACCATGGTCGGCAGCTTACTGATGTTTCTCGCGATTCTTTATCTTGGGTACCATACCGGCAGTTTCGATCTCCAAGAGGTGACTCAGGCGCTACGCGGCCGATTGCCACTCTCGTCGACTGCGCAGTGTTGGCTCTTCGTCGCCTTTGCATTGTCATTCGCGATCAAAGTCCCGTTGTTTCCGTTTCACACTTGGCTGCCGGATGCGCACGTCGAAGCGCCGACTGCCGGCAGCGTCGTGCTCGCGGGTGTGCTGCTTAAAATGGGAATCTATGGATTTATCCGGTTTGCGATACCACTCTTCCCGGCTGCCGTCGAGATCTTCCTGCCGTGGATCATGTGGCTGTCGATTATTGGCATCGTTTTCGGCGCGTTGATGGCGCGCGTCCAAACCGACATTAAGAAGCTAGTGGCCTACTCCAGCGTCAGCCACCTTGGATTTGTGATGATCGGACTGTTCGTGCTCAACGAGTCGGGCCTTGCCGGCGCGCTGCTACAGATGGTGAACCACGGGCTCTCGACGGGAATGCTGTTTTTGATGGTCGGGATCATCTACGAACGGCGCCACACTCGGGAACTCGCAAATTATGGCGGGCTGGCGCAGGTAGTACCCGCGTTTAGCGTCATGTTCATGATTGCGACGCTCTCCAGCGTCGGTCTACCGGGTCTCAACGGCTTCGTCGGTGAGCTGCTCATTCTTCAAGGTGCGTTCGAGTCGAACCGCCTCTACGCGGCGTTAGCCGCGACCGGCGTCATTTTAGGCGCGGTCTACATGCTGTATTTGGTCAAGGGCTTCTTGTTCGGACCTATCGTGCACGAGGAGAACCGCAGAATTTTGGACCTGACACCTCGAGAGTGGATTTACCTCTCGCCATTGGTTTTGTTCATCGTTTGGCTGGGCCTGTACCCGAACACGTTTCGAGATCTGATTGATCCGACCGTGCAGTACTACCTCAAGAGTCTGTCGGCACCGTGAAAAGCGCTGGTCAGAAAAACTGGGGCCGCGAGGCGCATTACTTGGATCAAATAGACATCGGGCACGGAATGTCGAAGAGAGGACTTGATGGATCTCCAGTTTAGCCCGGCGGAACTCAAAGCCGTGCTGCCCGCTACGATTCTCTTCGCCACCGGCCTCGTGGTGCTCATCACAGACTTGTTCGTTACCGGCCCGGACGGAAACGATGAGCCGACGACGGGCAAGAGCCACTTGGTATTTCTTGGACTCTGCGGCGCGGTGCTCGCGCTCGCCGCGCTCTTCATGAGCGACGGCTTACTGTCAAACTTCAAAAGCGGCACAAAAATATTCAGTGGCGCGATCATGGCGGACGCTTTCGGCGGCTACTGCGCGGCCCTAATTATCGTGGCGTTGCTGCTGACTACGGTTGCCTGCGGCGGATATCTCGGCGCGCAGGGTCAGAATCGCGGCGAGTACTATGGGCTACTGTACATGGGCGCTGGTGCCATGGTCCTGTTGGCGCAGGCGAGCAATCTAATTTCTATTTTTGTCGCGCTCGAGACGATGTCGTTTTCGGTGTACGTGCTCTCAGGATTCTTTCGCAAGTGGAAAACCGGATCCGAAGGCGCGTTCAAGTACTTTGTCATGGGCGCCTTCTCGAGCGGGTTTTTGCTATTCGGCATGGCGCTCATCTACGGCGCCACGGGATCGATCGAGTTGAGCGCAATTCGGAGTCCGGGAGTCGACGCAGTACTCCTCAATGTCGGGTTGTTGCTGTTGCTCGTCGGTTTCGCATTCAAGGTCGGCGCGGTCCCCTTCCATTCCTGGGTACCGGACGCGTATCAAGGCGCTCCCGCGATGAGCGCCGGCTGGATGGCAGTGGCCGTAAAAATTTGCTCGTTTGCCGCGCTCTTCCGCGTCGTGCTGGCAACGCGTGGAGACGAGATTCTGGCGACGACCGATTCCCTTGGGCAACTGTTGGCTGCGATTGCCGTCGTGACGATGATCCTCGGCAATCTGGCCGCGCTCAATCAAACAAACGTCAAACGCATGCTCGCGTACTCAGGAATCGGCCACACCGGCTACTTGCTCATCCCAGTTGTGCTCTCTTACTCCGGCACGCCGGACCGCGCTGGCACTAGTGCGCTGTTTTACTTCGCTGCGTACATTTTCATGACTCTTGGCGCCTTTATCGCGATCGCCGCGATTAGCAGCGGCAAGTCCGATCGCGAGGAGCTTCGGCAACTGTCCGGCCTCGGTAAACGCCACCCCTTCGTCGCGCTCGTATTCACAATTTCCTTACTTTCACTAGCGGGCATACCGGGAACCGCCGGTTTTTGGGGAAAATTGATGATCTTCAGGAATGCGCTGCAAAGTCAGCAATACGCTTACTTGGCCGTCATCGGCGTACTCGCCTCGATTGTCAGCGTGTACTACTACTTGCGGCCGGTCGTAGCGATGTACTTCGAGGACACCCCCGCGGATGAGGCGCCGGTTGAGTTAGTCGGTGATGCCTGGGGTTTGAAACTGGCGCTGGCTTTATCCGTGATCGGCACACTCGGCCTCTTTGTCTTTGGGAAGCCGTTGCATCAGCTTTCGGAGCAGAGCCTGCGAAGCATCGCCGGTTAGACCGAGTCATACGCGAGGAGAAAGAGCGCAAACAAACACCGGTTCCATTCGCGGTCGTGGCGGCTCGACCGCGAATGTGCACAAGGCTATACATGCATCGCTATTCGCGAATCGTGACTTTCGTGCCCGTAGGAGTCAGTCGATAGAGCAATTGCACGTCCTCGTTCAGTAGACGAATACAGCCTTGCGAAGACTCTTTGCCGATGCTGTCCGGCTCTCGCGTTCCGTGAATTCCATACCCGGAGTATTCCGGAGTATTCTTGAACCCAATCCAACAAGATCCGAGCGGATTATCGGGGTGGTCATTCGGGATGGACTTCTGACCAGGCTTGTGCCAATTGGGCTTCTCTTGCTTCAACTCAACGGTGAACTCGCCGAGCGGGGTGCGCCCTTCTAATCCAAGCCCGACCGCCGCGCTGAACAGAAACTTGCCGTCGAGTCGGACATCCAATCGATAGTCGCTTTTATCGACCTCAATAGTGACTTCACCGGTCAGGATTTTGAGTCGATCGCCAGGATGGATCACGTCGCTCGATTTGTTGTTAATCCACTTGATAGAGTCGATGGTGGTCTTGTGTCGACGAGCGATCTCGCCAAAGCTGTCGCCCGACACGACCGTGTAGTTCACGGCGGCCGACGTCATGCGAGTCGACAAGACCAAGTTCTGCACGAGTTTTTGAAGAGTCGGTCGAACTCGACTCCGCCACGCCTCATCCTGGCTCGCAAAATAGGCGCGCGAGAGCAACTCCCAAGCGCGCGTCTGGCGAGAATCCTCTGGCGCATTCGCGGCTTCCGCTCCCAAGTGATACGCCGACCGCGCGAACGCAGGCGCCGCCTCACCGTTGCGAAGTACCGCTGTCGCAAGCTCGGACTTTTCGCCCGCAGTGCTCGCGCGATCAAAGAGCAATGAAAGCGCTCGGCCCCGGATTTCCCCACCACCATCCCCAGCGCCCTGCGTGATCTGCTGTAACAACATCACTCCTTCGGCGGATCGATCCAGATCGAGCAGCAGGAGTTCGGCAAGTCGAAACCGAATCGAATCCAAGTCGGGAGCACGAGCATCGGCGAGTTGGCGGCGGAGTTGGTTCTCCTCGTTTGGCGCGGGTGGTGCCGGCGGTGGGGAAGGAGTCGGATCAACAATCGGCGCGGAACTTGTCGTTACACGCGGTTGCTCCAGTTCCCCTAGCGCAGCCGTTGGCGGCGCGTCTGCCGGACTCGCCCAAAAATAGTAGTAGACACCGGCGGAGATGCCGCCGAGCAACAGCACGATCAAGAACGTCCGCATCATGGTTCCTCAAAGAGTCAGTTTTAAACGCGACGATCGGCGCATTCTAAGTGTGCAGACGCGAGCTTCCATCGATTTCTTCGTCAACGCCGACTCGACTGTAGTGACGCGCATTGCTGCGCCAAAAAAAGTTACGCGAAGAATTTATTTGACGCTGAAAAAATCCGCCGCTCCACGGAGCCGGACGCTCGATTCGCACAATCCAATATGAGAGAGTCTCGAGCGTACCGGCGGGCAACGGTTGGAAGCGCAAATCACGTCACTTGGAAAGTGACGCTTTTGCGACCTTCACGAGTTCGTCGAATGCTTCCGGGTTGCGAATTGCGAGATCGGAAAGCAGCTTTCGATTTACGACGATCTTCGCGTTCTTCAAGCCGTGGACGAATCGACTATATGAAATTCCAGCCGTAAACAGCGCACCGGAAAGTCTCGTGATCCAGAGTCTCCGAAAGACGCCTTTGCGATCACGCCGATCCCGCGAACTGAAAACCTCAGCGCGCATGACCGTCTCGTTGGCGGTCTTGAACAGCCGATGTCGGCTACCGAAGAAACCCTTCGCGCGCTTGAGAATGCGCTTGCGGCGCCGATGGCGCGGCCCGACCGCGGACACTCTTGTCATGACTCGATCTTTCAGTCACTGGGGCCACGATCAGGAGGGTCCCCGAAGGGACCGGCTTGAGAATTCCCTTGGGAATTCGCCCTGCCGTATGCCGAACTTCGAACTGAGACACTGCTCAGGAACTAGCGCGCCCCGAAAACTACGGCTTCGGAAGCTGAAGTAATCGCCGGAGACGTCGCTGCTCACAATCAGCGAGCACGCCGCTGATGCGCAATTTGCGCCGTCGCTTCGACGACTTGCTCGACAAGAGGTGTCCCTTGCCCGCGTGGTTCGCGCGGATCTTGCCGGTTCCGGTAACTCGGAACCGCTTCAGCGCGCCTTTGTTCTGCTTGAACTTACCGGTCTTTGCCATCTGAATTTTCCGCCTCTGAAAATGCCAGCCGGGCTCGCGCAACAGATGCTCGGGCCACAATCGGTTCGTCTGCGATGCAGTTGCATTTCGTCTGCGATGCGGTTGCATGGTGACTAGCCACGAACCCGGAAAGCGCAGCACTCTAGCAGAGGAACGTGACGTCGACCAGCTCGAACGAACGCCTCGAGTTTACTCGCGTGGAACGAAATCCCCGTCGAACCAAGAATGCTAAACCACAGCGGGGTCACTTTTTAGCCAAGATCATGCCGATGCGATTCGAGCTTTCGCGGGCGGGAGCTTTCTCGAGCTTCGCAAAATCATCGAGATCTTTCGCGAACTTGTTGAGCAATTCAAACCCGAGCTCGGGGTGCTTCTGCTCGCGGCCTCGGAAGAGCATCGTCACCAACACCTTATGCCCCTCTTCGAGGAACTTGCGCGCATGGCGCAGTTTCACCTGAAAATCGTGGTCTTCGGTTTTCGGGCGGAGCTTGAGTTCTTTGCGTTTGACGACGGTCTTTTTGTTCTTCTTTTGCTTCTTGCGCAGGTTGTATTTGTATCGACCGTAGTTCATCAACTTGCAGGTCGGCGGCTTCGAGTGTGGATCGAGCTCCACGAGATCCAGTTCTCGCTCTTTGGCCATCTCCAGGGCCTGCGTGACTTCCAAAATCCCCAACAACCCACCCTCGTCGTCGATGACACGGATTTTCTCGATGGATGGACGTGTCAGGATCTTGTGCTTGACAGGTTCTACTATTGCAAACCTCCTTCGTTACAGGATGACTTTCTCACCGAGCCGCCGCACACGCAGCGCAGGATGCCCGCCGAGGCACATAACTAGATCGCTCGGAAGATCGACTGTAAAGAGGGCTTTGACATCCCGACAGAACTCAGCGGAAAAAATAGGTGCAATCCCGAGCCGGACGAGCGAGGCGAGCGTGACGACGGGTCCTCGAAGAACGTCGACTTACCGCGGCAACGCAAAGTTGGCGCGAAAGTGAGTCACCGTAGTTCGACGCGTATCTTCGCCGGCTCAGTGAGATCGGCATGGATGTTGTCCAGCTGTCGACGTTCTAGAATGCCGCCGATCTGCTCGACGAGTCGCTCGGCTCGCAGCAGTTGCGAGCGGCCCTCGCTCCGGCTTCCGATCGCCAAAAGTGCTCGCGCCGAGTAGAGAATCGAACGCGTCTGAAGGCGATGTTGCTCCTCGGCGCAGAATCGCTGCGCTGCCAGCCGGTACAGACTGATCGCGACTGGCGCGATGCCGTCGAGCTCGAAGCTGCGGCCGAGGAGGTGCGCCGACCAGGCAGCCGCCCGATCACCCCAAAAACTCTCGAGCCGACATAGTCCTTCGCAAAGAAAGTCTTTCGCTTTGTCGAGTTGGCCACAACATTCAGCCCAAGTCGCGAGCACGTCGTACTCCCAGCCGGCAAGCTCGCAAGGAATCGCTTGGTCGATGGGACCGAGCGCATCGCGCATGCTGAAAGCCTCGAGCGGACGCCCGAGCACGAGCAGCACTTCCGCTTGCAAGAGCATGACGCGGCGCTGCTCTGTCGGATGCGTACTCGGCGCGCGTGCGTGCGTCAGGGCCGAAAGCGTCTCCAGCGCATCACTGAAACTCCCACAGAGCGCCTCCGAATGCCCAAGCTTGCGGACGAGCAATGCGAGAATTGACTGCGACGAACCAGCACTCGTCGCTAACTGTAGCACGCGACGACGCCAATCAACCGCCGGGCGAACTGGTCCGTACGTTTGCAACAAATCTCCCAAGTAATCGCCGATTCGGACCTGATCTGAGATGCTCGTCGCCCCTTCTGACTCGAGGAGTTGGGTCAGCAGCTGGATCCCCCTGCCTTGTGCCCCATGCTCGATAGCGCGTTGTGCGCCATCGCAGGCAAACGGGATCGCGATCTGGGGCTGTCGTGCCGCCAGGAAATGAGCGACGAGTCGGTCCGCTTGTTCATCACGCACCGAGCACGAGCTCGCCAGTATTTCCCGAGCGGCTCGCAGGTTGCCTACCTGCCACATCTCTGGCGCACAAGCGGCCACGACGGCCGGCAGTTGCGCCGGCAGCGCGAATCGGCAGCCGTCATCGGCACGTTGTATCCAGCCGTTTTCGACGAGCCGCGTTTCAGTACTCTTAAGTTCCTCGGTCGACAGCTGCGTCAGCGCGGCAAGCTCTGACTGAGAAGTTGCCTTATCGTTAAGAGCGATTCCAACCAAGAAGAGCTGATCTGGGCGCGCTAGAAGTTCAAAGCGCTCGGCGTGGACACGTGTTTCACCGGGTAGCTGCGCCAGTCGCGGCGGCGCATAGACCCACCCTTCAAGGGTTCGCTTCAACAGCCCGGCTTTGAGTTGACGATCGAGAAAAGTCGCGAGCTGTGAGGGAAACCCCGTCGCAACTTCCTGCAACGCGAGATGCAATTCCATCGGCGGCCGGGCGCCAAAACGCGCATACGTCCATCGCAACCGGCTCTCCAAGTCGAGCGGCGGCACAACCAATTCTTGCGCCCAACCAAGTTTGTCGGCGCTGACAGGAAGTTCGTCGTTGGGCCCTAGAAAGCTGATCCACGTGACACGACGCATTCCTTCGTGTCGACGCTCCGCATCGCGGGCGAGCGACAAGAGCTCTGCCAACGGCTCAAGGTTTGCGGTGCTGGGCAACACGATCACGACGAATGGCGGCAATTCGCCGCTCACCTGCAACGCGCCGATGAGTGCGTCGAGCACGGTTCCAGGATTCTCTGTCAGGTCGCCACCTGAGTCGGGCGCATTCGCGCCGGCGCGGTGCCCATCAGCGAAAGCGAGCGCACGGACTTCATTGCGCTGATTTTCCGTCGCCTTCCTCGTCAGCTTCGTCAGCCATTCGCGACAACCTTCGCCATCGACGACATAAGCGTTGACTCCTGCCAAACTGATGCGCCGACGAACGGTGTTGGCAAGTAAACGCCGATCGGATGGGCCGGCGCAGCGAATCGCGAGAAACCCGCGCCCCGGAGCGCCGCATGCGGTGGGCCGGAGTGGCAACACCTCAGCTTCCTGTTCAGCCGCTACGCCAGGCGTGGAATCCGCACAACCCGCTCGCTGCAAACACTTCCCGATCGTCAAACTGAGACAGTGCTCCCAGCCGGAGCGATCGGGGCTTTCCACGTACGCCGATGCGGTTGCGATCGAATCGCGCAGCACGGTCGCCGGCCAGCATGCTTGCAACGACTGCAGAACTTCCTGTGCATCCGCCGGTCGATCCTGGGGACGCTTTGCGAGCAATCGCAGAACCAGCGCTTCCAAATCGGCTTCGATGTGCGGATTGTGCGTCCTGAGCGGAGCCGGCGCTTGCCGTAGCTGCGATTCGATGATGTCGACCTTGCGACGTCCGGAAAACGGCAGTTTTTGCGTGAGAATCTGGTAAGCCAAAACTCCGACCGAGTAGAGATCGCTCCGTCGGTCGAGAGGTTCACCACGCAGTCGTTCCGGCGAGATGTAATGGACGGTGCCGACAATGTTGTGATCGGATTCGCTGTGTTCACGACGACAGAGTCCGAAGTCAATCAAACACGCTTGAGGGGCCGCTTGAAACAACGGCTGCCGAAGCAGAATGTTTTGCGGCTTGATATCGCCGTGCACCCACCCTTGATCGTGCAAGAAGCAAAGCGAGAGCAATAAATGCCGAAGTACGGCGTGGGTCCAATCCGGCTCGGCTTCGCCAAGCAACTGCGACAGCGCCGGGCCGCGCAAGTACTCGCAACTATAGAACTGAATGCCATGATGTGGCCGAGTCTCGAATTCGAACGCACGCAGAATATGCGGATGCGCGAATGACGACAGCAACTCGAATTCGGTGCGGTGGCGTTCTCGCTTCGCCGAGCGAGCCTCGGGAGCCTGCACCCACTTCAGTGCGACCCCGTTCGGCGACTCTCCGGAAGCGTCCTCTGCTAGAACGACGTTCCCCATGCCGCCCGCCCCCAACTCGCGCTTGAGTCGGTAGCGTTCGCCGATGATCTCTTGCAGCTCGGTCAATTGCACGAGTGGTTATCGCTATCCGCGTTATGAGCTAGCCGATTCAAATAAGACACAGCCCTGACTCGGCGCGAGATGTGGCCGCTCTTACAAATGTACGATATTCGACTTCGAACTGACTAATCGGAACGGCGCGCCGGTCGATCGCCACCGGAGGCTGCCGATAGTCTTAGATAGCCCAGGACTTCCGCCGCGTCGGTCACCATGACCGCGCCCTCCTTGATCAATTGGAGATTCCCTTGACTCCACGGCGCCGTCGCCGGGCCAGGAAAAGCGAGAACTTCTCGACCTTGATCCAAAGCCCAATTCGCCGTGATGAGGGAACCTGAGCGGCGGGAAGCCTCGACGACCACAACCGCGACCGAGAGCCCGCTGATGAGTCTGTTGCGCGCCGGGAAATTTTGCCGACGCGGTGGCGAGTGCGGCGGCTGTTCCGTCGCGATGAAACCACCCGCCTCGACGAGGCGCGCGGCAAGCCCCGTGTGTTCCGGCGGGTAAATCTCTGGTAGCCCATTTCCGAGGATTGCCGCTGGCGGTGTATGCCCGACGGAAAGCGCTCCTTCCAGCGCGGATCCGTCGATTCCGAGTGCGAGACCGCTGATGACATGGAAACCAGCGGCCGCCAAGTCGCGACCGAGGGCGAACGCGTTTTGCAGTCCATCCACGCTGGCGCGTCGACTGCCGACGACCGCGATATAGGTCCAAGCTTCTTCGGGCGCGGTGCCAGCCACGAACAGTTGTCGCGGGGGCCCATCGAGCGCGAACAGGCGCGCGAACCCCCGCCCGTCGGTTCCTGGCAAGAACCGCACAAATACTGGCGCGGAGCCTTCCGCACCGATTGATTTTTGACGCGAAACTCTTGGCAGCGAGCGGCTGTCCATGCGGATCCCCTCTTGGTCGCCGGGTTCATTCTCGGGCTGGTCCGAGTCGCCGATGCAGATCGACCCAGCCGATCTGGACTGACACGAGGGGCGCGTCACGATAGGCGACGAGCACTCTAGTCGCGCAAATGCCCGCTGTCGATGGCCTGTGGCACAATGCAGCAAGCGCGCGACTGGTTTGAGCCAATATCAATCAATTTCCAACAATGAACTTCATCGCGAGCTAGTCCACAGCGACATCTCAACAACCGGAACACACCAAGTGCATAGTTGTAAATGACTATTGGGTGGCAATATAAGCTCAACACGTCCGAGCCGCGAGCCGGACTTTATGCACAGATTTTGATCGTCTAGTGTTGATAACTCGTTAATAACAGCCGGGGCTCGTGGCGGTGCAGCTGAAACTGTCACGCTGCCGAGCAATTAGAAGGCGACATGGTTGCGGCGAGAGCCGGGTGCGGAGCGCTAAGGTTCTTCCTGAAAACAACTTCAGACGTCAAAGGCGCTATTGGTTCACTATTTGCCGATTGGAAGCACCAAGGATGTGAGGGCAAGGATGGAACCGCAATCCAACGCACGCGTTTTTGACGCCGCAAACTTCGGCACGACGAAGGAGTGGATTTACTTCTGCCTGGAGTTCGACCTCGAGATCTGTAGCGGTTGCCTCATGAAGTCGCGAAAACGGCCAATCGCCGGCAGTTCCGCTGGTGCCACGCCGTGGCTCTGCGCGGCTTCCTGCGCCGCGTCCCCCATCCGAGTTCATCCGGACCTCGTCCGAGT
The DNA here is from genome assembly GCA_046154185.1 of Planctomycetota bacterium. Taxonomy (GTDB): domain Bacteria; phylum Planctomycetota; class UBA8108; order UBA1146; family JAJFFE01; genus JBJXGE01. The sequence goes on from JBJXGE010000009.1 coordinate 278,193, forward strand.
TCTGCTCACCCGGCAGAACTGCGCGACCGCCTGCGAACTTTGTCGCGAGTCCGTCGAGTTCCGGGAATGCTGGATTTCCGATGACTGCCAACGACTCTACTGCAGTCGGCACTTGAAGCCGCTTCGACGACACGCGTTGTCAAATACGTCCCGCAAGACAAGGCACTGGTTCGGGACGAAGCTGCGAACAAGTCGTGCGCAAGTATTCACACCGGTCGCTGTTGAAGCCCCACCGCTCCATGAGTTGCAGGGGGTCTTTGACGGTCACCGACTCGTAGAGCTCGATTCTGAGGGACTCTTTCAGCTGCAGATTTGCCCAGAGCGCGTCGCCCCACGCAACTGAACCGCCTGCCCCGCTATACGTGGGCCGAAAAATTTCCGAACTTTAGCTTTGTGTTTGTGCCGCCGACACTACCATAGCCGCAGTTAGGTCGCCGGTAACGGATCGGCGCCGCGTTGGAACTCCGTCTGAGGAATCGGGAAGGAATCTGTGCGCATGCGTCTGAATTCAAAAGTTTGCGCGCTCGGTCTCGCGCTCGCGTTTTGTCTCTCGACCACAGCCCTGGCTTGTCATTCCGACTATTTCGAGCAGATCTTCACGAAAATGCAGAACCAGAAGTTGTCGAAAGATCAACTCGCTGAGCTGATGGTGCTGAAGAAGGCTAACTACGACAAGCTTGCGTCCGACGATCACCGCAAGGGACTTAACTGCAGCCATCACGATCAACACGTGCCGACCTTCATCGCCGCCGCCGCGGGTGTGCTCGATGATTCGCAGTTCGAAGCCGTTGCCGGTAAAGAAAAAACCGAAGTGCAGAAGCTCCGCTTCGAAGTGAATCAAATCAAGAAGGAGCTCGCAGAAATCAAAGCGATGCTCAAGGAAATCGGCAAGTAAGTCCGCGCGGCAGTTTCCTGCGGGAGGCCGCGAAGAACTGAAGCGCGACCCCGTAAAGACCCGAGCGACGTCTACCACTAGCCCCAGAACAAGCGCTGCGCGCTTATTCTGGGACTAGTTTTTCCTAAGGGTGTTGTTCCAACCCCCCTCGCGGCCGGGGCTCCGCCACGACCGCTTCACCCCCCCTTTCTGTTAGAGGGGTGTTGCTCCACGCGCGCACGATCTGGGCCTCTTATGGGCGAGAGTCCGAATGTCAGTCCTGTTGCCCTACGTCTTGGCGTCGTTGCTGGCGACTCAACCCGGAAGCGCTGGCGATGTCGTTGCCATCGACGCGAACACTCTCGCGTGGTTTGGCGACACGCAGACGGCGAGCTTTCGTGAGATCTCGACGCGGCTTCTCGGCGGCACTGGTCAGGATGCGGCGAAGTATCAACTGGCACTCGATGGTCTCGAAGCGAGATTCCAAGAGTTCTTGCAGGCGAAGCTGAATTCAGCGCAGCCCCGAGACCGTTGCCAGCAGCTCGCGGAGTTTCTCTTCGTCGTGGAAGGTTTCGAAGCCGACAGCAACCTCATCGTCATGGAGAATCTGCTCCCCAATGGAGTCTTGAGTCGTCGTCGCGGCTATTGCCTCGGACTTTGCATGGTTCTGCTCGAACTCGGCGAGCGACTCAATTGGCCCCTCGTCCCGGTCGCCGTGCCGCGCCACACGTTTATCCGACACGAAGCGACGGCGAACGGCGAAGCCTGCAACTTTGAGACGCTTCGCAATGGCGCCGCAGTCGACGATGAGTTCTATCGCGATCAGCTTGCAACCGCCGGTGTCACGACGACGACGAAGCTGTTGCCATTGAGCAAGCGCGACTTCATGGCCCATTTGCTGAACAATCATGCTTACGTTTTGCTCTCCCACGGAAAAATCGATGCAGCGCGGGCCGAAATCGTCGTCGCGTTGAAACTATCGCCGACACTGGTCGAAGCGCAGATTAACTTGGGAGTGTGCGAGGCAAACGAGCGGAATTACCCGCGAGCAATTGAGCTCTTCACGCAAGCGCTGACCGTATGGCCTCGCGACATCGCTTTACGCGTCAATCGCGTAAACGCACTGCTCGCGCTTGGGAAGCTTCCAGAGTCTCGTCAGGAATTTGTGGCATTATTGTCCGAGCACGCTCAACACGCGCTCGTGACGGCGGCCGCCGAGAAAGTGCTCGCGAGTATTCATCCAGTGCGCGAATGGAACCAACGGCAGCGTTTCAGCCAGGAATTGGAGCGGGCGCAGCTCGCAGTTTTCAAGCGATCGCGAGGTCTTCAAGGAGCCTACTTCCGCGGCGCAGGGTTCGAGACCAAAGTTTTGACTCGTACCGATCTCGACATTTCGTTCAATTGGGAATTCGGTGGGCCAACGCCGTCGCTGCCGCGCGACAATTTTTCCGCGCGTTGGGAGGGTGGAATCGAAGTTCCCGACGACGATCAGTACACGTTCTTTGTCATTTGCAGCGACGGTGTCAGGGTCTGGGTCGATGGCCGGTCGGTCGTGGATTCCTGGCGACGATCTAACGACAATTTGGTGCAGACGGAAGTGGACCTGATTGCCGGTCCGCACCGCTTCCAGATCGACTACTTCGAGTCGATCGGCCAAGCCGGCATCAAGTTGATGCTCGGCGCCAAACGACACAAAGAGCTCTTGCCGGTCGCCGAATACCTGTATTCCATCGACTTGAACTCCCCAAAGAAATGACCGATCGGACGCGTGGTGAATTTGACGCTAGCGTTCGGTCCGACGTGCGACTCGCTATCGTGGAGTGCTAGAATCAAACCGTTCTTGAGATGAGCGCAGACAGCTGTCTCCAGGCGTCAAAGAAAGTTGCGATTCGAATGCGATGTTGGCTGCTGGTCCTCGCCCTCGGGTGTACCGCGAGCGGAACTCATGAGCCGCACACGCAAGGCGCAAGCGTGCCGACCACCGCTACTCAGGACTGGTCAGAGGTCTTCTTCGTCCGCGGTATCGGTCTGCGTTTCGAACTGGAGCAGCCGGGCGAGCAACTCATTTTGCCCGGCAAGGAGCACAATTTCCTGCGTTTCGGCAGACGCGAACTGCAGATGCTCGGCAAGGGCTTTCGAGTCAATGGACAATACATCGAGTTCAAGCCCGGCGCGCAAGTTTTTGTGCATCGGCCGGCGAGCGGTGCGCTTTATGAGCTCGAGACCGACGCGCTACGAATCGTCTTGGTGGAGGCCGAAGGGCTGTACGTACTGCGCGAAGTCGTGAATGGTCGCACACAACGGTGGTTTGTCGGTGTCGCATCGGTAACGCGCGAAGGGGAAAGCAAAGTGCGGTATGAGAGTCCGCTCGCGTCCCAACGCGGTGACGTCGCCGGTGATTCCGATCGAGCCGCGAGTGGAGAACGAACGATGCGCACAAAGACTCTCACGCTGCCGACGACGATCCGCCTCAATCGCCGTGGCGAACTTCACGAACTTGGGACGACGCCGTGAACGCTTCGAACGAAAACACGTCAGGTGGAAAACACCTGCTCGACATACCCCCCAGCGAAGCGCGCGACGCGGTTGATGCGTGGATCGCCCGCGCCGGTGCGACGAAGTTCCGCGCCGACCAAGTTTGCGAACATGTATTTCGCCGGAAAATCCTCGCACCATCGCGTATGAGCAATATTCCGGAGTCGCTTCGCGAGCAACTTGCCGCGAGTTTGTTGTCGCCTGTCTTTCGCTCGATGCAGCTCTCGTGCTCAAAGGATGGAACCCGAAAGTACGGTTTTGCGCTGGCCGATGGCGCACTCATTGAAAGCGTTTGGATCCCAACCGAAGCCCGCGGCACACTCTGTGTTTCGAGCCAGGCCGGCTGCCCAGCCGGTTGCACGTTCTGCGCGACCGGAGCTGGCGGCTTCCGTCGCAATCTTCGACCTTCTGAAATCATCGGCCAGTGGCTCGCGGTGCGAGATGATCTGCTCGCAAACCAGCTCGGCGAAGTCACGCAAATTGTCTTCATGGGCATGGGCGAGCCGCTATTGAATTTCCCGCACCTACTCGCCGCGTTGCGATACATGACAGCGAGTCAGTTCTTCGCCTTTAGTCCGCGGCGCATCACCGTCTCGACAGTCGGCGTCGCACCTCGCATCGCGCCGCTCCTGGCGGAGTTCCCGCAGGTACGCCTCGCGCTCAGTTTGCATTCCGCGATCGACATCACGCGAAGCCAAATCGTCCCAATGAATCGAAAGTACTCGGTAGCAGACCTGCGCAAGACGCTCCAGGAGATTCGAGACAGCACCCGACGCATCACCCTCGAGTATGTTTTACTCAACGACGTCAACGATTCTAAAGCGGAAGCAATTGCTCTGGCCCAGTTCGCGACAGACGCCGCCAACCACATCAACTTGTTGCCGTTTCATCCGTTCCCAGGCGCAAGTTACCCGCCGACCGGCGCAACAAGATTGCGCGCTTTTCGTCGAGCGATTGAGTCCGCGGGGTATCGTGGTGACGTCACTCTGAGAAAGAGTCGCGGGCTCGATATTCAAGGAGCCTGCGGTCAATTGGCGCTGCATCAACTCGGCGATCAGCAACTCTTGCCGGCCGACAAATAGCCACTTGCCTCGCGTCCAAATGCCTCAACTAAGAATGCGGCTGAGCCGCTGCGGGTCTTCCGAAGCCGGCGTCGAACTTCGTCGAGCGGTACCCCCCGCCGCGCGCCATGGCGCGTACGTGTGGGGTGAGCCTCTTCAGTCTCCCGAAAGGGCTTCGGTCTCCCGAAAAGGCACGGGGTGCTGCGGAGAGCACCCCAAAAAAAAGTGGGTGCTGCGGACAGCACCCCAAAAAAAAGCGGGTGCTGCGGACAGCACCCCAAAGAAAAACGTGCTTAGGCCAGCACCCCTAAGAAATCAGCCGCCCACTTTGGGCGGTACCGCCGGCTTGTCGGTCGGTTTGACCTCCGAGGGCTTGTCACCAGCAGGTTTCTCACCAGCCGGTTTATCCGCGGCCGGAGGAGTCGCTCCGTCAGGTGCTGGGTTCCCCTGCTTACGGCGCTGCTCGTCAAAATCAGGACCATCCGGACGACTGAACAGCTCATCTTTCAGTCCCTTGTTGATCGCAATCTGTTGGTACTCGCGCTCGAGATTCAGCTCGCCGTCTTCGAAGATCTTGTGGACCAACGCGAATTTGATCTTCTTGTCCGGACTATCATTGAATGGAATCGCCCGGTATTGGCCGAAGTAAACTTCTTTGCGCAGCACGCCCGACGCACCCGGTTCGGTCCACTCTTTCTTCAAGAGCAAACCGTCGGCTTGCGAGAAACTGTAGCGCATGCGTTGCTGCGACGCGAAGGCGATCGTCTCGATGACATCCACGACAACGCTATCGACCGTATCTGTACCGATGTAACGCAACGTGTAACCGTCCTCGGACCAGGTCACAAATTGATCGTCAATCGGTTTGTCCCAAACGAACACAAGCAACGTCTTGCCACCGAGCGGGGAGACCGCTCCCATGGTCTTGACCCACGCTTTTTCACCGTCATAGACCTGCAAAAACGTGAGCGGCTCGTCGTTCTTTGTCAGTCCCATTCCCGGCAGTTCCCACTCTTCGCGCAACCGGCCGGTGCGCTTGAAGAACTGCTGCATTTTCATCTCGGTGACGCCCGTCGGACTAAACTTCTTGTTAACGAACCGCGTCTCGCGGTCTTTGATCGCCAACAAGAGGTCTTTGCCACCGATCGCCTGCAGATACTTGTCGACAACCTCAATCGCTTTCGGATCGTTCTCGATTTTCTTGGCGGCCGGAGGCGTCGGTTTCGCGGCGCCGTCGCTTGGCTTCGCGGTTTCGGGCAGCGCGGGCGGCACCGTGGGCGGCGCAGGCGGCGTCTGCGCCGAAATCATCGCGCTGAACATGACGAGCGCGGCAAGGGCGCGAACACACTGAATCATGAGGAGACCTTCGTCTTTCCATCGGGGTTTTGAAATCGTGGACGAGCTACATGTACCCGACATGATTGCGAGTTCGGAAACGTCGCCCATAGCTCGTACCGAACTGGGGAGATTAGCTGGCAGTCTGAATACTGTCAAAAGTGATTTGCTGGTGCGTGCGGCGAGTCTAATGGCAGGTCCAAGAATGACTGCTTCGGCGCGGGGTTGGCGCCGTAACTCGAAAAACGGTTTGATTCAACGGTCAACCTTGGAGATCTTGGGGATGCCGGCGGCCGCGCGCGATTCGGCGTCAGCCAGCGGTTCGCGCAACGCGGCGCAACTCGCGCCGTGCGGTGTGGTGCACGGGCGCGTCACGGGTTCACTATTCTTTTGGAACAGCCGCCGGCTCGGTGCGCGCGGACCCGATCGTGCTCGTCTTGATTCCGCAGGTTTCGGCGAGGCCTTGCTCATCGAGCCAGTTCCGCACGGTCTCGAGCGGGACGAAGAGCCCCATGTGCGGCACCACCATGGGTTGCGACTTGCCATATGTGTAAATCATGCTGCTGATCCCGACCAGGTGGCCATTGCGCTCGAGAAAAACACCACCGCCCGAATTGCCGAAGAACGTGGGCGCATTGATCATCCAAAAATTCTGACCGGCAACCATCTTGTCTTGCGAAGAAATCTCACCCAGCGTGGGTAGAGGTTTGTTACCGAGCGGACAGCCGACCGCGTAAATCGAGTCGAAGACCTTTACTTCGCCAAGCTCTTTGCTTCCCGAGAGTCGGGCGACATAAGGCCAAGGCGTCTCAAGTTCGATCTTCAACAACGCAATGTCGATTTCTTGCTGCGACACCAGAATCTCCGCTGGGCTTTTCGCCTGCACCATTCGATCTGTATCCGGATCGACGAATTTTATTTCTTCGATCTGGCGCGGATTCTCCTGCCCTTCGGTGATCTCTTGGATCACGTGTTGTGCGGTCAGCACATAGGTGTCGGCTTTGCCGGTCTCACTGTTGCTGACCGAGGAGATGACGACGCCGCTGCCGACGGTACCGTTCCCGCGCAATTGCACGATCGGATAGAGCATCCGTCGCTTCATTTCATCCGGCTGCCGTCGCAACGTCTGCTCGAGATCGTTTACACGCGCGTTGAGCTGCGACTCACGAAACGCGGCACCATCGATTCTCTCGAAACTCGAATTGATCAACCCGCGCATTTCACTCGAAGTGTTTTCGACAATACTGCGCAGAGTGTTGCGTTCCTCGGCAAGGTTTTGAACTTTCGCGTCGAGCACGTCGCGCACTTGATAGACGGCGGTTCTCGTCTCCGCGAGCGACGCACCCGATTCCGCGCCCACTTGTTCGAGGTCGGCCAGTCGATCGGCTTGCGCGCGGATGTTTCGCTGCATCTGATTCGTGCACGCATAGACCTCGTAGCGCGTATCGATGATTCGGCTTTGAAACCAAGAGAAGATAGCGACGATGAGCGCGAGCTTCAGTGCTTCAACGAAGATCCAGCGAAATTGGGAGTCCATCATTGGTCCCTTCTCCGGGCGAATCGAGGCCCGACTGCGTGCGCGAGCATACGGCCCGCGAGAGTGAATTAGGCTGCTCCCAGATCATACGATGGCTCATCGTGACGGGTCAAAATGCGAGTAGCAACTCCGGGACCCGCCCAGCGCTTGCTCACACTGTACGGTCACTCGCGCGAGCCGTTGCGATCATTCGATTCCGTGGTGCCAACGACAAGATTGATCAATCGGCCCGGCACCACATATACGTGCTCAGCTCGCCGTCCCGCCAAGCTCGCGACAATTTTTGCGCGCGCGAGCGCAGCCTTGAGCAACTGCGCTTTCGCTGGCTCGCCTTCGACAACCATGCGATCCCGCAACTTGTTGTTGATCAAGATGCCGACTTCGGATTCGAGCGGCCGCAATAGTTCTGGTGAAAACTCCGGCCACGGTTGTGCGAACACGTTGTCAGCCCCGCCGAGCACTTCCCACATCTCCGCGGCGACGTGCGGAGCGAACGGCGCAAGCAAGACGGCGAAAGTCTTCAACGTCGCAAGATCGACTTCCTGCGGCGTGATCGACGGCGATCGCAGCACCTTGACAAACTCCATGAACGCGCTGACGGCTTTGTTTAGTTTGAAAGTTTGAATCGCCTTAGTAACGCGATTTATCAACCGATGTTTCTCGACTAGAACTTTACGGCTAACGAAACGCCCCTTTTGCTTGCGATCGACAACCAGCTCGAGCGCACGTCCTAGAAAGCGCGCGCAACCGCGCGTCCCGCTTTCGCCCCACACGACATCGTCGGCGGGTGGACCGATAAACAACAAGTGCAAGCGCAGCGCGTCGCCGCCATAGTTATCCAAGTAAGTCTGCGCCTCGATTTGGTCGCCGCGATGCGTCGCTATCTTTTTCACTTCATTGCTCGGAGTCTTCCGATAAATGCGCCCTTGATTGAAGAGTCTGCGGAACGGCTCTTCGGTCGCCGTGAGTCCGAGATCTGCGAAAAAGTAGGCGAAGAATCGCACGTACAGAAGGTGCAGGATGGCATGCTCGATACCGCCGACACAAAGATCGACAGGCAACCACGACCGTACTCGTTCCGGAGCAAAAATCCGATCTTTTAGATTCGGACTCAGATAACGCAAGTAATACCAGCACGACGCGGCCCACTGCGGCATGGTATCAGTGTCGCGAAGCGCGCTTTCACCACAGCGCGGGCAAGCGACATTCACGAAATCTTTGACTGCGCTCAGCGGGCTCGGGACCGAGGCGCCGAGCAATTGTCCGGCCTCGATGCGCGTCGATCGGCGCGGTTCTTCATGACGCGGCGCTGACGCCGCGATTTCCGGCACCGCGCGAACTTCGGCGGTCGCGGCCTGCGCCACAACCATCGATTCGCCATCGGCGCCGAACTCGAGCGTCTCATCTTCCGATTCGCGCACTTCGTCGGGCAACGACGCGACATTGGACTCGTTGAAAAAGTCCCAGGTCGCCCCCTTGCCGGCGCTCGCCGACACTGGCTTGCGATCCACGAGAAGTCCGTTCGCCGCAACCGGGCGGACTGTCGCTGCCACCGACGGTGGCGTTTCGGGAATCAACTTCACCTGCGGCACTCGCACGGGCAAGTTTGCATCCGACACGGTGACGACCCCGCAATTCCGACAATGCACCAACGGGATCGGCTCGCCCCAAAACCGTTGCCGCGCAAACACCCAGTCGCGCAAGTTGTAGGACGTGAATGGCTCGAGCGCGCCGCGAGCTTCGAGGAGTCCCCGAATACGACGTCGCGCATCCTGCACCGTAACGCCGCTCAACGGACCGGCGTTGATGAGCACTTCGCTATATTCGGTAGCTTCCGCCCCACTATCGGGACGCGCCGATCGCTTGGGACTCTTGCGTTGCGCCAGCACAATCTTCGCAGCTAATCGATAATGCTGCGCAAACTCGCCGTGACGTGCATTGTGTCCCGGCAGACCGAGGATCGCGCCGAACCGCACGCCCGGTAGAACCATCGCGCTCACCCAAACCGGCATCGGTTGCAAGGTCACTGGATTCAGCGCGTACGCGCCAGTTGGTCGCCCTTCCGGCGCGCCACTCGTTGCCAGACGTTCGCGCTCCGAAAGTCGACGAACTTGTTCGCAATACTGACGGACATCATCCGCATAGAGGTCATCGCACAGTTCCTCGAGCAGGCCATGTTCGGGCGCGAGCAACACAAACGTCGCCGCCGGCAGTAGCTCAAGCTGACGGACAAACACGGAAAGATCAAAAGACTCGAAGAGAAACTCACCGGTCGCTTTGAGGTTCAACTTGTAGCCATCGCGACGGCCAATCCAGTGCCGCTGCATCGATTTGACCCGCGTCGGCCATTTCAGGTTGCGCAATCCTTGGTGCAATCGTTCCGCGAATTGGCTGATGCGCAAAGCCCACTGGAGGATGAGCTTCTCTTCGACTTGTTGTCCGCAATGGACGCAATTGCCAAGCACTGCCTCTTCGTTCGCCAAGTGCACTCGGCACTTCGCGCACCATTTCATGGGCACTACTTCGCGCACCGCGAGCCCTTGCTCGTACATCTTCGTGAAGATCCACTGCGTCCAACGATAGAAGTCGGGATCAGAGGTTGAGAGTTCGCTCTCCCAATCGATCCGCGCGCCGAAGCGCTGGAGCTGGTCCTTCATGATGGCGACACCGCGATCAACCACCACCTGCGGCAGAATTCCGGCCTTCTGTGCCTCTTGCTCGATACTCAAACCAAACGAGTCCCAACCCATCGGACGAAACACGCGTTTGCCGCGCATCTCTTGATGGCGTGCGATGACGTCGGTGATGACAACGCCGCGCAGTTGATTGACGCTAAAGCCTCGCAGACTCGGATAAGGAAACATGTCGAGGCAGAAGAAATTTTCGCGTTTGTCGAGACCGACTACATCGCCACCCTGGTCCCGGACATTCTTTGCATCGCCCTTTGTGACGTTTTTTGCATCATCATCGGCGCTGTCGGTGTCGACATCCGGCGTAATATCACCGTCGACATCGAACGAACGCGCCGACGAGTTTTCGCTTGGCGATGAGCCGATTGACGCGGCGGGCGGCCGTCGACTCGAGCTCGGATCCGCCTTCCAGCGCTCCTGCCACTTTTGCTCGAGGAGCTTCAGATCTGCGCGCTTCACCCCCTTCTGAGCCTTTCATTGCATCCAAACTTCGAAATGGCGAGCGGTCATTTGGAGCGGCAGATTATAGGTTTCCGACGGCAGACCGCCAATCTTTTCGCTTGACTCGACGCAACGTTTACATAGACTTGGCCGCCCGTTCAGAGACCGTGCAACGACGTGATTCATCGCTTCGACTTGCATCTCGACGGATCGAACGATCGTTTGACAGTTACCAACGGGGGATTAGCTCAGCTGGGAGAGCGCGACGCTGGCAGTGTCGAGGTCAGGGGTTCGATCCCCCTATCCTCCACCAAGTTTTTGTGAGGGCGTTGCCGATCGGCAGCGCTCTCTTCGTGATGACTCGGCGGCTCGGGATTTGCGGCGCGCAAGCAGAATGATTGCGTCGGTGAGCGGCGCGACTCACAATGTTCGCGACATGCGAACCGGATCTATCGAACATCAAACATCGAGCACGAACATGAACTCTGCACGTTCCGAAGCATTCGAACGTGACCGAGCGGACAGCGTGTCGCTCTGGTTCGTGTTGTCGTTCGGATTGGCGCTCTGCGCATTGAGTGCCCGGACGGCTCATGCGCAGCCGACTGATGACCAAGCGATGCTGGCGCCAGACACGATCGTTATCTTCCCGATCGGCGGAGAGATCGATGGCTCGTTGGCCGCTAGCGTCATGCAGGGCGTCAATACGCTCGTCGAAGAGTATGGCGCCAAGACATTTGTTTTCGAGTTGTCGACCGACGGCGGCAGAATCGACTCGTCGATCGAGCTAGCGAATTTTCTGTTTGCGCTCGACGAGCGCTCGGTCCGTACGATTGCGTATGTCCCGAGCGGACAACGCGCGCTCTCCGGAGGAACGCTCCTCGCCCTTGCGTGTGAACATCTCGTCATGGGTGACAATAGTCTCATCGGCAATGTCATGCCAATCGGCCTCAGCGCCTTTGGCGACCGCCAAGAGTTGGGCGAGAAAGAACAGACTTTTGTCCGTGAACAACTCAAAACATACGCACGGAAGCGTGGCTATCCGCTCGCGCTCGTGGAATCCATGGTCACAAAAACGCAAGTGCTCGAGCTCACGAATGGTACTATCGACGGCCAAAGGTTTGTGACGAAGGCGGTCTACGACCACCACTTGACTACGATCAGTGACGCTGCGCGCAAGGGACTCGGCGCCATCGTGCGGGTGCCCGCGGATCAGATACTCACGCTCGATTCCAAGAGCGCGTTCAGTTATGGATTCGCATCGCATTTGCAAAACAATGTCGAAGCCGTCGCAAATGACTTTAACTTGAACGGGCTGGTCTTCCGGGCCGAAGAAGTTGCCACGATTCTCAATAGGCCCGACTTGGGCGCCGATCCGTGGCTCGCAATGGTCGTCGCGTTCTTCAGCCACAGCTTCGTACGTTTCTTGCTGATCGTCATCGGCGTCCTCGGCGTCGTCCTCGAGTTTAAGATACCCGGCGCCTTTGTTCCGGGCGCGGTGGGTCTCGTCGCGTTCTTGCTCTATTTCACGGCGGGTTACTATCAGGGCACCGTCAACTGGATCGACGTGACGATGTTCGTCGCCGCCGGGGCGCTCATTTCGATCGAGTTATTCGTCCTACCCGGATTCGGCTTCATCGGGTTGCTGGGATTCGCGATGTTGTTTGCAAGCCTGGTGCTCGCACTGCAGATGGACCAGGATTTTTCGCTGCCGCGGTTCTTCGACGACGGTTTTCTCGTCTTGTCCGGCCTGTCTCTAGGACTGGTTGCAATCTTCGTCGTTTTGCATTTCTTGCCGGATCGCTCGCGGTTTGTGCAGAGCGCTGTGCTTGGCTCTGGACAAGTCGTCGAAGCCGACCCAAACGCCTCCGACTATCAATTCCTCATCGGCAAGACCGGTACGGCCGCAAGCGACTTACGACCGGTTGGCATCGCAACCGTCCAAGATCGTGAGTATTCGGTCTCATCCGACGGGGCGTACATCGCGGTCGGCACACCGATCGTAGTCGTCAAAGTAGAAGGCAATCGCGTCGTAGTCAGAACTCGGACTCCACCTCGAGCCGCCGAGCTTGAGTCCCCTGGGATTTCATCGTGAGTCTTCCAGCTTGGGCCGGCTACCTCGTCATCTTGGTGCTTGGGCTTTCGCTCGTATTCATCGAACTCTTCGTTCCGTCCGGTGGGTTGATCGGACTTGCCGCCGCGCTGTGCGTCGGCTATGCGATTTGGGCGATGTTCGCGGACGGCCAGATACTGGCCGGGACCGTCAGCTCGATCGTCTCGGTCGTTTACTTCGTGGTTGTGATCCGATGGGGATTGAGCCGGTTGACGATGCGAGGAAGCCTCGGGGCCATCACGGCCACCGGCGACGACGTCATGCGCGCCCAAACGCTCATCGGCAAAGTCGGCACGGCCGTCAGCGATCTTCGCCCTGCTGGGATTGCACTCGTCGATGGGACTCGTCTCGATGTGATGAGTTCCGGCGCGTTCATTCAGAGTGGCGCCGCCATCGAGATTGTTGAAGCGCGCGGGAATCGGATCATGGTGCGCGCGACAAATCGATCGATCGGCAAGCAGACGCCATCCGGCGCGTGAGTTTCGTTCGTCGCGAACGCGAGCCATCTGCGCGTGAATTCGCGCGGACGCGGGCGCTTGCCAGTGAACGGCAATGCCGCTATCGTGCGTGCGCTCCGCCGACCGCCAGTTTTAGGTAATAGATAGAGAGACATCGCCATGCCAGATTACGTGAAGATTGCCGGTTGGGTCATCCTCGGTTTGATCCTTGTCAGCAGCGCGATTTTTCTCATTACCTTCGGTCGGCTTTACATTCAGGCGCTTTCCTCCGGCTGCCGAACGCGCATCCCGGTTTTTATCGGCATGTGGCTGCGACGTGTCGACCCGCGCATCATCATCGACTCGCTCATCATGGCGACCAAGGCCGGCCTCACCGATACCAAACTCGATAAGCTCGAAGCGCATTACCTCGCAAAGGGCAACGTGCGCCGCGTGTGCCAAGCACTCGTCGCCGCGAACAAGGCCGGCATCCCGCTCAATTTTGACCAAGCGGCGGCGATCGATCTTGCCGGTCGCGACGTTTTCGAGGCGGTGCGCACGAGCGTGCAACCGAAAGTCATCGACTGCCCGAACTCAAACCTCGGTCGCGCGACCGTCGACGCCGTGGCTGGCGATGGAATTCAATTGCGCGCCAAGGCGCGCGTGACCGTGCGTACAAATTTGGCGCGACTTGTCGGCGGCGCCACGGAAGAGACGATCATCGCCCGCGTCGGCGAGGGCATCGTCACGACGATCGGTTCCGCGCAGAATTACAAAGCGGTGCTTGCGAACCCGGACATGATCTCGAAAACCGTGCTGGCGAAGGGACTCGACGCGGGCACCGCATTCGAGATCCTATCGATCGACATCGCGGACGTGGATGTCGGTGAAAACATCGGCGCAAAACTGCAGGCCGAGCAAGCCGAGGCCGATAAGCGCGTCGCGCAAGCTCAGGCCGAAAAACGGCGCGCGCTCGCGGTCGCGCAGGAGCAAGAGAACATCGCACTCGTTTCAGAAGCGCGCTCGAAGCTCGTGCTCGCCGAAGCGGAAGTCCCGCTGGCGATGGCCGAAGCCTTTCGGCGCGGGAACATCGGCGTCATGGACTATCTCCGGCTCAAGAACATTCAGGCCGACACCTCTATGCGCGATCAGATCGGCAAACCGCCAGGCTCACAGGAGGAACGGAAGTGAGTAACGAGCGCTACCTCTACTTCCTCCTCGCGCTCCTCGTTCTCCAGTGGGTTTTCCGGAAACTGTCGGAGTACGCGGCGCGGCGCGTGGCCGCCTCGCAACGCGCACCGCTCGCGACGTCCGCGCGTCGTTCCCAGGAAGACTTGCGGGACGACGAGGATGATCGACGAGTCGACTTCGACGAACTGGAGCGAAACGAGGAACTCGTCCGGCGCGACACGAGCCGTCCGACGATCCAGTTGCCGCAGGTTTCGGAAGAAGCCGGTACCAACGCCGAGAAGATCCGAGCTTTTCTCCAACAGCTCGCGAACCAATCAAACCCGCCGGTCCCGAGGGTCGTCCGCCCGGTTGCCGCGCCGCAACCGCAGCGAGAACCCGCGAAGGAAAGAGTCGAAACCGCGACGGCTGTCTCGCTCGTTTCTCAGCTCGCTGCGCCATCCACGACGGCCTATGACATCGATACCGCGGCGTACCTGCTCAAGTCCGAACAGAAGCCCGCGTCGAGCTTGGAGCGTTTCGACGCTGCGTCCCCCTTCTCGCGCCAACGACTTCGCGATGCGTTTGTCTGGAGCGAAATACTGTCGACGCCGGTTGGGTGGCGATAACGCGACGTGGTCTCTTTGCGTTGGTCGTCGCTCGCGAACGCCTCTTGAAGACCACGGCAGTTAGCGGGCACAATGCGCCCCGCAGTGACTTTTCGACTGATGACCGCGCCAGAGTGGCGGAACTGGCAGACGCGCTAGATTCAAAATCTGGTGTCCGCAAGGATGTGTGGGTTCGAGTCCCACCTCTGGCATTCGATTCTGACTGCAGACTGCATTTGGTGCGATGGCGCGGCACGGCCGCTCAAACTTGCGGCGCAGCCTCCGACGACAACTTCGCTCGCAGGTGGCGTTCGCAGAGTTTCTCGAGATCTCGGCGCTTAATCGGCTTGGTCGCGAAATCCGTGCAGCCGGCCGCCAAACATTCCTCGCGATTCCCACTCATCGCGTGCGCGGTTAAGGCGATGACCGGGCCCATCCAGCTTGCTTGGCGCAAACGTCGAGTCGCTTCATACCCATCCATCTCCGGCATTTGCATATCCATGAGAATGAGATCGTACGGCTTCTTCTCGGTCTCCGACGACAGCGCGGCCTCGAGCGCCATCTTGCCATCGGCTACTACTTCGACTTGATACCCCAGTTTTTCTAAGAGCGCGGTGATCAGCCTCTGATTCTCCGCGCCATCCTCCGCGAGCAGAATCCGAACCAGCGATCGATCGATCGCCGGTTCGGCGCCCAGCGCCGACAAACTGGGCTCGACCCCCCGCTCGCCGTTGGCGCGCGGAAAAATGGACTCCGAGTCATCGGCAACTTCGCACGGGAGCGCGAGTGTAAAGCAGCTTCCATAGCCGGGTGCGCTCGAGAGCAAAATATCCCCGCCCATCAAGACCGCCAGCCGCTTCGAAATTGCAAGGCCGAGCCCCGTGCCTCCGTACTTGCGCGTCGTCGTGGAGTCCGCTTGTGCGAACGATCGAAAGAGACGGCGTTGCGCCTCCACGCTCAGTCCGATGCCCGTGTCGCGCACATGGAAAAACAGCCGTGCCGAACCTCGACCCGACAAACTCGACAACTCGACTTCAATGCGTACGCTGCCAGAGTTCGTGAACTTGATCGCGTTGCCCGCTAGGTTGAGCAGGATCTGGCGCAATCGGAGTGGGTCCACCCAAATGCGACCGGGCACGTTCGCCGCCACGGAATCACGGAACGCGAGCCCCTTTTCATCGGCGCGCACTTGCAAGAGTTGGCGGACTTCCTCGACGGCCTGGCGCGGTGAGCAAGCCAGGCGCTCGAGCTCGAGTTTGCCGGCGTCGATCTTTGAAAGATCGAGAATGTCGTTGATGATCGCCAGCAACAGTTCACCGTTTCGCGCGATGATTCGCGCGTAGTCCATGGACTCAGTGGCGTTGCGATCCGACGTCATCAGGAGTTCCGCGTAACCGAGTATCGCAGTCAACGGCGTGCGAATTTCATGGCTCATGTTGGCGAGGAACTCGCCTTTGCTGCGATTGGCGCGATCCGCAACTTCCAGCGCATTCTCCAAGCTCAGCTCCGCCAACTTTCGTTCCGTGATGTCGAGCGCGACGGCCTGATATTCCGGCTCACGCTCGTTCTCGTTGAAAATCGCGCGGCACGTCCAGCGCAACCACGCTGGTTGATCGGAACGGTCGAGCACGATGAACTCTTTGACGTATTGCGGCCTTTGTACGTCGAGCTGCCGCAGCTCTTGAATAATGTCCTCGGCGTGCGGCCCCGGTAAGAAATCGCTGAGATCGCGCCCCAAGCACTCCGCGCCCGCCATGCGGTGGAAGCGCGCGAACGCGTGATTGACGAAACTCACGCGCATGGTGCCATCGAAACGACAGATGAGTTCGGATTGGTCCTCGACGATCGCGCGAAAACGAGTTTCGCTCGCGCGCAACGATTCTTGCGATTGCCGGTACTGCTCGAGTTGTGCCGCCATGCGACTCACCATGCCGTCCAGCTCCGTCGCCAAGAGCCCAAGTTCGTCGACGCGTCGCCACGCGAGCGGCGGCGGAAGCTCGGCGGCCTGTCCAATAGAGATGGCGTGGCGAGTGAGGTGGGCCAAGGGCCGCACGACAATCCACTGCAGTAGCCAGCAAATGCCAGCCGCCAAAACGATCGCGCCCGCCAAGGAGAGTGCGCGGGAGTAGAGTTGCGCCTGTAGACCACGCCGAGAGATTTCGCAGGGTATGCGCGCGAGCACTATCCAACCGTTTCCGCCGGCAAGATCCGTGAGCTGCGCCGCCACGCGAGTCTCGCCATGCTGGTCGTCGCGCGTAATGGAAATCGCGCGACCATCGCGTGCCTTGAGGCTCTCGACCTCGCTGCCAAATGAGTTCTCTGCCGCCGGTTGAACCGTGAAGTTCACGTGCGTTTCGGCTGCGAGGGTTGCGACGAGCGCAGAATCGAGTCGACGCCCGAACACGAGCGTCCCGTTTGCTGGACCGCTTCCATCGCTCTTGAGGATTGGGTGGGCGCACATCATGAGAGGACCATGCTCGGTCTTGACGATACCGCTCGTCGGCGTCGTCGTGGAAGCTCGCGCCGGATGGCCAAACGGTAACGTGTCGCGTGCGAACTCCTCGAACCGCCACTGTTCGCCGGACTCGGCGTGCGCCGTGAGGCACGAAACTTTCCGACCATTGAGGTCGTAGAGCGCGAGCAAGTCGAGGTTCAGTCGAGCGACCGAGTCGGAATCCAAGTGCGCGGTTCCGAATGAGGGGTTTCGATGCTCGATGTAACTGTGAAGCTCGTCCCACATCGCCCACTCGACAGTCGTCGCTCGTAGCGCGCCGATGTCATTGCGGATCGCGTTGACGGCGCGAATCGCATCCTTGAGGGCTTCGTCGCGCTCAAGACTGAGGAGGTTCGGCCGCACGGCCCAGAGCTCGACGGTGATCAAGATGCCTAAAAAACCGAGCATCGCCAGCAGCACGAATACCAGCGCTTGCGTGCGCAGTTTGTGGCGGAAAACCGAGCGCATGAGTAAGACCTTGCTCGAACGGGCAATGAGCATCGAAACCAGTGACAATTCGACGACTCGGCGAGCGCCGTGGCTGGGGCGCGAACCAAGGCGTGAGACAGCTAGCGATTTATCGACACGTAAGCCGCGGCAGATTGAGGATCAATCAGGACAGCGGGCACGCGCCTGCATGAAGGAATAGTGAAAGGCGCCGTCGGGGTGCCCCGCTACGCGCCGGAGCTCCGCCCGGACGAGCGCTCCGAGACCGACGTCGATTCGTCGGCGCTCGATGAGCGTCGCATGCGCGCTCATCAGGAGATCGGACCAATAGTCGATCATGCTCGCGAGCGCGACCGGGTCACGGGCATCGAAACTCAGCACGCGCGGCCGAGTCAGAATCGCGTCGAAGCCCGCCTTCGCGAGCAAGTTGCCAAGCCGCGCGCCGATGTTGGGGTCGCCACCCAGTTCCAACTGCAGGTCGTTGAAAGCGCGCCAATAGGTCTCCACCGCTGGAGAGTACGGCGTCACGAAAAAAGTTTGGTTCATGACTTCCGTGACGTGCACGACCGCGCCGCTGCCCAGCACCCGTCGCACTTCCGCCAACACCGCGAGCGGGTCGGGCGTGTGCTCGAGCACCCAACACAGAAACGCACCATCGAATCGTCTGCTGGGAAAAGTCAGCGCCGTCGCGTCCATGCAATACAGCTCGTAGCGATCGCGCGCCGCCGGAATCGCGCGCAAACGCGCGTGGGCCGCGGCGATCTGCGATGGACTCACGTCGATGCCGAACAATCGCAGCTGTGGGTACCGACGCAACAGTATCTCGCTCTGGGCCCCAACGCCGCAGCCGACTTCGAGGAGTTCACGCGTCGCACCCAGCTCGACAAACTCGAACACGAACGGTTCCGTGAAGCGTGCTTGCTCCGCCAATCGCTCCCGTTCGTGCTCGGAATAGCCGTGCAGATAATCATCGCTCATGTCGACTCGCGAAATTTCCGTTGCTCAGAATTCGGTGTGGCAGTGTATCGACGACGCGCGCGGCGTCGAAGCGAAAAATGAAGATCGGCGCGCGCGCGGACCATCGGGTCCGCACGCGCG
>JBJXGE010000049.1:0-93788 GCA_046154185.1 Planctomycetota bacterium
AATTTTTTTGACGGCGTTTCCCCCCTAGGGGGGAAGGGACCTCGGATAGAGAGAGCATCCCAAGTTCAGGATCACTGGCTCACACAAACCCGAGCATCGATGGCTCAATTAACCCGGCAATTGACAACGCAGCCTCCGTCCGCGTGCTGGAGAAGCTGGGGCTGCGAGCAGACGGGTTCATTCATGACGGGGGCCTGCAAGTGGCCCGATACATCATCGAGGCAGCGCCCGACGCGCGGTCTTGTGCGTCGTAAGAGATGAACATGCGTATCTTGCGCCGCGAACTCCGCACACGCATGGATGCGAGCGTCGAGCGAGTTAAGCCAGCCCGATCGCGCTCGAGCGTCTCGTAGAATTTAGTTAGGGCTATGCCGCCATTCACCTGCACAACTTGTGGCCAAGAGCATACCGACCTGCCTCACATCGGCTCTGCCGCGCCGTTTCAATGAGCGGATGTGTTGACCAAGGACGCGAACAGCCTCTTGACTGAAGACCTCTGCATCATCGAAGGTCGCGACTTCTTTGTTCGCGGAGTTATCGAGATTCCGGTGCATGACTTTGAGCATGAGTTTGGCTGGGGCGTTTGGGTGTCGCACAAGAAGGAGAATTTTGAAACTTATCGCGAGCACTTTGACGCCGCTTCGATGGGTCCCTTCTTCGGCTGGCTTTGCACCAAGATTGACTATTACCCTGAGCCCACTTTGAATTTGAAGACGATGGCTCACTATCGTGGAGGAGGCATTCGGCCACGGATAGTTCTGGAGGAGTCCGAGCATCCGCTTTATCGTCAGCAGCGAGATGGCATCTCGTTGTCCGAGGCTTGGAAGATGGTTCACCACTATGAAGGCAAGCCCTGACCATGCGCGGCAGCAAACGTGCTCCAGTTGCAATTCACGCGTCTCGCAGGCCGGGTCGCTGAGCGTAGGTCGTTGGGCAGCGGCGCTCCCGCGGAGGCCGGTCGCGTGTCCTCGAGTTTGCTGATGTCGAAGAAGCAGTACCTCGCACTAGTCGCCCTTGTCGTTCGCGACTACGACGAGGCAATTGACTTCTTCACCAAGACACTCGGCTTCGATCTCCGCGAGGACACATTCCTCCCCGATGAGGGCAAACGGTGGGTGGTCGTTGCGCCAACCGGAGTGTCCGGCCCTGGGCTGTTGCTCGCCCGTGCTGTGGGCGACAACCAAGTTTCGCGAGTGGGCGATCAGACCGGCGGCCGAGTCGCGTTCTTCCTCTACACCGATGACTTCTGGCGCGACTACCGCAAGTATCAGGAGAACGGCGTAGTTTTCGTGCGTGAACCGAAGGTTGCGAACTACGGCACGGTCGCGGTGTTCCGGGATCTTTACGGCAACCTCTGGGATCTGATCGAACCTCGCAAGTAGCGAGACCTGCTGCGTCGTCGCGTTGAATCAGGCGCTTCGAGCGAGTCAACGCCGAGCTGCGCGTCGTGCAGCGGAGCGCAGCTCCGATTGGCAGAAGCAAGAGTGACCCTGAAGGTGACTGTGAGCGGGAGAGGTAAGGCGACGCGATGCCCACTTTTGTAGCGCTGCTGCGCGGCGTCAATGTCGGTAAGGCCAAGCGCGTTCCGATGGCGGAGCTTCGCGCCTTGCTGGGCGATCTAGGCTACACCGGGGTGTCGACGCTTCTCAACAGCGGGAACGCAGTCTTTAGTGCGACAAAGGGCACGCCCGCAAAGTATGCCGCGGAAATCGCCGACGCGATTGCCACGAAGCTGAAAGTCGAAGTGCCGGTCATCGTCAAGTCTGCGCAGGATCTCGCTGCGATCGTCGCAGAGAACTCGCTTGCCAAGAAAGCGCCGGACCATTCGCGCCTCTTGGTCGCCTTCGTTCAGGATGCCAAGGCGTTGGCGGGACTCAGCGCCATCGCGCCGCTTGTCCTTCCGCCCGAGCAATACGTCATCGGCAAACATGCCGCATACCTGCATTGCGCAGCGGGCATCCTCGAAAGCAAAGCGGGCAAGGCTCTGCTCGGCCACACGTCAGCAACAACAAGAAACTGGACCACCGTTCTGAAGTTGTCTGCACTGGCGAATGAAGCCGTCGACTAGCGCTCGACGACAGCACAGAGAGGGGTTTTCGACATGCCAGACGATCCGTCCAACGACATCGCACCGGCGGAGATCCGTCGCGCGCAGATCGCTGACGCCCCCGAGATTGGGCGGCTTGCGGCCGAACTCGGTTACCCGACCTCCGCGGCGGAAATGACGCGAAGGCTCGCGATCTTGTTGCCGAGCAAGCGGCACCATGTCGCCGTTGCGGTGGGTCGGGATTGCTTGCTTGGATGGATGCACGTCGAACATCGGACTTCGCTCGAAGGCGGAGAGCGCGCGGAACTCATGGGTCTCGTCGTCGACTCAACGGCGCGACGGTCCGGATTAGGTCGTCGACTCGTCGCCGCGGCGGAGCGTTGGACGGTCGATCAGGGACTTTCGTCGCTGACGGTGCGTTCGAACGCCGCCCGCGAATCTTCGCATCCGTTTTACGAGTCGCTCGCTTTCAACCGCACGAAGTCGCAGCACGTTTATAGCAAGGAACTCAGTCGTTGACTCACTTCGCGAGCGAGCCTGCCAAATGAAAGAGGCGTTTGTTCTTATCGTCGCGATTCAAAGACCGAACCGAGTCTTCGCACCCGGCGTCATGTCATTCCGGAAGGCAGCGGCACGCCGATCGAAGGACGCCGAGGTCGAATCCATGCATCTAATCCGCACTGGTTACCAACCAATGCACACTCGCTAGCGAAGAACCAAGCGTAACTGTCGATGCTCGCCATCGTCGCATGGTCCTCGCCTCGCCAAACGCACTTGCACGACATGTTTGTTGTGACCTTGAGGCCGAATTTTTGCGGCTGTTTCGGGTGCAGCGCAAATAGCTAGAATGGCTTTGCGCGAGCCGTGTGTGCGTGGAAGGACGAAGCGTATGCCATCTGACCGGGAGTGGATCGGCGACTTGGAGCGCCTGTTTGACGAAGCGTGCGCGTTGCCGGCTGACCGGCAGCGTGAACTTCTCGATCGACGTTGCGAAGGAAATCCACAACTTCGGGCCGAGATCGACCGTTTGCTGCGCTTCTCGGCCGATGATCCTTCGCTTCTCGACCGCCCGTGCTCGCCGCTGCTAGCGCTCGAAGCGCTGCCGCCGAGCGAGGAGGCGGCAGTGCTGCCAGAAAACGGCTTGATCGGTCCGTACCGGTTGCTGCGCCTCATCGGCGCCGGCGGGTTTGGCGAAGTCTACCTTGCCGAGCAAAAGCAGCCGATCGAGCGCACCGTC
Organism: Planctomycetota bacterium; assembly: GCA_046154185.1. Classification (GTDB taxonomy): domain Bacteria; phylum Planctomycetota; class UBA8108; order UBA1146; family JAJFFE01; genus JBJXGE01. The sequence goes on from JBJXGE010000049.1 coordinate 3,285, forward strand.
GCCATCAAGCTCGTCAAGGCCGACTTGAATTCTGCGCAAGTGGTCGCGCGCTTCGAAGTCGAACGGCAAGCGTTGGCGATGATGGATCACCCGAGCATTGCCAAAGTGCTGGACGCGGGTACGGCGCCATCCGGTCGACCCTATTTCGTGATGGAGCACATCCGCGGCGTGCCGATCACGGCGTATTGTGATGAGAACCGGCTCGATCTCAACGAGCGCCTCAAACTCTTAGTTGCGGTGTGCCTCGCCGTGCAGCACGCCCATCAAAAGGGCGTGATACACCGTGACCTCAAGCCCTCGAACGTTTTGGTCACGCTGCGCGACGGGGTCGCGACTCCGGTCGTCATCGATTTTGGCATCGCCAAGGCGCTCGACCGGCCGCTCACTGACCGGTCGCTGCACACGGATATGCGCGTGTTCATGGGCACGCCCGAATATGTGAGCCCTGAACAAGCAGAGCTATCGGAGCTCAACATCGACACGCGCAGCGATGTCTACGCGCTCGGAGTATTGGCGTACGAACTCATGACCGGCACGACGCCGCTCGACGCGCAGCAGCTTCGTAGCGCAATGCTCGATGAACTGCGCCGCATGATTAGGGACGTGGATCCTGATCGTCCCTCTACCCGCCTCAGCAGCTGTCGCAACTCGAACGAAGTCGCCGCGGCTCGACGAACCGATACCCGCACCTTGAGTCGGGCGCTGCGCCGCGACGTCGACTGGATCGTCATGAAGTGTCTGGAGAAAGATCGCACGCGGCGCTATGACTCGGCGAGCGCGCTCGCCCAGGACATCGAACGTTTCTTGCGGCACGAGCCGGTGCTGGCCGGACCACCGAGTCTCGGCTATCGACTGCGCAAGTTTGTGCGACGCAATCGACTCATGGTCTCGGCGGCGAGTCTTGTGCTCGCGGCGGTTACGGTTGGCGCGACGCTCGCCGTATCGGGGTTTCTCGAAGCTCGAGCTGCGCTCGACGTGGCGGAGCGCGAGAAGAATCGGGCGGTCGCGGTGCAGGATTTCTTCATCAAACGTATGCTCGAGACGGCCAATCCGAATCTTGGCGGCGGACCCGAAACGCCCGTCATCAAGGTACTGGACTCGGCCGCCCGCGAGCTCGAGAACACGTTCAAGGATCAGCCGGAGTTCGAAGGCGTGATCCGCGAGACGCTGGCAAAAGCGTACCATCAGCTCGGTCGGTACGACGACGCGCGGGTGCAGCTCGACCGATCGATTGAAATCGGCGCGACTTTTAGGCGGCTCGCCATACGCGTCCAGGTGCTGAATGCTCTCGGAAAATTCGACGAAGCGATCGCGCTTGGTGAAGCGACGCTCGCTCGTGCGCACGCTGAACTCGGCTTCGTGCACGGCGACACGGTTCTTGTCGCGTCCGCGTTGGGGAACGTGCTTTGGCGCGCAGCGCGTAATACCGAGGCCGAAGCCTTGTTGACTCGCGTCGCCGAAGCGGAACGCGTGCGGCACGGCGATCGTAGCTACGAAGTGGGAGTCGCGCTCGGCAATTTGGCGCTGGTCAAACGCGCGCAAGACAAGAATGAGGAAGCGGTGCAACTGTACCGGCAGACCATCGAAATCGTCAGCGCGGTGCGCAGTCCTGATCACCCCACCGTGTTGACGCAGCAGAACAATCTCGCCGTGGCGCTCGACGAATTGAATAGGGGGGAAGAGGCTGGCGCAATCTATCGCGATGTGTGGGAACGCCGGCGGCGTGTGCTCGGCGAGACACACCCGTTCACGCTCGCCTCGCTATCGAACGTCGCGCGCAGCTTGCGCGATCAGGGAAGGTTACAAGAAGCCGAGGAACTGCTGCGGCCAGCCGTCGAAATGCGGCGCTCGCTCGGCGCGGAAGACCTGCATACCCTCCAAGCGACTCGCGAACTGGGGCTCATCCTCAGTAAACGCGGTTCGCTCGACGAGGCCGAGCGCCTGTTCCACTACGTGCTCGAAGGCTATCAACGCAAACTCGGAGTGCACCCCGAGACCGCGGTTTGCCTGAGCCGCCTGGGAGTACTGGCGGAGCAGCGGGAGGATTGGTCCGCGGCAAGAACGTGGCATCAACAAAGCTTCGAGATGTTCCTGAGTTGCAATGGTCCGGATCACGGTGAGACTCTTCGTGCCGAGACGCGAGTCGCGATGAATCTGCGCAAGGCCGGCGAGACTGAGAAACTCCGTCGATGGTACGAAGATCTCGTCGCGCGGCGACGCGCGAGCTTCGAGCGGCCCGACGTCTCCGTAGCGATTTCGCGCCGCTACGCGCGCGTATTGCTCAACTGCGAGATTCCCGAACTTCGCGACCCGGTTGCCGCGCTTGCGGCGGCGCGTCGCGCCGTCGAAATCAATGCCGGCAAGGACGCTACGCTGTTCGAATTGCTGGCCTTCGCGGAGCTTCGCAATGGCGACAGTGGTGCCGCCGCGGCGGCGCTCGAGCGCGCCTTCGCGCTGCGCGCGCCCGATCTCGAGAAGCGCGCGGTTCTGCTCGCGGGAATTCCGGAGCTATTGAGTGATGCAACCGACATCAAATTGTTTGAGGAGCGGATTACCGCATTGATTAGGCCTAACGCGAAGAAGTGACCGAGAACTCAGCTTCACGGTGGCGCGCCGCGAGACGAGATTCGCGTCGCTCGTGAGTCGAAGGGAAAACCCCATGCCCGCGCACGAGATGATCGCAGTCGAGAACATCAATGTCCCGGGTCGCGCGTCCAACGTGAACGCCGAAAAATACCGCGCCATGCGGAAGGCGTTGCTCGCCGTGTTGCCAAAGCGATCGCCCGGACTCACGCAGGAGGAAATGGTCCACGCCGTGGTGCCGTGTTTGCCGGACGCGCTCTGGCCCGGCGGCCAGAAAGCGAGATGGTGGATCAAGACCGTGCAACTCGATCTCGAAGCCAAGTCGCTGATCCGGCGGGACAAGAATAGTAAGCCCTTGCGGTGGGTCAGGCAGTAGAGTCGCGTTTTTCATCGTCAGTTTGCGAGCGACGCGGTGCGCGTCATCGAGATCGATTCCTGAGGAGATCATCATGAAGCAACCGCAGACGTACCCGTACGCAACGTTCCTCGACGTGAAGTTTCCGGCGCTCACGAAGGTCGATGTGCCCGCGCTCGTCGCGGCGTGTCAGGATCGCTGGTACAACCAGACGCTCTGCAAAGTCAACGACTCGGTCGTTCGTCTCGGCGTCATGCAGGGCGAGTATCACTGGCACAAGCACGACAACGATGACGAGTTCTTCTTTGTCCTTGAAGGACACTTCATCATCGATCTCGAAGGTCGGTCCATCGACCTTCAACCCCAGGAGGGATTCGTTGTCCCGCGAGGCGTTGTTCACCGAACCCGCGCTCCACAGCGCGCGGTGATCTTGATGATGGAAACGGCGGCAATCGTACCCACGGGCGATGTTTGAGGTGTATCGGAAAACACTTGCTGAGGCAGTCGAGGAAGAAAGACCAGATCGAACGCGTAAACGCGTTGTTGTTGAAAGCGCGGCTCGCTGCGAGTCGTTTCGAAAGTGGGAATTGACGGCGTGCGACTCCTTATCCTCGGTGGCACTCAATTCGTCGGTCGGCACATCGCGGAGGCCGCGCTGGCTCGCGGACATCGGGTGAGCATCGTGAATCGAGGCGTCACGCGGGACGAGCTGCCGCCCGACGTGGAACGGATTCGCGGGGATCGCGACGCGGGAGCTGCGTGTCTCGAGTCGCTCAGAGGTCGCACGTGGGATGCGTGTGTCGATGTGAGCGGCTACACCGCGCGGCAGGTTCGACCGAGTGCGGAGTTCCTCCGCACGATGGTGAACCGCTACGTGTTTATCAGCGCCGTCAGTGTCTACGGTGACCCGCGCGACGCGCCCGTCACCGAGGACTGCCCGCGAATCCCAGCCGCGAGCGAAGACGTGACGGAAGTGAACGGCGACACGTACGGTGCGCTCAAGGTCACGTGCGAAAACATCGTCGAGCAAGTTTACGGCGCTCGGTCGACGCTGCTGCGCCCACAGATTGTCGCGGGGCCGCACGATCCCTACGACCGGTTTTCGTATTGGGTTCGACGGGCGACCCAACCCGGGCCGATGCTCGCGCCCGGCGACGGCACGGACCACGTGCAATGCATCGACGCGCGCGATCTCGCGCGGTTTGTTTTGTCGGTGATCGCCGACAATCGCAGTGGACGCTTCAATCTCGTTGGCCCGCGACTGACGTGGAGCGAGTTCATGACGGCGCTCGGTGCGAAGGACATCGTTTGGGTCGCCGCGAAGATCATCCAAGCCGCCCGTGTGAAAGAGGATGAGCTTCCGCTCTATCGACCCGCGGGCGGAGCACGCAGCAGTCTGATGCACGTGAGCAACGAGCGCGCAATCGGCGCCGGATTGAAGCTGAGCGCGCCCGCGCTGACGATGCGAGACACGAGGGAGTGGCTTCGCACGAGCGAGTTGATCTCCGCGCTGAGTCCCGAGCGGGAGGCGGAGTTGCTCAGACTCGCGCGCGCCGAAGCGGGCGTGCAACGCGACCCTTAGAGCTGCTGAAGTTCATTCGACACGCGCGTCTTGTCGCGATACTGTCCGAGTGCGTCGCGCGCACATGGGCTTCGGCGCGATTTCTATGCGCCCACGCGCGCCGCAATCTCATCGCCCGTCGCACCGACTCGCACCGCAAGAAAGTCATGAGAATAAGGCGGCTCGGATTTTGCCGGGTCGTAGCGCACAAGCCGCATGCGGAAGTAACACTTCGGAATCGACAAGAACCGATATCCCAGCTCGCGTAAGAATTCGATCGTGGGGTGATGCTGCGGCGCAACATCCGTATCATTGAGCTCGAATAGTATCGCATCCGGCGGTCGCGACTCGAATAGCGACCTCGCGCCGTTGAAAACCTGCGGCTCAAATCCTTCGACGTCAATCTTCAGCAGGCGAATTGCATCCATACCCGGCTGTGTGGAGAATTCGGCGAGCCTCTTGATCGGCACTCGGATCTTGCTCGTCGCGTTTCCCATGCGCACAAAAGATGCTCGCCCCGCGTGATGCTCAGGCACCCAAAGCTCGAGTTCGCCGTCTTCCGCGCCAAGCGCCACTCGATGCAAGTGGATGTTGCGAAGTCCATTGCGGACGATGGATTGCTCGAGCAGTCCTAACAGCTGCGGGATGGGTTCGAACGCGTGGACACGTCCGCTGGGGCCCACTAACCGTGCAAGCTGCAGCGCGATGAGCCCCAGATTTGCGCCGATATCGACGACATTGTCCCCCGGCCGAACGATTCGCTTGCAGACCCACGAAACCTTGCGGTCCAAGTCGCCGACAAAGTACATCGCGCGACCGATGTAATCGTCAAGCGGCACCAATGCGCGCGCTCCGCCGGTGATGGTCGCCCAGCCGAGTTCGCTCGTTCGGCCCGAGAGCTTTTGGATGATTTTTGAGTTTGCGAACGTCCCACAACCGGAGTAGAGCGGGTAAAGCCGAGTCAATACCGCGACGAGTCGTTGGCGTAGCAATACACAGCTCCTTCATTGAAGCGCGCAAACTTATCAACTACTGCTTTTGGAGTCTAGATCGACGCTCATCGAGTGACCACGCGCCGACGACGGTGACGCAACTCAATCGGGCAAGTCTGTTGGGGCAGCAGTCTCAGCGGTCGAAGATTTCTTATCGTCGGTGCGCGATGACGAGTCTTTGATCCCGCTCGAAGGTTCCGCCGGTTGAAATGTTTGCCGACTTCGCGCGCGCCGCCCTTAGGCACTGCCTCGAAATTTCCAATCGATCCACCGATCTCCAAATCTTTCATTCCACGTTGCTCGAGTCCTGGCTCGACATACGAAGATCTCCAATTCTAGGAAGTTCAGAGGAGAGATTCGCACGCTTTGGAACGCAACCGCGCGGCAGTGTCGGATCCTCGGGCAATTTGCCGAGAACAAAAAGCCGCGTAACTGCGCCAACTGTGGCAGCATGAACCGTCATTCGGTATGCTCCTCTTCGTAGGTTTTGAAGCAGGTTCTGAAAACCCGCCCGGCTGCGCGCTCGGCAAACTCCACGAGGTCAAAGTTGAAGATTGCAAGATTCATCTTGTTGCTGATTTTTTTGGCGCCCTTCGGCACGACATTGGGCCAGTCTTTGCCGAGCGGGTTCGCGCTCGACTTGGTGGATTGGACCGACGGTGCAAACATGGGCATCTCCCTCGAGTTTGGCCCAAATGGCCGGATGTACGTTGGTGAGAAAAACGGCCGAGTGATGACGTATGCGCCGAACGGAACTGGTGGCTACTTAGCGCCAACCGTTTATGCGGACCTCTCTGCGGTCGTCGATACCGCCATCGAAAGCGGACTACTTGGGCTCGCGATCGATCCGGACTTTGCTTCGAATCGCTTCATGTATTTGTTTTACACGACCTTCACCGATCAGCGGTTGGTGCGCGTCACTGCCAATGCAAGTTACGACGCTGCGGTCGGATCGCCGGTTGTTCTGCTGAGCGGGCTGCCGCGTTCGCAGAATTTCCACAATGCTGGCGACATCGAGTTTCACCCCAATGAACCAAACAACATCTACATCTCACTTGGCGATGATGGAATCTCGTTTAGCGAGCGCGCCGAGCGCTGCCCGAATCCAGACTACTACGAAGGCAAATTGCTGCGCGTCAACAAGTCAAACGGTCAGGGAATTGCGGACAATCCGTTCTACGACGGCAATCCGAGTTCAGTGCGCTCGAGAGTTTGGGCGACCGGCTTTCGCAATCCATTCCGCGTGGCATTTCACCCGCAGGCGCCCGTCCCAGATGTCATCTACGTTTCGGAAAACGGCGACGACATCGATCGTATCTCCTGGGTCCGCCGCGGCTCCGACGGTGATTGGGGCACGGGCAACGACTTTGTGTCGGTGCCGGACCCTGACCACCGCATCCTGATTTCAACGGATCCATCTGTTATCGGAGTTGCGATAGCCACGTCCGGACCGTTCGCGAGCGGCGGCAATCCAGTCCTTTACGTTTCGACATGGGTCGGTGGCACATCTTTCGGCACCGGCATTCGACGTTTCCTACTGACCGGCGCGAGTCTCGACACCGCGACTCCGCTGGACGGCGGTGGGTGGTTTCTTGTCAGCACGCTCGGCACCGAAGGCTTCGACCTGACTTTTGGACCAGACGGCGCTCTCTACTTGGCGTGTGGAGTAGCGGACGCGCGAATCGTGCAGCGAATCCGCGCGGTGGGAGGAATTTCGCCGTCGGCGTCGTTCACGACTGCGCCCACGCCACCGAGCGGCGCAGCGCCATTGGTCGTGAGTTTCGACGATACTTCGACGGACCCCGACGGATTCATCGCGAGCCGTCTTTGGCAATTCGGAGATGGTACGACCTCTACTACTGAGAATCCGGTACACAGCTACGCCAGCGCTGGCAGCTATGCAGCGAGATTGACAGTCACCGACAACTGGGGATTGCAGACGACTTCGCTGCCAACGACTGTCACGGTGACGGTAACGACTATCGTCACTTTCTCGGGCCAGCTCTACGACGGCCGAAGCCTGGGGGCGACGCCATTACCAGTCGCGACCGAGCTGAGGTTGTATCAGGCCAATGGAACGACACCGATCGCTTTTGCGGGCGGCGGTGGCCCGCAAGGCAATGCATTGAACGTGTCCATCGGCGGCGCGATTTCATCGACAACGCTGAGTTTGGGGCTGACGGCTCCAGGCCTGGTCGTCTCAGCCGGCGAGCCGCTCAGCGATGCGTTGCAGCCGGCCATCGCCGGCTATGGCGTGGCTCTCGGTGCCGCATCGCAGTCGGTCGTGATCGACATGCACCTGTCGGACACTGCCATCCGCGGCCGCGTGCTGGACACGCAAGGCGCACCTGCGATCGTTGACATAGGCACGGCACGCGACAATCCAACGGCTTGGTACGCAGTTGCTGGCGGACGAGACTACTTGCCCGGATCCGGCCTCGCACCGACCGGCGCGCCTTTTCGAGTCGAGTCCGATGGCTTTGGCTATTTCTACATCCCGATACGCACCGGTACGGCCGGGCCGATGTTCTTTTTCGACGCCGTCGCTGATACCGGCGCGGGAAGCTACTTGGCAGCAGCTAACTCGGCTTTCGTGCCGAGCGGCACACTCGTCACGATCAATTTTGTGCTCGGACTCTTGCTAGGCGGAAGCGGTTGCGATGACTTGAGTGCAATTCCCGTCCAGTCGGGAATCGACTACCTCTCGCACATCCAGCCGATCTGGAATTCGTCCTGCACCGGCTGCCATCATCCGGCCGGCTATCCTCCGGATCTCGAGTCCGACAGCGCTGCTCACTTGGTAGGAGTCGTGAGATCCACATCGCCCGCGCTCACCTACGTCACCCCGGGTGATTTGAATCTGAGTTTCTTGTTCGAGAAAATCAACTGCGCAAGTCCCCAAATCGGGGTTCGCATGCGACCGGGCAGCCCGCTCTCACTCAGCAACCAAGCGTTGATTCGCGACTGGATTCTGGGGCTCAGCGGCGACACATTTGACCGGGCTGACCCGAACGCCGATGGGGCCTTCAATCTCGCCGACCCAGTGGCGGTGCTACTGCATCTGTTCACTGGGCTCGCCACGACCTGCCGATCCGCCTTCGACAGCAATGACGATGAAATGATCAACGTCGCCGACCCGGTCTTCTTGTTGAGCGCATTGTTCGCAGGCGGACCGCTTCCGCCCGAGCCGTTTAGTGCATGCGCCACCGACCCCACGCCGGGGATGTTATCGTGCGTGGATTTTTCGGCCTGCCCGTAGCCGCGGCGCACTGAAGTGTCAAACAGCCTCCGGCCGGAGCATTTCTCAGTTGATCCCAGAGCAATCGCGTGTCGCTTGATCTGGGATGAGCTACTCTTGCGGGAAAAGTGCTCCAAATCCCGCGCATCTGAAGACTGACTGTTGTCGCCTCTATCGCTCTAGACGCTTGCGGTCTGCGCTCGCGAAGGGCGGCCAAGTGACCATGCCGCCAAGACATTTTGGTCGCCACGCTACGGCATGGTCACCGATCGTTTTGGCGTCTGTTGTAGGGTGTTGGTGGTCACGCAACCGACTCAGTGAGAGGTGCGCGTCTCAGTTCGACGTCAGGCGAATGGAGCGGCGGCAAATGGGAATGTGTGCGGTTCTGATCACGCTCGGCGATGTAAACATCGCGCGCCTGCTCCACGATCCGCCGCTCATTTGGCAACTCGTGGCGCCCGACGACCCAGAGCCGTACGAGGAAGCGCGCGCTCAGCAGCAGAAGCCGACTCTACTGACGAGAATCTTCGGACGCGGTCGGCAAGCTTCCAGCGTACCGGACCTCCAGTTGTCCGCCGGCGAGGGAGTATCAACCGATCTCGATAAGGCGTGGCATGGAATCCACTACCTTCTCACCGCGACGGCGTGGGAGGGTGAGCCACCGCGCAATTTTCTGGTAGGTAGTGGCCGGGCGGTTGGCGACATCGAAGTGGGTTACGGTCCGGCGCGCGCTTTTACGGCTGCCGAAACGCTGCAGGTGCGCGACGCGTTGCGCGCGTTGAGTGATAACGATCTCCGGGCGCGCTTTCATCCGACGGACATGATCGAGAAACAGATTTACCCAGAGATTTGGACCCGAGATCCCGAGCAAGACGATACGCTGGGCTATCTCATGGAGTACGTCCAGCCGCTGCGCGGGTTCTTCGACCAAACCGTTCGCGACGGACTTGGATTCGTCGTTTCCATTCGCTGACCGACGCGCGCAACCCGTCACATTCGCACGAGAGGAGAAAACGAATGCCAGATCTTTCCGAGCTCAAGCAAAAGCACCGAGCCGTTTGGGCCTCTGGTGATTACAACAAGATCGCCGAAGGCATCCGAGCGGTCGCGGATCACGTCGTGCGGAGTGGCCTTGTTCGCGCCGGCGAGCGAGTGCTGGATATCGCGTGCGGCACCGGAAACACGGCGATCATGGCGCGCGCGCGGGGCGCGATCGTCACGGGGCTCGACCTCACCCCGGATCTCCTTGCGATCGCGCAGCGGCGCGCCGCGGAAGAAGGTTTCACCGACATCACTTGGAAGGTCGGAGACGCGGAGGCGCTGCCTTTTCCGGATGGCGCATTCGATGTCGTCGTGTCCTCGTGTGGACTGATGTTCGCGCCCGATCAACAGAAGGTCGCTAGCGAAGTCGCACGCGTGACAAAGCGAGGCGGCCGCATCGCGATCCAAGCGTGGACGCGCGCGAGCGGCGTCGCGCGCATGTTCAAAGTCACGGGCGCGTACGCGCCGCCGCCGGTCGGTGTTCCAAGCCCATTCGAGTGGGGCGACGAGCGCAAGGTCGAGTCGTTATTCGGGACTGCATTTCGGGACTACCGCTTCGAGCGCTACGACTGCCCGGAGTACGCCGACACGCCCGAGCAGTTGGCTGATCTGTTTATCGAGTTCTATGGTCCAACGCACCGCGTTTACCACGCACTTCCGGCGGAGAAGGCAATGCAGTTCCGCAAGGATCTGATCGACTTGTATCGCGGTTACGTCACACCCGCGGACGGCAAAGTGCGCTGGGGACGCGAGTACATCATCACTCTGGCGACGCGCGCGTGAGCGCGGGCGCCGGCCCGCTTCTCGCCCGATCGAACAATTCTTGAAGGCCCACGCGCGCGGTTTTCGGAATTGAGATGGACGGCGCTCGTACTCCAGGCGACTTCGCCGGAACGGGCCGTCGGAAGTCGTCGATCGGAGAGGGGCTGCGTGTGTTGAGGAGAGACGCTGCATCGATTGCCGTGATTGTCGTTGGTTCGTTATTCGTGCTGAGCGCCGTCGCGGATGCGCAGCCGGTGCTCGTCTCCGTAGACTTCCCCCAGATCGGTGAGTATCGATTAATGCATCACTCTGCGGGCGAACCGCTGCCGGTCAGCGCGTTCACGATGGAAGGTTCGCCGCAAGTGTGGGACTTCACGGTCGTGAGCGCCGCCGACCTCACAGGTGTGAGCCGCATCGACTATGAAACTCCGGCGGCGAGCGGCCTCGGTGGTGACGCGCTGTTTCCTGCCGCCGAGTTCGCGACGCGATTTCAGAGTCTAGGCAGCGGTGCGTCGCCGACCTGGCGCTTCTTCGCCTACTCCGCGAGTGGCCGCGTCGAATATGGTCGCCTCGACCCGGCCGACGAGTTTCCAGTTTCCGAGTTGGATCCGCCCGTTCTCGACCACCCGCTGCCGATGAGTCTCGGGTCGAGTTGGATCGAAGAGTTCTCGGCCGGGGAATTCCTCGTGAGTCACTTCCACCGCGAGTCGTCGGCGGACGCGTGGGGTACGGCGGTGCTGCCCGAGCTTGGCGTCATCGATTGTCTGCGCGTCGCTCGACTCATCACCCAGGAAGATTTTGTCGACGACGGATCGGGCACTCTCATTCCGATCGGGAGTTTCACGTATCGCACGTACACTTGGATCGGGAGCGGCGTCGGCGAGTTAGCGACGATCGTTTCGGATCTGGTCGAGGGCGGTGAGCCGCCGCGCAATTTCGCGGAAGCAATCTCGTTGTCGATGACCGTGGAGGCTGGCGTCGCGCCGCCCTTGAGTTTTGCACGCGGCGACGTGACGGGCGATGGCCTTCATGACCTCGCGGATCCGATTCAGACGATCTCGTTTCTGTTCGAAGGCATGCCGCTCGATTGTCCCGCCGTTGCCGATGCGAATGGCGACGGCCTCCTCGATTGCTCCGACGCCATCTACTTGCTCACGCACATGTTCACGCTCGGCCCACCGCCGCCCGCGCCGTATCCCAACTGCGGCGTCGTCGGATCGACTCCGCTGGCATGCGTTTTCTCGAGCGAGTGTCCATAAGGCGATCAACGGCGAAGACCTCGAACTCACCGATGCCGTCCTGGGACCGCGGGCGTCCCGCCCGCCCCGGATGATCGCATGGAATACGTGCAATTCATCTCGCCGTGCAAGATACTTGGCGCAATGAAAGTCCTCGAGATTCATGATATTGACGGGGGTCGGCTCGCATTCGACTTGCACGCTGTGTTGTTGGCGTGTGGTCAAGGCGTGTTGGTCTCTACTTGGCGACTCTTCAATGTCGAGAGCTTCGGTCTCGCAAACAACGCGGTTCACGAGATCTCCGACTCGGCGCGGCCGGTTACTGGTTTCGACTTGCTGAAACTCTCCGAAGGACTGCACCAGACCGTTGACGGAAAATTCGAAGCAACGTTTCCCGACGCGGATGAACCGTGGCTTGTTATCTTGGCAATCGACAGTACTTTGTTCGAAGTCCACACTGACTCGACGCAGGTACTTGCCGAAATTCAATCACGGTTTGCCGATGTTCGGTTTCGCGCCGAGAGTGTGTAGTCGGTTTCTCGCGGTCGCCGAAGCTTTGAACTCGACGGTCCACACGATTGGCGGTGCTGGATCGCACGCATATGCAGCTCACCGTAGGAGTGATCGGAGTCGATGATCGAGGAACCCATGTTCGCGCCCGGTTTTCGACTGTCGGCGTTGGACGTCGTCGTCCTCGGCATCGGCGCATTCGCAGCCCTGGGCCTCGCGACCGTGAACGGTTCGTTCGGGCTTGTCGTCGAGTTCGTGCTCGCGCACTTTTTCTTGTTCTGCAACGTCGTGAGAATGGCGCGGACGCTTGAGCTAGTTTGGGCGGGGATCTTCATGGCGCTCGCCGGAGCCACAGTTCTGTTCGAGACGCCAGGCTGGCCGGCAACGGTTTCCATCTCGCTCGCGGCGACGGCGGTCCTCGTGGTAGTCGAAATGCGAAAGCCCTCCTATCATGGGCTATGTTGGCAGCGGATCAATCCGGAACTCCCGAAGCGGTGGAAAGCGCGACAAGCTGGGCATCGTGACTAGAGCGTAGTGCAACGCCTATCCTTCGACGAGCACCTCGCACGCCTCACGGGCCAAATGGGGTCGCCGTCCGCCAATCTAGCCATCGGCGAGAAAGGGTACCTTGGGCGAGTTGGTCTACAAGTGTAAGACACACGCAAGTGCCGTCGAGCGCGATGTGCTTCGCGCGTTTATCGAGTTTTCCCTCTCACTCCGCGACACCTTGACCATCTACACCGATCGTCTGGAGTGCCGTGATTGGATCGTCGCGTATGAGGACATGGACGAGTCAGTCTTGATGTACACGACATTCCTTTTCATGCCGTCCTATTGGTTGCGCGTGAAAGCGCACGGTCGTATTTACCAATTTTGCTTGAAGCCCAGCAAATTCTGGACGGAGGGAGTTCTGCCATTTCCCTTCACGCGCGAGCGATTAGTACTTCTCTGTTTTCCTTGGCTCAGCACCGCGATTCGATGGGTGGTGGCGGCGGCCTTCGCCTACGGCCTTTGGAAGACCTTCTCGGATCCTTAGTCCACCTCGCGCACGGATCGAAGACGTCGATGCAGGCTGGAAAGCGGCACACGCTGAACACGGCGAGTAGAGTTTAGTTGATGACCAACGACGCCGGCTTTGAGATCTACCCGTCCATCTTCGGCGCAGCAGAACTCGCACCGGTCTTAGCATCGATCGCCCTCGTCGCGACATCGCGCACGGCGGGGGCTCGACACCTGATGCGGATTCCTCGTGTGCGCCAGTTCGCGGAGGACCCGCGACTGCTGCGGATTGCGGCGCAGTTTGTTGGATCGTCGCCGACTCCGTTCAAGGCGACGTTGTTCGACAAGTCGCGCGACGCGAACTGGCTCGTCGCCTGGCATCAAGACACTGCGTTGCCGGTTCGGCAGCAGGTCGGCGCGCCCGGGTGGGGACCGTGGTCGATGAAGTCAGGCGTTCTCTACGCGCACGCGCCCGACGACGTCTTGCAGCAGATCGTCGCACTGCGCATTCACTTGGACGACAGCACACACGACAACGGTCCGTTGCGCGTTCTGCCGCAAACTCACGTTTGCGGTCGACTCACCGACGAGCAAATTTCTGAACTCGCGCGGGAAATCACGCCGGTTCAATGCGTTGTCGACGCCGGCGGAGTGATCGCGATGCGTCCGCTCCTCCTCCACGCGTCTTCGAAGTCACAAACCACGGCGCCGCGGCGCGTCCTCCACCTTGAATACGCCGGCTCGGCGGGCCGCGGCGCGGGCGTCGAGCTTGCGATCGCATAGTCCATTAGGCCCGCGCCAGTCGTCTCCACCGAGCCGTTGCCCATCGGCAAAACTCGGTATAGTCTTTCGCGCCGTGGACACGAGTCCCTCGCTCGAGTGTCGTCCCGTTTGAAGGCGCGCGCTGTGACCATCACAATGCATTTGCCAGGCGAGTTGCGCGCCCACGGCGACAACGCCCCGTTGATGGTGTCGGCGACGAGTGTGCGCGCTGCGCTGGAACAGCTTGCGCAGAGCCACCCGTCCCTTTATCGCGGCGTGTGTCACGAAAATGGCGTTGTGCGCCCTCACATCAACGTATTCGTGAATACGACGCACATGCGCGAACGGCAGGGGCTTGATACGGCGCTCGTGTCGGGAGATGTCATCTGGATCCTTCCAGCAGTTTCAGGAGGTTGAACGTGAAAGAACGCGTACTGCTCTGCATCGGGACCAAGAAGGGCGTCTTTGTCGCGGAGGCCGCGAAGAACCGTCGCAGCTTTTCGCTGCGCGGACCCTTCGGACCCGGCGTGTCCGTCTACTCGACGTTGATCGATACGCGCCGCGCTCCGCGCATGTATGCGTCGAGCTGTAACGCATTCTTCGGCATGAAAGTGCTCGTGTCGTCCGATCTCGGGAAGACATTCAAAGAGACGAAGTCCGCGCCCGAGTTTCCGAAAGACGACGGCCGCGCGCTCATCAATATTTGGTCGCTGGAGCCGGGTGATGGCAAGAACGATCTCTGGTGCGGCGTCCAACCGGCATCGCTCTTCAAGAGCAACGACGGCGGCGATTCTTGGGAGATGGTTTCGAGCCTCAGCAATCACGATCATGCGCGCAAGTGGCATCCCGGAAATGGCGGGCTTTGTTTACACACGATCCTTCGCGATGGTGATCGCGTGCACGTCGGCATCTCGACGGGTGGCCACTATCTGAGTGAGGACAAAGGCGCGAGCTTCGCGCCATCGAACAACGGCATCGGCGCTGGTTTCGTGCCGGATCCGTATCCCGAGTACGGACAGTGCGTGCACAAGATCGCCGGCCACAAAGATGCGCCGGGCCGTCTCTACATACAAAACCACGGCGGCTGGGCCGATCGACCGGGGATCGGCGTATTGCGAAGCGATGACAACGGCCATTCGTGGCGTCAGATCAGCAAGGGGCTGCCGTCCGACTTCGGTTTCCCTCTCGTCGTGCATCCGCACGATCCCGACACGCTCTATGTCGTGCCGCTCGACGCGTCGACGCGCACATGTCCGGATAGCGCGCCCGCGGTGTGGCGCAGCGAAAATGGCGGCGGCTCGTGGAAGCGGCTCGCGCGTGGGCTGCCGAAGAAGGAGAGTTACTTCACGATCCTGCGCGATGCGATGACCATCGACGAGCACAAGACGCCGGCGCTTTACTTCGGCACGACGACCGGTCAGCTTTGGATCGGACGCGAAGGCGGCGAAGAGTGGGAGTGCTTGTTCGATTCGCTTCCGCCGATTAACTGCGTCAAAGTCGCGATTGCCTAATCGTGATGGCGTGAAGGGAGCCCGCGCGGCATGCGATTTTTCCGCATTCTCGCTGGGCTCCCTGGCGGACACGCCGGTCGTGACTTGCAACGAACCGCCGTGCGACACACGCCGTGCTTGCCAATATGTATGTCGGTGGACGGTAGTGGCAGGTCACCAGTGGAAGGAACGCCGTGCTGAAGCGAATCGCGGACGGTCGCACGGATCTCGTGTTCGACTTCCTTGCCGCCGGCCACCCGGCCAGTTCGGTCGATGAAAACGGCGTGTCGCTGATCAAGTGGTGCGCGCACTATGGCGATGTGAGCGCGATTCGGTATTTGCTCGCGCACGGCGAATCGCTCACGGCGCTGGGTGACAACTTCGATCTCAATGGCGCTGCGTTTCATGGCCACTGGCGACTGTGTCAGTTTCTGATCGAACGCGGCGCGGATGTGAATAAGCCCCTGAACGAGACTGGGGAAACGCCGCTTCACTCGTCGCTTTGCAAAGCGAATCGGCCCACCTACCACTTCGTGCTGAAAGTGTTGCTCGCGAACGGCGCGACTCCGAATTGCGTCACTAAGCCGGGTGTCCCGACCGGAGCCTTCATGCGAGACGCGCGGACCAAAGGCGAAACGCCGCTCCATCGCGCGGCGGCATTTGGTTCCGCCGACGACATCCAGTTGTTGATCGCGGCCGGCGCGAAACTCGACGCCAAAGACGCGCACGGCGACTCGCCGCTCAGTTGGGCGAGTTGGCACTTGCGGCCCGATCACGTGCTGCGCCTGTTGTGCTACGGTGGATTCACGATTCATTCGCATCGGAATTCGACGTTCGACCACGGCGCGGGTTGGGGCGAGATGGAGTCGTCACTGCTCGGCACGCCACACGTCTGAGGTGACACGAGCTTGGCGCGCTAAGGTTCGCCTTGTAGACTCCGCCGCCGCGCACCTAATACCGACAAACCTCGTGTAAGACTCGGAGTCGTCATGCTTGAATTGTTGGCCGACCCACAAGCGTGGCTCGCCTTCGCCACCCTCACTGTCCTCGAGCTCGTGCTCGGGATCGACAACATCGTGTTCATCGCGATTCTCGCGGACAAGCTGCCGAGCAACCAAGCCAACAAAGTGCGTCGTCTTGGCCTGATCATGGCGATGCTTCTGCGCGTCGGTCTCTTGTTCATCATCTCTTGGGTGATCGGCCTCACGGCGCCGCTCTTCTCAGTGTGGCAGCACGAGATCTCCGGCCGCGATTTGATCCTGATCGGCGGCGGGCTGTTTCTGTTGTGGAAGAGCACCGGCGAGATCCATCAGGCGTTGGAGGGCAAGGAAGGCCACTCTTCCAGTGCGGTCAAGGCGACGTTCAGCGCGGTGCTCGTCCAGATCATGCTGCTCGACGTGGTGTTTTCGCTCGACTCGATCATCACCGCGGTTGGCATGGTCGATCAGATCCAGGTGATGATCGCCGCCGTCGTCGCCTCGGTCGGACTCATGCTAGTTTTCGCCGGCACGATCGCGCGATTCGTGTCCGCGCACCCGACGATCAAAATGCTCGCGCTCTCGTTCTTGGTCGTGATCGCCGTGATGCTCATCGCCGAAGGTTTCGACCACCCCGTGCCAAAGGGCTACGTGTACTTCGGCATGGCGTTCTCGGTCGCCGTCGAATTTTTGAACATACGCGTCCGGAAACGCTCGGCGAAACCTGTTCACTTGCATGCGCCGTATGCGGAGGAAGGCAAAGTGACGGAATGAGCGCGTATTCGGACATGGGTCCGCTCGCTCAATTCTTCGCCCGCACCCAGCGAAACAGCTCCACTAACTTCGGCGGTTGGCCCGTGCGCAGGACGCCGACGCGGAAGATGCGTCCGCAAAGCGTGAGCATCAACGCGGTCGTGGCGACCAGCAGCACTAGCGTACCCACTTCGTCGATCAAGGGCGGGTCGGCGGCGGCGCGGTTCATCATGATGAACGGCGTGTAGATCGGGATCCACGACAGGATGCGCGCCACCGTGCCGTTCGGTTCGCGCGGGATGAACTGCATCGTGATGAGCGGCACCATCATGATCACCATGAGCGGCATCATCATATTTTGCGCTTCCTTGAGCGTGTTGCAGACACTGCCGATCGTCAGGAAAAGGCACGCGTAGAGGAGATAGCCGAGCACAAAATACACGGCGAACTTCGGCACGAGCCCCGTCGACTTCAGCATGCGCAAGAGTTCCATCGCCCATTCGGCGTCCGACTGATATTGGAGCACGAGAAACATATACAAGATCCACGAACCCAACACCGTGAGGCCGACGCCGGCGATGCCGAGCAGCTTGCCGAGCATGAGCTCGCTCGGCGTCACCGACGAGAGCAGCACTTCGACCAGCCGGTTCGACTTTTCCTCGATCATGTTGTTGAGCAGCATCTGCGCGATCGTGAAGACGGCGAGCCATAAGAAATAGACAAAGCCGACAGGCGCCCACTGCCGCAGCTCGTCGGCGAGGCTGACGGTCTCCTGGCCGACGGCTTTCTTCGGATTCAGACTCGTTACCGGCAGAAACGTGCGCTGGATCGCCTTGACGTCATCGCTCTGTATACCCTTCGCGATGAATTCGCGGCGCTGAATCTCCTCGCGCACGACTTGCTCGATCTCATCCTTGAGCTCGTCGTCCGCGAGATTCGAGCACCAAAACTGGATGCCTCGGCGTCCTTCACTCGTCAGCGCCGGCGCCTCGAGTGGCCGCACGATCGCGCGCTCGACGTTGGCTGGAATCAAGATGGCGGCGAACAACGTGTCCGTTGCGCCATCGACCGTGATGGATTGATCGCCGCGCAGATAGGGTTTGAGTTCCTCGATCACAGTATCGAGCGGACCCGTGACGCTGACGCCAGTCGGCGCGTCGACTTTGCGGAATCGTCGCTTCGGTTCCTCGAAGTCCGGCGCGCCGGGTTTGAGGAACGGCTTCAAGACCGCGAGATTCTCCGTGAGCCCGCCGCTCGCGAGAAATTGCTCGAGCGCATCCGAATTGGTATCCGCGAATTTCGCCAGCATGTCCTTGAAGTCGGCCGGGATTTTCTCAAGGTCGATCATCTCGGCGCCGGCGGGCAGATTCGCATTCTCCTGCGCATAGTTCTGCAGCGCCCGAAAAACATCGCGAACATGGATGCGCTCGAGACTGCGCTCCACGACGGCGCCAAACGCGCCCGATTGATCGACGATTACGAAATGTCGCGTCGGCTTCGTTTGCTCCAAGAATTTGCCGACGCCGACCGACACGGTCACAATCAGCGGCACGACGAACAGGCCGAGCCAAAACCCCTTGGTCTTGACGTTGTCGGAGAACTCACGTTGTGCGACGAGAAACAAGTTGCGCATGGGTCTTCTCAGTTTTTCGCGGCGTCCCTGCTTGGCGCCGTAATTTCACCGGATAGCTAACGAATTCGCGCCTCCCGCGCCTCAGGACCGACGAGTCGCACGAAAACTTCATGGAGCGTCGGGTCGGTGTGATCGAATCTTCGCAATCGAATTCCGGATGCGAAACACGTCTGCAAGATTGCCTGCGGGTCGGCGTGTTCGCGCAGCTCGAGCTCCCAACGGGTTTGCTTGGCGCCAACGGCGAGCGCCGGTTCTTCCTCGATCGGCTCCAGTCCGACCACATCACGAAGTGCGCGGAGTGGCGCAACGTCGTCGTCGGTTTCGATGCGCACGCGGTGGGGGAGCGTCCGCAGCGCCTCGGCTAGCGAGCCGTCGAACAGCTTCTTACCGCGCGCGATGATGATGACGCGATCACACATGCGCTCGGCGTGTTGCATGACGTGGGTCGAAAACAACACGGTGCGTCGACGCGCGCGCAAGTCGCTGATGAGTTGCTCGAGCACTTGCTGATTAACGGGATCGAGCCCGGAAAACGGCTCGTCGAAGATTACCAACTCCGGGTCATGCGCGATCGAAGCGAGCACTTGCACCTTTTGCCCCATGCCCTTCGACAACGCTTCGGTGCGTTTCTCGGCGAAATCCTTCAGCCCGTAGCGCTCGAGCAGCTCGAACGCGCGTCGCTTCGCCGTTTTTCGGTCGAGCCCCTTCAGCGTCGCGAAGTAGGCGATGATCGACCAGGTCTTCATCTTCTTGTAGAGGCCTTTTTCCTCCGGCAGGTAGCCGATGCGATTGCGCACTTCGAGCGCGGATGGTTTGCCGAATACCGCGATGCGACCGCTCGTCGGCTGGTAGATATCGAGCAGCATGCGAATGGTCGTCGTCTTGCCGGCGCCGTTGGGGCCGAGAAAGCCGGTGATCGATCCTTCCTCTACCGTGAAGCTGACGTCATCGACGGCGCGAAACTCGCCGAAGAGCTTGGAAACGTGGTCAACTTCGAGAATTTTCATGCGGTGCTTTGTTGAGCGAACGTGGCGAGAGTCGCCGGCCGAGAGGTCGCCGTAGGACGTTTTCGTGACGCGCCCCCAACTTAGAGCATCGACTGCTTCGAGTCTAGCGACGCCCCGCGAGCGGCGCGCGCGGTTCCACTGTGACTCTGACCGCCTCCTTCGAGGTCCGAGTAGACAAGGGCCGTCCGTTGCGATTCGATGCGCGGTGAAAGCGGCGCGTTCGGCTCTTCCGATCCCCTCGAGCGAATGCGTGGCAGCGAAAGGCAGTTCGATGCGGACCGTGATGCTTCGAATGGTTGCGTGCACCTCCCTCGTGTGTCTCGGCGGCTTGGGTGTGAATTATGAAACGAGTGCGGCGCTGTCCGAGGGGATTCCGGGTGGACTCGTGAAACGCCTCGAAGCGGCGCTTGCGAATGGCGATAACGCGTCGCTGATCGACGCACTCGCGGAGTTGTCACAGTTCCCGGCCGCCGAAGCAGCGCGCTACGTGCTGGAAGTGGCGGCGGTGAGTCTCGACGACAAGGTGTTCGAGCGCGCGCTGGAGACACTCGGGGGCTACGGCAACTCGGCGCTCGATCCGCTCTTTGTCGAACTTCTCGCGCAGCGGAAACTGAAGCCGATGCTGCTGGCCGTCGTGCTGACATACGCCGGCCGTCAATCGGATGCCATCTCTGAGCAATGGGTGTTAACCGGACTCGTTCATCCGGCGGAACTCGTGCAGCGAAACGCGATCGATGCGGCGGTCGCGCGGCGCTCTAAACGATCGATCGATGTGCTACTCGATGTCCTGGAGAAGGAAGGCATCGATGTGGGGCTCATCGGCTACGACGCTCACGTCGCGCTCGTGAACCTCACCGGCGTTGATTTCGACAACATTGAAGATTGGCGTAACTACTGGTCCGCGAACCGCGAGTCGTTCGACCCCGCGAAAGTCGGTGCGGATGCCGGCAAGACCGCGATTCCGCGCAAGCAGATCGATACGCCGACCTTTTTCGGTCTCGAAATCATCAGCCGTCGCGTCACGTTCGTCGTCGATATTTCGGGATCGATGACCATGTACGACGAGGGCGGCGAGGAAGGCGGCGGCAAGTCGGACCGGCGCGTGCGAGAGCGCATGGCGCGCACGCGGCGGGAACTCGCGAACGCGATCAGCAAGCTCGATGGCCGCGCGTTCTTCAATGTCATTGCGTTCAACAACGCGGTCCATCCGTTCATGAAGTCGTTGGTGTCGGCGAGCGAGGCGAACAAAGGCAAAGCGCTGAACTTCGTGCGCAAACTCGCCGCCGACAACGCGACGCACACCGACGAGGCGTTGCGGCGAGCTTTCGACGACACGTCGGTCGACACGATTATTCTGTTGAGCGATGGCGCGCCCATGAAATCGCAGAATGAAGGACCCGAGCAGCTCATTCCGCGCATCCTGAGCGACGTGAAACAGCTCAATCGTCTGCGTCGAGTGCGGATCTTCACGCTCGGCTTCGAAGGTCAGGGTCAGTGGCCGCCCGGCTCGAAGTACGCCGGCCAGCCGCCGGTCGACGCCGCGCAAATGGTGTCGTTCTTGAAGCAACTGGCGGCGGAAAACCGCGGCACGTACAAAGCGATCGATTGATCACGGCGGGCGCGCCCTCGACCGATCTGGTCCAATCTGCCAGAATGCCGCGTTTGGTTGCGGGCACCGGAGCGTCCGGCGTCCGCCGCCACCGATTTTCTACGATAGGATTCTTCGTGCCGTTCAGCTCTCTCAAGTTGCATCCCAGTTTGTTGCGTGGTCTCAAAGAGCTTGGGTTCGCCCGCCCGACGCCCATCCAAGCCGACGCGATTCCGCCGGCGCTCGCCGGTCGCGACGTGCTCGCTTGCGCCATGACCGGGAGCGGCAAGACCGCTGCGTTCTTGTTGCCGATTCTGCATCGACTCATCGATCGCCCGCGCGGCACGACGCGCGCGCTTGTGTTGACCCCGACGCGCGAACTCGCCGCACAAATCTTGGAGGATCTCAATGATCTCGCCGTGCACACGCCGATTTCCGCGGCGAGCGTGTTCGGCGGCGTTGGCATGGGACCGCAAGAGCATGCGTTCCGGAGCGGCGTCGACGTGATCATCGCCACGCCCGGTCGTCTCCTCGATCACTTCCGTTATCCGCACGCAAAGCTCGCCGGGCTCGAATATCTGGTGCTCGACGAAGCCGATCGCATGCTCGACATGGGCTTCTTGCCGGAGATCCACCGCATTCTGCGTCACATTCCGGCGCGGCGACAGACGCTGTTTTTCAGCGCGACAATGCCCGCGCCGATCGCCGCGTTGACGCGTGAAATGCTCAGCTCGCCCGCGACGATCAATATCGGCCGGCAATCGACGCCGGCGGTTGGCATCACGCAGGCCGTGTATCCGGTGCCGCAGGAGTTGAAGTCGTCGCTCCTCGTCGACTTGTTGAAGCGCGGCGCGATGAACGACGCGCTCGTCTTCACGCGCACGAAACACCGCGCCGATCGACTCGCGCTATTCTTGGTGCGCGAGGGAATCAAGGCCACGCGCATCCACGGCAATCGATCACAGCAACAGCGCACCGAGGCGCTCGCCGGTTTCAAGAGCGGTAAGTTTCGCGTACTTGTGGCGACCGACATTGCGGCGCGCGGCATCGACGTAGAAGCGCTCGGACACGTCGTGAACTTCGATGTGCCGAAGGCGCCCGAAGACTATATCCATCGGGTCGGTCGTACCGCGCGCGCGGAGCTGACGGGCGATGCGTTTACATTCGTGTCGCCGCAAGAAGAAGCTGAGCTTCGCAGTATCGAGCGCGTCCTCGGTAAACGCCTACCGCGTATTACCGTGCCGGACTTCAACTATAAAGAGCGCGCGGAATCCAAGCTCGAAGTGCCGCACGCGCAGCGCATCGCGGAGATTCGCGCACGCAAGGCGGACGAGCGCGCGCGCGCGAAAGCCAACGCCGAACGGCGCGCCGCGCGCGAGTCCGCGCCCGCGACGCGCCGGCAAGCGCCGAGCTCCGGCCCGCGCGAGCCGTCGACCGGCCACGCGTTTGGTCCGATTCGCCGCGCGGGTCCGCCGAGCCGCGCGCGCCATCCGCGCCGCCGGGGGCCGTCGAGGTAGGGTGCCGCACTATGCGTCGAATAGTGCAGACCTTTCCAGCCGTTCAACCGCGGAGGGTAGAGTAAGTGAGTGAGTTGACCGATTTCCTGGCGGCCCATGGCTATGTGCGCGTACCGCTCAGACGCAGCGTCGTGGGTCATTTCCACACGGACGGCACGCTCAACGGTCGCCCGGTGGAGGTGTTGGTGGACACCGGGGCCGCTATCACCGTAGTCGCTATGTCAGTGGTTCAGGCCGTCGGCCTCCGCTCGGAATGGATGAACCGCGAGGCGGGCGGGGCAGGCGGCGCCCTTGATCAGTATCGGGTCGAGGGGGCGGTCTTGCAGCTCGGGTCGCTGATCCCACGGCTGGCGGGCCCGGCCGGGCTGGACTTCGAGCACGTGAACGCCCCGCTCAGAGCGAACGGGTCGGCCGAGGTCGATGTCATCCTCGGGGCGGACGTGTTTGACGCTCATGCGGCCGTGATCGACTACGCCACAGAGTCCCTGTTTCTAAAGGCGGTCGCGGCTGAACCAAACGCTGCACCAACGATCGACTGAGCCTATTCCATGCGTTAACCATTTTTCCGCAAAGCGACTCGATCCACTCTGCATACAAAAGAGCCCCAGCTGCTCCAATAAACCACAGTCGTTTCTAGTGAGAGCGCGGGCGTCTAACCCGCGCTCATCGCTGGTTTATGGACACCCCGCGCTCGCGCCGAAGCAGCCGAGATCGATGCCACCCGCGTCCGCCGTCGGATCCGCGCCGCAGCCTGCTGGCACGGCGCCGAAGGGCGGTGGCGGAGTCGCGCCGGATTCGAACTGGTAGGACAATAAGAAGATCGCATCCGCGACGTTGACGGCGCCGTCGTCGTTGGCATCGACGGCATCCAAGCAATTCGCCGCGCCGCCCGCGAAGAGGTAGTTCAACATCGCGATCGCGTCCGCGATGTTGATCAGGCCGTCGAGATTCGCATCGCCCCGGATAAATGGTCCCGCGCTCGCGCCGTTGAAGAAGGCCGTGTACGTCGTCGGCGTTTCGCTCGCGATCACTTCGTGACTGATCGCACCGCCATCGGACCACATACTGAACGTGTAGCTTTCGCCGCCGACGAGTTGCGGTGACGGCGCCGCGATCGAGACCGTTGCGCCGATGATCACTTCGCGGTCGAACGGCGCCGCTTCCGCGTCGCCGTAGACGGTGACGTCGAGACCGGTCGGGCTCGTCGCGAACGTGAGCGTTACAACCTCCGGTTGAATGATCACGCTCGCCGTCGTGCTCAGGGGACTCGGTGACTGTTGCGGCCCGATCGTTACGAGCGCGCCCGTCATCGATAACAGTTCGGCGGCGATCCACTCGCCCGAGCGCGCGACGGGCGCGAGCCGCACTTCGTCGATCGCGCCATCAAAATGCGCTCCACCGCCGCTATGGCGGCCGATCGTGAGCGCCTCGCCGCCGGCAACGAGCGGCGACACGGTGCCATCATTCGTGACGTCGACTCCATCGATGTAGAGTCGCGCGACGCTGCCCGCAAATGTCACTGCAACGTGATGCCACGCGGTGTCCAAATCAGCGCCTTCGGCGCGCCCGTAGTCGCTGCCGCTGCCGAGTCCGGTCAGCAGATTGAGATCGGCGTTGTACTCGAGCTCGTATCCCGCTCCCGCATCCCAGGCACTCTTCTTTGAAATGATGCGCGCGTATTCCGGGTCGCCGGGATTGTCATTCCGGATCCACGCTTCTTGCGTGAGCGCGCCATTGACCGCGAGACTCGCGCCGCTGCCACAAGCGATGAAGTCGTCTAAGCCATCAAACTGTCGCGCCCCGCCGATCACACCGGTCGTCGAGGTCGTGCCGCTATTCGTGCCGTGATTGGCGTGCGGTGATGAGTCGTTGAAGTTCGAACAATGCCACACTCCGACGTAGTCGCTCCAAACGAGCGCCGCTTGTTGCGCCGCTGGGGCCGCCGGGTTGCCGTAGTACATCCAGCAGAACACCGAGCCGCTGCCCGCTTCGATGAAGGGGACCTTCACCCACACCGTCGACACGCCGCTCGGCGCCCAGTTATCGATTTCGTAAGGAAGACTACTGCCGTCCGCCGCGACGAAACGCAGGTCGGCGCCGCTTGGCGCGAACGCGCTCGTGTCGATCTGCGCAGCGTCGATGCGAACCAAACAGACAAAGTTCGACAAATTCTCGCCGACGGTCGTCGCGTCGATGCTGATGCGACGCCGATATGCCCATGCCGGATTCCACCAGTCGCCGAGTCCGCTATCGGTCGCGGTCAAACGGAATTCGAGGTACGACGGATACTCGTGATCCGGCCCGGCTTGACTGCCGCTCGTGACTCCTGGGTAGTCGATCACCGTGTGTTCATGGCAATCGAGCGGATCGTCATGGTGACAGTGATGCAGAATGACGCGCCACGAGAGCGCGCTCGCCGGAAGCGGGCCATCTTCGAGATCGACCGCGAAACCGTTAAACGGGATGTTTTCGCCGACTCGCCAGGTCACGGCCGCGCTCGGCGCCAGAATCGTCACGAGCGGCGGTGAGTTATCCACCGTGATCAGCGCGCTCGCGAAGCCCTCACCACTTTCCGGATCGGTCACGCGCACGCGCGCCAAGTAGCTCCCGGAAACGCCATAGGTGTGCGTGATCGTTGCGCCCACGCCGTCGTCGAACTGCGTGTCGCCGTCGAGATCCCACGCAAACGTAAGCGCGCCGCTCAAATCCGGATCGTAGGAGAGCGTCGCATCGAAGTTGACGAGCAACGGCGCGGGTCCGCTCGTCGGGCTGACTTCGAGCACGGCGATCGGCGGCTCATTTTGCGAGAAGTGCTGCACGCGATGCACGGTGCCCGAATCGATGCGGGCGTAGAAAAGATCGCCGCCCGGACCGCATTGCAAGTCGACGACGGCGCCGGCCGCGCCGACGAATGTCACGCGCGACGTCGGATCGGGCAAGCCGCTGACGCCCTCATACATGACCCAAATGCACTGGCGCGCGTAGTCGCAAAAGAAGAGCGCGCCGTCGTAGCTCGCGGGATAAGAGCCGCCGTTGTAGATCTCGAGACCCGCAATGGCCGACGAGCCGGCTCCGCACGGCCCGGGCGCTACCGGCGTGCCGTGCGCGTACGCAAAGAACGGTGCGGTCGCGGCGCCGGGCATGCCGTACAGCGTTTCGCACAGCGGTAAGTTCGCGCCATCGTAGCCGCCCTGGGTAAACGGACCTTCGTAGCACGGCCAACCGAAATTCTCGATCACGGCGTCGACCGGATCGACGACGCGATTGATTTCCTCGTAAGAGCCCCAACCCACATCGCCGATCCACACTTCGCCCGTGAGCGGGTGAACCGTGAATCGATACGGATTGCGCAATCCATACGCGATGATGCGATCGTCGATCGAACTCGTGCCGCCGACGAGTGGATTGTCGGGCATCGCCGCCCCCGTGATTGGATCGAGGCGCAAGAGCGTGCCGTCGTAGCCAAGCGGGTCCGCCGTCGAGCGCAAATCTTGGCTGCGCACCGCGCCCCCTTCGAGCGTGGGGTCGGCGCAGGGATTGCCGCCTTGACCATAATCGACGTAGTTGAAACTCGCGCCGTCGCCGCTGGTGAGGTAAAGCGCCCCATCGGGCCCAAACTCGAGTGCACCGATCGAGTGACTCGGAAACTGCTGGCACCAATTTTCGATCATCACGAACTCGACGCCGGACATCACATCGCCGCTCGCGGTCAACCGCGAGAGCCGTGCTCCGACCGTGCAGCCGACGCCGGTCGGGTCGCCGCAGTCGTCGAAGAAGACGGGCGGAGTGCCGCCGATCGGCGCATCCATCGTATAGAGCACGTAGACATACGGATCCGCCGGAAAGTTCGGATGCAACGCGAACCCGAGCATGCCGCGATCCCAAAAATTGTGCACCCGCGGGCGCAGGTCCGCAAAAGTCGCCGGAGTCGGATCCGATAGACTGCTGTAAATCCGAATCAGTCCACTCTTCTCGGCGACGAAGACTCGACCGTCGGCGGCGAACTCGATCGCGGTCGGTTGATTGAGTCCGCTGAACACGATGCTGTCCTGGAAGTCTGGCAGCATCTGCTGAGCACCGACGCGCGTCGAATCCAACGCGACGCAGAGCGCGACGCCCGCCATCACTCGCAGAGTCCGTAGCCGATGCCATCGCGTGAACCGCACTAGAGTGCTCATGTGAATTCTTCCCTTGAAATGAGCCCGCGAGAATTTGGCGAATCGTCGTTCAGCCGGCGCCGATCTTAACCACTCAATCCGGTCGCTCACAGGGTTCGCCGCGCTTGCCAGTCACGCCGAGTTGGCGTCGTGACTATATCGCGAATAAGTGGAAATCTACTCGGCGATTGAGATTCGACAATCGTCCGGCAGCTTGGCATCGAGCTGCTGACAAACCGCGGAACACTAGAGACCGTTCTGCAAGTCGCGCTTCCGCCGCCGCCGAGTTTGGGCGAAGGGTGGCTGATCGGTCTCGCTTTGAGTATGATTCTGCTCCAGTAGGCCACCAACTCCGCCGCGTACTCACGCGGCTTCCCCACCGAAGGTTTCGATGTTTCACTCCATCCAGATTCGTTCGTTGCCATGGCTCGCCCTTGTCCTCGCATTCGTCGTCGGCAGGGCCGGCCCCGCGGCTGCGCAGGGCGGGCTACCA
This sequence comes from Planctomycetota bacterium, assembly GCA_046154185.1. GTDB lineage: Bacteria > Planctomycetota > UBA8108 > UBA1146 > JAJFFE01 > JBJXGE01. The sequence goes on from JBJXGE010000049.1 coordinate 30,941, forward strand.
AGCGGTTTTGCGCTCGACACAATCGAATACACCGACGGCGTCGGCATGGCGCTCTCGCTCGAGTTCGGTCCCGCGGGTCGCATGTACATAGGTCAGAAGAACGGCTTCGTCCGCGTTTACCAACCGGACGGTAGTGGCGGGTACTTGCCTTCCACCGTGTTTGCCGACTCCTCGGCGATCGTCGACACAGAGATGGAGAGCGGGCTGCTCGGCCTCGTGCTCGACCCGGCCTTTGCGACGAATCGCTTTCTTTATCTCTTCTACACGACGTCGACCGATCAACGGCTCGTGCGAGTGACGGCGGACTCGACCTACAACGCGATGGTCGCGGGTAGCACGTTGGTTTTGCTCAGCGGGCTGCCGCGCCTGTGGGCGTTTCACAAAGCGGGCGATATCGAGTTTCATCCGAACGACCCGAACAGCATTTACATTTCGCTCGGCGACGACGGGATTGAGCTTTCGGAGCGCATTGTGCGCTGTCCGAACCCAGACTATTACGAAGGCAAACTGCTGCGCGTCAACAAACTCAATGGCCAAGGTCTCGCCGACAACCCGTTCTACGACGGCAATCCGAATTCCGTGCGCTCGCGCGTGTGGGCGACGGGTTTTCGCAATCCGTTCCGCATGGTGTTTCACCCGCAGGCGCCCGTTCCGAATGTCGTCTACGTGTCGGAGAACGGCGATTTCATCGATCGCTTCTCGTGGGTGCAGCGCGGCTCGGATGGGGATTGGGGCACGGGTAGCAGTTTCACTTCGGTGCCGGACCCGAATCACCGCATTCTCGGCTCGCCGGACCCGTCGCTCGTCGGGATCGCGATTGCGACTTCCGGTCCATTCTCGAACGGCGGGAATCCCGTCTTGTACTTATCGCAGTGGTCGGGTGGCGCCTCGTTCGACACCGGCGTGCGGCGCTTTGAGCTGACGGGACCGAATCTCGACACGGCCGTGCCGATGGATGGCGGCGGCTACTTCCTCTCCGGTGGCGAAGGCATCGATATGACGTTTGGTCCGGACGGTGCGCTATACCTCACCGGTCAAGTCGATTCGACGCGTTTGATTCGTCGCATTCGCGCCGTGGGCGGGATGCCGCCGATTGCGTCGTTCAGCTTCGCGCCGACTTCCGCGACGGGACCAGCACCATTCACAATGTCCTTCAACGATTTGTCGACGGATCCGGATGGTGTGATTGTCGGTCGTCTTTGGCAATTCGGTGACGGCTCGACATCGACCGCTACGGCGCCGGCGCATACGTACACGGCGCCCGGTGTGTACGCCGTCGGTTTGACGGTCACCGATAACAGCGGGCTGCAGACTTCCGCGACACCGATCAGCGTGACGGTAGTGGCAAACACGAGCATCGCGTTGTCCGGCCAACTCTACGATGGACGCAATCTCAGCGGGCTGCCGCTGCCCGTGGCGACCGAACTGCGGTTTTACCAACAAGACGGACTGACGCCCGTGAGTTTCGCGGGTGGTGGCGGCGCGGCGGGCAACGCGCTGAGCGTCCCGTCGGGTGGCGTGATTCCAGTCGGCACTTTGAGTCTTGCGCTGACGGGATCGGCCGTCGTCATTTCGGCCGGCGAGCCGACGGCCGATGGCATGCAGCCTTTGTTCCGCGGTGTCCCGGTAGTGCCGGGCGCGCAGTCGCTGAATCTGCAACTGCACCTTTCGAACACGGCCGTGCGCGGACGCGTGCGCGATTCGTTCGGCGACGCGGCCGAGGTCGACCTCGGCGTTGCGCGCGGCGGTCCGACCACGTGGTACTCGGTCGCGGGTGGCCGCGACTATTTGCCGCTATCGGGGCTCACGCCGACCGGCGTGCCGTTTCGCGTCGAGTCGGATGCGCTCGGCTACTACTACGTGCCGATTCGCACCGGTACGGCGGGCGCGACTTTTTACTTCGACGTGGTGGCCGACACCGGTAGCGCGACTTACTTGGCGACGGCCGCGACGAATCTCGTCGCCGATAGCGCGCTCGTGATCCGCGACTATCAGCTCGGTCTGATCGTTGGCGGCGCCGGGTGCGACGACTTGAGCGGGATCCCTTTCCAGCCGAGCATCGACTACTTGGCGCAGATTCAACCGATCTGGAATTCGACCTGTACGGGCTGTCATCACCCGGCCGGATATCCGCCCGACCTCGAGTCCAATAGCGAAGCCAACCTCGTCGGCATTCAGCGCGCGACCGCGCCGATGCTGTACTACGTCGATCCCGGCAGTTTGGACACGAGTTTCTTGTTCGAGAAGATCAACTGCGCGGTGCCGCAAATCGGCGTGCGAATGCGGCCCGGACTCGTCATGCCGCTCGTGCAACAAGCGCTCGTGCGCGACTGGATCCTCGGGCAGGGCACCGAGACCTTTAAGCGCGGCGACGCGAACGACGACGGATCTTTCAATCTGGCGGATGCCGTCGCCGTGCTCTTGTACTTGTTCACCGGGTACCCGACGACGTGCCAGTCGGCGATCGATGTCAACGACGACGGCTCGATCAACGTCGCGGACGCGGTCTACTTGCTGACTGCGCTGTTCCAAAGTGGCACGCTTCCACCGGCGCCTTATCTTTCCTGCGGCGCTGACCCGACGCCAGGTGTGCTCTCGTGCGTGAATTTCATGAGTTGTCCCTGATACGTGCCGGAGCGACCGCGGAGGGGGCGCGATGCGCTACGTTTTAGCGATCGCGCTCTGCGCCGCCGGCCACTGACCGTGAGCGAGATAGTACAGCCGCCAGCGCAACGTATCCCAGCGGCGGACGAGCGCGCTCTGCGCGGCCGAGCGCGCGACTTTGCGATACACGACGTACTTTTGAAACTTCTCGACGAACTCGAAACCGAGCCCGCGCACGCTCGCGCGAATCGGATACTTACTGCGCAATAAATGAAACGGTCGATCGCTGTCGGCTTTCGATGCGATGAGATCGAAGACGAGGAGACCGCCGGGCGCGAGCGTCTCGTGCAAAGTCCTGAGCGTCACGATGGGGTCCGCGACGTGTTCGAGCACATCGACCGCGGAGACCAGATCGTAGCGAGCCGGCTCAAGCGAGGTCGTCTTGAGGTCGACAAAATTCGCGTGCAGCCCGCGGCGCTCGAAACGCCAACGCGCGAATCGCTGCAGCACGTCCGACACATCGGCCACCGTCACATCGAGACCTTCGCGGGCGAGCAAGATCCCGTTTGTACCGACGCCGCCGCCGAAATCGAGATAGCGCCTCGCGCCGTGCGCACGCGCGAGCAGCAGCAAGCGCGCGTTCCACGCCGGCGCTTCGCCCTGCTCGAGCGCATGCCACCACAAGAGTTCGTAAATGTACGCTTCGCAGCTGTTATAGAACTCGATCAAGTCTTCGGCGCGCCGACGATCCTTGTCGTACCAGTTGCGCCGTTGCTCCTCGACGGCGACTTGGCAAAGCCTGAGCACTGCGTCAGGCGATTTGCCGGTGTACTCGGCGAGCTCGCGTAAACAGCTCGCGCGCGCCGCGGTCTCACCCGGCAACAAGACTGCCGGCAACCAGAGCTGCTTCAAACTCTCAGGAGGGGACTCTGCCACTCGCCGCTCACTTACTCGCTTGGGTGCGGACTCGCTCGTTTGCTTGCTTTATTAATGGTTGCGCAAACTCGCCGCGGGCCGCGCCCGGCCCGCCCCCCGCGGAACCACGACTCGCGACAGCATAACCCCGACTTCGCTTCTCTTCACGCTTTCAGGTGCTTGACTTGCCGCGTGTCAGACACAGAGAATGCGGCGTGTCTTTGCTCCATTCCAGGATTGAGGTTTGCCGTCATGTCAGATGGTTCAGATGAGCGGAAAACGCTCCGCTTGAAAAACCTCAACGGGCCTGGGCTTCCGGAGACACTCGAAGTACCAGACGACGGACTCACGTTCGGCCGTGATCCATCGAACCACATTGTGCTCGAGCCGGAACAATATCCATTTACGTCGTCGTTTCACGCGCGCATTGGATACGACAATGACCGGTTATACATCGAGGATCTCAAGAGCAAGAACGGCACGCTCGTCAACAACCACGAAGTCGAGCGCCGCGTGCTCAAACTCGGCGACCTCGTCCAACTCGGCCGCGGCCGCGGCGCGCGTTTTCTCGTCGTGTCGGAGCATGACATGAGTCGAACGCAAGAGTTGCGTCTGACTAGTGCAAGCTCGACGCCGGGCACGCAGAGCGCCGAAATGAGCCGCACGACCGTCATGCGGCTCAAGCGCGCGCTCGGTTTGCCGGAGACGGGCGGGCTCGAAGCGGGCGAATTGAATCGCCGCTCGGCGCTTAAGGTTTATGGTCTGATCGCGTGCATCGCGCTCGCGTCGCTCGTGGGCTACTACTACCTGCTCGCGACGCACGACGAGAAAGTCGCGCAGCTCACCGATCTCATCGGCCTGCACTCGCGACAACTCGCCGAGGCCGCTGAGAAGCTCAAGACGGAGCAACTCGCGCGCGAGCAAAATCGGCGCGAGCTCGAAGGCGAGCGCGATCGACTTGTCGGGCGACTCAACGCGCTCGAGTCGAGCGGCGAGCATTCGCAACAGGAACTCGGCAAAGTGCGCGACGAGCTTGCGGATACGACGCGGCGCCTCGAGCTTTACAATCCCATCAACCTCGAGAACGAGGAGCAGTCGCGTCGCGAGCGATTACGCGCCGTGTTGCGCGCCGTTGTCTATGTCGAGAAGCTCACGGTCTATCGAGAAGCCGGCAGCGCGCGTTATTTGCATTTGAATCCGGTCGATGGCCTCCACTTGCGCGAAGTGGTGCTCGCGGAAGATGCCGAACTCGTGACGCAGCAACGCGAGAGCGGCTCGGGTTTCTGCGTCTCGGCCGACGGTCACATCATCACGAACGCGCATGTCGTGATGACGGCGCAGGACGAGGAAGAGCGCGAGCACGATGGCAAACGCCTTGAGTTGGCGTCGGTGTTGAACGTGATCTTTTCCGGCGACGGAATTCGTCATCGCGCGGAGCTGGAGTCCCTGAGTTTCGAAGGGCCTGACGATTTCGCGGTGTTGCGGATTCAACCGCCGGCGGACATGCCGTTCATCAAGGATTTCACGGTCGAACGCACTGTGCCGGCGGAAGGCAGCGAAGTGCGGCTCTTCGGCTTTCCGCTCGGTGAGGCGTTGATTCAAGATGTGTCGGTCTACAACGCGTCCGTGTTTTCCGGCATCGTCAGCCGCGTGCAGGCGCGCGATTACTTCCAAGTGCAAGCCGCGGTTTATCCCGGGAATAGCGGTGGCCCCGTGCTCGATCTCGACGGGCGCGTCGTCGGCATCGTCACCGCCGTGCAGCGCTTACCGGGCAGCGATTCGATCGCATCCGACATCGGTTACGCGCTGCCAATCACGGGCCTGCGGAAATTTTGGCCGCCGGAGCATAAAGAGTGAGAGCGCCGTGGCTGGTTGCGGCGCTGCTGCTGCTGGTCGTGGGCGGCGGATGTCGCACGGTGGCGGTGAAGCCGAGCGCGCCAATTAGCACGGTCGCAACGGCTGCGTTGCCGGTGCAGCGCACGGCGGACGAACTCCTCGATCGATGTGTGCGGCATTACGATCCGCACGGAAACTGGCCGCGTGCGATTTTTCGCCTCGAGCTGGAGGAACAGCGACTTGCCGGAGTGCGCCACACGACGGTGATCGTCAATAATCGTTCCGGCGATTTTCATTGCTTAACGGTCGTCGACGATGTGCCGGTCGTGATTTTTCGCAAGGCCGGCAAGCTGGGAGCGCGGTTGCGCGAACGAGAAGGTGGAACGCGCGACATGTCGGCGCACGGCGCCTCGGCGTCGTCGAACGACGATAGCGAAGCGGAGCGCGTCGAATTTGCCCGCATCGGTCTGACGCCCGAGCGCCTGGCCGCACGCAGCCGCTACTATCTGCAGCTCATCGGCCTACCGATGAATTTGCGCGCCGGCGCGTGGCGTGTGGCGCACGAGGTCACCCGCGAACGCTTTGCGGGGCACGACGTCGACGCAATCGAGCTCCGCGATGACTCCGTTGCGGCGCGCGAACGCTGGGTCTTTCTACTCGACGCCGAGACCGGCGCGCTGCGCGGCGGTCGGTTCTTCGCATCCGCCGATTCGACGACGAGTGAAGTGCTGTCGTTCACCGGTGAGACCGAGTTGTGCGGGATGCGAATACCGACGACCCGAAGTTGGTTTTCGGCACCGACAAACTCGGCGCTCGGCGTCGACACGATTGTGGCGGTTCAAAAACTTGGGGATTGATTGCCGGTGACGCGAAAACGTCGCTGCGTTGAAAAAAAAGGGTAACAGGATGCAAGAAAGCTCGCTGGGTGCGCGGCGCCGTGCCGTGGTCGTCATCGCGATGATCTGCGCGCTCGCAGGTATTTCGCTGCGGTCCGCCGCGGCGCAGACTCCGGAGACTCCTCCGCCTGCGAAGCCCGCCGTGCCGCCGAGTCCGATCGAGGCGTGGCTCATGGCCGGGCCGGTGGATTTTCCGATGCCAGCTTTCGCCGAGGAGAAACGCAAGCGGCTCGAACTCAAGGCGCTCTTGGATGTGACGCCGCTCGATTTCAAGAAACTGTGGCCGGAAGCCGGCAAGTCGCTGACCTTGCCGGCCTCCGCGCCGCTCGTTTGGGCGGAATTGGCCGCGCCCGGCGGCACGCTGACGTTCACGCCGACGCCCGCTCCGGCGGGCGGAAACGGTACGCCGGAAATCGTGTTGCTCGCGACGTATCTCGAGTCCGACCTCTTCGCCAAGCGCACGCTTGTCGTGAAGTCGGGTCATCTCGTGCGCGCGTTTCTCGATGGCGAAGAAGTGCTGAAGAAGGAAATTGCCGCACCGCGCGCAGCCGCGAACGATCCGAAACCAGTCGAGGAGAAGCCGGCGGATGAGAAGCCCGCGGCGCAAGACGCGAGTGGCAAACTGAAACTGACACCCGGCAAACATCTGCTCGTGCTGCAAGCCATTTACGATCCGCAAGGCGCCGCCGAGTGGAAGGTCGAAGTCGAACTCAAGACCGAACCGGACGACGCTGGCGTCGCCGTGCGAGTGGGCACATCGACCCGACACCGCATGCGCGTCGGAGATCTCCTCGATAGCGCGTTCATCGCCGGTGTCGCGACCTCGCCAGATGGCGAAGCCGTGGCCATTCGCCTGCGACAGCCGGACGCGCCGGGCGATCAAGCCGTCGAGTGGATCGAGCTGCGCGCGACCTCCACGGGGCAGCTACTGATGACGCTGCGTGGGGAAGGTGGCTTGAGCGGTTTCGCGTGGGCGCCCGAGGAAAGCGCGGCGCGTTACGGTTACGTGACGCGGAAAGAAGGTCGAGCGACTTTGTGGGTCGGCGACTTCGCCGCGGGCGGCATGAAACCGGTGCTCGAAGCGGTCGAACACTTCGGCGCCTTCGAGTGGTGCCCGGACGGCAAGAGCATCATCTACAGCGTCACGGATCCCGAGCCGCCGAACACAAAAGGCGTCAAGCGGCTCGATGGCTTGCAAGATCAATGGAGCTCGTGGCGCGATGAAAGCTATCTCTATCAGCTCGTCGTCGCCGACGGCACGCGCCGGCGTCTCACGGCCGGCGCGATCTCGACGACGCTGCAAGATGTAAGCCCCGACAGCTCTCGACTTCTGTTCACGCGCACGATCTTCGACGCCGTGCGCCCGTATGAGCACGACGAGTTGTACGAACTCGAGTTCGCGACGCTGGTCGCGCGCAAAATTGCGACGCTCTCGGCGCTCAAGGCCGTGAGCTACGACCCGAGCGGTGAACGCGCGCTCGTACTCGCCGGACCTTCGGAGTTTGGCGGCAAAGGGTTGAATCTTGCGAGTGCCGAGCAGATACCCAACGACTATGAGTCGGAGGCCTATGTGCTCGAACTCGCGACTGGCGCCGCGGAATCGTGGTCGCGAGAATTCGCGCCGTCGATCGACGACGCGGTGTGGTCGCAGGTAGACGGCAATATTTATCTGCGCGCGACCGACGGCGATCGCGTGCGACTTTATCGCTACGACGTCGATCGCCGTGAGTACACGGTGATTCCAAGCGGCGTCGAAGTCGTCGACGGCATGAGCCTCGCGCGCCACGCGCTCGAGCTCGTTTTCTACGGCTCGTCGCCATTTCTGAACCCGCGCGTGCTCGCGCAGGACCTCGAGGCGCTCGAGCAGCCGCGCCTGATTACCGCGCCCGAAGCGGATCGCTACCGACACATCATCCCGGGCACGCATAAGGATTGGGCGGTCGACCTCAAAGACGGACTCCGCATGACTGCGAGCATTTACTTCCCGCCGGGCTTCGACGCGGCGCGGAAGTACCCGCTCATCGTTTTCTACTACGGTGGCACGTTTCCCACGACGCGCGTCTTCGGCGGCCGCTACCCGCGCGAGTTATGGGTGGCGCACGGATACGTCGTGCTGACGCTCGAGCCGCGCGGCGCCATCGGTTTTGGCCAAGACTTCGCGGCGCAACACGTCAACAACTGGGGTCGCACCGTCGCGGGCGAGATCATCGAGAGCACGGAGAAGTTCCTCGCGACGCACGACTACGTGGATGCGAAACGCGTCGGCTGCATCGGCGCGTCGTACGGCGGGTTCATGACCATGCTGCTCACGACGAAGACCGATTTGTTTGCAGGCGCGATCTCGCACGCCGGAATCAGTTCGCTTGCGAGTTATTGGGGCGAAGGGTGGTGGGGTTTCCAGTACAGCGCGATCGCCAGCGCGAATAGTTTTCCGTGGAACGCGCGCGACTTGTACATCGAACAAAGTGCGCTCTTTCACGCCGACAAGATTCGTACGCCGCTCCTACTCCTCCACGGCACGGGCGACACGAACGTGCCGAAAGGCGAGAGCGATCAACTTTACGCGGCGCTCAAGTTGCTCGAGCGGCCGGTCGAATACGTGCAGTTCCTGGGGGACAACCACTGGATTCTCGACTACCCGAAGCGCGTCCTCTTCATTCAAACAATCATCGCCTGGTTCGATCGCCACTTAAAAGGCGACGACGGCTATTGGCGGCACTTGCACCCGGAAGCGGGTGAAGAGGAGCAGTGAGACTATGCGTTGGACCTGGGTTTTGTTTTCCTTTAGTGGCCGAATATCGCGGAAGTGGTACTGGATTGGATGGCTGTTGAATATGGCAACGTGGATGGGGTTGGGCGTCTTGCTAGTGCTGCTGGGCGAAGGCTCAACAGGCTTCGACAGGGTGAAATCGACGAAGTCTCTCGGTGTCGTGGTCTTCCTTGTTTTGGGCGGTGCAGCGGTGTGGTCGAGTCTCGCGGTGCAGGCGAAGCGATGGCACGATCTGAATCAGTCCGCCTGGTGCATTCTCATAAACGCGATCCCGTACCTCGGTGGACTTGCCTCGTTCGTGATACAGGGTTTTGTCCCCGGCACAAAGGGCCGCAATCGCTTTGGCAAGGATCCGCTGCAAACAGCGCAGGATTGGGCGGCACAGTTCTGAAAAATCGTCGCCTCACGGCTTGCGAAGGAATCGCTGCGCCGGCTCCGGCACGGTGATCGGCGCGACCTTGCCGATTTCGCTGATGAGATAGGCGCTTCGCACGACGAGATGCTCTTGCTCGTCGAGGCGTTTCTTGTCGCCGTGGTCGCCGGTCAATCCGACGGCAAGCAGCACGACAATTTCGCGCGGCTCGCCGGTGCCGGTGTCGATGCTCACGAGCGTGCGACCCTCGACGCGCGTGCCGTCGATGCGCGCGAGAAACTTCGGGATATCTTCGCCGGGTCCCGCAAGCGCGCGCGACTGGACGACGCGCTCCCAATACTTGGTCGCGACGCGCTTAGCGAGTGCCACCGAAACTTCCGTCAGTGGCGGATTTTTCGCAGCGATTTCATGCCCCGTCTCGCGCGCTGCTTCTGCCAAAATCGCCTCCGGGCTCGGCATCAACATCGCGACATACTTGCCGACGTAATGCGATTCGATGCTCTGCCAACCGTGGAGCCCGCGCAGCGCGCCGCGCTCGCCGAGGCGATAAAGCTCGAGATCTGGGATCGCGAGCAGCTCGTCGTACACGCGCGCGTTTTGCGCCTGGAGAAACGCGACGAAATCGATTGCGTGATCAGCGGAATCGGAGAGCCCGATATCGCAGCGCCATTCGAACGCATAGTTTTTTTGTTTGCCGATCGCCGCGCGCGCCGCGGCGAGCAACTGTTGCGCGCGCGACGGCTCTTCTGGTCGGCTCGCGCAGAGCAGCAGAGTCAGCGCGCAGCCCGCGATTGTTAGCGTGACAGTCATTCGTCGCATGGCGCGGAGTATACGCGCCCCGATCGCGAGTGTCAGCTCGCGGCGGGACCCACTACTTCGCGGGCAGTGCCCGCGCGACCAGCGCCGCCAGGAAACTCGCGCCCGCGCCGAGGTAGAGTCCCGCTTGGCCGTTCGGGATGCCGGCCGTGGCGCTCACGAACAACACGACTTGAAACGCGACCAATTGGACGCTGCGCGAGATATTGTAAAAACCCGACGATGCCGTGCCGCGCACGCGCGCCGGGAACAGGTCCGCGAACAGCGCGCCGAAGCACGACCAATTGCCGGAACCGAGACCGACGACCGCGATGACGCCGACAAAGAGCGCGAGCGTTTGCGAAAGCGCGTGAAACCCCAGCGCAATTCCGAGCGTACCCGCGGCATAGGCGAACGCGTAGGTCGCAAACACGGCGCGTCGCGAGAAGCGGTCCGCGAAATATCCGAACGAGAGATTGCCGATGAGATGTCCGCACGAGATCACCCACTGGATGTGCGTGATCTCGCGCAGACTTTGCCCGAGGCTCGTGGCGAGATACGAGTAGAGAAAATTGTACGTGCACCAGAAGCCGGCCATATTCAGCGTGAGAAGCGCGAATACGACGACCGACGATCGCAGGAGCGGCGGGCGTACGAGCTCGAGCGCTGACGTAGTCGGGCGCGGCGCGTCGTCGGCAGTCGCGTTGCGCGTTTCCGGAATCAAGAACCAAGCGAACGGCGTCAACAAGATGGCGCTGCTCGCGACACAGAAGCAACCGCGCCAACCGATGTGCTCAGAGGCGTAGCCGCTGAGGAGCGCGCCGAGCGCCATCGCGACGGGACTGCCGGCTTGCAAGATGCCGGCCGCGCGTCCCCGCATGCGAGCCGGCACGCTTTCGGCGACGATCGCGTGGCCGACACCCCACTCGCCGCCGACCCCGAGTCCCGTAAAGATGCGCGCCAAGAGCAGCGACCAATAGTCGGTCGCGCATGCCGTGAGTAAGCTGCCGAGCGAGTACGAGGCGACCGCCAGCACGAACGCGGGTCGGCGACCGACGCGATCCGCGAATCGTCCGATCGCAACGCCGCCGACTCCGGTGGCGGCGAGACTCAATCCGCTGATCCACGAGTAGTCGCTCTCGCTGATCGCGATGTCGACGCCGATCAACGATTTCAGCATCGGAAAGAGAATCAGCGCCTGAAAGTCGAGCACCCAGCCGAGCCAACAGACGAGAAGGAGCCGCCAGCGACCTTCGCGCAAGATCTCCATTTCGAAAATTCGCTCCTAGAAGAACTTTGCGCGCGGCGGTCTGCGTCAGCCGGTGAGCACGCCGGGAGACGCTAACGGAAAATTCGCTCGGTGAGCAAGATATCGGGACAAGTCGCGCGCCGGTCGGGGCGGCGTGACTTCCCGGCCTTGTCATCGGGGCCGTGCCGGGCAATAACGGGGCCGGTCGGTGGCGCCGCGTTTCAAATCACCAGATGAAGGGAGTTGCGCTTGCTCACTCGACGGCAACTTTTCGCGGGAACGATCGGCGGCGCGCTCGCATTCTCGTGTGACGCCCGCACGACAGCCATGAGCGGGACGGCAAGACACATCGTGTTGGTCGGTGATTCCATCTTCGACAACAAGCGCTACGTGTACGACCAACCGAGCGTCATCGAACAGTTGCGCGCGAAGTTGCCGAGCGATTCGAAGGCGACGCAGTTGGCGGTCGATGGAGATGTGACGACGGACGTGGCGCGGCAGCTCGCGAAGTTGCCGAAAGACGCGACGCACATTGTCGTGAGTGTCGGCGGCAACGATGCGCTCAAACAATCAGGAGTCTTGACGAGACCCGCGAAGAACGCGGCGGAGGTGTTTCTGGATCTGGCCGGGATTCAGGAGGAGTTCGACCAGAACTATCGTCGCATGCTCGACGCGGTCGTCGGCACGGGGTTGCCGACCATGGTCTGCACGATCTACGATCCGAACTACTCCGAAGTCGAAAGGCAGCGCATCGCGATCGCGGCGCTCTCGATTTTCAATGACCGCATCACGCGCGCGGCGGCGCGGCAAGGCGTGCCGCTCATCGACTTGCGGCTGCTCTTCGATTCACCGAACGACTACGCCAATCCCATCGAGCCATCGCCCACCGGCGGCGCCAAGATTGTCGCGCAGATCCTCGCCATCACTGAGTCGCACGACTTCTCGCAGCGACGGACCTCGATCTACGCTGGTCGCGGATAGTCAGACGACGCTCAGTGCGTCATTGTCCTCGCAGCGCTTCCCACTCTTCAATCGTCCGCGGCCAGTCGTCGTGGAGGAGCTGCGACAATGCGCGGTCCTTGAGCAGCACGCCCTGCGTTTGGCACGTGGCACAGTAGTTGGTTTCATTGTCGGCGTGGACAATGCGCTGAATCGGCGCTGCGCACGCTGGGCAGGGTTCGCGATATTTACCGTGCACGGCCATCTCGGCGCGAAACGCAGTGACTTTGGTCGGGAAGCCGGCGCCGCAATTGCTGCGCAAGCGCTCGATCCATTCGGCGAGCACGTCGCGCGTCGCGTGAAAGAGACGCTCGACCTCGTCGTCCGCGAGCGACGACGTGCGTTTCACCGGCGAAAGCCGTGCGCGATGCAGAATCTCATCCGAGTAAGCGTTGCCGATACCGCTGAGGACGCTCGGGTCGGTGAGCGCGCGCTTCAAAGTGTGCGAACGTTCGAGAATCCGCGCACGAAACGCCGGCAACTCGGCGGTCAACATCTCCAGTCCGCTCGGATCGTGGGTCGCGAGCGCTTCGCGCCCGCGCACGAAGTGCAGCGAAGCGCGGCGTTTCGATCCCGCTTCCGTCAAAACGAGCTGCCCGGATTCGAACGCGAAGACCGCCAACGTCACGCGGTTTCGCGCCACCTTCGTTTCGATCGATTTCCACGCGAGCCGTCCGGCAATCATCAAATGCAAAACCGCGAAGTAGTCGTCCTCGAAGCCGAACACGATGCGTTTTCCGAGTCGTTCAACCGCGACGACCGCTCGTCCTTCGCAAGCGCTGGGCGGCGGCTCGACGGTGCGCACAAGAAATGCGTTGCGCGGCTCAAACCGCAAGAGGCGCTGGCCGCTGACGCGAGCCCGCAACGCCTCGATGTAGATCGTGAGATCCGGCAGCTCGGGCATCACGCGCGGCGCCGGCTCATTCGTCGGAATTCAACCAGTGCTTCCACGCCTCTTCGTTGAACGGACGGCCGAGAAAGTCCGCGACCAACGCGGCTGCTGGCTTCGAGCCGCCTGGCGCGAGCACGGACTTGCGGTAGCGCGTCGCCACGGTGGTCGCGAGCAGATCGTTGTTATCGAATTTCGAGAACAGGTCCTTCGCGATCACGAGCGACCACATGTAGGTGTAGTACACGGCCGAATACCCATCGAGGTGGCCAAACGCGCACTGCATGTGCGTGCCGTCCACGAACGGGTAAGGCTGATACCTTTTCACCAACGTGGCGATGAGTGTGGTTGTGTCTATCAGCGCGGGATCGGCGTTGTAGCAGCCGAGCGATAGACCCGCATAGACCATCTGACGGCGCACCTGGAGCCCCTTGCCAAAATCATTCGCGCGATTCATCTGCTTTACGAGCGCGGCGGGAATCGGCTCGCCCGTTTCAAAGTGCTTAGCAAACGTGGCGAGTACGGCCGGGTTCCGTGTCCATTCCTCGAGCATCTGCGACGGCGCTTCGACGAAGTCTTGCTCCGTGCGAATCCCGCCGACGCCGACCCAATGCTGACCCCCCGCGAACATCGTGTGCAGCAAGTGACCGAACTCGTGGAAGAACGTCGTGACTTCGCTATGTTCCATGAGGCCGGCATCGCCCGCCTCGCCGCCCGGGAAGTTGCAGACGAGCGCCGCTTCCGGAATCTGCTTGCCCGTGACGCCAGTGCGAATATCGAACTGCGCCGCGTGACTGTATTTGTTGTCGCGCGGATGCATGTCGAGATAGAAGCGCCCCGTGAGCTTGCCGCCCTCCCAGAGCTCGTAGCACTCGACCGACGGATGCCACACCGACGCGTTCGCAACCCGCCGGAACTCGACCCCGAATAACTTTGCGCTGATATCGAGCACGCCCTGCTTCACGGATGCATACGGAAAGTAGGGCCGCACGGACTGGGCGTCGAAGTTGTAGTTTGAGCGCCGCAACAATTCCGAGTAATAGTTGCTTTCCCACATTTTGACGGCTGTCGCCCCCGGCACGTCGAGCTGCTTGCGTGCGAGCAGTTGTTTGTACTCACGCGCCTGGCGCTCGCCCGATGCCGCGACGACGCGGTCGATGAAGGCCTGCGCGTTCTTTGCGCTGCCCACCATTTTGTCCGCCGTGATCGTGTCAGCCCAGTTCGTGAACCCGACAAGCTTCGACAGCTCATAGCGCTTTTGCCGCATCTGATCGAGCACGTCGATGTTGGCCGGAAACGCGCGGTTGTTGTACTCCAGGTACATGCGCCGACGCAGGTCCTCGTTCTTGGCATAGCTGAAAACGGGGATCGCATCGGGGTAATCCATCGTCAGCGTGATGGTTCCATCCGCAGCGGGCGCGTGGCGCGCGATATAGTCCGCGGGCAGTCCGTCCAACTCCGCGACGCTAGCGACGGTCACGGTCCGCTTGTCACCGCGAATGTTGCGCGAAAACTGTTGGCCGATCTCGACGAGTTCGTCGCTCAGTTTCTTTATTCGCTCGCGCGTGGCGTCGTCTTTATCCACGCCCGCCAACCGGAAATCGCGCAGCGTCTTCGTGACGTAGTACTTGGTTTCTGGGTCCGCCTTCGAGATGTCGAGCGCCGAGAGCGCGTCGTAGACTTTGCGGTTCAGCGACAAGTCGGTCACGAACGCGGACAGGACTTGGCTGGTCTTCTCGGCGGTCGAGCGCAGCGCCGCGTCCGGATGCACTTCTTGAATCAATTGGCATTCGGATCTGGCCATGTCGAGGAGCCGCAGCGCGTCGTCGTAAGGGACCAACGTGTTCTCGATCGAAGGCGGCGCTTTCGCCGCGAGCAGTTGGTCGATCTGCGCCTTGGCTTCCTGGAGACGCTTTTCCTGCCGTGCGTTGAATGCCACGGGGTCGGGCGCCGTCGCCCAGAACGGTTCGTTGATGGGTGTATCGGCCGCCGAACCCGCGGCGAAGCTCACGACCACGACGGCGAGCAGCAGCGACCGGCACGAGGCTCGAAGTAGGTGCATCTGATTCCTCATTTCTTCCGGATGGTTTCGTCATTCTTACGGCGAGATTGTCCATGGTGCGTTCACACAAGAAAAGCCACGAAACAACCAAGAGTCGCTCTAGGCGACGCCCAAGTATGCCTTCCGTACTTCGTCGCTCGCGGCGAGGCGGGCGGCGCTGTCAGACATCACGATCTCGCCGACTTCGAGGACGTAGCCGTGGTGGGCGGTTTGTAGCGCCATGTGCGCGTTTTGCTCGACGAGCAAGATCGTAGTGCCGGTCGCATTGATCTCGCGGATGATTTTGAAGATGGTCTGCACGACCTGCGGCGCAAGCCCGAGCGATGGCTCGTCAAGCAACAACAGCCGCGGGCGCGCGAGCAGCGCCCGCGCGATCGCCAGCATCTGTTGCTCACCGCCGGAGAGTGTGCCGGCGTTCTGTTGGAGCCGCTCGCGCAGGCGCGGGAAGAGTTCGAGCGCGCGTTCGCGATCCGCGGCGATCGCGTGCGTGTCGTTGCGCGCGAAGGCGCCGAGGCTCAGGTTTTCGTCGACCGACATATTCGCGAAGATGCCGCGGCCCTCAGGCGCTTGCGCGATTCCGAGTCGCACAATCAGGTGTGGCGCAAGCCCATGAATCGGTTTGCCATCGAAGGTGACAGCGCCGCGCGTCGGGCGCAAGAGGCCGCTGATCGTGCGCAGCGTCGTCGACTTGCCGGCGCCGTTACAGCCGATCAAGGTCGCAATCTGACCTTCTTCGACGGCGATGGTGATGCCGCGCAGCGCGGTGACCGCGCCGTAGTTGACATGCAAATCTCGCACTTCGAGGAGGGCCAAGTTACTTCTCTCCGGTCGGTGGCGGCGGCACGGCTTCGCCCAAGTAGGCCTCGATGACCTTTGGGTTTTTCTGAATGTCGACGGGATTCCCTTCGGCGATGATGACGCCATGATCGAGCACGGTGATGCGCTCGCACAAGTTCATCACGACGCCCATGTCGTGTTCGATCAGGAGAATCGTCAGCTTGAACTGATCGCGGATACGCAGGATCAATTCGCGTAGCGACTGCTTCTCTTGCGGATTCATGCCGGCGGCCGGCTCGTCGAGTAGTAGCACAACGGGATCGGTCGCAATCGCGCGCGCGATCTCGAGCCGGCGCTGGTCGCCATAGGGGAGATGCCGCGCGAGTTCGTCACGTCGATCACCGAGCGCGAAAATCTCGAGCAACGCCTGCGCGCGCCCGGCGATTTCGCGTTCCTCGCGAAAGTGATTCGGCAAGCGCGCGATCGCCGCCGCGAGGCCATGCGTGACACGCAGGTGACAGCCGATGCGAACGTTGTCGAATACTGAGAGATTCGGAAACAAGCGAATGTTCTGAAACGTGCGCGACAACCCGGCGCGCGCAATTTGCCAGGGCCGGAGCCCATTGAGCACGCGGTCGCGAAGACGAATCGTGCCCGACTGCGGTTGATAGACGCCGGTCAACAAGTTGAAGACCGTCGTCTTGCCGGCGCCGTTCGGACCGATGAGACCGCATAAGGATCCGGGCACAAGCGCGAGTTGAAAACTCGAGACCGCCTTCAGGCCGCCGAACGCGAGCGAAACATCTCGTGCCTCGAGGACGCTCGTTGTCACGCGCGCGCCTCCCCGGCCACGCGCCGTTTGCGGCCGCGACCGCGCCAGGCGCCGCGCTCCCAAATCTCGTGGATGCCGAATAATCCCTGTGGACGCAGAATCATCATCAGGATCAACGCGAGCGCGTAGAGCACCATGCGATAGTCCGCGAACCCGCGCAGCGCCTCGGGCAAGATCGTCAAGATGATGGCCGCGAGCGCGGCGCCCGAGATCGATCCCATGCCGCCGAGCACGACCATGATGATGACGTCGAAACTCTTCTGAAAACCGAGTTCGCCGGGGTTCAGCGTGCTGCCGATTTCGTGCGCATACAAGCTGCCAGCAAGCCCGGCGAAGAAAGACGAGATTACGAAGGCGCGTATTTTGTATTTCGTTGTTTGGACGCCCATCGCTTCGGCCGCGATTTCGTCTTCGCGAATCGCGAGGAACGCGCGACCGTAGCTCGAGTATTTGAGCCGGAACGCGGCGAGCAACGTGATGCCGACGAAGAAGTAAACCCAAAAGAGCGATGTGTATGTCGGCACGCCCTGAGCACTCGTGAAGCCGAGCGCCCCGCCAAGTTTCGTGAGGAGCCTCGGCCAGGGGGTGTCGCGAATTTCATTCACGTCGGACAGCACGTCACCCGTCTGTGTGAGAAGCACGCGGACTATTTCGCCGAAGCCGAGCGTGACGATCGCCAAGTAATCGCCGCGCAAGCGGAGCGATGGCAGCGCGACGCAGTAACCGATTGCCGCGGCGGCGAGTCCGCCCAGGACGCTGGCTAATAAGAACAACGCGTCGCCGAGTCCACCCGAGTGCACGGCGGCGCTGCCCCAAAATCGGAACGACCCGTAATAAGTCACCGCGGCGGCGACATAACCACCGACCGCCATGAAACCGGCGTGTCCCATCGAAAACTGGCCGGTAAAACCGTTCACGAGTGTGAGTGACACCGCCAGGATGATGCTGCCGCCGATAAGACTCAGCATCCGCGCGTGCGACGGATGGACGACTTGCAGCACGACAAACTGCATGAGGAGCGCGATGACGACCGTGGCGACGAGAGGCGCTGCGCTGGCGATGATGTTGTGTGGTCTTGCGGACGTCGGCATAGCTAGACCTTTTCGACGGTGGCTTTCCCCAAGAGTCCGCTGGGTCTGAGGAGCAGCACCAGAATCAGCAGCGTAAACACGTAGACGTCGCGCAAACTCGAGGACACGTAGCGGGCACCGAACATCTCGATGAGCCCGATGAAGAATCCTCCCAACATAGCGCCACGCACGTTGCCGATGCCGCCGACGACGGCGGCCACAAACGCCTTGAGCCCGAGCAGCACCCAGCTCGCTTCGGCCGGTTGCTTGATGCCAGGATACTTCATCGCGTACAGAAATCCGCCGGCGGCTGCCAACGCGGAACCGAGCACAAACGTGAAGGAGATCACGCGATCGACCGGAATGCCCATGAGCGACGCGATGCGCGTGTCGAACGAACAGGCGCGCATCGCGCGACCGAGTTTCGTGCGAAACACGAGCCATTCGAGGCCGAGCATCAACGCGATGGAAGTGCCGAATCCGATGATGTCGACGAGCTGCACGCTGACGCCCGCAAACGAAGCGATCTCCGTCTCCGGCAAGAGCTGCGGCATCGACTGCGGCTGCGAGCCGAAGGCGAACTTGAGTTGTCCCGTGTTCTGCAATAACAGGGAGACGCCGATCGCGGTGATCAAGACGTTGAGCCGCGGGGCGGCGCGCAATGGTCTATAGGCGAGGCGCTCGATCACGAAACCGACGCCACCGCAAAACACCATCGCGAACAACAGAATACCGAACCCCGTCAACAAACCGGGTTCGCTGGTGGCGTTCGTCAAGCCAAGACTCTTTGCGAGCACGAACGAAATCCAGGCGCCGAGCGTCACGATATCGCTGTGCGCGAAATTTATGAATTTCAATATGCCGTAGACCATCGTGTAGCCAAGCGCGATCAGCGCATAGAGACTACCGATGGCCAGGCCGTCTAGAAGGGTCTGTAAGAAGTCCGTCACTTTTACTTGGGCGGTTCGACGGTGGCCACCCAGGTCGGTTTGCCACGCTTCATCTGCACGACGACCGCAGCTTTCTGCGCATTGCGCTGCGCGTCGATGGAAATGCTTCCCGTGACGCCTTTGAAGTTTTTGGTTGCGGCGATGGCCGCGGCGAGATCCTTGCCGCCGAGCGATGGGGCGCGACCCATGGCATCGAACAACAACTTCGCGGCGTCGTAGCCGAGCGCCGCGAGGCCATCCGGAACGGCGTTGAACTTGGCTTGGTATTTTTTCACGAATTCGATGATCTCAGGCGTCGGTTGATCTGGCGCGTAGTGATTCGAGTAGTAACAACCTTCGATGGCGTCCTTGCCGATCTCCGCGAGTTTGTCAGAGTCCCAGCCGTCGCCCCCGAGCAGCGGAACAGCGATGCGGAGCTTGCGGGCTTGCAGCGAAATATTGCCGACGTCGTTGTAATACCCAGGGATGAATATCCCCTCGGGCTCCGCGGAGCGGATTGTTGTGAGCTGCGCGCCGAAATCCGGATCACCGCCGGTGTAGGCTTGCTCGGTCACGATCGTTCCACCGAGCGACTTGAAGGCCTTCGCGAAATCGTCCTTGAGACCCTTCGAGTACGCTTGCTTCTGGTCGTAGAGGATCGCGATTTTTGAAAACTTGAGGTTCTCGCGTGCGAACTTCGCGACGACGAAGCCTTGAAACGAATCGATAAAACACACGCGGTGCACCATGTCGCCGATTTGAGTGACTTGAGCGTTTGTCGAGGATGGTGAAATCATCGGGGTACCGTACTGTTGGCAAACCCGACCGCCTGCCATCGAAAGGGAGGACGCGACTTCACCGATGATTGCCACCACCTTGTCGCTCGTGATCAAGCGTGTCACGACGGTGCCGGCTTCTTGGGACTTGCCGGCGGTATCTTCGTTCATGAGTGCGAGCTGTTGTCCCCGCACACCACCGGCAGCGTTTTGCTCTTCAAGCGCGAGCGAGATCCCTTGAAAAGTCGATTGCCCAAAGCTCGCTTCCGACCCGGTCATCGAGTTGTAGGCGCCGATCAGAATTTTCCCGGCGCGATCGACAACGCCGGTCGCGGATGCCAGGGGCGCCGCCGCGGAATCCGCGGACGCCGGATTCGCAGCGCCGGTTGTCTTCGGCGGATCGGTAGGCCGCGCGCTGCCGTCCGACGAATCGCATCCGCCGCCCATCGCGAGCACCCCGAGCACGATCAAGAACCCCGCAATGCGCACATGACTTCTCATGAAAGGACTCCTTTATGTTTGCGCTTCAATAGCCCAAAGGTCGCGCGTTGTAAAGACGCAGGGGCGGAACGGGTACGTTACTGCGCGGCGCGAGGTGACTAGCCGTCGCGCACCGCGGATGGATGAGCCAGACAGGGCCGCTTCCGAGCTGCCGGCGAACGATCGGGCGCTGCTCTATTACGGCGTTTGAGATGCGCGATGTGCACGACGCGGAGTTTTGACGACCACGCAATTTCGTGCGTCGCTATTCGCCGCCATACGGCAGGAGCGCCGCGCGCAGCGCGGCCGGAATTGGAATCGGCGTCAGTTCGTGGCCGGCGCCGCGGCGCATGCTCGCGATTTGTTGTTCGCCGCGCGCGATGAGTTGAGCGACGCCGCTCGCGTCGGTCTTCACGTATTCGAACTGGAGCGTGAGGCGACCGGGGGATTGTTCGCCAAGGCGCATGCGCACGACGATTTCATCGAAGGGGCGCAGCTCGGCGAAGTACTCGCAATTGCAGCGCACCGTCGCGAGCACGAGATCGCGTTCGAGTTCCGCGAGCAGCTCGGGCGCGTGTTCGCGCACGAACATCTCGCGGCAACGCCCTTGCCAACTCAGGTGGCTCGTGAAGTACACGTTGCCCGTGAAGTTGGTCTCAGCAAACGCGACGATGTGGCGGTATTCGTAGGAGCGCATTATCCCTGCATCGCTGCTTCAACCAGGACCGCGAGCGCTTGCGGACGTTCTTCCCCGCGCAGCGTCGTGATCCACGTTGCAATCACGTAGCGTCCCGCGCGCAGCGTAACCCAGCGCGATGCGCTGCCGGGGACGCGCGTGAGCGGAGTGTCGTGGGGCGCGCCGACTTTCTTGAGACTTTCGAGCGCGCACCACAAACGGGTCGCCGCGCAGCCGAGACTTTCGCCGAGCTCGTTGGCGAGCGCTGTTGCCATTTGCCAGTGCACCGATCCCAGCAGACTTTGCCATTCCGCTCGTTCGCGCTCCTCGACCGGCTCGAGATCGCAACCGACCGGGCTATCGTTCGTCACCGCGAGTGTCAACGTCCCGGCGTGTGCGGCCGCGACAAACTTGTTGGCGCCATCGGGCTTACCATCGGCGCGATACTCGAGCCGGCCCGCATGTCCCGCGCTCTTGAGTGCGTTTGCGCTGCGCGTGCCGCGCTCGATCGCGCCATTTCGTTCCAGCACGACTCGCAACCCCGGCGCCGCGGCGAAATCACCTGCGGTCCGCTCGACGTAGGGGCCGACGAGCGCCTCGAGCCACGCGCCGCGCCGTTCGCTTCCGCCCACGACTTGGAACGTGAGCTCTTCCCAACGCTCGATCACTCGGCCGTGCTCGTCACGCACGGTGACATCGTAGATGTAGCGGTCGTGCTCGCGCCGGAGCTCACGCGCCTCGATCCGGTGCAAGCCGCTCATGCCTTCGCCGTGAGCCGGAACAAACCGTTTCACCGCGACCGGGAGCAACGTCACATCGGGCACGCACGCTTGAATCGAGTGCAACACTGCGTCGCGCGCGCCGGGATCACCGAGCACCAGCGTTCGAGACAAGTAGCCGCCGAACCAACTCCGCGGCGGGACGGTTGGCGCAGCATCGATCTCGGCGATGCAGTGGCGTGCTGACAGCTCGCGATAGCTCTTGAGCCGTTGAAAACGACCGCTCTGAAAGAGTATGCCGCCGTAGAGATCGCGGTCCGGCTCGAGCCCGACGCGCGCGCCATTCACATCACGGGCGGCCGGCGATCCGGCAAACAAGATGTCGGGTCGCGAGTCGAGCGCGTTCGCGAACCGACAGTACGCGCGCATGTGGTCGACTTGATAGCGCGTTGCCGAACTCCGTAACACGACTTCGATCATCTGCGCGCCGCGGCGGAGCGCCGCGATGCGGATCCGCTGCACCCCTTCGCCTTCGAAGGTCACCGGCTGATCGAGCCGCACGGCTTCAAAAACGGGCGTGGATGCATCATCGCCTTGCAGCGCCATCGTCACTTGCGCCATGGCTTCGAGCCCAACGACGGCGGGCAACACCGCAACGCCATCGATGATGTGGTCGCGTAAATAAGGATCTGTGCCGGTCCCAAGCGCAGCGTCGACGACCAGCTCCACACCCGGCACGTAGACGCGCGGCTCCTCGAGGAATCGCCCGAGCGGCAATTCGCGTTCGGCCATGCGCACGGTGCCGGCTGCGCCGAGCCGCCCGGTGATCGCGACCGCGATCGGCGATGTCGATGCGGCGACGAGCGCGTTCAGCACCGCGCAGCCCGTCTCGGGCGTGATGGCGCTAATGCCAGCAGCAGCGAGCGACTCGATTCGGCCCAGCCGCTCGCCCATACCGACGCCCGACCACACCGACCACTCGAGGATGAGTGTGCGGCAATGCGGCTGCTCGGCCGCAAACGCGATCGTCAGCGCCCGCAACCAGTCGTTGGCGAGCGCATAGTCGCCTTCGCCGCGCATGCCGGTGCGCGCGATGATCGAGCCGAAATTGATGAGCAGTCGCAGCCGCGCCGGCTCGAGCACGCTGAGTAGATTGCGCAAGCCGTCGATTTTCGGTGCCAGCGTGGCACGCACGTGACCGGGGTCGAGCTCGGCGAGGAGTCGCGGCACGTTTTGCCCGGCGCCGTGCAAGACTGCGGTGATCGGGCCGAGTTCGGAATTCGCGGCGCCGACCGCGACGCGTAAGTCGTCGAGGTCACAAACGTCGGCTGCGTAATAGCGCGCGCGGACTCCGGCGCTCTCGAAGCGCCGTAAGTTCTCACGCAACTCTGCATCCTCGGCGGGACGTGATCGACCTATGAGCGCGAGCGCCACCCCGCTCGAGCGCGCGAACGCGAGCGCGCACTCGGTCGCGATTCCCTTCCCGCCTCCAGTCACGAGCAAGACGTCGGATTTCGCGAGCACGAGCGATTGCACCGACTGGACAACATCGTCTGGAAAAATGTCGAGTGGTGACAACTGCGGCACGAAGCGCTGTCCGCGTGCATCGAAACGGACCTCGTGCCAGCCGCGCGCCGCGAGTGCTTCGCGCACGATCGCGTCGATGGATTTTGTGGCGGCATCGTCCAGCGCCGCCGATGCGAGTTGCGGAAGCCGAACGACACAAACGTCGAGACCCGAGCGCTCGAGATAAAGCGTGCGAAGGAGCGCACTGTAGCCGAGGCCGTGAGCGCCCGCTTCGACGTAGACGACGCGCCGTGTGGCGCCATCCGATAACAGCGTCTTGACCGCCGCGAGTGCGATCCCGAGCTCGACCGGCCCGGCGCGCCAAGAGCCGAGCGCCGCAGGTTCCGCGGCGCAGCAGAAAAGCGCGCCACCGGTCGGCAGCACGGCACGCAAGCGTCCGGCGAGCGCGCCCGCGAGCGGAAACTCGCCGAGCGTCGCAACCTTCCATTCGCCACTCGGGCTCTCCGGCCGAGTCGTGTTTCGGTTCACCGCGCCGGCCAGGGGCGCGAGCACTTCGCGCATCTCGAAGCAACGCGCCCAAGCATCGACGCCCGGCGGAAACGCATCTCGTTCACGAGCGCTCGGCGGGCCCGCGCCGGCGCGCGCCTCTTCGAGCATCGCGGCGAGCACCGCCGCGAGTTCTGCTACCGTTGCGCGAGCATATTGAGTGGGAGCGAGCGGCACCTCGAGCCCGAGTCGCCGATGCGCTTCCGACGCGATCAATCCGATCGCGATTGAGTTGAGGTGCAAATCATCGAGCAGTCGGCTCTCCGGCAACACGGCGCTCGCCGGCAGTTCGCTGCGTGCCGCGACCAATTCCCGCACGAGTTCCAACGCGTCGGTCGACACACACTCGGTCGGTGCGGCGATTCGAGGCTCGATCAGAGCGGCGGCGGACAGTTGCGAGCGAACGGCGTCGGAATCGATGGTCTCCGCCGCAAAGGCATCGCGCGCAATCGGCGCCGTTTCGCAGGGATTGGCAAAGAATCGCCATTTCTTCTCGATTGCGAATGGGCGCGTGAAGCGTCGTCCGAGCACGTGCGCAGCGCGCGACGCCGCGCCGACCGCATGTGCCGCGCCGACCGCTGCGAGGAATCCGCGCAGGGAAGCGCTCCCGTAATCGACGCTCACAACCGGCGCCGGCACGGCGCCGCGTGACAGCGCACCGAGCATGGAGCCAGGACCGACCTCAATCCACAAATCGATCTCATCACGAACGGCATGCAGCGCTTCTTCGAACAAAACCGGCGCAGTGATTTGCTGCGCGAGGTGCTTCCACAACGCCGTATCGCGCGCGAGTTCATCGCCCGTGACCGTGGAGATCACACGGCGCTGGAGCGGCGCGTGGGAAAGCTCGGCGACCGCGGCTTCGAGCGCCGGCGCGGCGCCGGCGACGAGCGGCGAGTGAAATGCGTGCGCAACTCGCAGCGGAACCGCCGCGCGTCGCGCCGCCCGCGCCCGCGCGACGACCGCTTCGACCGCGAGGCGCGGCCCCGAAATGACCGTGCTGTGCGAGCCGTTATGGGCGGCGATGCGGACATCGATGGCGCGCTCTTCTGTTTCGTCGATGAAGCGAGCGACTTCGGCACGCGTTGCTTCGATCGCCGCCATTGCGCCGGGTCCGCGCGCCGTTGCTTCCATCGCTGCGCCGCGACGGTGCGCGACTTCAATGGCTTGAGCTGCAGCGAGCGCGCCGCCCCAACAAAACGCCGTGAGCTCGCCTAGGCTGTGACCGATCGCTGCCGTCGCGTTCACTCCCGCGCTGTCGAGCAGCTCGAGTGCGGCGAGGGAGGCGCGGACGATGGCAGGCTGGGCTTGAGCGGTTCCGCTGCGCAAGCCTTCGGGTTTGACAGAGGCTTCGGGCCTGAGATCGGCGCGCGATTTCGGAAACCGTCGCGCGTGCGCGCCGCCATCGAGCGCGAGCGGCGCGCCTTGCCCCGGAAACAAGTAACCGATTCGCGCGGCGCGCGCGCCGGTCGTGCCGAGAAAAATGTTTTGATCGACGTCGAGTCGCGCAGCGACTCCCGCCGAAATCCAACTTGCGAGCGTTTCGAGTTGCCCCGCGAACTCCTCGGGGCGAGACGTGACGAGCGCTGCGCGTACCGCGTGGGCGGGATCGAGCGCGCGGCCGAGCGCTGCGCTCAGGTCGGCGAGTTCCGCGCGCGAGAGTCGCGTCGCGATCGCGCGCAGCTCTTCGATGCGGTGCAGAAGCTCCGCGCCGCTCGGCGCACTCAACAGCATCAGCTCGCAATCTTGCGCTGAGTGCGCGAGTAGCTCGCTGTGTGCGTCGAGCCGCTGGCGCCGTAGTGCGTCAACTCCTTCCAGCACGACGTGCACGTTGATGCCGCCGAAGCCCATGCTGCTGGCGCCAGCACGAAGCGGTGCGTTCGCCGGCCATGCGTCGGTTGTCGAGTTAACGGTGAGCGCGGCATTCTCGGCCGTGAGCAGCGCGTGCGGCTCGTCGACGCCGATGGTCGGAGGGAGCACTTGGTGATGCACGGCGAGCGTTGCTTTGATGAGCGCGGCGACACCGGCGGCGGCTTTCGTGTGGCCGATACTCGCTTTGATAGAGCCAATGCGCGCGGGCGCGGCGTCGGCACGCGCGGCGCGCCGCGCATTCATGAGTGTGCGCAGCTCCGTCTCATCGCCGACCGCGGTGCCGGTGCCGTGGCCTTCGAAGTAACTCACGGTATCGATGCCGAAACCAGCGCGCCCGTACGCGCGCGCGAGCGCGCGCTCTTGCCCCGCGACTTCCGGTCGCGTGAGTCCGCCCGCGCCGTCCGACGAAACACCCCAGCCGCGAATCGTGGCATAGATCCGGCGCCCCGCCGCGATGGCGTCGGTCGCGCGCATCAACACGACGAACCCGCAACCTTCGCCCGGCCAGAATCCGGTGGGTCGGCGGTCGTACACGCGCATGGCATCGTGGGCGAGCGCGCCCGTGCGCGCGAAACCGACGAGTTCGAAGGGATCGAGACTCAAGTCGACGCCGCCCGCGAGCGCCACATCGAGATCGCGCGATTCGAGCGCGGCGCTCGCTTGCGCGACCGCGAGGAGCGACGAACTGCACGCTCCGTCGATCGTGAAGCCGCCGCCGCCGAAGTCGTAGTGATTGCAGATGCGACCCGCGATCGTGTTCGAAAGTCCCCCGGCGAGCGACTCGTCATTCGGCGGCGGGAACGGCGCTTTGTACTCCGCTTCCATTTCGGCGAGGAAGCGTTGGCGTTCGTCGAGAGCGCGGCCTTCGCGTTCGAGCGCGTGTTCGAGGACGCGTCGCACATACGGCCAGCGCAAACGCATCTGCGCGGCGCGCGCGAACTCGCCGGTCAGTGAGTTGCCGAGCACGACACCGGTCGCCGCGCGCGGCAAACCGACGCCGTCTGCGAAGCCGGCGTCGGCGAGCGCTTGCGCCGCGGTATCGAGCGCGAGCCAATGCGTGAGATCAGCCGCGCGAAACGTGCTGCCGGCGACGCGAAAGCGCACGCGATCAAACTCGAAGCCGTCGATGAGTCCGGCGTGCGTGCAGTAGGTCGAGTCGAGATCCGCTTCGGCGCCGCGCCCCGGCGCGTAGTCGGCGATGCTCAACCGTTCCGCCGGTATGCGCCGAAAGGCGCGGCGGCCCGCGACCACTAATTCCCAAAGTTGCTGCGGATCGTTGGCATCCGGGAAGCGACAGCCGAGGCCGATGATGGCGATTTCGCTCATGTGGCGCGTCCCTTCATCGTGAAGGGTTCGAGCGCCACCTGCGGCGATGCCGTCGCCGACCCGAATGCTGCTGGCGACGGCAACACGGCACGTGCTTCCGCTCGACTGCGCGCGAAGGCGAGCACCCAGAGACCGACGCCGCGCGTCGCACAGACAGCAAAGAGCGCGAAGAAGAGTCCGAACACGCCGCCGAATTCCGTGAACACACCGTAAACCGCTGCGACCGTGAGCCCGAAGAAGACCTGCGGCGCGCGCCGCATCGGCGTCGTGGCGGGATCCGAGATCATATAGAAAGTGTAGAGGAGGAACGCCATGCCGGTCATCGGTGCGAGCGCCGGGATCGGCGAAACTTCAGAGAGCGCTGCGCGCACGAGCGCCTGCGCCGCGAAGCCGCCGAGCCAACTCAGGATGAGCGGAATGCGGCCCGTGAGGCACGCGTTCAAGACTGAGCCCGACAGAATGATGAGGCTTGGGAAAAACCAGTCCCAGCCGCCCGCGACGTTTTCCGTGAATTGGTAAGGCGGCGCGATCCCGACCCACGGAAACACGACGAGCACGAATGCGATGCCCGTGTTCGACGGGTTCAAGAAGTGCCGCATGCCGCGACCGACCGGCGCGCGAAAGATCCACTTCGACGCCATCGCGACGGCGCCCGCGAGCACGATCGGCAAGAAGTGCGCGCCCGAAAACGTCAGCATTGCGATCGCGAGCCCGCTGATGTGCGCGGGCAAGAAGAAATCGATCATTGCGCGCACGCCGCCGCGGTACTGCGCGCGGCGTCGGTGCGCGCGGGCGTCGATCGTCTCCAAGAGGAAATCGACACTGTAGGTGGTCGCGAGCGCGACGAACACCATGCCAAGCGCCGCTTCGAAGCCGAGGAACGAGTGACCGAGAATCGTCAGGATGGTGATGGCGCTCCCAAAACGCCGCAGGGCACAGACGCGTTTGTCGCGCGCTGGCATCGTCGCACACTGCGAATTTGTCGAGAGCGGCGTACAAGCGGCCATTACCGTAATTGCTTTCCGTGCTCTGGTTGCTTTTCGAGCACTGAGCCGAGCGGCACTCCGAGCATCACCGTATGCCAGCCCGGCGGCAGATCGAGTTGCGCGTGTTGTTTGGCACCGGTCGCATCGCGCCAACGAATCTCAACCGTGACGGTGCGCTCTCGCGGTTGTGTGGCGAGGCCAAAGTGCAGCTCGCTCGCGTTCTTGCCTGAGTGACCGCTGCCGCCATCGACTTCGTCGACGAGCCGCACGCCATCCGCGCGCAGCACTTCGACGCGCGCGCCGATCGCGGCGTAACCATGCATCTCGCCAACCGCGTTGCGAGTGGGATGTCCGGCCGTGACGGTCAGTGCTCCTGGCTCCAGCGGATGCAGCAAATGCAAACCGAGAAACGCGCCCAGATTTTGCGCGCTATTCGTGTAGCAGCGCGATGGCTCCCATTGATTGGCGACGATGAAATCGAGATCGCCGTCGCCATCGAGGTCGGCGGTCGCGATGCCGCGCGTCACTTGCGGCACGGCGAGGCCAAGCTCGGCCGCAATGTCGACAAACACGCCGTCGGCGCCACGCACCCAAAACGGATTGTGCGCACGGCCGCACAAGTCGATGCCCGGCGTGAACTCTGGCCAGCAGCGCACGTCGCTCAAGAGCGCATCGTTCGCCGTCGCGAGTTCCTGCAGATGCGGCCACCCGTCGCGGTCACCCTTGACGAAGCCGACCGCTTGCACCGCTTCGAGCACGCCGTCGTTATCAAAATCGCCGAGTCGCGATTCCCAGCCCCACGAGCTGCGCGCGAGACCGAGTTCTTCGCTGGCGTTTTCGTACGGCGCGATGCCGCGTTCCATGTCTTCCAATCGGCCGGTCGAGAGAAACAAGAAGTGACTCTCGAGGAGCGCAAACTCGGCGGCGATGTTCGACACGTACAGATCGAGATGGCCGTCGCCATTCACATCGCCGAAATCGATGCCCATGCCCTTGAAGGAATCGCGACCGACGACGCACGACGACGGCGTGCCGAGCGGCTCGGTGCCTTCGAGCCGGCGGAACTCCAGGCGGCCGGGGCTGGACTTATTCAGCAGCAAGCGATCGGGGCCGAAGTCGTTCGCGAAATAAATTTCCGGCAAGAGATCGCCGTTCAAGTCGGCGGCGCCGATGCCGAGCGTCCATGCGTTCGGCACGGGCGGCTCAACGGCGTACGGCGTATCGGTGTAGCGCACGCTCGGCGCGTCGCCGCGCGTCGCGCCCGCCCAGAGCAAAATGCGCTGGGTTCCGCCGTTGTACGCGCGCGACATCGACGCCTGCATTTCGGAGCGCGCGATAGTCGTGTCGCGGTCGTCGAGGATGCGCGCACCGTCCGGAAAATAGTTACCGACGATGAGATCGAGATGTCCATCGCCATCGACATCGGCGCGCGCGAGCGCATTCGTGTACCAACGCTCGCCCGTCGGGACGATTTCGATCGGAAGATACGCGCCGTTCGTTTGGCGCAAGAAAGCAATCGGCGTGCGACCCCAGTAATACGCGAGCACATCGACGCGGCCGTCTTCGTTGAGGTCGCCGGGCACACAACCCATCGGCGCCATCGTGCGCGCATCGTAGGGGAGCGGCTCGGGCTCGAGCGTGCGGAGCGAATAGCGCGCACCCGTGCCGGGCGCCGGCGCGATCAAGATCTTGTTACAGCGCGGATCGACGTGACAGACGTCGTTCGCGAGCCCATCGCCATCGAGATCGGCGAGCGCGACGGCGGCGCCGACGGCGGAGATCCACGTGCGAATGCGTTCGAGACTCGGATGCACTGGCCGCAATGTTTCGTGGCGGCAGTCGGTCGGATGCGCGAGTTCTTGCGCGTCGAACGCGAAGCGTTTGGCGAGCGCGCGTTTGGTGGCGGCGTCGGGTTTGTGCGGCACGGCGAGCACGTACGCGAGGCCAATGAGCGTCACCGCGGCGATGCGCGCGGCTTGTCGTGCCAAGAATGACATCTCGTTGCGCGACGGCGCCGACGCGGCGTTGTTTTGCGAGTCGAGCGCGCGATTCATGCGGCACCTCGAACCGTGGCAAAGTGCGCTTGCACGCGGCGTCGCCAAACTTCGTAGGCCGGGCAATCGAAATTATCGGGAACGTCTCGACTCGCGCGTTCGCTTTCGTTCGCGATTGCGACCGCGCGCGCGACATCGAAGCCACAGATTGTCGCGCACGCGAGTTCCGTAGCAGGTGAAGGATTTTCAGCGCGCGCGCGCGCGGCGGCCGCGAACACCACGCCTTGCGCAAGCGCTGGCGCGAGCGACCCCACCAACTGGAGGAGCTGCGTGAGTTCGGCGCGCGTCACGCCGCCCGCGTAGCCGCAGGCGAGTCCAACGCCGCTCCACAAGTCACTGCGGCGCGGCGCAGCGAAGAGTTCAATGGAATCGCGAATCGCCTGCGGATCGGCGCCCTGCACGAACCACAAACTCCGACCGAGCCCTTGATCAAACGCGTGCGCGTAATAACCCGTGCGCGGGAGACGCGCGGGATAATTGCGGTCGCCGCTTTGCCAATCACGTCGCCAATGAAAGTAGCCGCTCTCGAATCCGTAGCCGTCGACAACCAGCCAGCGACCGATCGGATCGAAGCGACGCGCGTAACGATCGACCCGTAGCGGCAGTTTGCCGAGCAGCCAGCCCGCGCCGACGTGCAGTAAATAACTGTGCGCGGCGCCGAGCCCGCCGACGAATTCCGCGAAATGAGTCCGACCGCGGCGACGCAACAACGCGAGGCGATCCCTCAACACGAGTCCGAGGCCGGCGCCCTCATAGGCCCAACCACGCGCTTCGAGTTCGACGTCGGTGAGCGCGGCGTTCAGCGTCGCAACATCGCGCGCCTCGAGCGCCAGGTGATAACCCGCGACGAAAGTCGCGCCGATGTGCTCGAGGCGCGCGCGCATCTGCGGGTTCGCAACTGCGAAGCCGCGCCGCTCGCAACTCGTCTCTCGCACGTCGATGCCGAGCAGCCGGCGTCGCAAGCCACCCATGGCCGAAGTCAGCTTCACCATCGCCCCTTCCACTCCCGAACCGCGGACGCCTGACCGCTCCCTCGTCCGACAGGATGCACTTGCAGATACGCGCCGATTTCGGACCCGAGCCACATCGTGTTCAATAGGAAACAGCTCCAGAGCGAGCTGAGTGTGACTAAGATACTCAACGAATGGCCGGAGTCCAAGCCTGGGCCTGGAGTTCCGGCGCGCACGGTTGTTCCGATAGATCCTGTCATGGAGCGGCGGTCGGTGTGGCGGAGGGCACGCTTTGATTCGTTATCTCGAAATTCGGCGTTACCTGCGGGATCCGCTCGTACGGCAGGTTTGCGCCCAAATGCGGCGGGAGTTTGGCCTCTGCGCCGAGCCCGTGCTGTTGCACGCGACAATTCCGGAACTCTGCGCCGGCGTGTGGAGCGCTCTGCGCGAGACGCTCGTGGCCGGCGACGTGCCGCGCGCGTGGAAGGAGCGCGTGGCGGCGGAGGTCTCCCGCGTCAACGCGTGCCCTTACTGCGTCGAAGCACATGAGATGATGCTCGCCGGATGCGGCGCCGCGGCGAATGGCCCGGACGCGCAGAGCGCGCCGCTCGAAGCTTGGGTTCGATCGAGCGCGCGGGAGCCGGCGTCGGCAATCGCGCCAAGGACGCCCTTCGACTTCGACGCGTTGACACTAGTCGAACTGCGCGCGACGGCGTTTTGTTTTCACTACATCAACCGCGTGGTGACGGTTTTCTTAGGTGACTCGCCAATTCCCGTCGAGCATCGATGGCTAAAAGGCGGGGCTCGCCGAGTTTCGAGTTGGTATTTTGCGACGCGGGTTCGGAGGCGCCGGGCGCGTGGTGCGTCGCTCGCGCCCCATGAGTCGTCGGAATTGCCCGCAGAACTGGCCTGGGCGCACCGCGTGCCGTCGATCGCGGACGCGCTGGCGCGACTCTGCCGCGCGATCGAGTTGGCGGCAGAAGCGCGGCTGAGTGCAGAAGTTCGCGCGCAATTGGCCGCAGCAATCGGCGTTTGGAACGGCGCTCCGCTGGCGATGACCGCGGATCTCGGTGCGGCCTGTTTGAACAGTCTAGGGGCGACAGACCGTCGACTCGCGGCCTTCGGTCTGACCACCGCGCTCGCTCCGCATCGGATCTCACCGGTGACGATCGCTGAACTGCGGGCCGTACAAATAGATGACGCCCTGCTCTTGGCGACGGCGGCCTTCGGCAGTCTCAAGGCGGCGCTTCGCATCGCCAGTTGGGGTTGAAACCGCGTTGGCTAACGCGGTCGCACGAGTCGCGTCTCGGCGGTCGGCCGAAAACTTCAGTTGATGGCGGTCTGCGATGGCGATAGTGTTTTGCGCATCGCTCAAAGTTCTATGTCCGATTCTTATTGTTCGCGTCAAGTGTATGGTTGTGACGAGAGTCGAAGGGCGGATTCGTTTGTCAGGTGGTGTGAATCTGCTGCGTGCTTGAGCACGTCGGCGGAGGTGAGCAACAAGCACGTTCGGAAGCGAACCTGCGGAGTGGAGGGGCGAATGCGGATGAGTTGCAAGAGGCTGTTTCTCCTCGCGACGTTTTCGTTGTGCCTAGGGTTGATCTCGCAGACTTTCGGGCAACCCTGCGTCATCCCGGATGACGGTTCCGGAACGGTCAGTTTGCCGCCGAATCCCTGCGGCTACGTGAGCCCTTCGGATCTACACATGATGATCGACGGCTTGCCGCCCGGAACGACGATCACGGTCGGCGCGGAGCACAGAAAGTTCTTCAACATCGTGCAAATGCCGGGTGGTCCACTCGGCGGTGAGGTTGAGCAATTCAACTCGTTTCTCTTCATGCAACTGAACGGCACGGGCGTACTGACGGGTTTCAGCCGCTTCATGAGCTTGCAGTTGCAATGCATGACGTTCACGGAACCGCGCCCGATCGGCGCTCCGTTTCAAAGCTTCGACACCGAGATGTTCCAAATGCAGGGTCAGATCATCGGTGATCCTGACTTCGACTTGCTGCGCGTGACGGCCGGCAATGGCTTTGGACTGCCGAGTCCGGGCCACACGACGCTGACCCAACCCGGTCCCGGCGCTCCGTGGGCGGTCGATAGTTTCTTCGACATCACGTATCGCATCGAATTCGTCGGCGCGCCAGGCGGCCCACTGGCCGGCCTGAGCGGCATTACGACGGGGACGGTTCTGATGTCGACCGGGTCGCCGGTCGGCCCGCCGAATCCGGTGTCCAACCTGACATGTGCGACGCCCGCGGGCGTGCCACCGGGCACTGTTCTGCTCAACTGGATCAATCCGCCTGCCCCGCCCGTCTACGACATGATTCAAATCGATGTGAATGGCGCGGCGACGATGTTCCTGCCGGGGGCGGCGACTTCGGCGCTCGTACCGGGCTTGGCGCCCGGCGCGACTCGCACGATTTGCGTAACGGGGTTCGTTGCAGGTGTGGCCTCGCCGCCGACTTGTTGTACCGTGACGATTCCTGGCGGTGGCGTTTGTATGGTCCCAAATGACGGCTCTGGCACGGTGAGTTTGCCGCCGATCGGCTGCAGTTACTTGAGTCCGATGGACGTGCACGAAATCATCGCCGGTTTGCCGGCTGGAACGACGATCGAACTCGGCGCCGAACACGCGCAATTCTTCAACGTGGTGCAAATGCCGGGCGGCGTGCTCGGCGGCGAAGTCGAGCAATTCAACTCGATCGTGACGCTCGAGCTGCAGGGCACGGGCAGCCTGAGTACGTTTACGCGCGTCGTCACGATGCAGCTCCAGTGTGAAGCGCACTCGGCACCGCGCATGTTCGGCGCGCCGGTGCAAGATTTCGACACGGAAATGATGGCCATGCAGGGCCAGATCATCGGTGATCCCGATTTCGATCTGCTGAGGATCACGGGTGGCGGTATCTTCGGCTTGCCGAGCCCTGGTCATACGACGCTGACTCTGTCGCCGACCGGCGGAAGCTGGGCGGTCGATAGTTTCTTCGACATCACGTACGAAATCGAATTCGTCGGCGCGCCGGGCGGCCTGTTGGGCGGCATGTCCGGCTCCACCACCGCGACGATTCGCATGACGACGGGCGGACCGGGTTCGGAGCCGTTCTTCATGCGGGGCGACCCGAACCGCGACGGCTCGGTGAACATCGGCGACGCGATTACGATCTTGTCCGCGTTGTTCTCCGGTGGAGCGGCGGCATCGTGTGCTGACTCGGCGGACGTCAACGATGACGGCGGGGTCAATATCGCCGACGCCATTACCGTGCTGAGCTTCTTGTTCAGCATGGGAGTTCCGCCGCCTCCGCCAGGCGGGGTCTGCGGTCCGGATCCGACGGCCGACATGCTCGATTGCGACTCGTATCGGCCGTGTCCGTAATGATGGCGTGATCGGAGCAGATTGATTTCTGCTTCGCCGGCAGGGAGATCCACGAGCGGTCGGGGATCTCCCTGCTGGTGTTTTTCTGGAACCCACATTTTGGCGGATGAGACTTCATGCCGTTCTTCGGGTGGCTGAGCGAGTTGGCGCAGCGTTATCCGCTGCGTTTCGTCGCCGGAGTGATCATTGTGCTAGCGGCGAGCTTGCCAGGATTGTGGCGGCTCGAGCTGCGCACCGACGGACATGCCTTGGTGCCGCGGGACGCGCCCGAGGCGGCGGTCGACGCGGCGGTGCGAAAAAAGTTCGGCATCACCGACCCGTTGATCGTGTTAGTTCGCACCGAAGTTGCTGGCGGAATTCTCACGCAAGCGTGTCTCGATCTAGTCGCCCGACTTTCGACGGATCTCGCTAAGCTCGACGGCATCGCGGTCGGCAGCGTGCGAAGTCTCGCCACTGAGCCGAGCGATCGATTTCGACCGGGGACGATTCAATACTACCCACTACTCGAGCCATTTCCGGCGACGCCAGCGGAACTCGAACGGCTGCGCGGCGACTTGCGAGCGCTCGAGATTTATCACGGGATCTTGGTCGCGAACGACGAGAGCAGCGCCGCGATCGTCGCGGGCGTGGCGGACGAAGCGGACCGCATCGAGCTCTACGTGCGAGTGCGGAAATTGGTGGCATCGTCGTCGGCGGTGGTTGGAGCGCGCGTCGATGTCATCGGCGCGCCGGTCGCGGAGGCGCTGTTAGGCGTCCATATCCTGAATGACTTGGGCATTCCCACCCGATTTTTGCGCGACGCGCACGTTCCGCGCGGCGAGCTGCTCGCGAATGCGGGGATCACGTTTCACGCCCGAGATTGGCTCGCCGAGCACATCGGATTGTTGCCGGTCGCACTGTTGACGATGTTCGGCGTTTTTCTCGCAGCTTTTCGCAGCTTCAAGATGGCGTTGTTACCGCTCTTCGAAGTCGGAACGTGTTTGGTGTTCGTGTTTGGAATCATGGGCTACTGCGGGACGCCGGTTTATTTGACGACGGCGGTGCTGCCGATCATTTTGGCATTTGTCGGTGTCACGGA
Organism: Planctomycetota bacterium; assembly: GCA_046154185.1. Lineage (GTDB taxonomy): Bacteria > Planctomycetota > UBA8108 > UBA1146 > JAJFFE01 > JBJXGE01. Next base: position 66,300 of record JBJXGE010000049.1, read on the forward strand.
CGACATCCACGTGCTTGCGCGATATCGAGCTCGGCGCGGTGTTGACCCCGACGGTACGCCGACGGCGGTTCGACAAGTCATGCGCGAGTTGGTCCGGCCGCTGGTGCTGACGTCGCTCACGACGGGCTGCGGTTTTTTCTCGTTTGTTTTCGCGCCGCTCGAGCCGCTGAAGGCATTCGGCGCTTATGCAGTGCTTGGCGTCGCGTATTGTCTGGTGTGGTCGTTGTGTTTGACCCCGGTGCTGTTGCTGATTCTCAAGCCGCGCGGGTCGCGCGCGGCCGTTGCCGAGCGCGGCGTGGACGGCGGGCCGTGGGGGGTGTTTGTTGTATGGTTACGCCGGTCGCGCGGGGTCGTGTTGGTCGGTGCCTTGGCGATTGCGGTGCTGTCGCCGTTTGGGATCAGCAAGGTGCAAGTGCAGGATAGTTGGATCGACGGCTTTTCTCCTGAGAGCGAATTTCGCGCGGCGACCGAGCATTTCAACGCGCACTACTTTGGCGCCCACTTGTTGCAGTTGCAGGTGACGGCGCCAAACGTGCAGTTTTCGGGCGAGATCGGCGAAGCGCAGTTGGAGATGACGCGCTTGAATTTGCCGGTCGGCGCGGCGGAGATCCCGAAAGAAGTGCTGGCGGATCCGCGGCTCTTGTCCGCGGCGTGGCTGACGGTGTCGCGGATTGAGCCGAAAATGGAAGAGCTCGACGGCAAGCTCATCGAGAACACGAATCGCAGTTGGACGATGTCGGTGTCCAGCGCTTCGATTGTCGATGGCGTGTTGCGCATCGACGTGCCGACGACGGAAGGGTCGGCGCGTTTTTCGTTGCAGCCACGCGCCGGCGAGAAGTTGCGCTATGAGATTCACGTGCAGGGATTCATGCGGCCGCCGGCGCTGGCGAGACTCAAGTCGTTCGCGCAGTTTTTGGCGGGGCAAGCGGATTTGGCGGTGGGGGGCGTCTTGAGTGCGGTCAACTATCTTGAGACGACGCAGTACATCATGAAGACCCGCGCGGTCGGCGGGCGCACGTTGCCCGAGGTGCCGCGGCCGATTCTAGTGTTATGGCGAAACTACGAGCGATTGCGCGGCGCGCCGCGGCGTGGCGAAGTGATGAGTGATGATTACAGCCAGACGCTGCTCACAGTTTTCTTGCGCCATGCGAATTTCGTCGACACTGCCGAGCTCTTGGCGCGCATGCGGGATTATGCCGAGCGCGAACTCAGGCCGGCGGGTTTTTCGATCGAAGTGGCGGGCGATGTCGCGGTGAGTCAGAGCATGATTCGGGCGGTTGTCGATGGACAAGTGCGGTCGATTGTCGGCTCGCTGGTTTCGGTGTTGCTCGTGTGCGTGTTGTTGCAGCGGTCGCTCAAGCGGGGCGTGTTGTGCGTAATCCCGTGCACGCTGGCGCTGGCGTTGAGCGTGGCGGGGATGGGATGGCTCGGCGTTCCGCTCGGCGTGGCGACGTCGATGTTTTTGAGTATGACGCTGGGAATCGGCGTTGATCACGGCATTTATTTGGTCGATCGGTACCGCGCGCACCGGGCGGAGCGGTCGAGCGATGGCGCGCTGGTGGCGGCGCTCGGTGAGACCGGCGCGTCGGTCGTGATCGACGCGCTGGCGGTGTCGCTCGGGTTCGGAGTTCTCGTGCTGTCGACGGTGCCGGCGAACGCGCGCCTCGGCATCCTCTCCGTCACCGGTATCGCGGCGTGCCTCCTCGCCACGCTTCTGATTCTCTCTGCGCTCCTCCTCTCGCCGGTGCAAGACTCGTCCGATGTCGGTCCTCGAACGACACCTGGCGCGTGAAGTGATCGTGAAGTCCACGCGCGCAGTTCAACACGCGCGAAGTGCGACCGGATTGTGCCGATCGTCCGCGGGCGGTCGCTCGAAGTTCTGGCGCGCGTCATTTTGCGCAAACTCGAATCGGCACTCTTCGTGCGTTGAATGTCGCCGCTGGCGGCGTGCCCCAAGAAACTCGGGGAGTCATGCACAGTCGTTGCGTTCTCAAGGGCGCGACATATCTCATCACGCGACGCACGGCGCTGCGTCAATGTCTTCTCAAACAACGCGATTTGCCGGTCGTCGAACATGCCATCAAGTTTTGTCTGGCGCATGCGGCCGCGAAGTACGGCGTGAGCATCCACGCGTTTGAGTTTCTTTGGACGCACTATCATTTGGTGGTAACAGACAGGCTCGGCTACTTACCGCTCTTTGAAGCCTGGTTAAACCGGCATGTCGCGCTGATCGCGAAGATCCTCCGCGGCATCGACGAGAACGTGTTCGCGACGGGTTCATATTCTGCGGTTTCGCTGAACGCGCCGATCGCCGGCGACATCGACAAGCCGCCGAGGCTGCTCGAGACGCCCGAGGACGTGCTCGCGGCGATGGACTACGTGGAGTTGAACTGCGTCGAGTCTCGACTCGTGTCGAGTCCCGGCCTTTGGCCTGGAGTCACGTCTTGGCTGCGTCGACTCAATGAGCCCGAAGTGATCGAGCGGCCCAGAGTCTTCTTTTCGAAGACCTCCGAACTGGTTCCGGAGACGGCGACGCTCGTCATCGAAAAGCCAACGATATTCCGTGACATGGATCTCGCCGAGTTCGCGCGGATGCGGACGAAACGGCTGCAGGCAAAGCAGGCGAGTTTGCTGGCGGACTTCGCCGAACGAGGCCTCAAGTTCCTGGGGCTCCGGAATATTCTGCGCATGAAGCACACGGACCGTGCGACGAGCTTCGAGCGGTGTGGTGGGCTCAATCCGCACCTCGCGGGCAAGGACCGCAGCATTCGCATCGGACGTATCCGAGCGCTGCGCGCGTTTCGCCGTCAGCACCGCGACGCGCTCATCGCGTTCGCGACCGAACGCGCGGTCGAATTCCCGGCCGGAACGTATCGGATGCGCGTGCTGCACGCCGTGAACGTACGTTTCCCGGAATGCTGCCCGGAACCGCTTCGGCCCGAGCCGCTGCCGACGTGACGCTCTCACCCCTTCTCTCGCCGGCATCTTCGAACAATTTCACGCGTCCGCCGCCGACGCGCGGAACCGTCGTCTTCACATCCGCGCGTCGCGTCACTCCGTGCTCGAAAAACCGCCATCAGTCGCCGCAAAAATCCTCCGATTCCGCGCGTACTCCCGCGCATCAACCGGGCACTTCCCGCATTCCGGTAAGGTTCCGACGGATCACCCGCCCGCAACCTGGTTCGAGTTTGATTTTGATTTGGTTCAGGTTTGATTTGAATCTTACGGGGTTACTTGTCTTTGCGAGGATTTGTACTCTCCGCCACTAATCCTTCGCTCCGTAGATAGCGGGCGATTTCTTCGGCGGCGAGTTCGTGGCCGCGCGCGTTCCAATGCGCGTGCTCGTGCAACTGTTCGCCGCGTGACGACCTGAGCGCGAAGAACTCGGAGAGACTGTGAACCGGTATCGACAAGCGGACGCACGACTCGACGATCGTATTCTCGATGAACAGCGCGTCAGGAAACGCCTGCGCCTGCTCCGGGGGCAGAACGAGCACAACGAGTTTTGCGCCGGACGCGCGCACGGACGCGTTCAATCGCTCGAGCAGAAACTTGGTCAAGGCGACCTTTTGGCGATATGCGCGCTCGGGCTCGAACCACCCGCTTCGGCGTTGAATTCTGCTCATCGCAAAACGACTAGCATCCACGAGTCGAATTGATGGCGCGACCGCGAACTCCGTGTTGTCGAGCAGGCTCTCGAGCGGCGCGACCGGCACGCCGCTCAGGCGAAAGCCGCCAACCGCGACCGGATCCGCGACAAAGTACGGCTTCGGATACTGAAACACCGACTGGCCATTGCGGTGGAAGTCGTGGAGGAAAAACCCCAACAGCACGAGGTCGGGTCGATAGCGCGCGCCCTCGAGTTCCCAAAGCAATGTTTGCTGATCGGTTCCATAGCCGTTGACACCGAGGTTGAGAACTTCGGTCGCCGGCAGCAAGCTTTCGAGACGCGCGGCGTAGGTGGCGTTGTCCGCGACCAAGAGTCCATAGGTATAGGAGTCGCCGAGCGCCAGAATTCGCTGCGTACCATCCGCCTTCGCCTCCGCGTGCTCTCTTTGCCCGCGCACTCCGCGGGAATTGTGATGGATCGAGCCATTGACGAAGTTGGGCTTTGAGCGCCAGCCAAGTTGCGGATCGTAACTGACATCTTCCGCGAATCTTCGCTGCTCTGGTGAACTCTCGCGCACGCGAAGAATCCAGTACGCGTCGGAGTCGGGATTGCGAAACGAGCTCGGAGTCGTCGTCAAACGCAAGCAGGACTCAACGAGCGAAAGCGTGAAGACCGTCGAGCCGACGAGCAGCAGTATTCGCTTGCGCACAGCGCCGCGCGTGGTCGTGCCGGCCATTTCTTTTCCCATAAAACGATGATCGCTTCCCGCTGACGAGCTTCCGCTCGTACTGCCACACCCGAGTGTCCTGTTCCGCACATTGCCGCACGACGAGTACCCGCGTCAAGCCACCCGACGCGCTCGGAACTGCGCGCCGGGAGCGGCGTGTCAGCGAGTCCTTCAGACGACTTCGGTAACGACCGATAACTCTACTCATGTACCCACGGCGACGTGGGGGGGTCTCAATGTCACTAATGGAGTAACCAGATGCAAGACACCGTCGTCGCGCTTGTCGCGCGCGCTCTGCGATCGCGCAGATTGTACGCGGTTGGGCTTTTCTCGATTTTCACTCTACTGGCCGGTTGCGGCGGCGGGGGCGGATCGAGCGGCGGCGGCGGTGGCGGCGGTGGCGGTGGCGGTGGCGGCGGGGCACTGATCGGTGGCGCCGTCAGCGTGCCCGGAGCGTTTCCTGGGCCCGGCCTACCTGGCACCGCGAGCGCGGGGATCGCCGCGATGTTGGATGGGGCAGTTGTCGAAGCGATCGACGTCAACGGCGATGTCGTGGCCACCGCCACGACCGATGCCAACGGCGAGTACGAGATGCGCGTGCCCGATGGCACGTACCGCATCGGCGTACGCGCCGACTCCATCGATTACTTCGCTCCGCTTCGTGAGCCCATCATCGTCCAGGGCGACGAAGTCCAAGGTGTCGAGCAACTCGGCGACGATCTCGTGCTCGACTTCGAATCTCCGGCGCCCGTTGAGACCATCGCCGGCACGCTCGCCGCCGGTGGCGGCGCTGTCGACGGCATCGTCGTCGAGTTCGTCGACCTCGAAACCAACCTCACGCGCCTCGAAGTGACGACCGCGATCGACGGGTCCTTCGACGTCAGCGTGTTGCCGATCGGCCGCTTCGCCGTCCGCGTCGACGCCGACACGCTCCCCGTTGGCTTCGCCGCTCCGACGCCAATCGTCCTCGCCGTGACCGCGAGCGGCACGAATCCCGCGACCCTCGACTTCGACTTGCCCCTCGCGACGACCGTCCCCGGCGTCGTGAACTCCGCTAACGGCGTCGCACCGATCGCTGGCGTCGGTCCCGAAGGAACGCTCGTTCCCGCTTTCACGATCGAGCTCCCGCTCCTCGCGCCCGACGATGCCGTGTTGGTCGTCAAGGAAGAAGGATTCGGCGAGATCATGACCGTCGACATGGAGTCGGACGGGAGCTACGACCTCGCACTCCGCGACGGCACCTACACGATCGAGTACCACAACCTCGGCGAAGACGTTACCGCGCCACCTCCGCTTCAAATCACGGTCTTCGATGGCCTGATCTACACACCCGGCAGCGACACGCCGATCGATCCAGCAACCGACTCGCTCGAATCGACCGCCCCCGACATCTCGGCGACGTTGTCTGGCACAATCGAACGCGACGGCGTCGCGATCGTGACGCGCGTGCAGGCGCTTGATCCCACGACCGGCGCGCTGCTCGCCTACGCCGACACTGACGAAAACGGCGCTTACTCGCTCGGCCTCGGCGACGGCTCCTATGACATCACGATTGATTCGGCATTGCTTCCCTCGGGCGTGCTCCCGCCCGACCCAGTGCGTGTGACTGTTGAAGCGGGTCTATCGCCCGAAGTCCCCATCAAAGAGGAAGGCGATGTCGCCGATGACGGCGTCGTCAGTCTTACCTTGCAGGATGCTTCGATCGCACTCACGGGCGTCGTTGCCGATGATTCCGGTTTCTTCTTGCAAGACGCGCGCGTTGTCGCCAAGCGGGGCGACGAAGTCGTCGCTTCCGCGATTGTCGATTCCTCCGGCGGTTATGAGCTGCTCGTGCCGATCGGCACTTTCGAGATCGTCGTCGATTCCAGCTCGGTCGCGCCCGGCCTGCTCGTGCCGGAACCCACGGTCGTCGAGATCACCCTCGACGGTTCGACCGGCGTGATCACTTCCGAAGTTGGGGAAATCACCACGCTCGACCAAGAACTCGTCGAGCGCGCCGCCAACCTCGCCGGCACGATCACGTTTGACTTTGACGACGACGGCACCGTCGAAGCCGAAGAAAACGTCGGCTGTCGCGTCGTCGTTTACGGATCCGATGGTGAGGAGATCATCGCCGAAGTTCCGACCGCTCCCGCGACCGGTGAGTACGAACTCGCGCTGCCGAACGGCTCGTACTTCGTCGGAATCGATCCCGAGAGTTTGCCGCCGGGTACCGCGCCGCCGCCGCGCGAGCGCATCTCCGTCACCGATGCCGGCGTCACGACAGAGGACGGCACGTCCGCCGCGCAAGCCGACATCGACGGCGAACTCGTCCGCCGCGTCGCGACCCTCACCGGCCTCGCGACGATCGACGCGTTTCCGGTTGTCGTCGCCATCGAACTCATCGACGAAGCGACCGGCGCCCTCGTCGCTCGCGCCGCAAGCGCCCAGCTCACCGGCGACTACCGGTTGCCGGTCTTCCCAGGTCTCTACACGTTGCGCCTCGATCCGACGACGCTTCCGAGCGGCGTCGGCCTGCCCGCACCGGTTCCGCTTAGCGTTGAAACCGACGGCACGATTCGAACCGCTGACGGCGTCGTGTTGACGTACGACTTTGCGCTCACCCGCACCGTCGCGACTCTCACCGGCACGATCACGGTCGATCGCGGCGGCGAAACGCTGCCGGTCGAAGCCGAAGTTCAAGTGCTCGACCCGCAGAGCTTCTCGCTGCTGCAATCGACGCGTTCGGATGCGGCAACCGGCGCTTACTCGCTCCTCCTCACCAGCGGGAGTCGCCTCATCGGCATCAGCCCTGAGTCGCTGCCGCCCGGCACACTGCCGCCTGCGCTCGAGAACATCAGTGTGGACGGCACGGCCATCGCCGGCGCCGACGTCGTGAGTAACACGCTCAATTTCGCGATCAGTGATTTGCGCGAGAGCGGCGTGACGATCACCGGCACCGTCTTCGACAGCGACGCCGGCGTGGGTCGTCCCGCGGAGCTGCGCCTCTTCGATCCGCAAGTCGGCTCGATCGACGAAAATTTCATCGCCTCCGTTCCGACCGACGCCGTCGGTGACTTCACCATGAAAGTCATCGAGGGCACGTACGCGCTCGGCGTTTTCTCGCCAAGTCTCCCGCCGACCGCGCTACCCGCCCCGACCGTGAACTTCGCCGTGCAGGGCTCCGCGATCGTCGAATCGAACACGACGCTTGTCGGTGGCGCCGGCGTCAACACCGACAACGACGGCGTGATCAACTTTGGCTACCGCGACGGCGCCGCGAGCGGCGTCACGCTCGTCGGCGTTGTCTTCGACGATGCTTCGAATCCCGTGAGCGGCACTCTGATCGCGTTGCGGGATGCGACTTCGGGCGTGGTGGTTGCAGAGACGGGCGTGGATCCCGTGGGTGGAAGTTACCTGCTGCGCGTGCCGCTTGGCAGCTACGCGCTCGAAGTGAGCCCGTACTCGTTGCCGTTTACGTTGCAAGCGCCGGCCGCAGAGAGCGTCCTCGCGACCGACGTCGGCGGCGGCACGATCGTCGTCACGACGAACGGCGCGGTCGTCGTCGTCGCCAATGGCGATGGCGACTACGAATTCGATTTCGAGCTGACGTCAGCGAGCGAAGAACTCACCGGCATCGTGCTCGACGCAACGAGCGCCGCGGCCTTTGCCTACATCACGGTCCGCGACGCCGTTAACGACAACCACATCGTCGGCACTTGGACCAATCCCACCGACGGCTCGTTCACCGCTCTCCTCGCGCCCGGCAATTACGAAGTCGTGCTGGAGCCGTTCTCCTTGCCGTTCGGCATGATTGCGCCGCTCCCCGTCGCGGTCACCGTCACGTCGACGAGCTTCATCGAGTCGAGCGGCACCGCGAACGACGGCGTTCTGAGCCTTCAACTCGCAAGCGCAAACCGAAATGTGACTGGCACCGTCCTGGCTTCGAACTCCTCCGCGGTCGGGTGCTACGTCATCATCGACGATGCGCAGACCGGCGCGTTCGTCGCGAGCGGCCCCGCCGATCCGGCGACCGGAGCCTACGACATCGCCGTCGGTCCGGGCGTGTACTTGGTAGGCATCGCGCCGGCGAGTCTCCCTCCTGGCTTCACGCCGCCCGCGCGCGAAACCGTCAACGTGCTGAGTGGCGACGACAGCGCCAACTTCACTGTCGTCATCGCGTCGCAGTGCATCACCGGCGATGTCCGGAGCGCCACGAGCGACGTTTCGCTCTTCACGTTCGTCGCACTCTATGACGCCACGACGGAGCAATTCATCGCTGGCGCGCCCACGGACTTCGAAGGCAACTACAGTCTCTGCGCGGGCGCCGGCTCCTACGTCGTGAAAGTCGACCCAAACTCGCTGCCGGCCGGCGCGATCGCGCCCGCGCCTGTCACCGTGCAAATTACGGATACCGCGATTCTCGAGAACGACGCGACCGGTCCCGGCAACGGCGCGAACGATGGCGTCGTCAAGTTCCGCGTCTCTGAACAAACCGCCGCCGACCTCGCGCAACTCACCGGTGTCGCGACGCTCACGAGCGGCGGCACGACCGTCGCGCTCAGCGCGTTCATCTTCATCGAGGACGCGACGACGGGTCAGTACTTGAACGGCGTGTTCAGTGATCCCGCGCTCGGCGGACAGTACACGCTCCTCGTCCCCGCTGGCTCGTACCGCGTGCTCATGAGTCCGTACTCACTGCCGCCCGGCGTTCCCGTGCCGCTTCCGAACAGCATTACCGTCGACGGTATGGATATCACCGTGCTCGTCGACGGCCTGCCCGTCGAAACATCGACGCTCGACTTTGCGCTCACACAAAGCGCGAACGTCATCAGCGGCACCGTCACGCTCGGTCTCAATCCCTACGGCGCCTGGATCGAAGTCCTTGATCCAGTGCTCGGCTATTCCGTGTTCGGCGCGAGCGCCGATTACACGACTGGCGCCTACCAAGTCACGGTGCCCGACGGCACGTACCTCGTGCGCGTTTGGCCGTACGGTTTGCCGACCGGAGTGTCGGCGCCCGCTGGCGTCGAAGTGACGTCGTCGTCCGGCTTCGTCACTGAGTCTTCCGGCACCGCCAACGATGGCGTGATCGACTTCGCGCTCCTCACGCCGAGCGCGCTCCTCACCGGCTATCTCGAAGACGACCTCGGCAATCGACTCTACGCGTACGTGCGCATCATCAACACGGCGGACGGTCAAGTCATCGCCTACGGCTCGACCGGCCCCGGTTACAACTTTGAAGTTCCACTTGCGAACGGCACCTTCGATGTTGCCGTCGACCAGTGGAGTCTGCCGCTCGATGTCGCGCCGCCCGCGCCGACCCGTATCAACGTTGCGGGCGCGTCGATCACGATCACCAGCGCCGGCGATGGCGCGCTCGTCTCCGGGGACCTCGCGATCACCGCGACGCGCCTCAGCGTGGCCGCGTCCGTGCCGATCGAAATCGAGGACGGCGATGGCGGCGATCTCTACGGCACCCTCGAAGTTGCCGACGCCTTTGGCAACGTGTTGTTTTATTTCTACGTAGCGGCCGGCGGTTCGAACCTCTATCTCGGTGACGGTAGCTACTTGTTGTCCGTTGTTCCGTGGGGCGTGCCGCCCGGATACTCGATTCCGGCCGCGACCGCGCTCGCCGTCGCGGGCGGCACGCCGACGCCGGCGTCGATCGACATCACACTGACGCTCGCGAGTTTGACCGGCACGATCTTCAACGGTCGCGCTGGCGGTACGACGCTCGTTTCGCTCAACGTGCTCGACGCGTACGGCAACATTTTGAGTGAAAACGCGCCAGTAACGCCGTCCGGGAGCGATCTCGACTACGACGTGAATCTCGGCGACGGCACGTTCTACCTCGCAATCGTGCGCGCCACCGGCGTCGCGAGCGACGAGGTCGTCCTGCCGGAATCGACCGCGGTCACGGTGTCGAACGGCGTCGTGCAGAATCCCGACGAAGACGACATGACGATGGGCGTGCAGGTGAACATCACTGTGCCGGAGATTCTAGGCACCGTTGCCGGCACGCTCGAAGTCGGCGGCGCACCCGTCAATGGCGTGCGTATCCAAGCGCGCAGCCTCGCGACCTACCAAGTCGTCAACGAGACCGACACCGACGTGAACGGCGATTTCGTGCTCGCGTTGCCGGCTGGCTTTTTCCAACTCGGTCCCGATCCCAACAGTCTCTACTCGGCCGCGCCATCGGCATTGCCCTTCGCGCCGCGCGACATCAACGTCGGCGCGGACGGCGACGTCAGCGTCATCGTCGACGGCGTCGAACTCTGCGCGGGCGCTGGACCCGGCGAAGCGTGTACGAGCGTCGACTTCGACATCGACGCGTTCGTCGCGGGCGTCAACGCGGAGATCACCGGCACCGTGTACTCGCAACAAGAGACCGGCTCCGACCTCGAGCCGCTCGCGAATGCGCTCCTTCTGCTGATCGACTCGAACTTCGTGCCGCTCGCGGCGACCTACACCGATGGCAACGGCGACTACGTGCTCGTTGCGGTCGATGGCATTTATCGCGTCCTGGTGGAGCCGAACTCCGTCGTCCTCTCGTTTCCATTCTTGCCGCCGCCCGACGTCACAGCGGCCGTCAACGGCGTCGTCGTGACCGAATCGGATTCCACCGGCACGGGGAACGGCGAAAACGATGGCGTCATCAATTTCATCCTGCGCGGCGCGAGCGCGCTCGTGCACGGCCGTGTGCAAACCGCCGACGGCGTCGGCGTCGGCACGCAGCTCGTCATCACACCGGCGAGCGCAACCGAGATTCCGCAGGGTTTCGCGCATCGCGTGCCGACCGACTTTGCCGGCAACTTCTTCGCGCCGGTCGCTGAGGGCAGCTATCGATTGTGGGTCGACCCGCCGTTCTTGCCGTTCGGTTACTTGGCGTCGGCCGCGATCACGTTCACGGTCGATGGCAGCTCGGTCACGGAGAGCAACACGGCTGGGGAGGACAACGGCGCGAACGACGGCGTCATCAACCCGGTCGTGACGACGGGCGGTGGCAGCATCAACGCGCGCGTCCTCGATCCGTCCGACAATCCGACCTACGCGTGGGTGGCGCTCTTGCAACAGGGCGCGAGTCCGACCGATCCGCCGGTTTACATCACCGGCAACGTCGCGGACATCGCAACCGGCAACGTGGTCCTTTACGCCGGTAATGGCTCGTACTTCCTCGAAGTCGACCCGTACAGCGTACCGCCGGGCGTCCAAGCGCCGTCGCGCGTTTCGTTGAGCATCGCCGATGACACGGTGACGTTCGGCAGCGGCGTCACGACGGTCACCGAAGTTGGCATCGAGTACGCGATTCTGCAAATGCAAAGCGCCGCGACCGAAGTGCGCGGCTCCGTGCTCGTGAGCGGCCTCCCGGTCTTCACCAACGTCGTCGTCGACGACGCCGCGACCGGCGCGTTCATCAAGAATACGCAGGTCAACCCGTCGACCGGCGCCTACAGTTTCCTTCTCGGCGATGGCACTTATGACATCGTCGTCGATCCGTACTACTTGCCGCCCGGCATCACGCCGCCGTTGCCCGTGCGCGTAACGGTGGTCGGCGCCGTCGTGACCGAGTCGAACACGGACGGCGTCGATCCGGCTGACGGCGTGACGGTCAACGCTGAGGACGACGGCGTCGTCAACCTCGAACCGGTCGTCGCGGGCGCGACGCTGACCGGTTACGTGCGCAACATCGCGGGCTTCGGCACGTATGGCAACGTCGTTTTGCGCGCGTCGGACACGTCCGGCGACTACACGATTTGGATCACGTCGGCGATCGCCAACTACCAGACCGGCGCGTTCGCCATGCTTCTCGGCGATGGCACGTACCAAGTGTCGCTCGATCCCTACAGCGTGCCGCCCGGCGAACTCGCGCCAGCGCCACTCGTGATCTCGGTGAGCGGCGCCGACATCACGCTGCCCGATGGGGCGGTGACGGAAGTCGAAGCCGGCGAAACGCGCCTCATCCTGCAAACGCAATCGATCACCGGCGGCGTGACGGGCACCGTCACGAACGGCGATGGTGACCCCGTCTCGATCTACGTGTACGCCAAGGATGTGCAGACCGACTACTACGTCGGCTACTCGTTCACGTCGTACGAAGACGGCAGCTACAACTTGTTGGTGCCCGATGGCAACTACAACATCCTCGTCGATCCGTACTCGTTGCCGTTCGGCGCGATCGCGCCGGCGCCGATCCAGGTGTCGGTCACCGGCGCCGTCGTCACGGATATCGACTTTGTGATCGAGACCGCCAGCAGCACGCTCGTCGGTTACGTCGTGTTGCCGGACTCCGGCTTCGACACGTCGACGATCGACTGCGGTGACATTCCGATGAGTAGCGACGTGCAAGGCATCGGCTGCGGCGTGCAGCTCTTCCAGCCGTCCGCGAGCGAGAGTTCGCCGCCGATCTTCTTGACGTCGACGTATTCGCAATATGGCTCGGGCTTCTTCTCGATGCCGCTCGGCAATGGCACGTACTCGTTGGTGATCGACGGGGCGAGCCTGCCGCCCGGCGTCGTGCCGCCCGCGCCCTTCACCGTCGTCGTGACGGCGGATGGCATCAGCGTCTCGGGCGCCGTCGATTGCACGGATGACGCCGACGAGAAGATTTTCGTCGTCACGCAAAGCGCGGCGACGCTCCACGGCGTGGTCGAAGATGCGCTCGGCAATCCGGTCGGCGCCTTTGTCGAGTTGCTCGACGCGACGACCGGCGACTTCCTCGCCGGCCAACCCGCGAGTTACCAAGACGGTGAATTTTCGGTGCCGATCGGCGACCTCACCTACAACGTGCGCGTGAGTCCCTACTCGCTGCCGCCGGGGATGTTCGCGCCGGCGCCGGCGCAGGTCGCGTTCGTCGACGGCGCGCTGACGGTGACCGAAGTGAGCGGCGTCGAATTCGCGGGCGGCGTGTTGACGATCACGCTCGGCTCCGCATCCGCAAGCGTGTCTGGCGACGTGGTCGATAGCGATGGCAACGGCGTGTGGGCGGCCGTGCAAGCGCTCAGCTCAGGCGGCGCGCTCCTTGCGCAAACCTGGTCGAATCCGTACTCGACACCGCATTACTTTCTCGCGCTCGCGCCGGGAGTCTACACCATCAAACTCGATCCGTTTTCGCTGCCGGGCGCCTTCGTGCCACCGTCGGAACAAACCGCGAACCTGTTCGAAGTGAGCGATTTGACCGTCGACTTCGCGCTCGGCGCCGCGCCTGGCACTATCAGCGGCGAAGTGTTTCGCACGAGCGGCGGCATGGAGATCGCCGTGCCGGCCTTCGTCGAAGTGACGAACAGCGCGACCGGCGCGTATGTCGCCGGCGCCTACGCCCAATTCGATGGCGTCGGCGGCGCGGACTACACGATGAATGTCGGTGAGGGCTCGTTCCGCGTGGCGGTTGCGCCGTGGAGCGTGCCGATCGGTTTTGCGCCGCCGGTGCCCGTCGAGGTGACTGTGAGCGTGAATCCCGTCAGCAGCGAAGCGACCTACGCAGAGAGTGAGCAAGGCGGTGGCGCCGATCTGGACGACGGCGTGATCGACTTCGAACTCGCGGCCACGGGCGCGACGCTCGATGGCCAAGTCGTCCGCGACGACGGCATGGGCGGCACGATCGGCATGGGCGGTTACGTGATCGTCGAGCTCAACGATGGCTCCGGCATCCAGGTCTACTCGACGTGGAGTAGCCCCGGTGGGAACTTCACGATTCCGCTTGCGGACGGCAACTACCTCCTCTACGTCTCGCCTTACAGCGTGCCGTTCGGGATGGCCGCGCCGCCCGCCGTTTCGATGGCGGTCTCCGGCAGCGACATCTCGATCGCGGGCACGGCGGTTTCTGGCACCTACCTGATCGAGCTGTTGTCGACCGCGGCGTTACTCGGGGGCACCGTCACGGACGATTCTGATGCACCGCTCCCGGGCATCTTCATTGAAGTCATCGACGCGGCGACTTCGTACTTCGTCGCCGGTTTCTCGACGAATGGGGACGGCACCTACACGACGGCGCTTGCGGATGGCACGTTCATCGTGCGCGTCAGCCCGTACGGCTTGCCGGCCGGACTCATCGCGCCGACGCCCGTCGAGATCAGCGTGAGCGGATCGACCATCACGAGCGGCGGCGCAACAATTACGGCACTCGACTTCCAGCTCGGCGGCGCCGACGCGTCGGTGTCCGTGAGTGTTTCCGACAGCTTCGGTTTTTTCATGTACACGCAGGTCGAAGTGCGCGACGCGTCGAGCGACGTGACGGTAGTTTCAGCCTTCCACTCGGGTTTCCCGGTCAGCATCCCGCTCGCGGCGGGCGAGTACTTCGTTGTGTTGCCGCCGTACAGCGTACCGTATGGGTTCAGCGCGCCGGCGCCCGTGAGTCTCACGGTGAACGGTGATGGCACGACGGTCGACGGCTCCGGGAGCGCGAGCGACGGTTTCATTCAGATGACGCTCCAGGCTGCAGCGAACACCATCGACGGGACCGTCACATTTGGCGGCAGTGGCATCGCCGGCGTCGAGGTCGGCGCGCGCGATCTGTCGAGCGATCTCATCGTCGCGAACGACTTCACGGATGGTGAGGGCTACTACGAGTTCGACTTGCCGACCAGCAACTTCGAGATCGAAATACTCGGTGGCTTGCCGGTTGGCGCAGTGCAGCCGGCGGCAGTGTTCCTGCAGATTTTTGGACCGGGCGCGGTGTACCCGGGCACGACGATTAACTTCACGATCGAAGCGGCCGAGGGACTCTTGAGCGGCACATTGTCGCTCGATGGCGCCGGACATGTGGGATCCGTGCACGCGTTCGACGCGGCCGGTGAGAATTTCGATGAGATCGCGACCGCCGAGGCGGCGACGGACGGCAGCTTCGAGCTTTCGCTCCCGGCCGGTGAGTTCGTCATCGTGCCGTGGATCGAGGCCGAGTCGCTCGTCGATCCGATGGATCTCTTGATCGCGCCGCTACCGTACACGGTGACGATCCCCGACACCGGCATGATCACGGCCGTTAGCCAAGACTTTGAATTCTTCACGGCGGGCGGCGGCGGCTCGCCGACGTCGCACGTCTTGCGCGGCACTGTTACGGCGGCGGGTGTGCCGTATGACGTCGAACTCATGCTCGCGTACGCGGGCGATCCGGTGACGCTCGATGAGACGACGGACGGCGAGTACGCCTTCGCGATTCTCGCCGACACGTCGCGGGACTTTGATGTCCTGGTCATGGAAGACACGCTGCCGGACGGCTTCACCGCGCCGATGCCGGTTACCATCACGGTGGCGCCGAGCGGCATCACTGGCACGGGTGTGACGCCGGCGGCCGGCGAGTTCGTGCTCGACTTCGAACTCGGAGTCACGGGCGCTGCGGTGCAAGGCATCGTCTCCGACGCGGGCGGCACGTTGGCGGGCGTTGAAATCAAGAGTTTCAGTTCTTACGGGGGCGCGGGTCCGATCGCGACGACGGATGGGGCCGGCAGTTACGCGCTCATCCTCGGACCCGGCCTCTACGAACTGGCGCTCGGCGCCGGCGTGCCGAGCGGCGCGGTGGCGCCGGCCGCCGTGCAGGTCGCGATCGTCGACGACGGTGCGGGCGACTTCACGCTCAGCTTCAACGGCGTGACGAGCCTCGACGGCGTGCTCGACTGGGAACTCGCGGAGGGTCGCGGTCACGTGACGGGCACTTTGACCGTCAACGACGGGCCGACCGCGGGCACGATCGTCGTGCTTGCCGGCGGCGTGCAAGTGACACAGGTTCGTACTTCAAATGGCGCCTTCGATTTCTACGTGCCGGAGGGCGACCTCACGCTCATCGCCCAGCTCGACTTCCCGCAGTCGGGACTCCTCGCGCCCGCCCCCTACGAGGTGACGGTGCCGGACACGGGAGACATCGCGGAACTCGAACACGATTTCAATTTCGTGACGGCAATGGGCGACGGACAGAACATCTACGGCAGCGTGCGCTCGAATGGGGAGCCGTACGCCGCGACGATCGAAGTCCTCGACGACGCCGGCGATCTGGTGACAGTGGTCGAGACGAATCTCGACGGCTACTTCCAAGTGTTTCTGTTGGCGGGGGACTACACGATTCAAGTCTCGGACTACAGCTTGCCGTTCGGTTTCGCCGGGACAAGTGCGGTCGACGTCGTCGTATCAGCGCTGGAGATCTCGGGCCCTGGAGTCCGATACGGTTCGCTCGCGTTCGTGCTCAATACGGCAGGCGTGGCGGTTTCCGGCACGGTGACCGGCGCGCTCGGCGCTCCCATCGCCGGGGCGGCGATCTTCATAATGAGTGACGAGTCGTACGAGTCGCCGCCCTTCGCAGTGACGGACGCGATGGGCGAGTACACGGTGAACGTGCTCGCGGGGTCGTACGAAGCGCAGGTCGATCCCGACACGCTGCCGGGAGGACTCGTCCTACCGATTCCGCAAGATTTCGAAGCGGAGACCGACGACATTACGCTCGACTTCGCGCTCGAAGTCGCGGTTGGATCAGCGGCCGGCACCATTTTCATGACGGTCACGCCCACGGAGGGCGAAGTGATCGCAATCGACGACTCCGGCAACGAGGTCACCTTTGCGCGCAGCGAGTCGGATGGCACTTACGAAATCCAATTGCCGGCCGGCGACTTCACGCTGATCGCCAATCTCTCGTTCGGCGCGCCTTCGTCCATCGTCACGCCCGATCCGGAACCCGTGACGATCTCGACCGGCGTCGCCCTCACCGGCATCGACTTTGTGTTCGAGTCGAGTGTTGCGGGCGCGGCAAACCTGAGCGTGAACATTCTTCAGGGTTCGACGGCCGTAAACGGCGAGGTGCTGATCTCGAAGGATGTCGGCGGCACGCTGCTGCCGTTTCTCTTCCTCGACTCGCCATCCGAATTCTTCCCGGAGATCGAAGCGCTGCTCGGACCAGGAACGTACGAACTCGACGTGCTGGAAGCGGAAGGCGTCGCGGTAGCCCTCGCGCCGATTGCTCTGGTCGTCGCGTCGGGCTCGATCACCGCGGACGGCGAAGTGTTGCCGGGCGGTGTGCTGCAAATACAAATGCCCGGTCACACGCTCGGCGGCGCGGTCTACTCGAATGGCATGGCATTCGGCTGCACGATCGAGATTGAGAGTTCGGGCGGCGCGATCGAGGCGATCGATACGGACGTCACGGGGAACTGGTCGACGTTCCTCACACCCGGCAATTACGACGTGCGCGTCGCGACTGCGACGCTGCCGGTCGGCTACATGGGATTGAGTGCGACCCCGGTCGTCGTCAGCGCCGCCGACGTCATCGGTCTCGGCGTCGAAGATTCGACGCTCATCTTCATCCTCAACACGACCGGCACGAGCGTGTCTGGCACGGTGACCGGGGACGGCGGGGCGGCGGTGGCCGACCTAGCGCTTTGGTTCACGCGGCTCGACGTTGGGGGACCGAGCAGTACCAACTTCGCAATCACCAACGTCGATGGAGACTACGCGCTCTTATTGGTGCCTGGCACCTATGAAGTGCGGGTCGATTCGGCGAGCTTGGCGGACACGCTGGTTCAACCGATCACCGAGATCATCGTCGTCGGCGGCAGTCCCGTGGTGCACGACATTGCGCTCGCGCCGGCGGCGGCGGCGATTTCCGGCACGGCCTACTTCGCCGGCGATCCGATCTCCGGCGTCGACGTTTTCGCCGTCGACTCGACCGACACGGTCGTGTCTGGCACGCGAACGAACGCCGACGGCGAATACAGCTTTGGCCTCGCGGCGGGCGACTACACGTTGATCGCGTCGCGCGGCGACGAAGACCCGCTGACTTACATCGCGCCGAATCCGATCGAGATCACGGTGGTCTCGACGCCCTTCAGCGGGCAAGACTTCATCTTCGCCGCGGCTCCGAGCGGCACGAGCCAGAATTTCTACGCACGTCTCCTACTGAGCGGCGTTGCGGTCGAAGGCGAAGTGGCGATCTTCAAGATCGTCGGTGGCGTGCCCGTGCCGTATCGCTTCCTCTCAACGGTCGACATCGGGCTCGGGCCGGAACTCGAAGTTGCGTTGTCGTACGGCAGCTACGAGTTGCGCGTCAACGAAGCGGACGGCGCGCCGGTCTCGGTGACGCCGATCGATCTCGTCGTCGACGCGGGCGGCATCGACGCTGACGGCGTACCGGTCATCGGCATTCTCGACATCGATGTCTCGGGCGGCATGGTCGGCGGCGCGATTCTCAACGGCCGCATTCTCTACGCGGGCGCGCCGGTCATGGGCGACGTCGCGGCGATCCCGCGTTCGGGCGGCATGACCGTGCAAATGTTCACCGACGTGAATGGCGAGTTCACCTTCGAAATGCTCGCGCCTGGTGAGTACTGGGTGACCGCCGCGTTGAACGATCTGCCGGTCGGCGCCGCGGCGCCGCGCGTGCAAACGGCGTATGTCGGCATGACCGACGTCGTGCCGTCGACGATGTCGATCTGTCTCGACGCGACCGCCGGCACGCTCAGCGGAACCGTCACTCTCGACGCCACGGGCGTTGCGGCGCGCATCTTCATCCTCGATCGCGGCCTCGGCGTCGTCGCTGTCGTCGACACCGACATGAGCGGTGCGTACTCCGTGCCGCTCGTGAGCGGCACGTACTCGGCGCTCGCGACGCTTGCGAGTGTGACGGGCACCGAGGTGCCGCCGATTGTCGCGGCACTCACGTTCACGGGATCCGCGACGCAGGACTTCGCTTTCACGACCGGCGGCGCGAGCCAAGTGCTGACGGGCACGATCACTGCTGAAGCTGCGGCGAGCGCGTTGCCATTACTCGTCTACCAAGCGGGCGCCGCGCCGAACGCGGTCGCGCTCGTCACGCCGAACCCCGGGACCGGCGACTACACCGCGCGACTCCCGTACGGCAGCTTCCAGATCATGCTTTGGCCGGAATTCTTGCCGGCCGGTGCGGTTGCGCCGGTCGCGATCGATCTCACGATCGACGGCACTGGCATCGCCGGGACCGACTTCGACGGCGTCGCGATCGCGGCTAATACGCTCGACGTCGATCCGTACGGCGCGAATGACCGCGGCGAAGTGCGTCTCGCGGTGCGGCAGTTCTTCGAAGCCGTGCTCGCGGGCGACGCCATTGCCGCCGCCGACCTGCTGCACGATGCGGATACGTTGTGGGGCGGTTTTGACGCGACGGAATTGCTCGCCGATTGGCAATCGGAGCCACGGTGGGGTGATGAGAATCGACGTTTCGACCGACTCGAGCTTTCGCTCGCGAACGTCGGCGCTGACGAGTGGACCGCAACGCTTGTGCGGGGTCGAGAAGTGAACGAAAGCACCGACGGTTTGCTCGAGGAGTATCGCTGGGACGCGGGCTTCACCGGTGACGAAACGTACGATCTCATCGTGAAGCGGGACTCGGGCGTCGCGCCGTGGCAGATCGCCGGTAACGGAGTGAACCATGACGCCGCGTTTATCGAGCACGTCGTGCGGGAGTCCTACGACGGCACTTCTACGACGACATCCGAAGCGGTCGAGTTCCTTGTCGAGTTTGCGGCCGGCGAGGCGATCACGGCCGCGAGCATCGCCGGCACCGGCATCATCGACGGCACGCTCGCGCTCGCCATGACTGAATGGCGCGCGTTCGTGACGTCGACGATGGCCGGACCACCGCCCTTTGACGCGACGCTCGCGATGATCGCCGACGGCGCGACGTACACGTACTCGCTCACTTTCGCCGCGGCGTCGCCCGCGATGGTCGCGCTCACGCATCGCGCGCCCGTCGCGGCGCTCTACCCGACGGTCGTCGTCGTCGAGACGGCCGGCGGCAACGCGCTCGTGACGTGGGCCGACGTCACGTCGCAGCTCGCGCGTCCGTGCGGCTTCGTCGAACTCGAAGTGCGACATGACAACATGGGGATGATCGAGACCGTGCTCGAGCGCGACGATCTCGGCATCGGCACGAACTGCCTCGAACTCGACGGCGCGCCTTTCATCGACGGCGAAACCTACTACTTCGAACTCACCGTCTACGACGTCGGCGGCGCCGGCCAGTCGTACGAGCGCGAAGTGGTGTGGCCGCCGTTGTAACAACCGCGACTCACTCCGATGACTTGCCCCTCGTTGCGGGCCGATCGATGCGCAGTGATGCGCAACGATCGGCCCGCGCTGTTTCTCGGCGGACAGCGCCGTGCGCGCCTTGAATCACTTTCTGTCGGCGAGTATAAGCACCGGCCCAGTTACTTTGACGAAATGCTGAGCCATGACCTCTCTCCTCGATGACATCTCGCGATTCGCGGACGCCGAGCGCGCCGCCATTGCCCGCGCCACGAACCTCGCGGAAATCGAGGAAGTGCGCGTCCGTGCGCTGGGCAAGAAGAGTCCGCTCCAAGAATATATGCGGGCGCTTGCGCAACTCGCGGGCGACGAGCGCAAGCAGGTTGGCGCTCGCGTGAACGCCGTGAAGACCGAACTCGCCGAGCACCTTGCCGCGCGCAAGGCCGCGCTCGAGGCCGCGGAACTCGATGCTGCGCTCGCCAACGAGCGTCTCGACGTGACGCTGCCCGCGCGACCCGAGCCGGTTGGCCGCGTGCATCCGGTGAGCCAAGTGATCGATGAGATCATCGCGATCTTCGCCGATCTCGGCTTCGCGCTCGCCGAAGGTCCCGACATCGAAGACGACTTTCACAACTTCACGGCGCTCGAAATTCCGCCCGAACACCCGGCGCGCCAGATGCACGACACGTTTTACTTTGCACCGCGACCCGATGGCGAACGCCGGCTCTTGCGCACGCACACTTCGCCAGTGCAAATCCGCACGATGAAAATGGCGCAGCCGCCGTTTCGGATCATCGCGCCTGGTCGCACGTATCGCTGCGATAGCGATCAAACGCACACGCCGATGTTCCACCAAGTCGAAGGACTCGTCATCGATGAGTCGACGCACATGGGGCATCTCAAGGGCTGCCTCGAGCACTTCGCGCGCGAGTTCTTCGAGATCGAGCGCGTCAAGATGCGCTTTCGACCCAGCCACTTCCCGTTCACCGAGCCATCGGCCGAAGTCGATATCGGTTGTTCGCGCACGGCCGGCGAGTTGCGCATCGGCGAAGGCAACGATTGGCTCGAGATTCTCGGCTGCGGCATGGTGCACCCGCGCGTCTTGCAAAACGTCGGAATCGATCCAACGAAGTATCAGGGCTTCGCATTCGGTATGGGAATCGACCGTCTTGCCATGCTGAAGTACGGGATTCCCGATTTGCGTACGTTCTTCGAAGCGGATCTGCGTTGGCTGCGCCATTACGGTTTCCGCGCGCTCGACCTGCCTTCCTTAGCCGGAGGGCTGAGCCGATGAAATTGACGATGTCCTGGCTCCGCGAGCATCTGGAGACCAATGCGTCGGTGAGTGAAATCGCCGCGGCGCTGACGCACATTGGACTCGAAGTCGAAAGCGTGACCGATCCCGGTAGCGCGCTGGTCGGCTTCACCGTCGCCGAAGTGTTACGCGCCGAACGCCATCCAAACGCCGACAAGCTGCAAGTCTGCGAAGTCGATACCGGGAGCGCACGGGTGCAAGTCGTGTGTGGCGCGCCGAACGCGCGCGCGCGACTCAAAGTCGCCTTCGCGCCCCCAGGCACGACGATTCCCGCGACCGGGGTCGTGCTCAAAGCGGCGCAGATCCGCGGCGTCGAATCGTGCGGCATGCTGTGCTCGGGTCGCGAGCTCGGACTCTCGGAAGAGCACGCGGGCATTATCGAGTTGGCGCCGGACGCGCGCGTCGGAGGTCCCATTGCCGAGGCGCTCGGGCTCGATGATCCCGTGATCGAGATCTCGATCACGCCGAATCGCCCGGACTGTCTCGGCGTGTTTGGCGTCGCGCGCGATCTCGCGGCGCGCGGCATCGGGATACTCGTCGCTTTGAAGGACACGTCGAACGCGGCACGAAGTGGCGCGCGTGTCAGTATCGGCTTGCGTTTCGAAGAGCCGACACGCGGCGCTTGTCCGCTCTTCGCCGGCCGCGTGATCGAGGGCGTGCGGAACGGGCCGAGTGCGGCGTGGCTGGAGCGCCGTTTGCGCGCGATCGGTTTGCGACCGCGTTCCGCGCTCGTCGACATCACGAACTATGTTTCGTACGACCGCGCGCGACCGCTTCACGTCTACGATGCGGCGCACGTGCACGGCGAGTTGCACGCACGACTCGGTCGGGCCGGCGAAAAATTGCTAGCGCTCGACGGCAAGGAGTATCTCGTCGATGAGCAGATGTGCGTGATCGCCGACGAACGCGGCGTGCTCGGCCTCGGCGGTGTGATGGGTGGGAGCGCCTCGGGCGCTACCGATGCGACGACGTCGGTGATCATCGAGTCGGCGCTCTTCGATCCGATTCGCACGGGCGCCACGGGCCGTCGCCTCGGCATCGAGTCAGACGCGCGCTATCGCTTCGAGCGCGGCGTCGATCCGGAAGGCGTGCTGACGGGACTCGAATACGCGACGCGCCTAGTGTTGGAAATGTGCGGCGGCGCCGCCGGTCCCATCACGATTGCTGGCCGCGCGCCGAGTTGGCGGCGTTCGATCGACTTTGACACGACGCAAGTTGCGCGCCTCACCGGCATGCAACTCGGCGACGCGCGCATTCGTGAAATCTTGGCAGCGCTCGGTTTTGCCTGCGTGGCGGGTGACGGCAAGTGGCTCGTCACGCCGCCGTCTTGGCGCCCGGACGTGCACGGTCCCGCGGATCTCGTCGAAGAAGTGACGCGCATTCACGGGCTCGAACATTTGCCGACGCAGCCGTTGCCGAAAACCTCCGCGCCGACTGGCGTCGCCGCCATGCTGAGTCTCAAACAGAAACGCGTGCGTTGGGCGAAGCGCCTGCTCGCGGCGCGCGGCCTTTGCGAAGCAGTGACGTGGTCGTTCACGTCGCGTGCGCATGCCGAGCTGTTCGGCGGTGGCCAAGCCGCGCTCGAACTCGCGAATCCCATCTCGGTCGAACTCGCCGTCATGCGGCCGAGCATCTTGCCGAATCTCATCGCGGCGGCGTCGCGCAACATGGCGCGCGGCCTCGGCGACTTCGGGCTCTTTGAAGTGGGGCCGCAATACCGCGGCGATGCGCCCGAGGATCAGAGCACCGCGGTGACCGGCATTCGCTGCGGCCAGAGTGGACCGCGCCACTGGGGCGCGCCGCGCCGCGCGGTGGATGTGTACGACGCGAAAGCGGACGCGCTC
Organism: Planctomycetota bacterium; assembly: GCA_046154185.1. GTDB lineage: Bacteria > Planctomycetota > UBA8108 > UBA1146 > JAJFFE01 > JBJXGE01. The sequence continues at coordinate 89,756 of JBJXGE010000049.1, forward strand.
GCGGTGATCGCCGAATGCGGCGTTGCGACCGATCGGCTGCAGGTCACGACCGACGCGCCGGCGTGGTATCACCCCGGCCGCTCGGGCGTCTTGCGACTTGGACCGGGGGCGCCGCTCGCGGTGTTCGGCGAACTGCACCCGCGAATTCTCAAGGCCCTCGATGCACGCGGTCCGATCAGTGGCTTTGAGGTCACGCTCGACGCGCTCGCGGAGCCGAAAGCGCGGTCGACGCGCACGAAGGCGGCCCTCAACGCATCGGATCTGCAGCCGCTCGAGCGCGATTTCGCTTTCGTCGTCGCGACCGATGTCACGGCGGAGCAGCTTTTGCGCGCCGTGCGCGGCGTGGATCGCCAACTGATCACCGACGCCAGCGTGTTCGATGTGTTCGCGAGCGCGTCACTCGGCGCCGACCGCAAGTCGGTGGCGGTCAGTGTTACGCTCGAGCCGCGCGAAAAGACGTTGACGGATGCCGAGATCGAAGCGCTCGGCGCGCGCATCGTTGCGGCCGTCGTCAAGGCGACGGGCGCGACACTGCGGGCGTGATCGGCGCCTGCGCGGCGAGTACCGAGTGCAGCACTTTATTGAACTCGGCCGGCCGCTCCATCATCGGGAAGTGCCCGACCCCAGCGATCAAATGCGCATCGAACTGCGGCGCGTAACGGCGATTCGCCTCGATCTGCGTCGGATGCAAGTCCGAGTTAATGCAACAGATTGGGATTTTGAGTGCACTCACGGCGGCGGCGCCATCGTGGTGGCCGAACTCGCGCAATAAAGCGATCGCGATCGCCGGCGACGCGGTGCTCATGTTGCGCGCCACGCGTTCGACGAGCGCGAGATCGGCGTTGGCCGTGAACATCGAGCGCACGAAGCGGGCGCAAGTGCCTTTGAAGTCGCGTTCAAAACTCGCGATCACTTGCCCCTCCCATTGCACCGGATTCGGCTTCGTGCCGATGTCATGAAGCGTATCGATGCCGATGATCGACGTGACACGATCCGGCACGCGGCGGGCCGCTTCCACCGCGACCGGGCCGCCCATCGAATGGCCGACTAAGACTGCATCACGGATCTCGAGTTGCTCCAAGACGGTCGCGACGTCGGCCCCATAAGAAGCGAGGTTCCAGACCTGACGATTCCGCCCCGAACGGCCGTGACCGGGCAGATCGATCGCGACCACCCGGTGCTGCGCCGCAAACTCCGGAAGCTGCGCTTCCCAGTAGCTGTGATCGCAGCTCCAGCCATGCACGAAGACCAGCGCCGGCGTCCCGGCGCCCGCCGAAACGCAATGGATAATGACGCCGTCCGGCGCCGTCACGCGATGCTCCGTGAGCTTGAGAGGCGAGCTACAGCCGACGGCGACGAGACCGAGCAGCACGAGTCGGAACATGCGACACCTCTCCGCTGATTCTGTTGAGAAATCGATTCGCAACCGGACGCCGTATTGACGCACTTTGTGTCGCTCTTAAGAATGCCCGACGCCGTCCTTGCGCGTCGAGACTGAATTCCAAGACTCAGATTTGAAATCTCATGTTGTTACGTACCGCCAGGCAACACCGAGTTGTAATCGGCATGGCGATCGCATTGTCGCTACCGCGCGTGCTGTCGGCGCAGACCAGCTCGTTCCTGCAGGTCGATCCGCCGCCGCCCGCGACCACCGACTTTGCGGCCGTGCGCGGGCAATTTGCCGCGGCGGTGGCGAGCCGCAGTGTCGACGACGCCACGCGCGCCGCGCGCGACCTTGTGCGGCTTGGCAGCGTCGAGGCGGTCGATGTGCTGATCGAGCTCGGCTTGTTGAGCGGCCTCCCCGGCATCGAATTAGTGGTGCGCGAGGAGTTGGGGCGCACGAAACCGGGACCCGGGTTCGATCGACTTTGCGAGCAATGCAACAAACATGCGCTGAGCGCCGTGCGCGATCAACTGTGTGCGGCGCTGGCGATGTCGAAAGTGCCGGCGGCGTACCGAGCGGTCCTGCAAAACCTCTATGACAAAGAACACGGCGTCGTGCTGGCGGCCATCGACGCACTGAAAGCGCGCAATGAAACCAGCTCGGTGAGTTATCTCATCGATGCGTTGGAATTCCAGGAAGAGTCGAACCGCGCGAGTGGCGTTGTGGCGCACCGATTGCGCGATTTGCTCACGAAGTTGGCAGGGCTCAATTTCTACACGGCGCGCGAGTGGAAACGGTTTTGGGCGGAGCACGGTCAAGGCTTCAAGAAACCGACGAAGGCGGAGCGCGAGCAACTCGAAGCGGAAGAGCGCGCCAAGCGCGGCGGGACCGAAGTCGTGCGGCCAAACCCGCCGAAGTTCTTCGGCATCGAAGTGTTGTCGCAGCGGGTCGTGTTTTTGCTCGACGTGTCGATGAGCATGGCGGAAAAAGATGCCGTACCGGCGGGCGAATCGGACGGCAAGAACGGCGGCAAGCCGGGCGAGTTGCCGGAATCGCGTACGCGACTCAAGCGACTTCAACAGGAACTCGATCGTATGATCGCGAGTCTTCCGAGCGACACGCAATTTACGGTCATCTCATTTTCGAGCGGCGTCACGCGCTGGAACGGCTCGCTCCAGCCCGCGACCGATGCCAACAAGGCGAGCGCACGCACTTTCATCGGCCGCTTCAAAGCCGAAGGCGAGACGTGGACCGACGACGCGCTCAAAGCAGCCTTCGCCGTGCGCGACGCGCACACGATTTTCTTGCTCTCGGACGGTGCGCCGGTCCGCAACGAAGTCGTCATGGATGTGCCGGCGGTATTGGATTGGTTGCGCGACGAGAATCGTTTTCGGCGTTTGCAGATCAACACCATCGGTTTTGCGGGCACTCAAAAATCGATCGGCGACTTTTTGCGCGAGATCGCGCGAAACCACCGCGGGATTTATCAGGAGCTCTGATGGTCAAGCACAAACGTCGACCGCCGATCGGCGCCCGGCCGGGCACGCTGCTCAAGCAGGAAGAGGCGTTGCCGCCGCGGATTCATGTCATCCACTACACGACCGAGGCCGTAGTAGAGGCCGACATCAAGGAAGTGGTCGATATCGGCAAGCACTGGGATCGCAACGAACCCGGCGGGTCAGTGACGTGGGTCGATATCCAAGGACTGCGCGATTTGCAGGTGTTGCAGCAGATCGCGGAGATGTTCAAGATTCACCCGCTCGCACTCGAGGATATCGTCAACGTGCCGCAACGGCCGAAGACTGAAACGTACGAACATCACCAATACTATGTCACGCGCTCGTTGCGCAGTCACACGGACGTCTTGCTCGACGATGAGCAGGTCAGCATGTTTTTCGGCCGCAGCTATGTGCTGACTTTTCAACAGACCTATGGGGATGATCTCGATCCGGTGCGCGAGCGGATTCGGCACGGCAAAGGGAATATGCGCCGCAGCGGCCCGGATTACTTGGCGTACGCGATCATCGACACTTTGATCGACGCTTACTTTCCGGAGATCGACAAGTTCGTCGACGCGCTCGAGGGGATCGAGGAAGAAGTGTTGACCGGCGGCGACTCGGCGACCCTCACGGAGATCAATTCCATCAAGCACGACCTTTTGGTGTTGCGTCGCACGATTCGTCCGCAGCGCGACGCCGTCCTCATGCTCATGCGGGGCGATAGCCCGTTCGTGACGCAGAGCGTGCAGACGTATTTGCGCGACTGTTACGATCACTGCGTGCAAATTGTCGACGCGCTCGAGGGCTACCGCGAAATGACGGGCGCCTTGATGGCGACTTACTTGTCCGCGGTCAGCAATCGCACTAACGAGGTCATGAAAGTGCTGACGGTGATCTCGAGCATTTTCATCCCGTTGACGTTTATCGTCGGTGTCTACGGCATGAACTTCACGCACATGCCGGAGATGGATGAGCCATGGGCCTATCCGACCCTGATGACGGGGATGTTCGGTATCGCCGTCGGGATGTTTTATTATTTCCGCCGCCGCAAGTGGATTTAGTGAGGTCGGTCCAGTTGCATCCAGCTGGGCCGCGGAGTCAGGCGCGGCCGGGGGGGGGGGGGGGGGGGGGGGGGGGGGGGGGGGGGGGG
>JBJXGE010000054.1:0-13423 GCA_046154185.1 Planctomycetota bacterium
GGGGGGCCCCCCCCACCCCCGCTTCACCCCCGGTGTTCTCTTCCAAACGGGCTCGCCTCCGGCTCGTAACGCAGAGTGCGCGAAGCGATTGCTTGGAATCGCTTGCTTAGGGTCTAGTCGTGCGAGCGCCGCGGATCTTGCTAGAATCGGCGGCCATGCAGCCCGAGAACCCCGCAGCGACGCCGACAGTATCCGCACCCGCGAAGCCAAGCACGCCGCAAACTCCGCGCAGCGATGCGTATCGCCCGCCGTGGATCGGGTTCACGTTTGGCCTCTGTGTCGCAGGCGCGGCGTTGGCCATGGGTGCGCGATTGAGCTCGAGCCGCGAACTCAGCGAGCGCGTCTACGGTCAAGACTACGCGCCGGTGCTGACGCACGCGATCGCGAGCGTCACCGGTTGGGCGCCCGTCAGCGTCGCGGAAATTCTCTGTGTCGTGCTGCTCATCACTTTGTGCTCGAGCGTTTGGCGGGGCATACGGGCGTGGCGGCGCGGCACAGCAACGATGTCCCGCATACTGCTCTGCGGAGTTGTGCGCGCCGGCGGCATCGCCGCGTTGCTCTACGCGATCTACTTGGTCTTGTGGGGATACCAGTACTCTCGTCCGGCGCTCGCGACGCGTCTCGCCTTCGCGCCGATCGACCAACTCGACACGGACCGACTCGCGCGCATCTGCGGAGCCTTGGTCGACACGACGAATGAACGATTTCTGCTCGTGCACGGCGGGTCGGACCCTGGTGCGCTCACAGAGTTGCCGGCGGACTTGAGCGCCCTCGACGCGGCGCTCGATGGCGGTTGGCTGGACGTCGCGCGCGAGTTCAGCCTCCCGCCTGGCGCCGCCTTGAGCTATGGTCCAGTCAAACGGCCGTTCGCCAGCATGGTGCTCAGTAAGCTCGGCATCGCGGGCATCTATTTCCCATTCACCGCGGAGGCGAACGTCAATCGTGCGATTCCGGCGATCGACATGCCGCACACCATGGCCCACGAGAAGGCGCACCAGCGCGGCTTCGCGCGTGAAGACGACGCAAACTTTCTCGGCTACCTCGCGGCCGATCGGTCGGACCATGCGCTCGCGCGCTATTCGGCCGCGCTGTTCGCGCAGCGGCAGTTACTGGGCGCGCTCATGTCTCAGGACCATCGCCGCGCGACGGAACTCATCGCGCGCCGCCATCCCGGCGTTCAACGCGACATCGCCGGTGAGCACGCCTTTTGGATTCAACACGAAGGGCCGCTGAAGCGCGCGTCCGGAACCATCAACAACGCCTACCTCAAGGCGAGCGGCGTCGCGCAAGGTACCCGCTCCTACGAGATGAGCGTGCGCTATCTGCTCGGCTATTTTCTCGATCGCGGCGGGTAGCGCGCGTCATCTGAACAATTCATCGACCTTTTCGTGGTTCACTTTGGACCCCGGCTGCTCGACTCCACCGATACAGCGCGCCCGTTGCTCGAAACACCGCGCGCGCTCCCCGCCGCGAGTTCGCGGTCTTTCCACCCGCGCGCGAGCGGATAACATGCCGCGCTTCTGGAATCCTGGAGCCCATTCTTCGAGAGGTTGCGCTCATGCGACGCATCGCGTTGACGTGCTGGATGCTTTTGATTGCGGCGACTGCCACGGCCGAGACCCCGCAGGCTATTCCGGTCCTGATCGTGACCGGCGCCAACAATCATGATTGGGAATGGACCTCGGCGCGACTCGAGACGATGCTCGAAGCGAACGGGCTCTGCGCCGCCGACATCACGCGGGAGCCCGCGAAGGATCTCGCGGATGCGGCGCGCATCGCGAAGTACCGTGCGTTCGTGCTCGACTACAACGGTCCGCGCTGGGGCGACGCGGCGGAACGCAACTTCTTGGCGGCGGTCGCGGGCGGCGCTGGTGTCGCCGTCATACACGCCGCGAACAACGCCTTCGACGGATGGCAGGAGTACGAGCGACTCGTCGGGCATTGTTGGCGCGCCGGCACGGGCCACGGCAAGTTCCACCCATTCAACGTGCAAATCGTCGATCGCGCGCATCCGATCACGCGAAACCTGCCGGACCTCGTCGCGCATCCGGACGAGCTCTATCACAAACTCGTGCACATGCACGGCGCCGAGGCGCGCGTCCTCGGCGTTGCGCATTCGAGTACCGAAAGCGGTGGCACGGGCGCGGCAGAGCCGATGATCATCACGCTCCACTACGGGCTCGGTCGCGTGTTTCACACGCCGCTCGGCCACGTCTGGAAAGACGCGCCGGACACGCGTCCCAGTTTCGAAGATCCACAATTTCAGACGCTCGTGCGACGCGGCGTCGAGTGGGCGGCGACCGGCGAAGTGAAGGACGCACAACCCGACAATCAGCTTTCCGAGGGTGAACGCGCGGCTGGTTGGCGACTCCTCTTCGATGGTCAGAGCTTCGCCGGCTGGCGCGGCTATAGACAGCAAGGCGCGCCGGCCAAGGGCTGGGTCGTCGACAACGGCAAGCTGCAGGTGCAAGCGGGCGGCGGCGGCGGCGACCTCGTCACGGTGCAAAAGTTCGGCGACTTTGAATTGCAGCTCGAGTGGCTGGCGGAGCCCGGCGCAAATAGCGGAATCATCTTTCGCGTGAGCGAAGAATTCGACACGCCGTGGCAAACGGGACCCGAGTTTCAATTGCTCGACGATGAGGCGCATAAGGATTTGAATCCGCTTCACGGCGCTGGCGCCCTCTACGATCTCATCGAACCGCTCCAGGAAGAAGTTCAGATGCCGTCGGGACGCCGGCTCACGGGGTCGCGGACGAAACCGCTGCGTCCTGCGGGAAGTTGGAATCGCGCGCGCATTGTGCTCCACGGCGGGCGGCTCGAGCATTGGCTCAACGATCGCAAAATCGCAAGCGGCGATCTCGACGGCGCCGAGTTTCGCGCGCTTGTCGCCGCGAGCAAATTCGCGGTCTACCCGCGTTTTGCGCTCAACCGCGAAGGACACATCGCGCTCCAGGATCACGGCAATAATGTCTGGTTCCGCAATGTGAAAATTCGGCCGCTCGAGACGCCGGTGATGAATGAAACGCGGCTCTTCAACGGCAAGGATCTCGCGGGTTGGACTTTCTTCTCGAACGAAGGCGCGCCGATTGCCGATGTCTGGCGCGTCGAGAATGGCGTTCTCATCTGCAAAGGCACGCCGAACGGCTACATTCGCACCGTCGCGAATTACACGAACTACGTGCTGAAGCTCGATTGGCGATGGAGCCCGATCACAAAAGCCGCCGGCAATAGCGGTGTGCTATTGCGCATGGAGGCGCCGGACAAAGTGTGGCCCGCGAGCGTCGAGGCGCAACTGATGAGCGGGCGCGCCGGAGACTTCTGGAACATCGGCGGCTATGCGCTCAAAGTCGATGCGGAGCGCACGAAGGGCGGCAACACGCGACAGGCCGAGCCGTGCGAAAACCCGGTCGGCGAGTGGAACCACTACGAGATTCTGGTCTCGAAAGATCGCGTGCTGCTCAAAGTGAACGGCAAGATCGTGAACGAAGCGTTCAACGCGCCGGAACTCGCCGGGCCGATTTGCCTGCAATCGGAAGGCGCGGAGATTCACTTCAAGGACATCGTGCTGCTGCCGGTCGACGACGGCGGCGCGCCGAAGCAACCGTAGCGTCGTTGCGTCGCACGCCGGAATGGACGCGGTACGCGGACGAGGTATACTAAGCGCCCCTCCAGCAGCAGTCCCTCCGCGGTGTCATTCGGGAGATTCTCATGCGTCATGTGTTGATGTTGGCGGCGGCGTGCATCGCCGGTCTCACTTACTCCACCCTCGACGGCGCGGTCTTTTATCTCGCCGACGGCAAGACGCTCAAGGCCGCCTATATCGGCGAGGCGAACGGCGAAGTCACGGTGCTCGACGAGCACGGCGATATGCAAAAGCTCTCGAAACTCGAGATCGCAACCGTCGACTGGTCGCAACAACTCAGCGCTTCGCTCGAAGCGCGCGCGGCGCGCGAGCGTGGCACGTGGCTCGTGAAACGCCAGCGCGCGGCGCGCGCGGTGTTGAAGCGTTTCGAGCGCGCGGCGGAGGCGGAGCGCGCCGCCGTCGTCGCGGAGCTCGAGGCGTTCAGTGAAGCCGAGCTGATTCCGGCGCTCGGCGCAGGACTCTTGACGCGAGCCGCGCACGTGCAGAACTTCAGCCTCGAGCGACTCAAGCGCTCGACGATTCCATCGGCGCTGGTCGCGCTCGTGAAGGGTCGCGTCGAAGGGCGCGAGCCCGCGGTCGCCGCGAGTTGCCAACAAGCCGCGGTCGCCAAAGACCCGGAACTGAGCCGCCGTCTATTCGAGTATGTTTCGACGGCCGGCCCTATCGCGCACCGACTCGAAGCCCTCAGCGCGCTCCGTACGGCGGGTGATCGTCGCTCGGCCGGCGTGCTCGTGCGTGTCCTCGGTTACGTACAAGCCGACATCCGCGCCACGCTCGGCCGCCTCAAGAACATGAAAGTCGTACCGGTCAATCTTTCGGGCGGGATGAACTTGCCGATCGAGCTACCGGAGATGGAACTGATCGAAGTGATGACGACCGCGCAAGTCCCGTTCGAGTCGTTGCAGGTTCTCGAGCGCAACGTCGTCGATACGCTCGTCGCCGTCACCGGCCAGAACTTCGGCGCCGACCGCGCTGCGTGGACGAACTGGTGGGAACGCGAAGGGTCGAAGTCGCCGCCGCCGTCCGAGCCGACGAAACCGGCGACCGCGCCGGGCGGATGATCCGCGTCTGAGTGACGACTAACAGGGATCGTTCACGAAGCGACGTTCGTTCGCCCGAAATTCGTGAGTGGAATTCAAACCGCACGCGAACCGGCGAGGACATCGCGGCCCGTTCATTGCTTCTCGCGTCGAGGCATCGCGCGGCATATTAGTTCGCGCGCGGAATTGCCGTCGTCGGAGCGGGCTAGAAGCCCGCGCTCCCAGGGGTCGAGCATCACTCCTCAACCGCGCTCGCCTCGGCTCGCTCGTCGACATCATCCGCGCCGTCGCCGCGGGCTTCGACGCGGCCGGGGCCCATGATTTGTTCGAGAAGCGTCGTGGCGTAGGAGCCGGGCGGCAATTCAAACGCGAGAACGAGCGAAGTGCCGTCGTCTGCTTCGCGGATGTCGACTTCCTTGAGGAGGACGCGCAGCGGGCGGCGCGTGCCGTCGAGATGCAGCCCCTTTACGTGCGACAAGAACGACTGCGGGCGCAAGTGTTCGGCGGCGAGAATCGCCCACTCGAGCGCGCCGGGCCGGCCGCGCGCGAACTTCATCTTGCGACCGAAGATCGGTCCCGTCGGGCTGATCTCGCCGCGCGCCGCGCGTTCGCGCATCACGTCTTCCTCGCCCGCTTCCACGGCAAACGAAGCGCCGTTGCGGTGGAGATAGGCGATGTCGCCGGCGACCGGGCAACTCAATGCATCTTCCGACCACTCGCGTCGCTCATGGATCGCCCAGTTGAACAAGAACGACTGATACGCGGAGTAGTACATGCGTCGGAGCTGCGGTGGAATCTTCCGCACCGCCGCGCGAAAGTTCCCGGGATAACGCCGCAAGGCGTGCAACACCGCCGCCTCGCACACACGCCCGGGCGGCAACTCTTCGAGCGCCGTTGCGTAGTCGCCGGCTTGGTAGTAATGCCACACCTTCTCGTCGGTTTGTTGGCGCGGCGACAAAATCTGATCGATCGCTTCCTTCACATTGCGATGCAAGAGCGCGTGCCCGATGAGATAGCCGTGGCTGAACGCGCCAAACCGTTGCGGTCCATAAAAATTCGGCATCCCCGTCGCGCGCAGACGATCGATGACGCGCCTCGCGTCCGCCAACGCGCCCGGCCGCACACCGCGGATCGTAATCTTGAAGTGGTTGCCGAGGAGGTGTCCCGTCCGCAGCTTGTTGCCGTGATACGTCACTTGCAGCACTTCGAGCCACGGCGCCGAAATCCGCTCGACATCTTCGCGCTTCACGCCGGCGATCGAGAACGTCTGCGTCGCGATCGCGCGCTTATCTTTGAAACCGGCAAAGCCAATTTCTTCCCGCCGCACATTGAGTTCCCGCGCCAAAAAATCGCGCGCCTGTAACGTCGTTCGATTTGTCTTCCGCACCGTCACATAACAATGCTCGCCGTGCCCAGAAAAGTTGTAGAGCGCCATCTCCTCGACTTCGAAGTCTTCGAGCCGTGTGCGAATCGTGCCGCCACACGCGGGGATATCCGCGGCGAGCCGCGGAAACACGACCGGATCGGGCCGCGCGTGTTTCAGCGTATAGCGTTCCGTGCCGATCGGAAGCGCGGCCTCCTCCGTGCCGTCCGCCTCGTCCTCCGCGTCGTCCGCCTCGTCTTTCGAGCCAGCCTCGAGTTTCAACTCGTCGTCAATCATTCGGCCACCGGCTTGACGCCCCACGCCGTCGCAGTGCGCCCGTCGCGCAACTCGATCCCGCGCGCGACCAACGCATCACGCAACTCGTCGGCACGCTTGAAGTCACGCTGCTCGCGCGCCGCCCAGCGCTCCGCGACCAGCCGCTCGATCTCTTCGCGCGTGACGCCGAGTTGCGGCAGCAAATGCACCTTTAACATTTCCAAAGCCGCGCCCGGCGAACTCTGAAAAAGTCCAAGCACCGCGCCGATCTCGCGCAACACCGAAGCCGTCGCCGCCGCGGTCGCGGCGCGCCGCGCCTTATCGAGTTTGCCATCGAGCAGTTCGTTCGCGCGGCGAAACGCATTATTGATGGCAGCGAGCGCGACCGCGGTGTTGAAGTCGTCGCTCATGGCTTCGTGAAACGCCGCGCGCGTCGTTTCCGGCGCGTACTCGCTCAAGACCGCGCCGCCCTTCGGACCAACGCTCGCCGCTTCATCGAGTTTCGCCAAGGTCGAGTAGTAGTAGTTCAAGCGCTGGAACAACCCTTGGAAGATCGTTTCCGAGAAATCCACGTTCGAACTGTAGCGCGAGCTGACGATGCTGAGGCGCAACACTTCCGCCGGCCAACGCTTCACGGCGTCGCGGATCAGCAGATGATTGCCGAGGCTCTTCGACATCTTTTGCTTGTTGATCGTCAACAAACCGTTGTGCAGCCACACGAGTGCAAAGGGCGCGTGATTCGCGGACTCCGATTGCGCGATCTCATTCTCGTGGTGCGGAAAAATTAGATCGCGCCCGCCCCCGTGGATGTCGAACGTCGCGCCGAGATACTCCTTCGCCATCGCGCTGCACTCGATGTGCCAGCCGGGTCGCCCGCGTCCCCAGGGTGAATCCCAAGTCGCGCCGTCCACGTCATCGCGCTTCCACAACGCGAAGTCGAGTTCGAACTCTTTCTCCTCGCCGCCCGCGAGTTCGCGCGTGCCCGTGCGCAATTCCTCGATCTTGCGGCCCGAGAGTTTCCCGTAGTCGGCTTTGCGACGGACCCGATAGTAGACGTCGCCACTCGCGGTAGTGTACGCATCGCCCCCCGCAATGAGCTGCTCGATCATCGCAACGATGGCCGGAATGTGCGCGGACACGCACGGTTCGACGTCGGCCGGCGCGACACCGATCAGCGCCATGTCTTCCTGGCACGCGGCAACCATTTGCGCCGCCAACACGGCCGGCGACATGCCGCGCTCCCGCGCCCGGTTGATGATCTTGTCGTCGACGTCCGTGAAATTTCGCACATACGTGACGCGATAACCGGCGTACTTCAAGTAGTTGCGGATGATGTCAAAGAACACGGCCTGCAACGCGTGCCCGACGTGGCAATAGTCGTACGTGGTCACGCCGCACCCGTACATGCGAATTTCGCCGGGATGGACCGGCGCTAAGAGTTCACGCTTGCCGGTCAGCGTATTCGTCACGTAAACGGCGCGCGGCGGCGTCTCTGCAAGACTCAATCGTTCTCCTTGTCACCGGAGCGGTTCGATGCGCATTGTCGAGACCGCACAAGATACGCGCGCGCCGCACCGCGGATCAAGCGGGGCCGATCCCGCGCTGCAGCTCCTCGAGCCGACCCGACTGCGCGCGCCGCACGTGATCGAGCGTGAGGCGCGGAATGCGCCACACCGCGGACTCTTCCGGCGTGTGCGTGCAGTGCTCTTGGATCACTTGATAGAGCAGCTTGAACGCGTCGCGCGGCTGGCGCATTTGATCGAGCGCGTCGATGAGATCCTGCCGGTTCACGTCGTCGCCGAACAAGGCGACGAGCGAAAGCGGCTCGGCGCCCGCCGCGCGGCAACCCACGAGCCGCTCGGAACACAAGTCGTACAAGGTCGCACCGGACCAGCTCAGTCGCTCGACGAGACTCTGCTTATCGAGTCGCGCTTCCTGGAAGAACTCGCTCGACTCACGCCGCAACTCGTGGCGCAATTCGAGAGGCAGCATCATTTTGATAGCGAAGCCCGGTTGTTGCAGAAATTTGTTGTTGAACAACGGCCAAGCGACCGCGCGCATTCGCCGCGTGTCGCCGCTCACGAGCGTTGGCTCGTCGAGGCGATCGAACAAGACGAGCACATGCACGTAGCCAAGCGGCGCAATCGCACGCCGAAAACGATCGAGCAGTTGGTAGCGCGATTCGTCGAGCGCGTCGATCGGAAAGCTCGCGGCCCCCAAGACCGGCGTCGGTAATCTTTCGAGCGCGTGTCTGAGCGTGCCAGGACTGCGCTCGATGACGCGAACCTGTCGATGCACGCGATGCGCCAGTCGCCACACGCGCGCGGCCTCGATGCCGGCGCGAATTCCGGCCGCGAGAGCGACGACTCCGAGGGCACCGAGCGCGATCAACAACAGCAGATCGCGCTCCGACTCCGGCCCATGCGTGTAGCGATAGCCGAGCGCGGCGGCGCCGAACAACACGACGAGCGTCAGCGCCAACCAGCGCGTGACGAGGAGGCGGCTCGGCGCCCAAAAGCCAAGCCGGCGGCGTAGCCTGGCGGCGCGCTCGGGCACCGCGCCGCGATCGTAAAGCGCCGCCAACATCGCGACGTCCTGCCGGGTCGCCGCGTCTAACCGCAACGCCTTGCCGTTCGCCGTCGCGCCCGCGAGGACGAGGTCGACGAGGCCCGGCGTCGCGACACTCAGCATCCCATCGATGTGATCGACGAGCGTCAACTTCGCGAGCGTCTCCTCCGGGGACTTCGAGCGTGCGCCAGCGCGCCGGCAAAAGCTATCGAGCATGGGATTGAGCTCGTCGTAGGCGATCACCCAAATGCGCGTGTCCGGTCGCGCATCATTGTGAGTCCGCACGGCGGCTTCGATCTGCAGCCGCATCGCCGTCTTGCCGCTCCCCTTTTCGCCGAAGACGACCGCCGTGCCGGGTCGCGCTGGATCGCCGAGCACTTTCGCGAAGTCCGGGTGCCGAGTGCGCGGCGCGAGCCGCGAAAACACCGTGTCGAGTCGCGCTTCCTCGGCGAGGAAGGGATGCTCGTTGAGTTGCCAGTGACTGAGAAACGACGAAACGTGCATGAACGGCGGCCTCCAAGGAAAAGGGAATGCGGAGCGAGTAGTCGCCGCGGCGCTGGCGCTGCTCGGAAGTCGCGGGCGGCATGGGGTTCGCGATCAGGCCAGATCCATTTCGCCTTCTCGACAGCGCTGGCGCTCGATGGGCCGCGCCGGCACCCCGGCGACCGTCTGTCCGGCTTCGACATCGCGGATCACGACCGCGCCCATGCCGATCATCGCATCGGGTCCGATGAGGATTCCTTGCCGCACGGACGCGCCGAGCCCCACCCAAGTGCGTTCGCCCACGCGCACGTTGCCGGCGAGCGTCGCGCGCGGCGCGACGTGCGCGTAGTCGCCGACTCGAACGTGATGGTCGACGATCGCGCCCGTATTGACGATGGCCGCCCGTCCAACCCGCGCACCGACGCCGACGATTGCACCGGCGCACACGACAGCGCCCGGCCCCAACGTCGCGCTCTCGCTCACGTGCGCCGTCGGATGCACCGCCACCAGCATCGGAATGCCGGCGCGTTCGAGATCGGCCGCGATCGCCTCCCGCACCGCGCAATCGCCGGCCGCCGGCACAGCGCCCGAGACTTGCTCGCGGTAGCGATGCGCGTTCTGCAGCGTATCGAGCACCAACACTCCGGCTACGCTCCGGCCAACGTACGATCCAGCGACACCGTAGTCGAGAAACCCCAACACGCGCGGCGGCGACGCCTGCGAGCGCAAGATGTCGAGCACGACCTGACCGTGGTCGGAAGCGCCGACGATGATCATGATGGCTTCGCTGGGATCGATGAGACCCACGTGACTTCTCCCCACCCTCCCCGAATCCCCCGCGGTCTGAATACGTTTAACTCGTTGGCGTCACGAGCCGCGTTACTTTATCCCGCCGCCGCCCGCTCGCCACCTGTTGCCGAGAATTCCAGTTCTCGTCGTGGCTGCGAGGCAATGCGCTACCCAGAAGCGCCGCAATCCGGTACAAGATGCTTCGTCTCGGACGTCAAATTTCCACAGCGAAAAGTCTCGGCAAACAAGTAGTAAGGTGTCCTACCCATGAGCCACGAAATGTCTCGCCACGCGCGCTTGTTGTTGCTCGCGCTCGTCGTGATTCTCCTCGTCCACGTCAAAGTCACAGCGCAAGCGCCCGAGGCGCCGCCGCCAACACCGCCCACCCCCGCGAAGGAAAAACCGGCCGCGCCGGCTGGAGTTCCAGTGCCCGGGCTCGGCGTCCTCGAACTCAAGACGCCCGCGGAATGGAAGTCCGTGCCGCCGACTTCCGGAATGCGGAAGGCGCAGTTCCAGTTGCCGCGCGTGAAAGACGATACCGCCGACGGCGAGTTCGTGGTCTTTTACTTCGGACGCGACCAAGGCGGTGGCGCCGACGCGAACCTCGAGCGCTGGATCAAGCAGTTCGAGCGACCCGCGAAAGTGAGCGAGGCGGACTTCTCGCGGCGTTTCAACAAGGTCGTGAACGGCATCAAGGTGACGCTCTTGGAAGTGCACGGGACCTACATCGAAACGCAGTTCGGGCCCGGCAACAGCGCGAAGCCGGGGACGCCTCGACCGGATTACGCGTTACTCGGCGCGGTCGTCGAAACGACCGACGGCAATTACTTCTTAAAAGCGACGGGACCCGACAAGACGATGCGCCACTGGCGCGACGCGTGGCAGAAGATGATCGACGAACTGAAGCAGCGCGCGCCCGCGACGGCACCGCCCGGAGTGCCGCCCGCAACGCCGGCCCCGAAGCCGCCGGCAGCGCCGCAGCCCGAGACGCCGAAGCCGGGCGGCGGCGGAACGCCGTGAGCACGCGCCCGACGCGCGACCTCGCGACGTTTCCGAATCCGAAGCCGGAACGCGAGTATCTCATCGACTTCGATTGCCCGGAGTTCACCTGCGTCTGCCCGCTGACGGGGCAGCCGGACTTCGCCGACATTCGCATTCAATATGTGGCGCACGACCGCTGCCTCGAACTCAAGTCGCTCAAACTCTATCTGTGGTCGTTCCGTGACGCGGGCCATTTTCACGAAGCCGTAACAAATCAGATCCTCGACGACCTCGTCGCCGCCTGCGCCCCGCGCTGGATGCGCGTGACGGGTCGCTTCAATGTCCGCGGGGGGATCGCTCCGGTGATCACGGTCGAGTACCCGGGGCCCGGCGTTACGTCGCGCTTCGTGTGAGTGTTTGCTACTAAATTCAGGTGTGGTGCGATGGGCGCGAACTTTACAGCGGATTTGTCGATCCTATAATGTCGCTCGTACATTCCGGGTCTCCGCCGAGAGACCCCACGAGCCCACCTCAGGCAGGCAGAGGAGAGAAAGCATCATGGCAAGACAATTCGACGACGCGACGAATCCTGCCGAACTCGACGAGGGCGCCGAACAGCAGGGCGTGTTCGCAAAGCTTTCGTGGTTTCACAGCATGCCGTATTGGGGTGTGTCGGCCGTCCTCCACCTCATTGTGATTTTGATTCTCAGCATCATCGTGTTCGAGTCGGAGAAGCCGCCGGAAAAAGAAGTGCAAGTGGTGGTCAAGGTGCAGAGCAAGTCCGCGCCGAAAAAGCCAGCGTACGATCCCACCGTCCCGCGCGCGATGAAGAAGACGCCGAAAGTTCCGGGCCAGAAAACCGACAAGAAGCCGATTGTCAGTAAGCGCGATCCCGATGAAGTGACGACCGATATTCCGCTCGGCACGAGCCTCGAGAACATCACGAACGTCAACATTGCGAACGATATCAGCAAGACCGGCATCAACGATGCGATCGGTGTCGGCGGCGGCGCCGCGGGCGCCTACGGCGAACGCTGGGGCAAGGGTCGGCTGGTCGATAATGGCGGATCCGCTGGTAGTGAAGAAGCGGTGCGCGCGGCGCTCGAATGGTTGCGGCGCCATCAACACGCCGACGGCCACTGGTCCTGCCACGACTTCACGGAGATGTGCGACAAAGAGAAACCGTGCGCGAACGATCCGAAAGTCGTGTCGTACTCGGATGGACGCGGCGATGCGAATTACGATGTCGGCGTCACGGGTTTGGCCATGCTCGCGTTCCTCGGCTATGCGCATACGCACCGAGACGGCGACTACCCGGAATACACGGAATGCATGCTCAAAGCCATGCAGTGGATGCTGCAGCAACAGATCAAAGACAGCGATCCGCAGAAGAATGGTATCTACGGCAAGATCGGCGCGAGTGAGGAATGGGTCTACAACCACGCGATCGCGTCGCTCGCGATGGCCGAGTTGTTATTCCTTTCGCGCGACAAGCTCAATCTACAAAAGTCGGTCCAAGCGGCGATCGACTATATTTTCGCCTCGCAAAATCCCGGTCGTGGTTGGCGCTATGGTTTTCGCCCCGGCGTGAACGATACGTCGGTAACGGGTTGGATGGTCCTCGCGGTAAAGACCGCAAAAGCCTGCTCCGAAACCAAACTACTGACGATCCCGCAGGAGAAGTTCACCGAGAGTTTCCAGGGCGCGCTGGCGTGGTTCGATAACGTGACTTCGAAGAGCAACCAAAAGGCTGGCTATCAGGCGCCGGGAGACCCGGGCTCCGGGCTTTTGAAGCTCTACCCGGAACCGTACCCATTCTCGAAAAAGCTGTCCTGCATGACGGCGGTTGCCGTGCTGTGCCGGTTGTTCGCGGGCGAGAAGAAAAACAGCGAAGCGGTCAAAGGTGGCGTCGCACTGCTCATGGCGGCGAAACCGGAGTGGCGACCCTATGAAGACAAGCGGCTGTCGACGATCAACATCTATTACTGGTACTACGCGAGCTACGCGCTCTTTCAGTATGGCGGGAGCCAATGGAAAGAGTGGAACGAAGCGATGCAGGAAGCATTGATCGATAACCAGCGCCGGCTCGGCGACGAAGACGGCAGTTGGGATCCGATCGACGAATGGGGCATCATCGGTGGTCGCGTTTACACGACCGCGATCGGCGCCATGACGCTCGAAGTTTACTATCGCTACGAGCGCGCGGGCGAGTAATCCTCAGCGCGAGTCGCACGCAAGACGCGTGACCTGAGAGCGGCCGCGGTACCGGAGACGGTACCG
>JBJXGE010000082.1:0-128399 GCA_046154185.1 Planctomycetota bacterium
GCTCCTCCGTCGCGAAATCCTCAACGACCAGGCAGGTCGCCTCCGGTTTCGCTCGGTCGCTCGCGACCAAGCCTAACCCAAGTTGCCTCGAACCTAGCGGGCCAAGGTTGCCTGACACGGCACTAGATAACTCTGCCGCCATTTTCCTCGCGCCGCAGTTTCTCCAGCATATCAAGGCGTCGCTCGACATCCTCCATGCGTTGCTCCATCTCACGCCAAGACGAGCGCTGGAGGGAAGCGTGCAAGTCTTGAATGAGCCGATCCAGCTCGGACTGCGTGTAATACGAGACTTCGCCGATTTTCTCTTTGGGCCGAATACGACCCTCTTGCTCCAAACACTCGACGATCTTGTTCGACAAGCCAAGTCGTTGCGCCGCGTCATCGATGCGATAGAGCTTCATGTCATGCTCCTCTCTCGGCGACGCTGCGGACCTCCGCCGGGTGGTCGGCATCCTCGCCTCTTAGCAATGTTCAAGAGTGCCCAGGCTGTCCCAGGTGGACATCCTCGCGCGACGACGCCGAAATTCAATTGAATTCCCGCTTGCAGACGTTTCGCCTTCTGGTTCAATCGGTTCCATGAATCGACCTACTGCGCTACTCATCTACTTTTTGTTAGTCGCATCGATACTGGCCCTCGACCTGTGGAGCAAGGCCGCAGCCTTCGACTTTCTCGGCGCCGAGGTTGTTTTCGACCCCGTCGAACAGCGACCGTCGCTCTCGCACTACACCAGATATCCCGTGATCGAGGGGTTCTTTGATCTCGAGGCGGTGCTGAATCTCGGCGCTTTTAGTGGTTGGTTCGCCGGCCATCGTTGGCTCTTATTGGGAGTCTCGCTGCTGTGGGTTATTGGTTCGCTTGGATTTCTCTTGTGTCGCCCACGCCACGCGACCTGGTTGGTACTCGCCCTTGCGCTGACCGCGGGTGGCGCGCTCGGCAATCTCTATGACCGATACTTCCTGGGCGCCGTGCGCGACTTTCTCAGGTTTTACCTGCACATCGCCGGCGAAGACCGTACTTGGCCGAATTTTAACGTCGCCGATAGTTGCATTTGCTGCGGAGTCGGACTCATTCTGATTCGCGAGTTTTTTCACGCGCGGCAGGTCAAAAGTATCCAGGCGGCCGCCCTTCGCGAGTCTCTGTCCGCGAACACGACTGACATCGTCCCACCACAAGCAACGGCCAAAGCGCACAGCGCGGAAACACGCGGCGTGGAATAGCCGGTCCTGCTCGACTCTCAAGAACTAACGCGCGCGCGAACCGACTTCCACGCCGAGACTGTCATCCGCCCGCACGCTGAGGCGCGCGCCCCTCGGTAGCCAGAGCGTGCCGCTGAGCTCCTCGACCAGCGCGGGCCCGACGAGTTGCGCGCCGCGCTGAAGGTGCCGCCGATCGAGGCGCCTCGCCTCGACGCGCACGAGCCCACCGCGACCATCGTCGTCCCACACCGTCGAGGTGGACGGTTCCCGCGGCGAGGCGCCCATTCCTAACGCCGGCACTTCGTTTCCCGCTAACAGCGGCGGCAGACTCACACGGCATCGCAAAGCAGCGACCTCCACTGTGCGACTCGCATGCAAATGTCCGAAGCGCTCTCGATAGCGCGCTTCGAAACTCTGACG
Organism: Planctomycetota bacterium; assembly: GCA_046154185.1. Classification (GTDB taxonomy): domain Bacteria; phylum Planctomycetota; class UBA8108; order UBA1146; family JAJFFE01; genus JBJXGE01. The sequence continues at coordinate 1,618 of JBJXGE010000082.1, forward strand.
CAATTTCTGCGCGTCTGTGTTCGCGCGGTCGAACGCAATGTCGATTTCGTGCGCTTGACCAAAATAGCGGACGGCGAGTTCCCAATCTGCCGTGGCCTGCGTCGCCTGGTCGGGATAGGCGACAGCAATTTGCGCGCGCGCTGATGCTTCCAGTGTTTGCGCCGAGTTGCGGAGTCGCGGCAGGAGGGAATCGTCGAGCAGCGCCGTCAGGGAGGTCGCAGTCGTTTCCGTTGCTGGCGCGAGCAAGGTTCCAAGCGCGCAAAAGAGCCCTGGCTGCGACGGAATGATGACTTCCTCGATACCCAGTGTGCGTGCCAGCGAGACCGCGTGCAAACCGCTCGCGCCACCGAATGCCAACAACGCGAGTCGGCGTGGATCGACTCCTCGTTCTTGTGAAATCCTGCGCAGTGCGCGCGCCATTTCCGCTTCGACGACTTGCACCACACCCGTAGCGAGTTCGAGCACCGACAATCCCAGTCGTGCGCCCAGCTCAGCAAACTTCGCCTCGACGCCACTCGCCGCCAACGCGAACACGCCGCCGAGTTTGACATCTCTCGGCAAACGACCCAGCAGCAGATTGGCATCCGTCACGGTGGGCGTCGAGCCGCCACGACCATAGCAGATCGGACCCGGTGTCGAGCCCGCACTCTGCGGACCGACGCGCAGCGCGCCACCCGCATCAATCCACGCCATCGAGCCGCCGCCGGCGCCCACCGAGCAAATGTCGAGCATCGGCAATGCAATTGGCAAGCCGCCGATAGCCGCTGCGCGAGTACGCGCGCACGTTCCATCGAGAACCAGCGATGCATCCGTGCTCGTACCGCCCATGTCGAAGGCCAGCAGATCTCGGCGCTGTGCGCGCGCCAGCACTTCGGCCGCGACCGCGCCGCCCGCTGGTCCTGACAGCACGGTACGCACGGCATGGCCCCGCAAGCGACGCCAATCCATTGTGCCGCCCGAAGAGTCCATCAACTGCAACCGCGCTGGCGCGGCGCGCTCGGCGATGCGTTGCACATAGCCTTCCATGCGCGGCGCGACATACGCGCTCATAACGGTCGTCGAAAAGCGTTCGAACTCTCGCAATTCGGGCAGCACGCCCGTCGAAGTCACGACCGGAATTCCGAGTTTCGCGATCTGGGCGCACAAGCGCTGCTCGTGCTGCGGAGCTTCCGGCGCGAAAAGAAGTCCGATTGCAATGGACTCAGCTCCGCAATTCCGCAAGCATTCGCACACCCGCTCGATTTCATCTGTTTCGAGTGGCACGATCACGCGGCCGCCGGCGCCGATGCGCTCGTCGACCTCGAATCGCAACTCTGCGGGCACGAGTGGCTGCGGTCGAACCGGATGCATCGCGTAGATGTCGGAACGATCTTGACGACCGATCTCGATGACATCCGCAAAGCCGCGCGTCGTGACGAACGCGGTGCGCGCACCGCGGCGCTCGAGCAGCGTATTCGTCGCGACCGTCGAACCGTGCACAATGCTCCCCGGACGGCCCGCGACGCCGTTGTCGACCAAGAGTTCGAGCACCACCCGGGCGGGATCATCGGGAGTTGACGAACGTTTTTCGATTCGCCACTTACCATCGATGCGGGCCACGAAATCGGTGAAGGTCCCACCCGTATCGATGCCGACAATATCCACACGTTCTCCTTTGCTGGGGCGCGGCCAACGCGCGCGCCCGCGGGATTGTGCAGCGGCGCGCCGTACGCAGCAATGTGACCCCGAATCGGCTCTACTCCTCACAGTGCCGTGGTGTTAATTTGGCGCTCCGCACCCGCGCGCTCGCTTTCCCGAATTGAGGCCTCCGCAAATGCAAATCAGCGGCTTGACGCGTGTCGGCGTGGTGTCGGTGTTCATCGTCATCACGCTGGGAGCGGCGACTTTTTTTTGGTGGTACGAGAACGCACCGCCGCCAACGCCGGTGTTGGATTCCGCACCGCAACCGGCGGCGGAGCCCACGCCTCCGGCGGCCGCGAAGTCAGAAGCGAAAGTCGTCTACGAGGGGCTTGTTGTCGACGCGTTCGGTGAGCCTTTGGCGGGCGTCGAAGTGCGAGTCGATGACGGCACGAATTCGCCGTCCTCGGAGACGATCGCGTATGGTCGCGCGGGCGGCCGCTTCGCGCTCGAACTCCCGCGCACGGTAGTGCCGCTGGCGCGCTTGCGAAAGCTGGGTTATACGACGGTGCTCGTACAACTCGCGCCTTCCGACGCTGCGGAGACCGAGCGCACGTATGTGCTACTAAAGGGTGGAGTGCTGGCGGGTCGACTGCTCAATGAGTCGCGCGGTCCCGTCGTCGTCGGCGAAGTAGAGATCGCGGGTCAGATGGGTTACAGCGATCGCACGCGGGTACTCCCGAATGGGGGCTTCACTCTCACGGCGCCCGCGGGCCCCGTGATCGTCACTGCCCGTTCGCCGCAATTAGCGGATGCATCCTTCCTCGACGTGAAACTATCCATCGGTGAGACCACTCAGCGCGAGTTCGTGTTGTCCGCCGGTGCGACTCTCGAAGTCACTGTTCATACGGAAGGAACGTGCGTCGCCGGCGCGCAGCTCGAGATCTACGGCGAGAGTGGTGAACGCGAGCGGGCCGTCTCAACCGCGGAAGGTAACGCGGAACTCGACGGTCTCGCCGCTGGCAGTGGAACGCTGCTGATTGTCGCGCTCGGTTACGAGGAACAGCTCGTGCCCGTGCAAATCGTCGCCGGAGGAACCGTCAAACTCCCGATTGAATTGCGGCGCGCGCGGCCGCGCGCTTACGAGATAGTCGACGCGAACGGCGAGCCGATCGCTGAAGCACTTTGCGTCGTGACTCGCAGCGGGCGAGAGATCCAGCGTTTCACGACCGCGAGCTCCGGGAGTTTTGATGTCTTGGCATGGGACCGAAAATACAAGATCACGGTGACGGCGCCCGGCTTCGCGCCCTTTCGCGATGGAATACGATTCAACGACTCGAGCGGCGGACTACCCGTGCGCTTCGTGCTCGAACGCGGCCGAAAAATCAGCGGGCAAGCGCTCGACGCAAACGGCGCCGGCGTCGCGGGCGCGGTGGTCTGGTTCCTCGCGGCGCCCCGCAGCGGCGAGACGTCGACGCATTCCATCGGCCCGGAGCAACAAGTCGTGACCGGCTTGCGCGGCAAGTTCACGTCGCCGCTCTTGGCGCCCGGAAAGTACCAAGTGTCCGTCGTTCACAGTCTCGTCGGCCAAGTCAGAAAGGCCGCGGAACTGACCGCCGCCGGGGATCTCGATCTCGGGGCACTTTTGCTCGCGACGCCCTAGTCGCAAAATCCACCACACTTGAAATCCGCGGGGCAGCTCTTTTCGCGGGCGCGTTACGCCCTTGCCAAGAGACGACGGCGAGCCTACTCTCAGCAAAACTTTCCCCGTCCAACCGAATTGGTAAGAAAGAGCACCGTGAGCAAGAAGCGACTGACAAAGAGAGTGGTGGCCACGCGTTCTGACCTTGCGTCCACGATCGCAGCGGCCTGCTTGGCAGTGTTTGGAATCACATCGGGTTGCTGCGTCGGTGAGTGCAATCCATCGCCGTCGGCCCCGACACACACCGGAAGTGTCAATTCGGCCACGCCAGCGGATCTCGCGCTCGCGGACCTGCCGCTCATCGCCGTGCAACGCGAGGCCCATGCCGATGAGCGGCGCTTCCGCAACATCGAGCAGCTCACGTTCGGCGGCGAGAACGCCGAAGCGTATTTTTCGCCGGACGGCAAGCAGCTCATTTTTCAGTCGAAGCGACCACCGTACCAATGCGATCAGATTTTCAAGATGGGGATCGATGGCCGCGGGCTCACGCTCGTTTCGACGGGCAAGGGCCGCACGACCTGCGCCTATTTCTTCTATCCGGATGCGCGCGCCATTCTCTACTCGTCGACGCACGCGACAGACGCGAATTGTCCGCCGGAGCCCTCGCGTGATCAGGGCTACGTTTGGCCGCTCTACGCGAGCTATGATATCTACACCGCCCGCCCCGACGGCACCGAGCTCAAGGCGCTGACATCGACGCCGGGCTACGACGCCGAGGCAACGATGCGGCGCGACGGAAGTCTCATCGTTTTCACTTCAGTGCGGGATGGCGATCTCGAACTCTATAGCATGAAGGCCGATGGTTCGGATGTGCGTCGCCTGACTAACAAACCCGGCTACGACGGCGGCGCGTTCTTCAGCCACGACGGCAAGAAGCTGTGCTATCGCGCATACCACCCGGAGGGCGCCGAACTCGAAGACTATCGTGCGCTGCTGGCGCGCGGGTTGGTGCGGCCGAATCGCATGGAGATTTGGGTGATGGATGCCGACGGCTCGAACGCGCGGCAGCTCACTTCGAACGGCAACGCGAATTTTTGCCCCTACTTTACGCCGGATGACCAGGCGGTCGTCTATTCCTCGAATCAAGGCGGTAATCCGCGCGAGTTCGACCTCTATCTGGTTCGCCTCGACGGCACGGGGCAGGAGCGGGTGACGTACACCGCGGAATTCGATGGCTTTCCGATGTTCTCGCCGGACGGAAAGAAAATCGTCTGGGCGTCGAATCGCCACAGCACCGCACGCGGTGAGACCAACATCTTTATCGCCGACTGGAAAAACTGAGTGAGACGACATGCCGAGGATTTTGATCGTCGCGCTGGATAGCAAGTTGCGCGAGATCGCGTTCCGGGTCGCCGCGCGCACGCCGCACGCGGTCGACGCCGTCGCCGATCGCAAGTCGGCGCTCCGTCGTTTCGCAAAAGACGACTACGAACTCGTCATTCTGGAGCGCGGCGTGCTCATCTCCGACGAATTGCCGCCGCGAAGCGTTTACTTGCTCGAAGAATCGGCGCCCATCGACGGCGAGCTCGGACTCGAGAGTCGTTTGCTCGCCACGCTCGGCTCAGTTGGCAAATAAGTCCCGCCGGCGATCGTTGAGAAACGGCAGCCGTGCACGCGCCTCGGCGACTTTGTCGGTCTCGATATCGCCATAGTAGATCCCAGCCTTGTCACCCGCATCGACCACGATGTCACCCCAAGGTCCAACGAGCAGCGAACCACCCGGGAACTCGATATCCCCGAAGTGCCCGACGCGATTGACGCCCAGCAAGTACGCTTGGCACTCAATCGCACGCGCCTGCAATAGAACACGCCAGTGATGTATCCGCGGTTTCGGCCACTGCGCAGGCACATGGATGAGTTCGACACCGCCGAGCGCCAATTGCCTAAAAACTTCGGCAAATCGCAGGTCGTAACAAATCGCCATCGCCGTGCGTACGCCGACGAAATCAAAAATCTCCGGCAGTGCCGGACCGCGCGTCAAGTATCTCACTTCGGCTAATGGCCCAAATAGATGCAACTTTCGAAAACGCATCCGCTCAATGCCGTCGACGCTCGCCAGCGCGCAGTTCGAATGGCGACCTGCTGCGTCGCGCTCGAGCAGACTACCGCCAAGTAGCGCGAAACCGTCGCGACTCAACTCACGGACAAGAGCAAAATCCTGCTCCCACGCACCGCGGTGACACGCGGCTTCGAGCGCATAACCGGACGCCCACAATTCCGGTAGCGCCAGCGCCTGCGCGCCATTCGCACGCGCGGTCCGTACGGCTGCGCGCACGCACTCTCGATTCGCCGCCACGTCGAGTTCCGAGCAATCCATTTGCAGTAGCGCGATTCGCAGCTTCAAATTTCTCGCGACCTCGAACTCATTCGCCGAACTGCCCAAGGAACTTGCCAACCTGGTCGTGCAGAAAGACCTCGGCGTCGCGGAACTCCGTTTCAACGCGGGCCAAATCGCGCGCCGGCACGGGGACTTTGTAGGACGCAATGTCCTCGACGTAGAGCGAACGAGCATCGCGCATGTAGGTCTCTATGCGCAGTTGGTGCGTTGCCTCGCGCAACGGGTCGCGGCACGGAAACTGCATTCGAAACCCGACCAGTTGCGCCGGCCGATCGAACACCGTGTTGTGCTGCGCGTTGATCTTGAATAGATGCTCGGCCATGAATGCCGTGGAGCTCATGCCACGCGGCGTTTGGCAAACGGCCCGCAGTGTGATGTTTCGCGCGATATAGAACGGCAATCCGACTTTCTCGACGGCGACCGTCAGCACTTCGGTCACGCGCTTCAATAAGTGCTCGCGACTGCCGCCGACGCTCTCCTCGCGAAAGAAGATGCGGTCCTTTGTGAACGTCACAGACGACTCGTTCGATACCCCTTCGCCCGCCGCGACTTCTAAGCGCGCTCCGCCTGGCAGCCGAAGAAAGTTGTCGTACTCGCACGAGCGCGAAACTTGAAAGTAAATCTCGCGCAATTGCTCCGGCGTGTACTGCGCCGGCAAGTGAAACAACTCGTACTGCCGCGACAAGGTGCGCATTTCAACAAGCGACACAGCGTGTGCTTTCTAATTCGAAGTCGGTGAAAAGTACGCGGCGAGCGAAGCGAACTCAAGACCGTTTCAGCATCACCGTTCTGCCATCACTTCAGCGCTTCGCGCACCAGTAGTCCTCGATCTTTGAGCTTTTCGAGCCAGTGTCGAACGCCGGCCTCTGCGCTGCTCGCCGATTCCAGAATCGCGATACTACCGTCATTGCCCAAGAAGTGCTCGACGCCATCCGCTTGCAGCATCGCGAGCAGCTCCTTGCCGATACTCGGTCGAAATCCACGCAGCACAACAGCGGCCTGCACTTGCACCCAGTCGATGTCGCGCGCCCAGTCTTTGAGATGCGCCAAGATCGGTTCAGCCAGCGGATAGTCGGAACTCTCCTCGAGCAACGTGCGAATCTCACCAAGGCTCAACCCTGAGCGAATTCCGTCGCGAGCCGATTCCCGTGTCACGCGATAGCGCCGCACGCGTTCCGCGGACGTCCGCGCACCGAACCGCGCGAGCTGGAGCTCGAGACGCATACCGCGCAATCCCTCGCTGAACAACATGATCTCGAAATCCGGGTTCACAAGGATTCGACTTTCGTCGAGCTCTTGCGGCAGGCCGAGCAATTGCCGACCGAGCGGCGTCAATCGGAACCCGAGCAGTTTTCCGCCGCGCAATCCCAACTCACAGAGTCCCAGCAACAAAAATCGATGCACGAGCCAATACGTGAGATCGGTGCCGAGGCGGTGAAACGGCGAATTGAGCCGCTCGCGCGAAAAATCATCCTCACGCCGCTGGCGCAGCGACTCGCGCACTTCGCGTTCTTCGAGTTCGAGGAGATACGTGGAAACAACCGCACCGACGAGCGCGTCGAGACTAATCCACGAGCAGTGCTTCGACTGCTTTAGTTGCTCGAGCAAGATCTCGCGCAACGATTCTTGATGAAAACTCCAACGGTTGCCGTAGTGCTCTTCGAGAAAACGTTGCTGAATCGTCTCCGCTTGTCGACTGAGATCCAGCTTTCGCCAAGCGTGCAATCGATCACCGTCGGCGGCACGCAGTACGCCGCTGTAGCTCTCGACCAGCCCCAGGCGCTGCGCCAACAGTGTGACGGTCTCGACGGGGTCGCTCTCGAGAAAGTGCTCGAGCCGGCGCACGTACATTTGTTGGCGCAGGCTTTCAAGCGATCGACGTGGGATTTTTCCGTCGCGGGTCAGCGAAATCGGCTGCTCCTGCAAAATGCTCGTCAGCCGGAAGAGATCGATGTAGAGATCGACACCCGCCTCGACGACGGTGTCCGGTTCGGCGGTCGCGGCGAGCTGCAGCTCATAGTGCCGCCGCATCCATTCCTGGAAAATGATGAGCGCCGGTTCCTGGACGACGATGCCGAAATCCTTGAGTGACACCGATCCCAGCGTACCGATCTCCGCCTCCTCAAGGGTCTTTTTCCATTCCGACCGCAAGGCCGAGGCGATTCCGTCGCCCGTTCCCATAACCTCGGCGACCGCCGGCGTATGGAGTTCGACCAGCCCGCGCCCTTCCACCGCCATCGTCGCGAGTTGTCGAAGCCGCGGATCGAAGATGGCCGCGATCAGGCTGCCCAAGCTGCCGCGCTCGAAGTCGATATCAAACGACAGCCTCTTTTGACTGAGTTGTCGCGCCGGCGCGACTCGTGCGCTGCCCATGTCGAGCGCTTCGCGCAAGCGCTCGGCGAGTTCAGTCGGGATGAAAAACTGCTCAGCGGTACCACTTCCGCGCGCGTCGTTCTTCGCGTCGGTTCCGTTGCCGTCGCGTTGCCGGTCGAGAAATCCCCGCTCCACCAATAACCGCACCGCGCTCTCGGCTTCGAGTCGTTGAATTCCGCTCTCTTCGAGTCGATTCATGACTTCGCGCACCGCGCACAGCGCTCCCGGGTGCTCGAGGATCTCGCTCAGAATCGCCATCTGAGCGCGCGTCAAGCGCGCGACGCGCTCCTGCAAGCGGATCCCGCCAGCGAGCGCTTGAGAAACTCGCTGCTCCAGCTCGTCACGACTTCCCAATCGCGACTCGCCGGGAAACCAAAACTGGTGAATGGTCTGCAACTCCGCTTTGCGGCGGCGATGCAAATACTCTTTCACATCTCTCACGCAGTACACCTCCGAGAAATCAGCCGGACGATCAGCAGCCATAACAATCGCGCTGAGCTTAACGGATCTGCCTCGGATGATGGTCAAGCTTTTCAAAAAAAGCTGCGCGCGTCGAATCGACCGAACACCTTGAATTTCGGCCCGCGACGCGCAGCGAAAAAATCAAATATCGTCGCCGCTCGCGGCGCGCAGATGGTTCGGCAGAACATCCGCCGACGGCGCGCGCTTCGCGACTTTCTTACGTGTCCGCGTCGGGAATGATGGCGGAAGTTCGCCATCCGCATCTTGAATCTCGTAGTGATAACCCTGCTCCATCAAGAAACGCTGCCGGCGGGACGCAAAGTCCTGGTCCCGCGAATCACGGGTGACCAGCGCATAGAAAAACGCCTGCCGGCCATCCGACTTCGGCCGCAAGATTCGGCCCAGTCGTTGCGCCTCCTCCTGTCGCGAACCGAAAGTCCCAGAAATCTGCACTGCGACAGAAGCGTCGGGAAGATCGACAGCGAAGTTGCCGACCTTTGAGACAATAAGCACCGGCAGCGTTCCCGTTCGAAACGCGCCGTAGAGTTCCTCTCGCTCCGCCTGCATCGTTTGTCCCGTGATGAGCGGCGCTCCGATTTCGCGCGCGACGCGACGAAGTTGCCGCAAGTACTGACCGATTATCAGTATTCGCTCGCCGCGATGTTGTTCGAGGATTTGTTGCAACCGTCTTAACTTGCGCGGGTTCTCGGATGACATACGGAAACGATGTCGTAAGTCGGCCGCTTCGTAGATCGATCGGCGATTCGTTGGCAGCTCGACACGCGACTCGATGCAGCGAACCGATGCGATGTAGCCACCTTGTTCGAGATCTCGCCACGGCAACTCGTAAACCCGCGGCCCGATCAACGTAAAAACTTCATCCTCGCGACCATCTTCGCGCACTAAGGTGGCGGTGAGACCGAGCCGCCGCCGCGCCTGGATGTCAGCGGTGAAGCGAAACACGGGCGCCGGCAACAAGTGCACTTCGTCATAGACAATGAGACCCCAATCGTGCCCAGAAAACAGGTCGAGATGCGTGCTATCGTCTTCTTGACCCCGACGGTGAGACATCACTTGGTAGGTCGCGATGGTGATCGCTGCGATGCGTTTCTCCTGGCCTGAATACTCCGCGACGTGCTCCGGCCCTAGCGTGGTCTTCTGCAGCAATTCGCGTTGCCATTGACGCAGCGCCGTGATGTTCGGCGTGAGAATCAACGTCGCGGTGCGCAACGCCGCCATCACCGCGATACCAACCACCGTCTTGCCGGCCCCGCAAGGCAGCACGACGACACCCGAACCGCCGCCACCGCCTTGATCTGAGAAAAATGCCGCGACTGCTTCGCGCTGATAATCGCGAAGTGCCAAGACTTCCCGACCACCCTCACCCTTCGCGAGCGCAAAATCGATCTCGGCCCCGCGTCGAAAGCCGGCGCGATCCGCGAGTGGAAAGCCGGCTTTGATGAACGCGACTTTTAGTTCGCCGCGCTGCTCAGGCCGAATGCGAAAGCCAAGGTCGCCCGCCGGATCGTCGAGAAAACCGGCGAGCAATCGGCGCTCCGCCAACATCGAAAGCACGTCATCGCCGGCCCGGGTTGCGCGTAAGAAGAGTTCTTCGCCGACGCGCACGAGTTCGGCGCGCCCGTAGTTTGCCAGCGCCAGATGAATTTTTTGCAGTAGTGCTTGCGGCACGGGATAACGCGCGTTCGATTCCAACAGCTCAATGATCTGCGCTTCCGACCAACCGGATTGCGCTGCGTTCCATAACGAAATCGGCGTCAGCGCATACTCGTGAAAATACTCCGGGCTCTTCTGTAACTGCGCGATCGCGGCGAGGCGCGGGCGCAGCTGTTTGGCACCCGGGTCATGCACTTCCAAAAGCAACGTACCGTCGCTCTGTACGACCAGTGGCTTCGAGCCGGTGCTCATGGCTTTGTCATTCGTCCTCGTCGCCGTCTTGCGCGTCGTCACCGGCAGAATCGAACTCATCGGTCGCGTGTTCGGCCGCGTCTTCCTCGTCGGGGCTCGTGACTTCCGAAACCGCACCCGACTGCGCCACGGCCGAGGCCGCCGCCGCCCGCTTCGCCGCCGCCTCGGCGGCTTGCGCTTCTTCGTCTTTCTTCACTTCCTCCGAGTGCACGAGTTCCGCACCGATCACGCGGTCGTCATCTTTCACGCGAATTAAGCGCACGCCCTGAGTGTTGCGACCGATGTCGCGAAAACTATCGGCTTCGATTCGCACTAACATGCCGCCGGACGTCATTAACATGACGTGATCACCGGCGTTGACGAGGCGCGAGGCAACCACCCGTCCATTTCGCTCGGTCGTGCGAATGTCGATGACGCCTTTGCCGCCACGCCGTTGAATGCGGTATTCCTCGAGCGCCGTGCGCTTGCCAAATCCATTTTCGGCGACCGTCAGCAACGAGCCGCTGCTACCCTTCGGCGCCACCACCATGCTGACGAGATGGTCCCCTTCGTCGAGCTCCATGCCTTTCACGCCGCGCGAGCCGCGACCGGTTGCCCGCACATCGGTTTCGTTGAAACGAATCGACATGCCGGATTCGCTCGCGAGCACGACGTCGTCCTCGCCGCTGGTGAGTGCCGCGCCGATCAGCCCATCGCCATCGTCAATGCCGATCGCGATGATTCCATTCTTCTTGGGTCGCGAGAACGCCGTCAAGACAGTCTTCTTGATCACGCCATTGCGGGTCGCCAACAGCACCATGCGATCGTCAAACTCGCGCACCTGCAAACTCGACAACACGCGCTCGCCCTCACCAAGTTGCAACAGGTTGATGATGGCGCGTCCCTTCGAAGTGCGCGGCAAATCCGGAATGTCGTAGACCTTCAGCCAAAACACTTTTCCGTGGCTGGTGAAGAACAACACGTAATCATGCGTGCTGGCGACGTAGAGGCTCATGATGAAGTCGCCATCCCGTGTGCTGCCCGCGGTGATACCGAGCCCGCCACGCCCCTGGCTCCGATAGGTTGAAAGCGGTGTGCGCTTGATGTAGCCCTGATGGCTCATCGTCACCACCACCGCCTCGTCCGCGATGAGATCCTCCATATCGATCTCTTCTTCGATATCGAGAATCTCGCTGCGCCGATCGTCGCCGTACTTCTCACGCATTTCCTCGATGTCGGCGCGGATGATCTCCGTCACCTTTGCATCGCTCGTCAAGACTTCGCGGTGGTAAGCGATTTCGGTCTGCACATCTTTGAGCTCTTCCTCGATCTTCAGGCGCTCGAGGCCCGTCAGCCGCTGAAGCGTGAGGCGCAAAATGTGATCCGCTTGCAAAGTAGTGAGGCCGAACTCTCGCACGAGACCGGCGCGGGCATCGTCGACGGTGTGGGAGGCGCGAATCAACGCGATCACGCGATCGATCTGATCGAGTGCGATCAAGTAGCCACGCAAAATGTGCGCGCGCCGCTCGGCGAGTTCGAGCAAATGTCGGGAGCGTCGGCGAATCACTTGGAAGCGATGGTCGCGATACGCGAGCAGCAGGCTGCGCAGGTCGAGGGTCCGCGGGCGGCCATCGACGAGCGCCACGCATTGGATCCCGAAACTGGTTTGCAACTGCGTGTGCTTGTAGAGCTGGTTGAGAACGATCTCGCTGCTATCGCCGCGCTTAACCTCGATGACGAGTCGAATCCCCGTGCGATCCGACTCATCGCGGATGTCGGAGATCCCCGTCAGTCGTCCCTCTTTGACGCCGTCCGCGATGTCCGACGCCAACTTCGATTTCGACACTTGGTAGGGAATCTCGGTCGCCACGAGGAGCTGACGATTCCCTTGTTCCTCATGCTCGACTTTCGCGCGCAGCGTAATGATCCCGCGCCCGGACTTGTAGGCTGAGATGATTCCCTTGCGACCGCAGATCAAGCCGCCGGTTGGAAAATCGGGGCCCGGGATGTGCTTCATGAGCTCGAACAAACTGATATTCGGATTCACCAGCGTCGCGAGCAATGCATCGCACACTTCGCGCAGACTGTGTGGCGCAAAGTTCGTCGCCATGCCGACGGCAATGCCGGATCCGCCGTTCACGAGTAGATTCGGAAACTTCGCCGGCAGCACGGTTGGCTCGTCGCGCACATCATCGTAGTTGCGCACGAAGTCGACGGTGTTCTTGTCGAGGTCGTCGAGCATTTCAACCGATGGCGCCGTCAGCCGTGCCTCGGTGTAACGCATGGCCGCCGGCGGATCGCCGTCGATCGAGCCGAAGTTGCCTTGCCCGTCGATGAGCCGATAACGCATGTTGAAAGGTTGTGCGAGACGCACGAGCGTTGGATACACCACTGATTCACCGTGTGGGTGATAGTTGCCCGAAGTGTCGCCGGCGATCTTTGCGCACTTGCGATGTTTCGCCCGTGCGCCGAGATTGAGATCGTTCATCGCGACGAGAATGCGCCGTTGAGACGGTTTCAAACCATCGCGCACGTCCGGCAATGCGCGTGAGATGATCACGCTCATCGCGTACGTGAGATAAGAACCCTTCATCTCTTCTTCGATGTTCAGGTTCTGGATGCGTGAATCGTGCTCCATGCCTCTTCCCGATCCCCTCACCTCGGCGCCGCCGCCGAGCACCACAGATTTTCACAAAGGCGTTCGCACCGTCAAACGGCCGCGGCTTTTCGCTTCGCGGCGGACCCGCGAACTGACTTACGCGAAGACGCTGCTTTTCGCGAGCACGCGGTCACGAGACCGGCGAGCGAGCGGTTCACATCGACCGCGATACCTAAGGCATCGCCCAACTCCACCGCGCGGCCGCACAACGCGTCAATCTCAGTGCGGCGATCTGCAGCTAGGTCGACGAGCATCGAACAGCGGTTCGTGCGCGACGCGCGACAGACCTGCGCGATGCGTTGTCGCCAATCTTGCGCGGCCCACTCGCCGTACCGATGGACCGCGTCGGGCCGTTGCGCCGCGCAAAGTTGCGCGGCGATCTTCGCCACTTCGGCTGCCGCCGCAGCCGCGACTTCGAGCGCGCTCGGCAGACTCAAGAGCGCGCCATTCTCGACGCCGAGAAGCGCCGCAACCGGGTTCAGCCCGCAGTTCACCGCGGCCTTTTCCCATACTGCGCGCTGCACTTCGCCACCCAGCTCGACTTTGAAGCCAGCGCTGCGAAACGCGCCCGCCAGCGCGGTGAGCAATTTCGCGGCGCGGCCGCCCTGCTCCGGGCGCAAGAGTCCGAGTCGAATTTTTCCGGGGCCGACGGCGGCCCGGACGACGCCGGTCTCGACCAACTCCGCACCGTAGGTGACAACACCCACCGCGCACTGCGACTCGGTCCACAAACGCGGCAGCGTCACCAAGTGCTGGACGCCGTTGGCGACCGCGACGAGCAAACCATCGGCGCGCAAGTGTTGGCGACCCGCCGCAACGGCGCGTTCGAGTTGGTGCGCCTTCACGCACACAATCAAGCAATCGGCCAGCGTCCTCGGTTGCCGATTTCGCTCCGTCAACTGAACATCGAGGCGCACTTTTCCAGGGCGCGCGCCTCCTGGCACACCGGCGAGCGTGATGCCGCGCCGCAGGCGTTCCGCGCGCGCGGAACGGTAATCGAGCAACGTCACGCGACACCCAGCGCGCTTCATTCGCGCGGCGAGCAAGAGTCCCATCGCGCCCGGACCTTGCACGACAAAACTGGTCGCGTCACTTTTCGCGCCTGGGCGCTTAACTGGAACGCCGCCGCGCCGCGCGCGAACTCGCGAGCGGGGAAGTTTTGTCGCCGTCGCCCGCCGCCGCGTCGCTGTTCTTTTCACCAAACTTGCGCTGCTCCTCGGCCGACAGATGAAAACTCTCCGCCGCCGCCGGAAAAGTCCCGGCAGCGACATCGTCTTGAAATTGCCGCACGGCAGTTCCAATACTCGCGTCGAGATTGGCGTACGTCCGAACAAATTTCGGTCGATGACTGGCAGCATTGCTGCCGCCACCACCACCAAAACCGAGCAAGTCGTGCAACACCAGCACCTGCGCATCGCAATGCGGTCCGGCACCGATCCCAATCGTCGGCACGGCGACCGCTTCGGTTACCCGGCGCGCGACTTCGGCCGGCACACACTCCAGCACAATCGCAAACACGCCCGCCGCTTCGAGCGCGCGGGCATCCGCCAACAAGCGGTTTGCGTCGGCAACCGTGGTCGCCTGCACCTTGTAGCCGCCGAGCAATGTGGCGCTCTGCGGCGTCAACCCGAGATGTCCCATCACGGCGATTCCTGCCGATACGAGTCCGCGAATGCAATCCGCGCGCTCGGCGCCGCCTTCCAACTTCACGGCATCCATGCCGGCGTCTTTCAGAAAGAGGCCAGCGTTCTCGATTGCCGCCGTCAAACTCACTTGATACGACAGGAACGGCATATCACCGACGATGAAAGTATCCGGCGCTCCGCGTCGCACGGCGCGCGCGTGATGCAACATGTCGGCCATCGTGACTGGGACGGTGTCGCGGTGGCCGAGCACGACGTTGCCGAGCGAATCACCGACCAGCAGCATCGGAACTTGCTGCGCTTCCAGGATTCGCGCGGTCGGCGCGTCGTACGCCGTCAACACCGTGAAGCGGTGTTGCTCGCGTTTGAAGCGCCGAAAGTCGTTCAGGCCAAGCCTTTTCACTGAGATTCCAGTCACCGAGATTCCAATCATCAAAAACAACCCGGTAGATTTTTAGATATCGAGGGCGCGCGCTTCGAGCGCGTGCTCTTCGATGAACTTCCGCCGCGGCTCGACGTTGGGTCCCATCATGATCGTGAAAATCGCATCCGCCGCCACCTGATCATCGATGCTGACCCGCATCATCTTGCGGCGCTCTGGATCCATGGTGGTTTCCCAAAGCTGCTCGGGGTTCATCTCGCCGAGACCCTTGAAGCGCGTGATCACGACCTTCAACTTCGCCGCTTTGACAATTGCTGGCACGACCTCGAACAACGCGTGCAACGGGGTCTCAGAATCTTCCACCTTGAGCCGAGCAAAAGCGCTGATATCGCGATCCAGCGCAGCGTCGCTGAAGTCGAAATCCGGGACTTTGTTGACAGCGTCTTTTCGTCGCGACGAGAACAAACTGTTCAGGTCAAAACCCTGCGCCTCTAGTTTGCACAACTGCTCCTCGCCGGCCGCGACGCCATGGAACTCGACGATTTCGAGATCCGGCAGTTCCACCGCAACGGGCTCCTGGCTCTGCTCGCCGCCTTGAATATCACCGCCTTCCGACAAACCGGCCTGCGGCACGCTCGTGCCATTCACTGCGGTTGTCGCCGCTGGTTTGGCACGAACAACTTGACTCAGGTCGACGATCCGCGGTTCGCGGCCGAGCCGCGTCGCTTCAGCTTGCAAGAACGTTCGATATTCCTCTTCGCTCAGCAAGAAGAGCAACTCGGCGCCGCGCCGCACTTGAAAACGCGGAAGGCAGCGCGCCTGCGCCCAGCGCTGCTTGAGCCAATCTTCAAGATCAAACTTCTGCCGCACGAGTCGGCGCCGAAGCTGATCGATCGCTTTGACCGTGTCGATCAACGATCGCAGCGCTTCACCGGTCAGCGTCTTTGCCAAACCCGGAATCGTGAGCGTCGTTCCTTCGAGCGCCATGTCGATGAGTATCGCTTCCAACTCCTGCTCACTTTGAATGTACTGTTCGCGCGCTTTCCACTTAATGCGGTAGAGCGGCGGCTGCGCGATGTAGATGAAGCCGTTTTCCGCCAACGCTGGGAGTTGACGAAAAAAGAACGTCAGTAACAACGTGCGGATATGCGAGCCGTCGACATCCGCGTCGGTCATGATAATCACGCGCGAGTAACGCAGCTTGGCGAGGTCAAACTCCTCGGCGCCGATTCCCGTGCCGAGCGCGGTGATGATCGTTTGAATTTCCTCGTGTCGAATCATCTTGTCGAAGCGCGTCTTCTCGACGTTGATGATCTTGCCTTTGATCGGCAGCACGGCTTGAAACATGCTGTTGCGGCCTTGCTTCGCGGAACCGCCGGCCGAGTCTCCTTCGACAATGAAGATCTCGGTGCTCTCCTTGTCGCGACTTCGACAGTCCGCGAGTTTCCCGGGTAACGAACCCGAACTCAGCAGACCCTTGCGGCGCGTGGCGTCGCGCGCCTTGCGCGCCGCCTCCCGTGCGCGGGCGGCCGCGATCGCCTTCATGACCATGATTTTGGCGACGGCCGGATTCTCTTCCAGAAAACTACTCAGTACTTCATGCACGATGGACAAAACGATGCCATCGATCTCGGTGTTGCCGAGCTTTTCCTTCGTCTGCCCTTCGAACTGCGGGTTCGGCAGTTTGACGCTGATCACCGCGGTGAGACCTTCTTGATAGTCGCGGCCATCCGGCGGATCTTCGTTCTTCTCGAGGAGTTTCGAGTCCTTCACATAATTGTTGAGGACGCGGGTAAACCCAGAACGGAATCCGCTCAGGTGCGTGCCGCCTTGCGACGTGTGGATATTGTTGGCGTAACTAAAAACCTGCTCGGTCGAATAGCCATCATTGTGTTGAAGCGCGAACTCGAGCGTCACGCCATTCACCTTGCGAACGAAGTGCAAGATTTCGGGGTAGAGCGCTTGCTTGTTTTCATTCAAATGGCGAATGAACGACCGAATGCCCTCGGGAAACAAGAAGGTCTCGGTTCGACCCACGCGCTCGTCCTCGAGCGAGATCAACACTCCGGCATTCAGGTACGCGAGCTCGCGGAGTCGCTTTGCGACGATGTCAAATTGATGCTCGACTGTCTCGAAGATTTTGTCATCGGGTAGATAGCTGACTTTGGTGCCGCGCTGATCGGTCGCACCAATCATCTGGAGCGGCGAGGTCGGCAAGCCGCGGGCATAGGTTTGGCGATACACCTTTCCGCCGCGCGAAACCTCTACTTCGAGCCACTTGGAAAGCGCGTTCACTACCGATATGCCCACACCGTGCAATCCACCGGACACTTTGTAAGAGTTGTTGTCGAACTTGCCGCCGGCGTGAAGCTTCGTCATGACGACTTCGAGCGCCGACATCTTCTGGTCTTCCTTGTAGTCGACCGGAATGCCACGACCATCATCGATAACGGTAATGGTCCCATCTTCGCCGAGCTTCACCTGCACCTTGGTAGCATGCCCCGCCATCGCCTCGTCGATGCTGTTGTCGACGACTTCGTAAATCAGGTGATGCAAGCCGCTCGGACCGGTGCTACCGATGTACATAGCGGGTCGCATGCGAACGCCCTCGGTGCCTTCGAGCACGCGAATACTGTCGGCGCCGTATTCGACCTCCGGCGGCGCGACGGGCGGCATGTCAGTACGCATGTCGGCCGAATTGTCCGTAACGGATGAGGAGTTCTCGGAGTTCATGACTTCGTCCTCAATCGGTTCTTCGCCGTCCTTTGGATTCGCGGGCATTTGTTCCTCGGCGCGCACCTAGCAGTTGAAAAACGAATTGTCCGACAATCCAGTTGAGGCGCCATCAGGGTCATTCCTCCGAAGTTTCACGGCTTTGACGAGTCTTGCTCGCGACACGAAATCGAACGTCGTGAATTCCGGCGAGACCGGCGGCGTTGAGCGCTTGAATCAACGCTGGACGCGCATAGCCACGCAACTCGGCCAAGAGCGGCGTCGAGCCAACCTCCAACTCCAAAACCCCGCCGCGGAATCGGCACACCCGAGCGAGCTCACTCAGTTCGGCGCCCGCGACTTTTTTCCACACCGCCACTAACTCCGCTAGCGCCGCCGCCGGCGCACCTCGCACTTGCGGACGCGCGGTGGCAATCACCGGCTTCAACAGTTCTTTCAGCGATCGCGGCTCGCGAACGGTTCGTTCGCGATCTTCTAGAAACTCGCAGGGTTTCAACAACGCCCCTCATCCGCAACTCTTCGTGCAAGTTCGCGCGTATCAATCGCGTCGTCCGGGTCGCCTTGACCAACCGGCTCGATGTTCGAAATGTCGAAATGGTTCAACGACGCAATCTCCATCGAGTTGGACTCGGCACACTACTCGTCGGTAACGAGTGGCATGACGATGTGTCGGTAGGAGTCTTCGAGCCCTTTGAAGGTAAAAGAACCGGCAGTTTTTCGATCCACGATGCTGAGCGCAACGGGCAACCCATCCGACACCTTGAGCAAGTCGATGAGATAGCCAGGATTGAATGTGATGAAAAACTGCGGACTTGCCGCACGCAGAACATCGGTCGTCAACTCAATGCGAGACTCGCCGAGTGTAGCCGCCTGCGTGCTAATCACGAGTTTGTCGGCGTCGAACTGAAACTGCACCGAGTTTGTGTCTTTGGTCGTCATGAGCGAGGCTTGCCGCAAGGCGATCAGTAGTTCTTGACTCGAGATTCCGTAGATGCGTTCCGCGGCCGGCGGCAGTGCGCGTTCGTACGGCGGGAACTTTCCCTCGACTAAATTACAAGAAAGCGACACTCGATCCGACACGTAGCAGATATCTTTCGTGCTCAAGTTGAACGCCGCGAACTCCGCATCCTCGAAACTCAAAATCCGAACGATGAGATCCACGCCCTTGAGCGGAATAATGTGCTGCGACGAAGCGATCGCTACCGGCATTTTCTCAACCGACGACGCGTCAGTACCTGGTGCGGATTTTTTCTCGTTCTGTCCTGCGGACTCGTACTGCGCTTGGCAATTGGCGAGCGCCAGGCGTTTGCCATCGGTACTCACGAGCCGAACACTGTGCTCCTGACAGTCGAACAATACGCTGTGCATCTGGTAGCGCGTTGCATCCTTGGCGGCAGCCACCGACACCTTGCGCAGCAAATCCAAAAACGTTTTTCGGTGCAGACGTACTTGTGGTTTGCTTTCGGGAAACGTCAGCCGCGGGTACTCCTCCGGCGAGCTACACGGCAACCGAAACTGTGAGCGCCCCGACTTGATCTCGAGTGAATCCCCATTTGGCGCGAGTTCGAGCGACAGCTGTTCGTCGTGCAATTCACGCGCGACCGCGTTCAAGCGCGCCGCTGACACGACAAAGTCACCCGTACGACCGACTAGAACTTCATCAACCCGCACAGATAGACCGACTTCGAGATCTGTCCCTTGCACGAAGAGGCCGCGCTCAACTACCGAAACGTAGAGCGACTGCAGCACGGGTCGGGTGGGGTTCGGCGAAACCACGCTCGAGACCAAACTCACGGCCTCGACGAACGGTCGGGACTTACACTGTATCTTCAAGTCAAAAACCTTCTTACCGACCTAGCAAGCACGCGTGTTTGCAGACTTTTCGAACACCCGAATGCAATTGCGGCGCATTATAAAAAGCGGCGACCAAACTACAACCGCAAAAACCGCGAATTGGAGAGATTTAACTCGCAGAATTCTCATACTTTACCGCGCTTTATCGAGCCACGATGAGCGGGCTTTCGAAGCGACGTTTCAAGCGCATCGAAAACTCGCGCTAGTCGGTGAGATGTTCGGGTAGTTTTCCGCCGCGCGGCGACGAAACGTGCCGCTCGGACTGACTGGTTCTTTCTCTTAAATAGAATTTCTTCATCGAGATCATCATCACCGACCTTTTTCTGTTGAAAAGTCGCGAGATTTCACCACTAAGGCCCACAAAAATTGGATTTAGTAGACACGCCGAGGCCGCCGATGCCTGTGGAAAACCATCGGAGTCGGCGTTGAGTTCGGCGTAGTTTTTGGGTGAAACAAAACCATACGCAGTCGAAACTACAGAGTTATTACGCTTTCTTGGCGGCCATTCCTGCTGGTTTTTAGCGATTTATCAACAATTTTTGATATGGCCGAAATCCCGACCCTCGTGCCCAGTCAGCGCTTCAGCCGTTCTTCGAGCGATTGAATGCGCACGCGCAGATGCGCATCCGAACTCATCGCCGTGGCGATCTTGTCGATGGAGTGCAGCACCGTCGAATGATCTCGATCGCCGAAGTAGGAACCGATTTCTCCGAGGGAATGACCGGTGAGCTGTCGGGCGAGATACATACAAACCTGGCGCGGCAGAACAACCGACCTGTTGCGTTTGCGCGAGTGCAATTCGCCTGGTTGCACGCCGAACTCCTCGAGCACCGACTGCAGAATCTTCGCCATGTCGATCCGCTGCGGCAACTCTTCGAGTAAGTCCGCCAACGAGTCGCGCACCGACTCGATATTCAGTGGTCGCCGCTCGATCGTGACGAGGCTGTGAAGTCGAAGCACGGCGCCTTCTATTTCCCGAACATTTTCGCGGACGCGTTGCGCAACGTATTCGCCGACGTCCTGTGAGATTTCGAGACCGAGCTTGCGTCCTTTGCGAATCAAGATCGCCACGCGCGTCTCCAGCGCCGGCGGCGCGAGCTGCGCGACAAGTCCAAGTTTGAAACGCGACACGAGTCGCTCGCCGAGGCCGGAAATCTCGGAAGGCAAGGAATCAGAGGTCAGAAACACTTGTTTCTGCAGATTGTAGATCGCATTGAAGGTGTGAAAAAACTCTTCCTGCGTGCGTTCTTTGTTGGCGAGAAACTGTACGTCGTCGATGAGTAACGCGTCCGCTTCGCGATATCGTGCGCGAAATCCATCGAGGGCGTTCCTATCGAGCGCGGAAATGAAATCGTTGGTGAAACTCGCACACGAAATGTAGACGAGGCGTGACATCCCTTGGTCGAGCAGCGTGTGAGCGACCGCTTGAATGAGGTGCGTTTTGCCGAGCCCGACCGCGCCATAAATGAAGAGCGGGTTATACGAGCCCCCGGGTTTCTGAGCGACGGCGATTGCGGCTGCGTGCGCGAGTCGATTCGACGGACCGGTGACAAACTGGTCAAAAGTGTAATCAGGATTGAGAGGAATCGCATCGGGGTGATCGAGGACTCGCGTCGAACGAGGCGACGCGGAGTTCAAGTTGTGAGACGCGGCAGGCGCTCCGGCGGCGAACTCGTTGCCGCGCGAGACCGACGATTCGTGATCGTCCGCCACGACGAACTCGATGCGCGGCTGCTGGAGTTGAGTGACGACTTCCAGCGCCTCTTGGATCGTCGCCAAGAAGCGGTGCTTGAGAAAAGTCAGGCAGAAGCGATTCGGCACGTGGACCGCGATACGATCCGGACCGTCATGGCTGAAGCGCACGCGTTGGAACCAGGTCAGGAACTGTTCGTCGCTGATGCGCGCGGCGATCTCGCGCAGCGCCGCTTCGCACAACAGCGCGGTGTCGGAATAGCTCTGAATCACACGACTCCTTGCCCGCCGATTCGTTCTTCTCGGTGAAGCTGTCGCGCGCGAATAGGCGTGCGCCGCACGCATGCGCCGAGCTGGTGCGGCGTCGAATGGTACTCGCGTCTCGGAAGCGGGTCGAGCACGAAAACGCGTCGCGGTCGGCGTCCACACGAGACATGCTCTTGCCGCGCCAACGTCCCTGGCTAGAATCTCGCGCTGGCCCGAACTGCCCGCAGTGCAAAGAACCAATCGTGGAGGGATGGCAGAGCGGCCGAATGCGGCGGTTTTGAAAACCGTTGACCCTTTGGGTCCGTGGGTTCGAATCCTACTCCCTCCGCCAGATGCCTTGGTCGGATGTCTGAGACAGCTGCACTTGTCAGTTTCCGCTGATTGATAATTCACGAGGAGAGGTGGCTGAGTGGCCGATAGCGGCGGCTTGCTAAGCCGTTGTAGTGAGAAATCGCTACCGGGGGTTCGAATCCCCCCCTCTCCGCCATAACCCATCCCCGAGCGAGCGCGTCGCGCTTGTTCCGGGATGGGTTTTTTCCCAATGGGCTCGCATGCCGATGCGATTCGCGCTTCTCGAACGACACGTCGATCGGTGCACGCGGTTCCGCGCACCACGAATTATTCGCTGAGACGACAATCGCTCGGGTGCTTTTTTCTCATCCGAAACTCCGCGGCGGGCGATTGGCACATGCTGCGATTCGTCGCTCGCGGCGCGGCTAAATAACGGCTACGTGTTCTTCATATCCGACAACATGCCGAGCAACTGACACTCGAAAATCAAGTTGTCGCCGACAAAGCCTTGGGTATCGAAGCGAGTCGCATTGCTGCGGGCGCTGAGGAGTTTGCAGAGAACGACGAGGCGATCACCGGGTACGACGAAACCTCGGAAGCGCGCGGACTCGATCGAGGCGAAGACCAACACCATCTTGTGCTTGTTGACTTCTTGGCAATAGAAGGAGCCAAGTTGGCCGGCCGCCTCGATCATCAAAACGCCGGGCATGATCGGCCGACCGGGAAAATGGCCGCTCACCCAAAACGCGTCATCGCGCACCTGCTTCACGCCAGCGATCGTGCCGCGTTCAGGATTGAAGTGCACGATGGAGTCGAGCATTTCCATGTGGTGTCGATGCGGATTGCGAGCGCGAATTCCGTGGATATCGAAGACCGGTTGCTCGAAGTTGAGTTCGCTAGCCTCGATCAACGGTTTCACTGCCATTGCGCTACTTTCGGGACGGGCTCACTCGGCATGGAACCGCGGTTGGTTCGGCACGCGGGCGATACGCCGTTGGTCTCGACCTACGCGCCCGTTTTGCAGAAGTGAACTCCATAATGCAAGTGTTTTTTGGCCGGCGCCAACGCCCGCCCTAAGCTCGCTCGTACGAGCCCCTCCAAGCGGCTCGCGCTCACGGTACAATAGCCGCCATTCGCGCTCACGCGACACACCCCGAGGAGACCGCTGCATGTCGAAACTGACAATCACTACCGAACAACGCAAAGTCTCCGGCCCGTCGGCCAACCAATACTCGTTGGTGCGCCTCGCGGGATTCGTCGACGCGCCGAATTACATGCAGTTCGAGACGTCGCTCGAGAAACTCGTGCGGCTCGGCAAGCCGTATATGGTGCTCGATTTTCACGATGTCGAGTACATCAACAGCACGGGGATTTCCGCCGTGATTCGATTTCATGGCCAACTCGCGGAACGCGGCGGTGCGCTGATCCTCGTGCAAGTCTCGCGCAATGTCGGCCTCACGATGCACTTGCTCGGGGTGACGAACCTCGTGCCGTTCTTGAAGACATTGAAGGAATCGGAAGACTACATCGAAGGCAAGTTGCGCGACGGCCTCGCGGGCACCGGTATGGTGCCAGGTGATGGCCGCGCGGAAGCGACGGCAGCCAAGGGCACGGCGAAGGCTTCCGCAAAGAGTGATGGCGCGAAGTCGGCCGTGGCCTTTGTCGAGCGGCCGCAAAAAGTCAGCGGTTCTGTCGTCGTCGCCGTACCGCGCGAAGGTCCGTTCACGAAAATTTTTCGTTCGCGCATTCAACGCTCGGATGGGCGCTACCAGCTCTTTCATTCGCTGATCGACTTGAAGGCGCAGATCGACAACGTCGATCCCGATCTCATCGTCATCGACGCGCGGCTGCCTGCCGCGTCCGAGTTTGTCGAATACCTGAAGAGCGATACGCGTCACTCGCTCGCCTCCGTGCTCATGCTGTACGGCAAGGATTCGAGTGATCTGAATCACATCCGGGGCTTCAAAGTTTGGGAGAACGACTACCTGCAGGATCCGTTTGATCTCATGAATCTCTTTATGTTGGCGGAGAGCGAGCTGCGTCGTGTCCCGCGCGATCGCCGACTTTTCGCGCAACAAGTGAAGTTTCAGTTCGACAGCAGCCGTCCGGCTGTCGAGCGCGGGCTCAAGCTCGCGGATCGTTTGATTCGCAAACTCCAACTCGGCGATACCGAGACGACGGCGCTCTTCGCGGCGCTCAAGGAGGGCATCGATAACGCGGTGCTCCACGGCAACAAGCACGATATGGCGCGCACCGTGACGGTCAATTATGTGGTCGACCCCAAGAAGGCCACGTTCTTGATCGAAGACGAAGGCACCGGCTTCGACTACGAGTTCTACATGTCGAAGATGGACAGCCAAGAAGCATTCGAGCGCGCCAAGCAGCGCATCCGCGACGGCGGCCGCGGTGGACTCGGCATCTTGCTCATGTACAAATGCACGGACCGCCTCGAGTATTCAAACGAGGGCCGAGTCTTGCGTATCGAGAAGAACCTGAAAGGCTAGCGCGCGCGATCCGCAGGCGCGCAACCGCGGCGCACCGCACTCCGGCAGTAACAAGAGGCTCACGCGCCGTGTTTTTTCCAGTCGCGAAATTTCTTTAGAAGTTTTTCACGCGTCTCGTCCGGAACCGATTCCTCCCCCAGCGAACCAACTAATTGGACGGTCTGCCGCATCTGCTCGAGGTAGTTGACACACCCTGGGCAAATCTTGAAGTGCTCCTCGACGTCTCGACGCAACGTCGCAGGGAGTCGATCCTCCAGATAATCGGTGACAAGTTCCGTAAAACTCTTACAACTCAAATCATCGGATGAGGTCATCGCTTCACCTCGCCTGCAAAGTAGCGTTCAAGACGAGCGCGCACCTTGGAGCGCGCTCGATGCAACAACACGCGGAAATTGGAGTCGCTAATTCCCAGCAACTGACACACGTCTTCTGAACTCAGATCCTCGAGGTCGCGCAAGGACATCACTTCGCGTTGCGCCGGTGGCAATTCGTCCATGGCAGTGCGCACAACGGCACGCATTTCTTCGTTTAGAATACTGTCGCCAGGATCCTCCTCCCAACGGCTGGGCGGCTGCTCCCAGTGATCTGGATACTCCCCGCTCGATCCTTGAAAACGTGCGGAATCGATCAGCGGCTCCGTTTCGCTCATTTCCCCGAGTACCAGCGAGGAAAACGTCAAATTTCGCGCCTCTCGCTGTCCGCGTGTTCGCGCGGTGTTCATCAGAATCGTGAAAATCCAGGTCTTCAAGCTCGAGCGCCCCTCGAAGCGATCAATGCCTTTCAACACGCCGAGCCAGGTTTCCTGGACGACTTCGTCGGCGATCGCGTCACTGCGAACGAATCGCCGCGCGGTGCGAGCCAAGGCGTTGCCGTAAGTGCTGAGCAAGGTCTCAAAGGCTTGCTCATCACGGCGCCGCAATGCTGCGATCAACACGGTGTCGCCGCTCTGCGGCTCGTCTCCAACCTTCGGCGTTTCTCCCCATGCGAAGGGTGTGGATTCCACTCAACCACCTCTCCTTAGCGCCCCAAAGTGATCTTTCACTGGCGACGAAAGGAATCTTAGCCATGCCCGCTGCGAGCGACCATAGCCACGGGCGACCTTCGGAACCCAAGTACCGCGCGTTCTCGAAGTTGTCAGAACAAACACCCGCGCTGGACCCGCGCTAGCTAGGTCGCTAGCGACAGGTCCAGCAGCGTCGTGATTGTTACCTTCCTTTCCGCGCGACCAGACCCGGCCAATTGCGGTCGGCACGAGCCAAACTGGCGGCCAAGTCCTTGTTGAACAGATCGTATGCTTTTGGCGTGTGTTGCAGCACCAAGCGACCGTCCACGATTTGAAAGATCTGCACGTCAATCGGCGAAATCCTATTGATTGACGCTGCATAGCCGCAGTAGCCGCCGAATTGGGGTTCGAACTTCGCGGGTTCGCGTTCAAAAGCATCTTTGTTGGCGACCGACGCGAAGTGGTAAGTCGCGCGATTGTAATTCGCGAGGATTTCGGGTTTGCCTTTGACCGCTTTGCCTTCTGTGAAGTACGCGACCGGGTCATAGCCATCGAGCGCCACGCCGTTCGAGTCCACGTTCACGAGCGTGCGCGGAGGCTTGCCGTTTCGCGCCACCAAACTCGGCCAGTTTTCATCCGCCATAACCAAATTGCCCGCCACATTCTTATTCCAAAGATCCAAGGCGCGCTGGTTATGCTGCAGGACTAGCCGACCGTCGATCACTTGCCAAAAGTCGGGATGCGTCGGAGACAATTTGTTGATCGACGCTGCGTAGCCGCAGTAACCACCGAACTGCGGCGCATACTTGGCCGGCTCCAGCGCGAAAGCATCGCGATGTTCGGCGGACGCAAATCGATAAGTTGCCCCCTGAAATTGTGCCGTGTACGTTTCGTTGCCACGCACCGGGCGACCAGCCGTGAAGTACGCGACCGGATCGTAACCGTTGATGGCGACACCCGAATTATCGCGGTTCACGAGCACCTTCGGCGCGGTCGCGCCTCCATCATTTGATTCCGGCGCTGACGCACAGCCAATCACCATCAAGCACGCGAAGAGCGAGATTCCAGTTCGAGTCATCGTTCGTGTCCTTTCAGTTATCGTTGCGAAAGTTGTCGTGGGTCTTGGGCCCGAGTCGTCGATTCGGATCGTTCTTGCGAACTGCTTACAAACCAGGAGATCCGGTCGAACGCCCGCACAGCGGTACGCGCAAAACAGAGGTGTTTGCTGTGATGTAGAGCGCCCGCCCATCTTCTCCGAAGGCGCAGTTCGAAGTCGGCACGCCGGTCTCAATGAGCCCCAGGTGAGTGCCATCACCGGCGAGAACATGGATCCCACCTGGACCTGCTGCAAAGACGTTTCCTAGCGCGTCGACTTTGATTCCGTCAGGCACGCCGCTTCGGCCTTCGACCCAAGGACTGGCGTCGAAGAACACACGCTGATCGCAGGCGTTGCCGTGCTCGTCGAGCGTGAAGACGAAAATGACCGGCCGTGACTGTTCGGCATTCGACACGTAGAGCGTGCGGGAATCTGGAGAAAGCGCGAGTCCATTCGGCGCGGGAACCGCGCGCGACACAAGCGTCAATTCGCCGCTAGTAGAGAGTCGGTAGACGCCGCAGAAGTCGAGTTCGCGCGCCGGATCTTGGAAGGACTGGGGCAATCCGAACGGCGGATCCGTGAAGTAGAGTTCGCCTGGCTTTCCGACCGTGAGATCATTTGGACTGTTGAGGCGACGCCCTTGGTAACGCTCCACGATCGGCGTCAATCGACCGTCCGCTTCGCGGCGCGCAATCCGGCGGTCGCCGTGCTGGCAGAGATACAACAGTCCGTCGCTGCCGATCATCAAGCCGTTTGAACCGGGCTCGCGACCGGCGTACGGCGGCGTCCCGCTGTAACCGCTCGGTCTTACGGCTAACTGCGGCTCGTCTCCGGGACTCACTCGGTACACCGCATTCGCCGGAATGTCCGAAAAATACAGCGCGCGCTCGGACGCACTCCATGCCGGGCCTTCAAGCCACGCAAAGCCGGAAGCGATGCAGTCGATCGAAGTCTCCGGTGCAATCAGTGCATCGAGCCGCGCGTTCAGGCGCACGACACGTGGCGCTGCGTCGGAACCCAGTGGTGGCGGGACCGGACTTGCCATCGAGGCCGGCGCAAGAAACTCGAGCTGCGCCGAACGCACCCAAATGAAATTCTGCGGCGCGTCGGAAATGGGTCCATTCATGGCAAACACCGCGATTTCGATCAAATCGCCGGGTTTGGCTCGTTCGCTCAACACAAGACGATTCGGCGTGTTCCAGCCGGCAACGACGCTACCGCCGCTTTGCCCTATCTGTCGAGGAAGCGCGCCGTTGACCCAGATTTCCGCGTAATCGTCGACAACAATCTCGAACACCATCCGACTGCCCGTGACCGGAAACTCGTCAACGCGCTCGGGCACAGTCAGCTTGAGTCGATACCAGCAGAAGCACACGCGCCCGGTTGAGCGCCGCTCGTCGAGGTCTTCTGGCGCGATCACCTGCCATGACGAATCGTCGAAGCCGAGCGTGCCGGCACGCGGCAAAATTTCGTGCGTGCGAACCGGTGCGCCGCTCGGTTTGCGATCAGGCCCGGCGGCGCGCCCCTCCACTTCAGAGATGCGAGCGTCCTGCCATCGCCAGACGCCATTCACTTGCGCGACACCGGCGGACGTCGTGAGGTCGATGACGCTTCTTGTTGATGCGGTTGGCGACGCCGCCAGCGCGTGCGGCAGCAACAAAAGAGTCACGACGGTCGCCACAGCTCTCAGCGTGCGATTGGTCGGCATTACATCCGCTCCCCTTCGCTCGCAACTTTCACCGCAAAGTACAGCAGCGGCGCGTGGACATCTCTAAACCAATGCGCCGTGCCACGCGGCACCACCACGACGTCGCCAGGCGCGAGCGCTTGGGCAACGCCATCCGCGATGGCGACTCCGCGAATCTCACCTTCCCCCGCGGTTGTCTTGCCAACGATAGTCCCGCCAGTCACCAACGTCGCATGGCCATCGAGTACGTAGAAAATGTCGGTGGCGAGTTCATGCAACTCCGCTTGCCCGGGACCCTCGCGCCGCGCCGCATAAACACCGTAGTTTTTGTGTTCGACCAGCGCCTCCCCGCGCGTGAGAGATTCGCGCACTTGCGAGTTTGCGAGATAGCGGACACCGAAAGGCGCGGCAACATTCGCGGCTGCCGGCACGATACGCGCGCCCATCGGGCCATCGCTCAGCTTCGCCGATTTGGCTTTTGTCTCGTCGCTGGTCGAACCGCCCGCAGCCGTCACGCCGATGAGCGCTAGCTCTTCGTCCTGGTCCGCGCTCATGGCTCCGCTGACGCCGATCGCACCAACAACTTGTCCATCGATGACGATTGGCACGCCGCCCTTAAGCGGCGTGAAGCCGTCGATCGTCACCATTGCAGTGCGACCGCCCGCAATAATCTCCTCAAACACACGCGTCGATTTCTTGAATAGGGCCGCCGTGCGCGCCTTGCCAACGGCGATGTTGGCGCCCGCGGGAAAAGTCCCATCCAGTCTTTCCAGACAAAGTAGGTGGCCGCCAGAATCGACGACGGCGAACACTCCGCCGGCTCCCCGACTCTTGGCGCCAGCGGCAGCGGCGTCGACGGCGCGTTTGGCACCCGCAAGGCTCAGAGTTTTTTGATCGAGCGTCTGCGCCCAGATGGGTGTACTCAAGATCACAATCAATGCGGTGAAAAACGTGACTCTCATGACATTCTCCGTTCAAGAACTTGGAAAAGAGGGGCCGGAAGTCTCCGCGTTGACACGCGGACCTCGAGCTTCCGGCCCCCGCTGGAAGGGTGTGCGAGTGATCGATCCAGCCGAATTCTGCGCGCCTTGCGATCGCGCTTATTTCGGCGGCGACTCGGGGAGCGTGAGCTTGCGCCAGTTCGCGTCAGCTTGCGGCAACAAGGTCGCACGTTCTTTGGACCACGCCTTACGCGTATCGTTGAAGGTGCCGACATAGAAGAGAAACAATCGGCCCTCATGGATCTCAAAGGCCGTCACATCGACCACGACCTTTTTTCCTTTCGCGCCCATGGCGTAGGCGCACCAGCCGCCGTACTGCGGTTCAAATTTGTCCGGCGCCGCCTCGAACAGTTTGCGATGCTTGTCGTTCGCGAAGTGGTAGGTCGCCCCCAAGTGCGTGAGAGAGAATTCGCCACTGCCCTTGAGTGGTTTTCCTCCACCTACCGGAAAGTACGACACGGGGTCGTATCCCTCCAACGCGAGCCCGTTCTTGTCCAAATTCAAGTGTTTGGAAGGACGTGCTTTTTGCGCCGGTGGCGGCTCAGCGGCGCTCATCACGCCCGTTGCGAAGAAAACCAGACCCCAAGAAATCGCGAGCAATGGAATGCGATGGTTCATGCGTTTGTTCTCCACTTTCGACTGGCTCGATCTCCAACGTGGCAACTTGCCGAGCGTGTCCGAGCTGCATCGATTGAGTACTACTAAAGCTCTTTTTGTTACTGACGACTTGCGTCGAATGACTCACTGCCGCTGAGACCAACTGGATGTGTCGCGCCGCTCGCTAATTTCGCGAGAACCCAATGCGGAAGGTGAAGGATGGACATCAGCAAACTAAGGGCGAACGAGCCGACGGCGAGGGAAAACAACAGGCCCCCGTCATCTTGCACGACGATTCCGAGGCGAGTCACGTGACTCAGAATTGCGCCGCTCATAGCACCGAGTGCGAGCAACGCGCCAAACCAAACCGTTTTCGGCATGAGCAGCAGCACGGCAGCCGCGAGTTCGACAATTCCCGATGCGATACGCCCCCAAGGCTCAACGCCGAGGGTCGTAAAGATGTAGACCGACTCCTCGGACGCCGTGAATTTGAAAAACAACGTCTGCAGGAAAATGCCGGCGACGACCAACCGAGCGATCCAACTCAAGATCAAAATGGGCTGCTTCTTTTGCGCCATGGGCGTTCCTTTCTGCCTGAAGATTTTGACAAACTCTTATGAATAGTTTTGCGAGTGGACATCTTGTTACGCGGACTTTTGTGATCCGAATAATCTCGGCATCGAAAGAGCAAGCGCCGCGCAGGGATTCAGTGCTTGAAGAGTGATTCGGCGTACGGCTTGTCACGACGGCTGGTGGCGACTTCGTGCGCCGACTGCGCAGTTTTCATTAACCATGCCGGGCGGCGACAGAGGGTTGTTCATAATCGCTTCGCCGCTTGCGGCGAAGCGATCGAGCTCATCATCCCTGCTACGGACAGACACTCGGGGCTGGATCGAGCATCGGCGTGTCTACTGTCTTGACCGAAGTGGCCGCTCGGTTCAGTCCGCGCTCCGCGGTTTCGATCCGGCGCGTCAGATCTCCGACAACGTTCATGAAGTAAATGTAGGCGTCGTGTGGACTCGAATAAGGACTAAAATACTTGTGCACATCGCCATCCGAAAAATATTTCGTGCACATGTAGTACGGGTGATCGGAGGTCGAAAGCCGCCGCCAGTCCTCGAGTAGACCATCGCTATGAGGACTCTCTCGATGTTCGAGCGCGGTCAAGCGCGGGCGCAGGCCATAAAGCGCGCGCTCTGCCGCGCGTTGCATGTCATTGCCGAGCCAAGCGCTCAAGTCGCGCTCGGTGTCCGCCCAAGAGACCGGATCGGGGTAGTCGATCGCGCCCTCCGCGGCGTGGTGCGCAAGTGTTTCGGACGGAGTCGCGAATCGTGCGCGACGGCCCGCCAGCAACGCCGCCGGCAATTGCTCCATAAATTGGAAAATTCCGCAATCCGCCCATTGGTGCTCGCCAAAAGTTTCGTAATCCATGAACAGCCCGACTACTTTGTCATCATCGGGGAGCGCGCCAAGCCACGTCGCAAATTTTTCCGCAGTGAGCGGCCAACTCTCCCAGGCGCGATTCTGGAAACGAAACGCGATGTCGTCCGAGAGTCGATACGAGCGCAACAATAATTTGAGCTCACGGCATGCCGCGGCCTGATAGACGCGATGCGGGCTCCGCCAACCGAGCACGCGATCGGCGCCTTCGCCGAGCATCCCGGCGTAACCGAGCTCCTCGACGACGTTCGCGACGCGATTATCGAATGCCAGTTCGGTGTTGCGAAAGACTCGCGGCGTGTGACCGAACAGTTCCTGTATCCGGCGAGTGTGCGCCGCGATCTGGGCACGAAATTCGTCGAGATCGAACAGCCCGGCGAGCGAGTGGTAATACGTCTCGGCCAAGAATTCCACCGACCCCGTGCTTGCCAAATCGACAAAGCTCGCGAGCGCTGCCGGCGCATGCCTTTCCATTTGGTCGAGCGCCGTTCCGGTGATGGAGAATGCGCAGCGAAAGTTAGTGTTCTTTTGATCGATCAATCGCCTGAGCAACGCGTTCATCGGCAGGTAGCACTTTTCCGCGACCCGTTTCACGATTCGCGCGTTTTCGGCGTCGTCGAAGTAGTCGCGACTGCAGCCGATATCGAAATACGGGTATCGTCGCACACGGTGCGGCTGGTGGACTTGGAAGTAGAAAACCACGTCGGTCATCGGACTGCCTCCTTGTTTGACGCCGAGGGGATCGAAGCCGCGCCGAATTGCTCGGCGTGGAGCTCCTCGTACACGGTTCTCAAGACCGCGCCGCGATCTTCCCAGCGCATTTGACTGGCTTCTCGACTGCCGTCCCGGCCAAGTGTTTCTCGCAAGATCGGGTAACTGAGCGTTGCCAGAATCTTGTTTGCCAACTCGTCGACATCCCAAAAATCGACTTTGAGTGCATGCCGCAGGGTTTCGCTCACACCGCTCTGACGCGAGACAATCACGGGCACTTCTTGTTGTAGCGCCTCGAGCGGTGCAATTCCGAAAGGCTCCGAAACCGACGGCATCACATACAAGTCGGCCTGGCGATACATGCGATGCACGTCAGCCCCGCGGAGAAATCCGGTGAAATGGACGTGACGTTCAAGGCCGAGCCGCGCGCTTTCCTCGATCATCGCAGGAAGCATGTCGCCGTTTCCGGCCATTACGAACTGCACGTCCGGACGCGTTTCAATGACTCGACGCGCCGCAGCAAGAAAATAGTCCGGTCCCTTCTGAAAGGTGATTCGACCCAGAAACAACACGAGCGGGCGCTTCGGCACTAGCGGCAACTCGGCCTCGGCAGTCGTGGTTTCGCGCGGCTGCGGTTTGGGTTCGCTTGAATCCGCTGCGGAAGAGACAGCGTTGTGCACGACCCGGAGTTTGGCTTCTTCGACGGAGTAACGCGTCTTGAGTAGCCGGGCGGTAAAGTGGCTGACGCAAACGATCCGGTGTGCCGCTTCCAACCCGAACTGCTCAATTTGCCGCACTCGCTCGTTGACCTGTTCGCCGCTGCGATCGTATTCGGTGGCATGCACGTGGACGATCAGCGGTTTGCGCGCGAGTCGAGCCGCCGCGACGGCGGCTGGAAAAGTCATCCAATCGTGCGCATGCACCAAGTCGAATTCCTCACGACGGGCGATTTCGCAGACGACGCGCGCGTAGCGCAGCACTTCGGCGTAAAGATCCGGTCCGTAGCCGCCGGCAAATGCGAGCCGAGTTCTCAGCGGAACATCACGGCAAGAATCCGCCAGTGCATGCATAGCCTCGCGCCACTCGCCGGCGAAGTACGGAAGCGGAACGCAATCGCCAACCAAGTCCCTGTTCGAGCGCGCGAGCTCGGAGCGATAACTCGCCGGGGTCAAGTAGGGCGTGAGCGGCGTATCCATCGGCAAGTAGCAGACGGAATCGGCGCGGGGAACGGTTGTCGTCGCCGTTTCGTCGTGGCAAGGAACTTCGACTTCCACTTGATTGCAACCCATGACACGCGTTCGCGCGCCGGTATCGCCGCCGATCGCGCGCGGCATGACGAATAACGTCTCCACGCCGTGATGGCCGAGGCCCTCGACTAGACCCTTGCATGCGGTCCCGAGACCACCCGAAATGTGGGGAGGAAACTCCCAACCCAACATCAACGCGCGCATACTTTCGCACCCTCCCTGACCCCGATTCACCACACTGAAAGTGAGTCTCGATCCCGAGCGTTTTGTTTCACTCGAGATCGAAGCTTCTTGGAGTGCAGGCGAGAATCGCGTTTAGTCGGTATCGGAAGAGGCGATAAGTGGCCGCGAAAGCGCAGTCCAAGCGCGCAGAACTTCGGCGACGGTCCACGCCTGGGCAAAGCATCCGCGCGGCGCATGAGGGAAATCGCCGTCGAATATCTCGCTGAGGCTGCCCGCGCAGCCGTCGAAAAGATGTGCGGCCATCGGTTCGAGCAGCGCTCGCGCCGCCCCGGGATCGCGATAAACACGAGCGTGAGCGAGCGCGTACGGCCCGATAAGCCAGCCCCACACCGTGCCCTGGTGGTACGCGCGGTCGCGTTCACGAGGTCCGCCTTCGTAACGAGGACAATATTGAGGATGAGCTGGGTCGACGCTGCGAAGGCCAAACGGTGTCACGAGAGTTTGCGCGACTTTTTCGAGAACGGCCCGCTGGTGCGCAGTCGGCAACGGACACTCCGGCAGCGACATCGCGATGATTTGATTCGGCCGCAGGGTTTCGTCTGAACCCGTGGGTCCGTCGAGTACGTCGTAAAGATGGCGACGCGCAGGATTCCAAAAGCGTGCGAAACCGCGGCGCGCTTCGGCGGCCAGCCTTTCGAAGTCATGCGGTGGATGACCCAGGATGCGCGCGAACTTCGCGGTCGTCGCGAGTGCGTTCAGCCACAAGGCGTTGACTTCCACTGGTTTGCCGATGCGTGGCGTCACCACCCAGTCGCCGACTTTAGCGTCCATCCACGTGAGCTGAACTCCGTCCACGCCAGCGCGCAAGAGCCCATCCTGAGGGTCGCGGCCGATGCCGTAGCGGGTTCCCCGTACGTGCCAATCGATGGATTCAACTAGCGTCGGATACAGCGCGGCGAGCGTTTCTCGGTCTCGAGTCGCGGCGAAATACTGGCGCACCGCTTCGAAATACCAAAGCGTGGCGTCGACCGTGTTGTACTCCGGCGCCAGAGTCGTGCTGCCGGAGTGATCAGGAAACACGTTCGGCAACATGCCTTGATCGAAGAAGCGCGCGAAGGATCGCAAGATGTTGCGCGCAATCTCCGGCCTACCAACACTCAGAGTGAGGCCCGGCAGTGCGATCATGGTATCCCGGCCCCAATCGCTGAACCAAGGGTAGCCGGCGATGAGCGAGAGCGCGCCGGGATCGTCGCTCAGAGGGCGAGTCACGACAAACTGTTGAGCTGCGAGCATCAATTGCCGAATCCAACCGGGTGGAGCGGCACTCGTCGGCTCCGCCGTCGCGCTGATTTCGATGATCTCGCGATCGCTGACGGAGCGCGCCGCAACAACCTGATCGCCAGTGCCGGCCGCATTCGGGTCCGTGCTCGCCACCAAATGAAACGTCTGACCAGACTGGAGAGGAACTCGAATAGTCGCGGCATGTAGATGGTCTTCGTGATCAGGAAAGCCGCGGCGCCGCTCTTCCGCCAAATCGAAATCGCGGTACCAATCGTGCTTGGGCGTGACAGTTGGTTGCGCGCCGCTACTGCGCGCGAACAAGTAGAATGGCTGCGCTTCGCGGGTCGCCACAATCCGCAGCCCTTCGGCAACCGCCGCGATTTCCATGCGCCAATCACCGGCGTGGGTAAGCGAATGATAGTCGCGATAATTGACCAGTGCTTTCAACTCGAGCTCGATCGGCGGGCTCCCGTGCTCGAGCTGGTAGGCGACGACCGTAGTGTTCGCGCCGGGCACCATCGTCAGACGTTTCGTCAAGTTGGCTCCAACGCAGCGAAAACGCCACGTCGGGATGCTGCCGTCGAGTTCGAAGCTCGCCAGGTGCGCGTGCCCGTTTGGATCGATGGCTCCGCTGCGCCAACGCTGTGTTGAAAGCGCGAGCTGTTCCCCCGCGACGTGTGCGACTTCGATGAGATTTGCCAGCAGTACCGTGCGACCGAGCGGCGGCGCGAGCGCGGCGACCAGCAGCGCGTGATAGCGTCGCGTGGCGAATCCCGCCACCGTGCCGGCCGCAAAGCCGCCGATGGAATTTGTCACCAGCCATTCGCGACTCTCGGCAGCCGCGAGGTCACCAATCACGTCGCGGCCAAGCGCCACGACGCTCTCCAATCGCGCCCGATCGCTCGCAGCACAGCCGGCATTTCGGGACATGTGACCCTTATTCGTTCAATCGCCTGAGAAATCGCGGACAACGCTCCAGCCCGCGCCTCCCGATCGTTGTGAGGCGCTGGCCGAAGCACGTCGTTTTCCGGGCCGTCGAGCTCTGTCGGCCGCGACGGTCCTGGATTTTCGCCGCAAAGACTAAGTCCTCGCCGTTCGTCGACGCCTCCCGAACCGACCGAGGAGTCCGCGCTGAGGCCAAGACGTTTCAGCCCGAGCCGGTAGCGCCCGCCGCCGCGCGCTTGAAGGTGCGTTGGCTTCAGGGCAGTCTTTATCCATTATCGGCGAAGCCCGGATAGAGGGTCATGCCGCCATCTATGAACAGGCTTTGACCGACGACGTAGTCCGACTCATCGGATGCGAGCCAAACTGCCAGCCGACCGATGTCTTCTGGTTCACCGATTCGATTGTAAGGAATCAAACTCAAGAGAGCTTGATAGCTGGTCGGGTTGCCCCACGCCGACTGGTTGATCGGCGTGCGGATCGCGCCCGGGCAAATGCTGTTGACGCGGATGCGCTGGGGCGCGACTTCTTGGGCGATGCTCTTCATCATGAGCGCGACACCACCTTTCGAGGCCGAGTAATTGACGTGCCCGGCCCAAGGAATCACTTCATGGACCGAGCTCATGCAAATGATCTTGCCCGCCGCGCAAGATACCTCCGGTCGCACTCCGCGACGCAAGAATTCCCGCACCGCTTCGCGGGCGCACAGAAACTGCCCGGTGAGATTGACGCCGATGACTTTATTCCACTGCTCGAGCGTCAATTCGTGAAATCGCGCGTCGCGTTGCAAGCCGGCGTTGTTGATCAGTATGTCCACGGTTCCGAACTCTTCGATCACGCTGCGAAACATCGACTCGACTTCTCGCTCCTGAGAGACATCGGCTTTGTAAATCAT
This sequence comes from Planctomycetota bacterium, assembly GCA_046154185.1. Taxonomy (GTDB): domain Bacteria; phylum Planctomycetota; class UBA8108; order UBA1146; family JAJFFE01; genus JBJXGE01. Next base: position 38,123 of record JBJXGE010000082.1, read on the forward strand.
GGTGCGCGTTCCGCAGCGTGCCGCCTCGTTCGCAACGGCCTGTGCATCACTCTCGCCCACAACGTAATTGACACAGACATCTGCCCCGGCGTGGCCGAGCGCAATCGCGACGGCCTTGCCGATTCCGGAACTCGCACCGGTAACAATGGCCCGCTGGCCAACGAGCGTTTTCTTTAGCGGGCAAGCCGGCAAAAACACTTCCGGCAACGTGGCGGCGTCGAGTTGCTGCAACGACATGTAGTTCTCCTTAATGGCTGGCAAACGTCTCTGAAAACAAATCTCACACCGGCTTGGTCGCGCGTCTGCGACCGGCGTTACAGGCCGTTTTCTCGGACGCGGGTGCCCCGACATTTTTTTGAAACGTGTGCTGTAACGCGCAGCGAGGTTGAAAGACTCTTGGGTGTGTCCTGGCGTTCTGGGCGGGCGGCGCTTCGCATAGGAGAAACCCGTGTTTGCCTCCCTCCGAAATCACTGGCCCGAGTATTTGATTGAAGCGAGCACACTCGGTTTGTTCATGATCTCGGCATGCACATTTTGCTTGTTGCTTGAGCACCCGGACTCGTTGCTTCGGCAACAACTAGAGGCTCCGCTGGCACGGCGCGTCCTGATGGGCGTTGCCATGGGTCTCACCGCGATCGCGATTATCTATTCGCCTTGGGGCAAGCGCTCCGGTGCACACATGAATCCCGCCGTCACGCTGACTTTCTTGCGGCTCGGCAAAATCGCGCCGCCCGATGCAGGGTTCTACCTCGCTGCGCAGTTCATCGGCGGACTCACTGGAATCTTGCTCGCGCGGCGGTTTTTCGGCGCGGCTCTCGACGTTCCGCAAGTTCAGTACGTCGCCACGGTGCCCGGCTTGTACGGGACCATTGGAGCGCTGATTGGGGAGTTCGTGATTTCGTTCGGCATCATGACAACGGTGTTGATCGCGTCGAATAGCCGGCGATTCGAGAAATGGACCGGCATTTACGCTGGTGGTCTCATTGCGCTGTACATCAGTCTCGAAGCGCCGCTATCGGGCATGAGCATGAACCCGGCTCGCACCTTGGGCTCGGCGCTCCCGGCCGGAATCTACACGGGGCTGTGGGTCTACTTCGTTGCGCCGCTGGCCGGCATGCTCGCCGCCGGAGAGTTGTTCGTGCGGACGCGCGGCGCGAGCGCGATCAAGTGCGCGAAGCTCGCCCATCGGGGCGCGCGCACCTGCATCTTTCGCTGCAATTACCACACCTGAGAACACGGACACGCGGCGGCTCGTGAAGTCGCAGCATTTTCGGTCGGAAGGGAAAGTTGACTAATGTCGAGCGAGCACTATGACGTCATCATCATCGGCACCGGCGCGGGCGGCGGGACCTTGCTGCACGCGCTTGCTTCGACCGGCAAACGCATCTTGGTTCTTGAACGCGGCGAGTTCTTGCCGCGCGAGAAAGCCAACTGGAGCACGCAAAGCGTGTTCCACGACAACCGTTACAAAGCGCACGAAACCTGGCTTGACCGGCGTGGCAAGGAGTTTCATCCCGGCATTCACTATTGGGTTGGCGGCAACACCAAAGTCTACGGTGCTGCGCTGCTGCGATTTCGAGAACGCGACTTCGGAGTGATTCGCCATCGCGATGGTTTGTCACCGGCGTGGCCGATAGGCTACGCAGATCTCGAACGGTACTACACACGTGCCGAGCAGCTTTATCATGTGCACGGAGAACGCGGCACTGATCCCACCGAACCGGCGGCGTCGGCGCCATATCCGCACGAGCCCGTCAGCCACGAGCCGCGCATCCAACAACTGTTCGACGATTTTCGCCGGCTGGGACGGACGCCTTTTCCGCTGCCGGTCGGGATCATGCTCGACGAGCGCAAACCGCACGACAGTCGCTGCATTCGTTGTGAGACTTGCGATGGCTACCCGTGCCTATTGGGAGCCAAAGCCGATGCCGAAGTCGTGTGCGTGCGACCAGCCCTTCAGCAGCCCAACGTCACGCTCTTGACCGGTGCGCTGGTCGATCGACTCTCCACCGATTCCGGTGGCGGTGCGGTGCGCGAAGTGGAAGTGACGCGCGCCGGGTGCAAGGAAAAATACAGCGCTGACGTAGTTGTCATTGCTTGCGGCGCCATCAACTCAGCGGCTCTGCTGTTGCGCTCGGCCAACGCGCGCCATCCAAACGGGCTCGGCAATAGTTCCGGCGTGGTCGGCCGCCACTACATGTGCCATAACAACTCGGCACTGCTAGCGATCTCCAAACAGCCGAATCCGACCCAATTTCAAAAGACGCTCGGGCTCAACGATTTCTACTTCGGCTCTGAGGACGACGATTTTCCGCTCGGCCACATAGCAATGCTCGGAAAATCCAACGTCGATCATTTGCGTATGGACGCTCCGAGCTTTGCCCCCGGCATGGCGCTCGACTTCATGGCACGCCACGCACTCGATTTTTGGATCACTTCCGAGGACTTACCGGACCCGGAGAATCGAGTAGCGTTGGCGTCCAATGGCCAAATTCAGCTCCATTACCGCGAGAACAATCTCGAGTCGCACCAGCGTTTGATCGCGCGACTGAAGCGCATGCTCAAGGACATCGGCTGTGACCACCACTTGATTCCGTCGGCGCTCTACCTTGGCAAGAAAATTCCCATCGGAGGAACGGCGCATCAATGTGGCACCATTCGCTTCGGTGTGGATCCACGGACATCGGCACTCGACGTGAATTGTCGTATGCACGACCTTGAGAATCTCTACGTTGTCGACGGTAGTTTCTTTCCGTCGAGCACCGCTCTCAACCCTGCGCTGACCATCATGGCGAACGCCTTGAGAGTCGGCGATCACTTGAAAGAACGTCTGCGATGAAGCCACACCACGCATTCTCGTTGCTGATTTTCGCATCGCTGGCCGTGTATGCGATAACTCCGGCGCGCGAAGCGGCGTGCGCAGACCCGGTCGCAGGCGCGCCAATCTCCGCCCGCGTCGAACGCATCGGTCTAACCGTCGCCGACCTGGAGAACTCGCTGAGCTTCTACACGCAAGTTCTCGGTTTCGAGCCGGTCGGCGAGATCCGTGAAGTGTGGGGAGCTGCATACGAGCAACTCCACGGGGTCTTTGGTCTGCGCATGCGAATTGCACGCCTCAAACTTGGGGATGAACACATCGAACTGTTTGAATACTTGGCGCCGAAGGGTCGCCCAGTTCCGCCGGACACGCGCAGCAACGATCTCTGGTTTCAACACCTCGCGATCATCGTCAGCGACATGCCCGCGGCTTACACGCGACTGCGCGCACACCGGGTAACCCACGCGTCGACTGGACCGCAAATCCTGCCAGCTTGGAATCCGGCAGCAGGTGGAATTGAGGCCTTTTATTTTCGCGATCCAGATGGTCACCACTTGGAGCTGCTGCGTTTCCCGAAGGGGAAAGGTCACGCCAAGTGGCAGCGGCAGGATGCGCTTTTTCTCGGAATCGACCATACCGCCATAGTCGTGAGCGACACCGAAGCGAGTTTGGCTCATTATCGAGATCGCCTCGGACTTCGTGTCGTCGGCACTAGCGAGAATTATGGAACTGAGCAGGAGCACCTCAACAATGTCTACGGGGCGCGGCTTCGCATCACGGCGCTCAGAGCCGCTACCGGGCCTGGCATCGAGTTACTCGAGTATCTCGCGCCGCGCGACGGTCGTCGCCTGCCCATCGACTCACGCCCAAACGATCTCACTCACTGGCAAATCACGATCGTTACGAATGGCCCGGTCGAGCGCGCGATTACGGCGCTGTCCGATGGTCGCGGGCCGGCGCGTTATCGCGTGACGGAGCTCGGCCCCGACGCCGCGGGCGGCTTCACTCGCAGTTTTCTCGCCACTGACCCCGATGGCCATGTCACACAATGGATTCAAGAAGAAGGAGTGGACCTAAATGGCGCACTCGAAACCGACAAACGCTGAAACTCAGCGCCTGCGCGAAGACGCGGCGCGCGCGAAAAACTGGAAACGCTGGGGTCCTTATTTGTCGGAACGGCAGTGGGGCACCGTACGCGAGGATTACTCGTCGGACGGGAGTGCGTGGGACTACTTCCCGCACGATCACGCTCGCAGCCGCGCCTATCGGTGGGGCGAAGACGGGTTGCTCGGCATCACAGATCGTGAGTGTCGACTGTGCTTCGCGCTCGCGCTTTGGAACGGTCGCGACGCGATCCTGAAAGAACGAATCTTCGGCTTGAGCGGCACCGAGGGCAATCACGGCGAAGACTGCAAAGATCTCTATTACTACTTGGCCAGCACGCCGACGCACTCTTACATGAAAGCGCTCTACAAATACCCACAACGCGCATTTCCATACGGCGAGCTCGTCGCTGAAAATCGCCGGCGTGGCATCGAAGCCGCCGAATACGAACTCCTCGAGACGGGGGTGTTCGAAAGCAACCGCTACTTCGATGTCCAAATCGAGTATGCGAAAGCCACTGAAGACGACATTTGCGTTCGCCTCCACATCGCCAACCGCGGCCCAGAAGCCGCGGTGATTCACGTCTTGCCAACACTTTGGTTTCGGAACACGTGGTCTTGGGGTCGCGAAGGGCAAGATGGCTATTGGCCGCGTCCAAATCTGGTCGCAACGGACACCACCACGATCACCGCGACGCATGAGACGCTGGGGCGCTATCAGTTGCGTTGCTCTCCGACCGAGCTTTCCGAGTTACTCTTCACCGAGAATGAAACGAACTTCGAGCGACTCTTCGGTACTCGGAATCCGACACCGCACGTGAAGGACGCTTTTCACGAATACCTTATCGAACATCGCACGGACGCGGTGAACTCGGCGCGGACCGGCACCAAGGCCGCGGCGCATTATCAATTCGCCATTCCGGCGGGTGGCGCGAAACAAATCCAATTGCGTCTCAGCGTCGCTGCTGCAAAAGCCGAGCCGGCTTTTGGCCGCGCTTTCGATGAAGTTTTTGCGGCACGCGCTCGTGAGTGCGCGGATTTCTATCGTGCCGTTGCGCCGACGCTCACGCCGGCCGAGCGTGAAGTCGTCGACCAAGGTTACGCCGGCCTCCTTTGGTCGAAACAGTATTACCATTACGCCGTGAAAGACTGGCTCGCGGAGGATCCCGCTTATCCACCGCGCATCTCTCCGCGCGCCGACGGACGCAACGCCGACTGGAAGCATCTCTATAACCGCGACGTCATCTCGATGCCGGACAAGTGGGAATATCCGTGGTATGCGGCGTGGGATCTGGCGTTCCATATGCTGCCTTTTGCGCGCATCGATGCGGAGTTCGCAAAGCAGCAGTTGCTGCTGTTTCTGCGCGAATGGTACATGCACCCGAACGGACAAATCCCGGCCTACGAATGGGCGCTCGGCGATGTCAATCCGCCAGTCCACGCGTGGGCGGTGTGGCGCGTCTACAAAATATCTGGCCGGCGCGACGAACGCGACCTGCTGTTCCTCAAGCGCGCATTCACGAAATTGCTCATCAACTTCACTTGGTGGGTAAACCGCAAAGATCTCGAAGGGCGCCACCTGTTCGCTGGTGGCTTTCTCGGGCTCGACAACATCGGAGTCTTCGATCGGTCCCAACCACTCCCGGATCGCGGACACCTGGACCAGGCCGACGGCACGGCCTGGATGGCGTTCTACTGCGCAACGATGTTGTCGATCGCACTCGAACTTGCGCAGGCCGATCAGGCCTATGAGGATATCGCCTCGAAGTTTCTCGAACATTTCGTGGCTATCGCGGACGCCATGAACTCGCTCGGCGGTACTGGCCTTTGGGATGACAAAGACGGTCTGTATTACGACCAACTTCATTTGCACGGTGAGCGCCAACCGCTGCGCGTGCGCTCGCTGGTCGGCTTGATTCCGCTGCTGGCAGTCGAAATAATCGAGAATGATGTTCTCGAGCGATTGCCGGGATTCACCCGCCGCATGAACTGGTTTCTCGAGAATCGCTCGGACTTAAGCCACCAAATTTCTTATATGTGTGGCGAGTGCGGAGTCGAACATGGTCATCGCTTACTAGCAATTCCATCGCGCGAACGCCTAGAACGGCTATTGCAAGTGATGCTCGATGAATCAGAATTTTTGTCGCCTCACGGAATACGCTCAGTATCACGCTACCACCGTGAGCACCCTTATTCGATTCAGGCCGGCGGTAGTGAGCACCGCGTTGACTACTCGCCAGCTGAGTCGCGCACGCGACTCTTTGGGGGCAATTCGAATTGGCGCGGGCCGGTCTGGTTTCCAATCAACTACTTGCTGCTCGAGGCGCTGGAGAAATACCACCATTTCTATGGTGATAGCTTCAAAGTGGAATGCCCAACGGGCTCCGGGCGTTGGCTCAATCTCGAACAAGTCGCCAACGAAATCTCGCGGCGTCTGAGCGCCATCTTTCTGCAGGATGAAAACGGCCGGCGGCCCTGCCACGGGTCGGAGGGTTGTTACACAAGCGATCCGCATTGGCGCGATTTGATACTCTTCCACGAGCATTTCGACGGTGATGACGGACATGGCCTCGGCGCTACTCATCAAACGGGTTGGACAGCGCTGGTCGTGAGGTGTATTGAGTCGCTGGCGCAACAACGAGGGCGTGAGCGCAAACGAGAGTCCGCCACGGTGAATTCGTAAACGGAGACGGAGCAGATGCTCGAGAACATTGTCGAAGTCGCATTGTCGGCCACGGCGGCCTACCTAGTGGTGGGCTTGTTGGTCGCGATGGCGCTCCACGTGCGCGGGCTAGCCCGCATCGATGCGGCGACCACGGGCACGCCGATCTCGTTTCGTTTGCTGATAACGCCGGGACTCGTTGTGTTGTGGCCGGCGTTGCTTCGCAAATGGCGAATCGCTCACCTCGGCAAGACCAGTATGGATGCACTTGATCAGCCATTCTCGTCGCTGACGCTGCGGCGCAGCCAAGGTGCGATTTGGAAGTTGGTCGCCGTCATCACGCCGATCGCGTGCGGTGCGGCAATCGCGTTGCGACCAAACGATCCAGAAAGCGCGGTCGCTAGTCGCGACTTCAATCGCGTGACGCCGGCGATGGGTCGCGTTGTGTCGAGTCACGAGCGACCATTTGGTGAGTTGCCGATTGATGTGGTGTTTCGTCGATCAGACGATGGTGCGCAACAAATCGAGCTTTCGATTGCCCGCGATCTGGCTCTGCCGAGTCTCGGGCTATTCTGGTTGCCACCCGAACACGCCGGCGGCGCCGAGCCTGGCGCTGCTGAGCCACTGCTGACGCATGCGCGCTTTTTGCGAACAGTTTGGGGCCCCGGCGAGCAGCGCGCGCAACTTCCAAAGGACTTCGTCAACCGCGGCGTTTTTGTTCTCTATTCCATCGCGCACGCCGAAGTCATCGCCGTCGCGCGCATAGAGATTTAGCGGCTGGCGGACCCTCCGCGCCGACAGACTTAAAGGATACGAATCATGGCTGGCAAATACCGATCGGTGCATTGGAATCGACAAAAACGCCTTTACGACTTTGTCCTCGCGGCGATGGTGCTGACATCGTTATTACTGATTGTTGGATTGAGCGCTTGGCTGCGACCAGAATTGACGATCGAGACACTTCTCATGCGCGCCACGGCCTTCATTGCGATTCTGCTGCTGCACGTGGTGTTGGCCATAGGTCCGGCTGCGCGCCTGAACGCGAGACTCTTGCCACTGCTTTACAATCGACGGCACCTCGGCGTTTCGCTTTTCGTGCTGGCATTGGCCCACGCAACACTGGCCATAGTTCAATATCATGCGGCGGGCGATCAGAATCCGCTCGCGTCGATTTTCACGGCCTATCAGCACAGCTACGATCCATTCACCGGCGCGCGCGCACGACTCAGTGACTTTCCTTTCGAGCCTTTCGGAGTCTTCGCGCTGCTGGTGCTTTTCTTGATGGCGGCAACGAGTCATGACTTCTGGTTGCGCAATCTTGGAGCATCGATTTGGAAGGCGCTGCATATCGGTGTCTACCTGGCCTATGGAGCCGTACTGGTGCATGTCGCGTATGGGTTCTTGCAGTCGGAGACCAGCAAGGTCTATCCGATACTGCTCGGCCTCGGCTTTGTTGCGCTCTCAGCATTGCACCTCGCGGCGCAGCGGCGCGAGCGCCGCATCGATCGACGCCGCGCAGTCGCCGAACGAGACGGTTTCTTACGCGCGTGCGCGAGCAACGAACTGCGCGAGGGGCGCGGCAAAGTTGTGCGAGTCGGCGCCCAACGTGTTGCGATCTACTTGCACCAGAGTCGCGTGTTCGCGCTCTCGAACGTCTGTCGGCATCAAGGCGGTCCGATCGGCGAAGGGCGAATCCGCGACGGCTGCGTGACATGTCCCTGGCATGGCTGGCAGTACAAGCCGGAGAACGGCACCAGCCCACCGCCGTTTCACGAAGTCGTGCCGACCTATGGCGTGTGTGTGGTCGACGGCGAAGTCTTCGTCCATCCCGCGGCGCTGCCGCTCGGCACCGAGAATTCCGGAGCCGCCTTGTCGTCTGAAGCGCTCGATCGTGAGGTCCCCGGGCCGGACCAAGAGTTTTACATCGGTTACTTGAAACAGTCACCGAAGCGCATCGCGAAGCTGACGCGTCGGGTGACCATCGGGCTTAGTGCACTCTCGCTCATTGTTGGGGCCACGCTGGTGACGGCGCAGCGACCGCAGCCGAGCGGACGATTCGAGTTCGGCACAGTGCGTGACTTCCAAGGAGTACTCTACGAGACCCCGGTGCCCACGCTTTATGCGCGCGTCGAGGCCGTCACTGGTAACAAGGCAGCGTCGCACTTTGTGCTCGTCAATTCAGGAAAACGCGGGTTACCCAGCTACGCCCGCAACCACCATGGTCAAAAGGTTCGGTTTCGAGGCACACTCGTTTATCACGAGAACCACACGATGATCGAAATGAACGATCCGCGCTCCTTTCAAGTCATAGGCCCCGCAGCGCCGGAAGAGCAACGGGGCCAGAGCGTCGCGCTGGGCGAATTCGAATTGACCGGTGAGCTGGTCGACACCAAGTGCTACTTCGGGGTCATGCGACCTGCGACTGGAAAAGTGCATCGAGCATGTGCGATCAATTGCCTTCGCGGCGGAGTGCCGCCGGGCATACTCGTGCGTGATGAATACGGCGATGCAGTCGTGGTCTTGCTCGCCGGAAACGACGCGAGTCCGCTCGACTACGATCCCGAATGGGCTGCCCTGCCAGTCACCGCGCGCGGCCTGCTCGAAATCCACGACGATATGCCGGTGCTGCGGGTTGCCCATCTCAAACTCGCAGACCGTCGCTGAAGACCTCCGAGCGCATTCACATCGCTGGTCGCGACGCCGGTAAACACATGTGGCGCTTGATTGATACTCGCCGGACCAGAATGTTAGACTTCGCCCATCGTGCGCTCTGACGCCTGGGCATACGCAAATAGCGACGATTTTTTCGATTTGATTTGGCGCGCGAAATGGATCAGCGACGCATCGGTGAGGAAAAGTGCGTGAATCCCAAGCCGGGCGAACAGTTAAAGTCTAAGCTGCCAAGAAGCGACCTCATGCTGCGCGCCATCATCGAAGGCACAGCAAACGAAGTCGGCGGTGAGTTTTTTTGCTCGCTGGTGAGAAGCCTCGCTATGGCATTTGGGATGGATTACGCATTTGTGTCGGAGTTTTGCTGTGATCGGTCTCGCGTGCGCACGTTGGCGTTTTGGGCGAATGGATCTTTAGAAAAAAACTTCGAGTACGCCATCGCGGGGACTCCGTGTGAACGGGTATTGGCTGGGGAATACTACCAGTGCCCGGCAAGGGTTGCGGAGCACTTTCCAGAACACCGAAAAGAGCTGGAGGCACTCGGGGTCGAGAGTTATTTGGCGATTCCAATGACGAATCGCGGCGGTCGAGTGCTCGGACACTTGGCTGTGATGGGTCGCAAAGCGATGGAGCTGGAAGAGTTCGATTTTTCAGCCATCAAGGTTTTCGGGGCGCGCGCCGGCGCCGAACTAGAACGCACTCATCTGGAAACGGTGCTGAAGGAAAACGAAGAGCGGCTGCGCGACTTGTTCGACGAGGCGCCGATCGCATACGTGTACGAGGGATTGGATTCGAAATTTATCCGCGCTAACCGGACAGCGATGAAGAGTCTGGGTATCACTCCCGACCAAGTCGATGGCACCTACGGATTTTCTTTCATCCCTGACACGCCGGATGCGCAGCGCCGCTTGAAGCAAGCATTTGAGTCGATCGGCCGAGGAATCGACACCGGCGGCGTCGTGCTCGAGCTGCGTCGCAGGGACAACGGCAAGCCGCTCTGGATTCAATGGTGGTCGAGACCGGATCCGAGCGGGACCTACACGCGTACGATGTTCATAGACATCACTGAGAAAGTTTTGCTGGAGCAAGAAAAAGCCCGTCTCGAGGCTCAAAACCTTTATCTACGCGAAGAAATCCAGGGAAGGCACAATTTCGAAGAGCTCATTGGCACCTCAACTGCGCTCAAAAAAGTGCTGAAGAATGTCGAGCGCGTGGCGCTGACCGATTCGACCGTGCTCATCACTGGCGAGACTGGCACCGGCAAGGAGTTGATTGCACGGGCAGTACACAACTTGAGCCTGCGAAAGAATCAGCCGCTGGTAAAAGTCAATTGCGCTGCGATTCCCTCGGGACTCATCGAAAGTGAGTTTTTCGGCCACGAAAAAGGCGCGTTCACCGGCGCGTTGACAAAGCGGCTGGGGCGCTTCGAGCTAGCCGACAAAGGAACGATTTTTCTCGACGAGGTCGGTGATTTGCCGCTCGACCTCCAAGCCAAGTTGCTTCGCGTCTTGCAGGAGGGTGAATTCGAGCGCGTTGGTTCGGCTGAGACCACAAAGGTGAACGTGCGAGTTATTGCAGCGACCAACCGAAATCTCGAGCAACTCGTAAAAGCAGGGGGCTACCGTCCAGACTTGTATTACCGACTCAACGTATTTCCAATTCACCTACCCGCGTTGCGGGAACGCGATGGCGATATTGCGTTGCTGGTGAGCTACTACGTACGCAAGTTCGCCGCGGGCCTTGGTAAGAAGATCGAGCGGATCTCCGAACCGACACTGATGGCACTGCAGCGCTATCAGTGGCCAGGAAACGTGCGCGAATTGGAACACGTAATTGAGCGCGCGGTGATATTGAGCGAGGGGCCGGAGCTTGAGCTGAGAGATTTTTCCGCGCAACCCAATTCGAAAGTTGCTGCTGCGACCACGTCGACGCTCGAAGAGATCGAACGGCAACATATCATCAGCGTGCTTGAACAAGTCCATTGGCGAGTCAGCGGCGCCCAGGGCGCTGCGACGATTCTCGGACTCAAGCCGACGACGCTCGAAGCGCGCATGAAGAAACTCGGTATCCGGCGACCTTCATAAACTAACGGCCGAGCGGCATCGTTCCGCGCCGAGGGATCTGAGTCCCAATCTATCGTGACCGTCCCAAAATATTGGGAAGATTCGAGTGCCATCGCGCGCTCGGATCCGGGCCAATGCATCGGATCGAAGCCGTGTTCGCCCTAGTCAAACAGTTTCGAGCTAACAACTTAGGGATCCACGTTTGCAACAATGGTACAGGGCTTGCTCATGTGAGGATCCGCAACGCCGTGCGCTTCTGAACAAGCGCTGCGTTCGAGACAAAAAAGAGAGATCGGCCCAGTGCTCAAAATCACAAGACTGAGAGAAGACGATTTGGACGTGTTGCTGAAACTAGAAGGGAGCATTTCAGGCCAGTGGGCCGCACTCCTGGACGGCGAGTGCCGTTCGTTCCTTCGTCGACAGAAAGCCGTGAGTCTAGATTGCGCGAACGTCGCCTACATCGATGCGCGCGGAATCGAGGTGCTCACTCAACTTCCCCATCCTCAGGTGACGCTCATCAGTACACCGAGTTTTGTCGCGGACTTGCTGAAAGTTGGAGCGCATTCATGAAAGCGAACATAGCCACACTCGCTGAAGCGAGCGCCGCGCAGGGCTCAGTGGTTCGATATACAGCGCCGCGTACGGCATCGACCTCCTCGTTGGAACAGGAGCAGCGCTTGACCGCTGGGTTGCGCCGAGGTGACGAAAACTCCTTCAACGAATTGGTCCGTCAACACGATAGCGCGCTGACAGGTATCGCGATGAGCTACGTCGGGACTCGTGAAGTCGCGGAGTCGGTCGTCGAGGACACCTGGTTCGCGGTGGTTGAAGGCATTCGCCAATACACCGGCCAGACGTCGTTCCGCGCCTGGATTTGCCGGATTCTCCTCCGGACAGCAAAAGACCGCGCGGTCAGGGGACTATTACACCAGCAAGCGCGAACTACGAGTCGTCTAAATGGACGCTCGTTGCAGTCGTGGGTTACCGGGGTTTCAGACAACCATCCGGTAAGCGCACGGATCATGCAGGACATTCAACGAGTAGTTCGAGAATTGCCGAATACTCTAAAGGACGCTTTGCTCCTGCGAGACATCGGAAAATTGCCTCGGTCCGAGATTTGCGCATTGCTGGAGATTTCTGAGAATCAACTTTCTATCCGTCTGCATCAGGCACGTGAGCAAGTGCGGTCTTCGTTGGAGCGATTCGGACGAAGTCCATGTGCTTGATGCGCAGATATTCTGGAGCCCCAAGAACTTGAGGCCTCGTGCGGCGAAGTCAGACGTGACGACCGGTCCCAGGCCGCGACTCGACACGAGCCGCCAACCGACGCAGTTCTCTTCGCTGCCGCGGAGGGGTAGCTGCACGATAAACGCCGGTTGAAAGCCGCGACTATTGCGCGCGAAGCAAGACGTATACAGCGACTTGGATTAAAGATTCCACGGGAGCGTCTGCGGGAGGAATCATTTCCGCCGTTTCTCGCGCGCCGTTCCGAGGTTCATCGACCTAAAGGGCCGCTCCGGCACCAACCGATAAGGAGGTTCAGGAGTTTGCGGCCTGCAATTCGGTGTCCAGCGCTCGGCGGTGATTCGGGGCGCCGGCAAAGCCGGTTGTGCCATGACAGTTGGCCTCGCTGCAGCCGTCGAGACGATTGTCGTCTCAGACCCTTCGGCAAGTGTCGAGCGACTTCGAATGAATAAACCGTATGGCAACGGTTCGAGCACTGTGTCCACTCGCACTTATCGTGATTTTTATCGCGAGCTTAGAAACGTCCGCGTGGAATGACACCGACGCGGTGACTGCACCGAGCAGTCTGTCGGTCACGCGTCGATTCTCCGAGACTTTTCAAGCACTCGAAGCGGATTGTAGCGAGCGGTCGCTCACGAAATTGGAGATCTGCGCCTCCACGCTTCTCGACTTGAGCCCGCAGGCTCTGAGTGTGAAGTTTCGAGGCGACGCCAAAGAAGAGCTTCGTTGCCAGGAGTACCTCAGGGCAATCAACGTGCTGGCAGCAAGGCTCAAGACCCAGGTACAAACTTGGCACGAGTTTGGAGGCGAAACAGAACAAGAAGTGCAGGTAACGAGTCCGCTGCACGGGGACCTAACTATCAAGATCAGCGAGGACAGACGCTCGATTCCACACAAGAACAAATTTCGCAATCCCTATCGAGTTAAATACTGATGCGCTTTCGGACAATCCGAGCAAAGTTATTGGCAACGACGACATTTACAGTCGTCGGCTTCTTTCTGATCATCATCCCATTCACAGCCTACCTGGTGCTTGACCTCGGACAAAAGCAGACCGTTCGCGAACTGCAAGGGGCGCAACGCGCCTTTCTCCAATTTCGCACGCTTCACAATCAACTGCGGTTGGCAACCGCCAGGTCGATTGCCGGAGCGCCGCACCTAAAAGCGCTGATGTCCATTCCTCATGTCGATCAGGAAACCGCGAACTACTCAGCCGAGGGGCTTCGTAGCGTCGCTGAGGTTCCGCTCATCTTGATCTTCGACTCCCGCGGCAACTTGATCGCGGACACTTCTGGCTCCCGAAGGGCCGACAACATGAGCGCGAGCTCAATGCCCGGAATCAAAAGCGCGCTCGAAGGCACGGACGTCGTAGATGCCCTTGTCTTTGACGAGAAGATCTTTGAAGCCGCGGCGGTTCCCATTCAGGCGGACGAAATGGTGCTCGGGGCGCTTGTCATCGGCTGGCCTTTCGATCATTCCATGGCGCGGAACATTCAGCGGGCCTCAAACTGCGACGCTTGGGTCGTTCTGAACGAGCAAGTCGTTGGTTGCTCCTGGTCCATCGAAGAGGCGCCGACAGACTCGGCCGAGCTGCTTCCCGTCAGTGCCGCGGATCGGAGCGAGGCGAGTAGACCGGTTGAGGTGCGAGGCAAGAGATGTCTCGCTGTTGGCGTTCCGCTTGGTCAGACCGGCGGCATCGTCATCTTGGCTAAGCCGATGGATTGGATCTTGGAGCTGTATCGACGAGCATCGCTATGGATCCTGGGGGCAGGACTCTTCACCACTGTTTTAGCGGTGGCGTGTAGCCATTTCATTTCCCGCAGCATCACGCAACCCATTCGGGCGCTGACGCAGGCCGCGGAACTACTCGCGGCGGGTGATCTCAAGGTCTCAGTGTCGGAGCAGCGTAAGGACGAGACAGGAATTTTAGCCCACGCATTCAACATGATGGCGCGCCGCATCGAAAACCTGGTGACCGAAGTGCGCGTCATCACACGAGCGGAAGAGCACCTCAAAGCGACCGACGAAGCAAGGCGAACTTTTCTCGCCACAATGAGTCACGAGATCCGCACGCCCATGAACGGCATTATTGGAGTTGCGGAGTTACTGCTAGCGACTGAACTCAACGCCGAACAGCGTGAGCTAACGCAGACAATCTACCATTCTTCACAGGCACTGTTGGGGATTCTCAATGACATCCTCGATTTCGCCAAGATCGAGGCCGGGAAACTAGAAATTGAGACCATCGACTTTGATGTGCCGGCTGCAGTTGAGGACGCGGCGGATTTGCTCGCCGAGAACGCACGCTTGAAAGGCGTGGAGCTGGCGACTGTGATCCACTCCGATGTGCCCGAATGGCTGCGCGGCGACCCCGGCCGTCTGCGACAAATTCTTCTCAATCTGCTGAGCAACGCGATCAAGTTTACTGAACGTGGTGAAGTGGTGGTCAGCTCACAACTGGTGACTGAGGCTTCCGAGTCGGCTTCGCTGCTATTCGAAGTCCGTGATACCGGCATCGGCATTCCTGAAAGTACGCGAGCTAAATTGTTTCAGCCGTTCTCACAGGCGGATAGCTCAATGACACGCAAGTACGGCGGGACCGGCCTCGGCCTCGCAATCTGTCAGCAACTAGTCAAGCTCATGGGCGGAGAAATAGGGTGCCGGAGTGAATTTGGCAAGGGATCAACGTTCTGGTTTACGCTACAGTTAGTTAAGAGAACCAGACAACCGACCCCAACGGTGTTGCCTATCCACTGTGAATCGTCACCGCTAGTCGGCGCACCGATCCTCATCATCGACAGTAACGAGACGACACGCGCAATTCTCAAGCGTTACGTCGAAGACTGGTCCATGTCGATAGAATGCGTGCCGAGCGGGAACGTTGCCATCGAGACTCTTCGCGATGCCGTGGCCAAGAGCCACCGGCTACCGATCTTGCTCATCCATCATGACGAGCGCTGTAATCAGGACGCACGCGATCTTGCGCTCGCCATCAGCACGAATGAGAAATTGTCCGAAAGCGGCGTCGTCGTAGTTCAATCCACCTACGGTTCGCGCGAATCTATTGATTGGGGCAACGCGAAGAAAGTCGCGAAACCGGTCCGCAAGTCGCGTCTATTCGACGCTTTGATTTTCTGCCGTACACCCGTGCAGCGGGTGAATTCCGTGTCGGTGGCGTTAGCCGACACGACTGAGAGTTCGCAGTTTCGCGGGGCGCGGGTGCTATTGACGGAGGACAATCCCGCCAACCAAAGAATTGTGGTTTGGATGTTGAAGAAGCTCGGGATTGAGTTTGATCTGGCGAACAACGGCCTCGAGGCGCTAGCCGCTGTCGGGAAGACACAGTATGCCGTAGTACTCATGGACTGTCAGATGCCGATCATGGACGGTTACGAGGCAACGCGAGAAATCCGGCGTCGCGAGGCCGTCGGTCGGCGCCTCCCGATTATTGCGTTGACCGCCAATTCGTCCGAAGAGGACCGTGCTCTGTGTTTCGCTGCTGGCATGGATCAGCATTTATCAAAGCCGATTCGGTTAAGTGTGCTCACAGACGCATTGGCCCGTTTTATCGAGTCGGTTCCATCGGCTTGAGCCGACTCCGCCCGTCCTGATCAAGGCGGAAGCAGGCAATGAACGGTTCGATGTGATCCGACCATCTCCTATTCGCTCCCGCGACGATGATCGACTGCTCGTAGGCATCGAGGTTGTCGTAGATTCTTGATTGGTATCAGCAACTGGAGACGATGCAGTTCTAGACTAGACGACGCCTCTGCCGGCCTTTCAGGCCCGTTCCCCTTTCCAAGAGCACCGAGCGTGTTGAGCGCGGCCGTCCTCGAATATTGTCGCCAGCCGAAAGACCACCTGATCCTGCCGTTGCGGCTCTTTGTGTCGAGTGACGTGTCGTTTGAATGACCAGCGTCGGCGAAGTCGTATCTGCAGGATCTGATATCCCACGGACCCCGCCGACCTGATCGGCAAAGACACTCCGGCCTCCCGCTTCGTCTCCCATTATCCCGCGATTTCTGGCGATCTGACTTCGGCGTGGCAGTGCCCCGGTCGGCGAGCCCGCCAATTAATTTCAGTTTCTTCATCGTGGTTGTCGGTGGGATTTCGCATGTGCAGATCGAGGGGACGAAGTGCGGTTCAGCGTGCGACTAGAAAAGGAGGTCAAGACAGGTCGCCGAGCTGAGCCGCGCGAAAGTCCACAGATTGGTTCAAAAACTCTGGCACTTCCAAAATTCAGTCCTTGAAAGGACACGACCATGAAAAACTCGATTCTGCAGACCGCGGTTGTTGTGCTGATTTCTTGTGGTTCGCTCGCAGCGGCCATCAACTCGGTTGAGACTCTCCGTTCGAGCCCGGGCGATCTGACAGGCGACGGAATCATCGACCACAGCGACCTGCGCCTCATGTTGGCGTACTTCCGAGGCGCGCAAGTTGCGTGCTCTGTGGAGACACTCGACTTCAATCGCGACCGGCGCGTCGACATCGCCGACCTCGTAGGTCTCAGTGAGATGGTCACCGCACGAGACGCGCAGCCGATCGAGGTTGCGCCAACTACGGTGACAGTCAAACGCGGCGACCTTTCGAACGAAGGACAGGTCGACATTGCTGACTTCTACCTGCTCACCGGCTACCTGGCCGGCACTCTCAAGTTCCCGGCGGCAATCGACGCGGCGGACTTGAACGGCGATAAGCGCGTCGATGTCACCGACCTGAGCCTCTTGGCGGCGCACCTGTTCGGCCACGGCCGCTAATCGAATCCAAACGTTTTTCGAGTATTCGTCGTGCCCGCGGCTCGAAGTAATTCGAGCCGCGGGCTTTTTCCAATTAGAGAGTCTCGTTTTTCTCGAGGGTCCTGAAGAGGGACTAGTGGCCGAGCCGACTCCAAACCTTAGCGCCAAACACGACGTGAGCGCGTCGAAAAGTGCGACACTGAAATAGCTTCGGCGTCGGACTCCTCATTTCATTGGGCGATGGTTACTACGCGACTCCGATCGCGACGGTCGAATCCGCGCCGGGGATCCAACTAGTCATGTAAGCAGGTTTGTCGAAAACGACGCGACCGAACCGAACGCCCGTCGTTGCACCACATTTTCTGACACCCATTTTTGCGCTGTGAACCGATCCGCCCAAGATACGTCTGATGCCCGGAGTTTCAGAGTCTGTAGAGAATCCTGATTTACGCAGCGCTATTAATCCTCCTCCAACCCCGGCGAATCCCCGAGTTCGCGACGTAGCCAAGCCCGAGCCTGTTGCCAATCGCTGTCGATGGTCCGCACCGTCACGCCGAGCAATTCCGCCGTCTGACTGGCTGTGAGCCCAAGAAGGAACCGGTACCTCACGACTTGCGCTTGTCGTGCCTCGACGGCACTGAGTTTCTCGAGCGCCTCGTCGAGCGCCAGCAGATCCGCGGGGTCGAGCCCTTGCCGAGCCGCGACTGCGTTGTCGAGATCGTCGATCTTCACGTGCGCACGCTTGCCTCCGTGTCGACTCGCATTCTTGCGACGCGCTCGATCGACCAGGATTTGCCACATCGCGCGCGCTGCCGATGCGAAAAAGTGGCGGCGATTTTCCCAGGAGCTGTCATTTCCTACCAAGCGCAAGTAAGTCTCGTTCACGAGCGCCGTGGCCTGCAGAGTGATCGCTCCGCGCTCGCGCTTGAGTCGGTTGCGCGCCATCTGCCGCAGCTCTTCATAGACCGTGGCGAAGATCTTTTCCTCTGCGCTCGAGTCGCCAGAGCGGAGCGCGGCGAACATCGTCGTGAGCGTTCCAGAGTTCGGTAGCCCGATATCTGCGTCCGGCAGCGGCGGACACGGTGATTCGTCGGAAGCGAGTTGGAAACGCGCACCACCGCGGCCGAACTGAATGATGTCGCCGATTTGCAGCGCTGCGCGCTCGATCGCCTGTGAGTTGACGAGCGTCGCATTCTTCGATTTGAGATCCTCGATGAAAGGCGCGCCGTGTGCATCGAAAACGATGCGTGCATGCACCGCCGACGAGAAAGAGTGCTCATCGCCGGCGAGGCAAATCGCGTTCGCAAGGTCCCGGCCGACAGTGACTCCTTCGGCAGCAATCTCGATATACGCCGGTAGCTTCGGCAACGCGATGGGGATAAGCCGATATCTCGTCACACAGCGCCGCCCTTCGGTGATGAACTCGCGATCCTGGGCTGACGAATGCTCGATATTGTGGCGGCTCGCCACAGGCACCGCCAGAGTCTACGTTTCTGCGCGCACTGGCCACAGCATGTCAAGGAACCCCAAAACAAGCGCGACGCGCGGTCTTGACCGGTGTGGGCGACTTCGGCGAGAACCGCGACCGGCAAATGTCGTAAAAATACCGTGGTCCAAGTTGACAGCGTGCGCCTGTCAAAGGAATATACCCGCCCTGTTGGTGTGCGGACTTCCCGCGCATCTCTTGGTGTCGGTGCAGCCAAGCGTGCATCGAAGAGTGCGATCCGGGCGGGTGTAGCTCAGTGGTAGAGCACGACGTTGCCAACGTCGTTGTCGTGGGTTCAAGTCCCATCACCCGCTCCATTTTTCCCCAGACCATTTTTCCCCAGACCATTCGACCAACCTTCTGAGCCTGCGGAAGCAGCTTCGACTTCGGGGCCCGCCGCTACGATGGCGCTTGTCGCGCGCGTTGACAGTCTTCAGAACTTGGACTAGCATTGCGACTTCTGATTACGCGCACGGTTTCAATGCGACCGTGCGCGCTGTTGTCGATGGACTGTGACGTGCGGGCTGTGACGTACCGGATGGTGACGTGAGTGCGGCGAGAACGTGGTGAGGTCCGCAGTGCTCGGATTCCGGGTTCAGGCGCGCCCGCTCGGAGCCGTCTACGACCATTGGCGACGACCATTGGCGCACGCCGGATCAGAATCGGGACGATGACCTAGCCATTGAGAAAGTCATCGACTGAACACGCATTGGATGAGGGAGCCGAAGCCGTGAACGAAGCCGCGGACGAAGATGTCGCGATCGAAGTCTTGACCGAGGGCCCGTGCCAACGGCGCTTCAAGACCATCGTGTCCGCACAGCGGGTGCAGGCCGACCTCAACAAGAATTACCAACAACTTCGGAACCAAGTCAAGCTTCCAGGCTTCCGTCCGGGCAAAGTGCCGCGCAGCGTGCTCGAGAAGCGTTTCGCGAAGGACGTCGAAAAGGACGTACGCGAAGACCTCATGCGCGTTGTCTTCGGCGAGGAAATCAAGAAGCAAGAGTTGCGCGTCCTCGGCGAGCCGGAGTTCGACAAGGTCGAGTTCGCGGTCGGCGCGCCGTTTCGCTTCGAGGTGGTTTTCGAAGTCTTTCCGGAATTCCAGCTCGGCGACTACAAGGGACTGACGATCGAGGCGCGACCGGTTGTCGTGACGGACGCCGAGGTTGCCGAAGAGCTGTCGCGACTGCGAGAGAACGCGGCGAGCTTCGAACCGCTCGAGTTTGGCAGTCAAGCCGACGGCGACTTCTGCGACGTCGATATGGAGCTTCCGTTCGCTGCGGACGGTACCGCGGCGGGCCCCGACGATGCCAGCGCGGCAACCCGCCACACGCAGCCAGACGTTCGCCTGAAGATTGGCGATGATCGGGTCGATAATTGGAACGTGCCGGGGCTTTCGAATTGGCTGAAACGCGCGGGCGTTGATGCCAAAGAGACGTTTCAAGTCTTGTTCCCGGAAGACTTCGCGCTCGCGAGCTTGGCCGGAAAAACGGGTCCGGTGACGTTGACGGCGCGCAAGGTGTGGCGGCGCGTCGTGCCGGCGAGCGGACTCGAGGTCGCCGAGCATTACGGACTTGAGACAGCCGAGAAGTTGCAGGAAACAGTGCGTCAGTCGCTCGAGTCGCGGCGCAAACATGAAGAAGAGCGGCGGCAAGAAGAAGAAATCCTCGGCCGGGTCGCCGACGCCGTAGAGATGGATCTGCCGACCACGCTCATTGCGCGGCATAAGAGCGAGATCAATTACCAAGACGAGATTCGCCAGTCGCGAGCCGGCAAGACGCGTGGAGAGATTGAGGCCCTGCGCGACGCCGATACCGAACTCGACGCGCGAGCGCGGCGCGAGATCAAACGGATGCTGGTGCTCGATCAGATCGCCGAACAAGAACGCGTGTTCGTCACCGAAGACGACGTGCGCCGGCGACTCGACGACATCGCGTCCGCGTTGGGCCGTAACCCGGCGGAACTCGCCGAAGATTACCGTGAGCGCGGCTTGTTGCCGGAATTGCGTTCCTCGCTGCAGCGCGAGAAAGTGCGCCGTCTGCTTCGCAAGAAGTCGACGATCAAAGAAGAGGCCGCCGCGCCGAGCGCGAGTTCAATCGACACGAACGTCGGCACAGGCGCCTGAAAGAAAACATTCCGCTTCGTAGAAGTTCGCAGTGAGAGGCTTTCGAGGAGATTGTAATGCAAGGGAATCTAGTCCCCTTCGTCATCGAAAAAACCGGTCGCGGCGAACGGTCGTACGACATTTTTTCGCGGCTGCTCAAAGACCGCATCATTTTCATCGGTGATGCGATCAGCGATACGACTGCCAACTTGGTCATCGCCCAGATCTTGTTCTTGGTGTCCGACAACCGCAATCAGGACATCAACATTTACATCAACTCGCCGGGCGGTTCCGTGACGGCCGGGCTCGCGATCTACGACACGATGCAATTTGTGCAGTGCGACATCGCGACGTTCTGCATCGGACAAGCGTCGTCGATGGGGGCCGTGCTGCTCGCGGCCGGCAGCGCGGGTAAACGCCACGCACTGCCGAATTCGCGCATCATGATTCACCAGCCCTGGGGCGGTGCGCGCGGCAAGGCGCTCGATATCGAAATTCACGCCCGCGAAATCAAGCGCTTCAAGGAGATCCTGTGTCGAATCATCTCGAAGCACTCCGGCCAAGCGCCTGAGAAGATCGAAAAGGATTCGCACTGGGATTTGTTCATGTCCGCCGAGGAGGCCAAGGAGTACGGGCTCGTCGACCAGGTGATCGACACGCTCAAGTCTCCCCAACCCAAGACGGAGCCTAATCGTTGACCACGACGACGAGAGGGGGGCGGAGCAAGCGGCTCGAGCGCTGCGTGTTCTGCGGCAAGAGCGCGCAAGATGTCGAGCGACTCATCGCCGGCCCGCCGAGTATTTACATATGTAACGAGTGTATCGAACTCTGTTACTCGATCATCAGCGAAGACGAAACGCGCAAGCGGCGGCGTGGCCGGTCGCGCTTCGCGAGCAGCAAAGAAATTCCGACGCCGCGCGACTTGTACGCCGAACTCAATAAGTATGTGATCGGCCAAGATGAAGCGAAGCGCGCGCTCGCGGTCGCGGTGCACCTACACTATCGCCGGTTGCTCATGCTCGATCGCACCGGCGGCGAGCGCAAAGTCGAGATCGAGAAGTCGAATATCCTGCTGATCGGCCCCACGGGATCCGGCAAGACGCTGATGGCGCGCACACTCGCGAAGACGCTCGACGTACCGTTCGCGATCGGCGATGCGACGACGCTCACGGAAGCCGGATACGTCGGCGAGGACGTCGAAAACCTGCTGCTCAAACTGCTGATGGTCGCTGACTACGACTTGCAGCTCGCCGAAGAGGGCATTGTCTTCATCGACGAGATCGACAAGATCGCCAAAGCCACGCAAAACGTCTCGATCACGCGCGACGTCTCCGGCGAAGGCGTTCAGCAAGCGCTGCTGAAAATGCTTGAGGGAACCATCTCGAACATTCCGCCGCAAGGCGGCCGCAAACATCCCGAGCAGCAATATATCCAGATGGACACAACCAACATTTTGTTCGTCTGCAGCGGCGCGTTCGTCGGTCTCGAAGAAATCATCGCACATCGCATAGGCTCAAAGCGGATCGGCTTTGACAGTAAAGAAAGCCACGAAACCTACATCAATCCCGACGATCCGCTGGAACGTAGCCGGTTGTTGTCGATGGTTGAAGTCGAAGACTTGCTGAAGTTCGGCATGATTCCCGAGTTCGTCGGTCGCTTGCCGGTCGTGACGGCGCTCGGGCCGCTGACGGAAGACGAAATGGTGCGCGTTCTCACGGAGCCACGCGATGCGTTGATCAAGCAGTACGAAGAGTATTTTCGCATGGACGGCGCCGAACTCGAATTTTCGGGCGAAGCACTGCGCGGAATCGCGCGGATGGCGCGGAAGCGCGGCACCGGCGCGCGCGGCCTGCGTGCGATCGTCGAATCGCTTATGCGTGATTTTCTGTTCGAGCTGCCGGACCGCCCCGAAGTCAAACGGTACGAGATCACCATCGAGCACATTCGCGCGCTGGAAGCCCGGCTCTCCATCGAAGTGCCGCCGCTGGTGATCACGGCGCCGGAAGCTGCCGAATCAAGCGCCCGCACAAGTCCGCTCAAGGGCCCCGCGAAGCGAAAGAACACCGCGTAGCGAGGGTCGACGACGCTCCGAATTCCACCTGCGAGCCCTCACTCTGTCTTGATGCTCTGACCTCGCATCGCTACCATCGCGACTTTTTCCCGGGTAGCCGAGTCAGGCCGAGAGGCGTAAACGCACTCGAGCGCGCCAGCAGAAGAACCAGAGATCTGTCTGCGTCAGCAACAGAACCAGAGAGATAGGCCATGAAAAACGGAATTCACCCGG
This sequence comes from Planctomycetota bacterium, assembly GCA_046154185.1. Classification (GTDB taxonomy): domain Bacteria; phylum Planctomycetota; class UBA8108; order UBA1146; family JAJFFE01; genus JBJXGE01. The sequence goes on from JBJXGE010000082.1 coordinate 61,291, forward strand.
ACTACAAAGATACGAAGGTGACCTGCGGTTGCGGGAACGGTTTCGAAACTCGCTCGACACTCGACGTGATTCACGTCGAAGTTTGTTCGGCCTGCCACCCGTTCTACACCGGTAAACAGAAGTTCGTGGATACCGCCGGTCGCGTCGAGCGCTTCCAGAAACGCTTCGCGTGGACCGAGACCGCACCGACGGCCGTCATCGGATCGCACGAGCAGGCAAAAGTCGACCGGCGCAAAGAAGTCGCTGCCAAAGAAGAAGAGCAACGCAAGAAGATCACGAGTCGTAAACGTTTGAACGACGATCGTCGCAAGCGCATTCTCGACGAGAAGAAGAAGAAGTTCGCCGACGAAGCCGCGAAGAAGGAAGCCGCCGCCGCTGCTATTGCAGCCGAAGCCGCCGCGGCTGCGGCAAAGGCCGCCGCCGAATCTGCCGCGGCCGCTGCAAAAGCAGCCGCCGCAGCCGGCCCGCAACCCGCCGCCGCTCAGTAGTTCGAAGACAATTTGGATGGGGCCTGTGCACGCGCGCCATGCGCTCGTGCGCCGGCCCCGTACTATTGGCAACAACTTGCGCAGCCGATACGTGAGAAACCAGAAGCCATGACAACCGCGAACGACAAGAACTTCATGACGTCGCCGATCGACGGGCGGCTGCGCGATCGATTGACGGAGATGGCACGCCGCTTCGACGAGATCGAAGCGCGACTCGCTGATCCTGACGCGCACAAAGATGGCGCGCGACTCCAGGACTTGATGCGCGAGCGCGGCGGCATGAGCGCGCTAGTCGAACTTTATCGCCAATACGAGCGGAGCGAGAAGCATCGACTCGAGGGCGAGGAGATGGCGACGAGCAGCGACGCGGAGCTCCGCGCACTCGCCAGTGCAGAACTCGATGATCTGCGTGAGAAGCAAGCTGCGGCGGCGCGCGCGTTGCGCGAACATATTCTCGACCAGGAAGTCGTGGGCGCCGACAAAGCGATCGTCGAGATTCGCGCCGGCACGGGCGGCGATGAGGCCGCGCTCTTTGCCGCCGATGTGTTTCGCATGTACTCGCTCTATGCCGAGCTGAGGCGTTGGAAGCTCGAGATACTGAGCGAGAACAGCACCGCGCTGCGCGGTTACAAGGAAATCGTTTTCGCATTGCGCGGCCCGGGCGCGTATGCGCGCCTGCGTTTCGAAAGCGGCGGGCATCGCGTGCAACGCGTGCCGGAAACCGAGACGCAAGGCCGCATCCACACGTCGGCCATCACCGTGGCCGTCATGGAAGAGGTGGAAGTCGAGGAAGTCGATATCAAGACAGCGGATATTCGAGTCGACATTTTTTGCGCTTCCGGGCCGGGTGGTCAAAAAGTGAATAAGACTTCGAGCGCGGTGCGGCTCACGCACATTCCAACCGGCACAGTAGTGGCGATTCAAGACGAGAGTTCGCAACACAAGAACAAAGCAAAAGCGATGCGCGTGCTGGCGAGTCGCATTCGCGAGAAGGAGCATGCTGAGCGTCGCGCGAAGGAAGACGCGATGCGCCGCAGCCTGATCGGCACGGGCGATCGCAGCGATCGAATTCGCACGTACAACTTCCCACAGAATCGCGTCACCGATCACCGAATCGGCGTGACGATCTATCAGCTCGACCGTTTCATGCTCGGAGCCATCGATGAGCTCCTCGATAAGCTCGAAACCCATGACCGCGAAGAACGACTCCAAATGCTCTGATGCCGACGCTGGCAACGAGACGGGCGCCGAATTGCTTGCGGAAGGATTTGCGTTGCTGCGCAACGCAGGCGGAGCCGAACGCCGACGGGATGCCCGACTCGATGTCGAGTTGTTGCTGGCCCACGCGATCGGCGTTCCGCGCGCGGTGCTCGAGCGCCAGGCCCGTGTCGCGAGTAAGACTGCTACGCACTATCGCACGCTACTCGCACGCCGCGCGCGCGGCGAACCGATTGCGTACCTCTTAGGGGAATGGGAGTTTTACGGAATTTCATTCGCGGTCTCACCGGCCGTGCTCGTACCGCGACCGGAGACAGAGTTGCTGGTCGATTGGGCGCTCGAGCACTTGCGAAATCGCGCAGAAACCGTTCGCATCGCCGATCTCGGCACGGGCAGCGGCTGCATTGCGATCGCCATCGCGCTCGAGCTTTCGAGGGCTGAAGTTCACGCGACGGATATTTCGGAAGACGCGCTCGCGGTCGCGCGCCAAAACGTCGCACGGCACGGGCTCGGCGCGCGAGTACGACTCTACCAAGGTGATTGGCTCGCGCCGCTCACGCCGCCCTTTGACTTGATCGTCAGTAACCCACCCTACGTGGCGCGAAACGACTCCAAACTGTCGGCGGACGTCGCGAGATTCGAGCCGGCCGGCGCGCTTCACGATTCGGACGGCGACGGGCTCGGCGCGTATCGTCGACTCGCGAACGACGTCGGGCGCTACTTGTCGCACGCCGGCGCTGGAGTACTCGTCGAAGTTGGCGAAGACCAGGCGCCGCAAGTCACGCGCATCTTTGCCGCCGCCGGTTTTCGCACGACCGTCCGCCGCGATCTCGCCGGCATCGAACGCGCTCTCTTGTGCCAGCGCGTCGGCGTTGGGATTGACGCTGGCTGATTCTCTTCCGCGCTCTTGCGATGCCTATCGGCCCGCCTAGAATCGCGACAAGTCGCGAATCGCCTCCGGGAATCTCACGGTAATTGCCAAACGAAGTTGCTTTCGTGTCGCAGCGTCGAGGGCGTTGAGTTCTCGCCCTTGCAGAAATGGGGAAAGCGTCTTGGACAAACTTGTTATCCGCGGCGGTATTCCGCTCACCGGCAAAGTCACAATCGATGGCTCGAAGAACGGCGCGTTACCCGTACTGTTCGCCTCGCTGTTGGCCGAGAAACCGGTCACTTTGCACAACGTGCCGCAGCTCATGGACACGCGCACGACGGTGCGCATGCTCGGTGAGCTCGATTCAAAGGTGACGGAGCGCGGTAATACGGTCACGATCGATACGCCTGACGAGGGCGCATTTACCGCTCCTTACGATATGGTGCGCCGCATGCGCGCGTCGGTTTGCTGCTTGGGTCCGCTCTTGGCACGGCGCGGACGCGCGCGCGTTTCGCGTCCCGGCGGCTGCGCGATCGGCGATCGCCCGATCGACTTACATTTGAAGGGGTTGCAAGCGCTCGGCGCCGAAATTCGCACTCAACACGGGTACATCGAAGCGAGCGCGAAGCGCTTGCGCGGCGCGAATATTTTCCTGAGCGGCGCATTCGGCTCGTCGGTATTGGGCACGGCCAATGTGATGATGGCGGCGGCGCGGGCGCAAGGGGTGACCGTCATCGAAGGCGCTGCCTGCGAGCCCGAGATCACGGGCCTCGCGGATTTCTTGCAGATTCTCGGCGTGCCGGTCGAAGGCGCGGGCACACCGTTCGTGCGCATCGAGGGCGTCGATCACGTCGGTGGCGGTGAGTACACGATTCCACCCGATCGCGTCGAAGCGGGCACCTACGTGATTGCGGGCGCCATGGCGGGTGGCGAGGTCGAAGTCGACGGCTGCGAGCCGCGGCACTTGAATGCGCTCATCGATGTGCTGCAGCGCATGGGCGTTCCGCTCGAACTCGGCGCGCGCTCCATTATCGTGCGCGGCGTGCCAGAGTTGCGTCCGGTCGACGTCGCGACGCATCCTTACCCAGGTTTTCCGACGGACTTGCAAGCGCAGTTGATGGCGCTCTTGTGTCGCGCGCGCGGCATCAGCCTCATCACCGAGAAGGTCTATCCGGATCGCTTCATGCACATCGCCGAACTCAATCGCTTGGGTGCGCGAATCCGCAAGGAAGGACCGATGGCGATCATCGAAGGCGGCGCGCCGCTTTCGGGCGCCGACGTGATGGCGTCCGATCTGCGCGCGTCGGCTTGTCTCGTGCTCGCGGCCTTGGTCGCCGAAGGCAGCACCGAGATCCATCGCATTTACCATCTCGATCGCGGTTACATGCACATGGAGCAGAAACTCGCCCGACTCGGTGCGGAGATCCATCGCGAGTACGACGAATCAGGAGTGTAAGCGTAGATCATGTTCGAGAACATCTCGCGGCGCTTTAGCGACATTATCGCCGGCATCCGCGGACGCAAAATCACCGAGAGCAACATCAAGGATACGGTGCGCGAGATTCGGGTCGCGCTCCTCGAAGCCGACGTAGCGCTGCCGGTCGTCAAAGACTTCATCGCCAAAGTGCAGGAGAAGGCGCTCGGCGCGATCGTCGTCGAAGGCGTCGACTCCGGCCAACAGTTCATCAAGGCGGTGAACGACGAGCTGGCCGCACTGATGGGGCCGGTGCAGAACGAGATCTCGTGGCGGAAGGGCGGGCCGACCGTCATTCTGCTCGCCGGCTTGCAAGGCAGCGGCAAAACCACGACGTGCGGCAAGCTCGCGCTCTATCTGCGCGACAAGAAACAACGTCGCCCGCTCATGGTCGCCGCCGACATTCAGCGGCCGGCCGCGATCGAACAGCTCAAGACGCTCGGTGCGCAACTCGAGATTCCGGTCTTCCATCAACCGGGACTGACGCCGCCGCAGATATGCGAGCAAGCGGTGAAGAAGGCCGCGAGCCTGGGTTGCGATACCGTGCTGCTCGACACCGCAGGTCGTCTCCACATCGACGCTGCGTTGATGGACGAGCTCAAACAAGTCGCAAGGCTGACGAACCCCGACGAAATTTTTCTCGTTTGCGATGCGATGACCGGCCAAGACGCCGTCAATTCGGCGCGCGAATTCAACGCCGCGCTCGAGCTGTCGGGTTTGATCCTCACAAAGCTCGACGGTGACGCGCGCGGTGGCGCCGCGCTCTCCGTCAAGTTCATCACCGGGAAGACGATTCGCTTCGTCGGCGTCGGCGAAAAGCTTGATCGGCTCGATGAGTTTCATCCGGATCGCATGGCGCAGCGCATCCTCGGCATGGGTGACATTGTGTCGCTTGTCGAACGCGCACAGGAAAAGATCGACGTCGAGCATCGCCAGGCGATGGAAGAGAGTCTGCGCGAGGGCACCTTCAACCTCGAGCATTTTCTGCAGCAGATGCAGCAGATGAAGAAAATGGGTTCGATGCGCGATCTGCTGTCGCATATCCCGGGGCTCGGCGCGCACGTCGATGAGATCGGCGTTGACGACAAGGATCTCGTCGGCATCGAGAGCATTATTCAATCGATGACGCGCTCTGAACGCGAACGCCCGGAGATCATCAACACCGGCCGCCGGCGTCGCATCGCGAACGGTTGCGGACGCAGCATCGAAGACGTCAACGATCTCTTGAAGCAGTTCAAGATGATGAAAGGCGTCATGGATGAGATGGCCGGTTACGGCAAGGGTTTCATCGGCAAGATGCGCGGCCTCCGCGCGATGCAAAAGAAGATGAAATCGGGCGGCATGATGGGACCGCCGGACATGCCGTCGCCGCCGCGAGCTGTGGCGCCAGGAGTCGCGCCGGGGATGGCGCCCCAACCGCGGGGTCCGTCCGCGCCGATGCCATCGCGCCATCCCTCCGCGGCCGATCAAAATCGGGCCAATCGCCAACCCATCGACCGCGACCAACTGCGGAAGAAGAAAAAGGCCGAGCGCCAACGCAAGCGCAAGGGCCGACAACGCTGAGCGCAGATCGGCGACCATCAGCCAAGACGCCACATCGAACGAGTCGGAAAAAAGAACGAACCCATGTCGAGACCATGCTTGAATTTTCGCTGGTGGCTGGCAGCGCTGTTTTGTGGCGCGATGCTGGTCGGCGGTTATGCGTCCATGCGAACCGTCGATGCACCTTCAGGCGCGTTGGCGGTTCCTGACGGCGTGAAGTTCGTGCCCGGCATCGTTTACAGCGAAGCAAATGGGGAGGCGCTCGCGCTCGATCTCGCGTACCCAGTCGCGGCGCGCGAACCGCTACCGCTCGTCATCTGCGTACACGGAGGCGGTTGGCACGGCGGCTCGCGTGCAGGCTTGCATCCAGTGTTGTGGGATTTAGCCCAGCGTGGCTATGTCGCCGCGACGGTCAGTTATCGACTCGTCCCAAAGCACCGATTTCCAGCGCCGGTCGAAGATCTCAAATGTGCCGTACGATTTCTGCGTGCTGCGGCCGGCAAGTACCCGATCGATCCAGAACGCGTTGGCGCCATCGGTTACTCGGCCGGCGCGCATCTCGTTGCGATGCTCGGCGTCACCGCGCCCGGCGACAAGCTCGAAGGGGCGTGCGGTGATCTCGCGATCTCGAGTCGCCTACAAGCCGTGGTCGCAATGTTCGGCGTCTTCGATCTCGCACTGGGTTGGCAGCAAAGCGCCAACATGCCGCGACTCGAACGCGAGTACGTGCAAGCGGTCGTGCGCAACTTTCTCGGCGCAACGCCGGATGCCGATCCTGATCTTTGCCGGCGCGCGAGTCCATTCAACTATGTGACCGTCGACGACGCGCCGATGCTGCTGCTCCATGGCACGAAAGATCCGTTGGTGTCTATCGAGCAGTCGAAGCGTTTTTCCGAAGCGCTCAGGAAAGCGGATGTCGCCGTGGACTTCGTGAGCATCGATGGCGCCGGGCACGGATTCGAAGGCAAAGATCTCGTATTCGCGCGGGATCGGGTGCGCGAGTTTTTCGCGCTGCGCCTCGCCAAACCGCCGCCCGCGGTCGCGCCGAAGTGATCGCGCAAAGAACAAGTCACGGGTCACTTGTGACGTACACCGAATGTACACCGGTTCCGGCACACGGCGTGCTTTCCTATATATATATGTGCGTCGCAGCGACTCGCCCGCCTTCAACCCGACCGCCGCCGCGTTAAATAAGCCTGCTTACTGCGGCCGAGTCGCAAGACGAACAACGTGTAGTCGGTGGCGCCCGCACGGCGCAGCGTCTTCGTCAATTGGTTCGCGTCCGCGGCCGCGTCGCGCGTCTTGATCTCTACGCGCCGGGCGTCGTGGGACTTGAGCCACGCGCGCGCGTCGTCATCGTGCCACGGACGCTGATCGACAATCTCGAAACTCGTGAGCCACGGACTCTCGACCGGATCCGCACTCGCAAGCACGCCGAGATTCGCCGCGAGCTCTCCGAGCTGCAAAGGGACGCAGAGACTCGCGAGCAACTGAGCGCGCTCCAACGCGGGATCGGCAACATGCAAATACCGCGGCGGAAAGTTCGCGATCGGAAGCTGTCGTGCGGGTGTCCCGGTGTACGAGAGTCCTTGCGGAAGTCGAGTCGCTGTGCGTTCACCCGGCGCATGGGCCAGCGCGCCGCACCATAACACGGCCTGCACCAGCTCGCCGCCGTCGCTCACGAATTCGAGTTCAGCGTCGGGCGCGAATCGCAGTTCTTCGAAATCGATGCCCGGTCCCAGCTTGATCGCTCCGTTGGGTGACTCCCGGAGTATGCGTGCGATGACGTTGGGCCCCGGTTGGTATTCCGCAAGTCTTCGCGCACGGGTCCGCACGCGCGGGTCCGCGTTCCGGCGCGCCGGGTCGATGTGAAAGTACGGGGTGTCGAGTGCCATCGCAGCAGCGTCGGCGCATGCAGTGGGCGCCGCGCTATTCAAGCCGGCCATCCAAGCGCGAGTCGGCGAAAGATCGTAACCGAGAGTGGGCGCAACTTTGCAAAGCTCGATCAAGTCGCCGCCAATTCCACAACAGAGATCGGAGATCGCTTGGGCGCCGGCCACGCGGAAGCGGGCCGCCTTGTGCGCGGCGACGCGCGCGCCGGTCGCCATCTCCACGCCGGGCACGTCTGCCACGAGCTCGCCGCTGGGAAAAAGTCTGCCCGCGCCTTTGCGTCGGGCCGCCGCGAGTTCAAGCGCCACGGTCACGACTTCACGCGGCCAGTTGGCACGCAGTCGCGCGAGTTCACGCGCAACGGTGGGGTCACAGGCGGCCGCCTCCGCTCGCAGCGCGGTATACTCTGGCGCGAGCAATCGTTGCCAAAGTTCGAGATCTAATCCAAGATCACTCGTCACAGGAAATTCTCGCGCGCGAATTTCGCGGCGATGTCTTTCTAGGTCAGGGTCTGGATGCGTCCATCGCTGTCAGCTCAACTGAGATCGAAGTAGTTCTCAAGAGACCAATTTCGTCGGCTCATCCGTTCGAGCACGAAGAGGCTCCAGCTAGACACCTAAAGAAGCCGAAGATAAGTTGCCTCCGCTGCGAGAAAGGTGTTCCGTGCGCGATTTCTGGCTCCCGCTGGCAATTGTTGTTTCCGCGTTTCAATCTCTCGCTCTGGGCCAGAGCACTGTTCATATCGTGCCCACTGATTTTCTCACGATTCAGTCCGCAATCTTCGCGGCACAAGATGGCGATGTCGTGCACGTGATGCAGGGCACGTATTTCGAGAATCTCGATTTCCTCGGCAAGGCGATCACGGTCGAAAGCGCCGAAGGCCCGTCCGCGACCATCATCGATGGGCAAAACCTCGGCTCTGTCATCCGATTCATTTCGAGCGAGGGATCTAACAGTGTTTTGCAAGGTTTCACGATCACGCACGGGAGCGGCACCAATGTCGCGTGCGGGATGTGCCCGCCGCTCCTCGCGGGCGGTGGCATTTTCTGTTTCGATAGCTCGCCGACCATCGTCGACAACATCATTGTCCAGAACGGGTTGTCGGGAAGTGTGTTTCACGGCGGCGGGATCTACTCGTTCGGCGGCGCTCCTCGCATCTCAGGAAACGAAGTGGCGAGTAATGAGCTGACCGACGGAAGTTTCGGCGATTTGCAAGCGGGCGGTGGGATCTACGCGTTCGGCGTTGGCGTGCTGATCGACAACAACGACATTCATGACAACGAATCGCAACAAGCCGGCGGCATCTATGTCGAAGGTCAGTGGACGGTCCTCGGCAACATCATCGCGAACAATTTCGCCGTATACAGCGGGGGCGGCGGCCTGCGCGCGATTGGCAGCGGACTATGCCAGGACAATCTCATCCTAGCGAACGCGAGCACGACGGGTGGCGGCGTCTACGCGAACGCCGCGGCGACCGACGTGCAGACTTATCTGTCGAACGTGATTCGCGGCAACTTCGCGGTCGCGCCGGGTGGCGTCGCCGCTGGCATGTTGGCCACGGAGTTGGCGGGGTCGCTCGGCAATTTCATTTTGACGAACACCGTGATCGACGCAAACCTCGCGACCGCGGCGCCGGGCGGCGTCGAGATCGCGCAGGGAATGCTCGTGAATTGCACGATCACCAACAACGTCAGTAATTTCGGCACGTCGGGCGTGAGCGGTGACGTCGTCGACCTGGTCAATTGCACGATCGCAGGCAACTATTGCCTTTCGACGTGTGGCAACAACGCCGCGGTCGCGCTCGCCGCGCCGAGCACTATCGCGAACACGATCGTGTATGGGAACCAGATGGGCCCCACGCTCGACCCGTCGGACGTGCAAGTGACTCCCGGACTCTCGGTGCAGTACTCAAGCATCCAGTTTGGCTACAGCGGCGCGGGCAATGTCGAGTCCGACCCGTTGTTCCGCGCTGACGACGACTTTCGCTTGTCCGTCGGCTCACCAGCGGCCGACGCTGGCTCCAACTTGTTGTTGCCGATCGACGCTTGGGATCTCGACGAGGATGGCGACACCGCCGAATTCCTGCCGATAGATTTGCACGAGAATGCGCGCCGCGTGGATGCGCCGGAGGTTGTCGACACCGGCGCCGGGGACGCGCCGCTCGTCGACATGGGCGCGTTCGAGCTCGCGCCGGACTGCGACGACGACACGATTGCCGATGCGCGCGAGTTGGCGCTTGGACTCGCCACCGACTGCGATTTTGATGGCACGCTCGACGATTGCCAGATCACGGCCGATCCAATACTCGACTGCGATGCCTCGGGCACGCTCGACAGTTGCGATATTTCGAGCGGTCTCGTACCCGATTGCAATGAGAATGGCATTCCCGATGGCTGCGAGCTCGAATCGAATCCGTCGGTGGACTGCAACCGCAACGGCAGTATCGATAGCTGCGAGATCGACATCGGCGCCGCGATCGATTGCGACTCGAGCGGCGTGCCCGACGAGTGCGAGCTCGCGAGCGGCGTGCTCGCGGACTGCAACGACAATCAATCACCCGACGTTTGTGACATCGCCGCCGCGCTCAGCCTGGACCACGACCGCGACGGGATTCCGGACGAATGCGAGCCACAGTTCGTCCGCGGGAACTGTAATGGCAGCGCGCCGGTCGATATCTCGGACGCCGTGTTCACGTTGAATTTTCTCTTCGGGACCGGCCCAGCGTCGCGTTGCCCGGCCGCTTGCGATTCCAATGACAGCGGCGCCCTCGACATCTCCGACGCGATCTACACGCTCGCCGCGCTCTTCGGCATCGGCCCGACTCCGCCGTCGCCCTACCCCGGCTGCGGCGTCGACCCGACGCCAAGCGGCGCCGAGTGCGCGGGCACCGGATCCTGCTTCTGAGCCGCGACGTCGGCATCAGAAATACTTAGCACTGCCCATTTGTCTGCACTCGCATCGTCGCGAGCGCACGACGTTTTCAAGTCTCTTGGGCCGGATTCCACAGCGACACTTCGTCGAGCGATTTGCGGCGCAGGTTTGGCACCTGGCAGTTGTCGGCGGGATAGCCGATGGGAAACAGCACGAACGGTTTTTCGTTTGACGGGCGGCCGAGCAGCTCGGTGAGGAAGCGCATGGGGCTTGGCGTGTGCGTCAGCGTCGCGAGCCCCATATTATGGAGCGCCGCGATGAAGAAGCCGGCGGCGATGCCGACACTCTCTTTGACGTAATAGTTTTTGCGCGAGCTGCCATCCGAATTGCGGCCGTGCAATTCCTCGAACAGCACGACGAGGTACGGCGCGATCTCGAGGAATGGTTTGTGCGCGTCGGTCCCGATGGGCTGGAGCGCCGCCAGCCACTCCTCAGGAAAACGACCACCTTCGTAGTTCTCGCGTTCCTCGGCCTCGGCGGCGACGCGGATCGCCCGCTTGATCGCGGGATCATCGATGACGACGAAACGCCACGGCTGTCGGTGCGCGCCCGACGGCGCGGTCGACGCGGTGCGGATCGCGAGCTCGATGAGTTCGCGTGCCACCGGTTTCGCGCTGAACTCACGTACGCTGCGGCGAGTCTCCATGCGCTCGTAGAAACTCTGGGCACGCGTGGCCATCTGCTCCGGCGAGAGACGCTCGAAGGCGAGCGGTTTGAATTTCGGCGTGGGCGAGAGATCACTCATTCTGCGCGCCTTTCATCGAGTCGCATCCGCAACCAATCATAGCCGGCGCGGACCGTCGGGAAACGCGGCCAGAACTCGGCGCAAAGGCAAGCTCCCCGAGCTTCAGCGCGTAAACACGTCGTGCGAAACGCCCCAGACATCCCCGGAGTGATAGCCCCAGAGCTCGGCGCATGCAAGAAAGAACATGCGCCAACGTTGCAACCAGATGCGCGCCGCCGTGCGCGAACCGTACGTGGCCGCAAGTATTCGCAGTGCGTCGACGCGACCGCGATCGAGTTGGGCTAACCACGCTTCAGCCGTGCGCGCGTAGTGCGTGCCCGAGAGATACCAATGGCTCGCCGCGCGGAAGCCGACGCGTTCGCCGAAATCGCGCGCCGTGTGTTCGGCTGGCATCACGCCGCCGGTAAAGAAATTGCGCGCCATCCAGTCGTCGCTGCCGCGCTCCGTGAAGAGATACGGAACGCGTCGATGGCAGAACACGTGCAAGAACAAGCGGCCATCATTCACTAACCATGTGCGCGCGCTCTCAAGCACGCGCCGCCAATTGCGCATGTGCTCGAACATTTCGATCGACACAATGCGATCGTAGCGACCGGCGTGTGACGGCACGAAATCGTTCATGTCCGCGGTCACGACTTGAAGGTTGGAAATTCCGCGAGCTTGCGCGGCTTGTTCTATGTGCGCGCGTTGCGGTCGACTGTGCGAGACGGCGGTCACGTGCGAACGCGGAAAGCGTTCGGCCGCATTCAGGCAAAAACTACCCCAGCCGCAACCGAGTTCCAACACGCGCTGTCCATCCGCGAGGCCGGCGCGTTCGAACACCAGCTCCAGCGCGGCAATCTCGGCGCTCGCCAAGTCCGGCGCATGGCTCGGCCAAAACCCGCACGAGTACTTGCGGCGTGGTCCCAGCACGAGCTCGAAGAAACTCGGCGGCAACTCGTAGTGCTGAGCGCGGCTTTCGAAAGTAGCGATGGCAATCGGGCTCTGGTCCATGAGGTCGTAGAGTTGCTTTGTCCGCGTGGCGATGGCCGCTGCGCCGCCGCGCTCGAGTTCACGCGCTAACTCGGCGAGCCGCGCTCGAATGCCCCAACGAATCGCGACGTCGGGCAGCCAACCGGACTCGGCCGCGCGTAACGCCAGCGATGGCCGCGTCACGACCGACTCGGCGAATTCGCGCGGAGAACTACCCGCCGGAATTCGGATCGACGAGTTCATGAGTCGCTCCCCGTCTGTAGTCGCGCAAGCACCGCGCGCTCTTCAGGGAGGAAAGGCACGAATCGCGGCACACGGTCTTGGTACGACACGTACTTGGCCTTTCGTCGATGCAGCGAAGAAATCTCTGCTGGCGCGATACCGGTTACCGTGAAGAGCAGCAGCAATTCGGCGGTTGGTGTTGCGAAACAGATGGCGCCGAACACGGGGTCGGCCGCGCCGATGAAGATGAAACCGCAGGAGGAAACCCACTCGAAGAAGTAGTTCGGATGCCGACTCCAAGACCACAATCCGCGTTCGCACACACCGGTATCCGTCGACGTTCGCGCCGCGCGCAGTTGTCGATCAGCGAGTCCGCTCAATACCACGCCGATGAACCAAACCGTGACTCCGATGAGATCTAGGCTATCGAGCGGGCCCTCGCGTTGCATCGCCGCGAGCGGCGTGAGTGCGAAGAGCAGCACAAACATCGCCTGCGCCTGAAAAAAAGCGAAGAACACGATGGCCGGACGCTTGGCGGCGGCGGCCATGCGCTCGTAACGCGGATCGTCGCGACCGGCGCGCTCGTGCGCTCGAAGTCGCGCCGCGAGATGACTCGCCAGCCGCAGCGCCCACAGCGCGACCATCCCGGCGACGAGGCAACTGCGCGCCGTCGTCACTTCCATCGTGACCGCACCAGTGATGACGACGAGCGCGACGCCGACGCACCATGTAACGTCGACCCACCCGTAGCGACGACGAGCATTACAAATCGCGAAGACCAGCGCGAACAACGCCACCACACCGAACGCGCTGGCGCCCAAAACTTCACCAAACGTCATTGACTCGACTCCTCGGTGCTGCGCGCAGCCGCCGCGTGTGCGCTCGCAAATGCGCGCGCCGTAGCACCGGAAAGTTTGCCGGCAAGTAGCGCGAGGATTGGAATCGCAAGTCCGTAGACGATCGCGACCGCGCTCAGTGAGCGCACATTCGTGACGTCGTAATTCAGCGCGCCGAACTTGGCGCCGCCCACATAGGCGAGTGGTCCGCTGATGAGTCCGACGACAGACAACACGATGGGCCGCCGTAAGAAAACACCGGCGAGCGGCCGCAGGGAGAGACCCATTTGAAGCCAGAGTGCGAGCATCCAACCGCTGGCGAGTTCGCCGTAGCGAGCCAGCGGCGGGAAGTCGATGACGCCGATCGCCTTGAGCACGCCATCGCAAATCGCACCCAATAGCACGGCGGCGGCCGCGACCATCGCATCCGCAATGTAGTCGGCGCTGAAGCTCAACCAGAGTGCCGCGAGCAACAGCACGCATGCGGGCCCTAACCAACCGTGTCCACTCGCGGCGCCGAGCACCGTAATCCACCAACCGCCAATGCTGCCGATCGCGAGTAGTGCACGATTCACGGTGGGCACCCGACGCTTGCGGGCGTTACGCCGCCACGGCGCTGGATAGCGACTGACGGGGCGGGTCCGCCGCTTTTCTCCCAAACTGTATGAACGAGCCCGATGCTGCGCTCGTAGAAACCCGCGGCGCAGTAGCACAAGTAGAAATCCCACAGCCGCAATAGTTCGCGTGAATAGCCGGCGGCACGCAACAAATTATCCTGCTCGTGAAGCCGCGCTCGCCAACGAAGGAGCGTTTCCACGTAGTGTTCCGTGTAGTCGTTCAATTGGACAAGTCGCAGGCGACTATGACGAGTGGCCGCCGCGCACAGACTCGTGACCGATGGTATGCACGATCCCGGAAACACCATCTTCTTGATGAAGTCGACGCTGCGTTTCGTTTGTTCGAAGCGTTGGTCTTCGATCGTAATCGCTTGGATTACCGCGCGCCCACCGGGCTTGAGCAAGCGGTCGACGTTGGCGAAGTAAGGCCCGAGGAATTGCCAACCGACGGCTTCGATCATTTCGACGCTTGCGATGGCGTCGAATCCACCTGGTGGCGCGACGAGATCGCGGTAATCGTCGGCGCGACAATCGATCCGGTCCGCGAACCCCGCGGCGACGACTCGCGCCTTCGCGACCTCCAATTGTCGGCGCGAAATCGTTGTCGTCGTGACGCGACAGCCAAATCGCTCCGCGGCGCGGAGCGCCAACGATCCCCAACCGGTTCCGATCTCCAGTAAGTGTTGGTCGCACGAGAGGTCGAGTCGCGCCAAGAGCGTGTCGATCTTTGCGAGCTGTGCTGCGGCGAGTGAAGTGTTCGGCGCGTTGAACAACGCGCAGGAATACGTCATGGTCTCGTCGAGGACGGCGGCGAAAAAATCATTGCCGAGATCGTAATGCGCCGAAATGTGTTGCCGCGCGCGCGCGCGCGTGTTGCGGCTCAGCCAGCGATACGCGGCGCTTGCGAGCGGTGCGAACCAACGGCCAAGACCACGCCGGTCCAGGCGATCTCCGAGCGCGGACGAACGTGTGAACATGCGCATCAAGGCGACGAGATCGTCGCAATCCCACGACTCGGAGATCCACTCGCGTGCCGCGCCAATGTGTCCATCGATCGCGCTCGCGACGTAGAGCGCCGGCGAATGTAGCGTGATAGTGGACCGCAGCGCCGGCCACGTCGTCGGGCTGCCGAGTCGCACGGGTTCGCCACCGGCGAAGCGCTCCACGACCAAGAGTTCACCGTCGAGTTTGGACAGCAACGCGAAAAGGCCGTCACGACAACGACGCTCCATCCAGCCAAGCGTTCGTGTGCTTGCGCCCGTTGCGATACTCGGGCTGTTCGAATTCCGAAAGCAGGTGGTGGTCATGCGTCGCTCCGCAGCGTCGGCGCCGCCGAGTCCTCGGTTCTCGGGTGAGAGTAAAAGCGCGCACCCTTCACCTTCAAACGCAAGGCGTTCCAATAGATCGTCGCGACGGTTCTCATCGCTTGGAATGGGTACGCGATCAAGAACCATGCGAGCGTCGTCCCGGTGAGCGCGCGTCGTCGCAATGCGAGCGAGACATGCAAGACGCGGCGCGCATCTTGATGGTTCTGCATATGAACGGCGAGCCGCGAGCCGAGGGCGCCGGACGGCGTCGTGAAGAACCACTCGTAGATTTGCGTCATCGCCTGAAAAGGCGAGACGTGAAACTCTTTGGCGATACGAGCTCGGGAAACTCGTGAAGAGCCTGCCTGCGCATCGAGCACATACATATGCCGCTCGCCCCATGGCGTGTTGGTGATTTCGGCGGCAATCGCTGCGAGGGGCTCAGCTCCCGCGGGACCGATGTCGAAGCAGTAGTAAAACGTCACGGGATTGAACACGAAACCTGCGCAGCGCAACTGCGTCAGCATGCGAATTGGGCCGGCCGGTGTACGGCCGAGCTCGCGTGTCACACGCGCGCGCACCGCCGCAGCGAGATCGAGTTCCGGCCGGCCCGGTTCTTGGTAGTAGTCCGCACGACAGTAGCTTGCGATGTTCCAACGCTCGATCGACCACAACCAGCGCCGTGCGAACAGCAACGGCAGCTCATCGAGATCGAGATAGAGAAGTGCCAATCGGAAGCGAAACCGATGCGCGACGGGACCTGACCGCACGTGCCGTACCGCGCCGAAGTAGATCGCGCTGGCAGCGGTTTGTGCCGGTTGCTGAGGGGCGCGTCCGCGATCGGTGTGCGGCAACTCGAGCTGCGACGAACGTGGTGCGGGCTTGGCGTCAAGGCGCATGCGCAACCTCCAACACCGGCACGTGTGCGCCGAGCGCGCGCGCGACGCGCAAGCCCGAGCGCACCGCGTCTTCATGGAAGCCCCAACCCCAGGCCGCGCCCGCGAAGTGCGTTCGGCGCTCGACACCGCTGATGCGATGCAGCGACTGATGCGCCAAAGTTCGACTCGCGCGAAAAATGGGATGTGTGTAACGCAGACGGGCAATCACACTGTTCGACGCGACGCGATCGCTCGAGCCGAGTGTGACGAAGTAGTCACGCGTGGCACCGACGCGATCGAGTTGTTGCAAGGGATTCATCCAATAGGTCACCGCGACGGCGGAGTTCACGGTCGGCCGAGCGAGTACGTTCCACGCCGCCCAAGCGCGCCGAGACCTCGGCATTGCGCGCGCGTCAGTATGCAGCACGACTTCGGAATCGCCGTAGGGCACGGCGGCGAGCGCCGCTCGTTCGACGTCGTTCGCATCGACGAGTAGCTCGAGCGCTTGATCTGTATGACAGGCAAGCACGACTTGATCGAAACGGACGGCGCGCGCGCGCGCCGTATCGACCTCGACACGATCGGCATAACGCCGAATCGCTTGCACGGGTTCAGCGAGCCGTAGCACGTTGTGACGGCGCAACGGCGCGAGCAAACGATCCATGTACGTGGCGGAACCGCCGACGATGCTGCGCCAGCGCGGACGGCGAAGAAGCTGCAACATGCCGTGATTGGCCATGAATTGCGCGAGGAACTGCGCCGGAAACTGCGCAAACTCGCCGGGTTCACAACTCCAAACCGCAGCGCCCATCGGCAGGAGATAGCGATCGATGACCGCGCGTGCGAGGCCGCGTCGGGTCGCGAACTCGGCGACGGTTTCGTCGCTCGGTGGCGCGTCGACGCTGCTCAAGCGCGCGAGTTCACGATGGAGATGCGGCAAGCCAGCGAGGAGGCGCCAGTGGTCGAGGTCGAAATAGAGCTGCGGCTCTGCAAACGGGCGGCGACTCGACCACGCGCGACCACTCGATAGCTCCACGGCAAGGCTCATGTCGGTCGCTTGCGTCGACACTCCTAGCTCATCGATGAGTCGCGTGAAGTTTGGGTAGCACTCGGGATTGTAGACGATGAATCCGGTGTCGATGGCAAGGCTGTGTCCGGGGCGATCGCAGACCGTGTGCGTGTGGACGTGACCGCCGGCGCGGGTGTCGCGTTCGAAGAGTGTGACGTCATGACCGTCGGCGAAGAGGCGCGCGGCGCACACCGCACCCGCGGCGCCGGCGCCGACGACGGCGATCCGCGGCGACTGCGGTCGCACGGTCTCGCAATCATTGTCGATCGTGGACGTCGGCATGAGCATCGGTCGTGACCCTTCCTGCTCTCGTCTTGCGCGCGTTACGCCAGCGCGCCCGCAGCAATGGAATCTTCGTGTGACGGTGAAATTCGGATTCAGGACGGCAAGTGCGAGATCGGCGCGCTTCCCATCCAGCGTTCGATGGCGGCCGCCCGGTAATCGAAAATTCGGCGCAAGTCGCGTGCGACGAAGAGCGCGTGCGCGATATCGCCGAGCAAGCTGAAACGCATCTGGTAAGTCACTCGGTCGCGAATCTCGGTGCCACCCGGCACTCGCGCAAACTCGTGCTCGTGTCGCCAAGCTCGGTAAGGTCCGGCGATTTGCTCGTCGACGAAGCGCGCGCGCGGGGTGTACTCCTCGATGCGCGTGCGCCAACCGAGCGGAATTCCGTGAACTCGAATGCGGTACTCGATCACTGTGCCGGCTTGCATCGTGATCGGCTCCGGCGTCTTGATCTCGAAGCGGACGAAAGGTGGCGAGAGTCGCGCGAGATTTGCGGCGTTCGAGAAAAAGTCGAACACGTGTTCGAGTGATCGCGGCACGGTTTGAACTCGTTCGAGCACTCGGGTCCGCGGCATTTGAGTCTTTCGTGGGGGCCGTTCATCCGGCGCTCTGGTCTTGCCCAGAGTCCGACAGCTCGGTATTATTCGGACGAATTGGACGTTTGCAAGCAAAGTTTACGTCTAAAACGGCCATTTTCGGCCGGCGCTCGGCCGTCGCACCGGTCTACCGAAATGTAGGCAGATGTCGAATCGAACACGCACGGAGTTCTACACAACCCAACAAGTCGCTGACTTGCTGGGCGTCGGCGTGACGACGGTCAAGCGGTGGGCGGACGCGGGTCAATTGCCGTCCATGGAAACAGCCGGCCATCACCGGCGATTCTTGGTCGAAGCGGTAGAGCGCATGCGTGCGAATCAGCGACTCGAGAGTCGCGCGGGCATCGACGCCTCGTTGCTCCACCCTTGGATGGTGATCGCGGTCACCGGGAGCGGATACAAGCTCGAAGCCGTATTGCTCGAAGCGCGCGATCGGCTCGGCAGTTGGGCCGCCGTCGCGGACGCGGTGGGCGTCGCGCTCAACACGCTCGGCGAGGCCTGGGCAAACGGGACGATCTCGATCGCTGACGAGCATCTCGCGTCGACCAACATTTCGCGCACAGTGGGGCGCCTCTCGCACGTCCAACCGACAGGCGCCAACGCGCCATTGTGCCTGTTGGCGTGTCCTGAACACGAGGAACACGGGCTCGGTCTCGCACTCGCAGAGCTGGCCACGCGCGAGGCCGGTTGGCAAGTGATCCCGCTCGGCACGCGCACACCAGCGGTCGAAGTTGCGCGTAAGGCACGCGAACTTCAAGTTTCGGTGTTGGCGTTGTCGGCCTCGCGCGCCTCCAGCGATTCAGCGGCATTGGCGCGATTGGAAGAAGAATCATCCATCGCGTGCGACGAAATCGGTGCGTTGCTTGTGCTCGGTGGCGAGGGCGCTTGGCCGACGTCACCGCGAAGTGGGAAGCGAGTCCAGTGCTTCCGCGAGTATCAACGGCTGCTCGCAACTCGCCGAAATATCTGATCAAAATAGTCCGTAACTTGGTTCCCGAGGAAGGCTGCAAGGACCGGCCTTCTTCGGGGCCATTCATCCGCAGAGCAATATCCTAAGACGCGTGCGCGTCGCTCGTTGCACATCATCCTCGCCCACGGCCATGCGTCGCGCTGAAACTGCTTCGTGACGGCGCGCGCCGCAATTCGCATCTGCTTGAGACGGCGTCAAGGGGCCGACTTGCGGCCGCTTGCGGGGCCGACCCATGTGACGACGCGCTCGATGACCGAGCTAGTTTCAACTGCGCAGAGTAGATCAGTCTGAATGACCGGCACGGCGGGGAGGGGGCGGAGCTCCAAACCGTGCCGGTCAGTTTTTTTGGGGTGCTGTCCGCAGCACCCGTTTTTTTCGGGGTGCTGCAGCACCCCTTGCCGATGCGGGCGGAGTTCAAATCGAATTTCGCCAGGACGTAGTGAATCGTCTCGACCGTGCGGGGCCGGTGCGTAGTAACAAGGCGCGCGCACCGTTTGCCGGGTGCGCGCGCCCGCAAAGGTTTCGAGGATGGAGCGGCGACGCTTCTGTGCTGACCAAGCGCCGTCGCCCGTTGCGTGTTATCGCTACTGTAGCCAACGATGGAGCAGCACGCTGATTGTGCCTGCGTCGTTCATTGTGAGTGCATCGATGTCGCCATCGCCATCGATGTCGCCGAGAGTGACGGACGTAGGACCCCAGTCGACCACGTACTGCGTCTGCGCGGCGAAGGTACCATCGCCGTTCCCGAGCAGCGAGCTGATTGTATCTGGAAGATGGTTCGCCGTGAGCGCGTCGAGGTCGCCGTCGACATCGATGTCGCCGAGGGTGACGAATAGAGAAGAGGGGCCAGTCTCGTACTCGTTTTCTGCGGCGAAGGTGCCGTCGCCATTTCCGAGCAGCACGCTGATCGTGTCGGTATTCTTCGCTACGAGCACGTCGAGGTCGCCATCGCCATCGATGTCGCCCAGAGTGACGGACACAGGACTTTCGCCGACCACGTACTGCGTCTGTTTGGCGAAGTTACCATTGCCGCTCCCGAGCAGCACGCTGATCGTGCCCTGACCAGAGTTCGCAGATATCGCATCGAGATCGCCGTCGCCATCGACATCGCCGAGAGTGAGTGACACCGGAGCGATGCCGACCGGGCGCGAAGTATACGCGGCAAGAGTGCCGTCGCCGTTCCCGAGCAGCACGAAGATCGTGTTTTGACCAGAACTCGTCGTGAGCGCATCGAGATCGCCGTCGCCATCGAGGTCGCCGAGGGTGACGGACTCAGGAGAGAGTTCGACCGGGTACTGCATCTGCGCAGCGAAAGTGCCATCGCCATTTCCGAGCAGCACGCTCATCGTGTTTGAAAGTTTGTTCGCCGTGAGCGCATCGAGGTCGCCATCGTCATCGATGTCGCCGAGAGAGACAAACACTGGACCGTCGCCGACTCCGTACTGCGTCTGAACGGAGAAAGTGCCATCGCCATTCCCGAGCAGCACATCGATCGAGTCTTGAAAAAATTTCGTCGTGACTGCGTCGAGGTCGCCGTCGCCATCGACATCGCCCACGGTGCCGATGCCTAAGAAAGCTGAGCCGACATCGTACCCCGCCCGAGCCGCAAAAGTGCCGTCGCCATTTCCGAGCAGCACTACGAGCGTGTTCGAAAAATAGCTCGGAGTGAAAACGTCGAGGTCGCCATCGCCATCGACATCACCGATTGCGACGGAGCGCGAACCATCCCCGACCCCGTACTCGGCTGGCGCGGCGAACGTGCCGTCGCCATTCCCGAGCAGCACGCTGATCGTGTCTGAAAAAGAGTGCGTCGTGACCGCGTCGAGGTCGCCGTCGGCATCGAAGTCGCCGAGCGAGACGGACGAAGGGTTCTCGCCGACCCCGTATTGCACCGGCGCGGCGAAAGTGCCGTCGCCGTTCCCGAGCAGCACTTCGATCGTGTCAAAAACAACGCTCGTTGCGACCGCGTCGAAGTCGCCGTCTTCATCGACGTCGCCGAGAGTGATGGAAGAAGTATTCCCGCTGGCCCCGTACTGCGCTGGCCCGGCAAAAGTGCCGTCGCCATTGCCGAGCATCACGCTGATCGTGCTTAAAATGAGGTTCGCCGCGAGCGCATCGAGGTCGCCATCGCCATCGACATCGCCGAGGGTGAGAAACCTAGGATACGCGCCGGCCCCATACTGAGTCTCCGAGACGAAGGTGCCGTCGCCATTCCCCAGCAGCACGCTGATGGTGTTTGAGTCAAAGTTCGCCGTGAGCGCGTCGAGGTCGCCGTCGCTGTCGATGTCGCCAAGCGTGACGCAGAGAGGAGAATTGCCGACCCCGTACTGCACATAGGGTGCGAAGGTGCCGTCGCCGTTCCCGAGCAGCACGCTGATGGTGTCCGTGTACCGGTTCGCTGTGAGCGCATCGAGATCGCCGTCGCCATCGACGTCGCCGAGGGTGATGGACTGAGGGCCATCGCCGATGGCGACGGCAGGGTAGTTGCCGACTGCGAACTGCACGTGCTCGGCGAACGTCGCGTCGCCGTTTCCGAGCAGCACGCTGATCGTATCTGGCCACTCGTTTGCCGTGAGCGCGTCGAGGTCGCCGTCACCATCGATGTCAGCGACTACCACAGACGTGGGCGCCGCCCCGACGTTGAACGCCGGGCCGGGAAACAGCTGTACCGGCAGCGGGGCGGACGGACAACCAGAAAAGGGACCGACACAGTCGAGCGGGTCAGCCGTTAGGTCGACACCGCACGCGCCGAAGGGCGAGGGCGGCAGAGGCGCGACCGGCACGAACATCGCTCTAAGCGTGAAGATCGCGTCGGCGATGTCGAAGACTCCATCGTCATTCGTATCGCAGGCATCTGCGCACGTGACAGGCGCAGACCCGGGCAAGAACAACGAATTGAGCGCAGCCACCGCGTCGGAAATGTCGAATGCTCCATCTCCGTTGCAGTCGCCGCGCGAGAAGGTCCACTGGGCGTCTGCCGAAGACGGGACGACGAGCACGACCAAGAGGAGCGCCAACGAAACAAACCGCCCTGAGCCACACCGCTGGGTTGTGTTCTGGTTGACCAACTTTCGCTTTTTTTGGTTTTGATCGGGTGAAGCCTTGATTGCGCGCCGAGAATCACTTCCCGCCCACGCGCGCGGCCGAGTCCATCTGCACTGACACAGACGAGCGGGACGACCCAAACACCGCGAAGTAACTGAGCGCGGCGTCGACGAGGGCGAGCAAGCGAAGAGAAACGTTCGGCTTAGAGGAGGGGAGCTGCGTTGCAAGAACGCGACACTCTCGTCAGACGGCGTTCGTCGGCGCGCTTGTCGCGAGCGGTCCGACGACCGGCAGTCGGAATCGCACGAAGAAGTCGAGACCCGGCACTTGGCCGCGCACTTCGAGCCGCCAATCGACGCGTGGCAGGTCGTCGTTCATCGTGGTCGGCGGGAGTTCCGGGGGCGTTGGAGTCTCGATATCGATCTTGCACAGATCATCGACCATCACCGCGCGAGTTGGGTCGAGTTCAATCTTCTCATGCCACAGATTGACGACTTGTCGTTTCTTCCCCCCGCGACGCCCGCGGCGCACACGCGTCTCGTCGACGGAAATCCGCGCTTTCAGTTGTACCGCATCGACGATTCGCGCCGACGTGTAGAGCGTGGCCCGCAACGACGACCCGGGTGTCGCGGGACACGGCGCGAGTTCGAGCCAGGAATTGGCGAACCGCCGCCAGCGCAGAGTCGCATGGGCGGCGAACGCCGCGAGCACCAAAGCGCCCATCGGAAAGACAAGCGCGACCCACGCGGCGCCGCTCAGTCGGCCAGTCTGTGACCAAACCAGCGCTGCCGTTATCGGCGTGACGAAGAGTACGGCCAGAATCGCAAGGCCGATGATGCAGAGTGGTCCCGACGCGCGTTCCGGTCGCACTTTGCCATCTTTCCATTCGACGGCGTGGCGCCAGGGTTCGGCGGGGTGGAGTGCTGCAAGCGCGCGGCGGTCGCGCGCCGCGCGCTGGCGCTGCAGCACGCCGACCGCGAGGCCCAAGCCAATGAGCCCGAAGCCGAGCGACACGCCGGTTTCCAAGGCGCACACTTCGAGGAGCAGCTCCGAAGAGAGCACGGCTTCGTTCGGTCGCCGCGGATTCACGCGGCAAGGAATACTCTCGCCGGCGTCGCGCGCGGCGCGCAAAAGGTCATAGGTCCGGTAATGATGCCCCGCGAGACTCGACAACTGCCCGTGCAAGAAGACGCGCTGCCCGGTGTACGCTTGACCGTCGAATTCGTAACGATACTTGGCGATGACGCGGTGCGAACGCCGCCCTTTGCTGCCGCGCACTTCTTTGAGTTCCAAGTGCGTGAGCGTCGCGGCCAGCGTCCTCCAGCCCTGCATATCGCGCCACTCGACGAGCGTCGCGATCAAGTGGCCTTGAATATAGATGCTGCCTCCGATGAGAAGCAGCGCACCCAACAGCACCGCTGACGCGCCACGAATCATGCCGCGCATTATTCACTTGAGCGAACTTCACGCAAGCAACACGTTGCCGTCGGCAGTAGGCTCGCTTGCGACCGTACATCCTCCAAGGCGTCTACTTCGGGGCGTTCTTTCGCTCTACGATACGAAGCTTGCCGGCGCCAAACCGGTTCGAGGTTCAGCACGATTCATGCTGGAAGGTACTTGCGAATGGAAATCTTGCTCGGCGGTCTTGCGGGTCTCGGCACGGGCGTGGTCGGTTCGATCTTGGCAGCCGTCGTGCAATCCTTGGGGCGCTGGTTGCACAAGCGGAGGTTAGCGCGTGGCGGGAAACCGCCGGTCCGCGAGCAGGCGTTCACACCGTACTGGGTGTTGTTCGGCATGCTGGGCTTCATCGCCGGCACGTGGATGACCGGCGCCATGGCCGGCCTCGGCGTGCCGGCCATCGCAACGCTGATCTTCCTCGGCTGGGCCCTCGCCCAACTCGTTCGGCGCGCGCCAAAGGCGTCGTGAACGCGTCTCGAAGCGGCGGCGCACCGAACTGACATCGCTCGGTTCTCCGCCTGATTTCGAGCGCCGAATCGAAAACCATGACGTGCCGTGATACAAGTGCATCATGATTGCTTACGATCCAGTGATGGCTAATCCAAGATCGCTCGCGGCCAGTGCGCAACCGGACGGTAGCGCGCGTTCGGCCGAGTCCGACGACTTGGCCGCACGATCGAAGCAGCTCGCACGCGAGTTGTTAGTCGCAATGGACGCGCCCACGTCCGTCGAACGCGAAGAGTATGAAGCGCACAAAGAGCGCGCGGATCAAATCGCGTTCGAGCAGTTCTACCTCGCGACGGGCCAACTCACGGAAGAACAGACGACAGAACGCGGCTTGCGCAAACTCGCCGATCGCATCGAGCAGCGCAATCCGGCCGGCGACAACGAGCCCATCGAGGTGCAGTTCGCGCTCGCGCCGCGACCAGCGAAGCTGCGGTGCGCGCAGACTCCGTCGCGAGCCGATCGGCACGACGTTGAACTGACGATCCAGAGCGAAAGCGCGCAGAGCACATCGTCGCAGTGGCTTCGTTCCGGGAGCAATGCCGAGCTGGTCGCCTGGCTGCGAACGCCCGCGACGATTGCCGAAACGCTCGCGATCGCCAACGAACTCGCGCTCAACCTCAAGCCGCATCGGCTCGCTTGAACGCGCCCGAGCCACGGACAAACAATTCACCTAGGCCGGATCGCACAATGCGGTGCGCGCTGACTCGTTATGCTCCAAGCGATACGCCGCGGCAAATTTTCCCCTGACAAACAGCGTATCCTTTGAGCATGCGCTGAGCTGCATTCTCGCGTCCGAGCGGCGTCTCTTCGTCGTGAAACTCTTCGAGCTGTTATCGGTCAAGCTTTAGTAAATCCGCTGCGATCCGCAGGCGAAAGAACGAAGACCGACTCGAAAGGCCAACGATGATGAAACAGAATCCCGCGCCGCTCACTGCGGGTTCAATCTTGGATCGCGTACGCATCGCGCATCCCTGTCACCAGTCTTGGGCCTCGATGTCCGGCGACGATCGCCGGCGCTTTTGTCAAGCGTGCCGAAAGCATGTCTACAACTTTGCCGACATGCGCGAGGCGGAGATCCTCGACTTGTTGCGATCGCAGCAAGGCAACGTGTGCGCGCAACTCTATCGCCGCGCCGATGGCACTCTGCTCACCGCCGATTGTCCGGTGGGACTGCGGGCCGCGGCTCGGCGTGTACGGCGCGTGCTCGCAGGCGCTGTCGCGTTGGTGCTCACGGCGACCGGTCTGTTCCTCGCCGGGCCGCGACTCGCGCGCGCCGGCGCTGCCGGCAACAACGCTTCCGCGCGAGCAGCACGCTTCGTCGGCGAGAGAATCATCGCTCTGCGAGTTTGGATCGGCGTGGATGAGCCCGAGAAGATAGATCCGCAACGGATGCTAATCGGCGAAATTCATATTCCAGAAGGCTGCGGGTCGGGATCGTCTCCAACGTCATCGCAACTTCCGGCGGGACAGTAGCCGGACTCGAGGATCGCGCGGAGTTGCACGCCTGACGGTCTCAACTCATCCCAGAACAAGCGCTACCCGCGCGCGTTCACAACAACTTCGACAGCGCCGCGAGTGCGCGCGCCAGCATCATGCGGCTCGCGCCTTCGCTCCGCGCGGTGAGTTGGGCGATCATCGAGTGCGGCAATTCCGCGACGCGGGCGAGCAGAATAATTTCGCGATGGACGGGGTCGAGACGCTGGAGCGCGGCGGCGACATCGGCGAGCTGTTCACGCGCTTCGAGCCGGCGGCTCGGATCGTCGGCGACGCCGCGGTGCTGCGACGCGAGCGCGTCGAAGCTCCGCGCTCGCGCGGGATCGCGCCGCTCGGCCGACCAGTAACGCGCCTTATCGATCAACTTGCGCTCGGCCGCGTGATAAAGCCACACGCGCAACGCATCGCGATTCGGCGTCGGCAACACTTGCAAATCTTCGAGCACTTCCCGCGCCGCCGACTGTGCGAGATCGGACGCCGACTCGTGCGCGCGCAAACGCGGTCCGAGTCGCAGACGCAAATGCTGCGCAAGGCGCGGCAACTGCGCAGCGAGATAATTCGTGAGATCGTCGTCGTCTGGTTTCGGCGCGATCGATTCGGAACCCAACGGTTTGTCCATGCGCTCGCACTTGTACTCGGAACTGACACGCCGTTGAGTCGGAGTGAGACTCTGTTTCACTCGCGCGCCGCGCCCCTAAGCTTTTGTGTCGGTAAATTTCCTGAGCCGTGCAGGGAGTATATCCGCTGCAGATTCCCACGCCGAGTGCACAGCCACAAGTACTCTCGGCGGTTAGAGTCCGCGCACTCGCAGACGTGCCTCGCGCAGCAAGACCAGCGGATCGGGGTCGCGCGTCCAGTTCCACGGAGGCGTGAGCGCGAGCGCCTCGGCTCGCTCGAGCGCGTCGCGCGCCGCCGCGGTCGCACCGCTCGCGGCGTGCGCTTCGGCTAACACGCACAACGCGAGCAGGTCGTCGCGCCCAAGACGGTCGCGCAGCAAATCGTTGACGGCCGTCGCGGCGCGGATCGCCGCGTCGTTTTCGCCGCGCCGCAGACTCGCGAGCGCTTCCAACACGCCATAAGAACCCGGCGCGGGCGCGTTCGTCATCAACCACGCGAGGTCGCGCAGCGCCTGCGGCAAGCGATCGGCCGCGCGCGTGCCATCTCGCAACGCGCTCCAGACATCGTAGGCGACGAGCGACAGATCACGCCGATCTTGCGGCGACGGCGCGACGCTCACGGGAGGTCGAGTCTCAGTCGAAGCCGACTCGATCTCTCGCGCCGTTGCGGAATGGATCGCGTAACGCGCTCGTTCTTCCGTCGACAACGAACGCTGGGCCATCCGTGCGGCGCCGTCTTCGGGTGGAAACGGCCAAAAGCACACGCGACCATCTTCACACGCGATGGCGAACTCGCGCCCGTCGGCCCGGAAGTCGACGTCGAAGCTCGGTGCGTCGAGCGCGAGCACGGCGAGTGCTTCACCGCTGCCCGCATCCCACAGGCGCGCCGTGCCATCGAGAGAGGTCGTCACCACATGCCGCCCGTCCGGGCTGAACTCGGCCGCTTCGATTGACTGCGAATGTCCAGCGAGTTGTAAAATCGGCGCGCCCGTCGCAGCTTCCCAGATCCATGCGCAACGATTCCACGCGCACGAAATGACACGCTGGCCATCCGGACTAAAACGCGCGACCCGCACATCGGCGTCATGACCGGCGAAGACGGTGATGAGCGCGCCGGTCGCGACATCAAACACCCGGGCGCGCCCATCGAGGGACGCGGTCACGACGCGTTGACTCTGTGCATCAAACTCCGCCGTACGCACGACGCGCTCGTGGTCGCCGAGTTCGATCGCCGGTGTTGCGCCGTCGATCGCATGAATCCAACACGAGCCGTCGAAGCCGCCGGCGACGCGGCGCGATGTCAATGAGTAGCGGCGGCCATCTGGACTCACCGCGACGCGCCGCAGGATCTGCTCATCGATGCTGTGGGGATTCTTTGTGAGTTGCTCGAATCGCGAGTTGGAGTCCCAGCGATAGACACAGGCAGGTGTGACGATCGCGAAAGCCGATGAGTTTGGTAGAGCTGCGACGAAGTTCACTAACGACTCGCGTTGATTGAACGTGTCGATGGTCGCCATCAGACTCGCGACCTTCTCGCCATCGAGCCGCCAAATCGCGGCGCCGTCCGCGCGGGCGAGCAGCGCCGCGCTGAGTCCGATGCCGTTGGCGAGCACGCGTTCACCAGTCGCGTCGTACTCGATGGTGCGCAGGCCCGGGACGCCGGTTGCGAACTCGATCGGCGGTTGCGTGCCGGGTCCGCGTTGCCACAGGTAGATGTTGCCGGAAGGTCCCGCGGTCGCGAGCACTGAACCATCCGGCGCGAAGTCGATCGCGCAAATTTCCGTCTCCTTTGAGCGCACGCGTTCGAAGCCGAGCCCGGACTCTACGCTCCAAAGCGATGTTGTGCCGCCGATGTGCGCCGTCGCGATTTTCGTGCCCGTGGGTGCGTAAGCGTTGAAGTGCTGGCGAGGAGCAATCGTATCGACGAGTTCGATCGTCGCGAGACTGGCGCCAGTTGCAGTCTGCCAGGTGCGAAGCGCATCCGGCGACAGCGCCGAGAAAAGCGCGCCGTCATCGGAGAGCTGCACGCCGCGGAGATCTGTATGCGCGCCGAGCGGCGCTTCAAGCAGCAGTTGACCGTTCGTAACGGCGAGCACTTGAGCGCGAGTTGTCGCGAAAGAATAAAAGCACAGCTGCGCGCCGTTGCGTGCAAAGCGAATCGCGCACACGCGTGCCCCGAGTTGCGGTGTTGACCAAAGCTCGGCGCCAGTCGCCGCATCGCAAAGCACGAGGCAGGCATTCGCCGCTGCGATCGCGAGCGAGCGTCGATCGGGACTCAGCGCGAGACTCGCTTCGAGCTCAGCGATTGCATCGACATAGCGGCCGACGCTCACGCTCGCACCGCCAGTGCGGCGCCATCGGAGGGCGTGCGGCGCGACCCGATCGAACGCGGTCACGGTGCCGTCCGCGCAGCCCGCGACAATGAGCGAATCGTCAGCGGCATACCGCGCGCAGAACACCGGCGCCGGCGCGCCGGCGAGACAAGCGGTCTCCCGACCGTCTTCCAGCGACCAAACGCGCACGGTGCCATCGTAGCTCGCGGTGATCGCCTCGCGTCCATCGAGCGAGATGTCGACGTCGACGACCCGCGCACGCGCGCCTTTGAGTTGTTGGATCAGATCTCCGTGCGGCAGGCTCCAGATGCTCGCGGTGTGATCCGCCGACGCCGCCGCGAGTCGCGTGCCGCTGCGATCGAAACGCAGCGCATGGATCGTCGCGGTGTGGAGATTCAATACGGCGTATTCGTGACCGGCGCGCGCGGCCGCGCGCCATGCGGCGTAGAGTGTCGAAGTCGACAATAAGCCCGGCGCGCGTTCTGCCCCTTCGATGGCGAGCCGCAGCGCGAGCGTCGGGTCTTGTTCGATGGTTGCATTCGCTTCGCCGATGAGCCGGAGACCATCGCGTTCGCGCTGTTGCGCTTCGAGCCGCGCGTGAAAGATCCAGGCGAGCGGTAGCGAAATTGCCGCGACGAGACCGAGCACCGCGCTCACGACGAGGAGCGGTCGACGCCGCGCGAGGCGCACACTCCGGCGCCACATGCGCGCCGGACGCGCGAGCACCGTGTGCCCCTCGAGCCACCGGCGCAAATCGGCGGCGAGTTCGGCCGCGCTTTGATAGCGGTGGCGCGGATCTTTCTCGAGCGCCGTGTGCACGACGCTCGCGAGTTCGCGCGCCGCCGCCGGACAGAGCCTCGCGAGCGGCCTAGGCTCGGCGACGGCGATTTGATGCGCGAGCTGCTCGAGCGTTGCGCCGGCGAATGGCGGTGTTTGCCCGAGTGCTTCGTAGAGCGTTGCGCCGAGACCATAGACATCCGTGCGTTCGTCGACCGTGCCGCCATGCGGCTGCGCTTGTTCGGGCGCCATGTAGTGCGGCGTACCCAGCCAATCGCCGCTCCGCGACAGTGAATCGAGCGCGGAGTCCTTGGCGAGTCCGAAGTCGACGAGGTGGGGCTCGCCATCGCCGTCGATGATGATGTTCTGCGGTTTGACGTCTCGATGCACGATGCCAAGCGCGTGCGCATAGGCGAGCGCGCCGGCGATGGCATGGCCGATCGTGACGACGGCGCGGACTTCAGAGTCGTTGAGCTCGCGACCTTGCTCGCGGCGTTTGGCGATGCGCTCGGCGAGCGACTCACCTTCGACGTAGTCAAGCGCGAGGTAACTGATTCCTTCCGCTTCGCCGTAGGCATGGACACCGACGATGTTCGGATGCGAGAGTTTCGCGATCGTTTTCGCTTCTCGCCGAAAACGCTCGCCGGAAGTAGAAGCGGTCGCGTAGGCGGGCGGCAGCATCTTGAGCGCGACTCGCCGCCCGAGCGAAACCTGCTCGGCAAGATAGACCGTGCCCATGCCGCCGCCACCTATGCGACGCAGTAACCGAAAGTCGCCGAGCATCGTGCCAGGCGGCGGGGCGGCGGCAGCGGGCGCCTCCGGCGCCGCACTCGGCTCCAAGAAATCGTTCGCGCTGTCTTCCAGCCAAGTATCGAAGAGCGAGAGTTTCGCGATACGCGCCGCCAGTTCCGCTCGTATTGGCGACGGCGCCTTCGCGAGCCAGCGAGCGCGCTCGTCCGCGCCCAAACTCGGCGCCGCGAGCAAATACGCGGCGAGCCAATCCTCGATCGAGTCGCCGCTCTTGCTGTCGTCAGGATTCTGCAGCGCGTCCTGCGCGGAGTCGAAATTCATGGCGAGTTCCCGGCGTCTCTGTTGACCGCTTGGTCGGACAACCCGTCAAGCACAATGCGCCAGCTTTCGAAGACCGCAGGCTACGGGCAGAGATCGAACTCACTACAGCCCGCGGCGTCGACGGTGGAATCGCTCCCACAGCTTGGCCACGGCGGAGCCAACGGCGGCCCACCTTGAAAGATCGCGTAGAGAAGCCCGATCGCGTCGGCGATGTTGAAGTTGCCGTTGTCATCGACATCGCAGGCATCGAGGCACGACGGCAGCGGCCCCGAGCTGAACAGGTAGGCGAGTAAGTACACGGCGTCGGCGATATCGGTCGCGCCTTGACCGTTGCAGTTACCACGGACAAAGTCGTGAGTCACCGGCACGAGCGCGAGCAGATGCCCATTGTCGGTGCCAATGTACAACTCGCCGTCTTCGTCCTCGCCCCAGGTGATGTCGCGAAACGGCAAGATCGGCCAGCCTGTGGGGTCGACGGTGACTCGCTCGAGCGCACCGGTCGCTGGATCCATCGCGATCACCACACCGGCGACCCAATCAAGACACAGGTATGTGCCGAAAAACTCCGGCAGCCGGGCGCCGCGATACACGTAGCCGCCGATGACCGACGCGAACGCCTGTGAGCCGTTGTGGTCATACTCGGCGACGGGCGCAGTGAAAGCCGGGTCCGGCGCGGGCGCGAGACTCGCGTCGCCGGTCAACGGGTCCCAAAGAAAACTGCCTTCGCGCACGGCCCAACCGTAGTTGCGCGCGAGTTCAACGCGCACGATCCACTCGATCGTGAAGTCGCCATTCACGGCGGCGTAGATATCGCCCGTCGCGCGATCGACGGTCATGCGCCACGGATTGCGCACACCCCACGCGAAGATCTCGGGCACGTTTCCACCCGCGCCGCTCGCAAACGGATTCGTCGCGGGAATACCGTAGCGACCGTTCGGTCCGATGGTGTCGACATCAATGCGCAGAATCTTCCCAAACGGATTCGTCGTGAGCTGCGCATTGGTCTCGTAGTGAGTCGGCGTCCCTTCGCGCGTGCAGCCGCCATCGCCGACCGCGATGGTGAGCATGCCATCGGCGCCGAAAACCAAGTCGTCCACTTGGTGACACGTCGCGGCCTGGCGAATCCGCAGCAGCTCGCGCTTCGTGCTCATGTTGATGATGTCGGGATTCACGGGATCGACTTGGTATTCGAACACGACGTTGTCGAACGCTCCCGCGGTCGGATCTTGCGGCGAAACGTAATGCGGCGTGTGGGGATTCGGGAGCGCTTCGCCGGTAATCACGTAAATCTTCCCGTTCGTCGCGAAGTTGGGATGAAACGTGAGACCCGTCATGGCGATGTCGGACGGCTCGGCGGGGTCGTTGAGGAACGGCGTTGCGAGCACTGCCCCGTCGCGGAAGATCCGGATCACACCATTTGGCGACACGAGAAACAGCCGACCGCTGTCATCGCCGGCATGCGCGATGTCGATGACCCGTTCGGCGCCGATGTCCGCGATAGACGCAAAGCGCGCGGTCCTGGCGCCAAGTGGGATGTCGGGGAGCAGGTCGTTACCGGTACCGCCGCCGTGGACGGCGTGCGTCGCGAGCGCGATCAGCAACCAAATCTCGAGCACTGGCCAAGCGAATCGCTGCTTCATGCTTCTCCTAGTGAGCCTGCCAAGAAGATACGCGAGAAGTGCAAACGTGACCATTGCGCGCCGGCCGGGAACCGTCTCCAACCTCGCGGCGACTGCCAAGTGCCAGCCGCCGCGAATTATCGAAAATCCCTGTCGGCTTTCTGGCGGGCCCGCATTTAGCGGTGAGGTGGCGCGCGATGAGCGCTTTGCGCCACTCAACTTAATGCGGGAAAGGAACCGTCATGAGTCGATTCGAATGTGGGTGGGCGTCCGTGTGCGGCATTGCGGTCTTCGCTTGGTTGGCACCCGTGTCGGCGCAGGTCGCGGATCTGAAGAACTTCACGATGACGACGAACGCGGAGCGTCAAGACGCGGCGATTCGGGCGCTGCCCAGTTTAGTGGAGGCGAGTCGGATCGCGCGGGACTCCGCGCGTGGCGGCTTGGATGCGGCGCGCCAAAAGCTCGCGGTCTTCGGCGGTCGCATCGTCGACGGCGAGTTTGCGCGCGTGGAGATCATCGGACGCCAGCACAATAACTCGGCAGTTGCGGCCGCCGTCGTCGCGGTCGGCGGCACGGTGCGGTACGAAGTGCCATTGAGCGTTGAAGCGAGCGTGCCGATCGCGGCGATCGAATCGCTTGCGCGCGCGCTTCCCGCCACCTACCACATTGTGCCGCTCGGCTTCGGCCAGCAGGTCGCCGAGTTTGAGGGTCAAGGTCCGACCATCATGAATAGCGGCGCTTATCGCGACCTCGGCTTCGACGGCACGGGCATCACCATCGCCGTGATCGACATCGGTTTCGCGAATCTCACAACATCGCAGAACTCAAACGACGCGCCGGACAATCCGGCGACCTTCGATTACACGGGGAACGGTCTCCAGGCCGCCGCCGATGGGAGCCACGGACGCGCCGTGCTCGAGACGGTTTTCGATCACGCGCCCGGCGCCGATTATCGGCTCTACAAAGTCGCGGGCCAAACGCAAGTCGCCACCGCCGTGAGCGACGCGGTTGACGACGGCGCTGACATCATCAACATGTCGCTCGGCTATTTTCCGGACTGGGAGGACGACTCATCGCCACTGGCGCTGGCGGTGAACGACGCGGGCGCCAACGGTGTACTCGTGTTCGTGTCGGCCGGCAACTCGGCCGATCTTCACTGGCAGGATGAATTCTACGACGAGGACGGCGACGACTACTTGTCGTGGGATGACCACGACGATGAAGTTCTGCAGTGCACGATTCCGCCCGGCGCGACGGGCTCCTTCTTCTTGTCGTGGGATCGCTCGGGTGGTGTCCATGACTACGACCTCTTTCTCTACAACTCGGATGCCACGCAGCTCCTCGACACGTCGGCGCAGGGGGGCGAGAACTATGAAAGCGTGGGCGTTCTCAACGGCGGCGGCGCGAACTTGGTCGTGCAGGTCGTGGCGCGCCGCATGTCGGGCGCGGGCACCACGCTCGAGCTGTTTGTCGGTGGCCGCGCCACGCTCGACGAGCACAACGTCATTGCGAGCTCGGTGCTCAGCCCGTCGGATGCCTCGCATCCCAACGTGTTGTCGGTCGGCGCCGTCGAACAGAACTTGTACGGATCCGCGAAGTACACGTGCTGCATTCAAGCGAGTTATTCGAGTCGTGGGCCGACCAATAGCCTGCAGCAATCCGTGCCAGACATTTGTGCGCCCACGAGCACCGCGACTTCCTACTTGACATCGTTCACCGGCACGAGTTGCGCGGCCCCGCACTCGAGCGGCGTCGCGGCCTGCTTGTGGTCAGTTAATCCGGCGGCGACCGCCGGCCAAGTGCGCGCGCTGCTCCTCGATTGGGCGAAGGCGAAAGACTGGGGTGCGGCGATCGGCACCGACACCACGTTTGGTGTCGGCGGCGTGCATTTTCCGCTCTACGCGGATTGCAACTTGAACGACTACGCGGACGCGCTCGACATCGCGAGCGGCGGATCCGAAGACGACAATCAAAACGGAAAGCCGGATGAGTGCGATCTCACCGGATTCACTTTCGATCTGCAGGCGCCGCCGTTGTCACCGTATTCGGGACTCACGCTGCTTGCGAGCATCGTGCCGACTGCGGGCCCGACGATGTTGCTCCCGCAAGTCGGCGGTTTCCGCATGTCGGTGGCGTACAACCCTGCGCAACTCGAAGTCAACCTCGTCGAGCCGGCGCCAGCATTGCTCGAGTACCTCGGCGGTGCGCCAGCGGTGTTCGAGTACCAAGTTCTGGGCGGCTTCGTCGCGATCAATTGCGTCTTTGTCGTGGACGCCACCGGAGCGCCGGGCGCTTTGCCGCTCGAACTCGCGACGGAGATGGTGGCGATTCAAGCGAGCGTCATCCCTGGCACGGGACCGACGGGCGGTCCGACGATGATCAGCACTGGCTTCGAGGAAACGACCGGGTTGCTGGTGCCGGCCGTGCAACGAATCCGAAGTCTGACGGCTGTCGGGACGATGACCGAAACTTCGCCCGCGGGCGTTTCAGCGGACGTGCTGTTTCCGGTCACACAGGACATTCTGCACTTCTACCAACTCGGCGGCGTCCGCGTGGCGACCGGCGACATCGACGGCGACACCTATGCGGAGTACGACCCGAGTGCGCCGGAGCTCGACTTCGGAATGCGTTGGTCGGCGCGATCTGTCACGGCGACGAGCGCGCTCTCGACCTCACTCAGCGCAGCGATCAGTTTCGATCCAGCACTTCTCGTCGCGACCGCGGCGACGCCGGTCGGTGCGACCGTCGATGCGGCGGCCGAAGTTTTCTTGGTGAGTCTCGGCACGGATGGCGTCGCGATTCAAATCGTCTGGTCGGCAACGACGGGTGGCGGCGCGTACAGCTTCGGCGACAGCGCTGAAGCGCTCGCAGACATAGACTTCGTGGCGGCAGCCGGCGCACTGGTCGGCGACGTGGATGGCGAAACCGCGGTGGTACGCTTCGGTACGAGCAGCTCGCAACCGACGGCGCTCAATCGCGTGATCGGAATCGGCTTCGACGAGACGCCGCTTCTTAACGAGAGCGTCGTAGTGTTGCTGCCGACGAGCGCGCCGGCTGGAATCTTCCGCCGCGGCGACTTCGACGGCAACGGCGGCGTCAACATCGGCGACGCGATCAACCTGCTCGGCCACTTGTTTCAAGGATTAGCGGCGCCGAGCTGCTTCGACGCGGCCGACGTCAACGATGATGGCCTCGTGACGATCGCCGATCCGATCTTCGCGTTGACCTACTTGTTCCAAGGCGGCACGCCGCCGCCCGCGCCGGGCCCGACCATTTGCGGCACCGACGCGACGACGGCCGACCTGCTCGATTGCGCAAGCGCCGGCGGCTGCTGATTCGATGGAGTGAATGAACGATAGAGGTTTCTTGGCAGCGAGGCTGAACCGCGAAGGTTTGGCCTCGCTCTTTTATTCGGCGGACAGCTGCTTCAGATTCATCATCCGCACGAGCGCACGTTTGTCGCGTTCCCGATTATGGACAGCCCTCGACATCGCAGCACAGCCCGCCCGGCGTCGGATCGATCGAGCAAATCGTGGGCGGTGGCAGGGGCGCCAACCCCTGGAAGATCGCGCTGAGGAGCGTGATCGCATCTGAGATGTCGACGTTCTCATCGTCGTTGGCATCGAGCGCGCGATCGCACGCCGATACGGCGCCGCCGAACAGGACATCGAGCACGCGAATCGGATCGGCGATATCCGTGGCGCCGTCGAGGTTCGCGTCGCCGCGGCGGAAGCGACCCGAAGCGAAACCGTTGGGAAATCCGATGACCGCGATATGGTCCTCGGTCGGCGATGCGCCCGTGGCGCCGGTCGCGCTCGCGTACGCTCGGCTGCCGTCGGGAAGAACTGCGAGACCGAAGATGTAGTCGCCGAGGAGCGGGATCAGCGCCTCCGAGACATCGAGGAGCGGCGGCGCGAGCGGGTCGCCGATCGCGGTGAAGTCCGTCGGGATTCGCAGGACCTGAATGCTCCCGAGGCCGTGCC
The DNA here is from genome assembly GCA_046154185.1 of Planctomycetota bacterium. GTDB lineage: Bacteria > Planctomycetota > UBA8108 > UBA1146 > JAJFFE01 > JBJXGE01. Next base: position 97,106 of record JBJXGE010000082.1, read on the forward strand.
CGACCTCCTCCCCGGATGAGCTCGGCAGGTACGTGTAGCCCCAGTAGGTGGTGATGAGGCGATTCGTTCCCGGAACGAACACCATCTCCTCGAGACCTGACCCGATCCGGAGGCGCGCGACCAGCGCTAGGTCGGCGATCCGAAGCACCGGGATGGTGTCTGGCGAGCGATCCCAGCCAAAGTTTCCGACCAGGAGGTGCTGACCATCCGGCGCGATCACGAGCGATTGCGGAGTCTCATCGACGAAAACGGAAGTGAGGACGGGCGGTGTCCCGAGTGCGAGCTTCAAAACGCGCTGACCGTAGAAGTCCGTGATGAACACGGAACTCCCGTCGGGATGCACCAACACTTCGCGCGGCGCGCCGAGGCCGGAGAACGTGGCGATGACCGAGTGCCCCGGAATCGACCAGGCGCGCAGGATTCCGCCGATCTCGTCGACTCCCCAAAGTGTGCTGCCGTCAGGCGAGATCGCGAGTCCGAGTGGGCGACCGGAGAAAGGAATGAGATCGATGAGCGCGAGAGTGAACGGGTCGAGGCAGCGGATCGTGCCGCCGAAGTATTCGCAGACGTAGAGGCGGGTGCCGTCCGGAGTGAGGACGAGTCTATAGGGAGAAGCGCCCACTAGGACGCTGTCGATGACGGTGTCGGTGATGGTGTCGATGACCGATACCGTGTTGGCCACTCGGCTCGCGACGTAGAGGCGGTCCCCGGCGGCGGACATCGCGAGTCCGATCGGCGTTTCGGGGACATCGATCATGGAGACGAGCGCAGTCGGATGATCTGGGGCACAGACTCTCTCGATCTCCACGAGGACAGCACCTTCCTCTCCCGCCGCATGACCATCGACGACGATCCACGCGGTCTCTCCCGCGGAAAGCCGGACCGCGGCGATGCGAGCGCCAAGACCGTCGAGCCCGCAACTGTCGTCGGCGCAGGCGATCGCGACCGGCGAAAGATCCGTCGGGAGCGGACAGGCGCCGGTCGCGACGGTGAGCTTCGGATCGAAGTCGGCGCTGCACGCGCTCACGCTGATGACTTCGTCTTCGATGGCGAGGTAACGCAACACGCGCTCCGGCGCGCCAGCGAAGATGAACTGGCACTCGTGCTCGTGACGCGATGGGCCGGAAGTGGTGATCGTCGCGGCAAAGGGTAGGGCGCCGACTTCGATCGGGTCCCCGCACCACTCCCCGGGACCGGGCGGGAGAACTTCTTCGATTTCAATCTCGAAGGCGCCGCACCCAGTGCCGTAGCCATCGACGACGATGAACACTTCGATCCCTGCGGTCAGCGGCACCGAGTCGAGACGGGATCGCCAACCATTCACGCCGCACGCGTCGTCGTTGCAGGAAATCGCGGCGCCGGAGAGGGGACCGGTCGGGCAACTCCCGGCGAAGACGTAAACACGCGTGTCGTAGTCGGAGGGACAGAGGTCGATGCGCACGAACAAGTCGCGCGTCGGCAGAAATCGGTAGACGCCGTCCGGACCTCCTCCCGGGAGGAAGGGGCAGGTCTCGTGGTAATCATCCTGTAGCCCGCACGTGTCTTGCGCATCGGTGAACGGGAGCGAGGCAATTTCCCACGGATCATCGCAGCGGTCTCCAAGGATCGGGCTCCACCCCGAAACGGCCAGTTGGAAAGTGCCGCAGTCCGATCCAAAGCCATCGATCACGATCGAGTAGACGGTCCCTGCTGTCAGTGGCACGGCGTCGATCCGCGACCGCCAGCCGTCGACGCCGCACGCGTCATCGTTGCACGCGATCGCTTGTCCCGATGCTGGAACCGCGGGACAGGGGCCGGCAAAGATGTACACGCGAGTGTCGAACGACGAATCGCAGAGGTCGACCGTGATGATCTGGTTCGAAGTTGGCGTGTAAGAGTACACAACATCCGAAGCGCCCGACGGGAGGAACGGGCACGTCTCGTGATAGTCATCGGTCGCGCCGCAGGTAGTTCCCGTGGCGACGAAGGGGAGCGCCGAGATCGGCGTCGCTGTGGCGCAGGTGTCTCCCTGGGCAAAGAGCCGAGCTGAGGCAAAAAACGCGAGCACGACCGCGATCGCGGCGGACGCCGGTGGAGTATTCCGCTTCGAGTTCATCGCATGCTTTCAGTTGGCGGACCGCTTCATCAATTCCTTCATCCGCGCGAGCGCGCGCTCGTGGCGTTTCTGTGCCGTTTTCAATTCGATCCCGAGGCGCGCGGCGGCGGTCTCGAAATTCAAGTCTTGATAGTCTATCAACTCGATGATTTCGCGATCCGCGGCGCTGAGGCGCGCGAGCGCGATGCGGAGGCGATCGCTCGATTCGACACCGATCGCAATTTGTGAAGGCGTCGATTGGTCGGCGGCGATTTGCAACCCGGGCAGACTCTCGTCGACGGGACCGGGCTGAGGAGTCGATTCGCGATAGACGTCGCGTTTGAGCGCGCGCTCGCGACGCACGGCGCGCGCGATGCGCGCTTCGGCGAGCGTCAGCATCAGTTTGCGAAACGCCGCCGTGCCGCGATTATCAAAACGCTCCTGCATGCCGACGAGATCGATGAGCGTCTGTTGAAAAATGTCGCTCGCGCCGACGCGCGCGCGCAGTGCGGCCGGCAACGCCGCGTCGATGCGACGCAAGAGCCGCGGCGTCTCGCGCGCGACCAGTTGCGCGAGCGCCGAATCGTTGCCGTGGCCGAAACGCGACAAGAGTTCGCTGTACTCGCTCGGCTCGTTCGCATCAGGTGACAACGGCCCTCTTTTCTCCCGGGCCCGCGAGTCTTTCGTGTGACACGACTACGGACACGAAGGCTGGCTCGTCTCACACGGCAGCGCATCGCTCGTGGGATCAGGACCACAAGTGATCGGTCCAGGTGCCGGCGTGGGGCCACTGCCCGAGAACAGGTATGCCAGCAAAGTAATCCCGTCGGCGATGTTCACGGTTCCATCATCATTGGCGTCGGCGACGTCGAAGCACGCGGGGCTCAGACCACCCGAGAAGAGATAACCCAGGATCGAGATGGCGTCCGCGATGTTCACCGTCGCGTCTTGATTCGCATCGCCGCGCCGGAACTGCGGCTGCGGCATGGCTACTGTGATGGTCTCGGTGGCCACGTCCGTGCCGCCGCCGATGCCGGTCACGGTCAGCGTCACGAGATAAGCACCAGGCACTAGGTACGTGTGCGACGGCGACGGTTCGCTGCTGTCGGTCATCAGGTCACCATCGAAATCCCATGCGTGGCTCGCGATGTCTCCCGAAGATGTGCTCGTGAAGTTAACCAAGAGTGGCGCGTCACCGGTGGGTGGGTTCGCCATGAAGCCAGCCACTGCCGGCGCATAAACGCTGATCATCATCACGGCGCCGTCCGTGCCGCACACATCGCTGGTCGTCAGACTTGCGGTAAAGGCGCCCGGGGTTTCGTACACGAAGACCGGATCTTGGTCGGTTGAGTCAACCAGCGCATCGTCGTTGAAGTCCCACGCGTAGGTCGCGGTTCCACTGACCGACGATTGGTTCGTGAAGCTCACAGACAAGGGTGCGTTGCCGCTCACTTGGCTGGCCAGGAACGATGCGAACGGCATTGGGCAATCGGTGCGCAGATCGGTCTCGTTGGCGCCGTTTCCGGCGGGCGAGAACCAAGGGCCGTGAACAAAGTTCGGCGAGTCCAGGTAGTGGATACGCGTTCGCCAGTGGTACGGCGTGCCTGACGCCAGGGCTGTCACTGCGAGGTTAATTGCAACTGCACTGGCCCCTCCTGTGGAAGCCCCAGTGTCAACCGGCGCCGACAGCAAAGTCGCGGTACCGTCGAAGAGTACTCCGGGCGGCTTTGCCTCGCACTCAACCTGCACCCGTCCGCGGCCCGCTGGATGCGTGGCGCGGACCTTCAGCAGAAACTCATCCGACGCGTCGCTCCGTCCGAGGGGAGCAATAGTCGCGGTGTCGTCGATGCGGCGCTGCTGGAGAATCCGCGGTACACCGGCACTATTGCCCAAGTACAGGTAGGCGCGGCCTTCGTCAGCCTGACCATTGTCGAAAGTGTTCGCGCCAACTATCACGTCGCTGTACCCGTCACCGTTCACGTCTCCGGCGCCAGCGACACTCTCGCCAAAGTTGGCATTCGCCTGATTCGATTCCGCTGCCCATGTGGACGACAACGACAGTCCCGCCGCGGAACCGAAATACACAAACGCTCGACCTTCGTCGGTCTCGCTATTGTCGAAGCCAATCGCGCCAACGATGACATCGCTATACCCGTCGCCGTCGACATCGCCGGCAGTAGCGACACTCTCGCCAAAGAAGGCGCTCGCCTGATCCGATTCCGCCGTCCACGCTGGCGTGAACGACAGCCCCGCTGCGGAACCGAGATAAACAAACGCTCGACCTTCGTCAGTTTGGCCATTGTCAAACAAGGATGCACCGACGATCACGTCGCTGTATCCGTCGCCGTCGACGTCGCCGGTAGTAGCGACACTCTCGCCAAACAAGGAACTCGCCTGATCCGATTCCGCGGTCCATGCTGGAGTCAATGCGAGCCCCGCCGCGGACCCGAGATACACAAACGTTCGGCCCTCGTCAGTTTGGTCATTGTCAAACAAGGATGCGCCGACGATCACGTCGCTGTATCCGTCGCCGTTAACGTCGCCAGCGCTCGAAACGCTGTTCCCAAAATGTGCACCTGCCTGATCCGATTCCGTTGACCAGTCTGGAGTCAACGAGAGCCCCACCGCAGAACCGAAATATGCAAACGCGCCGCCCTCGTCAGGCTCGGCATTGTCGAACGAGTGTGCGCCGACGATCACGTCGCTGTATCCATCGCCGTTAACGTCCCCAGCGCTCGCCACGCTGGATCCAAAGTACGCATCGAGTTGGTCCGACGTCGCGGTCCAAGCCGATGAAGTTTCCAGTCCCGCCGCAGCACCGAGATACACAAACGCGCTGCCTTGGCCATTGTCAAACAGCCATGCGCCCACGATGACATCTCCGTACCCGTCGCCGTTCACGTCCCCGGCGCTCGCGACGCTGGCGCCAAATTGCGCACCTGTATGGTCCGATTCCGCGGTCCAGGCGGGAGTCAGCAAGAGCCCCGTCGCAGAACCGAAATACGCAAACGCTCGGCCTTCATCCGTCAGGCCGTTGTCGAAATAAGGTGCACCGACGATTACGTCGGTGTACCCGTCACCGTTCACGTCGCCGGCGCTTGCGACACTGACTCCAAACTGGGCGCTCGCCTGATCCGATTCCGCTGTCCACGCTGGTGTCAGCGGCAGTTCCGCTGCAGAACCCAGATACACAAACGCGCGGCCTTCGTCACTCTGGCCGTTGTCAAACCGGTACGCACCGACGATCACGTCGCTGTACCCATCGCCGTTCACGTCTCCGGCGCTCGCGACGCAGACGCCAAATGCCGCACTCGACTGACCCGATTCGGCAGTCCATGCCGGAGTCAACGACGGCCCGGCCGTGGAACCGAGATACACAAACGCGCGGCCTTCGCCATTGAAGGTGTGCGCGCCGCCGATCACGTCGCTGTACCCGTCGCCGTTGACGTCGCCGGCGATGGATACACTGAATCCAAAGTATGCTTCGAGTTGATTCGATTCTGCGGTCCATGCCGGTGACGCTGCGGGTCCCGTTGTAGAACCGAGATAGACAAACGCTCGGCCTTCGTTCGTCTGGCCACCGTCAAAAGCGTACGCACCGACGATCACGTCGCTGTGCCCGTCGCCATTAACATCCCCGCCGCTCGCTAAGCTGGAACCGAAAAGCGCACCCGACTGATTCGATTCCGATGTCCAGCCCGGGATCGAAGAGAGACCCCCGGCAGAACCGAGATACACAAACGCTCGGCCTTCGTCGCCCTGGTCATTGTCGAAGTAAGGCGCGCCAACAATCACGTCGCTGTACCCGTCGCTGTTAACGTCGCCGGCGCAGGCCACGCTGGTCCCAAAATACGAATTCGACTGATTCGACTCGGCGGTCCACGCTGGAGTCAACGAGAGCCCCGCCGCAGTACCGAGATACAAGAACGCTCGGCCTTCGCCATCGTCGCCATTATCGAAGTCATTCGCGCCGATGATCACGTCGTCATATCCGTCGCCATTAACGTCCCCGGCGCTCGACACGCTGTATCCAAAGTACGACGCGGGTTGGTCCGATTCCGCGGTCCAGGCCGCAGACGTTGCCAGCCCCGTCGCAGAACCTAGATACACAAACGCTCGACCTTCAGTACCTTCGCCATTGCTGAAGTAACGCGCGCCGACGATCACGTCGCCGTACCCGTCGCCGTTAACGTCCCCAGCGCTGGCGACGCTGTAGCCAAAATCGGCGCCCGCCTGATCCGACGCCGCGGTCCACGCTGGAGTCAACGAGAGGCCCGTCGCGGATCCGAGATACACGAACGCTCGGCCCTCATCCGTCTGTCCATCGTCGAAGAGGCGCGCGCCGACGATGAGGTCACTGTATCCGTCGCCGTTGACATCCCCCGCGCCAGCGACGCTCCATCCAAACCAACTAGTTACCTGATCCGATTCCGCTGTCCACGCCGCTCCCGTGCTCAGGACTGGGTCCACCGTCAACGGATAGACCGCGCCGATTGTGTCGATCACGATGGAGAGCGTTCCACTTCCGATGCGCATTTCCGCCGCAAGCTCACGACCCCGAGCGTCGTAGACATGCAACTCTGCGTAGCGGAGCCACGCCGTGGTCACAACACTGGCGCCGGTGAGCCGCAACTCGCCGTCTCTCAAGTCCGAGCGCAGCGTGCTCGCGAAGTTGAGTTCGAGAATCAGGCGGTCTGCGATCGCCCCACTTAGTGGCGCCGGGATATCGAAACCGTGCTCGACTCCTGCCGTCGTGTTGACGAACCACTCAACCACCGTCCCGCTCGTACCGCAGTCGCGGTGAATCTCAGCGCGGTTGCCGCTTTGCACGACACGACCGGGCCTGACCGCAGCCATCGCTTGTCCGTCGCCAATGGCGCGCAATCCAAGCGTCAACTCGAAACCGCCAGCCGCGACATCGACGCCATGCGCGCGCGATTCGACTTGTAGGCTGCACCCATCGATGCGCACTCGCATCCCTTGGGCGCGGTTCGGAGCACTCACGCAATCGTTGCCGGCGATCGAGAACTCGTACTCGATGGCCTCGAGCGCGCTCAGTGCCGCCGTGAGTCCGGGCTGCCGAGCAACGAACTCCGCGGCTTGCGAATCTGTTCCATGCTTCGCCGGCACCAGAGCATCCGGCCCGAGTTCGACAACCTGAGCTGCGGCCGGCAAAGTTACGGAAAGCGCCGGCAGGAAGAGTAGAAACATCAGGATACCGAACCGGTGGTCATCGCGACGATCCGAGTAGACAAACGGATACCCATAGGTGTGCATGAAACACAACCCTCTCTTTATTGCGGCAATCTCTGCTTCGGAAGAAGCCCTCAGAAGTACAGTACCGCGCACAAAGCTACTCCTACCGACAATCCGGGTCAACGATCAACGAACGGGAACACGACGCGAGTCCAAGGCTATATAGTCGGGGCGATGACTCCGACAACGCCACCGCCGAACACTCCGCCGGGCGCGTCGCTGATCGCCCGTTTGCAAGCGCGCTACGGGAGCGAGCTCGATGCGGCGTTGTCGATTTCGCTGTCTGCGGATTTCGGCGCGTCCGACGACGCGGGACACGGAGTCGCGCCGGCCGAATCGCTTTCGCCGCAAGCGCTCACCCGTTATCGAGTCGGCAACGAAATCGCGCGCGGCGGCATGGGCGCGATCCTCGAAGCCTGGGATCTCGACCTCGACCGCGCGCTCGCGATGAAGGTTCTTTTAGAACGGTCGCAAGTCGGAGGCGAAGGAGCGGATAGCGCGCGCGAACTAGAACTCGTGCGCCGCTTCGTTCGTGAAGCGCGCATCACTGGGCAACTCGATCACCCCGGCATCGTGCCGGTCCACGAACTCGGTGTCGACGACGACGGCCGCGTCTTCTTCACGATGCGGCGGCTGCGCGGCGTCGATCTGCAGCAAGTCTTCGCGCGGGCGCGCGACGGCAGCGACGGCTGGAGTTTGGCGCGCGCGCTCGAAGTGTTGCTGAAGATCTGCGACACGGTGGCGTATGCGCACGCGCGTGGCGTTGTGCATCGCGATTTGAAACCCGCGAACGTGATGGTCGGCGAATTCGGTGCGGTGTATGTGCTCGATTGGGGACTCGCGAAAGTGCTCGGTGGCGGCGACGACGCAAGCGACGCGACGAATCCCGCGTTCGCACCAATTGCGTCGACGGATGCGGATCAGACCATCGCTGGCGCCGTGCTCGGCACGCCCGCATACATGTCGCCCGAACAAGCAAGCGGCGCGGGCGGCGATCGACGCATCGATGTGTATGCGCTCGGTGCGTTGATCTATACGCTTTACGCCGGACGATCGCCGTATCTCGATGGCGAAAAGCAACGCAGTTCGCGCGAGGTGCTCGCGGCCGTGCGGGACGGTCCGCCGACGCCGTTGCGATCACTCGCACCGCAGATCCCTGAGCCGCTCGCGGTGATTTGCGAACACGCGATGGCGCGCGCGGCCGAGGATCGATTCGCGAGCGCGGGGGAAGTTGCAGCGGCGATCCGCCAGCATCTCGAAGCGGAACGCGTGGCGGCCGAGAGCGCGCGGCGACTCCGCGGCGAGCTTGAGAACTCGGACGGTGTCCGGCAGTTTCTCTGCGGACTCTTTCGCGTCGAGCAGGCCGGCGATGCGGCGAAGCCGGTGACGATGTCGGAATTGCTCGAACGCGGCGCCGCGAACATCGAGAAGGACCTCGCCGATCAGGAACCGTTGAAAGCCGCGGTGCACAGTTCGCTCGCCGAGGTCTATTACGCGATTGGCGCCAATGTGCGCGCTGTGGAGCACGCAGAACGCGCGGTCGAGTTTGCACGTGAACATCTCGGTGATGGCGTGACTGCGGCGCAACTCGGCGAGCGCTTGGGTTTGTTGGCGACGGCGGTGCACGAGACCGGCGACTATCAGCGCTCCGAGCGGCTCTTTGACGAGGCGATTCCGTTGTTGCGAGGCGGACGCGAGAAGAGTCGCGTGTTGTCGCGCTACTTGTCTGCGTATGGCACTCACTTGTTGAACTCCGGACGCCTTGGCCCCGCGCGCGAGATCATCGAAGAGGGGCTCGCACTGCGGCGCGCCGACGGGAATTTCGACAAGATCGCCGAATCGCTGACACAAAAGGGTGTCGTGCTCGATGATCTCGGCGACTTCCGCGGCGGCGAAGCCGCCTACCGCGAGGCGCTCGAGATCCGTGAGCGTTTGTATGGGCCGCGTCATTCGCTGGTCGCGACGATCGTCAACAATCTCGGCGCGCTCTCGTGTTATCGCGGCGACTTCGCCGCCGCCGAGTCTCAGTATCGCCGCGCGCTCGAGATCCGCCGCGAGACGCTCGGTGCGGAGCATCTAAAGACGGCGCTCGCGATGATGAACGTCGGTTACACCCTCGGCAAACTCGGGCGCTATGCCGAGGCCGAAGTCGTGTTGCGAGAAACGATCGCGCTCCGCGAGCGCCTCGTCGATCCGCAGCATCCCTTAACCGCGCACACCCAGACGATGCTCGCCGAAGTACTCGTCCACTCACGCAAAATCGCCGAAGCCGAGGAGGTCGCGACCCGCGCCGCCGCCGCCGCCGATAAGCGCGCGAGCGCCGACCACCCGCTCCACTCCTTGGTCGCCTACGCGTTCGCGCTCGTGCGCGAGTCGCAAGGACAGCCCGTCGAGGCCGAGCGCCTCATTAACCAAGCCATCGCCCACGACCTCCGCGCCGGCGCGCCCCTCACCGCCCACACCGTCGACCACCGCTACAAACTCGCCAAGTTCTACCTTCGCCAAAACCGCCGCGCCGAGGCGCTGCCGCATCTCGAATGCTGCCTCGAAATCTACCAAAGCGCCTTCGGCGCGGAGGCGCCGATCGCTAGGGAGTGCGAGGAGCTGCTCGAGGGTTGATGAGATCTTCGCAGTGCTACCGATGCAGGACTTTTAGCGTGCGTGATATCGTGAGAGCCAATGTGCACTAATTGCACGTTGCTGTGTCTGACAGCGGGCGAGTTCTCAACTGGAGAGTGCGCAGTTCGCGCGAATTAGAAAGTCCCGTCGGTTCCAGGGAGAGAATGCGGTTGAGTTTCTCGCGGATTCGGTCAGCCCTCGAAACTCAAGGTAACTCCGCCGGCCCTTCAGGCCGGATCTCTCTCCCGGGGTTGGCCGCAGGGCCGGCCAACCCCGCGCTATATCCCGTCGGGCCGTTCAGGCCCTCTCAGATTCGGAATCGCGAATCCATCTTCTCAATGGAGTCGGCGCGCCCGCCTTCGAAGACGGCCGCCGACAATACGCATGGCTCCTTTAAACTCTGAGGGCCTGCAAGGCCGGAGGAGAACTCGTCTCGCGCCGGTAATGCGCCGCATGCGCGATGTCAATGGCGAGACGAACGGCCTACCGATGGGCGATGGCAAATCGAGTCGTCCGAAGTCGTCGCCAACTGAATGCTGTCGCATCGCGTGGACCTCGCGATGCGATGCCGTGATCGAAAAGAGCCGATCCGATCTGAGGGCCTGCAAGGCCCGTCGGGATATAGCCCGGGGTTGACCGGCAGGGTCGGTCCGCCGGCCCGGCCGGTCTACCCCGGGTCAGGGTAAAGAAGCGTTCCGGCCTGCAAGGCCGGAGGAGATCCTCGTCTTGCGCTCTCGAATAGACACGAGCCATGTCGACCCCCGAGCGTGGACTTTATTCGAAGTCCCGTGACTCCACTTCTTGACACCACTTTAGTGACCAACTCGCCGGGTAAACCTCGTATTGGGAATCAGAGCACGTCCAACGCGGCTCTAGCGTCATGCTCTTCGCGCGGCTCCGAAACGACGAGCGCGCATTTTGGTTTCTCGGTCCTGCGACCTACGTTGGCCGCAACGGTGAGCTCCCGATGGCGGTGACTTGGAGACTTGACCATTCTCTGCGCGGCGACCTTTACGCCGCGTTTGCCTCGGCGGCGGAGCAAGGTCGGACTCAATCACGCTCGCACGCTTGTTCCGGAATGGAACAAGCGCGGAACAGTCTTCGGCGGGACGCGGCGGGTGGCGCCGTCCGCGCTTCCCGCCGAGTTGCTCGTAAAGCAAAGCTGAGTCACAACTCAGCGCGCGGCGCGGCGCGCGACGGCGCGGCGCGCGCACATCGGCACACACCGTGCATGTTCGCGCGAAAACTCGGTGTGGGGTGTTGGCGCGAAGTCCCATCGCGGCGCAGTTCTTGAGGAGGATGCATGGCAAAGTCGTGGATCGGCGGAGTCGTTTTCGCGGCGATGGCAGTGGGTGTGCCCGCGGTGGCTGAGGCCCAAGCGATTCTGTTTTTCAAGCTCGGGTCGGACAATGTCGTGGAAACGGCGCTCGCGGCGCAAGGGCTCGGCGCGACGACCGTGACGACGGGATCCGCGTTCGACGCACTACTCGCCGGCCCCGCGTGGGATCTCGTCATCGTCAACGCTTCGACCGCGAGCTTCACGACCACGGCGTTGGAAGACTACATCAGCGCGGGCGGCAAGGCCTTCGTGTCCTATTGGAATCTCGATGCGGCGACCACGTTGCGGAACGCGCTCGGCGTCGCCGGGGCCTCGGACTTCACGACACCGCTCGCGATCACGAGTACGGATGCCAACGCGGCGGTCTGGCGCTTCCCGAACCTGTTATCGAGTGTCGCGGCGGGCGCCGATGCTGTCGTTGATGATGGCGATCGGATGTCGCTGAGTCCGGGCAGCGTTTCGCTCGCGAGTTTTCCGCCCGGGCCAACCGGCGGCCCAGCGGCCGCGCTCGTCGCCGGTAACGGGGGCGACACGTTGGCGCTCGGTCACGTGCTCATCGGGCTCGAGCCCGTCGCGGCGGCGGAACTCGTCGAGAATTGCATCATCTATCTGCTGCAGAAGCGCGTACTTCTTTACACGGATATTCCAACGCTGTCGCGTGCGACGCCGGCGCTCAACGCCGAAGGACTCGTGAGTCACACTTTCGCTGACACCGCGATCGAACTCGACGCCGCGCTCGAGAACGGCACGAAGTGGGATCTCGTCGTTATCGAATCTGCGTTTGCTGATTTCGGCCAGACCGTCATCGCGGATTACATCGCAAACGGCGGCAAAGCGGTCGTCACCGATTGGAATCTCGACGCGAAACCGACGCTGCGCGCCGCGCTCGGCGTCGCGACCGCCACGAGCTTCAGTGCGCCGCAACCCCTCTATGGCTGGGAACTCGCGACGTGGGGCGATCGTATTTGGCTAACGCCGAACGCGCTGCCGAATCCGATTCCGATCGCCGCCGATTCGGTCGCCGATAATGGTGACCGGCTCGTGGTGGGGTCGGCGCTCGGGGTCGGTGGCTACTCGGCGGTTCACTTGGCGGATCAATACGGCGTCATCATCCGCGAGGGCGGCAATGCCGTGTGCATCAGCCACGACGCGTTGGGTCTTGAGACCACCGGCTTCACGAATCTGCTGCAAAACTGCATTCACTTCCTCTGCGATCCGCCGAAGCGCGTGTTGCTGCTCGACGACAGTATTTCTCATCGCGCGGCGGAAGCGCTTGGGCGCGAGTACTTGCCGTACGAGGTCACCGACAATCCACTGAAATTCAATGTGCTGCTCGAGTGGGAGAGCTGGGATCTCGTCATTGTCGATTTGCCTTCGGTCCTTTTCGACACGGGACCGCTCGCGGATTTCGTGAATGGCTGCGGCGTTTCGATCATCTCCTACTGGGCGCTCGATTCCGCGCCCGACTTGCGCGCGGCGCTCGAGGTGACGACGGCGATCGACATCGCAGGTCCACAGACGATCTACTCCGCCGGCGCGACATCGGAACACTGGAATAGCATCAATCCGATGTCGTTCATCGGTACGGGCGTCGACTCTTGGTTCGATAATGGCGATCGGATGACAACGTCTGCTTCGTATCCGGGCATCGGCTACTACACGACGACGGAAGTCACCGGCCAAATCGCCGTGCACGACGACTTCGGCGACTTGGTGATTGGTCACGACTTCGACAGCCTCGACTCCGCCGACATCGCCGATTGGTTGGAGAACTGCATCCGTCACTACTTGCCGCCGCAACCGATCAACTCTTCGTGCGAGCAAGCGATCGAAGTCGGCGAAGGTAGCTTTGTGAGCTACGCTGCGGGCTACAACGCTGGCGGCTGTAGCCTTGATCAGACCGCCGCTTGGTACACGTTCACCGCGCCGTTCGCGGGGGCGTTGACGGTGTCGGCGTGCGGAACCGACGCGATGCCGTTTGGAACGGACATGGCGCTCGTGCTCTATGAAAGCTGCGGTGGAGCGTTCATCGCCGCGTACGACGATGGTTCCGCGTGTCCGTCTTTCCTCGATCCCAAGATCTCGACGACGCTCGCCGCCGGCGAACAAGTCGTGATCAAAGCGGACGTACTCGACAGTCGGAATATCTTCTCGCCGTTTGTACTCGACATTAATTTCAGCCTGGTGTTGAACGACTCGTTGTTGACCCCGATTTTAGTCGGACCCGGAACGTACTTCGGATCGCTCTTCGACGCGACCGCCGACGGCGCCGCGAGCTGCGATCCTTTGAGTGGCACGCCGGATGTCTGGTATTTCGTCATGCCCGTACCGGGCACGACGATCGTTGTCGATACGTGCGGGAGTTTCGCGTTGAGCGGGGTCGACACCGTGTTGACCGCGTATGAATACTTGGGACCAGGTGAGCAACCGGGGATGGAGCGCGCGTGCAACGACTCGATCGCCACGGCGAGTGGTTCGCCGATCTCGTGCGCGGGAGCGCAGCCGCAAGACTCGGCCGTTGTTATCCCCATTCCGAGTTTGCCCGGCGGCATCGTTCCGTGCGTCCTCGTGCGCGTGTCGAGCGCCGGCTTGGGACCGCTCGGCGAATTTCAACTGACGATCACCGAGATCACGGGCAACACTGAGTTCCTGCGCGGCGACTCCAACACCGACGGCCTCCGCAACATCGCCGACGCCATTCACACGCTGAACGCACTCTTCTCGGGCGGGCCTTCATCGCCATGCGCCGATGCCGCCGACACGAACGACGACGGCGCCGTGAACATCGCCGACGCCGTGTACCTGTTGACCGCGCTCTTTCCGGGCGGCGGCCCGCCGGTGACGCTCCCGTCGAGTTGCGGGGTCGACTTGACGCCCGACGCGATCGAATGTGGAGCACCGCCCGCGTGCCCGTGACAAAGCAGCCGGCGAGTGCGGAGCATTCAGCTCCGCCGCTCGCCGGCAAGCCGCTACGGACATGTGTGCCAAACGCAGCCGAGTGAGACCCCCGTGTCGAGACCACACAACGGATACGGTTGCGGAATGCACGCTGGTCCCGAGAAGAGTTCCATCAGCATGCAGATGGGATCCGCGATGTTAACGGTCCCATCGTTATTCGCGTCGGCGGCATCGGTACATTGCGAAGTGGATCCACTGAGATTGAAAACAACATCGGCGATGTCAAAGTGGCCGTCGCAGTTGCTGTCACCTCGGATGAAGTCTTGGCCGAGTCCGATTTCGAAACAAAAGCACAACGCCAGCAGGACGAGTGCGCAAATTCTGTTCATTGAACGAGACATCGTTGCCTTCTTTCCGGTTAGCAAGGGGATTCGAGTTGATGTTCGGCATTCTCTGCGTGGCGGGTAGCCGGTGAGTCCTTCCCGGTTCGGCCCAACTTGCCAAGGAACTTCGAGACGCCGTCTCAGATAAAGAGGCCGGTTCGCCGTTGAATGTGACTGTGTCTTCGACTCCTGCCGTCCGTCGATCGCGGAAAGTTGCCACGAGCCGCGACTCCCGGCCATTTTGCGTACTGTCGTAAAATAGTCTGGACCGTTTTACGACGTATCGTAATATTGTCCGGCATGCGCGACATCCCTCGTCTCTATCAATCGATGTTGACGAAGCACTTTGCCGAACACCGGCAGATGGCGTTTGTCTCGGGTGCACGGCAGGTTGGAAAGACCACGACCTGCCGCGCGTTCGCGACTTCTACGGCGAGCTACTTCAATTGGGACAATCAAGACGACCGTCGAATATTACTCCGCGGCCCGCAGGAAATTGCGCAGCGCCTTCAGCTCGACAAACTCGCAGCCGAGCCGCCGACGATTATCTTTGACGAGCTGCACAAATACTCAAAGTGGAAATCGTTGCTCAAGGGATTCTTCGATACCTACAGCCGGCAGTTGCGAATCGTCGTGACCGGTAGCTCGCGCCTCGACGTCTATCGGCGCGGTGGGGATAGCATGATGGGGCGTTATCTGTTGTATCGCATGCATCCGTTCTCCATCGCAGAGCTCGGGCCAAAACGTGTCGTCGATGCCGAACTCACGCCGCCGAGCAAGCCCACAGTGGACACTTGGAACGCGCTGTGGACCTACGGCGGATTTCCTGAACCATTTGTTCGCCGCGACGCGCGGTTTTTTCGACGTTGGCGGGATCTCCGATTGCAACAACTTGTCCGTGAAGACATCCGTGATTTGACTCGCATCCAAGAACTCAGTCAGATCGAATCCCTGGTGCGAATTCTTGCTGAGCAATCCGCGTCGACCTTCGTGTTGTCGAGCTTGGCGCGCGAGATCAACACGTCCGTGGATACGTTGCGCCGTTGGAGTCAAACATTGTGCGCGATGCATTACGGATTCTTAGTGCGACCGTGGCACAAGAGTGTTGCCAAGACTTTGCGCAAAGAGCCGAAGTGGTACCTCACAGACTGGTCGAGCATTGCCGATCCTGGACAACGCGCCGAGACGTTTATCGCCTGTCATCTGTTGAAAGCAGTGGAAGGGTGGCAAGACCTCGGGCTCGGGAACTATGAGCTTCGCTACCTACGTGACAAGGAAAAACGAGAAGTGGATTTCCTCGTGGTTCGCGATCGTAAGCCTTGGTTCCTCGTCGAGGCGAAGCTGGCCGAGCGAGACCTCTCGCCAGCGCTGCGCCATTTCCAGCAACAGATCGGCGCACCCCACGCGTTTCAGGCGGTCGTTCAAATGGACTACGTTGGCGCAGATTGCTTCGAGCGCACCGATCCCTGTGTAGTCCCGGCGCAAACGCTGCTTTCGCAACTTCTCTAAGACTTGGGAAGCGTTGCGGATCGCGGCCATTCGGCGAACGCGGGTCGCCTCGGTCCGCGGCTTCCGAGTTGATGACATGCACAGCGCGCCTTTTGGACACTCAGGTCTCGAATCAGTTGACAGTCAAGGACCCGCTTCGATACTTCGGTGTCATGTCCGGGAACGAAACAAGAGTGCTGCTCGAGGAATGGCACGGCGGGGACAAAGATGCCCTCGGTCGGCTCCTCGCTCGCAATCTCGACTGGATTCGCGGGCGGGTCGCGAATCGCATGGGGCCGCTCCTTCAGGCGAAGGGCAGCGCAACGGACTTCGTGCAGGATGCGTTGCTCGAGGTTCTTCGGTACGGTCCCAAATTCGTCATGTCGGACGAGGCGCAGTTCCGTGCGTTGATGGCGAAGATTGTCGAAAACGTGTTGCGTGGGCGTCACGATTGGTTCACGGCGCAACGCCGCGAAGCCGCGAAGGAATACGGTGGCGCGAGTGGAACTGTGCTCGACCTTGACGCGCTGCGCCGCACGGTGACGCGTCCGAGCCAGACCTTCGAAAAGCAGGAAACGGTCGAACTTATTCAACTCGGAATCAGTCTGCTCGAAGACGAGGACCGCGAGATCATCATCTTGCGGCAATGGGATGATCTCTCATTCGAGGAAATTGCGGATCGACTCGGCGTGCAGACGGATACGGCGCGCATGCGGTTCAACCGAGCCCTGCCGAAGCTCGCCGAGAAGGTCGACATGCTGCGGCGGGGCGACGTCGCGACCATCCTCGGCGAGTGAATTCGACGCTGGTCGTCGAGGATGAAGTCCGGTGGCGAGAGCGTGAGCGTGGACTCGGAAACCTCAAATCGACCTGAACCTGAGTCGATTCCGATGTGTGGCTGCCGCCATCTAGACCGCCTCGGTTGCGGCTGGCCCATCACTCAATCTGGACTCCGTGTACACTCTGGCCCAGTCCGGGAGTTCCGGCGAGTCACGGAACGAGATGCCGGAGTTTTGAGCATTCCGCGATGCCGGAGATTGAGTGAATGCTGTGATATCTCCTGACAACCGATCATCCCAAGCAGAAGCCATCAGCGTAGAGCTGCGGCGACTCTCAGCGGACAAGCGTGCGCTAGCGTTGGGCGCGGCGTGCGGCGGCGACGCTGCGCTGATGGCGGAAGTCGAGCGCGCGCTCAAGGAGCTTGAGTGCGCGTCGCCGACCGGAGCCGTGACGCGCACGGTGACGGCGGCGCCGGCGGTTTCCGAGGACATCGGCGCGCAAATCGGCCCTTATCGTCTCTTGCAGCGAGTCGGCGAGGGCGGCTTCGGCATCGTCTTTCAAGCCGAACAGTCGAAGCCGGTACGCCGGCAAGTGGCGCTCAAGATCATCAAGCTCGGTATGGACACGCGACAAGTCGTGGCGCGCTTCGAGCAAGAGCGGCAAGCGCTCGCGCTCATGGACCACCC
The DNA here is from genome assembly GCA_046154185.1 of Planctomycetota bacterium. Lineage (GTDB taxonomy): Bacteria > Planctomycetota > UBA8108 > UBA1146 > JAJFFE01 > JBJXGE01. The sequence goes on from JBJXGE010000082.1 coordinate 114,629, forward strand.
AAACATCGCCAAGGTGCTCGACGCCGGCGCGACCGCCAGCGGCCGGCCATATTTTGTCATGGAGCTCGTGAAGGGCGTGCCGATCACGGAGTATGCCGACCTCCACAAGCTCGGCGTACGCCAACGGCTCGAGCTCTTCATCACTGTGTGTCATGCGCTTCAGCACGCGCACCAGAAGGGCCTCATCCACCGCGACATCAAGCCGTCAAACGTAATGGTGATGCTGCAGGACGGAAAACCGGTGCCGAAGATCATCGACTTCGGCATCGCGAAGGCCACTGCCGGAAAATTGACGGAGCTCACGCTTCACACAGAGCAATCGCAAATGATCGGCACGCCGGAGTACATGTCTCCCGAGCAGGCCGACCTGTCGGGGCTCGATGTCGACACACGCAGCGACATCTACTCACTCGGTGTCGTGCTCTACGAGCTGTTGACCGGCACCGTGCCGTTCGATTCGAAGACCCTGCGCAGCGCCGGCTACGCGGAGATCCAGCGCATCATCCGTGAGCAAGACGCGCCGCGGTTGTCGGCACGGCTCAGTACGCTGGGCGCGCGGCTTGCCGAGGTGGCGCGCGCGCGCGGATGCGACGCCGCCGCGCTCGGACGACTCGTCAAGGGCGAGCTCGATTGGATCGCAATGCGTTGTCTTGAGAAGGATCGCACGCGCCGCTACGAGACCGCCAACGAGCTCGCGCTCGATCTCGAGCGATATTTGCATCACGAGCCCATCGCGGCGCGGCCGCCGAGCGCCGGTTATCGGTTGCGCAAATTCGTGCGGCGCAATCGGAGCGCTGTGGCTTTTACCGCGTCGGTGGTGTTGCTCCTCCTCGGCGGCATCGTGGCGACCAGCGTCGCGTATCTCGGAGCGCGGCGGGAACGCGAGAATGCGCGCCGCATCAATACGTTTTATGAGCAGATCTTTGGCGTTGCGAACCCATACGACATGAGCACCCGCGCTTTGACACCGATTGTCGACAGCAAAGTCGATGATCTCTTGGTGACTGCGGCGGGCCGCATCGGCGATACGTTTGCGGATCGGCCCGAGCTCGAAGTGCAAGTGCGGCGGACGATCGGGCAGGCACTTTTCGGTTTGGATCGCATCGATGAAGGCGTCGCAGAGTTACGCCGCAGTGTCGAGCTGGCGCGCCGCGCGCTCGCGCCGGGAGACATGAATCGCTTGCTTTCGATGCGCATGCTCGGGGCGCGCCTCTTTGATAGGGACGAGAATCTCGACTTGCACGAGTCCGCGGAGCTGCTTTCGCGTGTGCTCGAGGAGGCGCTTAGCTGCTACGAGGAGAACGAGCCGATCGTGGTCGATTTGCGGATGATTCTGGCGTGGGCGCTGCTGGGCGCGGGAGATTCGCGACCCGCGCGCGCGGTTGTCGATGCCGCTTTTCAGCACGGTCGCGAAGTGCTCGACCGCGATCCGCATTTGCACGTGGCGCTCCTCGCGGTTTCCGGCGCGTGCTTTCGAAAGCTGGGGCAGCTCGACGCGGCGCTTGCCGAAACGAGCCGGTCGACGCTATTGGCGCACGAGCGGCTCGATCCCTTCGACGCCAATACACCGCAAGCCTTGCGCGAGCACGCAACCGTGTTGCTAATGCTGGGAAAGACCGAGGCAGCGATTGCGGCCGGGAGGCAGAGTGTCGATGCAGTGCGGCGCGTATTTGGCGATTCGCAGAAGCACACGGTGGGCCACGAGACGCTCCTGATCCTCGATTATCTTGCGGCCGGTCTACCGGAAGAAGCGGAGGCCTACGCGCGCGAACGGATCGAGTACTACCAACGCGCGGTCGGCGAGGGCCATCGCGGCACGATCATGTCGAGATTGAGTCTAGCCGATGCGCTGCGTATGCAGGGTAAGTCGGCGGAGGCGTTGCCGCTCGCCGAGCAGTGCTTGGCGGACGTCGCGCGTTTGCAAAGGTCGACTACCTACGAGCAGGCGCATGCGGTCGCGACGTACGCCGACATTTTGGTTCGGCTCGATCGTTGGGAAGACGCCGAAGGGCTGCTCACGAAGTGCATCGACCGTCTCGAGTCGGCTCACGCAAGCGATTATCGCGCGTTATTTCCTGCGATGAGCGCCGTGCTCGGAGGCATTTATGTCGTCCGCACTCGGCACCTCGACGAGGCCGCGCTGTTGTTGCTCGCCGGGTTTGAATGGTTCACGCAGGCTAACGGCATCGAGCATGCGCACACTCAGCAGCTCTTGAGCGCGCTGGTAAAAGTGTATGAAGCAACCGGAAAGTCAGAGGAGGCGATCCGATGGCGCCGGCGACTGAGCGGCGAGCCGGCGCCGCCCAGCGAACCGAAAGAGTGAAATTTCGATGCTCAGCGCCGGTTGCTGGCGGTACAGAGGTCGGTTCGACCGCAACAATTCGAGCCCCGCCGCGTGATCTGCAGCGGGGCTCGTTTGCGTTTGTTCAATCGCGGGCGACGCCGAGCCGTCGACTCAGAAAAATCTGTCGAGCTACTTGGCGCTCGCGCGGTCCCAAGTCGGCGGCGGACTCGAAGAAGCGCGCGATGGAGTCGGCCTGGGATGTCGCCAGCCAGGCATCGACGCGGGGCGTCAAACGCTCGACGACTTCTTGGCGCATGCGGTGCGCATCTTCTCGATGTCTCGCAGGCTGAGTCTCCCAAATGCGGACCGTCATGTCGCCGGACGCGGACACCAGCCGCTCACCATCCGCTTGCCAATCAACCAGGTAGACGTACTGCTCGTGACCCGTGAGAACCGCCAGTTGCTCATAGGTCAATCCACTCCAGATGCGAACCGTCTTGTCGCGGCCGGCGGTTGCGATCCGATCGCCGCTCGGATTGAACTTCGCGCAGAGCACACCGACGTCGTGCCCGACGAGGCGCGCAATCTCTTCCCCGCGTTCGACATCCCAAACGCGAACCGTACCATCTTCGGACGCGCTCAAGAGCCGGCGCCCGGCGGCGTCGAAATCGAGCGAGGAGACGGGGCGCGCGTGAACGGGTAACTCGCGAACGACGGCGAGATCCCGCGCGCGAAGAATCCGGAAACTAGTAATACCAGAGGCGATCGCGAGCAGGCCTTCGTCCGGCGTTGCGACGATGCGGTACGCGCGGTTATCGGTTTTATCGAGACTTGGAAAGCAACCGAGAAGAGCGACATTGCCAGAATTCACTTCGAAGAGCTGCAAGTTGCCATCTATCGTCACAAACCAAGCTTTCGTGCCGCTCGCGCCGACGTGAAGCGAAGCGATATGGTGATCCTCGGTCTTGTAGAGCTCGCGGCGTGATCCGGTCGTCAAATCCACCGACGAGATGATGAGCTCCGCCGCGCGTACGCGGGGGGCGGTCGCATGAGCGATGGTGGGGCCAGTCGTTCCGAGCTCCAACACCGCGAGTTGGCCCGGCAGAAACATCGCGTGCAAATACACCGACCCGCGGTCCCCCCAATCCACCACAGGATCACCGGAGTCGAGGTCCCACAGCCGCATCCCGCCGGGCTCGTCGGCCCATCCATCCCAGCCCGCGCTCAGAATTAATCCAGTCTCGTGATCGATCTCCGCGGCGTAGACGAAACTCCGATGGCCGCGGAGCACGCGCGGATCCGATCGCATTGCCGACCAATATTGGACACTGCCGGCTGCGTTCACGCTCATGACCTCGTCCTTGCCCGGAACGAGCGCTATCTTGGCAATGTCTGTCTCCTGACCAGGAAATCGGAAGAGCGGAGTGCCCAGGACTGAATCCCAGAAACAAATCGTCCGGTCGTTGCCGCTCGTGATGAGTCGCGTCCCATCGTGAGTGGCCAGCACGAAGTTGAGTTGCCCCTGTCCGGAGTCGCGGTCGAAGAGCGGTCGACCCGGTTGCAACAGAGATGCGGACGTGAGGTCCCAGCCTTGCATGCGTCCGTCCATGGTGACGGTTCCGAGCCGGGCTTCATCCGGACTGAAGGCGGCGTAGGTGACACCATCGCGATGCCCGGTCAATCGACCCAGCGATTTGAGGGTCGCCGCGTCGAGGATCTCGAGTCGCGGCGGAATTTCTGGCTCATGGGCATCGACGAGCAATGACCTTTTGCTTGGACTGAGTTGGAGACCGGTCGCCGAATAAGAGCACTCTCGGGAAGCGACGATGCTCGCGTTCATGACATCGAGAACCAAGAGTCTCGCTAGGTGGCCGATGTAGATCCGTGCGAGATCCGCATCGATCACGACTCGGTCGTGCGGAAACTGAGGAAGCGTATCCCAGACCGTGAATTCCGGGTCCAGGACGAATTCTGTGAGCGACTTGCCATCGGACAGCCGCCACGCTGCGACCCAGACGCGGCCTTCGTAAACATCGTCGACTGCTCCGATCGCGATCACGACGTCGCCGTTCTTGCTGATCGCACACTGAAAAGGCACGCCTCGGGTCGGAATCGTTCGCAAGACCGACCCGGTGTCGACGCGCCGGTGGAGAATCGTGCGCTCCTTCGCCGCGGTCACAAAAGTCTGACCATCCGCCGACACCGACAGATCGACGACGGTTCCACGAGGCTCGTCGTAACGACGGACCGTCTTGTCGAGTAAGGACTCGAAATGGCGCCACTCCCAGCCACGGAGCTCGACCGGAGCTTCGCGGAGGGCGGGCATCGCGGTCTGCGGTCGCCCAAGGGCGATGGCATCGGCCGCGACTTGAAGATTTGCTCGATAGACTTGTCGCGCCAGTTCTCGGGCTTTGAGGTCGGCGCGGCGCATCTCGAAGAGCGACCAGCCGAGTCCGCCCGCGAGGCTCAACAACACGATGCAGCTCGCCGTCACGAAACCACGGTTCTTTCTGACTAGTTTCTGCAGGCGATAGATATTGCTCGGCGGGCGCGCGAGCACGGGCTCATCGGCCAAATGCCGGCGAAGATCCGCGGCGAGATCAGAAGCGCTGGCGTAGCGGCGGGCGCGGTCCTTCTCGAGGCATCGAAGCACGATCCAATCGAGTTCGCCCTCGAGTTGGCGACTCCACGAACGAAGATTCTCCCGCCGTTCCGCCGCTCCGGCGATTGCCGCATCACCGAGCAGATGAATGCGCGAGCTGGGTCGAGCGGGTTCCTGCTCTTGGACCATACGACAAAACTCAGCGACTGCGCCGGAGCCTGAACGCGGAGCATCGAACGGGAGCCGACCGACGAGCAGCTCATGCAGTAATACTCCCAAGGAGTAAATGTCGGTTCGAGTGTCGATGCCGCGCGCATCGGGATCGAGCTGCTCCGGGCTCATGTAAGGGGGAGTTCCGACGACTCGCCCGGTCTGCGTCTCTAACGGTGCATCGCTAGAGCTCTCGCCGAAAGCCTTCGCGATGCCGAAGTCGATGATCTTGGGAGTCGGCACGCCGTCGATCGAACAGACCAACAAATTCGATGGCTTGAGATCGCGATGGATGATCCCGTTTTGGTGCGCGTGCTGGACGCCGTCGCAAACGCGAGCGAAAAGCTCGACGCGCTTTCGAAGCGTCAGACGTTCGTTGTCGCAGTACCGAGTGATTCGGTCACCGACAACATATTCCATGACAAAGTAGGGACAACGGTCGCTCGTGTTGCCAGCCTCGAGGACCCGGGCGATGTTCGGGTGATCCATGCGAGCCAAGGCCTGCCGCTCCGCCTCGAAGCGCGCGAGCATGTCGCCGGTTTCCATGCCGAGCCGAACGACCTTTAGCGCGACTTGCCGTCGAATGGGCTCGAGCTGTTCCGCTAGATACACCGTTCCCATGCCACCCTCGCCGAGCACTGACAAAATCCGATAAGCGCCGAGGCTCTCGAGTGCGCCTGTTGTCGAAGATCGCCGTATCGGCACGGGAGTGTTGTGGCCGTGCGTTCGGATCGGCGCCAGCGAGTCGAGTTGTGAAAGCGGAGGAGCGTGAGTTTCAAGCCCGGCCAGCATCGGCTCCAGCAAGTCCCGATAGTCTCGATTCGCGAGCAGCCAGGCATCGCGCGGCCGCGGGTTTGACTGGAAGTCGAGAAAGAGTTGGACCGCGTGCGCTAGCCGATCGAGGTCACCCATGAAACCGAAGGATAGCGAGCCGTTTCGCGAGTGGGAAGGCGACGCGAGATTGGAATCGCCTCGACACGACGCCGCGGAAGTGACCCGGCGGCGGACAAGCGATCAGAACTCGCGCAAGCAGTGGAGCCGCCTCATCCGCGAGTCGGTCGTCGCGCGAGACGATCGTCGCCGGCGCGAGGGCGACCAAATCAAGCTCGATCGGTGTCGCGCCGCGGCGGACGACTCGAGTTCGAGTGTCCATCGTTGTATGGGATAGTTCGGCGACGAAACGACGATCCGCCATTCGCCGTGCGCAAGCCCGGGCAAGACCACCAAAAAAACTTTTTGCATCTTGAATCCACTCTAGCTGCGGCTGCGAAAGAGTGGGTGCATGACAGTTGTTGATTCTTGTACTTCAGACCAGGAAAGGTCATAGAAATGCGAACTGCCTTGATTCTTCCTGCGGTTGCGATGGCGGGCTTTCTTTCTCTCGCGACGCCCGCCCGAGCACAGACCATTACCGACATCGTCGCTGCCAGCGGTGGTGAGGGGATGTTTGACTCCAACCGCTTCGACTACGACATCTTGTTGAATGCGGTTCTCGCGGCCGACTTAGCTGGCGCGCTTGGCGATCCAACCGCTTCGTTCACTGTCTTCGCGCCGAACGACCTTGCGTTCGTGCGCTTGGCGCGGGACCTTGGTTATGCCGGAACCGACGAGTCGGGGGCCTGGAGTTTTCTTGTTTCGACGCTCACGGATCTGGGTGGCGGCGACCCGATTCCACTCTTGACCAACGTGCTGCTCTATCACGTGGTCCCGGAGGAAGTGACGCCGTTCCAGCTGATTCTGCTGACGCTCTTCGACGAGGAAATTCCGACGCTGCTGTCAGGTGCGACCATCGACCCCTTCTTCTTTGTGCTCCGCGACAACGAGCCCGGTCTGAGTAATCCCCGGGTGACTTTTCCATTCAACGTGTTAGCGGACAATGGGCGCATTCACACCATCAACCGCGTTTTGATCCCCGTCGCCCTGCTCTAATCTCAACTGCTGTTCTCCCTTCATGGAGGAGGGGCCTGCGCGGTGCCCCTTCTCCATCCTTCTGACTTCTGGCTCAGAGTTTGAGCTTGGTTCTGCGATCGTAGTTTGCATCGACCCAACGAACGGATACCGAAGGTGCTACGCGTGTCTCATTCAACAACTCGTTGCACTTGGATCCTGTGCCTAGCGCTGTCGGGCGTTGGCTTGCTTGCTGGTTGCAGCATTTTTGGCATTCGCAACTACGAAGAGGCCGAGTACCAGCTTGTTAGTAAGGACGGCGACATCGAACTGCGCCGCTATTCTGACTCAGTGCTGGTTGAAACACTGGTCGCTGGCGAATACGACGAGGCCGGCAACACGGCCTTCCGCCGTCTCTTTGCGTACATTTCGGGTGCGAACGAATCAAAGCGTGCGGTGGACATGACGACGCCAGTCTTCGTCGAAAAGCAAGGAGCGCCGCTGCGCGTGGCGCAGCCGATGCTGGCCGAGGAGACCGCGACGGGCTGGCGCATGTCGTTCGTCTTGCCAAAGGAATTCACACTTGCGACGGCGCCCCAGCCGAACGACCCGCTGATTCAGCTTCGAGCCTTGAGCGGTGCCACCGTCGCTTCGCTCCGTTTCTCGGGCCGAATGAACGAGCAACGCATCAGCGAGCACGCGAGACAGTTGGAAGCGTGGTTGCCGACGCAGAGTCTAAGCGCGAGTTCACCGATTCGATCGGCGGCTTACGATCCGCCGTTTACGCTTCCGTTTCTGCGCCGCAACGAAGTGCAAGTGGAGGTGAGCGCCGGCGGCCGAGAGGAGTGGCATTAGGTCAGCGCCTCCTAAACAAAGACACGACGGTGAGGACGCACGGAGTCACTTGTCCGCTGGTTGCCGCGGCAACTCGACGGGCATGACGCTTGTCCCGGGCCAAAGTTCGTTCTAAGCTCCTTGACTCTGAACAAAGAGTTGGAGGCGCTTCATCGAAGAGTCAGGGCTTCTCGAACGAATCGGTCGAGGTGATCAGTCCGCGGTGCAAGAAACCCTCCACCGCTATGGCCCGATGGTGTCTGCGCTGTCGCGCCGGTTTCTCGGCGCTAGTGGCGATGTTGAAGATGCGGTGCAGGAAATTTTCTTGGCCGTGTGGCAGAACGCGGCCAAATTTGACTCCGCGATCGCGTCCGAGGCGACATTCATATCGATGCTTGCGAGACGTCGCCTCATCGATCGCGTGCGACGGCTCGGGCGGCGGCCAAAGCCCGCTCCCATGGAATCGGCTGAGCAAGTGGTTGACGCTCGCGCCGATTCCGTTGAAGAACAGTTTGTCATCTCGGCGGCCTACGCCGAGGCGGCCGATGCGCTTCACCAGTTGCGGCCCGAGCCGCGCGAAGTTCTCCGACTCTCGATCTACGAAGGCTGGTCCCATCAGCAGATTTCCGAACACTTGCAGCTGCCACTTGGCACCGTGAAGACTCATGCGCGCCGCGGATTGTTGCGCATTCGAGAGCAATTGGGAGTTGCTGAGCGCTCCCCCGAAACGAGAGGGAGCGGCGCTTCCTGAGAAAGGCAACGAGACGCGCGGATTCCACGATCTGTCTGACAACGAAGAGTCGTGACCGCTGACACTGCATTTTTGTGCGTTCTTCGTCGAGTTCACAGCGGAGAGGTCGTTCATGTCGGCAAGCCTCGATTTGAAGTCCGCGCCCTTTGCTGCCGAGCTGATTCGTCAGTCTGGCCAAGCCTTGGCTGAGTCGGTCGTCACGAAACTCCTGCAAGACGCGCCGGCGCGCTGGCAACATCTGCAGCGTGACTCGAACGCGAATCTGAAGAGCCGGGTCGCGACTCGTTTGACTTATCTCAGCACCGCGTTGACCCACGCGCGTTCGCAAATATTTGTCGACTCGATTGCATGGACGCGCTTCGCTTGGGAGGCACGTGGAATGCCGCCGAACGATTTTGCGGCGCTGTTAGCGGCGATTCGGGATGTATTGGTTGAGCAATTGCCGCCGATAGCGGCGCAACCGGCTGCCGCGTTCGTGGCGGCTGGCCTGGAAGAACTCAAGCAAGCCCCGGTTGCACCGACGAGCTACATGCGGGTCGACACACCGACGGGTCGGCTCGCCGCCGAGTACCTCGTTCAGCTCTTGGAGGGCAAACAGCAGAACGCGTTCGATCTGGTGTTGTCGGCGGTCGATCGGGGATTACCAGTACGTTCGGCCTATATGGAGGTCGTGGTGCCTGCACAGCAGGAGCTCGGCCGCCTCTGGATGCTGGACGAGATCAGTATCGGCGAAGAGCATCAGTGCACCGCCGCCTCGATGCGCTTGCTCACTTTGTTGCATGCGCATGCCCCACGCGGCGCACCGCAGGCACTGTCCGTTCTCGGTGCGGCCGTTTCGGATAATCAGCACGAACTTGGTATTCGCGTCATCATGGATTTTTTTGATCTCGAAGGCTGGCGATCGGTTTACTTGGCGAGTGGCGTGCCGGTCGCTGATCTCTGCAAGTCTTTGCACGACTTTGACGCCGATCTACTGGCGCTCTCCGTCACTCTGACTCCACAGATTGAGTCGGCTCGTTGCATGATCGCGGAGTTGCGTTCGCAGCCGGAGATTTGTGATATGCCCGTGATGGTCGGCGGCGGCGCGTTCGCTGGCCTCGGCGATCTGTGGCGCGAAATCGGTGGGGACGCCTATGTTAACAGTCCATTTGACGCCGTGCGTGTAGGCCATGAACTGGTAGCACGGCGCCAACGACGCCACTAAAGTCACAGCGCAAATCAGAGTGGGATCACCAACGAGCTCGTGGGAGCGACCGGCCTTGCGACGCTCGCATACTCTGACCCTGCGCTCCCGGACCGCAAACATCATAATGCGGCCCCGTCACCTGGCCCGGATCGAACGGCCCGCTTACTTCACTTTATGCGGCCACCGCCAATTGCGAATCTCGGGCATGTCTTCTCCGTGTCGGGCGATGTATTGCTTATGCTCGAAACGCTTGTCGCGAATGGCCTGCTTGACGTAATCCGCGCGAGAACCGTGCAGCGGGATCCGATCGATGACGTCGCCGACCAGATGGAAACGATCGATGTCGTTCATGACCGCCATATCGAAGGGAGTCGTGGTCGTTCCTTCTTCCTTATACCCACGCACATGGAGGTTCTTGTGATTGGTCCTCCTGTAGGTCAACCGGTGGATCAACCACGGATAGCCGTGGAACACGAAGATGATCGGTTTATCCGTCGTGAACAGAGCATCGAATTCCCGGTCGGATAATCCGCTCGGATGTTGCGTGGTCGGTTGCAGTTTCATCAGGTCCACGACGTTGATGACGCGGACCCTGACGTCGGGAAGGTAGGTGTGCAGTAACGAGACGGCTGCGAGGGTTTCCATGGTCGGCACATCCCCGCAACAGGCCATCACGACGTCCGGCTCGCTGTCCTTGTCGTTGCTCGCCCATTCCCAGATCCCGATGCCGGTGGAGCAATGTCTGACCGCCTCATCCATGTCGAGCCACTGCGGCGCCGGTTGTTTGCCGGCGACGATGACGTTCACCTGATTGCGGCTGCGCAGACAAAGGTCGGTGACGGATAACAGGGTATTGGCGTCGGGCGGCAGATAGACCCGGATAACCTCGGCCTTCTTATTGACGACGTGGTCGATGAAACCTGGGTCTTGATGACTGAATCCATTGTGGTCCTGACGCCAGACGTGTGAGGACAGCAGATAATTCAGCGAGGCGATCGGTCTCCGCCACGGAATGTGCCCGCAGACCTTCAGCCACTTGGCATGCTGATTAAACATCGAATCGATGATGTGGATAAACGCCTCGTAGCAGGAAAAAAACCCGTGCCGGCCGGTCAACAAATATCCTTCGAGCCATCCTTGACACTGATGTTCGCTGAGCATCTCCATCACCCGGCCGTCTGGCGCGAGATGATCGTCGTAGGGATAGCGATCCGCCATCCAGGCCCGATTGGTCACCTCTAGGACGTCCTGCCAACGGTTTGAGTTGTTTTCGTCCGGGCTGAAGAGGCGAAAATTACGGCTCGCCAGGTTGAGCTTCATCGTGTCACGCAGATATTTTCCCATGAGGCGTGTCGACTCGACATCAACCGCGCCCGGCTGCTTGACCTTGACTGCATAGTCACGGAAATCCGGCAACCGCAGGTCCCTGAGCAACACCCCGCCGTTGGCGACAGGATTCGCGCTCATCCGCCGCGTTCCCTTGGGCGCCAGTTCGGCTAGGGCCGGCGTGAATCCTCCCTCTTGGGTAAAGAGCTCCTCGGGCTTATAGCTCTTCATCCACTGTTCGAGAATTTTGATGTGCGCCGGTTGGTCCATGTCTCCCATGGGGACCTGGTGTGAACGCCAAGAATCCTCGGACCGTTTACCGTCGATCTGCTTGGGACAAGTCCAGCCTTTGGGCGTCCGGAGCACGATCATTGGCCAGCGCGGACGCTGTTTGGCGCCATCCCGGCTTGCCGCAGTCTTGATACGCTCGATATCTCCTAGCACGGCGTCAAGCGTCGCAGCCATGAGCTGGTGCATCTGCTTAGGATCACTGCCTTCCACGAAATAAGGAATGTAGCCATAGCCCCGGAACAGTTGATCCAATTCATCGTGACTGATCCGGGCCAGAATCGTGGGATTTGCGATCTTGTAACCGTTCAAGTGGAGAATGGGCAGCACCACACCGTCGGTTACCGGGTTCAGGAATTTATTGGAGTGCCAGCTCGTCGCGAGCGGGCCGGTTTCCGCTTCGCCATCACCGACCACGCAGGCGACGATGAGGTCAGGATTATCGAAGGCAGCACCGTAGGCATGCGAAAGCGCGTATCCCAGTTCCCCGCCCTCATGAATGGATCCCGGGGTTTCCGGCGCGACATGGCTGGGAATACCGCCTGGGAAAGAAAACTGTTTGAAGAGCCTTCTCATGCCCAGTTCATCCTGCGATATGTTCGGATAGACCTCGCTATAGGTACCTTCAAGGTAGGCGTTCGCCACCAGCGCCGGTCCTCCGTGGCCGGGCCCGGTAACGTAGAGCATGTTGAGATCCCGTTCTTTAATGACGCGGTTCAAATGCACATAGACAAAATTCAAACCCGGCGTCGTCCCCCAGTGACCAAGGACACGAGGCTTGATATGTGCGCGCTTCAGCGGTTTCCTCAGTAAGGGATTGTCGTACAGATAGATCTGCCCGACGGACAAGTAGTTGGCGGCCCGCCAGTAGGCATGAATTTTCGCTGCGTCTTTCGCTGTTAATACAGACTTCATCGTTGTCTCCTCTACCTGGAAAGTCTCAATGTCAAGCCGCGGCTGGTCTACTTCCCGGAATCGCTTGCCAGGCTAGGGGACCTTCTTCCGTAGGCAATCGACGGTGGCGCGAGCAATCTCCACTTCCTCGTCAACACTCACCACGTAGCAGGCCGGTGAGGTGCCGTCCCGGCTGATTTTCATCGCGGAACCGGGAGCCAAGTCAACGGCGGCCTCATTACGCGTGGGATCAAGCTGCAGTCCGCTCCACTCCATACCCTCGCAGATCCGCGCACGGACGATCGCGGACCGTTCGCCGATGCCGCCGCCGAACACCAGGGCATCGGCTCCTCCGAGCACAGCCAAGTATGCGCCGATGTACTTTCGGACGCGATAGCAGAACAGCTCCACCGCCAGTGCGGCCCGTGAGTCCGGCCGGTTCTCGGCGACTTGCAGGAGTTCCCGCATGTCGCGCGACACACCGGATACACCCAAGAGGCCGGCGCGTTCATTCAGAACGCGCTCGACTTCCTCGACCGAGAGTTCTTCTTTACGCACGAGATACGCCACTACCGCCGGATCCAGATCACCTGAGCGAGTCCCCATCACCAGGCCTTCGAGCGGCGTGAATCCCATCGATGTGTCCACCGAACGTCCGTGACGGATGGCCGCAGCCGAGCACCCGTTGCCGAGCTGCAACGTAATGAGACGGAGTTGGCTGAGAGGACGATGGATGACCGCCGCACAACCATCGGCCAACGACGCATGGGCGATACCGTGAAATCCGTAGCGGCGGATGCCGTGCTTCTCGGCCAAATCGAGATCAATGGCGTACGTCGAAGCCACGCGCGGCATCGACCGGTGAAAGGCCGTATCGAACACCGCAACCATCGGGACATCGGCGCCGAATACCTCCCGGGCGCTTCGAATTCCGGCGAGGCAATCAGGATTGTGCAATGGCGCCAACTCAGCCAGCTCATCAATAACGTCGACGACTGATTGTTCGATTTTGACCGGCTGGATAAATCGCTCGCCCCCGTGCACCACACGATGCCCAATGGCGTGGACCTGGAGCGGCCTCCCCAGAGTACGGCTCGTCTCCTCCAACGTCGCTAGGATCCACTGCACCGCTTCGCGATGCGTCGGAGTGTTCCGATTTGACTTCGCAAGGGTCTTGTCACTTCCCGCAATCGTCAGGATGGCCTCGCCGCCGATCTTCTCGACACTCCCGGACATGCGGACCAACGGGTGAGTCCGAGTCTCCGAGTTGCCGTCCGCCGCGCATTCAACAAGCTTGAACTTGAGGGACGAGCTTCCGCTATTAAGCGCCAGCACAATCATGTTGCGAGATCAGGCCTCCTCATCCTTCTTGAGAATCTCAACGAGGTCATGTCAAGAAGTGTGTAAAAGCCATCAGGCGGAGACCTTCTTTTTCGACTTCGTTTCTTGAGCCCGTTCTCCATCCTTGAATGCTACACCGTCGAAGACTTCCCTCAGGAAATCCTGTCC
>JBJXGE010000088.1:0-25584 GCA_046154185.1 Planctomycetota bacterium
CGCCGCCGACCGTGATCGTCTGCGAGCCGATCGCGAGCGACGCGCCCGACTGCACGGTCAGGTCCGCGGCCACCGCACCGGCCGCGGTCAGCGATGGGTAATTGCCCAGCGACCCGGGAATGATCACAGAGCAAGTGCTGGTCGGCACGCCATTATTCCAATTGCCCGCTGTGAACCAGTTCGTGCTGACCGTACCAGTCCATGTCGTCGTGAAGCACTCCTCGCTCGAGACCGAGAGGAACGTCCCGGGCGAATTTCCATTGTTGTACTCGGTGAGGATCCAGCCGGCGGAACGGTTCGCGCTCGAAATGCGCACTTCGTCTATTCGCCCATTGAAGTAGTCGACAACCGTCGCATACGCCCCGATGAGAACCGACGCCGTGTTCGCCGCCGGTGTGAGAGTCTGGGAATTCGTCTGCGACAGAGAGCCGTCGAAGTAGAACCGCTGGTTGCTCCCATCCCAGGACAAAACCACGTGGTGGAAAGACGACGTGTCCGTATACGTAGCCATCGACGTGAAACTGTTGGCGGTCGTTCCGTTGCCCATGACACAGGACATGGAATTGCCGGTGTCGAACTCCATCCCGTAGTTGTGGGTTTCGCCCGGGTCGTTCGCCGTCCCCTTGTCGACCAGGGATCGCCACGTGCCCACGGCGGAAAGGCGATACCAGGCTGAGATGGCGCCGGAGCCGGTAATGTCGAGAGATGCGCTGTCGGCCACGCTGATGTAGTCGTTCGATCCGTCGAAACTGATGGCGTTTCCGATGATTCCCGTCGCCGCGAAGGTGGGTGAGCCATTGTCCGTGCCATGGTTCGCGTTGGAGGTCGCGTCTAGAATGGCGCCGGTACCGCCCGCGGTTTCCTTCAGGTGCCATACGCCCTTGTAGCTCGAGTTCCAGACACCGGTGGCGTTCTGCTGGTTCGAGGCCCCGCCGTTTCCGTAGTACATGTAGAGCACGGTGTTGCTCGCCGCGGACAAGCTGGAAACTCGCACCCAGGCGACGAGCAGGCCGGTCCCACTCGTGTACTTCTCGATCTCGTGATCGAGCTTGGTCGTGCCATTCGAGGACGTGAAGAGTATGTCGTCGCCGTCCGACTGCGCGTCGGCGGAGAGATCGGAATCGGTCACGCTGATGAGCACGGGAAAGTCAGTGTGAGGGGCGCCCGTCGATCCCACTCTCGTGTAATCGATCGTGATGGCCTTGCGGAAGTTCCAAGAGGAGCTGTACCAGCTTTGACCCTGAGCTGAGGCCGCCAGACCGAGCGTGCAGAGAGCGCACGACAGCATCCGATAGATCGCCCGCTGCGCTCGCCGACGTGGATGCATACCTAGGGCGCTCGAGTCACCGGAACCCATCGAGAACTCCAGATGAATAGGTGAACCGTTGGAGCAGAGCCGAATTCGAATCTGTACTTACGTTAATATCGGCCGAACGCTCCGCCGGCGAATAGGGCATTGGCGGTCGGGGGACACCTTTTGAGCGCCGTTCGGTTTCGCGGCGTCGCCGCGAAACCTTCACTTCGACGAACTCGTCTGCGGCCCGAATGTTCCGCAACTGCAGAGCCCTGGAGACCTTATTTTGGCTCCGCCTCGCCGGCGGTCTCACTCAGAGGGCAGGCGCCGATCAGTGCTTGTCGGTTCGATAAATGGTCTTTTCGTATTGATCCGCCATGCGCGCGAGGTACTGGACGCTCATTTTCACTTCATCGTGGTCGGCCTCGCGCAGCAGAAACGTATCCGTCAGCACGAGCGCCTGCTTGCGAATCGCGATCGCGCCGTGCCGGAGTCCGGCATTGAGGCGCAGCGCCGCACTCATACGCTGCTCGTCGAGGAGCGCGGCATCACCGATGACGCTGTAGAGTCGCAGTAACTCATCGTCATTGTCGACGACGACCTCCGCATGCACCGATTGCTTGCGCCCGTCGCCGAGCCCAATCGTGGCCGTATCTCCGACCAGCTGCCAACCGTTCTTGTCGCAAATCTTCTTGAACACACTCAACACGCTACGACTCCCTTCGACTTTTTCCGCGGTAGAAACGGGCGATCGTCGGCACCAGATACTCGTCGAACGCACGATCGGCGCCGTACTCCGGCTCCCAGCCCCAATCGCGACGCGCCGGCGAATCGTCGACATCCATCGGCCACGAGTCGACGATGCGCGCGCGCGCCATGTGCGGCTCGAAGCGAATCCGCGCACGCGGAAATGCCGAGAGCACGCGCGTGCGAATCTGCCCCGCCGTCAAACTGAACGCGCCGACGTTGTAGACGCGTTGCGTGAGCCGTGCCGCCGGTGCGCCCGCGAGCTGCACGAGCGCGCGGATCGCGTCCGGCATTGCCATGAAGGGCAACGCCGCGCCGGAATCGACAAAGCACGCGTACTCTTCGTCGCGCGCCGCCGCGTGAATCATTTCCGGCGCGTAGTCGCTCGTGCCACCGGATGGCACCGAGATCGCGCTGATAAGTCCGGGAAAGCGCAGCGCGCGAAAGTCGACGCCGCTCGGCGGTGCCTCGGCCGCGAGTTGCCGAAAGTGTTGGGTGTAGTAACGACCGAGATGCTCGCAATAGAGTTTGTTGCAGCCGTACATCGTCGTTGGCAACGTAAAGGACGTCTCGGGAATGCGACCCGCACGCTCCTTCGTGGCGCGATCAGGCAAACCGTAAACCGCGATGGAACTCGGAAACAAGAACCGTACGGTCGAGCCGTGCCAGCGTGATTGCTCGTGCGCGAGCTGTAGAAGATTCAGCGTGCCCTCGACGTTCACGGCGTGCGCGTGCTCTGGAGAGTATTCCGCGCGGGTACTCAACAATGCTGCGAGGTGATAGATCTCATGCACCTCGTACTGGCTCACCATTTGTTGGAGCAAATGCTTGTCGAGAATATCACCTTCGAGACAGGCGCTCACCACCGAGCGCTGGCGCTCATGAATCGGGGAAAGATCGAGCGTCACGATTTGATGCGTACCGGCGGCGGCGAAGTGATCGATGAGTCCCTGGCCGATCTCGCCACTTGCACCGGTGATGAGGAGGACGGGCTTGCGCATGTTGTTCCTTGGCGCCGCGCGCTGCAGGCGCGTGGCCGGCGGCGCACCGGCGACGAGCCGTTCAGTTCCGGCCCGCGAGATGGCCGGCAGGTAAGCGCGGGATTGTAGGAAAGTACGACGCCGTTTTGAAACGGAAACACGGCCAATCTGGGAAAGTCCGCGGCAAAAAGGCGCCGCTCGTCAGCACCATCTCAAGCTCAACGGTCCGCGAACCGAAGGATAGAGCGGATGGTACGACTGTTTCCACCTGAAAGCGCACGAAACGCCATGTCCCAGCGCCAGATCGCCGCGACCGACCGCCGGCTCAGCATTTCGGTCGCGATGCCCGTCTACAACGAGCGGGACACACTGGCGGAGATCGTTCGCAAGGTGAAGGCCGTCGATCGGGACAAAGAGATCATCATTGTCGATGACGCCTCGACCGATGGCACGCGCGAAATGCTCGCCGCGTACGAGACCGATCCGGAAATCCGCGTCATCTACCAGCCGCAGAATTGCGGCAAGGGCGCGACACTGCAGCGCGCCTTCGCCGCCGCCACCAAAGACATCATCATCGTGCAGGACGCTGACCTCGAGTACGACCCCGAGGACTACACGCAACTCCTCGCCCCCATCGAGGCCGGGATTGCAGACGTCGTGTACGGTTCGCGATTTCAATACGGCGGACGCCGCGTGCTGAACTTCTGGCATTCGCTCGGCAACAAGTTCCTCACCTTCCTTTCGAACTGTTTCACCAATCTCGACCTCACGGACATGGAGACTTGCTACAAGGCATTCAAGCGCCCGGTGCTTCAAAACATCGTGCTCGACTCGCGACGCTTCGGCTTCGAGCCGGAAATCACGGCGAAGCTCGCGCGTTTGCCGGTCATCATCCATGAGGTGCCCATTCGCTATTACGGTCGCGGCTATGAAGAGGGAAAGAAGATCACGTGGCGCGATGGCGTCGCGGCGATTTGTCACATTGTTCGCTACTCACTCGGTAAACGGCCGTCGCTCATGAACGCGGACGAGTTCGAGCGTGCGCTCGTCCGAACTTGCCGCGACCCGGTCGCTCGCCTCGATCACGTCGCCTGCGAGCAAGCCCCGGTTTAGTTATCACGCCGCCGCGCGTATGCCGCGCTTTTATGCTGGAATACAGGACACTCCTCGCTCGCAGCCGCGCCGCTCCCTAAGTTCCTGCTTTACTTGCGCACCTCGCTGGGTACCATGACGCCGTATTTATCCGTCCGTGAATTGGCGCGCGACGTGCGCTATTTGCAGGGTTGGAGCGGGGCTGAAACCGAAACAAGAACTGAAAGGAAAGGACATGGCGTTCGTGACTCTACCAGTGTCTTGGCGAGTCGCTCTTCAACGGAGCACTCGGAGTAGGAGGGCAGGACCATTGAACACACAACCTAGGTTTCTGTTGGCGACCATCGCGGGCTGCGCGGTGTCGTTCGCTTGCACAATGGCGTCGGCGCAAATCGCCAGCATCGGTCCGACGCCAACGCCGCTCGGCGGATTCAACGCGTTTCGACGCGGCGATGCGAATACCGACGGATTGATCAACATCGCCGACGCGGTGGCGATGCTTGGATTCTTGTTTCCCCCCGGCGGCGGACCGGCGACCGTGCTCACTTGTCGCGACGCGGGCGACGTGAATGACGACGAGACGCTCAACATCGCCGACCCAGTCAATTTGCTCACGCACTTGTTCAGCTTCGGGCCGCCGCCACCACCGCCTTTCGCCGCGTGCGGCAACGACCCGACGCTCGATTCCATTTTGACGTGCAATAGTTATCCGCCGTGCGTCGGCACCACCGATCGCGATCTCGCCGGGCACGTGCTCCGCCGCGTTGCGTACGGTCCGACGCGCGAGTTGCTCGACGCCGTCGAGACGGGTGGAGCGTTGCCTTACATCGCAGAGCAGCTCGATCCGGACAGTATCGACGAGAGCGGTAACGCGCTCTTGAACTCCTTGCTCGCAGCGATCACTCCGCAATCGAATCTCAACGATCTCTACGAGCTGCAAATCATCCGGGGTTGCTACAGCGAGAAGCAGCTACTCGAACAGCTCACGGACTTTTGGAACAACCACTTCAATACGTACTATTGGACGGTGTACAACCATTTCCGGAACCTCGAAGGATCGACGGGCGCGCAAGTCTACCCGTCGTCGGCGCTCGCGACTCCGGTCGCTGTGTTGCAGGAGTACAACGAGAGCGAAGCGTTCCGCGCCGGTGCGCTCGGTAGTTTTCATGATTTGCTGGTCGAAAGCGCGACCAGCGTCGCGATGCTGATTTACCTCGACAATATCAGCAACGTCGCGAGCGGCCCGAATGAGAATTACGCGCGCGAGTTGCTCGAATTGAGCACAGTCGGCGTAAGCGGCGGTTACTCGCAAAACGACATCGAGGAATTGGCGCGCTGTTTCACCGGGTGGACGATTTGCAAGGTCGCCGCGGCGGATGTCGATAATCCGCATGCGCCGTGTCTCTTGCCCGAGAACCCGGCAGGGGTTTGGGCTTTCCACTTCGAGCCGGCCAATCACGATTACGGCCAAAAGATTCTGTTCGGCGGCGCGATTCCGCAGCTCATCATTCCCGCCGGCAGCATGGCGAGCGCGCCGCTCGCCGGCATCAATGATGGCATGATGGTGCTCGAGCACCTCGCGGGGATTCAAAATACTGCCCAGTACGTCTCCAGCAAGCTGATTAGCAAGTTCGTCAGTGACTCCGTTCCGCCCGCGCTGCTCGCGGCCTGCATCGGAACGTGGCTGGCGACCGACGGTGATCTGACTGCCGTGATGGACACGATTCTGACCTCGAATGAATTCCTCGGCGCGACTTTCCGCTGGAACAAAATTGAGACGCCGATGGAGAGCCTCATTTCGATGTTGCGCGCCTACGACGGCGTCTCCAATGCGACGAGCGTCGTGACGAGTTTGTCACGACTCAACCATCTGCCATTCAACTTCAGCACGCCCGACGGATTCCCCGAGTCGGACAGCCTCGGCTCAACCGCGAAGTTGCTTGAGCGCATCACGTACGCGCAGATCATCTACAAAGGCACGACGTCGGAACCGACTTACGATCTCATTTCGCTGCTCCAGGACTACGGTGTGACGCTGTCGAGCGCCGACCAAATCGTGGACTTCTTCCTCGACGTGCTAATGCAGTCGAACTTCTCGGTCATCGACCGGCAGCTTGCGATCGATTTCTTGAGCACTAGCGACACCGGAGTTGCCACGCCACTCGTGCCTGGCACCGCCGACCATGTCGCGCGCGTCAAGAAAGTGGCGGCGCTCCTCGCCTCGTACCCCCAAGCCAATAAACAGTAAGGAAGCGGAACCGTGAATCCTTTAAACCGCAGAAGCTTCATGAAGGTTGGCGCGGCCGGGCTGGCGCTGGGCACCCTGGCTCCCGTGTTACGCAATCCGTTTTTCCAACGTTCGCTGCTCGCGGCGGGCGGCGTCCCAGGCAGCACGAAAAAGATGCTGATCATCTTCATGCGCGGCGGTGACGACAGCGTCAACACCGTCATTCCGCATGGCGACTCCAGCTACAACACGACGAATCGACCGACTCTGTACATTCCGCCGGGCACATCGCTGCCGCTCAACGGTTTTGCCGAGCTGCACCCGGCGCTACAGAAGCTGCACGAAGTGTACTTGGCGGGTGATCTCGCAGTGATGCACCGCATCGGCTACGCCAACCAATCTCGTTCGCACTTCGAGAGTCAGCAATTCTGGGAGAACGGCGAGCCGGGGAACGAGAGCAACAAGACGGGCTGGGCGAACCGACTGATCGATGTGCAATCCGGATTGCTTGGGCACCCGCTCCCAGCGTCGAGCAACACTGGCCAGCATCAGTTACTGTTTCAAGGCAACCGCGTGCTCGCGCACATCCCGAACCTTGCGACCTACACGATCGGCACGTCGGCAGCCGACGTCAAGCTACTCGGCGCACTGCCAACCGGTGGCGATAGCGGATCGGGCCTGCTCGGCATCTACAGCCAACCGCCCGACGGCACGGCGTACGACGCCACGGTGCGCAACACCGGGCTGATGCTCGGCGCGAACCTCGATCACCTGCTCAGCCTCGGCATCAATCCGGCAAGCTACGTCCCGTACGGGGGTGCCACGTACCCGACATCAGGGGCGCCGGAAGGCTTCAGTTCGTCATCGGCATTCACGTTTTTCCAGCGGCTCAAGGATGCCGTGCAGTTGCTCAAGGAAACGGACTGCCGCGTCGCAGGCGTACAACTCGATGGTTTCGACACCCACTCGAATCAGGGCGCGGCGACGGGCGCGCACGCCGAGCGCTTGTCGGTGATCGGACACGGCATGCGTTCGGTGTTCCTCGACTTGCAAGAGCCGACGAGTATCTGGAACGACACCGTGGTGGTCACACTCACCGAGTTCGGTCGAACTTCGGAAGAGAACCAGAGCGAAGGCACGGACCACGGCGAGGCGTCGGCCGTGTTCGTTGCTGGCGGCGCCGTGAATAACGGCGTCTACAACTGCGATGCGAGCACTTGGGCGCAAGGCGACATGTTCTCGACTTCGAACGATCGCTACGTCGCGCGGCGCACCGATTTCCGCGCGGTGCTCGCAGAGATCATAGACCGCCACTTCGATCTGCCGGGTCAACTGAACACGATCATCCCAGGCTGGTCGGGACTCACCGGGTCGACGTACAACTACTTGAACTTCTTGACGTAATCGTCACGCAGCGCAAGAAAACAGACCCAGGGCAGACCCGCGAGGGTCAGCCTTGGGTCTGCGCGTTTCATCCCACCTATCGAACCGACGCGGCGGCGCGACGAGTCATGGGTTCGGCACTTCGACCACCATTTCCGCATTCTCATCGTCGACCGTCAGTTCAACATTCGAACTTGCGCCATCGATCTGCACGCGATAGCGGCCGCGAGCCACGCCGCCGAGCGTAAATGTCCGGCCGTCGGCGCTCGTTGCGCTCGCGATCGCGAGATGCCCGGGCGGCACGACGCCTTCGAGGCGCAGCTCGTCGATCGCGACGAGCGTGAGGCGCACGCGCGTGCCGGCGGCAACCGGTGCGCCCTGGACTTTGATCGTCACGACCGAACGTGGCCAAGCGAGCTCGAGGTCGAATTGCGCGCGGTCGAGATCGAAGCGCCGCAGCATCGCGGTTCCCGTGGTGGGGTCGCTGATGTGAAGCAGATAGAGTCCCCACGGGAGATCGCTCGCCTTGAATCTGCCATCGGCGTCAAGGCTGCCGAGGCGAGTGTCGGCGAGTTCGCCCTCGACGACGCGGCCGAGTGCGAAAGCCGCCGTCGTGATTGCTTGACCTTCGCGCCGCACGACGCCGGTCACTGACGCGGGCGCGGAACCAAACTCGACGACATGTGTTTCGGCGCCGTGCATCGTGAGCAGGCGGTATTTGCCTTCGGCGTCCGAGGTGGCGACCGCGAGCGTGCCAGACGGCACGCTGAGAAATTCGAATCCGCCGTCGGCACTGGTCCGCGTGCTCGCGAGCAGTTCGTGACTTCCGCCGAGAACCGCCGGCCGATAGAGCGCGATCCATTCGTAGGCGCCAAGGGCGCCATCCGCGCCGCGATACCTGCCGGTGATGCGCCCGCCCGCCGGTAGCCGCACTTCGACGCCGACGCGCTGCTCGCCGTTTTCGAGTCGGATCTGCTGCATCCGCACCGGCACGTGCACTACATGTTCGGGAAGCGGCGCGCGGCGCGACTCACCGCTCGTTGGATCGAGTTCCATCGCGAAACGGATCTCGGCGCTCAACGTGTACGCACCAGGCGGCATGTCGGAGACGTCGAACTCGCCGCTCTCGTCGGACACACCGCGATAGGCACGAATCAATCCGGGACCATCGTTGATCATGCGCAGATCGACGCCGGCGAGCGGCTCCGCAAACTCGTCGACCACGCGCCCGCTGAGCGAGCAGGCATCGGCGGACTCGAGCACGAAATCGAGCGCATTGCCATCGGGCTTCACGACCTGGCTGATCGGTACAAAGCCGTCCGCCTGCAGTGCGATAGTGACTTCCGGAGCGTAAGTGTTCGCGAGGTAAAACCCCTCCGCGTTCGTCGTGCTGCTCACGTGATTCTCGCTAGAACCAAACAGCCCGCGCTTCGTGCTGATCACGTGGATCGCAACTCGCGGCACGGGATCGCCAGCGGCATTAGTGACGTGGCCGTACACATGCGCGTGCTGTTCGAGCGGAATCGTCAACCGGGTTTCGCCGGGCCTAGCGCGCACGGACGCCGTCGCATCAGCGTAACCCTGCGCCCAGATTTTGAGCGCGAGCTCCGCTGGCTCGCCGATCACGAGCTCGAATGCGCCATTCGGCTCGGGTCGCATGTCCCAACTCACCGTCCAATCCGCGACACCGAGCGGAGTCGTGAACTCGGCGAAGGTAAACGTCCCGCCGCCCTTGAGCGGGGCGCCGTCGATTGGCGCGAGATCGACTCGCACGACGCACTCCGGCGTGAGCTGAAGCTCGATCGGCGGCGAATCCGCGGCGGCAACCTGTTCTGGACCGAATGGAAAACGCCCGAGTGCGTAGCCACTCGCCCGCGCGCGCAAGAAATCGCCGGGCTGCGCTTGCGGCGGGAGTGTGAACATGCCGTCGGCATCGCACTCCGATTCCGCCACGATCTCGGTTCGCGGCCCCTCGCGCGCCGGAACGATGCCCGTGAGGTCGACGCGCGATCCATCGAGTTCGACGGTCAAGTCTTTCGCCGCGACGCCCCGAATCATGCGACGACTCGCACTGCGCAGCGTGAGCATGCCGACCCGACTCTCGTCCCAGTGGCGCACCCACGCGACCTTCGCGCCCTCGATGGCGGCGTTCGTGACGCCATCGATGACTCGCCCGCGCACAAGTGCTGAATCGTTCTCCGGCCTCGGACTCGCGTCCGCGGCCTCCGTGTCAGGATTCACACGGAGCGGCTGAGCGACCGGGCTCGAATTCGTAGCGGTGCTCGCGACGAGTCGTGTCTTGGCGCCAAGACCCTCGATTGCGATGAACTTGTGCTCACTGCCGCCATCGACCTGGAGAACCTCGTGCTGGAGTTCGACCCACCCGATGCCGAGCGCTGCCAACGAAAGGACGACAACCAACGACTTGCGCGGCCACGAACGGTTCTGCCGCAGAGTCTGCTCTTGCTGATTTGCTTGAGACACGTCTCGCTCCTCTTGCTCGAAAATTCGGACGCTGCCGACGCCGCGCTCGATGTGAAAGCGCGCGTCGCCCGGCAACTCGACAACTAGGGGCGCGTGCACCGCGTGCACTTCGACCGTCCCGAGTTCGAGTCGCAGGCGCGGCGCCGGCGTCGCATGGGCAAAGCGACTGCCAACGCCCAGTTCGAAGTAACCATGCTCGGCCACATCGATACGTTGCGCCGCGTGCGCCGTGCGCAGGGCGTCGCCGGCTATTCGGTCTCGGCCGAGGCTCAGCGCGGCGAGACCGACGAGAATCAGCGCCGCGGCCGCCGCGCCGGCGCGCCGTTGCCGCCGACCAGCGAGCGCGCGCCGGCCAGCGGCGATGACGCGCGCGTCGAGCGCCGCCGACGGACCATCGGGAACTTGGTCGCGCAACCACTGTTCGAGCTCGCGATCAGACATCCCGCACGCTCCTTCCAAGCAGATGTCGCAGCTTGTCGAGCGCGAGCCGAAATCGCGTGCGCACCGTCGCCGCCGGCACCGCGTGCTCGATCGCGATGTCGTCGTAGCTGAGCTCGCCGTAGATGCGAAGCCGCACGGTTTCGGCTTGCTCCTCTGGAAGTTGCTGCAGCGCGAGCGCGATTTGCTTGAGACCCTCGACTTCCTCCGAATGCTGCCAGGGCGCGGAGCCAGCGGCGCGCACCTCGGCCGCAGTGAGCGACTCGTTCTTGTTGGCCGCGCGCCGTCTCGAATCGATGTGGCGATTCCGAATGGATCGCAGCAAGTAAGGCAGCACTCGATCGGCGGAGCGAATTTCCTGCACGTTGCGCAAGAAGCCGAGGAACGCGTCCTGGAACAGGTCGTCCGCATCGGACCGCTGCCTCGTCAGTGTGCAGGCATAGCGGTACACGGCGATTCGATGACGCGTGTACAGAGCCTCGAAGGCGCTCGCGTCTCCGCGCCGAACCGCGCGCAGTTCTTCGGACTCGTCCACAAGGATCCCAATCCGTTGGGTGGTGCCACCGCGAGAATACACGCACGAACCGACCCGACTGGCCTAGGGAGTTTCCATTTTTCCTAACTGTCGGACCGGAACCGCGCAGCGAGCGGGCGCCTCAACCTTGCGGTCGCGTCGCGCGCCAAAGCGGCACGGCGAGCGCGGCGCCGAGGACAGGCGCGCAGAGATAGATCCACAGATCTCGCACATCTCCCGCGACGACAGCTGGCGCGAGCGAACGAAACGGATTCATGCTCGCGCCGCTGATGGGGCCAGCAAACAGCGCCTCGAAGGCGACAACGCCGCCGACCGCGACGCCCGCCAAGACGCCCACTTCTTTAGCGCCGGTCGATACATTCAAAACCACCGTCATCAATATCGCCGTGAGCACAACCTCGAGCGCGAAGGACTGCCAAGGCGATGCTGCGGGAAACGTAGCGCCGAGAGCGGCGCGATCGCCGAACATCAACCACAACACGAAGCTCGCAGCGAGCGCGCCGACCAGTTGCGCCGACAAATAGGGCAACACCGACCGGCCGGGGAATCGCCGTGCCAACCAAAAGCCCAACGTGACCGCCGGATTGAAATGCGCGCCGGAAACTTCCCCGAACGCGTAGATCATCGCCATGACGACGAGCCCGAACGTCAACGACACGCCGACATGGGTGACGGTCCCGCCGCTCACGTCATTGATGACGATCGCGCCGGTGCCGGCGAAGACGAGCGCGAAAGTGCCGAGCGCCTCGGCGAGATAGCGGCTCATGGGGCGTGAATCGATCCTAGGAAATGCACGACTTCAGGGCAGAATCTGTGACCGTTCACTTCGTCCGCAGCACCATCAACCGCAACTCCGTCATGTCCTCGATCGCGAAGCGCACGCCTTCGCGGCCGAGGCCGCTGTCTTTGACGCCGCCGTAGGGCATGTTATCGACGCGCCACGACGGGACATCGCCGATGATCACGCCGCCGACGTCCAGGCGATCCCACGCGCGATGCGCTTTGTAGATGTCGCGCGTAAAGATCCCGCACTGGAGTCCAAAGTCGCTGTCGTTGACTTCGGCGAGCGCCGCGTCGAAGTCGCGAAAGCTCGACAGCACGGCGACCGGACCGAACGCTTCGGCGCAGCGCAGTTCGGCATCGTGCGCGACATTTTCGAGCAACGTCGCTTCGAGCATCGCGCCGTTGCGTTTGCCACCGCACAAGAGCCGCCCGCCGCCCGCAACCGCACTTTGAATCCAACCATCGAGCCGCTCGGCTTCAGCGACTGAGATCATCGGACCGATGAACGTGTCCTCGTCACGCGGATTTCCCATCTTGAGCGCGCGCGTCGCGGCGACGAGTCGCTCGCGGAACTGCGCATAGACTTCTTCATGCGCGATGATGCGCTGCACGCCGATGCAACTCTGTCCCGATTGATAGAACGCGCCGAACACGACGCGCTCGACGACGTCTTGGAGGTCGCTGTCGCGGTCGATGATGACGGCAGCGTTGCCGCCGAGTTCGAGCACTACTTTCTTCTTGCCGGCCTTTGCCTTCAGCTCCCAACCGACGCCCGGCGAACCCGTGAAACTGAGGAGCTTCACGCGCTCGTCGGTCGTGAACAACTCCGCCCCATCACGCCGGCACGGCAAAATCGAAAACGCACCGCGCGGGAGTTTCGTTTCGGCGAGGATCTCGCCGATCAACAGCGCGCCGACCGGCGTGAGACTCGCCGGCTTGAGCACAAACGGACACCCAGCGGCGATCGCCGGCGCGACTTTGTGCGCCGCCAAGTTCAACGGGAAATTAAACGGCGAGATGAACGAACACACGCCGATCGGGACGCGCTTCCACATCCCGGTGTATTGCGCCGCGCGCGCGCTGATGTCGAGCGGCAACACTTCTCCGCCGATGCGCACGGACTCTTCCGCCGCCACTCGAAAGGTGTCGATGAGGCGCGCGACTTCGCCCCGCGCGTCCTTGATCGGCTTGCCCGCTTCGATGCAGAGTGCGAGCGCCAGTTCGTCGGCGCGTTCGCGGAATCGGCGCACGCAGTGATCAAGCACCGCTTGACGCTCATAGGCTTTGAGCGCGCGCATCGGCTCGAGCGCCGCGACCGCCTGGGCGATCGCTTCGTCGATGACGGGTGCGGAGGCGAGCGCAACGCGCGTCGCAACCGCGCCCGTGAATTTGTCGCGAACTTCGAGTTCGGTGTTTGCCGCGCGCGGCTCATTCGCGACGTAGTACGGGTAAGTCGGACGAAGCACGAGATTCTCCAACGGAGCCTGCAAGCGGCGGTTTCGAGAACGCGACAAAACTAGCGATCTCGGCGCGCGCTGAATAGAGGAAAGCCCGCGCGAATCCGCGCCGCGCTCGACTTGCAACCCGCGTCGGCATCGTGCTCGAATGTCGCGCCGACGTCGAATTCGAATTCAGCCGCGTTCCTCATCATCCATCGCATTCCGAGAAAGCGGTGCCCGTGCGAAACTGCCTGATGCTTCTTCTCGTGCTCGGCTCGATCACGAGCTGCCAACAAACCGCCGTGCTGAGACAAGGTGGCCAGGTTTATCAGGCTTTCACGGGGACTGCGGCTCATAGCGCCCGGCCGCTGATGGAAGACCTCAAGGACGAGTTTTGCCATTGGCTCGAAAAGCGCAAGTTTCGCGCGGTTGAAGTGTCGCAGCTTCCGGCGCACCTTGGGCCCCCGGTCGAAGCGCGTGTTCCGACCGAAAGCGAGAGTTTCTTCCTCGGCACCGCGAATGAGTCAGAACCGTTCTTGATCATGGTGCGACTCCAGGATGATCAAGAACTCACGCTCGACGCGCGCGTGCAGTGGTACGTACGATCAACTCCGGAGGGTGTCCAGCGACAGAAAAGCAAAGTCGAGGATTTCGTCGGCGATCTCGGTATGTGGTGGGCGATTTGCAGCCGCCGTCTCGAAGCGACGAAAAAGTAACGGCTGATTAGTCCTTGCCGGCCGGACGCTCCACCGGTTTGTCGGCCGGCTCCGGCGGTTTGGCTTCCGGCGTTTCGCGCGGGAGCTTTTCGACGTCGGCGGGTAACGTCAAATCGGCATCGCTCTTCATGACATTGTGCGAGTATTTTTCCACGATCACATCGAGCTTCTCTTTGCCGCGCACGATCTGCCAACGATGCGCGAGCTGCACGCCGTCCACCGCGCGATAGTCGCTGAAGTCGATCGTGAGTTCGGCGTCGCCGGCCGGCGAAGTCACCTTGAGGATGATGCGAGCCACGAGAAAGTCGGGACCGACAAACCAAAACTCCGGATCCCCTTCCTTCGGAACCAACTTCAACTTGGTGCAACGCCGCTCGCCGAGATAGGCGATCGCTTCCACTTTGCGTTCGACGAAGTGGCGCTCGAGCGCGAGCACCGGATGCAACTCCGCTAGTCGCGCCGCCTGCGCTTTTTCCGCGCCGCGTTTGAGCCGCGCGCCCTGCACCGGGTCTCGTTGCCAGGCGAGTTCGCCGTTCCGCCCCTCTTCCAGTCGGGTCGCGCCGTCGAACTCGAGCACTTCGAGATAGTTGCCCACGTTGTCGGTCACGCTCGAAATCGTCGCGCGCGGCTTCTCCCCGATGATGACTTTCCCGACCAAGGTTCGATTCTTGATTTTCTCGTGGGCTTCGCGTCCGCCCTGCGCATCGATCACACCGGCGATGACGGCCGCGAACTCCGGCAACCCTTCCGCCGCGGGCGGATCTTGCGCCACAACCGAGGTGGCCGCGAACACAGCCATCAAGAGCCAGGGGCAATGACGACCAACAACATCCACCTCACACCTCATCTCAGTACGCCGCTCGAGCGCTCGCTCCAGAACTGTCCGCGAATCAGCCACCGTTCGTTCGCGGAACGACGCTTCCGACGCCGCTCGAGTGCGTCGTCGCGTCGACGCGAAGAACCATGCAAAGATGAAGCCGTCAGCGGAAATTCGTCGGGCTCTTTCGCGAGCACGACGCGCGCTCACGCGTGTTGCGGCGGCAAGCGCTCCATCGGTAACCCGGCGATCTCGCGGAGCGCGGCTTCCATGTAGAGTTCGATCATGCGGCTTCGCCACTGTGGGACGAAATCCGTGTTATTGAGCGGCGACCCGGACTTCCGCGCGAGCCGCGCGGCCTCGGCAATATGTTCGGCGTTCAGCGGTTTGCCGACGAGCGCAGCCTCGGCCTCGCTCGCTCGCACCGGGCACGAGGCGACTGCCCCCATGAATATTCGCGCGGCCGTCACGACGCCGTGCGCGTCGCGCTCGACCGCCGGCGCCACCGTCAACACGGCATAGTCGATCGACCCGCGGCGCCGCAGTTTCCAAAATGCGCTCGACCATCGCTCGGCCGGCGGCACGATCACTTCGACGAGAATCTCGCGCTCGTCTTTGCGCAAGTAGCTCATGCCGTCGTCGTGATAGAGTTCGGTGAGATCGATGACACGCTCGCCTGCGCTCGATACGAGCCGCACGCGCGCCCGCAGCGCGCACAGGGCGGGCGCCGAGTCGCTCGCCGAGATCGCCCAACAGCGCGGCGAGCCTGGCGCGACCCAACACACGGTGCCTTCCGCTTTCATGCAGTAGTCAATCGAGCGCCGCCACTCTTCGTTCTGGTTGTAATACGTGCAGCGCGTGTCGAGGCAAAGATTGCCGCCGATGGTTCCCATGTTGCGCAACACCGGCGAAGAAATACTCGTCAGCGCGCGCGCGAGTGCGGGCCAACTCGCTCGCACGAGCGAGTGGCTCGCAAGATCGCTCAGCGTCGTCATTGCGCCCACGCGCAATTCGCGCCCCGCCATGCCGTGCACGCCCGACAATTCGCGCACGCCTGCCAGCGACACGACCGTCCTCGCCTGCTGATGCCGACGCTTCATGTTCGGCCACAAATCGGTGCCGCCGGCAACGACGCGCGCCGGCGCGCCGGCCGCCGCCAGCGTGCGCACGGCCTCACTCAACGTGGCGGGTTGCTCGAGTTCGAACGTCGGCAGTCGCAGCATCAGCTTCGCCCCTTCCGACGTCGTTCCGCGTCGCGATCCTGCATCGTGCCAACGCCGCTGCGCACGCCCGCCTCTTCCTGATTGATGGCCTGACCATCGCCGCCTTCGTCGCGAGTCGGCACCAAGAGTGGTTGGCCAAAATCGACGGTCGGAAAACTCTTGGGGCCGTAGCGCCCCGGGCGACCTTTCTTGAGATCTTCGAGCGCCGCCAAAATCATGTGCGGCGCCGCCGGCACTTGATCGATGCGCACGCCGACGGCGTCGAAGATCGCGTTCAAAACCGCCGGCATCATCGGCAATAGTGGCCCTTGCCCGACTTCCTTGGCGCCAAACGGGCCGTTCGGATCTGGGTCTTCGATGATGTAGGTCGTGACCGGTGGCATGTCGCGAAACGTCGGGCTCTTGTACTCGAGAAGCGATGGATGCTTGTGCACAAGCGCATGCGAGCGCTTTGGCGGTAAGCGCCGAAAAACCTGTTCTTCCATCATCACTTCGCCGAGCCCCATGTAGACACTGCCCTCGATT
The DNA here is from genome assembly GCA_046154185.1 of Planctomycetota bacterium. Taxonomy (GTDB): domain Bacteria; phylum Planctomycetota; class UBA8108; order UBA1146; family JAJFFE01; genus JBJXGE01. The sequence goes on from JBJXGE010000088.1 coordinate 16,684, forward strand.
TGCCCCATGACGAGCGCGGGATTGATGCACTTTCCGACATCGTGCGCCATCCACACGTGCTCGATGCGGTAGATCCCGGTCTCAGGATCGACCTCGACTTCCACGACCGCCGCCGAGTACGAGTAAGCAGGCGACGGTCCTACGCCGGCGCCGCGATAACGACCGGGCGAACGCGGCGGCGAGTACGAGCCCGTCGTGCCGAGCGTGCCCGAGCGCGATTCGGCAGTTTGCACCGCTTCGGCGAAAGACATGCCGCACGTCGGGTCCTCGGTGTCGAAGACGCGGCTTTCCGCGAAGACGAGTCGCGCGACCGGCACTTCGAGTTTGTCCGCCACGGCCTTCGCGATGATCTCGCGCGCGCGCTCGGCGGCTTGCACGGCGGCGTTCCCGACCATCAACGTCACGCGCGATGAATAGCTGCCGAGGTCGACGGGCGTGAGATCCGTGTCGGCGACGCACAATCGAATGTCTTTGAGATCGATGCCGAGCACCTCGGCCACGCACGCAGCAAGCACGCTATCCGAGCCCTGACCGATTTCGGTTTCACCGCAAAACACCGCGACGCCGCCGCTGCGATCGAGCTTGAGCTGCACGCCAGATTGCGGCATGAAGTTCCAGTAAATCGGGAGGCCGGCGCCGCACAAATACGACCCGCACGCAAGCCCAAGCCCGCGACCGCGCGGCAATTTGCCGCGCCGCGCGCGCCAGCCGCTGCCTTCGATCACCGCTTCGATGCAGCGACCGAGCCCCATCGAGCCGACCTTCAAGTAGTTCGCAGTTATCGAGCCGGGCTCGACCAGACTGCGCAGTCGAAAGTCCGCGGCATCGATGCCGAGCGCGCGCGCGATCTTGTCGATGTGCACTTCGAACAACGTGCGCGGCTGCGGCGTCCCGTGCCCGCGCTTCGGCCCACACGGCGGTTTGTTGGTGAAGGCGCGAATGCTGTCGAACCGGTACTTCGGCAATTTGTAGGTCACGGTCTGCAGCGCGCCGGTGTAATACGTGCTCGCGACGCCGTAGCTACCATAGGCGCCGCCATCGAGCGCAGTGCGCAGATGCTGCGCGGTGAAGGTGCCATCTTTCTTGACGCCGGTGCGCACCGCCATGAGCACGGGGTGCCGGCCGCGATGACAGTAGAAAACTTCTTCACGATTGAGCACGATCTTGACCGGGCGCCCGAGTTTGAGCGCCATCTTGGCCGCGCAAATCTCGTGATTGAAGGGATCGCTCTTCCCGCCGAAGCCGCCGCCGTTCGGACACGCGATCACGCGCACGCGCGCGGCCGGGATTTCGAGCACTTTCGCGAGCGATCGATGCAAGTAATGCGGCGTCTGCGTCGACGAGTAGATCGTGACGCGACCATCGTCTTCCGGCAGCGCGACGCTTGCGTGCTGCTCCATCGGCAGGTGCGTGTTGCCCTCGTAATAAAACGTGTCTTCAAAGATGCGGTCGGCCTGCGCGAAGCCGGCGTCGACGTCGCCGAACTGCATCGACACTTTTTTGTGCAGGTTGCCTTCGTCGCCGTATTCGTGGATGCGCGGCTCGGGCGTCGCGAGCGCTTCCTCGACATCGCTGATCGTGGTGAGCGGCTCGTACGCGATCTCGACTGCGAGCGCGGCCTCGTAGGCTTGATCCTCAGTGAGCGCCGCCACCGCGACGACCGGATCGCCGACGAACCGCACTTTGTCGATGCAGAGCGCGTGCTCGTCTTGCGAGACCGGCAAGATGCCAAAGGTGTTCGGCATATCAGCGCCCGTGAGAAAACCGAGGACGCCCGGCAGGGCCGCCGCGCGCTCGAGCTTAATGCCGACGATGCGCGCGTGCGGCGCCGTGCTGCGCACGAGCCGCATGTGCACCATGCGCGGAAATTTTAGATCGTCGGCGAATTGCGTGCGCCCGGTCACCTTGGCGCGTCCATCGACGCGTCGAAACGGCGTGCCGATCAGATTCAACGGTCGCTCCGCGTGATCCGGTGACTTGGTATCCGCGGGAGCAGAGACGCGCTCCGGTCGCACGTCGGTGGGCGCTTGCGATGGCTTAGTCACGAGGCGCGCCTCCGCCGGTCGTGCCGCTGCCGCTCCACTCCGAACCGAAGATCGCGGCGCGCCGCACGCACGCGCCGGTTTGCCCCCGCATGTGCGCACCGGCGAGTTCGACCGCTTCGACGATCTTGTGATAGCCGGTGCAGCGGCACAAATTTCCCGCGAGCGAGTCGCAGATTTCCGCGCGCGTCGGATCGTCGTTCTCGGTGAGGAGCGCCTTTGCCGTCATGAGGATCCCCGGTGTGCAATATCCACACTGTGCCGCGCCGAGATCCGCGAACGCCGACTGCAAAGGATGTAAATCGTTGCCGATCTGCAGGCCCTCGACCGTCTCGATGCGACGGCCAGCCATCTCGGCCGCGAGCACCAGACAACTCAACACGGGCTTCGAATCGACGAGCACCGTACACGTCCCGCATTCACCGAGTTCGCAACCGTGCTTCGTGCCGGTCAGGCCGCATTCTTCCCGCAACACTTCGAGGAGCGTGTGGTGCGTCGGAAACACGACGCTCAAATCTTCGCCGTTGACATTCAGCGTCAACAGCGTCCGTCCATCCGCCATGGCGAACTGCTTTCAAGTGTTGAATTGGGCCCGTCCTCGGGATTCGGCCCCTCCGCCCGCGCCCGCCCCGTTCCCAACGAGCCGCGTATCTTCGCGGGATGAACGAGAAGTGACAACGGGAAACCGAGGTGTCGTGCAATCAGCGTCGCGAGCGTCAGCCCACCGCCGGGAGAATCGCGGGACTCCAAGGAATCATTCACTCCCAGCACACCCGCGCTGTCACGCACACCAATAAGTCGCGGCGTTCCCGTTCGATGACTTCGCGGCTGAAGAGTCGGCCGAGAAGTGGGATCGCCCCGATAAACGGAACGCGCGCGGTGCGTTTGCTTTCGGTCGTCGTCTTGAGGCCGCCGAGTACGACGGTCGCGCCGTTTGGAATACTCAGCTGGGTATCGATGAAGCGCGTTTCGATGATCGGCCGACTGATCGCGGGCACGGTTGTGCCTTCGATGAGCGCGCCGTTCGAGATCTGAATGGAATCCACTTGGTCGCGCACGACCGGTTGCAGTCGCAATTGAATCGTCGCGCCATCGGCGGCGATCGACGGCGTCACGTTGAGCACGATCCCCGTGAAGTTCTCGTCGTTGATCGTAGCGACGAGCGCGACTTCGCTTTCCGTACTGCTGATTCCATCGGTTGCGACGAGACTACGATTGAAGACCGGGCGGTAGTCCTCGACGAACGGCAGATTCGTCGTGATCGCGATCGTGGCGCGCGTATTGTTGACAGCAGTGACCGCGGGCGCCGACAAGACTTCGCCCGCGCCCGTTGACTCGAAGGCGCGCAAAAGTGCGCTGAACCGCGGCTGCGTGAGAAGGCCCAACACCGACAAAGTCGCGCCGGTTGCAACGCCGGGCGCCGCCGGCTCGACGCCGAACGCGGTCGCGCTCGGTTGCGCGAGCACGACGTTTGAATCCCCGTGCCGTCGATCGAGCGGAAAATCGCCGAGCAGCCCCAACTCGACACCGAGGTCGCGCACGTGATCTTCCGACACTTCGAGAAAGCGCGTTTCGATCTCGACTTGGAACGGCGCGGCGCAGATCGTCGCAAGACATGCTTCGAGTTGATCGAGCACGTGCGGCTCAGCGCGCACGACCAGCACGTTGCGTTGCCGATCGAGATGCCAACTCGCGGGCGTCGAGCCTGGAAAGAGCTCGGGCAAGCGCGCGAGAAACTGCTCGATGTGCGAGAGCGGTTCCGGTGTCGGCGCGGGCGCAGTGAAAGCCGCGTCGCCGCTCCCGACTTGTTGGCTGCGGGAAATGAAGGAGAGCTGCCGCAACGAATCGAAGTCCTGCGGCGTCGGCGCCAAAATGAGTCCCCCTGGCAGCGGATAAATAAGCAGAGCGAGTCGCGCGCCGCCGCCGACCGAGACCCGCAGCAGTTTCCCGGCGCACTCGATCTGAATCGGAAAACTCGCCTCCAAGTGCGAGAGTAACTCGCCGAGATTGAGACTTTCCGCGGCGAGTGTGAGTTCAAACTTGTTGAGCGCGCCAGAATCCGCGACGAGTTCCAGCCCCGCGACTTGCGCGAGCTGCAGCAGCGCGTCGCCGAGCGGCACGCGATTCAACCGCAGCGCAATCGCGGCGCGAGCCACCGACGCCGACGGGTGCGGACGATCGTCGAGACGCCGCGGTCGCGGCGATGGTTGCGAAGCGGCCGCGAGCTGCGGACGTGCGGGCGCAACCGCCGTCGGCATGTGGTTCGCAGGCGCGTCTGCGCGCGCCGACGCGTCCGACAACGCGCAACTCGACAGCCCGAGCGCCACGCCGCAACCGATGATTATTAGCGCCGAGACTTGCCGCGTCATTCTTCGCGAACGCAACCCGCCACCTCCTTTTCGGTGGCGGCTTATCAAAGCGCATGCCAGTCGCCGGCCGCCACGTTCTTCGCAACAACACGGATGCGATCGAATCAGGTCGGCCGAGGATGATTCGACCGCAACCGGTCACTGGCTCGCGGCGCAAAAAATCGACGACGGATGAAGAGCTCCTCGATCCGATACACGGATATGGCGTCGCCGCGAACGTCGTGGACGCAGCAGAACCCGAACATCTGGCGGCTGCATACGGCGCCAGGTATGCTGCCCGCGGTTTTGCGATTCGCGTCGAGCGCCCTCGGCGCAGTCGGACTTTTCCACGTGAACCGAACGCGCAATCAGACGGAGGTGATCGAATGACTTCAGACTGGAATTTGCGCAGAAAACAACTGCTGATCGAACAAATCCTCCGTCTCTTGAACCTCGCCGGCAAACCAGACGCGCAGGTCGCCGATCACCGCGAAGAGCTTGTCGACGACACCGAGCCGGACCTCGAAATCGACGCCTCCGCCTGCAGTCGCGGCGCGACCCCGCTCACCCGCTATTCCTATTACGACAACGAAGGCTCCGGCTTTTGCACGGACTTTCCGCGCTGGCGATAGTCCGGTTTTCCTAGGCTGGCTTCCGGAAATCCACGATCAGATGTGACGAGAAGAGCTCGATAGTGGTTCTGTGGATTCGCCGGTTCGCGCGCCCCCTTCGAATTCGATGTCGCTTCACCCCTTCAGCAGACTTGAGATCCCGACAGCCCGCACGTTTGCGCCAAGTTCCGCGCTGCCGCTCCCGGGATGAACAATCGTCAATGCATCGAGTCGGAGCGAATCTCGCGCAATTTGCATCGAGCGCGTGACGCGAGGCGAATCGGTGTACTTGATCTCATAGCCAAGACGCTTGCCGTCCTTGATGACCAGCAGGTCGAGTTCAGCCTGATTGTGGACGGCCCAAAAATAAGTCTCGTCGTCTCGCGCGTTGAGCCAGCGCGTGATTTCCTCGAGCGCGAAACCTTCCCAAGATGCGCCGAGCTTCGGGTGCAGGAAGAGCTGGTCGGAATTCGCGAGTCCGAGCAGGCGGTGATAAATCCCCGAGTCGCGAAAATAGATCTTGGGCGCCTTGACCTGTCGCTTGCCGATGTTCTCATACCAAGGCCGCAGCATGCGAATCATGAACGTTCCGGTGAGGATGTCGAGGTAGCGTTTGGCCGTTGTGTCCGCGGTATGGAGAGAGCGTCCGATCTCGGACGCGTTAAAAATCTGACCGTGGTAGTGTGTCAGCATCAACCAGAAGCGCCGAATGCTCGCGGGTGGGATCGCGATTCCGAGCGCCGGAAGGTCGCGCTCGAGATACGTCCGAATGTACTCTTCGCGCCACTCCTGGCTGATCGCATCGGACGGCGCAAGAAACGACCGCGGGTATCCGCCGCGCATCCAAAGCGTCTCGGATTGCGCGATCCCCACTTCATCCAACGCGAAAGGCGTCAGCTCAATATGGGAAATTCGTCCTGCCAGCGACTCCGCGGATTGCCGGATGAGATCACGCGAGGCGCTACCGAGAATCAGAAATCGCGCCTTGCAATCCGGACGATCGACCAGCACGCGTAGTACCGGAAAAAGATCCGGCCGGCGTTGGATCTCATCGACGACCACGAGACCGACCAAATTCTCGAGCGCGAGCAGCGGGGTGCTGAGGCGCGCGAGGTGTGTTGGATTCTCCAGATCGAAGTAGTTCCGCTCCGAAGGTCGATCCATCTCAAGTCGATCGATGGCCATTCGGGCCAGGGTCGTCTTGCCGCATTGCCTCGGGCCCAAGAGTGCGACCACTGGGTTGGCTTGAAACGCGTCGACGACTCGGGTCAAGAACCTCGCTCTGTCCATGGCTGGAGGATCTATCCTGAAATTTCTGCGTCCGCCACAGAGATTTCACAGCGATGCATTAAGTCGATAATAAGAAACTGTTTATGTATCTGAAGAACTGCCGGGCAGGGCCGATTTGACGCCCTAGACCCCGCAAATCGAAGCCATCACGGCGCCTCGCTCGCGACGCCCCTGCCGTTCCACAAAGAGTCGTCGAGCGTGAGTTTTTCGAGCGGCAACCATTCGACGTTGAGCCCCGCGAATAGCACGCAGACGCCACCGCGGTGGCGCGCGTGCGGGCGCGATGGAAGGAGCGGCGTGCCGAGTCCGGCGAGTTCACCGTCGCTCCCGAGACGCGTGCCACCACGCTCGGGGAGTCGCGGCGGATCGACGGTGAACGAGTGATTGCCGAGCGCCGCGGAGTCGGGCTGTTGCGCATCGGCGTACGGTTCGACGCCAGTGCCGGCGCTATCCATGAGCACGACCGTCCGCTGGCGATCCGCGAGGTCGTTCGGTCGTACGGGAAACAATCGATGGCCGCTCGCGCTGCCGGGGAGCGCACGCGCGTCGCCGAGAGTCTGATGGTTGTAGCCGTACGCGCCGTTGCGACCGATGCGCCAGCCCGCGGCTTTGGGGCAACTAAACACTTCCGGGAACGCCGCGGGATCCTTGTCGTCCTCGGACGGCGGAATGGTGAGCGTCGCGAGTCCGCTCACCGGATCGATCGTCGCCCGACTTTGGCCCGATGACCACGAACGCGGCGAGCCGTCGAGATACGGCGAGATCAAGTGATACCAGCGCTTGCGCTCGACGACTTGCCACGCCGCATCTTGCACCTCCAACTCGGCCGCCGGGTAATGACCATAGTCCACCACGTACTCGCTCATCGCTTGGCCCATTTGCCGAAGGTTCGCAATACAGACCGTTTGATCGGCGCGCTCCATCGCGCCGCGCAAGGCCGGCACCGCCATCGCCGACAACAAAGCCAAGATCGAAAGCGCGACGAGTAATTCGATGAGTGTGAACGCGCCGACGGCGTTCCGCAGTACAGACGACAACGTGCAAGCCTTCCCAGGGAATCGGCGCGCAGGCTCCGTCGGACTCACGCAAATCGACCGCCAGCTTCGTACGACGACGATCGCGCGCCGAAACGCGCGGCGCGCGCCGCACCTCGACCACAGTCGGACGGGCGTAGTTCCATCGTCCGGATGCGGGCACATGTTTCAAACGAGCGCGAGGCCCGCCCTCGCGTTAGTCAGTCAAGCCTTCGCGAGCGCGCCGTGATCACGGCGCGCTCGTCGGGTACGCCCGACGACCGCCGTCATCCATCGATGCCACAACCTAGTTCGGATCATCCGTAGTTCGGATCATCCGGATCATCCGAGTTCGGATCATCCGTAGTTCGGATCGTCCGATCATCCCGGATTATCCCCGACCGCATCCGGTCGGTGACCTGGTCCGCGCGCGCCCTAGTTCAGCGGATAGAACTTGGCACGCCTTCTGCAATCCTCGCCGCGCTTGGCAGCGTCCCCGTTCGTAGGGGTTCATGCATTCACGGCGGGTGCTCAAGGGTGCGACGTATCTGATCACGAGGCGCACGGCGCTCCGGCAATGCTTTCTCAAGCAGCGCGATCTGCCGATCGTCGAGCAGGCGATTCGGTTTTGTTTGGCGCATGCGGCGAGCAAGTACGGCGTGCAGTTGCATGCATTCGAGTTTCTGTGGACACACTATCATCTGGTGGCAACCGACCCGCTCGGCAAGATTTCGCTCTTCGAGTTGTGGTTGAATCGCCACACCGCGCTGATCACGAAAATCCTGCGGGGCATCGACGAAAACGTGTACGCGGTCGGCCCTTTTTCGGGTGTGTCTTCGCGGCTGGTGTCGACGCCCGGCCTGTGGCCGGGCGTTGTGTCCTGGCCGCAAGACTTGAATCGCATTCAAGTGATCGCGCGCCCCGAGATTTATTTCTCCAAGCGTACACGCAACGTGCCAGAGTTCGCCGAGCTGGTGCTGACGAAGCCGCCAGTGTTTGCCGCCAAGAGCGATGAGGAATTCATCTCGATGCGACAAGCGCGGCTCGCGGAAGGCGAGCGCGATCTGCACGCCCAGTTTGCCGCCCAGGGTCTCAAGTTCATGGGGTTGCGAAACGTCTTGCGCATGAAGCATACGGACCGCGCAACGAGCATCGAGCGCTTCCGCGCCCTCGACCCCCACTTGGCCGGGAAGGACAAATCCGTGCGAATTGCGCGAATTCGCAGTCTTCAGGCTTTTCGCCGCCAGCACCGCGAGGCGCTCATCGCCTTCGCGACCGATCGCACCATCGAGTTCCCGTCCGGCACTTACCGCATGCGCGTCCTCCTCGCCGTCAACGTGCGGTTTCCGGAGTGGTGCGCGGATCCGATGAGACCGCCGCCGCTCCCATCGTGACGTCGGCCCGGACCAGAATCTTCTCCGCCAACTTCGATATTTCTCGCTCCGCGACTGGAGCTCTGGCCGCTCGCCACCACTTCATCCCTGGGCGGCAAATTACTCTCGCTTTTCGCCAAAAAATCCCGCAGCCGCCAGGCCCCCCCGCTCGAAAAATCCTCACCAACCGCCTCCCGTCCAAATTTGCCGACGAGCTCCGGCAT